>NZ_PGES01000001.1:0-1237880 GCF_002797895.1 Janthinobacterium sp. 67 | reverse complement strand
GCCTGGTCGGCCTTGATCAGGCCGCCTGACACGAAGCCGGACAGATATTGCTGCACGAAATCGTGCGTGGCCGCTTCATACATGCCGCCCAGTTTGAAGGCGGCGAAGAAGGCGAGCAGGGGGAATATGTCGAATAGAAATTTCATGGCGAGACTTTACACGGGTCTTGTTACATTCATCTTAGGAATGGCTTAGGAGCAATGTCCCAAGCCATTGCCAGCATCAAGGCTGGGGATCGAAGCGCAGCGATGCCGAATTGATGCAATAGCGCAAGCCGGTCGGCGGCGGGCCGTCCGGGAAGACGTGGCCCAGGTGGGCGTCGCAGACGGCGCAGATAATTTCCGTGCGCACCATGCCGTGGCTGCGGTCGACAATCTCCGTCACGTTGGCCGGGTCGAGGGCCTGGAAATAGCTGGGCCAGCCGCAGCCCGAGTCGAACTTGGTGTCCGAAGCGAACAGGGGCGTGTTGCAGCAGACGCAGGTGTAGACGCCATGTTCATGGTGATCCCAGAACTTGCCCGTGAAGGCCCGTTCCGTGGCCGCGTGGCGCGTGACTTCGTATTGCATCGAGTCGAGCATGGCGCGCCATTCGGCGTCGGTTTTCTTGACTTTATTCGTGGTCATAATGACTCCTCAGGATGAGCAACTGACTTCAAGGTGGCTGGCCCAGTCGGGCGGCAGGGCCGCATAGTGCTGGTGTTCGGGCTGTTCGTCAAATGGCTTTTGCAAAACTGCCAGCAATGTCGCCACTTCCGTGTAGTCCTGCTGCTGGGCTTTTTCGATGGCCACTTGCGCCAGGTAATTGCGCAGCACGTATTTCGGGTTGACCTGGTTCATGGCCGCTTGCCGTTCGGCATCGACGCTGTGCTCCTGCCGCAGGCGCGCGCGGTATTGTGCCGCCCACGTATCGAAGGCGGGGCGGTCGATGAACATGTCGCGCAGCATGGTGTCGTGCTCGGGCGCGGCCACTTGCAGCGTCGACAGGGCGCGGAAAAAGCTCGTGAAATCCACGTGATTGGCTTCCATCAGCGCAAACATGCTGTCGAACAGCGCCGTGTCCTCGTCTTGCACTGCGCGCAAGCCCAGCTTGGCGCGCAGCAAGGCATTCATCTTCTCCGCAAAGGCCGGCTGGTAACTGTCCAGCGCCGCCTGCGCTTCGCTGACCTCCCCGATCAGGGGCAGCAGGGCCTGGCCCAGCGCATAGCAGTTCCAGTGGCCCACCTGCGGCTGGTTGGCATAGGAATAGCGGCCCTGCTGGTCCGTATGGTTGCAGATGTGCTCGGCGTCGAACGCTTCCATGAAGCCGTAGGGGCCGTAATCGAGCGTCAGGCCCAGAATCGACATATTGTCCGTATTCATGACGCCATGCATGAAGCCGACGGCTTGCCACTGCGCAATCATGTGCGCCGTGCGCACGCACACCTCGGCCAGCAGGGCCTGGTATGGATTTGCTGCGGCGCGCAAGTGGGGGTAGAAGCCGTCGATGACGTAGTCGGCCAGGATTTTCAGCTCGTCCGGCTGCTTGCGGTAAAACCAGTGCTCGAACGAGCCGAAACGCACGAAAGTGGGCGCCATGCGCGTCACGACGGCCGCCGTCTCCACGGTTTCGCGCATGATGCCTTGCTGCGAACCCATGATGGACAGCGCGCGCGACGTGGGGATGCCCAGCGCCGCCATCGCTTCCGAGCACAGGAATTCACGGATGGACGAGCGCAGCACGGCGCGGCCGTCGCCCATGCGCGAATACGGCGTGGCGCCCGCGCCTTTCAGCTGCAGCTCCATCGGACCATCGGCTGTGGCGATATTGCCCAGCAGGATGGCGCGGCCGTCGCCCAGCTGGCCGGCCCAGACGCCGAACTGGTGGCCCGAATACACGGCCGACAACGGTTGCGAGCGCTCTGCCACGGCATTGCCGCTCAGCAGCGCCACATAGTCGGGCTCGGCCAGGCGCGCCGCATCGAGGCCGATGAGGACTGCGGCTGGCGCGCTGGCGGCCACGAAATACGGGGCGGGCAGGGGCGTGGGCATCAAGCGCGTATAGAAAGCGGGCGGCAAGGCCGCAAAGGCGTTATCCAGTGGTAAGGTATGAGCGGTGATGGCAATTCCATTCAAAGTAGATATGGCGGCAAGTGCGCCAGCCTGGAATGCGATTTTACCGCACAGCGCCAAGGCGTGTGGCGGGCGCGCTGGCGGGTGTTCGCACAGCAAGAAACGGAATCGAAAATTCCATGCTGCATCGCAATATCGAAATGCGTTGACGATTTCCGCACGACCGTACGAAACTAAAGAAAGTCTTTGAATTCCAACAATAAGCCAGTATCCACCCCAGGAGAGACGATGTCGGCATTTCCCTTGAGTCCAGTGATGGGCCAGATGATGAATCAGCCCCTGCTGATTTCCACCATTATCGAGTTTGCAGCGCGTCATTATGGGGGCAGCGAAATCATTTCGCGGCGCGTGGAAGGCGATATGCACCGCTACACCTACCGCGATTGCCACCAGCGCGCGCGGCGCCTGGCGAACGCCTTGCACGGCCTCGGTGTCGGCATGGGCGACCGCGTCGCCACCCTGGCCTGGAACGGTTATCGGCATCTGGAAGCGTATTACGCCGTGTCCGGCTCGGGCGCCGTGCTGCACACGATCAACCCGCGTTTGTTTCCCGACCAGATCGCCTATATCTCGAATCACGCGGAAGACCAGGTTTTATTGTTCGATTTGACCTTTTTGCCCGTGGTCGAGAAAATCGCCGCCGACTGCACCTTCGTGCGCCACTTCGTGCTGATGTGCGACCGCGAACGCATGCCCGCCAGCAGCACCATTCCCGATCTGCTGTGCTATGAAGACTTGATCGCCACGCATGCCGACGATTACGCCTGGCCCCTGTTCGACGAGAACGCGGCCGCCACCCTGTGCTACACGTCGGGCACGACGGGCAATCCCAAGGGCGCCCTGTATTCGCACCGCTCGACCGTGCTGCACGCATATGCGTCGGCCATGCCCAGCGCCCTGAACGTGCGCGCCTCCGACACGGTCTTGCCCGTCGTGCCCATGTTCCACGTGAATGCCTGGGGCTTGCCGTATTCCGTGCCCCTGTCCGGCGCGCGCATGGTGTTTCCCGGCGCGGCGCTGGACGGCAAGTCGCTGTACGAACTGTTCGAGGCGGAAAAAGTGACGTTCTCGGCCGGCGTACCCACCGTCTGGCTGGGCCTGCTCAATCATGCCGTGCAAAACAATCTGAAATTTTCCACCTTCCGCCGCACCGTGATCGGCGGCGCGGCGTGCCCGCCAGCCATGATGGATACCCTGATCGACCAGTTCGACGTGGAAGTCATCCACGCCTGGGGCATGACGGAAATGTCGCCGCTGGGCACGACGGGCGGCTTGCAGACCCGGCACCTGGACTTGCCGAAAGAGGCGCAGCGCAAGATCCTGCAAAAGCAGGGCCATGCGATCTACGGCGTGGACATGAAGATCGTCGACGACGACGGCAAGGAATTGCCGTGGGATGGCGTGGCCTACGGCCATCTGCTGGTGAAAGGGCCGTGGATCATTTCTTCGTACTATAAGAACGAGGGCGGCGACGTGCTGCAGGACGGCTGGTTCCCCACAGGCGACGTGGCCACCATCGACGCGGACGGCTACATGCAGATCACGGACCGCAGCAAGGACGTGATCAAGTCGGGCGGCGAGTGGATCGGCACGATCGACCTGGAAAACCTGGCCATGGCCCACCCGGCCGTGCTGCAGGCGGCCTGCATCGGCGTGTTCCACCCGAAATGGGACGAGCGCCCCGTGCTCGTCGTCGTGCTGCGTCCCGGCATGGCGGTCACGCGCGAAGCGTTATTGCAATTTTTTGAAGGCAAGATCGCCAAGTGGTGGACGCCCGACGACGTGCTCTTCATCGATGCCTTGCCCATGGGCGCCACGGGCAAGATCCAGAAGAACAAGCTGCGCGAGCAGTTCAAGGGGCATCAGTTGCCCGGCATGTAGCGCTACGCCGCCTGCGGCAGCGCCGCCCCCAGTTTTTCCAGCAGATGGTCGCACTGGAAGACGGACAGGGTCTGGCGCTGCGCATCCGTGCCGATGTCGATCATCTCATCCATTTCGCTGCGCAAGTCCTCATGCTCTCCCGTGCGGATGATTTGCGGCGCCGCGAAGCGCTGGCTGTCGGAGATGGTCATGATGTTGTCGACGTGATCGACGAGAAAGCCATAGCGCTCGGTACCCCGTTCCACGATCAGAATCTTGCCGGTGTTCGCATCTGCCATGGGGGGCATCGCGTACAACTGGCGCAAATCGATGATGCTGATCATTTGCTGGCGCAGGTTGAGCAAGCCGCGCATGCAGGCCGGCATGCCGGGCGGCGTCGTGATGGCGCCGCTGAAATCGATGATTTCACGCACTTGCCCGATTTCCACGGCGAAGCGGGTTTCTACGGTGAACGTGATGTAGACGCGGCGCTGCGCCTTGCGCGTGGCGGCCGTGTTCGCTTCTGCATCGGCCGGATACAGACGCGCGTGGCCGTCGCGCATCTCGACGATCTCGGCCTGTGACAGGATGCCCTTGTGGTCGAGGAAAATGATGTCGCCCAGGCCCTCTTTCGTGATGCAGCCGGCAAACATGGCGGCGCGTGCCTTGCTCAGCAGGGGAATCGGCAGCACCTCGTCGCCAAAGAAATGCACGATGCTGTCGACGGAGTCGACGAGGAAGCCCACGGTCGTGTCCTCAAGGCGCACGACGATGATGCGCTGGTCGCCTGTCGCCGCCGTGCCGGACGCGGGCGCCTGCAGCAGGGCGCCGAAGTCGACGACGGCCACCTGGCTGCCGCGAAAATGCATGCGCCCCAGGCACAGCTCGCTGTTCAGCAGGGAGCTGTGCAGTTCCGGCACCCGGATGATTTCCTGAATGGCCAGCATTTCAAAGGCAAACGTGGCGCCTGCCGCGTGGAAGCTGACGCACTGGCGGCGTTCGCTTTGCGCGTGGTAGCGGGCCGTGCTCAGCTTGGCGCCCGTCGCCTGCAGGGCCAGCACATGGGGCACGTTTTCAATACGCAGCAGGGCGTGCGGGTCGAGTACCTGCAGCAGGCGCGCGCCGCCTTCGAGCAGGATGGTGCCGGCGATCACGGCGTGGCTGTCGCCGGCCGCATATTGCAGGGCGCTGCGGGCACTGGCGGGCACGCGCAGGATTTCGCCCGTATCCTGGAAGACGATGCCGATCAGCACTTGCTGGAAATCGAGGATGGCGATCTTGTCCGTGGCCACGGCGCGCGGCGCATCGGCGCGGAACAAGCGGCCCAGGTTGACCACCGGAATGACGCTGCCGCGCAAGGTGAACATGCCTTCCAGATACGCGGGCGACAGGGGCAGGGCCGTGACTTTCGCGGGGTAGTTCACCACTTCGCGGATGCAGCTGGCGGGCAGGGCGAATTCATCGTCTCCCAGGTGGAAGGAGCCGAACAGTTCGTTGGCCGTGTCGCCGCTGGCCTGCGCTTGCAAGCCCGTCGCTTCATGCATATCCATATGCGCCTTCCTTGCGTGGAATCAATTCGGGTTGTGTCACCACATCGGTGACGGCGTAGCTGCGGCTGGCGCAATCGATCAGCAACTGGCGCCCGTGGCGGCCGCCCAGCGCGCAAAAGCTGACATGCAAGCCGCACTGGTCCAGGTATTTTTGCGCCGCTTCCGCGTTTTGGCGACCTATCTGCAGCCGGCCGTTGCGCGGACCAAACATGCTGGCGCCGCCCGCCAGCACCACGTCGATATCGGCGTAATCGGCCTGGCGCACGCCCATCAGGCGCAGCAGCGAAGGCACGGCCTGGCTCACATAGCGAGCGCCAAGGGCGTTGTCGGCACCGGGCGCTTCCGGCAACAAACAGTGGGCCAGGCCGCAGCATGGGCCATTCTTCCAGATGAAGCCGATGCCGATGCAGGAGCCGAGCAAGGCTTGCAGCTGCTCGCCATGCGTGCCCACGCTCAGTTGGCCCATGCCGACATGGTGCGGCGGCAGGCCATGGTCGATGATGATGCTCATGCGGTACCCGCCTTGTAAATCATGGGAAACTCGAATTGGTAGCCGGTACCGAGGCGGGCGATGGTTTCCGATTCGCCCAGGATCAGCCGGCCTTCATCCTTGAGGCTCAGGCGCGCCTGGCGCAGCACGGTTTCCTGGTGCTCGGCGTCGAAATAAATGAGCACATTGCGCAGGAAGACCAGGTCGAACTGCCGCGCCGGACGCAGCGCTTCGAGCAAATTATGCTGGGCAAAGCTGACGTGTTGCCGCAATTCCTCGTTGACCTGGACGCCAGACGGCGCGGGCGTGAAATATTTGCGCAGCAAGTCCGGGTGCGACAAGCGGATGCGCTCGACGGAGCGCCCGCTGTACTGGCCCGCGCGCGCCGCGCCCAGGATCTGCTGCGAAATGTCGCTGGCCAGGATCTGGTAGCGGAAAGACGGCGTTTGCAGCTTGAATTGCTCGCACAGCATGGCGATCGAATACAGCTCCTCGCCGCTGGCGGCCGCCGCCGACCAGATGGCCAGGCAATCGCCCGGATGGGCGCGGGCCCAGGCGGGCAGGTAGCGGTCGCGGAAGTAATCCCAGACCTGCGGCGTGCGGAAGAACAGGGTGTCGTTGGTGGTCACCAGGTCGATGAAATGGGGTACCTCATCGCGGTCGCTGGCCACGCGCTCCAGGTAAGCCTGGTAGCTGTGCAGGGACAGCGCCTGCAGCCGTGGCTGCAAACGCCGTTCCAGCAGGATGCTCTTGCGCGCCGTCATGGCGATGCCCGTATGCTGGCGCACCAGCGCGATCAGGGTCGTCAGCACCTCGGGCGTCAAGGTGGCCGCGTGGCTCATCGCTTACACCACGAAGCCGGAGACAGTCTGGTTCAGGCTGCCAGCTCGCTCGTTCAAGCCATCCGTCGAGCGGGCGATGCTGTCGCAATTGGCGGCCGATTTTTCCGTTTCCTCGGCGATGTACTGGATCGCCGTCGACACTTCGCGCGCCGTCAGCAGCTGCTCGTTGGCCGCCTTCGAGATATCGGAGATGGCCACGGTGGTCTTCGCCACGCCCGAGACGATCTTGTCGAAGGCGTCGCTGGCCTGGCGCGAAATCTCGCTGCCCGTCGACACGCGCTTGACGGATTCGTTGATCAGCTTGGAAATTTCCTTGGTTGCCTGCGAGGAGCGCTCGGCCAGCTTGCGCACCTCGTCGGCGACGACGGAAAAGCCCAGGCCGTGCTCGCCCGCGCGCGCCGCCTCGATGGCCGCGTTGAAGGCCAGCATATTCGTCTGGTTGGCGATCTCGCTGATGACCTTGACGATTTCGCCGATGTCTTCCGACGAGCGGTTGATCAAGTCCATCGCCTCGATCGACTTGGCGACGGCGCGCGCGCCTGCTTCCGCCTCCTGCTGCGTGGCTTTCGCCAGCGAATCGGCATTCGAGGTGTTTTCCGCGATGGAATTGATGGAAAAGGTCAGGCCGTCGATGGACGCGTTCATTTCTTCCACCGTGGCGCCCAGCGCCTGCGTGCCCACGGCCACGCCCGAAGCCCGTTCGGCGATGGCGTTCGACGCGTCGGCAAAGCCGTTGGCCGCCGATACCACATTGCCGATCACGCCGCGCAAGTCGACGATCATCTTGCTGATGCCGCCGGCCAGCAAGTCGATCGGCTCGCCGCCTTCGGGCACGATATTGCAGGTCAGGTCCCCTTGCGCCGCGCGCGCCACCGAGTCGAGCAGGGCATCGACCTTGCGGCTGTCGCTGGATGCCTTGGCCTGGATGCTGTTTTCCAGGTTCACCTGGTCCGTAATGTCGATGGCGAACTTGACCACTTTGTAGGGCTTGCCGTTCAGATCCAGGATGGGGTTGTAGGTAGCCTGTATCCACACCACCTTGCCATGGTTGCCCAGGCGTTTGTAGCGGCCCGCGTCGAATTCGCCCCGGTTGAGCTTTTGCCAGAATTTCTTGTACTCGGCGCTGCCAGCATACTCGGGCTCGCAGAACATGCGGTGGTGCTCGTCCTGGATATCGCTCAAGTCGTAGTCCATGACGGCGAGGAAATTGTCGTTCGCGTCCAGCACCTTGCCCTGCATGTCGAATTCGATCACGGCCTGCGCCTTGCCGATGGCGCTGACCTTGCCTTCGTATTCGGCATTGCGCTTTTTCAGGGCCGTGATGTCGCTGGCGAACTTGACCACTTTGAAGGGCCGGCCTTCCGCGTCCAAAATCGGGTTGTACGAGGCATTGAGCCAGATTTCGCGGCCATCCTTGGTCATGCGCTTGTATTCGCCCGCGTCGAACTCGCCACGGCCCAGCTTTTGCCAGAACTGCGTGTATTGCTCGCTCCTGGCGTACTCGGGTTCGCAAAACATGCGGTGGTGCTTGCCTTCGATCTCGTCGAGCGTGTAGCCGACGGACTTGAGGAAGTTGTCGTTGGCGCGGATGATGGTGCCGTCGAGCTGAAACTCGATCACGGCCTGGGTCTTGCTGATGGCGTCGATTTTGCCTTCGTAATCGGCATTGCGGCGCTTGCCGGCCGTGATGTCGGTGGCGAACTTGATGACTTTATACGGCTTGCCGTCCGCGTCGAGGATGGGGTTGTAGGAAGCGTTGATCCACACTTCGCGGCCATCCCTGGCGCGGCGCTTGTATTCGCCCTGGTCGAATTCGCCCCGCGCCAGCTTGGCCCAGAAGTTGGCGTATTCGGCCGTTTTGACATACTCGGGGTCGCAGAAGATGGCATGGTGCTTGCCTTGTACTTCGGCCAGGCTATAGCCGACGACGCGCAGGAAATTGTCGTTCGCATGCAGGATGGTGCCGTCGAGTTCGAATTCGATGACGGCCTGGACACGGTTCAATGCAGTATTTATCGCTTGTAAGTCCAGATCCTGCGAGTGGCTGACATGGCTGGCTGCGTCCATAGTATTTCCTTCGGGGTGAGAAGAGGAATGGGGGGCAATAAGGCTGCTGTTATTATTTTTTCTGCTATCGGTTTAAGGCAGGGATTAAGGCGGCGATGTTATTGCATCGCCAGCATTTGGTGATAATCGGTGAGAATGTGCGCGATCAATGACCGCCAGAGTTTGCCCTGCGATTTGCCTTATAGTAGATGGATAAATTGTAGAGTATTGATTTGAATCAATAATTTTATTATTCCCCAGCGTCTGACGAAAAACAAGGGGCGGGAATAAATAATGTAAAAACTGTCGTAATTGCCCCATGTCGGCATATAACAAACCCATTCTTTTAAATAATAAAACGTTGTTATTATTATTGTTGTTTTATTATTTAAATGAATATCCAAGTGATAGCTTCTACTAAAGCTTGGCGCTTGCAGCAGAATCTTTCCGCAAATGATGTTGTACCATGGCGTACCATGCTGGCGGCCGCGTAGCCGAGCACGCGAACGATAAAAATAATACGAGCGTTCTTTTATGCGGTATAGTAAAGCTTCATCCCTTGCAACCACCTCATCGCTGAGCAAAAACCAATAAGGAAGAGACATGAGTGCTGAATATCAAGTGAACGGCACCGTTGCCGTCATTACCCTGGCCAACCCTCCCGTCAATGGCCTGGGCCTGGCGACGCGCACGGCCGCCGTGGCCGGTATCCGCCAGGCGCTGGCCGACGATGCCGTGAAAGCCATCGTCATCACGGGCGCCGGCAAGGCCTTCTCGGGCGGCGCCGACATCAAGGAATTCAATTCGCCCAAGGCGCTCACGGAACCGACCCTGCACACCCTGATCAATGCCGTCGAACAATCGACCAAGCCCGTGGTGGCGGCCATCCACAGCGTCTGCATGGGCGGCGGCCTGGAGCTGGCGCTCGGTTGCAACTACCGCGTGGCCGCGCCGGGCGCGCAGATGGCCTTGCCGGAAGTCAAACTCGGCATCTTGCCGGGCGCGGGCGGCACGCAGCGCCTGCCCCGGGTACTGGGCCTGGAAATGGCCTTGAACATGATCGTCTCGGGCACGCCCGTCGTATCCGAAAAACTGGCCGGCACGGCCCTGTTCGATGAAGTCATCGCGCCGGGCGCCGACTTGCTGGCTGCCGCCGTCGCTTTCGCGACGAAAGTGGCCGACGTGCGTCCGCTGCCGAAAGTGCGCGAGCGCAAGGTCGATTACCCGAACCATGAAGCGTTTTTGCAATTTTCGCGCAATACCGTAAAAGCCATGTCCGGCCCGTTCCCCGCGCCGCTCAAATGCGTCGATGCCGTGGCGGCCGCCGTGACGATGAAATTCGACGAGGGCTTGAAGTACGAGCGCGAACTGTTCATGCAGCTGGTGCAGTCGCCTGAATCGAAAGCCCTGCGCCACGCCTTCTTTGCCGAACGTGTCGCCAGCAAGGTGCCCGACGTGCCATCCGACACGCCCGTGCGTACGATCGCCAGCGCGGCCATCGTCGGCGCCGGCACCATGGGTGGCGGCATCGCCATGAACTTCGCCAACGCGGGCATCCCCGTGATGCTGCTGGAAACGAAGCAGGAAGCGCTGGACAAGGGCCTGGCCACCATCCGCAAGAATTACGAGAACACGGTCAAGAAGGGCAAGCTGACGCAAGAGAAGGCCGAGCAGCGCATCGCCCTGGTCAGCGGCACGTTAGCCTATGCGGATATCGCGCAAGCCGACATCGTCATCGAAGCCGTCTTCGAAGAGCTGGGCGTCAAGGAAACCGTGTTCAGGCAGCTCGATGCCGTCATGAAGCCGGGTGCCATCCTTGCGTCGAACACGTCCACGTTGGACCTGGACAAGATCGCCGCGTTCACCCAACGGCCGCAAGATGTGATCGGCACGCATTTCTTCAGCCCCGCGAACGTCATGAAGCTGCTGGAAATCGTCCGCGGCAAGGAAACGGGCAAGGACGTGCTGGCCACGGCGCTGGCCCTGTCGAAAAAGCTCAAGAAGACCGGCGTCGTCTCGGGCGTGTGCGACGGCTTCATCGGCAACCGCATGATCGAGCAATACAGCCGCCAAGCCGGTTTCCTGCTGGAAGAAGGCTGTCTGCCGGAACAGGTCGACAAGGCGGTGGAGAAATTCGGCTTCGCCATGGGCCCGTTCCGCATGGGCGACCTGGCCGGCAACGACATCGGCTGGGCCATCCGCAAGCGCCGCTACGTGGAAAAGCCGGACGTCACGTATTCGAAGACGGCCGACCTGCTGTGCGAACTGGGGCGTTATGGCCAGAAGACGGGCGCCGGCTGGTACGACTACAAGCCGGGCGACCGCAAGGCCTATCCGTCGGAGCAGGTCAATGCCATGATTATCGAGCACTCCGCCGATATCGGCGTGGCGCGGCGCAAGATCAGCGACCAGGAAATCGTCGAACGGCTCGTGTATGCACTCGTCAACGAAGGCGCGCGCATCCTGGAAGAGGGCATCGCCTTGCGCGCCTCGGACATCGACATGGTGTATTTGACCGGCTACGGCTTCCCGCTGTTCCGCGGCGGCCCCATGTTCTACGCGGACACGGTCGGCTTGCCGAACGTGGAGGGCACGATTGCCGGCTACGCCAAAGGCCGCCACGGCGAGGCGTGGACGCCGGCGCCGCTGCTGGTGAAGCTGGCGGGCGAGGGCAAGGGCTTTAATAGCTAGAAAACCCAACGGCAGAGACCGGGGTCGGACCCTCAGGGTCCGACCCCGGATTTTGCTGCTGGGGTTAAATGCCCGCGATACGTACTACTTCTTCTTCGCCACCATCTTGACAGCCTCGTTGACGATGACGGGGTTGTCCTTCTGGATGTAATAGCCGGCGCCCGTGATGCGCTCGATGGCTGGCGCGCCGGACAGGCGCTGCCAATCCTTTTCCTGGGCCCGCACCACGTTCTCGAACGAACCCATTTCCTCGATGCCGAACTTGTCGCGCACCAGCAGCATGGCGGGCACGCGCAGCGGGCTGCTCATGTCGACGTGTTGCAGGCACTGCGTCTGGGCATCGAATTCGGCCGATTCCGTACTGTTGAACATCAGTTTGCGCCGCGTTTTGACGAGCATGGCGTAGGTGGACGCGTCCGTCTGCAGACGGTTCCACTGCTGCGGGTGCGTGGGATCGAGCAGGACGAGACCGGCCACGTCCTGCGGGTACAGCCTGGCATACACATACTGGTACAGCCCGCCCAAGCCATGGCCGACGAGCACGTACGGCGGCTTCAGGCCCGCCTGCGCCAGCAGGGCACGCTGCTGGGCGGCGATGGTGCAGGGGTCGCGCGGCGTGGTGGTTTTCTGGCTGTCGCCGTAGCCGGGACGGTCGTAGACGAGCACGCGGTGCTGTTTCGCCACTTCGGGCACGACCTTGGCCCACACGTCCTTGCCATCGCCCATGGCCGACTGGAAGACCACGGGCAAGCCGCCATGGCCGCTCAGGGTGTAGGCGATGCTGGCGTCGGGCAGGGCGGCCGTGGCGGGCACGCCTGGCGTGGCCGGGGTGGATGGCAGCAGGGAGCAGCCGGAAAAACAGCCGGCCAGCAGCAAGCCGGCGCTGGAGAGGAGCATGGTGCGCGCGGGGCGGCCGACGAATAGATGATGCATGAATCTCCTTCTTGGTGCAGGGACCGGGGACCGGTATGGCTTGCCAGCCATTATAGGCAAATCGTCGTGAAGTGGAAATGCCGAACAGAACCGTATTTCCCGTCCTGTCAGGCCGCTTCGGCGCGATGACAGACGGCTTCGATGCGGTTGCCGTCCGGATCGAACAGGAAGGCCGCGTAATAGCTGGCGTGATAGTGGCGCAGGCCGGGCGCGCCCAGGTCGATGCCGCCGTGCGCCAGTCCCGCGTGCCAGAACGCTTTCACGGCCGCGCGCGAGGACGCCTTGAAGCAGCAGTGGCGGCGCGGCGCGTCGTCGGGCGCGGGACCCAGGCGCACGGAAAAATAGCTGCGCTCAGGGTGATCCGCATCGCTGCGCTCGCCGTAGCCTATCCAGGCGTTGGCATGGTCGCTGCCGACCTTGGGCACGCCCAGCGCGGCAAAGATGGCATCGTAGAAGCGCTCGGCGCGCTCCAGGTCGCTGACGGTGAGCGAAACGTGATCGAGCATGGACACTCCGCAGTAAAAACAAGGACGGCCATAGCATAGCCCGGATCAGGGCGGCCGTGGGCGGGAGTGACCGAGTGGTATCGCCGGTGGACGACTACCGGTCAAGCACGGCTGGCGAGCCGGGCCACGATGCTGCGGCTCATCAGCTGCACGCGGGGGGCGAACAGCATCACGGCGCAGAAGGCCACGGGCCAGGCGGCAAAGAAGGCATGGCGCCAGCGGGGCAGGAAGTCCGCCTGCAGGCCGATATTGAACCAGGTGACCCAGGCGCTCATCAGCAGGGTCATGAGCAGCGACATCAGGAAGGCAAATACGCAGCGCAAACGCAGGGCTTCGGACATGGGGTACTTTCAAATGATGAGGATATGGCAGCGTAACGACTTGCAGCAATCTATACTAGAGCCATATTTTTAATTTCAAATTCCGAAAATGCAATCATGCTCGACGATTTAGCCTTATTTGTTGCCATTGTCGAGGCGGGCAGCCTGCATGCGGCGGCCGTCAAGGAAGACTTGCCCGCCGCGACCGTCACGCGCCGGCTGCAGAAGCTGGAAAGCCAGCTCGGCTACCGCTTGCTCAACCGCAGCGCGCGCCGCCTGCAGCCGACGGCGGAAGGCTGGCAATACTACGAGCAGTGCCGGCCCCTCGTGCACGCCCTGCGGCAGGCGACGCAGCAGCTCGACGCCAGCCTGTCGGCCGTCTCGGGCAGCATCCGCGTGCTGGCGCCCGTCAACTTTGCCAGCGGCTTGCTGACGCCGGCCTGGGTCAGCTTCATGCAGAAGTACCCGGACATCCGCCTCGAGCTGGAACTGTCGAACCTGCTGCAAGACCTCGTGGGCAGCGGCGCCGACCTGGCCATCCGCGTGGGCGCGCTCGACGATTCCTCGCTGATGCAGCGCCGGTTGGGCAGCGCTTCGCTGGTGATGGTGGCCGCGCCCGGCTACCTGGCGCGCGCCGGCGTGCCGCGCGACTTGCAGGAATTGGAACAGCACGAGCTGATCGTGGCCGAGCCGCTGCGCACCTGGCGCTTGCGCCGGCCCGGCGACGGCGCCGAAATGGTGATCGAACCGCAGGCGCGCCTGCGCGTCAACGAAATGCGCCTGGCCGTGGAGATGGCCGACGCGGGCATCGGCATCCTGTTGTGTCCGCTTCTGCAATGCCGCGACGAAGTGGCCAGTGGCAGCCTCGTGCGCGTCTTGCCCGACTGGATGCCGCAGCCGCGCCACGTGTACGCCGTATGGACGCAGCGGCGCTACCTGCCGGCCCGCGTGCGCGTGCTGCTCGAGCACCTGGCGGCGTTCGCGGCGGACAATCCGCTGCTCGGCGAGGAGGCCGGCGTTGAGCTCGTTGCGCCGGCAATCCTTTCTATTTAGTAATACCGAGCGCTTGTACTTTTCGCCGGGATCGCGTTAAGATAAAGCTGCCTGCTTATCCTGCGGGCAATCTGGTGTTTTTTCGCGCAATCCGTTCCTATCCATGAGAGTAGCAATGAAATATCTGATCGTTCCCTTCTTGCTGGCGATGACCGGCTGCGAAGTACTGTATGACGCGAACCGGGACAAGATCGGCGAGTATTGCAACAGCCTCAATAATTTCGACGACCGCAATGCCTGCCGCAAGCGCAACCAGACCAGCTACCAGGAATACGTGCAGCAGCGCGACCAGCTGAAAAAGGGCAAGAGCGACAAATAAGCTCGCC
Organism: Janthinobacterium sp. 67; assembly: GCF_002797895.1. Lineage (NCBI taxonomy): Bacteria > Pseudomonadati > Pseudomonadota > Betaproteobacteria > Burkholderiales > Oxalobacteraceae > Janthinobacterium > Janthinobacterium sp. 67. The sequence continues at coordinate 1,223,154 of NZ_PGES01000001.1, read as the reverse complement.
GCAGTATAAAAAAAACGCCGCTGAGCAGTCAGCGGCGTTTTGCTTTGCGGGCCCCGGTCTTGAGGCCGGGGCTTCATCGGATCAGTCGTCGGCGTAGATATTGTTGTCCTTGGTTTCCTTGACGAACAGGGTGCCGATCACGACCGTCGCCAGGGCGACGACGATCGGATACCAGAGGCCATAATAGATGTCGCCCTTGAAGGCCACCAGCGCGAAGGCCGTGGTTGGCAGCAAGCCGCCGAACCAGCCGTTACCGATATGGTAGGGCAGGGACATCGAGGTGTAACGGATGCGGGTCGGGAACATTTCCACCAGCATGGCGGCGATCGGACCATACACCATGGTCACGTACAGCACCAGGATGAACAGCAGCAGCACGACCATCGGCTTGTTGATCTGCTCGGGGGCGGCCTTGGCAGGATAGCCCGCTTCCTTGATGCCGGCGCCCAGTTCTTTCTTCAGCGCCGCTTCGTGGGCCTTGCTGTCCGCATCGAAGTTCAGGCCGTCCGGTGTCATGACGGCGTTAAACGACGTAAATTCCTTCGTACCGATGCGTACCTTGGCGATGCTGCCGGCCGGCGCGTCTTCCTTCGTGTAGTTGACCGAGCTGTTCGACAGGAAGCCGGTGGCGATGTCGCACGACGATGGGAACTTCTTCGTGCCCGTCATGTTGAACTGGAAGTGGCAGGAAGCGGGATCGGCCACGACCACCACTGGCGAGTTCTTCAGCGCCGCTTCCAGCTGCGGGTTGGCGAAGTGGGTCAGGCCGTTGAAGATGGGGAAGTAGGTTGCCGCGGCGATCAGGCAGCCGCCGAGGATGATGTACTTGCGGCCGATGCGGTCGGACAGGCTGCCGAAGAACAGGAAGAACGGCGTGGCCAGCAGCAGGGCGATGGCGACGAGCACGTTGGCCGTTGCCAGGTCCACTTTCAGGGTCTGGATCATGAAGAACAGGGCATAGAACTGGCCCGTGTACCAGACGACGGCCTGGCCGGCGGTCAGGCCGATCAGGGCCAGGATGACGATCTTCAGGTTTTTCCACTTGCCGAACGCTTCCGTCAACGGCGCCTTCGAAGTCTTGCCTTCGGCTTTCATCTTGGCAAACGCCGGCGATTCATTCATGGCCAGGCGGATCCACACGGAAATACCCAGCAGGATGACGGAGACGAGGAAGGGCACGCGCCAGCCCCAGGCTTCGAACTCTTTCTCGCCCGTCGCCAGGCGGGTGCCCAGGATGACCATCAGCGACAGGAAGAAGCCCAGGGTGGCCGTCGTCTGTATCCACGCCGTGAACGCGCCGCGCTTGCCTTCAGGCGCATGTTCGGCCACGTAGGTGGCCGCGCCGCCGTATTCGCCGCCCAGCGCCAGGCCTTGCAGGATGCGCAGGATGACGAGGATGATCGGTGCGGCGATGCCGATGGAGGCATGTCCCGGCAGCAAGCCGACGATGAAGGTGGAACCGCCCATGATCAGAATGGTGATCAGGAAGGTGTACTTGCGGCCGATCATGTCGCCCAGGCGGCCAAAGACCAGCGCGCCGAATGGACGCACGATGAAGCCGGCGGCAAAGGCCAGCAGCGCGAAGATGAAGGTGGTGGTGGGGTCGCCGATGAAGAACTGCTTGGCGATGATGGAAGCGAGCGAACCGTACAGATAAAAATCGTACCATTCAAAGACGGTGCCGAGCGAGGACGCAAAGATGACCTTGCGTTCCTCGGGCGTAATCGGCGTTCCCTTGGTGGAAATTTTCCGTACGTCGGCCGAGCCGGATGATGATGCCATGGTTTGTCTCCCTATGTTTTATAGTGAACCATTGCCGCGGTCTTTTTGACCATTCTTGCAACAGCTGGAGCCGAGTGTGTTCTCCGAACCTTACGTCATGCTTGCTTCAAACTTACACCAAGCTTACAAATCGGCGAGCATTGCAACTTTGCGAACGACCGTACTTAAATGTGCTATTCTCATTCCGCAGATACCCCCCAATAAATATTCCCACAAGGAGACACAGCATGAATGAAGCCGTCATCGTATCGACCGCCCGCACGGGCCTGGCCAAGTCCTGGAAGGGGGCGTTCAACATGACGCATGGCGCTACCATGGGCGGCCACGTGCTGGCGGCCGCCGTCGAGCGCGCGCGCATCGAGGCGGAGGAAGTGGAAGACGTGCTGGTCGGCTGCGCCTTTCCCGAAGGCGCGACGGGCGGCAATATCGCGCGCCAGGTAGCCTTGCGCGGCGGCTGTCCCGTCACGACGGCCGGCATGACCGTCAACCGTTTCTGCTCGTCGGGCTTGCAGGCCATCGCCCTGGCGGCGCAGCGCATCATCGCCGGCGAAGGCGATATCTATGCGGCCGGCGGCGTGGAATCGATTTCCTGTGTGCAAAACGAAATGAATACGCATATGTACCGCGAAGTCTGGCTGCAGCAGCACAAGCCGGAACTGTACTGGCCCATGCTGCAGACGGCCGAAACCGTCGCCAAGCGCTACCAGATCTCGCGCGAGCGCCAGGATGCCTATGGCGCGCAAAGCCAGCAGCGTGCAGCAAGCGCCCAGGCTGCCGGCCTGTTCGACGCGGAAATCGTGCCGATGACCACCACCATGGGCGTGGCCGACAAGGCCAGCGGCATGCTGGTATCGCGCGAGGTGACGATTGCCGCCGACGAAGGCATCCGCGCCGACACGACCTACGACGGCGTGGCGAAGATCCGCCCGGCCGTGCCTGGCGGCGTCATCAGCGCGGGCAATGCCAGCCAGTTTTCCGACGGCGCGTCCATGGCCATCGTCATGAACGCGAAAGTGGCCGAAGCGAAAGGCTTGCAGCCGCTGGGCATCTTCCGCGGCTTTGCCGTGGCCGGCTGCGAACCCGATGAAATGGGCATCGGCCCCGTGTTTGCCATTCCGAAACTGCTGAAAAAGGCGGGCTTGACGGTGGCCGACATCGGCCTGTGGGAACTCAACGAGGCATTTGCCGTGCAAGTGCTGTACTGCGCCGACACGCTGGGCATCCCCATGGACCGCCTGAACGTCAACGGCGGCGCGATCGCCGTCGGCCACCCGTACGGCGTGTCGGGCGCCCGCCTGACGGGCCATGCCTTGATCGAAGGCAAGCGCCGCGGCGTCAAATACGTGGTCGTGACCATGTGCATCGGCGGCGGGCAGGGCGCGGCGGGGCTGTTCGAAGTGCTGTGATGTTTGCGTGACCCAGTCTGCGGGCGGCTTCCAGGGCCGCCCGCTTGCATGGCGCGCCCCGTTCCTGCAAGACGCGCCGATAGCGGTTACAGTAATGCTTCATTAATAAACAAGCAGCTCGCCACCATGATCAAGCACATCGTTTTCTGGAAACTCAAAGACCACGCCGAAGGCGCCGACCGCGCCACGAATGCGTTGAAACTGAAAGCCTTGCTCGATTCCTGTTCCGGCCTCGTGCCCGGCATCCTGAAATTCGAAGCGGCCGTGGCCCAGCCGGGCCTGGAAGCGACCTACGACATCGTCCTGTACAGCGAATTCGTCAGCCGCGAAGCGCTTGACGCTTACCAGAACCATCCCGAGCACGTGAAAATCAAGCCGTTTTTTGGGGCCGTGCGGGAAGCGCGGCAGTGCATGGATTATGAGATTTAATGATTGAGTGACCCCAAGCGAAGGGCTGGGGTCAGACCCTGAGGGTCTGACCCCGGTCTTTGCTCTGGGGTTTAGATTGTTCGTCAGATAAGGAGCATTCATGACCACCTACCAACGCATCGTCCTCGCCTCGCGCCCCGCCTCTAATGAGGAAGTGCAGCCGGCACATTTTCGTCTGGAAACTCAAGAGATTCCCGCCATCACGGATGGCCAGTTGCTGGTGCGTAACCACTACCTGTCGCTCGACCCTTACATGCGCGGGCGCATGAGTGCCAATAAAAGCTATGCGGCGCCGCAGGCGCTTGATGAAACCATGATAGGCGGCACGGTGGGCGTGGTGCTCGAATCGAAGCATCCGAAGTTCGCCGTGGGCGACATGGTCGTGGGGACCCTGGGCTGGACGGAAGTGGCCGTGTCGGACGGCACGATGCTGCGCAAGGTCGATACGACGCACATCCCGGCTTCTGCCTACCTGGGTTCCGTCGGCATGCCAGGCATGACGGCCTGGTATGGCTTGAACCAGATCATGGCGCCGAAAACGGGTGAAACGGTGGTGGTGTCGGCTGCCAGCGGTGCCGTGGGCAGCGTCGTGGGCCAGCTGGCGAAATTGAAAGGCTGCCGTGTCGTCGGTATCGCGGGCGGGGCGGAAAAATGCCGCTATGTCGTCGAGGAACTGGGTTTCGACGCCTGTGTCGATTACAAGGCGGGCAATCTTGAGGCCGATTTGGCGGCGGCCACGCCGGACGGCATCGACGCCATCTTTGAAAACGTGGGCGGCGCCATTTTTGACGCGGCCCTGGCGCGCACCAACGCGTTTGGCCGCGTGGCCGTGTGCGGCTGGATCGCCGGCTACAACGGCGAACCGACGCCGCTCGACAATGCGCGCCTGATCCTCACCAACCGCCTGACCGTGCGCGGTTTCATCGTGTCGGAGCAGCCGGAATTCTGGCCGCAGGGACTGGCGGAACTGGGCTCCCTGGTGGCGACGGGCAAGCTGAAATTCCGCGAATCCGTGGCCGAAGGCCTGGCCAGCGCGCCCGAGGCCTTCATCGGCCTGTTGAAAGGCCGTAACTTCGGCAAGCAGCTGGTCAAGCTCAGCTGATCTCTCTGCGGAAAGGCAGGTCGTGCGACAATAACGGCCTGTCTCTTTCTACATTACACCATGACCAAGCACACCATCCGCCTCGGCGACTGGGCCACCCTGGGCCCTGACGCCACCGCCATCCGTTTTGAAGTCTTCGTCGATGAACAGAAAGTGCCGGCCGAGATCGAACTCGACGACATGGACGCCGTCTGCCTGCACGCCGTTGCCTATGACGCCGCCGGCAACGCCATCGGCACGGGCCGGCTATTGCCGGACGGCCACGTCGGCCGCATGGCCGTGCGTCAGCCGGGCCGCGGCACGGGCGTGGGCGGTGCCATCCTGCGATTGTTGATGGAGAAAGCCCGCGAGCGGGGCGACAAGGCGGTGGTCTTGAACGCGCAAACCGTGGCCGCGCCATTCTATGCGCGCCACGGTTTCGTGCAGCAGGGGGAACAATTTGAAGAGGTGGGGATTGCGCATGTGGAGATGCGGCTGGTGTTCTAGGGTGTTGTCGGATTACGGCCTGCGGCCTAATCCGACCTACGCCGACCTGTTACGTCTATGGTAGGTCGGGTTAGCGCAAAGCGCGTAACCCGACACACCACGTCACAATCAGTTCTGCGCGTGCGACTGGCGCCATTTGTCGAGGATCACGGCCAGCACGATCACGACGCCTTTCGCCACGTACTGCCAGAACGACGACAGTCCCAGGATCGTCAAGCCGTTGTTCATCACGCCGATGATCAGGGCGCCGATGACGGTGCCCCAGACGGAACCGACGCCGCCCATCAGGCTCGTGCCGCCCAGCACGACGGCCGCGATCGCATCAAGTTCATAGCCCGTGCCCCAGTTGCCGTTGGCCGCATACAGACGGCTGGCCGACATGGCGCCGCCCAAACCGGCGAACAGGCCGCTGATCGTGTAGACAAACATCAGCACGAGGCCGACCTTGATACCCGTCAGGCGGGCTGCCTGGATATTGCCGCCGACGGCGTAGATATGCAGGCCCAGGGTGGTCTTGCGCAGGATGAACCAAGTCAGCAGCACGACGGCGGCGGCCAGCCAGATCAGCCAGGGCACGGCCAGGAAGCTGCCGTTACCCATCCATTCGAAGCTGGGGATTTCCGTGTTCAGCACGCTGGTGCCGTCCGCCAGCAGGTAGGCCGCGCCGCGCAGGGCAGTCATGGTGCCCAGGGTCACGACGAAGGGGTTCAGGCCGACGAGGGCGACGAGCACGCCGTTCAGCGCGCCCAGCAGCAGGCCGACGATGAGGAAGGCGGGAATCGAGAAGCCGGCGAACTGCGCCGACAAGGACATCAGCATGCCTGCCACGGCCGAGACGGCCAGCACGGAGCCGACGGACAGGTCAATGCCGCTGGTCAGAATGACGAAGGTCATGCCGGACGCCAGCACGATATTGATCGACACCTGGCGGAAGATGTTCATGGTGTTGGTGCTGGTCATGAACGTGGACGTGCCGTCGGCCGAGAAGTACACGGTCAGGCCGTACATGGCCAGGTAGAGCACCACCAGCACGGGCAGCATGCCCAGGCGGCGCATCAGGTTCGAGGCATTGAAGGGTTCGCCGGCGCGCGCCGCGCCGCTGGTGGTACTCGTTGTCATGTTAATTCTCCTGAATAATTATGCTAATGCGTATTTTTATGCCGCTTCCAACTGGGTGGCGTAAGCAAGGATGTTTTCCTGCGTGATGTCGTCGCCCGTCACTTCGCCCGTCAGGCGTCCTTCGCACATCACCATCACGCGGTCGCAGATGCCGACCAGTTCGGCCAGTTCGCTGGAAATACACAGCACGGCCGTGCCCGCATCCGCCAGCTGGTGGATGATCTTGTAGATTTCGCTCTTCGCGCCCACGTCCACGCCCCGTGTCGGCTCGTCGAGGATCAGCACCTTCGGCGCGATGGCCAGCCAGCGCGCCAGCAAGACTTTCTGCTGGTTGCCGCCGGACAATCCGCCAACGATGCCGTCCGGTCCCGACACTTTCACGTTGAGGTTGCTGATCGCCTCGCGCGTGAGCTGGGTCAGGGCGCCACGGTTGACGACGCCCGCCGTCGCATGCTTGGACAGGATATTCATCGACATGTTTTCCATGGCCGACAATTGCATGAACAGGCCCAGGCTCTTGCGATCCTCGGGCAGGTAGCCGATGCCGTGGCGGATGGCCGCCAGCGGCCGGTGGATATGCACTTCCTGGCCGTCGAGCCACACTTGGCCCGTTTGTTTCTTGTCGGCGCCAAAGATCAGGCGCGCCAGTTCCGTGCGGCCTGCGCCGACGAGGCCGGCCAGTCCCGTCACTTCGCCCGCATGCAGGGCGAACGAGGCCGGCTTGACCTTGCCCCCGCCCACCTTGTCCACGCGCAAGCGTTCGGCGCCGCGCGTGGTGCGCCGCTGGTGCGAATAAAAGTCGTCGGCGGGGCGGCCCACCATCATTTGCACGACTTTCTTTTGATCCAGCTCATCCTTGCCCAGCTCGCCCACGTAGGCGCCGTCGCGCAGCACCGTGATGCGGCGCGCCAGGCGCTCCACCTCGGCCATGCGGTGGCTGATGTAGAGCACGGCCAGGCCCTTGTCGCGCTGTTCTTCGATGATGCGGAACAATTGTTCTGTTTCCCGGTCGGACAGGGCGGCAGTGGGCTCGTCCATGATCAGGATGCGGCTTTCGTGCACGAGGGCGCGGGCGATTTCCACCTGCTGCTGCTCGGCGATCGACAGGGTCGACACCATGGTGTCGGCGTCGAAGCGGGAACCGAGGTCGGCCAGGATGGCGTTCGTGCGCGCGCGCATTTCGCCGGCCTTGACGGTAAAGAACGGTCCCTTCGGCTCGCTGCCCATGAAGACGTTCTGCGCCACCGTCATGTTCTTGGCCACGCTCAATTCCTGGTAGATCAGGTTGATGCCCAGCGCGCGTGCCTCGCCCGGGTTGCGGATGCGGATGGGCTTGCCGTCGAGGATGATCTCGCCCGCGTCCGGCGTGTACACGCCCGAGAGGATTTTCATCAGGGTGCTCTTGCCGGCGCCGTTCTCGCCCATCACGGCATGGATTTCGCCGCTGCGCACCGTCAGGTGCACGCCGCGCAGCGCGCGCGTGGCGCCAAAGCGCTTCTCGATGCCGCGCATTTCAAAAATAATATTGTCGCTCATGACTGTCCTTCCTTGCTTTTGAAACTGTTGCCCGCCCTTGGGCCGGGGCCGGGGCGGGCAACACGTGGTTCAGGTCAGGCAGATCAGTTCTTTACCCAGCCCGTGTAGGTGGCCACGTTTTCCTTGGTGATGGCCGGGGTCGGCAACAGCACCATCGTTTGTTTCGGCGTGCGGCCGTTCATGATGTCGTAGCCCATCTGCACGGCGTCGGTCGCCATGCGGTACGGGTTTTGCGCCGAGGTGGCGGCAAACAGGCCGGCCTTGTTTTTCAGGGCGTTCTGGCCATCGGGCGCGCCATCGACGGCCGTGATCAGTTTGACGTCCGTGCGCTTCGATTGCTTGATCGCCAGTTCGGCGCCGATGCCCGTCGGGTCATTGATGGCGAACACGCCGTCGATCTTCGGATGGGCCGTCAGCAGGTTCGACATCACGGTCATGCCGCCGTCGCGGCTGCCGCCGGCGTTCTGGTTGTCGGACAGGATCTTGATATCCTTGAACGCGGCCAGGGTTTTCTTGCAGCCGTTGACGCGGTCGATCACGGACGTGACCGGCGGGCCGTTCAGGATCACGACATTGCCCTTGCCGCCGATCTGCTTGGCCAGGTAGGCGCACGAGACGTCGCCAGCCATGGTGTTGTCGGACATCACGGTGGCCGACGCGCCCACGGCGCCCACGTCGACGGCGATCACCACCACGCCAGCATTGCGCGCTTTCTTGATGGCCGGTGCGATGCCCTTGGAATCGACGGCGTTCAGGATGATGATGTCGGTTTTATTGGCAATAAAGTTCTCGATCTGGTCCACCTGGGTGTTCAGGTCATACTTGCTGGACACCGTGGTGACTTTCACGCCAGGACCGCCCAGTTTTTTCGCGCTTTCTTCCGCGCCGCGGCCGATGGCGACAAAAAACGGGTTGGCCAGGTCGCCCACGCTGACGCCGATCGATTTCAGCGGTTTGTCGGCGGCGAAAGCGCCGCAGGCGGCGGACAGCAGCAGGGAGGCGGTAATGACTTTTTTCATGAGGATCTCCAAGGGTTTTATTGTGAAAAACAAACGGTGCTACGGTGAAACTTATTGATTGCGTAATTTCTCGATCATGGCGTCCAGCTTGCCCGCATCGACGGCAAAGCCGCGGATGCCTTCGGCAAGTTTCTCTGTTGCCATCGCATCGTCGTTCAAGGCATAGCGGAAAGCGGCCTCGTCATACGTGACGGCCGGCTGCGCCGCGCCCAGGTCGGCGCCCAGGGCGCGCTCGAACGGGGCGTCAAGCGCTTCCAGCTTGGCCAGCAAGTCGGGGCTGATGGTCAGCAAGTCGCAGCCGGACAGGGCCGTGATCTGGCCCACGTTGCGGAAGCTGGCGCCCATCACTTGCGTGGCGATGCCATGTTGTTTGTAGTAATTGAAGATGCGCGTGACCGACTGTACACCCGGATCGTTGGACAGGCTGCGCGCCGCTTCATCCCATGCCGCGCCCATCGATTTCTTGTGCCAGTCGTAGATACGGCCCACGAATGGCGAAATCAGGCGCACTTTCGCGTCGGCGCAGGCGACGGCCTGGCAAAATGCGAACAGCAGGGTCAGGTTGCAAAAGATGCCGTCTTTTTCCAGCTCGTGCGCCGCCTGGATGCCTTCCCAGGTGGCGGCGACCTTGATCAGCACGCGCTCGCGTTCGATGCCGGCTTCTTCGTACAGGGCGATCAGGCGGCGTCCGCGGGCGACGGTGGCGTCGCGGTCAAAGCTCAAACGGGCATCGACTTCCGTCGATACACGGCCCGGCACGACCTTCAAAATTTCCAGGCCGAAGCGCACCAGCACCTGGTCGACGATGTCGTCCAGCGACGCATGCTTGTGGGCGGCGACCGTGCTTTCCAGCAATGGCGCGTAATCGGGCTGCAGCACGGCTTTCAAAATCAGCGACGGATTGGTGGTGGCGTCCTGCGGCGCGAAGCGCGCCAGTTGCAGGAAGTCGCCCGTGTCGGCGACGACGGTGCTGTGTTGCTTCAGTTGTTGCAATTGATTCATTGCTGCTTATCCTTTGCTGAGTTGGTGCAAGGCTTGCACGGCGGGAAACAGGCTACGGTAGCGACCGTAACGGACGCTCAATGCTGCGCTGTGCGCGGCATCGGGCAGGAAAGTGTTTTTGATGGGCAAGCTGGTGGCCAGCAGCTGGCGCTGGCCGAAGGCGGCAAAGCCCAGCTTGGCCGCGCCCAGGCTGGCCGACAGCTCGCTGTTGTGCAAGGTGCGCATTTCGCGGCCCAGCACATTGGCCAGCAATTGCGCCCAGTACTGGCTGCGCGCGCCGCCGCCCACCAGCATGCAGTGGGGAACGACGGCGCCCGTCGACGTGACGGCCGCCATGGCGTCGCGCAAGGCAAAGGCCACGCCTTCGAGCACGGCGTAGCCGAGCTGCGCCGGCGTGCTGTCGTGGCCTAGTTGCAGGAAGGCGCCGCGCACTTGCGGGTCGTTGTGCGGCGTGCGCTCGCCCGACAGATAGGGCAGAAACAGGGGGGCGGACGGCGCGATGGGGGCGTCGAGGGGCAGGGCGCTTTCCACCAGCGCCAGCAGGGCTGCCTCGTCTGGCTGGCCCAGCACGCCCGTGGCCCAGCGCAAACAGCTGGCGCCCGACAGGATCGCGCCCATCGCATACCAGCGGCCGGGCAGGGCGTGGCAAAAGCTGTGTACGCCGCCGGCCGGGTTGCCCAAAGGCTGTTCCGTGACGGAAACGATGGCGGCGCTGGTGCCCAGCGAAATGAAACTGTCGCCGCCGTTGACAGCGCCGATGCCCACGGCCGAGACGGGGTTGTCGCCGCCGCCGGCCGCCACCACCACGTCCGCCGGCAAGCCCAGCTTGTCCGCGACGGCGGCCAGCACCATGCCCGTGGCGGCATCGCCTTCGGCCAAGGCCGGCATCTGTTCCGGCGCCAGGCCGCAGGCGGCCAGCATGGGGGCGAACCAGGCACGCTTGGCCTCGTCCAGCCACAGGGTGCCGGCCGCGTCGGACATGTCGGTGACCTTGTTGCCAGTCAATTGCAGGCGCAGGTAATCCTTGGGCGACAGCAGGCAGGCGATGGCATTGAAAGCGTCAGGCTCGTGCGTTTGCAGCCACAGCAGTTTCGGCGCCGTCAATCCCGCCATGGGCAGGCTGCCCGTCACGTCCGCATACGCGGGATAGTCGCGCGCCATGGCAGCCGCTTCGGCTTCGGCGCGCGCATCGTTCCACAGGATGGCGGGACGGATCACGTTGTCGTTGTTGTCGAGCAGTACGGCGCCATGCATCTGGCCCGACAGGCCGATGCAGGCGATCTGCGCATATTCCTGTGGCCAGCCGGCGCGCAGCTGGGCCAGGGCGTTGACGCAGGCGGCCCACCAGTCCTGCGGCGCTTGTTCGGACCAGCCCGGCTGCGGGCGGCTGGTGTCGACGCGTACGGACGCCTGGCCGCGCACGGTGCCCGCGCTGTCCATCAGCACGGTTTTCAGTTCGGAGGTACCGAGGTCGATACCGAGGGAAATGGCTGGATGCATGTTGATGTACTGTAAAAGGTCAGGGGCAGCCGCAGGAATTGCGCACGCGCAGGGTCGGCGACAAGCGCTGCACGTGCCGGGTGCGGCCCGGATTGGCGATGCGGTCGATCAAGAGGTCGACGGCCATGGCGCCCAGCTCTTCGAGCGGCTGCGCCATCACGGTCAAACGGGGGCTGAAGTAATCGGCCCAGTCGAAATCATCGAAGCCGGCCAGGGACACGTCTTGCGGCACCGCAATGTGCGCATCGCGCAATGCGTGCATGGTGCCGATGGTCATCAGGTTATTGCCGGCCACGATGGCCGTGGGACGCTGTCCGGCGGGCAGGGCCAGCAATTCGCGCGTGGCCGTGCCGCTGCGCTCGAGGTTGGAGTCGCCCGAGCGCAGCAGCTCGGGATCGAAAACGATATTGGCGCGCTGCAAGGCCAGGCGGTAGCCTGCGATACGCTCGTCCGTCGTGGACAGGCCGGGCGCGCCCGCGATGAAGCCGATGCGGCGGTGGCCGTGGACGGTGATCAAATGGCTGACTAGCTCGGCCGTCGCTTCGATGTTTTCCACGCCCACCTGGTCGAAGGCCTGCGGCGACATGCGGTCGACCAGCACGGAAGCGATCTTGTTACTGGTCAAATAGTCGAGCGTGCGGTGGTGCGGATCGCCGGACGGTGCCAGCACGATGCCGTCGACGCGGCGCTGGTGCAAGTTCTGCACGACTTTCAATTCCTGTTCGGGATCGTCGTGCGTATCGGAAAACAGCATCATCAGGCCATGGCGCGTGCAAGCGGCCTCGATGGCGCGCACGGTTTCGCTGAAGTAATGATTGGTGAAGGCGGAAATGGCCACGCCGATGGTGCCCGACGAAGAGCCGGCCAGGGCGCGCGCCAGCATGTTCGGCACGTAGCCGATCTGCTGCATGGCCGCATTGACTGCGGCGACGGTTTTCGGGCTGACCTTGCGGGTGCCGTTGAGTACATGCGAAACGGTCGACAGCGATACGTCCGCCGCCCGCGCTACATCTTCCATGGTGGCCATGGTGTCTCCTGATGGTTTTTTTATTATTGTGTGCTGCGATTGGATGCGGCTGTGTCGCCGCGTTTGAATCTATCGTAAACAAAAGAAAGCGCTTGCGCAAGCGCTTTCTTTTTTGTGCGAGCGGATGTGGCGTGGGTGTTGGATGAAGCGAGGCGAAGCTTGCGTAGGTCGGATTAGCGCGCCGCAGGGGCGCGTAATCCGACATCGGGGACGGCGGTGATGCCGGTTGAGTGTGGTGGTGTTGTCGGCTTACGCGCTTGCGCGCTAACCCGACCTACCCCGACCTACTGTATCACCAGCTCATGCAATTCCCCGGGAGAATCCTGGAACAGTTTGACGACGGTGGACGTGCGCGTGCCGTAGCCCGGCGTTTCGATGCAGACGGCGGACAGCACGCGCTCGAGGTCGAGCGGCACGCCGGTGTCCGGCAAGCGGAAGTCGGGTGCGCGCGTGGTGTCGGCCAGCATGTCGAAATACGCTTCGTCGGGCGCGCCCTGGCACAGCAGGCTGGCGAACTGGGCCTTGGTCTTCAAGACCTTCGGCCACGGTGCGTCGAGCAGGGCGTTCGACAGGCCGTAGATGCCGGGCTCCAATGGCTGGCCGTTGCGCGCATCGCCATCGCCCCGGTTGGAAAACCAGATCAGGGTGTCCGCGTCACCGAGCACCAGATTGAAACCGTTGTAGGCTTTGCAGCCGGGGCGGATTTGCGCGATGTAGTCTTGCGGCGACATGTTGCCAGCCAAATAGTCGGCCACCAGGGCGCCGCGCGAGGGAGCGTCCGGGTTGCGGTCTTGCGGGCTGCGGATATTCGTGATGGCGGCAAAGCGCGAGCTGCCGCCGCCGGACTGGGTGATGCCCATCCAGCTGCCGCCCGCCTGCAGGTCGCGGCCCGCATACACTTGCGGGTGCTCGGGCCAGGCGCCGGCGGGGGCGCTGGCGCGTTCATAGAATTCATCGCGGTTGGCGGCGGCAATCAGCGGGATGTGCGGATTGACTTTCCAGGCAAAAACGATCAGGCACATGGGGGCAAATCCATGAACACTTCCGTATGGCGCGCGCCCGCCGTCAGGGACAGCAAGCCCGCTTCATCGGATGCGTCGGCCAGCAGCTCCGTAAAACCTTCGCCGACGACGGGGTAGATTTCCATCCACGTCTGCAAGCCATCCTTGCTGTCAGGACGGCGCTTCAGTTGCGGCGCCACGCCGGACGCGGCCGCCAGTTTCGCCTGCATGGCGCGGACCCGGGCTTCCAGCGCCTGGGCGTGCTCTTCTTTTACCTGATAGTAAACGTACAGATCTTTCATGGCATTCTCACAAGTCGAGTGCGTCGAGCACGTAAGGCATGGGCAGGAACTGCACGGCAGCGCCCTGGGCCGAGCCGTAGCGCACGGCGCCGGCGGCGCTTGAACCTTCTTCGATCGCCCCCAGTTTCATTTCAACGAGGGCGTCGATGCCGCCCACACCGTTCGGTGCGGCGTTGACGACCATGCCGCAAGGCTGGTCGGGATCGCTGACGGCGAACAGTTCGCCGCCGGCCACCACCGAGGGATCGGCAATGCTGACGAGGGTGGTGCGGCGTTTGAGCTTGCCCAAGTACTGGCTGCGCGCGACGATTTCCTGGCCCGGGTAGCAGCCTTTCTTGAAATTGACGCCGCCCAGCAGCTCGAAGTTGACCATCTGCGGCACGAACTGCTCTTGCGTGGCGGCCGTGATCTGCGGGATGCCCGCGTGGATTTCCGACAATTGCCAGGCGTCATTGCCGCCCTGGGCGAGAGTTTCGGCCAACTGCGGCCACACGTTCTGCGCCGTGGCGGCCGACGTCAGCCATTGATAGCGGGCGCCGCCGAACGCATCGGCCACGCGCAGCAGGGTACCCAGCGCGTGGTCCAGCTTGCTGAACGGCGTGGCGGGCAGCGCCGGGAACCAGGCGGACAGGGCCGCGCTGGCCTTTTGGCCGCCGAGGCCCAGGACAACTTGATTGGGCTCATCGGCAGAGGCATCGTGCAGCTTGGCCTTGGCGCGCAGCACGAACATTTGCAGCCGCTTCTGAATCGCCGGCTGTATGGCGCGCGGCAATTGCAGATAAATGGTGGTGGCGTTGCGCCACATCAGGAAACTGGCCAGCAGGCGCCCCTTCGGCGTGCAGTAGCCGGCCAGGCGCACTTGCTCCTGGTTCAGGTGCTCCACGTCGTTGGTCAGCTGGCCGTGCAGGAAACTGGCTGCATCGTCGCCGGTCAAGCCGATCAAGCCCTGGTCCGTGATGGCCGCGACAAAACCGTCCTGCAGCTGGGGCACTGTCAGGGACTGGCCGAAATCATGGATAGGGGCGGCGGCGATGGGGGCGGTGCCGTCAGGCGCGCCATCGGTGGCGGCGGGACGGGCGCCTTGTGCGGTTAAAAATTGATTCCAGTTATTCATAATTTCCATTAGATCAGCGATTAAGCATTATCATTACGGGTTCATTATAGTGATGTCGCGCAAATTGCGTCGGCAGCGGCGAGATTGCCAGTGTTGGCGCCGCTTTGCGCGCACTTGATTCACAAATGAACGATCATAACAAGCGTGCGTTGCCCGCCAACGAGCGCATCACAAGAATCGGAACAATGGCTTTCTTTAAAAAACTTGTAGTCAGTTCAGTCATCGCCGCCATCGGCGTGGGCGGCACTTTTGTGTACTGGGCGCAGCAGCCCATCACGACGGAAGGCGAAGCGATTCCGTTTACGATCAGCCCGGGCAGCGGCGCGCATGCGGCCGGCCAGCAGATCGCGGACGCGGGCGTGCCCATCGTGCCCATCCTGTTCAACATGCTGGCGCGCATCGAAGGCAAGACCTCGAAGATCAAGGCCGGCTCCTACGAGCTGAAACCGGGCACGACGCCGCAGCGCCTGATCACCCAGCTGGCGCGCGGCGAGTTCGCGCAAGAGTCGCTGACCATCATCGAAGGCTGGACGTTCAAGCAGATGCGCCTGGCGATGGCGAATCACCCCGGCCTCAAGCACGATACCGTGGGCCTGTCCGACAAGGAACTGATGGCGAAGATCAGTCCGGAATACGTGCTGCCGGAAGGCCTGTTCTTCCCGGACACGTATCTGTTCGCCAAGGGCGCCAGCGAAATGCAGATTTTCAAGCAGGCGCACGCGGCCATGATCGGCCGCCTGTCCGAAGCGTGGGACAAGCGCGATCCGGCCTTGCCATATAAAAATCCGTACGAGGCGCTGATCATGGCTTCCATTGTGGAAAAGGAAACGGGACAAAAGTCCGAGCGCGCCATGATCGCCGGCGTCTTCGTCAACCGCCTGAAGACGGGCATGCTGCTGCAGACGGACCCCACCGTGATCTATGGCATGGGCGACAATTACCAGGGCAAGATCCGCAAACGCGACCTGGAAGCGGACACCCCGTACAATACCTACACGCGCGGTGGCCTGCCGCCCACGCCGATCGCCCTGGCCGGCGCGCAATCGCTGACGGCGGCGCTGGCGCCGGCCCGCACGCAGGCACTGTATTTCGTGGCGCGCGGCGACGGCACCAGCCAGTTCTCGGCCAACTTGCCCGACCATAACCGCGCCGTGAACCAGTATCAGCGTTAACCCATCATCAGAGAACAAGAAGTTTCATGACTCAACACTATCAACCGCGTTTCATCACCTTCGAAGGCATCGATGGCGCGGGCAAGTCCACGCATATCGGCTTTGTCACCGACTACCTGCAGCAGCGGGGCGTGAGCCTCGTCTCGTCGCGCGAACCGGGCGGTACCAGCCTGGGTGAAAAGCTGCGCGAATTGCTGCTGCATGAAAAAATGCATCTGGAAACGGAAGCCTTGCTGATGTTCGCCAGCCGCCGCGAACACATCGCCCAAGTCATCGCGCCCGCTTTGGCGCGGGGCGAGTGGGTCATTTCCGACCGCTTTAGCGATGCCAGCTTCGCCTACCAGGGCGGCGGCCGTGGCATGGACCTGGGCAAGATGGAAGCGCTGGAGGCATGGGTGCACCCGCACTTGCAGCCGGACCTGACCTTCCTGTTCGACGTGCCGCTGGAAGTTGCCCGCGCCCGCCTGGACGCGACGCGCGCGCTCGACAAGTTCGAGCAGGAGCGGTCGGATTTCTTTGCCGCCACGCGCAACGAGTATCTGCGCCGCGCGGCCCAGTTCCCGGAACGCTTCCGCATCATTGATTCCACGCAAAGCATTGCCGATATCCAGGTACGGCTCGCGCAGCTGCTTGATATTTTGCTCGAACAAAGCGTCGCAACATGCTGATTTACAAAGAATAAAATGACCAGTTCTCTCTATCCATGGCAACAGGACGCCTGGCAGCAATTGCAAGCCTTGCGCCCGCGCATGCCGCACGCCATTTTGTTCCATGGCGCGCAGGGCATCGGCAAGGCCGACTTCATCGAGCATTTTGCGCAAGCGCTGCTGTGCGAAGACGTGCGCGCCGACGGCCATGCCTGCGGCGCTTGCGCCTCGTGCGGCTGGTTTAGCCAGGGCAACCATCCCGATTACCGCCGGGTCCGTCCGGAAGCGCTGGAAGACGAGGTGGCCGACGAGGGCGAAGAGGGCGAAGGTGCCAAGAAAAGCGCCAAGACCAAGACGCCGTCGAAAGACATCAAGATCGAGCAGATCCGCAACCTGGCCGACTTCATGAACATTTCCACGCACCGCCAGGGCTTGCGCGTGGTGGTGCTGTATCCGGCCGAGGCGCTCAATACGCCCGCGTCGAACGCCTTGCTGAAAACCCTGGAAGAGCCGCCGCCGGGCACCTTGTTCCTGCTGGCCTCGAACAGCCTGGACCGCTTGCTGCCAACCATCTTGTCGCGCTGCCGCAAATTTGCCTTGCCCATGCCTAGCCACGAGCAAGCCTTGACTTGGCTCAAGCAGCAAGGCTTGAACGATGCGGACAGCTGGCTGCGCGAGCAGGGCGGCGCGCCGCTGGCCGCGCTGGCCCAGTCCGAATCGGGCGGCCGCGAGGAAACGGAACAATTGCTGCAGGTGCTGGCCAATCCCGGCGTGGAAGCGGCCCTGAAGGCGGCGGACAAATTGCAGAAGGCGCCGCTGGCGCCGCTGGTGGCATCGCTGCAGCGCTGGCTGTACGACGTGTTTTCCGTCAAGCTGTCGGGCACCATCCGCTACTACCCGCGCCACCGGCGCGAACTGGAAGCCTTGGCAGGACGCATCAACGTGAGCCGTCTGATGGCCGCCATCAAGGCAGCGAACGAGCGCCGGGCAATTGCCGAGCACCCCTTGTCGCCCAAGCTGTTCCTGGAAGATATGCTGCTCGATTACGCTTCAAGTTGCCAATAAAATCAAGCGCTTGCGTTATCAAGTTAATCCAGATTATGCGGTTCTTGAGCCGATTGGAATGACTTAACCGCAGGCGCGCGTGCAACTGCGGTATTGCACTTCACAGGCTTGCTGGCGTTCGGCGCGCCGGGCACGGAAGGCCTGGGCTTGCGTCGGTTGCAACTGCTGCGACTGGGCTCCCGTTTCCCTGCTCGCGGCAGCGTAGGGATTGCTGCTTGGCTTCATCGTCAGCATGGGGCTGGTATCGTCTTCCGTTGCTTGCTGCACTTGCGCACGGCATTCCTGGCGTGCCGACGCACACACGGGCGCGCACAAGCCGGCCTCGGGGATAACCTTGGGCGCGTCGCGTTTATCCTGCGCATGGGCAGGGCCTGTCAAGACCAGGCAGACCAGCAGTGTCAAAGGACCAACAACTTTCAGCATGAACGCTCTCCGTGTATCCGCACGCAACCCCATGGTTGCGTACCGGCAAGCCACTATACATCTTGATAACGTTCTTGCCTACCGAACGGGTCCGTTTGCTACGCCCGGTCCCTGGTGTTACAGTCAGTCAATCGACAGCAAGGAGGCGTGCATGAAACGAGTCACTGGTATCGGCGGCATCTTTTTCCAGGCGCAAGACCCGGCCGCGCTACGCGCCTGGTACCAGCGCCACCTGGGCCTGGACGTGCAGCCCTGGGGCGGCGCCGCCTTCAGTTGGACGGATGCGGACGGCCAGCCCTCGGCAGGCAGCACCATCTGGTCGGTGGCAGCCAGGGATAGCGAGCAATTCCTGCCCGGCAAGGCGCCGTTCATGATCAATTACCGGGTCGATGATCTCGACGCGCTGCTGCAAGCCTTGCGCGACGAAGGCTGCGAGGTACTCGATAAGGCGCCCGATTCGGAATACGGCCAGTTCGGCTGGGTCATCGATCCCGAGGGCAACAAGGTGGAGCTGTGGCAGCCGCCACAGGGTCAGTAGGCAAGCCAGGCGTCATTCAGCGATAATATCGGCTCAGATAACGATCCCTATTTACTATGCGCGACATTATTGCTGGATTCCTACGCTTCCAAAAAGAGGTTTTTCCTGAGCGCCGCGAGTTGTTCAAGACCCTGGCCACGGGACAAACCCCGAAGGCCCTGTTCATTTCCTGCTCGGACAGCCGCATGGTGCCGGAACTGGTGACGCAGCGCGAACCGGGCGAACTCTTCGTGATCCGCAACGCGGGCAACATCGTGCCGTCATACGGACCGGAGCCGGGCGGTGTCAGCGCCACGGTCGAATTTGCCGTGTCCGCCTTGAACGTGAGCGACATCGTCATTTGCGGCCATTCCGATTGCGGCGCGATGAAGGCGATCGCCACCTGCGCCTGCCTCGACCACATGCCGGCCGTGCGCAGCTGGCTGCACCATGCCGACGCGGCGCGCATGATCAACGAATCGGTCGACCATCCGACGGAACAGTCGCGCATTGACGGCATGGTGCGCGCCAATGTGGTGGCGCAACTCAATAACCTGCGCACCCATCCTTCCGTGGCCCTGGCCATGGCGCAACACCGGCTGACCCTGCACGGCTGGGTGTACGACATCGAGAACGGCTCCCTCGATGCGCTCGACGAATCGACCGGCAACTTCGTGCCGCTCGCGGAACACCCCGCGTCGCAGCTGTGAACACCAGGGCACTGCGGTGCCCTTCCCCCCTGCCAGTTTTCCCGTGCTCCGGTACAATCCCGCCTTATGTATATCGATTCCCATTGCCATATCAATTTCCCCGAGCTGGCCGCTCGCATGCCCGAGATCCTCGCCAAGATGGCCGAGAACAAGGTGACGCACGCCCTGTGCGTGTCCGTCGACTTGCCGGACTTTCCACAGGTGCTGGCTCTGGCCGAGCAGTATCCGCATATCTTTGCGTCCGTCGGCGTGCACCCCGACTACGAAGACACGCCCGAGCCGTCCGTGGAAGACCTGGTCCGGCTGGCCGACCACCCGAAGATCATCGCCATCGGCGAGACGGGCCTCGATTATTTTCGCCTGACGGGCGACCTCGAGTGGCAGCGCGAGCGTTTTCGCACTCACATCAAAGCTTCAAGAATCACGCGCAAGCCCTTGATTATTCACACAAGAGCGGCCAGTGAAGACACCATACGCATCATGCGCGAAGAGGGTGCTGGCGTGTCGGACGGCGGCGTGGCCGGCGTCATGCATTGCTTTACGGAATCGCTGGAAGTGGCGCGCGCCGCCATAGCCATGGGTTTTTATATTTCGTTTTCCGGCATCGTCACGTTCAAGAGCGCCAAGGATTTGCAGGCCGTGGCGCTGGAAGTGCCGCTCGAGCGCATCCTCATCGAGACGGATTCGCCGTACCTGGCGCCCGTGCCGTTCCGCGGCCGCATGAACGAGCCCGGCTACGTGGCCCACGTGGCGGAATACCTGTCGACCTTGAAGGGTATCCCGCTGGCCCAGGTGGCGCAGCAGACGACGGATAATTTCTTTAAATTATTCAATCAGTTGCCATAATTTCTTAAGGTAAAACATGATGAAAAAACTCGCGCTGGCGATGCTGCTGTGCTGGGCCACCACCAGCCAGGCGGCGCCGGAACCGGATGCATTCTTCCGCGCCGTGTCCGTCAACAACGCCAGCGGCGTGCGCAGCATGCTGCTTGACGGCATGAACCCCAACCAGCCTGACGCGCAGCGCGGCGACATTCCCCTCGTGCTGGCCTTGCGCGACGATGCGGACCGGGTTTTCAAGGTGCTGCTCGACGCGCCCGGCATCGACATCGAAGCCCGTTCGGCGAACGGCAATACGGCGCTGATGATGGCCGCCTACAAACACAAGCAGGATGCCGTGGAAGCCTTGCTGGCCAAGGGCGCCAAGGTCAACCAGAGCGGCTGGACGGCGCTGCACTATGCGGCCTCGGCGGGCGACTTGCCCATCATGAAGATCTTGCTGGACCGCGAGGCGACGGTCGACGCGCGCGCGCCCGCCAGCATCACGCCGCTGATGTTTGCCGCCCGCGAAGGGCAGGAAGGCGCCGTCAAGCTGCTGCTGTCCTGGGGCGCGGACGCCAGCCTGAAGAGTGACCACGGCTGGACGGCCGCGCAGTTCGCCCAGGCCGGCGACAAGCCTGGCGTGGTCGCCATCATCGAAGCGGCGCAGAAGGCGCGCGCGGCCAGAAAGTAATTTTCTAGCAATATTTTCCATGCCAGCGCTGAAACTGGCATGGAATTGCCTCTCAGCTCAGCCCTTTGTTCTCCGTGCCGATTCACGATAATGATCGTGTCGCATTAATCAGGAGATTTTTCGCATGGGCAATCACATCAACGTCAGGCGCCGGCTGGTTTGTCGCCGCCCCTCGCGCAGCCCCTGCGATAACACTGCTTTCTGGAATGACAAAACCGATCGGCCATCGGAGCCAGACTCCAAGAGGACAGACATGCTGAATGAACGAGAAATCGAGAGTTGTTACCTGGGGCAATTTATCCCCGTCCATTACCACCACAATATGTTGATGGACCAGAACCGCATGCACGGGTTCAAGTCGGCGATCGATTACGCGGTAAAACCTGGCATGAAAGTGCTGGAGCTGGGCGGCGGCACGGGGGTGCTGTCGTGGTTTGCGGCCGCGCGCGCCGACAAGGTCTGGTGCGTGGAATTCAATCCGGACATGGTCAAGGAAGCGCGCAAGATGCTGGCGCTCAATCCCAACGGTGAAAAAGTCGAGGTCGTCCATGCGGACGCCTTTGAATACCTGCCGCCCGAGCCCGTCGACGTGGTCATCTGCGAAATGATCCACGTCGGCATGCTGCGCGAAAAACAGGTGGAAGTGATCGAATCGTTCAAGCGCCGCTACCTGGCCCGCTTTGGCGGCCCGCTGCCGATCTTCCTGCCCGAAGCCGTCATCATGGCCGTGCAGCCGATGCAGCAGGAATACGATTTCGAGGGCTTTTATGCGCCCATCGTGCAATTCCAGGAAACCACGGCCATCCACCCTGGCGTGCAGGAGCTGGCGCCGCCGTCCGTCTACAGCATCATCGATTTCAGCCAGCCGACGGACAGCGTGTTCGGCTTCGACGGCAAGTTCGTCGTCGAGCGCAGCGGCACCTTGAATGCCTTGCGCTTCGTCACCAAGAACATCCTGGCCGTCGTGCCCGAGCGCTCGACCACCATCGACTGGCTGAACCACTACATGTGCTTGCCGCTGGCCACGCCGGTGGCCGTGAAGGCGGGCGACGTGCTGCAAGTGAGCTTCCAGTACCGCGCCGGCGGCTCGATTCCTTCGCTGGAAGCGTCGATCCGCGCCCAGGTCATCTATGACGCGACTTTGCAAGCTGTTACGCAGAACGCCGTCTACGCGTAAGCGCCGTTAATGTATAGGCAACGCCGCAGCGATTTCATCCTGCGGCGTTTGTCCATTCAGGGTATATTTCGTCTTTTACCCACCGGACAGCTTTACTATCATGGAACAGATCGATCAGCGTTACCTCGTGCAACAGAACAAAATCAGCGACGGCGAGACCAGGCCGCCCGTGTTTGCCAAGGTAATGCGCAGCAAGGAAGGCGTGTTTGAAGGCGTGTCTTTCATCAAGTCCAAGGACAAGGCCACCGTCATGACCATCGAAGATGCCAACCAGGCCATCAAATGGGCCACCAGCAAGAAACCGAATGCGCACGAGTACGTCACGAAAGTAATTTGCGTCGGCCAATAAGCTGCCCGCCCGCCACCGTTCATTCCCGTTTTTGTACCGTTCATCTCCCCAGCACGCAGTTCATCGCATGGCCATTGCCGCCGTGGCGGCGCTTGCATAGAGTGGCGTCACGGTAGCGGGGCAAGCACGGCTTGTTCCGCACATTTCATTCTAGGGGGACGCAATGCTGGGATTCGTGCTGTGGCTGCTGCTCTTGCTCGTGTGCTGGCCCTCGTGCTGTATCCGCTGGCCTGGCTGCTGTTGCTGCCATTCCGCCTGATCGGCATCGGCGTGGAAGGCGTGTTCGAATTGCTGCGCGCCATCGTCATGCTGCCGGCCCGCGTGCTGGGCGGCGGGCGGCACTAAAGCGGATAGTCCCCATGAAAAATGGCGCCCCTCGGCGCCATTTTCATTTTTGCTGCTGCCTTGCTTACAGGTCGACCATGAAACCGGCGCCTATCGATTTCTGCGAATAGTTATAGTCGATCAGGCTCTGGCCATAGCCCGAGAACAGTTGCAAATAGCCTTTCAGGTTGGCCTTCAATGGGAAGGCCCAGCTGGCCTGCATGGAGCCATGCTTCTTGCTGAAATTGCGGCGCGCCGTCACGGCGTATTCGTGGCCCTTGTTGCGGTAGCTCAGGCGCAAGTCGCCATGCCCCATGTAATCGATGATGTCGATATTGTCATTGTCGACGGCGCTATTGTCGAGACGGTGCCAGACGCGGGCCGTGACGGCCAGGTTGTCTTTTTCCATGCCCAGCTCCGCATACACGCGGTTCCAGCTGCGCGACAGGGTCGACGTCTGACCGTTGGACTGGTGCACGAGGCCGAAGTTCAGGTAATTGAATTCCACGCCCGCGAAGTTCTTGTTGATCGGCATGACCAGCATCAGTTCCGGCTGATAGTTGGTCTCGCGGAAGGGGCTCGACGCCTTGCGGTTATACGCCTGCCAGAAACTTTGCTGCGTGTAGCCGAACCACATGTCGATGGGCGTGCCGGCGATATCTTCCAGCATCTTCATCTTGAAGCTCAGCTGGAACGTCAATTCCACGTGCTGGCTCTTGATGCCGGCCGGCGTGAAATCCTGGAACGGTTCATCGTTCGAGGCGTCGCTGTAATTGGCCAGCAGCAGATAGGTGTCGCGGTGCGGGCGGAAATTGAACAGGCCACGCTTCGAAGCTTCGTTGAGTTCCCACGATTGCTGCGTGCGCGAAATCGGTGCTTCCGGCGGCGCCGCGCCAGCCTGAGCGACGGCGGGAATAGCCGCGTTGACGGCTTCCGGCGTGGCCACGCCAGGCGGGCTGACCGGCGTGAAGGGCGCGACCTCGGCGGCGGCCGCCAAGGTGACGGCCGCAGTGACGGGATCGCCGCCGGCGGCGATGGTGGCTTTTTCCGCCGCCTTGGCCAGGGTATCGAAGCAGCCCAGGCGGGCGCTGGCGTCACCGAGCACGGCGCAACGCTGCATTTGCTGCTCCAGTTCGCCGGCCATGCCCAGCGCCGGTGATGCCAACAGGGAAGTGAGGATTATTTTTTTTAGTTGGGTCGTCATAGGATGTGAGGGAATATCGTTCGGTGCGTACCCCGGTTATTCGGGATGCGTCTTGATTTTGGTTAATGTTTGTTGAATTAATTGATAGGAAAGTATAGCTGAATCCGCCATATATCCTGCGCGCCTACCGTGCGCGCGAATGTCGGTGTTGTATGCCTGGTAAAAACCGGTCACTCTCTGCCGCCAAAATCGATGTCTGCTACACTGGAAAACCGGCGCAAATCCAGTCGTGCCGGGGCTAGCCATGGAGATTGTGATGACCCGCAAAACACCTATCGAGCGCTACCGCAACATCGGCATCAGCGCCCATATCGACGCCGGCAAGACCACCACCACCGAGCGCATCCTCTTCTACACCGGGGTGAATCACAAGATAGGCGAAGTGCACAATGGCGCCGCCACCATGGACTGGATGGAGCAGGAGCAGGAGCGGGGCATCACCATCACCTCGGCCGCTACCACGGCGTTCTGGAAAGGCATGGCCGGCAACTTCCCCGAACACCGGATCAACATCATCGATACGCCCGGCCACGTGGACTTCACGATCGAGGTCGAACGCTCGATGCGCGTGCTCGACGGCGCCGTGATGGTCTACGATGCCGTCGGCGGCGTGCAGCCGCAATCGGAAACCGTCTGGCGGCAAGCCAATAAATACCACGTGCCGCGCATCGCCTTCATCAACAAGATGGACCGGGTGGGCGCCGATTTCCTGCGCGTGCGCCAGCAGATCGCCGACCGCCTGAAGGGCGTGGCCGTGCCCATCCAGCTGCCCATCGGCGCCGAAGAGCATTTCACTGGCGTCATCGACCTGCTGAAAATGCGGGCCATCACCTGGGACGACGCCAGCCAGGGCGTGCAGTTCAGCTACGGCGAGATTCCCGCCGAGTTGCAGGCGCAGGCGCAGGAATGGCACGAGCACATGGTCGAGCACGCTGCCGAAGCCAGCACGGAGATGACGGAACGCTACCTGAACGGCGACACGTTCACTGAAGCCGAGCTCAAGCAGGCCTTGCGCGCGCGCACCATCCGCAACGAGATCGTGCCCATGCTGTGCGGCAGCGCTTTCAAAAACAAGGGCGTGCAGGCCATGCTGGACGCCGTCATCGAATACCTGCCGTCGCCGACGGAAGTGCCGCCCATCATGGGGCACGACGAGCACGACAACGAGGTGGAGCGCCATCCGGCCGACGACGAGCACTTTTCCGCGCTGGCCTTCAAGATCATGACGGACCCGTTCGTGGGGCAACTGACGTTCTTCCGCGTGTATTCGGGCGTGGTCAATTCGGGCGACATGGTCTACAACCCCACCAAGAGCGCGCGCGAGCGGCTGGGGCGCATCCTGCAGATGCATGCGAACGAGCGCAAGGAAATCAAGGAAGTGTATGCGGGCGACATCGCCGCCGCCGTGGGCCTGAAAGCCGTCACCACGGGCGACACCCTGTGCGCGCTCGACCACATCATCGTGCTGGAAAAGATGATCTTCCCGGAACCCGTGATTTCGCAGGCGGTCGAACCGAAGACCAAGCCTGACCAGGAAAAGATGGGCATCGCCCTGAACCGCCTGGCGCAGGAAGACCCGTCGTTCAGGGTCCATACGGACGAGGAATCGGGCCAGACCATCATGTCGGGCATGGGCGAACTGCACCTGGAAATCCTGGTCGACCGCATGCGCCGTGAATTCGGCGTGGAAGCGAATGTGGGCAAGCCGCAGGTGGCTTACCGCGAAACCATCACGCGCGCGGTGGAAGACGTGGAGGGCAAGTTCGTCAAGCAGTCGGGCGGACGGGGCCAGTACGGCCACGTGGTGCTGAAACTCGAACCGCTGGAGCCGGGCACGGGCTACCAGTTCGTCGACGCCATCAAGGGCGGCGTCGTGCCGCGCGAATTCATTCCCGCCGTCGACAAGGGCATCGTTGAAACCTTGAAGTCGGGCGTGCTGGCCGGCTATCCCGTGGTGGATGTGAAGGCGACGTTGACCTTCGGCTCCTACCACGACGTCGATTCCAACGAAAACGCGTTCCGCATGGCCGGCTCCATCGCCTTCAAGGATGGCATGCGCAAGGCCCATCCCGTGCTGCTCGAACCGATGATGCAGGTGGAGGCGGAAACGCCCGAGGAATTCATGGGCAACGTCATGGGAGATTTGACGGCCCGCCGCGGCATGGTGCAGGGCGTCGACGACATCCCCGGCGGCGCGGGCCGCATCGTCAAGGCCCTCGTGCCGCTGGCGGAAATGTTCGGCTATTCCACCACCCTGCGTTCGCTGACCCAAGGCCGCGCCACGTACACGATGGAATTCAAGCACTATGCGGCCGTGCCCAAGCATATCCTGGACCAGGTGGCATCTGCCGGCAAGGCCAAGTAGGTCGGATTAGCGGGGCAACGCCCCGCGTAATCCGACAACATTGTTGGCGAAGGCCGTTGGTGGTGTCGGGTTAAGTAAGGCTGAGGTCAGACCCGGCGGGTCTGACCCCGGATGTCGTTTGAGTTCAACGGACGGTTTAATGGGCAAGATTCTGCGCAATGATCGCATCGGCCACCTTCTCCGCCTCGCCCACCGGCTGTTCCAGCGCCTTGGTAGTGTAGACGGTGGAGGCCACCATCGGCTGGTCCAGGGTCGCGCCTTCGCCATGGCTGGTATCGACCGTCACCGTGGTCGACAGGCCGATGCGCAGCGGGTGGGCGGCCAGTTCCTTGGGGTCGAGCGTGATGCGCACGGGCACACGCTGCACCACCTTGATCCAGTTGCCCGTGGCGTTTTGCGCCGGCAACAGGGAAAACGCGCTGCCCGTGCCGGCCGACATGCCCAGCACCTTGCCGTGGTACACCACCTTGCTGCCATATAGATCCGTTTCGATGGTCGCCGCCTGGCCCACGCGGATGTTGCGCAGTTCGGATTCCTTGAAGTTGGCGTCGACCCATAACTGGTCGAGCGGCACGATGGACATCAAGGGCGTGCCCGGCGTCACGTGCGTGCCCAGCTGCACGCTGCGCTTGGCCACGTAACCCGAGACGGGCGCGACCACGGCATTGCGGCGCACGGCCAGCCATGCCTGCAGCACGTCGCCCCTGGCGGACAAAATCGCCGGATGGCTGGCCAGGCGCACGCCGGCCACGCCCGATTTGGCGGACTCGGCCTGGCGCTGGGCCACGGCCAAGGCCGCTTTCGCGTCGTCGACGGCCTGTTTCGCATGGGCCAGGTCTTCGCCCGAGATCGTCTGGTCCGCGGCCAGCGGCGCACGGCGCGCCAGGTTGCCCTGCGCCGTGGCCAGCGCCAGGCGGCGCTGTTCGATGACGGCGTCGTACTGCGCCACATTCGCATAGCGTTCGCGCTCCTGGCGCACGACGTTGCCCAGGCGTGCCTCGGCCTGGCTCAGGGCCAGGTCCGCATCGATGGCGTTCAGGGTGATCAGCGGCGCGCCCGCCTTGACCATCTGCGTCTCGTCGGCGCGGATGGCGTCGACATTGCCCGTCACTTGCGCGGACAGGGTGACGAGGTTGCCGCCCACATAGGCGTTGTCCGTGACTTCTTCCTTGGCCAGCACCAGTTGGTAATAAACTGCCCAGGCCGCGCCGGCCACGAGGAAGGCGGCCGTGATGGCGATGAGGACGGCCTTGCGCTTGCCCGGCTGTTCGGTTGGGGTGGTCGTTGCTGTGGTATCGCTGCTCATGATGTCGTCCGTAATCGATGGTTATTGTTGTGCGGTGGCGTTGGCGGAAAAATCGCTGCTGCCCCGGTAGCCGCCGCCCAGTGCCACGCTCAGGCTGATTTCCGCGTCCTGGCGCTGGTTTTGCAGCTGCATGCCCAGGTCGACCTGGCCGCGCACGGTCATTTCCGCATTGAGTTGCGTGGCGCGGTCGGCCAGTCCCTGTTTCAGTCTGGCATTGGCGTTGCGCAGCTGCGCCTCGCTGGCGCGCAGGTTTTCCTGCTGCAGGCGCAGCTGGTTTTCCACGCCTTGCACCTTGGCGCCCGCTTGGGCCACGTCGCGCACGACATTGAAGACCCTTTGGTTGTAGTCGGCGATCAGTTCATTGCGTTCGCTGCGCGCGCCGGCAAGCTGCGCCTGCAGGCGGCCGCTGTCGAACAGGGGCAGGGACAGGGCCGGGCCGATGAACAGGGTGCGGCTGCCCGATTGCAGCAGCTTGCCCAGTTTTATCGCATCGAGGCCGAACGACGCTCCCAGGTCGATATCGGGGTAGAACGATGCCTGCGCCGCCTCGATATTGCTCATGGCCGCCTGGACCCGCCAGCGCGCCGCCTGCAGGTCGGGACGGCGCGCCAGCAATTCCATGCCCAGCTTGCCGGGCAGTGCGTGCGGCAGCGCCTGGGCTGCTTTCGGCTGCAGGCCGGCCAGTGCCGTGCTGTCCGCACCGAGCAGGGCGCGCAAGGCTTCACGTTCCGTGACGACCTGCGTTTCCAGCAGGGCAATTTGTTGCTGCAGCAGGCTCAAACGCGTTTGCGCGGACAGATGGTCGTCGCTGACGCCCAGGCCATGCGCGATGCGCTTTTCCTTGTCGTCCACCAGTTGCTGCTGCAACTGGACCAGCGCATGCAGGTTGTCCATGCGGGCCCAGCCATTTTGCATGCTGAAGTAGTGCCTGGCGATTTCGGCGGCCAGCATCTGTTCCGCCATCGCGTACTCGGCGCGGCGCGCGTTGACCTCGCCCAGGCTGGCGGCGATCTGCGCCTTGTGCTTGCCCCACCAGTCGAGATCGTAATGGGCTTGCACGCCCACGGTGAATTCATTGTAGTAATTGCCGCCGATGGGGGCGGGCATCAGGCCGTTGGCCGAATAGCGCTGGCGGCTGGCGCTGGCGTCCAGGTCCAGCCTGGGGCCGCGTTCCGCATGCCGGGCATCGAACGCGGACAGGGCCGAGCCGATGCGGGCATTCGCCACGTCCAGGCCGGGGCTGGCGGACAGGGCGTTGTCAATCAGCTGGTCCAGCTGAGCGTCCTGGAACTGGCGCCACCACTGGGCGGCGGGCCAGCCTTCGCTGGCCAGGTGGATGTCGGCCGCCAGTTGCGCCTTGGCCAGGTCTTGCTGCGGCAACTGTTGCGTGTCGGGCGGGATGCTGGCGCAGCCGGCCAAAGCCAGACTCAACGTCAATACGCGCAGGGAAAATTTCATAGGTGTGTGCATGAGGGTTATTCCATGGCCGCGTGGTCAACCACGACAGGCGCATTCTTCTTTGGTGGTTTGATCAGGAGCAAGAGCGGCAGCACGAGGATGGTCAGCCACATCATCAGCCAGAAGTCGTCGAGGTAGGCGATCATCGACGCCTGCCGCGTGATTTCGCCATTCAGCGCCGCCATGCCCGTGCTCGTGCCCAGGTCGAACACCTGGGCAATGCCGGGGTCGTGCAGGGCCGGGTTGGCGATGTTGATGTGTTCCGTCAGGGACGCATGGGCGATCTGCGTATTGCGCACCAACAAGGTCTGCACGAGGGCAATGCCGATGCTGCTGCCGATATTGCGCACCAGGCTGTAGATCGCCGTGCCTTCCGCCCGCATCTGCGGCGACAGGGTGGCAAACGTGGCCGCGCTCAGGGGCACGAAGACGAGGCCCAGGCCGATGCCCTGGATGATGCCGTTCCACACGACGGTCTTCGGCACGAGGTCCAGACTGAAATTGGCCATTTGCCACAGCGAAAACGCGGTAATCGAAAAGCCCACGCCCAGCAGGATGCGCGTATCGATTCTGCCCGTCAGCCTGCCGACGATCAGCATGGCCAGCATCGTGCCCAGGCCGCTGGGCGCCGTGACGAGGCCGGCGATGGCCGCCGGGTAATTCATCAAGCCTTGCAGCATCGACGGCGTCAGCGCGCGCGTGGCGAACAGCACCATGCCGACGATGAAGATGAACAGCAGGCCGCTCACATAGTTGGAGTTTTTCAGCAGCCGGTAGTCGAGGAAGGACTTGCCGGCCGGGCGCAAGGCCGTGTGCGCAATGAAATAACAGAGGCTCATGGCCAGCACGATGGCTTCGATCCACGTTTCCGTCGAAGAAAACCAGTCGTTCTGCTCGCCCCGGTCCAGCAGCATCTGCAGCGCGCCGATCGACAGGCTCAAGGTGGCGAAGCCGAACATGTCAAAGCTCATGCGGCGGTTCGGCGGGTCCTTGCGGATGTAGCGCCAGATGCCATAGAAGGCCATGGCGCCGATGGGGATGTTGATGAAGAAGACCCAGCGCCAGCTGTAGCTGTCCGTCAGCCAGCCGCCCAGTGTCGGTCCCAGGATGGGGCCTATCATCACGCCCATGCCCCAGATGGCCATGGCCGAGCCGTGTTTCTCGCGTGGATTGATGTCGAGCAGCACCGCCTGCGACAGCGGCACCAACGCCGCGCCGAACACGCCCTGCAGCAGGCGCGCTGCGACGATCTCGGACAAGGTAGCGGACAGGCCGCACAGCACGGAGGCGAGTGTAAAGCCGGCCACGGACACGAGAAAGGTGTTTTTCTGCCCGAAGCGGTCGCACAGCCAGCCCGTCAGGGGCGTGGCGATGGCGGCGGCGACGATGAACGAGGTCAGTACCCAGGTGATCTGGTCTTGCGAGGCGGACAGGCTGCCTTGCATGTGGGGCAGGGCGACGTTGGCGATGGTGCCGTCGAGCGCCTGGATGATGGTGGCGAGCATGATCGAAATCGTGATCATGCGCCGGTTCAGGCTGGGGTCTTGCGAGGCGGGAAGGGGCGCTGCCGTCACGGAATTCACGCAAACTTCTCCGTCGCCGCTTGCAGCGCTTCCAGCAGTTCCGTGGCGGCCCGCAGCTGGTCGGGATCGATACCCTGCAGCAGTTCCTTGCGGAAGCCATCCGCTTCCTTGCGCACGGTGTCATACACCTGCATGCCCGCCTCGGTCAGCACGACGAGTTTTACTCTGCGGTCCGTTTCCGATGGCTGGCGCTGCACGAAGCCCGATTTCACGAGCCGGTCCAGCATCGACACCATGGTGGGGTTTTCCACGCCCAGTTGATGGGCCAGCTCGCTTTGCGACGGCGGCTGGGGCGACTTGGCGATCATGGCGATGCACATCCAGCTTGCTTGCCCCAGGTCCAGGTCTTTCAGGCGCCGGTCGATCGCATGGCGCCAGCCGCGCGCCGTCTTGTGGAGCGCGGCGGAAAAGCGCTCTTCGATAGAAGTCATAAGGTGAGTGATCTAATAGTTAGGTGTCTAACTAATATTCTAGCATGCCGGTTTCACAGGCGTACAGGCCTTCCCGTTTATCGGCGCCCCTGGTACATTAACAGTCAGCCCATCACCATCAGGAGACAGCATGACGACGGAAAAACAGCAGCAGGACGGACAGCACCGCGACAGCAGCGACTTTGTCATCACGCAAACTTTCGACGCCCCACGCGATCTCGTGTTCCGCTCGTGGGTGGAGCCGGAACGTCTGGCGCAGTGGTGGGGACCGGTCGGCTTCGAACTGAGCGTGCTGGCGCTGGACCTCAAACCGGGCGGCGTTTTCCACTATGGCATGCGCGCCGACAATGGCTATGAGATGTGGGGCAAGTTTACTTACCAGGAGATCGAAGCGCCTGAACGCATCGTTTCCATCCTGTCGTTTGCCGACAAGCAGGGCAATGCCGTGCAGCATCCGGTCAGCGCTACCTGGCCGCTGGAGTCGTTCAATGTCATGACCCTCACGGAAGAAAATGGCAAGACGACGATGACCTTGCGGTCGACGCCGCACAAGGCGACGGATGAGCAGCATGAGACTTTTGTGGAGGGGCATGAGTCGATGACGCAGGGGTTCAGGGCCACCTTCGCCCAGCTGGCCCAGTACCTAGCCCGTGTTCAGTAGAGTTATGTTGATCGCTGGTTATTAAAAACGGCGGGCCAGAGCCGCGGGCCTGAGAAAATGTCCATGGCTGCGTTGCTTGGGCTCGCCGTACATGCGTACTGTCTTCGCCCGCGCGCCTTGCCCTGGCCATTTTTCAGGCCCGCTGGGCCCGGGGAGCCTGGGTTTGAGGCGCGGGCGGGTTCATGCTCTCGTTGCCAGTTCGCGGTTGAGGGGCGTCAGCTTCCGCCCCATACCAGACTGTCGAAGGGGCTGTTCAGGCCCCGAACACAGTACTTTCAATCCAAACCCGTTCGCCCGGGTGATGCTCCTCGATAGTCGCAAGCGCCCCCTGAATCGTCGCTTGGTCGGCATCCGTGAAAGAGTACGTGAAACGAGTGACATTGCTGCGCTCAAGCTGCGCAAATTCTGCTTCTGACAATGCATCCGCGCTGCACCATACGGGAGTCTTGGTCGCCTCTGACGCATCCAAAATTTCTCGCAAACCTCGTGGGGTTAGTGCTAGGTACACCATGTCATCCTCGTTTTTTGATCCAAAAAGGCATAGCTGCCCCAAGGTCTGCTTCTGGCCGGTTGGTATCGTTCGCAGGTTCCGCCCGAAGCGGACAGATGGATTCGTTACACCGATGGTTGCGCATTTACGAACAGCACTACGTCAGAAACGGTACGCACTTTGTCGTAATACGGGTTGCGCTCGGTCTGTTCTAGCGATCTTCCGGCCCGCAAAGCAACGTCCACTATGAGATCGTCCACGTCATCGACATCCAAGCCTAAATCGCCCGTGAGCGAGTCCGATGCTCGCACTGGAAACGCGATGAACGGCCTAAGAAAAACTTGCAATTCCTGATGCACCGCGCGGATGATCCAGGTGTCGGTTTTTCTTTTGTCAAAACTGCGGGCGAAGTGGCATATCGATTCGCCTTCGCGGGCGTAAGCCAGGGTTTGAAGGCGATGCTTTTCACGCCGATTCAAAACGGTGGTCCAGACATAAAAAACACAGACCAAAGTACCGGTAACGCCCAAAATCCGAGCAGATGACGCGTAAATAAAGTACCCGAACCCGACTGCTACCACGATCAGGAACACCTTCAGCGAGATGACAGGCCGTTTGGCATGCTGCGCCATTTGCCTTGACGGCAGCCGTGTTGCTTCCATTGCTACTCCTTTTATGCCTCGTCATGATTATTCATCGTCCGCTTCTGGCCGGTTGCAGTCATCTGCAGGTTCCGCCCCGAAGCAGACATAGATCTGACGCATTCGACATATGCCACCGCAGCCGATTAAGCGTCGTGATAAACAACGCCGTATGTGTCGAACATAGCTCCAGCTAGCTCGACCATGCTTAAGCCGCTGCGCTCCCAAAAAAACAGAAAGTATTCCAACTTGTCGTAAGGTGCTTCAGCGTCCATGCCGTGCAGCGCACAAATCGTGGTTCTGATACGCAACACCTCAGGGTCATCCGACATATCGCGTCCTCGGATGGTCTCCCAAAGCCTCACCCGGACAGCTAAGGCCTCGCTATCCGTTGCCGAGCCCTCAAGATATCGTTTAGCAGCCAAAACAGAAGACTGCGCGGTAACGGGTAGACATTCGATCACCCGAGCCAGGGCGTTAACCATAAAGCGTTGAGCATCACCGTGCGCTACCGGATCATCCAGATCAACGGTGGATGAAATAACATCAAAAGGATCACGGTGAGACATGCTGACTTTCTGAGTAAAGCTTAATTGGTCAATTGCCGACTGTCCGCTGCTGGCCGAAGGCTGCCGTTAGCAAGCTACGCTCCGGCGCAGACTTTAGCAGAAAATCTCATGGTCACGGCCAGCCGTCAAGATCCGCCTTTGACGGGTCAAAGTTATCCCCCTCAATTTCCAGGATAAACTCATATGGTGATGAGGGCGCGAATTCGGAACGAAGAAAAAAAACACAATCGCCCACGAGTGCTTTATCCAGGCGAGCTTCCATCAGTTGCGCTAACTAACTGATGGATTTCACTGATAGGTCCGGCTATCCAGTGATCAGTAATTTCTGTGGTCGGCCAAGTTCCAATTTCAAGAGATTTGTACGGTCCGAAGTGTTCGTGTTCCGAAACAATCCTATTGCGTGGGTTGGCGGCATATGCGCGTATCGCCTCGGCGAATTGTCGAAGTCCAGCTTTGTGGCCTCGCAATCGCCATTCTTTGAGATCGTCATCTCTCTCATGGAAAAAACCAAGCTCAAGCCATTCGCGCTGGGTCATTGCATTGATTTTTGTGCTTGGCATATCATTCCTATGAGACGGCTCCTGGCCGCTTTCCGCGTGGGCCAATAATAGCAGTATGACTAAAGGCGCATTCCCAGCCAGATCACCGATTCCGTGGCGCCGGATACCATAGCGCTCAGCATGCGTCCGAACATCCCGCTGCCTTGCGCGTAGATGGATGCCTGGTCGTGATGTTCCTGCTCGTCCCTGAGGATTGCTTTAATGGCGCCAGCCGCATCATCGTCGTCGCTCAACATAGTGAGTTGGTGCCGCAGGTGCTGCAGGACCACCCGTTCGACGGCCACGGTGGTCAGCGAGATCGCGCGCGCACCGCACAGCCCCGTGGCGATGCCCAGCGCATAGCCACCCGCCGCACACAGGGAATAGCTGCGGCAGCGCGGCAAGCCACGGCGTTCGAGAACGTCATGAAATATCGTCCTGTGCTCCTGCTCATGCGCCCTGAAGGCCCGCAGTTCCGGCACGAGATGGCTTGCGGTCAAACGGGCGACGAAGATCTGGCCGGTATAAATGCTGATGGCACCTTGCTCTCCCGCATGGTTTACCTTCATCGCCCGGTTCGAAAATTGCGTATTCGCATGCATTGATCAATTGTCTTATTGGTTCTGATCGCCCGCCATCCCCAGCATCTGCCGAATCACGGGCAAAATCATCTTCCAGGCATTCGACGTCGCCGCAATCTCGTCATAATGGCTGGCTCCGGGCAAGATCAGCACCTCCGCATGGTCGCCAGCTAGCTTGGCCCTGGCCGCGTAGTCGTGCGCGACGCGGGGAGGGGAGATGGTGTCGAGTTCTCCCGTGGCCAGGACGGTGCGGCTGCCGTTGGGGATCAGGTCGGCGGCGTTGGTGTCGCTGTAGATGTCGGGGCGCTCAGTGCTGGGCTGGCCTGCCAGCTGGGCGATGTCGCGCTCGCAGCTGGTCTTGATCAGGTCTTTCTCATGGCGCAGGTCGGCCAGGCCGCCCAGGCTGACAATGTTTTTGACCGGCAGATAGTTGTCGCGGTACAGGGGGCTGGTCTTCGGCAGTTTTTCCCTTCCGGCGATCCATTGCACCAGCTGGCCGCCGGCCGAGTGGCCCATGGCGACGATGCGGTTCACGTCCAGCTGGTACCGGGGCGCGTGCTGCCGCAGGCTGTCGAGCGCCGCGTGCATGTCTTCGTAGGTGCCCGGGTAGCCGCCGCCCGGCTCGTCCACCCGGCGGTACTCCACATTCCACACGGCGATGCCTTGTGCGACGAGGGCGCCGGCCACGTTGCGCATCTGCTTGATGCCGCCGAAGGCCACCGTCCAGCAGCCGCCATGCACGAGCACGACGACGGGGAACGGTCCCTTGCCTTCGGGCTTGAACAGCTGCGCGTATTGCGACGGCGCGGGGCCATAGGCGATCTGCGCCGTGGGCGGTGGGCCGTTCAGGGCCAGGTAGTCGTCCAGGCTCATGGGGGCGGCGACGGCGCCGTGGGCAGAGGCGAGCAAGGCGGTGGCGATCAGGGAGGACGGCAAGGAGGTAGGCATGCTGGGATTCGCTTGAGAAGAGAGCAACACTTTAGCATAGGGCCGCATGGGGGCGGAGATCAAGCGATGCACTGTTTTCCTCCTGCGGGAGGGTTGCCCCATGGTATATTCCGGGCATCAGTTTTCCCCATATGGACACGGTGCAAGCAAACAACATCCTTTCATTGCTGGACGCCGAGCATAGTGCGCTGGGCAGCATCGCGGCAGGCGCCGGCCTGGCCCATGCATTGGAGCATTTGTTGCTGGCGCTGCAAGCGCTGGCCGACGGCGGCGCACATGGCTGCCTCGTGCTGATCGACGAGTCCGACCGCTTCTGCGGCTTGTCCGCGCCCAGCTTGCCGCAAGACCTGTGCCTGGCCTTGCGCCATGGCGGCGAACAGCCTTCCCCGTTAGGCACGGCGGCCTTTTCCGGCGCGCCCGTGTATTGCGGCGACATCACGCGCGACGTGCACTGGAGCGCGGGACGCAAGGAAGCCTTGTTGCACGGCTACCGTGCATGCTGGGTCGCCCCCGTGTTTGGCGCCAAAGGCCATATCCTCGGCGTGCTGGGCCTGTTTTTCCAGGCGCCATGCCATCCCACGCAACCGGAGATCGAATTGCTGGCGCTGGCCGCGCGCGTGGCCGCGCATGTGATCGAGCGGGGCCAGCTGGAACAGGCGCTGCACGAGAGCCGCGAACACTTTCATTACGCCATCGAACTCAATACGCAAGTGCTGTGGACGGCCGACGTCGACGGCAAGCTCGATTATGTGGCGCAGCGCTGGCGCGAATGGACGGGCTGCAACGGCCTGGGCGACAACTGGCTGGACGCCATCCACCCCGAGGACGTGCCCCGTGTCCTGGCGGCGTGGAGCGAGGCGGTGGGCAGCGGCCAGCCGCTGGACCAGGAAATGCGCGTGCGCCTGCAGGACGGCCAGTATCGCTGGGTGCATTCGCGCGCGTATTGCCGGCACGACGAGCGGGGCCAGGCCGTGAAATGGTATGGCTCGTGCGAGGATATCGACGAACACTGGCAGGCGCGCAATGCCTTGCTCGACAGCGAAGCGCAGTTCCGTTCGCTCGCCTCCACCATGCCCAACCAGGCCTGGCTGGCGCATGGCAACGGCACCACTTACTGGGTCAACGAACAGGTCTGCGAATACACGGGACAATCGCTGAAGTCGCTCGTCACCAGCGGTTTTCGCCACTGCGTGCATCCGGACGACGTGCAGCCCACGCAGAAAAGCTGGGACCAGGCCGTCGCCACGGCCAGCGCCTATGAATGCGAATTTCGCATGCGCCGCGCCAGCGACGGCGCCTACCGCTGGTTCCTCGCGCGCGCCTTGCCCCTGTTCGACGAGGCGGGAAAGGTGCTGCGCTGGGTGGGCACGAATACGGACGTGCAGGAACAGAAGAACGTGCTGGAAAAGATGGCCTACCTGAATTCCTCGCTGGAAGTGGAAATGGCCAACCGCACGGCGGACCGCGACCGCATGTGGCGGCTGTCGACCGACATCATGCTGGTGGCCGACCTGTCCGGCATGATCATCGCCGTCAACCCCGCCTGGAGCAAGATCCTCGAGCGCCCGGAAGTCGAATCGCTGGGCATGGACTTCATCAGCCTCGTGCATCCCGACGACCGCATGGCGGCCCTGCAGGATTTGTCGCGCCTGGCCCACGGCGCACCCACCTTGCGCATGGAAAACCGTTACCGGCGCCGCGATGGCGGCTACCGCTGGATATCCTGGACGGCCGTGCCGGCGCAAAAGCTGATCCACGCCATCGGCCGCGACGTCACCGATGAAAAAGAGGCGCGGCTGGCGCTGGTGCGCAGCGAGCAAGCTTTATTGCAGGCGCAAAAACTGGAATCGATCGGCAAGCTGACGGGCGGCGTGGCCCACGATTTCAATAACGTCCTGCAGATCATTTCCGGCAATTTGCAGTTGCTGAAACTGACGGTGGCCGACAATCCCCAGGCGGCCCGCCGCCTCGATTCGGCTGCCTCGGCCGTCGAGCGGGGCGCCAAGCTGTCGTCGCAACTGCTGGCCTTTGCGCGGCGCCAGCCGTTGAAACCGCTGGTGACGGACCTGGGCCGCTTGTTGCGCCGCATGCATGAGCTGATCCGCCGCGCACTGGGCGAGGCGATTAGCGAGGAAACCTTCATCAGCGAAGGCCTCTGGCATACCCTGGTCGACCCGAACCAGATGGAAAACGTGCTGCTGAACATGGCCATCAATGCGCGCGACGCGATGGACAAGGGCGGACGCCTGACTTTTACCTTGAGCAACGTCACGCTCGACGCCGCCTATGCGAGCCAGCATGCGGACGTGCTGGAAGGGCAATACGTGCTGTTGACCATTACCGACACGGGCCATGGCATGGAGCGCGACGTGATCGACCAGATCTTCGAGCCCTTCTTCACCACCAAGCGCGAAGGCGAGGGCACGGGCCTGGGCCTGTCGATGGCCTACGGCTTCATCCGCCAGAGCGCGGGCCACATCAAGGTGCGCAGCGCGCCCGGCGCCGGCACGACGTTCAAGATATACCTGCCCCGTTCGCTGGAAAAGCTGGCCGAACCGCCGCCCAGCCTGACGGGCCCCGTACTGGGCGGCGGCGAGACCATCCTCGTCGTGGAAGACGATGCGCCCGTGC
This sequence comes from Janthinobacterium sp. 67, assembly GCF_002797895.1. Lineage (NCBI taxonomy): Bacteria > Pseudomonadati > Pseudomonadota > Betaproteobacteria > Burkholderiales > Oxalobacteraceae > Janthinobacterium > Janthinobacterium sp. 67. The sequence goes on along the minus strand of NZ_PGES01000001.1, from coordinate 1,185,025 downwards.
AGCACACGGTGGTCGACATGCTGCGCGGCCTCGGCTACGACGTGCTGCATGCGGACGACGGCGCTTCGGCCCTGGCCCTGCTGGGCACGGGCGTGGCCATCGACCTGCTGTTTACGGACGTGGTCATGCCGGGACCCGTCAGCAGCAAGCAGCTGGCGCAGCAGGCCAGGCTGCTGCTGCCGGAGCTGGCCGTATTGTTTACCTCGGGCTACACGCACAACGCCATCATGCAGGGCGGGCGCCTGGACCCGGGCGTGGAACTGCTCAGCAAACCCTACCAGCGCGAAGACCTGGCGCGGCGCATCCGCCATGTGCTGGCCGACCGGCGCCTCGTGGGTGCGCCGGACCCGTCCGGCCGGCGCATCCTGCTGGTGGAAGACAATGACGATGCGCGCGAAATGACGACGGAAATGCTCAATATGCTGGGCCATACCGTACATGGCGTGGCCAGCGCGGAAGCGGCCATGCCGCTGTTGGCCATGCCCGGCCTGGACGTGCTGGTGACGGATATCAGCCTGCCCACCATGTCGGGCCTGGAACTGGCGCGCCATGCGCGCGCGCACTGGCCGCAGCTGGACGTGGTGTTTGCTTCCGGGCACGACTGGGGCGCCAGCCTGATGCACGATGCCAGCGCACGCTTCCTGCGCAAGCCGTTTGGCCTGGAAGAACTGGCCAGCGCACTGAAGGCGCGCCGGCTCGACGTCTATTAGCTTGGTGTTTGCTCGGTTGGCGCGAGCAAGGCTTGCTGCAATTGCTTGACGGTAAATGGTTTCACCAGGAAGCGCGCCTGCGGGTCCAGCACGCCGGAATTGGCCGGCGCATGGCCGGTGGAAAACACGACTTCCAGCTGCGGATAGTCGCGCGCCGCCAGCTCGGCCAGCTCGGCGCCCGACATGCGCGGCAGACTGATATCGGTCAGCAGCAAGTCCAGTCCCGGCGTGCCCAGCAGGGGCAAGGCTTCCTCGGCCGTGCCCACGGCCAGCACCGTATGGCCCAGCATGGCCAGCAATTCGCTCGTCATGGCGCGCGCATCCGCATTATCTTCCACCAATAAAATATGGCGTCCCGCCGGCTGCACGGGTGCTGCAGGTTGCGGCGCCAGCTGTGCCCGGTATTGATGCAGGGCCGTCACGTGGCGGCCGTTGGCCAGCAGGTGGCGGATGCGCCGCGCCAGGTCTTCGCGCCGGTACGGCTTGCTCAACAACTCCACGCCCGGTTCCAGCCGGCCGCCCTGCATCATGGCGTCCTGCGTATAGCCCGAGGTAAACAATACGGCCAGCTGCGGCAGCAGCACGCGGGCCTGGCGGGCCAGCGCCGTGCTGGCCACCTTGCCCGGCATCACCACGTCCGTAAACAGCAGGTCGATGGGCACGCCGCTGCCGATGACGGCCAGCGCGCTTTCGCCATCGCTGGCGCGCAGCACGACGTAACCGAGGCCGCGCAACATGTCGACCACCGTCGTCTGCACATGCACGTCGTCTTCCACGACGAGGATGGTTTCCTTGCCGCCCAGCACGGGGCCGTCCAGCTGCAGCGGCAGCTCCGTTTCCGCTTCGAGCGAGCGCGGCAGATAGATGCGGAAGGTGCTGCCATGGCCCGGCAAGCTGTCCACCGTCAGGTGGCCGCCGCTCTGGCGCAGGAAGCCGTAGGCCATGGACAGGCCCAGGCCCGTGCCTTCGCCTTCCTTCTTGGTCGTGAAGAACGGTTCGAAAATCTTGTCCAGCAGCTCGGCGGGAATGCCCGTGCCCGTATCCGAGACGGCCAGTTGCACGTAATCGCCGGGCGCCACGTCCGCATGGAGGGCCGCGTAGTCGCTGCCCAGCACGATGTTGCTCAGTTCAATGGTCAGCTGACCCTGGCCATCCATGGCGTCGCGCGCATTGATGGCCAGGTTGAGGATGACGTTTTCCAGCTGGTGCGGGTCGACCAGGGCGCACCAGCAGTCGTCGGCCAGCAGCCAGCGCGTCTCGATGGTTTCGCCCGTGGCGCGCCGCAGCAGCTCTTCCGTTGCGCGCAACAGCTGCGCCAGGTCCGTCACCAGCGGTTTCAAGGGCTGGCGCCGCGCAAAGGCCAGCAGTTGGGCCGACAGCTTGGCGCCCCGGTCCACGGCGGCCGAGGCGCTGGCGATGCGCTTGGCGGCCTGCGGATCGTTGTCCAGGCTCAGCTGCAGCAGTTGCAGATTGCCCGAGATAATTTGCAGCACGTTATTGAAATCATGGGCCACGCCGCCCGTCAGCTTGCCCAGCGCTTCGAGCTTTTGCGATTGCAGCAGGGCCATCTCGCTGTGGCGCAACGATTCCTGCATGCGGCGCAGGGTGTTTTGCGCTTCTTTTTCCACCGTGACGTGGCGCCCGGTGGCAAATATCAGGTCGCCTTCGATGGCCGCCACCCACGATAGCCAGCGGTGGCCGCCATCGCGGTGCCGGTAGCGGTTTTCAAAGCTGGGCAGGGCATCTTGCGCCACCTGCGCCAGCGCCTGGCGCGTGGCGGCGGCATCCTCGGGCAGGACGAAATCGAACAGGCTGCGACCCAGCATTTCCTCGGGTAGCCAGCCCAGGATGGCGCCGGCGGCCGGGTTGACGGCGGTAAAGCAGCCTTCCGCATCGATGGCCACCATCAGGTCTTGCGCGCTGCGCCACAGGCGCTCGCGCTCGCTGTTGCGCGCGGCCAGTTCCGCTTCCAGCTTCTTTTCCACGGTAATGTCGCGCGCGCTGCAATATACCTTTTCGCCTTCGGGCACGGCTACCCACGACAGCCAGTGCCAGCCGCCCAGCTTGTGACGGTAGCGGTTCTCGAAGCGCAGCGCCGGCTGTCCCTGGTTGGCGGCATCCCAGGCCGCATAGGTGCGCGGCAAGTCGTCCGGGTGGATCAGTTCAAAGAATTTCGTCGTGCGGATTTCTTCCGTCGACCAGCCCAAGGTGGCTTGCCAGGCGGGGTTCGAATGCTCGAAATAGCCGTCGAGGTTGAGCACGCCCAGCAGATCGGGGCTGACGTTCCAGGTGCGGCCGAATTCGCGCGTGCGCTCGGCCACCTGCGTTTCCATGCTGGCAGTCAGGGCATGCAGACGCGCTTCCGCCTGGGCCCGCAAAATGGTCGACCACACGCGCTCCGATACTTGCACGGCCAGTTCGATCTCGTCCGCATGCCACAGGCGCGCCGCGCTGCTGTGCACGACGAACAGGGCCGCCAGCCGGCCATCCTTGGCAATGGGAATGTTCAGGAAGGCACGGATGCCCAGGCGCGCGAACGTGGCCAGCGCGGCCGGCATGGCCGTGCGCGGGTCGCTGGCCACGTCGCTGACGGCCAGCGCCTGGCCGGCGGCCAAGGCATCGGCCAGGCGGGCGGCATAATCGCCGAGGAAATATTCGCCGGCGGCGCCCGGCGCCAGGCCGTCGCTCCACGCATGCTGCAGGGTGGGCGATTGCAGGGTCTGGTCGATATCGAAACAGGCCACTTGCTGGGCGCCCAGGCGCTGTCCCAGCAGCTGTGCCGACAGCGAGAGGATGTCTCCCGTGTCTTGCAGCAGGCGCAGCCGGCGTTCCAGTTGCAGCAGAAAGGCGACGCCGCTGGCGCCGGCCTGGCTGCGGTGGGCGGGTGTGCTGCTCATGGGGGCCTCAGCTGCCGGCCAGCGGCAGGGTGACGCTGAACAGGGCGCCATTGCCGGGCTGGCTTTGCAGGGTGATGGCGCCGCCATGCGCGTCGACCAGCTGCTTGGTGATGAACAGGCCCAGGCCCAGGCCACCCGTGCGGTCCTGGTGCATGACGCGCTCGAAGGCGTCGAAGATGCGTTCCTGGTCGCGCGCGTTGATGCCGATGCCATGGTCGCGCACTTCGATGACGGCGCTGTTCTGCGTGTGGGCCAGGCTGATTTCCACGGGCTGGCCCTGGCCATAGCGTACGGCATTGCTGATCAGGTTGACGACGATCTGTTCGACGCGGAAGGCGTCCCAGTAACCCTCGATGGGCTCGAAGGCCATCACTTCCAGCACGCTGCCCGCGGCGGCGGCATATGGGCCCAGGTCGTCCGCCACGCGGCGCACGAGGCTGGTCAGGTCGACGGCTTCGCGGCGAATCGACAGCTTGCCGCTGGTGATGCGCGACACGTCGAGCATGTCGTCGATCAGGCGCACCATGCTGCGAATCTGGCGTCCGTCGCGCGCCACCATCTTGCCCAGCTTGTCCGGCTCGAAAGCGGCCAGATTGCCCCGTTCCAGGTTGACGGTGCGCATCTGCGTTTCCAGGAACAGGGTGTTCAGGGGCGTGCGCAATTCGTGCGCCACCATGGACATGAATTCGTCGCGCAGGCGTAGCGAGCGCTGCAGTTCAGCTTGCGTGGCGCGCAATTCCCTCAATAACGCTTCCTGCTGCTGGCGGCTGTGCTCGAGCGCCTGCACCTGGCGCCGCGTCTCGCTGCGCTGCTGGTGCAGGGCAACGAAGACGTTGACCTTGCTTTGCACGGCATTGATGTCGAGCGGCTTGTGCAGGAAATCGACGGCGCCGCTTTCATAGCCCTGGAAGGCGAAATTCATTTCCTTGCCGGCCGCCGTGACGAAGACGATGGGGATGTGGCGCGTCTTTTCCGTGCCGCGCATCAATTGCGCCAATTCAAAACCATCCATTTCCGGCATTTGCACGTCGAGGATGGCCAGCGCGAAATCGTGCTCGAGCAGCAAGGCCAGCGCTTCTTCGCCGGACGAGGCCTGGTAGACGCTGCGGTCGCTCTCGCGTATCAGCGCATTGAGCGCGCGCAAGTTTTCCGGCAAGTCGTCGACGATCAATAGTTTGGTGCTCGTTTCATTCATCATGTTTCATTCCTGGCATGTGCCGTCCAGCGTAGTGGGAAGCGGCGTGCGACGGCGCACGCTTGCGGTAGAGCTTTTCGGGACCCGGCAATGGTTCGAAGTCGGCGGCAAAGCGCGTGAAATGCGTGCTTTCCTTGCTGCCCAGTCCCAGGAAGCCCCGGTGGCACAGCGAATCGTGGAACAGGCCCAGGGCCCGCTCCTGCAAGGTTTTATTAAAGTAAATCAGTACGTTACGGCACAAAATCAATTGCGTTTCAATAAACACGCTGTCCGTGGACAGGCTGTGGTCGGCAAAGTTGATGCTGTCGAGCAAGCGCTGCTGGAAACGCGCGGTGGCATGTTCGACCGTGTAATACTCGGCCAGTTCGCCCAGGCCGCCTGCGGCCAGGTAATTGGCGCCATATTCATCGAGCCGGTGCAGCGGATACACGCCGCGCGCGGCCGTGGCCAGCGCTTGCGGATTGATGTCGGTGGCGTAAATCGTGCTGCGCTCGAGCAAGCCTTCCTCGTGCAGCACGATGGCCAGCGACAGCGCCTCTTCGCCCGTGCAGCAGCCGGCCACCCAGATCGTCGGCGAGGGGTAGGTTTTCAGCACGGGCACCACGTGTTCGCGCAAGGCGAGGAAAAATGCGGGGTCGCGGAACATTTGCGTGACCGGCACGGTCAAAATCTGCAGCAGATCGCCAAAGGCGGCCGCGTCGTCCAGCACCAGTTGCTGCAGGGTCGGCACGTCGGTGCAGTGCAGACGCTCGAGCGCGTGATTGAGGCGGCGCCGCTGCGAGGGCAGGGAATAGTCGCGAAAATCATAGCTGTAGCGCTGGTACAGCGCTTCCATCAGCGCCTGCAGTTGCGCGTCGGTGCTGCGCTGGGACATCAGATGCGTTCCATCTTCGGCATCCACACGCGCAGCAGCGAATACAAACGGTCGAGGTCGATCGGCTTGGCCAGGTAGTCGGACGCGCCCGCCTGCAGGCATTCTTCCTGGTCATTCTTCATGGCCTTGGCGGTAATTGCGATGATGGGCAGCTTGTTGTAGCGGCCATCGGCGCGGATGAGGCGCGTCGCTTCCAGGCCATCCATGCCCGGCATCATGACGTCCATCAATACGAGATCGATATCGTCCACACTGTTGAGCTTGCTGATGGCTTCGAAGCCGTTGCGGCCGATTTCCACCACCACGCCTTTCTGTTCCAGCGCATTGGTCAGTGCAAAGATATTGCGCACGTCGTCGTCCACCAGCAATATCTTGCGCCCTTCAAACACGCGCTCGCGGCTGCGCACCTGCTGCAGCATGCCCTGGCGCTCGCTCGACAGTTCCGACTCCACCTTGTGCAGGAAGAGGGTGACTTCGTCGAGCAGGCGTTCGGGCGAGCGGGCGCCCTTGATGATGATGGAGCGCGAATACTTCATCAGGTCCGCTTCTTCCTCGCGGCTCAGGTTGCGGCCCGTGTAGACGATGACGGGCGGGAACGAGCACAGCTCTTCATGCTCCATGCGTTCGAGCAATTCATTGCCCTGGATATCGGGCAACTTCAAGTCGATGATCATGCAGTCGAAAATCTGCGTCTTCAGCAATTCCAGCGCCTGCTCGCCCAGCGCCACGGCCGTGATTTCCACGTCGTCGTCGCTGATCAGGTGCACCACGCTTTCGCGCTGGCGTTCGTCGTCCTCGACCAGCAGGATGCGCTTCATCTGCTGCGTGAACTTCGATTCGAGCTTGCGGAACACTTCCTTCAGCTGCTCGCGCGTGCGCGGCTTGGTGGCGTAGCCGATGGCACCCAGCTGCATGGCTTCCTGTACCTGGTCATTGCCGGAGACGATGTGCACGGGAATGTGGCGCGTCAGCGGGTTTTCCTTGAGCTGCTGCAAGACGAGCAAGCCAGGACGGTCCGGCAAGCCCATGTCGAGCAGGATGGCGTCGGGCAGGAACTCCTCGGCCAGGCGCAAGCCTTCGTCGGCGCCGTGCGCCACCAGGCAGCGGTATTGCATTTCATGCGCGAGGTCGAACAGGATGCCGGCAAACGACGGTTCATCCTCGATCACCAGCACGGAACGCTGGCCCGTCTTGACGGCCGGCACGCTATCGCGGTCATCGTCGAAGGTGGGCAGCGGCACGGGCTTGGCGGCGGGTACCGCCTTGGGCGCGGCGACGGCTGCGGGCGCTTGCGGCGTGGCGGCCGGCGCTGGCGCGGCTTGCGCCTCGCGTTCCGGCATGCTCTGCGGCAGTATCAATGTAAACGTGCTGCCCTGGCCCGGCGTGCTGGCCAGCTCGATGCTGCCGCCGAGCAAGGCGGCCAGGTCGCGCGAAATCGACAGGCCCAGGCCCGTGCCGCCATAGCGGCGGCTGGTGGTGCCGTCGGCCTGGTGGAAGGCGTCGAAAATCTTGTGCTGCTGGTCGTCGGCGATGCCGATGCCCGAATCCTGCACCTGGAAGCGCACCTGGCCGGCCGCACCGCTGCTGACGTGCAAGCTCACGGTGCCCGTATCGGTAAACTTGATGGCGTTCGACAGCAGGTTTTTCAGGATTTGTTCCAGGCGCTGGCGGTCGCTGACGAACGAGGGCGGGGTGTCCGGCGCCACCTTGACGTCAAAAACGAGTTTCTTTTGCTGTGCCTGGGCGCCGAACAGCATCTTCATGCTGCTGAGCAGCTCGTCAAAGGGCACGGCTTCCGACGTCAATTCCAGCTTGCCCGCCTCGACCTTGGAAATGTCGAGGATATCGTTGATGAGGGTGAGCAGATCGTTGCCGGCGGAATAAATGGTTTGCGCAAACGTCACTTGCTCCGGGGTCAGGTTGCCGTTGGTGTTGTCCGACAGCAGCTTCGACAGGATCAGCGAGCTGTTCAGCGGCGTGCGCAGCTCGTGCGACATATTCGCCAGGAATTCGGATTTATAGCGGCTGGCCCGCTGCAGCTCTTCCGCGCGGGCTTCCAGCTGGGCGTGCGCTTCGCCGATGGCCATGTTCTTCTGGTCCAGCGACAGCGCCTGCACGGCCAGCTGCTCGTTCGACTGTTCCAGCGCCGCCTTTTGTTCTTCCAGGTGGGCTTGCGACTGTTCCAGCACGCGCGACTGCTCGCCCAGCTCTTCATTGGCGGTGCGCAGCTCTTCCTGCTGCACTTCCAGTTCTTCATTCAGTTGCTGGGTTTCTTCCAGCATGTTTTGCAGGCGCTGGCGGTACAAGGCCGCTTCCAGCGAGGTGCCGACATTCGCGGCGACCAGGTTCAGCCATTCCTTGGCGCGGGCGCTGACGGGGTGCGTAAAGCCCAGCTCGATGACACCATTGACGACGCCTTCGTTGTTGACGGGCGCCAGGACCAGTTCCAGCGGTTTGCCGCGGCCCAGGCTCGACGTCACGGTCAGGTAATTCTCGGGTACTTGCTGCACATGCCTGAGGCGCTTTTCGCGCGCCGTCTCGCCCACCAGGCCTTCGCCCAGCTTGAACACCTGCTTTTCCTTCACGCCCTGTTCGTTGAAGCCGTACACGGCCGTGCGGCGCAGGCTGCCATCCTCGTCGACGACGTACAGGGTGGCGACGGCCACGTCGAGGCGGTGGGCCATGAAGTCCAGCACGTGCCGTCCCAGTTGCGGCAAGCCCAGCTGGCCGCTCGTGTGGGCCGCCAGTTCCGTCTGCCCCGTGCGCAGCCATGCCTGCTCCTGCAGCACGTCGTTATCCTTGCCGCGCTGGTCGAGTGCGTCGTTATAGATGTCGGACAGGCGCAGCAGTTCGCGCCGGCCCAGATAGGCGAGCAAGCCAGACAATCCCAGGCTGAGGACGAGGAACACGATGACTGCCAGCATGGTGCGGCTTTCGGCCGTATCGGCCCTTTCCTGGCGCAACCGCTGCTCCATGGACAGGAAGGCGAGGAATTCGCGGCGGATTTCATCGAATTCCAGCTTGCCCTCGCCCTGGCGCACGCGCGCGAGGAATTCCTGGTTGTTGCGGCGCTGGGCGATCACGCCTTCGGCGTAATCGAGCCACTGGCCTTGCAGCGCGCGGATGCGGCGCAAGCGGTCCACCTGGATGGAGCTGTCGGACACGAGTTCAAGCAGGGTGCTCATTTCGACGGCGATCTTCGCCTTGCCCGATTTGTACGGCGCCAGAAACGTTTCGTCGCCCGTCAGCAGGTAGCCGCGCATGCCCGTTTCCAGGTCGACCGACAGCTTCATGACTTCATTTGCATTGCCGATCACCCGCTCCGAATGCTCGACCGAGCGCAGGGCCGACAGCAGGTAGGCGATCAGGGCGACGAACACGAGGGCCGTGACGACCCCGATGACCAGCGGCAAGGTCACATTGCGGGCGAGGATGCGGCGAAAGCTGAAGGAATCGATCGGGGTCTTGGTATTCATTATGTCCGTGTAAGGCTGTCGCAAAAAAAAGCAATTTTAATTGAAATGCAAGCTTTCTGGTATTGAAGCATGGCGTGCGCTAGCATAACAGCCTTGCGCTCAATTGCTGACGCATAAGCCCGTGCAAAGCGCGGCAACGCACAGATCAAAGTAGAGGGAAAATCAAGCCGCAGACGATTGATGCAGATCAAAGAGATTGGTTGTTGACATCCTAAGATGCAGGAGGTGGCGGCGTCCCCGGGGATGACCGCCGTGTGCGAACCCAAACCAGCCCATGCAGGAGGACATCATGGCTAATCAACTGATCCGTCGCGATCCGCAAAACCCGCTGGCACGTTTCGATCCGTTCAGCGACATGGAAGAATTCATGCACGACTTTTTCGCCCCCGCCTTGCGCTTGCGCGACGGGGGATCGTCACGCATGCGTGTCGACATCTCCGAAACCGAACAAGCGTATCAGGTGCAGGCGGACATTCCCGGCGTTAACAAGGACGATATCAAGGTCTCCATCGACGGCAACCGCGTTTCCATCAGTGCCGAACTCAAGGATGAAAGAGTGACGCGCGACGGCGGCGGCAAGACCGTGCGCAGCGAACGCGAGTACGGCCAGCAATACCGCAGCTTCGTGCTGCCGCACGAGGTGGACGAGGCTGGCGCGCAGGCCCGCTATGAAAATGGCGTGCTGCTGCTGGACTTGCCGAAGAAGGAAGGCACGGGCGGGCGGCAGCTGGCGATACAGTGAATCGGGCCGGGCCGGGTTTTAGCTGCGCAGGTCAGATTAGCGCAGCGTAATCTGACACCTTCGTGACGGCGCCTGTCGGCTTACACCCTGCGGGCTAAGCCGACCTACGAAAAAACGCCGGACGGTGCCGGCGTTTCCTGGAGTGTTCCGGGTGGCGGGGCGCTGCCACGCGAATTGACTCTCTCTATATAGATGTCAGTTTTAGCTGCGCAGGTCAGATTAGCGCGGCGTAATCTGACACCTTCGTGGCGGCGCCTGTCGGCTTACGCCCTGCGGGCTAAGCCGACCTACGAAAAAACGCCGGACGATGCCGGCGTTTCCTGGGGTGTTCCGGGTGGCGGCGCGCTGCCACGCGAATTGACTCTCTAAATATGTCAGTTTTAGCTGCGTAGGTCAGATTAGCGCGGCGTAATCTGACACCTTCGTGGCGGCGCCTGTCGGCTTACGCCCTGCGGGCCAAGCCGACCTACGAAAAAACGCCGGACGGTGCCGGCGTTTCCTGGGGTGTTCCGGGTGGCGGGGCGCTGCCATCCCAATTGACTCTCTCTATATATATGTCAGTTTTAGCTGCGTAGGTCAGATTAGCGCGGCGTAATCTGACAATCTTCGTGGCGGCGCCTGTCGGCATACGCCCTGCGGGCTAAGCCGACCTACGAAAAAACGCCGGACGATGCCGGCGTTTCCTGGGGTGTTACGGGTGGGCGCTGCCACCCGGATTGCCTCTATATATGTCAGTCGCGGATTTCCAGCGCCCGGTTCAGGCTCAGGGCGGCCAGCGAGGCGACGGCGCCCGACAGCAGGTAGAAGCTGACGTAGGCGAGACCGAAGTTGGCCGACAGGCCCAGCGCCACGAGCGGGGCGAAGCCGGCACCCACGAGCCAGGCCAGGTCGGACGTCAGCGCCGCACCCGTGTAGCGGAAGCGGGCAGGGAAGTTGGCCGTCACGGCGCCGGCTGCCTGGCCGTAGGACAAGCCCAGCAGGCTGAAGCCCACGAGGATGAACACGTCCTGGCCCGTATTGCCGCCACCCATCAGGGTCGGCACGAAGGCGCTGAAGATGGCGATCAGCACGGCCAGCACGCCCAAGGTGGTGCGGCGGCCCACTTTATCGGCCAGCAAGCCGGAAATCACCACGCCGATGGCGGCCAGCACGGCGCCCATCATCTGGATTTGCAGGAAGTCCGAAGCGGAACGGGTCTGGTAGACGGAGATCCACGACAGCGGGAACACGGTCACGAGGTGGAACAGGGCGTAGCTGGCCAGCGCGGCGAGGGCGCCGATCAGCACGTTGCGGCCCTGGCCGCGGCTCATTTCAAACACGCTCACGGGCTGCAGTTCGCGTTCGTCCAGCAGGCGCGCATATTCATTCGTCGACACCAGGCGCAGGCGGGCAAACAGGGCCACCACGTTGATGGCGAACGCCACGTAGAAAGGATAGCGCCAGCCCCAGTCGAGGAATTCTTCGTCCGTCAGGGTGGTGAGCATGAACCAGAACAGGCCGGCGGCGATGAGGAAGCCGGCGGGCGCGCCCAGCTGGCCCAGCATGGCATACCAGCCGCGCTTGTTCTGCGGCGCGTTCAGGGCCAGCAGCGATGGCAAGCCATCCCAGGAACCGCCCAGGGCCACGCCCTGGCCGATGCGCAGCACGGACAGCCAGACGATGGCGGCAAAGCCCAGGTGGGCATAGGTCGGCAGGAAGGCGATGCCGGCGGTCGACACGCCCAGCAGGAAGAGGGCGAACGTCAGCTTGGCGCTGCGCCCCATGCGGCGCTGGATTTCCATGAAGATCACGGTGCCGAAGGGGCGGGCGATGAATGCGAACGAAAAGATCAGGAATGCATATAAGGTACCCTCCAGGCGTTCCTCGAACGGGAAGAAGACGCGCGGAAACACCAGCACCGAGGCGATGGCGTAGACAAAGAAGTCAAAGTATTCGGAAGCGCGGCCGATGATCACGCCGACGGCGATCTCACCGGGGTCGATATGCGATTCGACCGTGCCGGCCCCGCGTGCGTCGCGCAGGGAATGGGGGGCAAAGTCGGCGGGTACGTCCCCGCCGTGTGTGCGCGTGCTGGACATGATGATCGTCTCCAATATAGTTTCGAGTTCGGCCAACGCGTAACATACTCCGGGTGTCTCACGCCCGGAGTAGGACTATTCAATAGGTAGCTGTAGGAAAACTCCTCAATTGCCTAGTAAAAGTCCGAGCAAGGGGTAGGACAAAACGTCCAATTGCCAACGCGCTCCAGTGAGAATACAGTACCATATCTTCATCCCCTGTACTGGACTTTCCTGTATGTTTTCATTAAAAGTTCGTCGCGGACTGTTTCTTTTACCTCTCGCATTGTTGGCTGGTTGCAATACGGTGGTACTGAATCCGTCTGGTGACATCGCAGTTCAGCAAGGCAATCTGATTGTCATCTCGACATTGCTGATGCTGTTGATTATCGTTCCGGTAATCGCCCTGACCCTGCTTTTCGCATGGCGCTATAGAAAAAACAACACCGCGGCCAAATACGAGCCGGACTGGGACCACTCGACTCGCCTCGAGCTGATTATCTGGGGCGCGCCCCTGTTGATCATTATCGTGCTGGGCCTGCTGACCTGGATCAGCACCCACACCCTCGATCCATACCGCCCATTGAGCCGTATCGACGCCAATCGTCCCATTCCTGCCAGCCACAAGCCGATGATCGTCGAAGTCGTGGCCCTGGACTGGAAATGGCTGTTCATCTACCCGGAGCAAGGCATCGCTTCCGTGAATGAACTGTATGCGCCCGTCGATCGTCCGATCCGCTTCAAGATCACCGCGTCGTCCGTCATGAACTCGTTCTTCATCCCCGCACTGGCAGGTCAGATCTACGCCATGCCGGGCATGGAAACGCAGTTGAATGCCGTCATCAACAAGCCTGGCGAATACAAGGGTTTCTCCGCGAACTACAGCGGTGCCGGTTTCTCGGGCATGCGCTTCAAGTTCCACGGTGTCAATGATGCGGACTTCGACAAATGGGTGGCATCGGCACGCGCCGGTGGCGGCGCGCTGAACCGCGACGACTACCTGTCGCTGGCCCAGCCTAGCGAACGCGATCCGGTGCGTCACTACAGCGCCGTGCCTAACGATCTGTACAAGGCAATCCTGAATCGCACCATCGTTTCCGACGCCCTGTGCGTGACGCCGGTCGAGCCATACAAATTGACGATGGCAAATAGCCCGGTAGCGGCCGTAACGGCAGTAGTCGCTAGCGATGCAGTAGTTGAAAAGGGCGTTCAAGCCAAGTAACGACTGCATGAATCCCGCAGCGCATTGCGCTGCAGATACTGGCGCCGCTTGCCTGGCGCCTCCCTTTTTTCTCTGAGAGTAACAATGCTAGACCATATTGATCTGACGAAGCTTATATTCGGCCGTCTGACTTGGGATGCAATTCCATTTCACGAACCTATCCTGCTGGCGACCTTTGCGATGGTCGCCCTGGGCGGTATCGCACTCGTTGCGGCACTGACGTATTTCCGCGTCTGGGGTACCCTGTGGCGCGACTGGATCACCAGTATCGACCATAAAAAAATCGGTATCATGTACATGATCCTGGGCCTGATCATGCTGCTGCGCGGCTTTGCCGACGCGCTCATGATGCGTACCCAGCAGGCCATCGCCTTTGGCGACAATGCCGGCTTCCTGCCACCGCATCACTACGACCAGATCTTCACCGCCCACGGCGTGATCATGATCTTCTTCGTCGCGATGCCTTTCGTGACGGGTCTGATGAACTACGTGGTGCCGCTGCAAATCGGCGCGCGCGACGTGGCTTTCCCATTCCTGAACAACTTCAGCTTCTGGATGACCACCATGGGCGCCGTCCTGGTGATGGCTTCCCTGTTCGTCGGCGAATTCGCCCGCACGGGCTGGCTGGCCTATCCGCCGCTGTCGGGCATCGTCGGCAGTCCGGACGTGGGGGTAGACTATTACATCTGGTCATTGCAGATTGCCGGGGTCGGGACGCTGCTGTCCGGTGTCAACCTGATCGCCACCATCGTCAAGATGCGCGCGCCGGGCATGACCTGGATGCGCATGCCGATTTTCACCTGGACCGCACTGTGCACCAACATCCTGATCGTCGCCGCCTTCCCGGTGCTGACGGCCGTACTGGCCATGCTGTCTCTGGACCGCGTTGCCGGCTTTAACTTCTTCACGACGGAACTGGGCGGCAACGCCATGATGTACGTCAACCTGATCTGGATCTGGGGCCACCCGGAGGTGTACATCCTGATCCTGCCGCTGTTCGGCGTGTTCTCGGAAGTCGTTGCCACGTTCTGCAGCAAGCGCCTGTTCGGCTATGCGTCGATGGTGTACGCCACCTGCGTCATCATGATTTTGTCGTACCTGGTATGGCTGCATCACTTCTTCACCATGGGTTCGGGCGCCAGCGTCAACTCCTTCTTCGGCATCACGACGATGATCATCTCGATCCCGACGGGCGCGAAGATCTTCAACTGGCTGTTTACCATGTACCGCGGCCGCATCCGCTTTGAACTGCCGATGCTGTGGACGATCGGCTTCATGGTCACCTTCACCATCGGCGGCATGACCGGCGTGCTGCTGGCCGTACCACCGGCGGACTTCGTGCTGCACAACAGCCTGTTCCTGATCGCCCACTTCCATAACGTGATTATCGGCGGCGTGGTCTTCGGTGTGTTCGCTGCGATTAACTACTGGTTCCCGAAAGCCTTCGGCTACAAGCTCGACACGTTCTGGGGCAAGTGCTCGTTCTGGTTCTGGTTCGTCGGTTTCTACCTGGCCTTCATGCCGCTGTACGTGCTGGGCCTGATGGGCGTGACCCGCCGTGTCAACCACTTTGAAGATCCATCCTTGCAAATCTGGACCATCATCGCCTGGTTTGGCGCCGTCTCGATCGCGCTGGGTATCGGCTCCTTGCTGATGCAGTTCTATGTCAGTTTCCGCAACCGTCACGCCCTGCGCGACGTGACCGGCGACCCATGGGGCGGCCGTACGCTGGAATGGGCGACATCGTCGCCACCGCCAGACTATAATTTCGCCTTCACGCCACAAGTGCACGAACTCGATGCATGGACTGACATGAAGAAACACGGTTACCAGCGTCCGACGTCCGGTTTCACGAAGATCCACATGCCGAAGAACACCTGGGCCGGTTTCGTGATCGCCGCACTGTCCGCACTGGTCGGTTTTGGCCTGATCTGGCAAATGTGGCTCGTCGCCAGCGTCGGCTTCGTGATCATGATGGCCGCCATCATCGTCCATACCTTTAACTACAAGCGCGATTACTACATTCCTGCGGAAGAAGTCATCCGTACCGAAGACGCTTATACTAAATTGCTGAGCAGCCATGTCTGATACCATCGCCCATAACACCGGCGCCGCTGGCGCCGCACCAAGCACGCGCAGCTACTTTGTGCGCGAGCACCACCCGGAAAACGGCAGCCTGCTGGGTTTCTGGCTTTACCTGATGAGCGATTGCCTGATCTTCGCCTGTCTGTTCGCCACCTATGCAGTGCTGGGCCGCAGCTACGCGGACGGCCCGACGGGCGCCGCGCTGTTCGACCTGCCGCTGGTGGCCGTCAACACGGCCATGCTGCTGCTGTCGTCGATCACCTACGGCTTCGCCATGCTGGCCATGCAGCGCAAGCAATTGCGCAGCACCCTGGTCTGGCTGGCCATCACGGGCCTGTTCGGCCTGGCCTTCCTGTCGCTGGAAATGTATGAATTCATTCATCTGATCCACGAAGGCGCCGGTCCGCAGCGCAGCGCGTTCCTGTCGTCGTTCTTCGCCCTGGTCGGCACCCACGGCTTGCACGTGACGTTCGGCGTGATCTGGCTCGTGACCCTGATGTTCCAGTTGAACAAGCATGGCCTGACCCCGGAAAACGGCCGCCGCATGATGTGCCTGTCGCTGTTCTGGCACTTCCTGGACGTCATCTGGATCGGCGTCTTCACCTTTGTCTACCTGATGGGAGTGCTGCCATGAGCGACCACCACACACACGGCGATAGCCACCACCATGACAACCACGATCATGGCAGCCTGAAAAGCTATACCATCGGCTTCATCCTGTCGGTGATCCTGACGGCCATTCCTTTCTGGCTGGTGATGACGAAAGCCATCACCAACTCGGGCACCATGGGCCTGGTCCTGCTGGCGTTCGCGGCTGTTCAAGTGGTCGTGCACATGGTGTACTTCCTGCACATGAACACGAAGTCCGAAGGCGGCTGGAACATGATGGCGCTGATCTTCACCGTCATGATCGTGGGCATTGCGATGGCCGGTTCCCTGTGGGTCATGTACCACATGAACCACAACATGATGCCGGATCTGATGCCTGAGTACATGCATACGAAAACGGCTCCATGATGAGTCAAACGCGCCCTGGCAGTACCGGGCGCGCCCCTGGCGCCGCATCGCAAGATGCCGCGCCAGGCCCACGCGGCATGGTCGTGCGATATGCGCTGGCCGTGCTGGCGGGGATCCTGTTTGCCGGTTTCTGTGCCCTGGGCACCTGGCAAGTCAAGCGCCTGTTCTGGAAGCTTGACCTGATCGAGCGCGTCGAACAACGCGTACATGCGCCCGCAACGGACGCACCTGGACCCGCAGCCTGGGCCAGCATCACGCAGCAAACGGACGAATACCGCCATGTGCGACTCTCCGGTACCTATCTCCCCATTTTCAATACCCTGGTGCAAGCAACGACGGCACTGGGCAGCGGTTACTGGCTGATGACGCCATTGCGCCTGGCCGATGGCAGCACCGTGCTGGTCAACCGCGGCTTTGTGCCGAAACGCGAAGGCATCGCCGCCAGCACGCCGGCCGGCATCGTCCACGTCGACGGCTTGCTGCGCGTCAGCGAGACGGGCGGTGGTTTCTTGCGCGAAAACAGTCCTGCCACGCAGCACTGGTATTCGCGCGATGTGGCCGCCATCGGCGCCTCGCACATGCTGACCAAGGTGGCGCCATATTTTGTCGACGCGAAGGCCAAATCGGAAACGGCCAGCGACGCTCCCGTCGGCGGACTGACCGTGGTTTCCTTCCACAACAACCACCTCGTGTACGCCTTGACGTGGTTTGCGCTGGCCCTGATGGTGGCCGGCATCACGTGGTGGATCGTGCGCGAAGACAAGCGTCGCCGCGCGCGCCGCCGCGCCGGCACGCAAGAGAGCGACCATGCCGGGCAGGATTGAGATCCTGCCCAACCGCGAAGTGCTGGAGCGCGGCGCGGTGGCGGCCGAGATGGAACATCCGGCCGGCCACCAGAACATGAAGCTGCTGATCCAGCTGCGCTGGCTGGCCGTGATCGGCCAGATCAGCACGATCTTCGGCGTGGGCGTGGGACTGGGCATCGCCTTGCCCGTGCCCTACATGCTCGAAGTGCTGTCCTGCCTCATCGCCTTCAACCTGGCCAGCCTGTTGCGCTGGCACGAACGCCAGCCCGTCTCCAACACGGCCCTGTTCCTCGCCTTGCTGGTCGACGTCACCGTGCTGACGGCCCAGCTTTACCTGAGCGGCGGCATCAGCAATCCGTTTGCCTTCCTGTATTTACTGCAAGTCATCCTCAGCGCCGTCCTGCTGGAAGTGTGGTCGACGTGGATCATGGTGGCCATCACCAGCCTGTGCCTGGCCGGCCTGGCCTTGCTGCCCGGCCCCCTGATCCTGCCGATCGACCCCGAGCGGGGCTTTTCCAGCCTGTACGTGCAAGGCTTGCTGATCTGTTTCATCCTGAACGCGGCCTTGCTGGTGGTCTTCATCACGCGCATCAACCGCAACCAGCGCGCCGGCGACGCCAAGGTGGCGGACTTGCGGCAGCGCGCGGCGGAAGAAGAGCACATCATCCGCATGGGCTTGCTGGCATCGGGCGCCGCGCACGAGCTGGGCACGCCGCTGGCAACACTCTCCGTCATCCTCGGCGACTGGCGCCGCATGCCGGAATTGAGCAAGAACAGCGAATTGCTGGAAGAAATCACGGAAATGCAGGCGCAGCTGCAGCGCTGCAAGAGCATCGTCAGCGGCATTTTATTGTCGGCGGGCGAGGCGCGCGGGGAATCTTCCGTGAAAACGACAATCAATACCTTCCTCAACGACCTGGTCGACGAGTGGCGCACCAGCCGCCCGATCCAGGATTTCGAGTACGATAACCGCATCGAGCACGACGTGCCCGTCGTCTTCGATTCGACGCTGAAACAAACCATTTGCAACGTGCTCGACAATGCGCTGGAAGCGTCGCCCGAGTGGCTGCGTTTTGAAGCGACGCGCGAAGCGGACGCCTTGCACCTGGTCATTACCGATGCGGGCCCCGGCTTCGAGCCATCGATGCTCACGCACCTGGGCAAGCCGTATCAAAGCAGCAAGGGCAAGCCCGGCGGCGGCCTTGGTTTGTTCCTAGTGGTCAATGTCGCGCGCACCCTGGGCGGCACGGTGACGGCGCGCAACCGGGTGCAGGGCGGGGCGGTGGTGCACCTGGCCTTGCCGCTGGCGGCCATCAAACTGGAAAGAGAAAGCGACCCCCATGCAGGATGACCGTCTGTTACTGATCGTGGAAGACGACGCCGCGTTTGCCCGCACCCTGGGCCGTTCGTTCGAGCGGCGCGGCTACCAGGTCATCCTGGCCACCAATTTCGACGAAGCGAGCGCCCTGCTCGAGCAGCATTGCCCCGACTACGCCGTCGTCGACCTGAAACTCAATGGCAATACCTCGGGCCTGGCCTGCGTGCAGATGCTGCACCAGCATGACCCGGACATGCTGATCGTCGTGCTGACCGGCTACGCCAGCATCGGCACGGCCGTCGAAGCGATCAAGCTGGGCGCCTGCCAGTATCTGGCCAAGCCGTCGAACACGGACGACATCGAAGCGGCCTTCGGCCACGTGGCCGGCAACGCCGACATCGAACTGACGAACCGCGCCACCAACATCAAGACCCTGGAATGGGAACGCATCCACGAAATGCTGGCCGAGACGGATTTCAATATCTCGGAAACGGCGAGAAGGCTGGGCATGCACCGGCGCACGCTGGCGCGCAAGCTGGAAAAGCAGCGGGTCAAGTAGACATTCCGTTAGTCACTGCGCAGTTTGGTCGTTGTCGAATGCTAATTCGAGCACACTGTCGTCGCTCCCGCGCATTCTGTGGGAAAGCAGCGGTATCGAGCATTGTGGGATTGTTGTTATGTGTACAGATGGATGGCGTTCAAGCCGGCGCCCGCCACTCCATCTTCTGCACGCGGATATGCGGATGGCTTTCCAGCGCTTCCCATACCGGTAAAAAGACAAAGCCCTGTTTCTGGTAAAACGCCGCCGCGCGCGCATTCTCCGGCGCCACGTCGAGCACCAGCCGAGGATGGCCATTGCCCACGGCGCATTGTTTCACGGCATCGACCAGGCCTTGCGCCACGGCCAGGCCCCGATATTCGGACTGTACCCACATGGCGATCAGATGACACTCGCCATTGCCGGCCACCACTTGTGCGGCCAGGCCGATGGCTTGTTCTCCGTCAAAGGCGAGGAAAAACGTGCGCTGTGGCGTGCTGGTGGCGCGCTGCTGCCAGTCGGCATCGGAAAAACCGGCCGCGCTGGCGTGGCTGGCGCCAAAGGCCGTGGGCGCGTCGAGCAGGGCGGCCAGACGCGTGGACTTCAACGCCAGCCAGTCGGCGGCGCTGCTGGGGCGGATGACGATGTGATTCAATTCTGCGACATTCCTTAACTGGTCGGCGCGGCCGTGGAGGTGAAAAGTATTAAATAATATTAACAGGATCGCAGCCTGGTTTGTTGCCGTTCCCGTATATTTACTCACGCCAAGTTGTATGCGCGTCCTGACAGTTCCAACAGTGCCCTGGCCTGGGCGACCGCCAGCAAGGCCGCGCGGTAAAAGGCATCGGGTGAGGAGTTGACGTCGTCCACCAGCACGGCCGTGATCCACATGCCGCGGCTTGCCAGATAGTGGGGAAAAGCGTCGTTCATGCCCTCATGCAAGCCTTGCAGGATGGCCGCCTGGTATTCTTCGGGACATGCCACCTGCCAATGGATGCCAGCTTGCTGGCTGTCATGAAATTGTATGCGCAATCCTGCCGTGCGGAAGCGCCCGCCCAGGTGCTGGCTGAACCAGGCCAGGTGCTCGGTCTGCAGGGGAACCTTGCCATGTTGAGCTGTCATGATTGATCCCATATTTCCACCGTCAGCAGCTGTCCCGGCGCGCAGGCGGCGATGCGCTGCGCATGCATGGTGATGGTGCCCGGCCAAGCCGTGGGTTGGTCGCGGGGGAATGCGCCCTCCTGCGCATCGGCGATGCCTGCCTGCAGCAGAGGCACGACGACGTCCGCCAGCGCCGTGTAGCGGTTGGGAAAGCCATTGAACGTCAGCTGCGTCGCCTTGCCTTGCTGGCACAATTGCGCGATCCAGTCCGCGCCGAACAGGCCCGCTTCCCAGCTGGCGAGAAGCGCTTCCTTGTTGACCTTCGTCATATTGGCCATTTGTTCCGGAGTTTCCGTTGAGATAATGGTCCACCAGCCTGCCATGGATTTTCCTTGTAAAAAGTAAGGTTAACGGGTCATGGCGCGGCGCAGCAGGTAGCTGAGGCCATCGACGGCGGCCACCATCAGCAGCATGGCGACGATGACGGTGGCCGCGTTCTGCATCTGGAACAGCGACAGATGGTATTTCAGCATTTGCCCCAGGCCGCCCGCACCGACGATGCCGAGGATGGCGGCGGCGCGGATATTGTTTTCCCAACGATACAGGGTGTAGGACATCATCTGCGGCCCGCATTGCGGCAAGGTGGCGTACAAAAAGGCCACGGCGGGGCGCGCGCCATTGATGCGCAAGGTGGCGGCAGGCAGGGGCGGGCAGTTTTCAAAGGCGTCGGCAAACAACCGTCCCAGCACGCCCACCGTGTGCAGGGCCAGCGCCAGGGTGCCCGCGAAGGGGCCCAGGCCGGCGGCGATCAGCAGGATCGACGCCCACACCAGTTCGGGAATGGAGCGCAGCACGTTGAGTATCGCGCGCGTGGCATTGCGCGCCACGTTGCCAAAACGGCCGCTGGCGGGCAGGGCCAGCAGTGCGCCCGCGAGGGCCGCGATGACCGTGCCGATGGCCGACATGGCCAGGGTCTCGAAGGTGGCAACGCCCACTTTCATGAGGAAGTTGGGCGCCAGCTCGGGCGGGGCGAAGCCGTGCAGGAAGTCGGCCGTCGTACGCAGAGCATCCGCGCTGAAGAACTCGCCCCATTTCAGGGGCAGGCTGGCAAAGCTGGCGATGACCAGCAGCAGCAAACCGGCCAGCAAGGCCCAGGTCGACCAGCGCACGGGCGCAGGCGCGGGCATGGCGGTGAAATGCGGATGCTTCATGCCAGCCTCCGGCGCAGCATGGCGGACACGGCGTCGGCACCCGCCACCAGCAGCACGAAGACCATCAGCATGGTGGCCAACTCACTGCCCGCCATCATCTTCATCGATTCATCCATGCGCTGGCCCAGGCCGCCGGCGCCGACAAAGCCCATGACGACGGAGCCGCGGATCGCGCATTCCCAGCGGTAAATCGTGTACGACACCAGTTCGGCGGCCGACTCGGGCAGGGCGCCGTACAGCAAGGCTTTTAATCTGCCGCTGCCGTTGTGGAGCAGGGCGTTACAGGCGGACGCATCCGACGATTCGAGGATTTCCGCATACACCTTGCCCAGCATGCCGCAATAGGTGAGGGCAATGGCGATCACGCCCGCCGTCGGTCCCAGTCCCACGATGCGCACCAACAGCAAGGCCCAGACCAGTTCCGGCACGCTGCGCAGCAGCACCAGCAAGGCCCGCACGCAATGGCGCAGGGCGGCGGCCAGCGGCGACACTCTTCCGCTGCCGATGCGCGAGATCGACAAGCGCTCCGTCACCAGCAGGGTCAAGGGAATGGCGCCCAGCATGGCCAGCGCCATGCCGGCCGTGGCCATGGCGATGGTTTCCCAGCTTGATACGGCCACCAGTTGCAAAAATTCCAGTGAGTGCGCGGGCGGCACGAAGCTGGCCATGAATTGCCAGGTGGCGGCCAGGCTTTGCGCATCCCATAAAATCCACGGCTTGAATTCGGCTTGCACCAGCATCGGCCACAGCACGATGAGGATGATTGCGGCGCCAGTCAGGCGGCCGCGCCAGGCGGGGTCGCGCGGCATGGCGGTGCTCTTCAGCAAAGGGGCCTCGCCGCGTCCAGGTTGGCTTCGACGGCCTCGAACTGCGGCGCAGGATCGGCCTTGTTGCGGTATAGCTCGGCGATCATCGCATCGCTGACCTCGCTGCTGCGTGCATCGAAGACGACCTGGCCGTCGCGCAGGGCGACGATGCGCGTAAAGCAGGCGCGGGCGATTTCCACTTGGTGCAGGCTGCAGATCAGCGTGGCGTTGCGCGCCGTCGCTTCGGTCTGCAGCACGTTAATCGTCTGCAAGGCGAGAGTGGGATCGAGCGCGGACAAGGGTTCGTCGACGAGAAAGACTTCCGCATCCGACACGAGCGCGCGGGCCATGCCGCAGCGCTGGCGTTCGCCGCCTGACAGGCGGTCGACCCGCGCATACAGTTTGTCTTGCAGATTGAATTTACCGAGCGCTTCCCACGCGGCGCGCGGGTCGACGGGCGCCAGCAGCGAGCGGATGGCCGTCCACAAGCTCCATTGCGGCAGGCGGCCCGCCAGCACGGTATTGACGACCCGCTGGCGCGGCGGCAGCGGCGGCGTTTGCGGCGCCAGGAACAGGCGCGCGCGCAAGGCGTGGCGCGCGGCGCTGCCGAGCTGCCAGGGCGACGTGCCCAGGATGTTCAATGTGCCCGATTCCGGGCGCAGCGCGCAGGCCAGGGTGTGCAGCAAGCTGGTCTTGCCGGCGCCGGAAGGGCCGATCAGGGCGATCTGTTCACCTTGGGCCACGTCCAAGCTGAGCTCGCGCAGGGCCAGCGCATTGCCGGCGGCGCCCGCGTGATGGACGCTGACCTTGTGAAGTTGGAATGTCATGCTTGTGAAATCGGTAGGTCGGATTAGGCCGGTGGCCGTAATCCGACAACATTGTTGGCATCATTGCCTGTGTCGGATTACGCGGCTTTGCCGCTAATCCGACCTACGGCAAACGCGTCGGCGTAAATTACTTCAACAGCTTCGCATCGCGCGCAGCCGCTTCGATATCCTTGTAGTTCTCGGCCTTGGTCGGGATGAACTTGGTGGCGCGCTGCAGTTCGAGGATTTCCTTGCCTTCGGCCGTGGACGGGTCCAGCGCCAGGAAGGCGTCCGTCAGCTTCTGGCGCACGGCGGGGTTCATGTCGGCGCGCACGCTCCAGTTGTAGTCGTAGTAGCCCGGTGTCGTGTAGAACACGCGCACCTTGCTAGGATCGACTTTCTTGCCTTCGACCAGTTTTTCCCACACGGAGATATTCAGGGTGCCCGCATCGACCTTGCCGCCGGCCACTGCCGCCACGGTGGCGTCATGCGCGCCGGAAAACGCGATGCGCTTCATGTCCGTATCCGGGTTGATCTTGGCGGCCAGCAGGTAGTAGCGTGGCATCAAGTGACCCGAGGTCGACGATTCCGAACCGAATGTGAAATTCTTGCCCTTCAGGTCAGACAACTGATTGATGTCCTTGCTGGTGGTCACGAACACGGAGCGGAACTTCGTGTCTTCCTCGCGCTGCACCAGCGGGACGATCTTGCCGCCGCTGCGCACGTTCGCTTGCACGAAGGTAAAACCGCCGAACCAGACCATATCCAGCTTGTGATTGATCAAACCTTCCACGGACGCCGCGTAATCGGTAACAGGCGTAAATTCCACCTTCATGCCCAGCTTTTTCTCCAGGTAGCTGCCCAGCGGCTTGAACTTGCGCTGCAATTCCGTCGGCGCTTCGTCGGGGATGGCTGACACGCGCAACACTTGCTGCGCCTGCGCCAGGCCGCTGTGGATGGCCAGGGTGGCGGCGACGGTGGCCAGGATGGCGGGGAATTTGTTGGAAAACGTGGTCATGGGACTGCCTTTGCAAAAAATATTCATTAAAATACGGAAACCCCGGTCGTGCCTTCCTGCATCTCGCCGACGACGACGGCGTCGCCAAAGCCTTCGGCGCGGAAAATCGCCAGCACTTGCTCGACGGCTTCCGGCGCGCAGGCCACCAGCAGGGGGCCGGCCGTTTGCGGGTCCGTCAGGATCGCTTTGTCGATGGCGCTCAGGCTGTCGGCCAGCGCCACTTGCGCACCGTAGCCCTGCCAGTTGCGGCCGGAGGCGCCCGTGATGTTGCCGTTGGTCGCCAGTTGCTGCACCTGCGGCAGCAGCGGCACGTCAGCCATGGCGATACGCGCCTGCAGCTTGGCGCCGCGCGCCAGTTCCAGGGTGTGGCCCAGCAAGCCGAAGCCCGTCACGTCCGTCAGCGCATGCACGCCATCGAGCAGGGCCAGTTTCTTGCCCGGGGTATTCAATTTGGTGGTGTTCTCGATCAGGGAAGCGTAACCGTCCGCGTCGAGCGCATTTTTCTTCAGCGCGGCCGACAGGATGCCCACGCCGATCGGCTTGCCCAGTACCAGTTTGTCGCCGACGCGCGCACCCGCATTGCGTTTCACTTGCGACGGGTGGACGAGGCCCAGCACGACGAGGCCATAGATCGGTTCGACGGAATCGATGGTGTGGCCGCCCGCGATGGGGATGCCGGCCTGGGCGCAGATGGTTTCGCCGCCTTTCAGGATGAGACCGATGGTTTCCACGGGCAGCTTGTTGATCGGCATGCCGACCAGGGCCAGCGCCATGATGGGCGTGCCGCCCATGGCGTACACGTCGGAAATGGCGTTGGTGGCGGCGATGCGGCCGAAGTCGAACGGGTCGTCGACGATGGGCATGAAGAAATCCGTCGTGGCGATCAGCGCTTGCTCATCGTTGAGCTGATAAACGGCCGCGTCGTCCGAGGTTTCTATGCCGACCAACAATTCCTTCGGCAGGGGAAAGCCGCCGCTGCCCTTTAGAATGTCGGCCAGCACGCCCGGCGCAATTTTGCAGCCGCAGCCGCCGCCATGGGCAAATTCGGTCAATCGGATCGGTGTTGGAACGCTATCGGACATGGTCTTCATCCTGCTGAAATAAGTAATTAGATGGCAAGCCAGGCATCACGCGGCGCTGGCGGTACGGTTGTCGCCGACGATAGCACATAATGCGCGCGCGGCTTGCTCAAAGGCATGTTCTGAAATATCGGGCAGCACCAGCGGCGTCGCCTGGGCATAGCGGCTGAAGTTGCGGGCGATCGATTGCCGATAGACGGGGTCGTAATGCTGGACCAGCAGTTCTTCCACCAGCTCGGCCATGCGCCCAGAAGTGGCCAGCTGCTGCCAATGGGCAATTTTCTCCTTGCCGTGCAGCTGCGTCAACAGGGCCAGCTGCACGTTCAGGCGGGCCGGGTCGCCGACGAAATGCTCGTAGTCCTGCATCAGCAATTGCACGCGCTGGTCCGTGGCCAGGAGCACGTCCGTGCAAGCGGCCGCGCGCATCTTGTCCATCAGCGCATCGGGCACGCGCAAACGGCCCACTTTCTTGCTTTCCGATTCGATGAAGACGGGCAGCGCAGGGTCGAAAGTGCGCAGTTGCTGCCACAGCGCGCTTTCAAACGCCTTTTGCGCCGGCTGGTCTTCCTCGGGCAAGCCGCCCAGCACGGAGCCGCGGTGGGCCGCCAGATCTTCCAAGTCGATCACCTGGGCGCCTTGCCGGTCGAGTACTTGCAGCAAGCGGCTCTTGCCGCTGCCCGTGGGGCCGCACAGCACGTTGATGAAGTCGAAGCGTTCGGGCAGGGTGGCCAGCTCGGCGTTCACGTGGCGCCGGTAATCCTTGTAGCCGCCTTCGAGCTGCGTGACGGGCCAGCCGATGCGCGCGAGGATGTGCGCCATGGCGCCGCTGCGGTTGCCGCCGCGCCAGCAGTAGACGAGCGGCTTCCAGTGTTGCGGGTGGCCGAGGAAACCGTCTTCGATATGCCGCGCGATATTCTTTGCCACCAGCGCCGCGCCCAGCTTCTTCGCTTCGAAGGCGCTCGTCTGTTTGTATAAAGTGCCGACGCGTATGCGCTGCTCGTCGTCCAGCACGGGCAGATTGATGGCGCCCGGCAAATGGTCTTCCGCGAACTCGGACGGGCTGCGCACGTCGATGATGGCATCGAATTCATGCAGGCGTGGCAGGATGTCGCTGAAAGGCTGGACTGCGGGGTATTTCATCGTGGCGCGGCTGCTTGGAATGGGGAAAGACGTATTATCCCCGATAAACGCCCGTGCCGTGGCGTCTTAGCCCAACAATCTGCCCAGTAGCGGCGCCAGCAGCACAGTGACGATGCCGGAAAAAATCATCGTCAGGCTGGCCACGGCGCCTTCTTCCGTGCCGACCCGGCGCGCCACGGACAGGCCGAAGCCGTGCGCGGCCGCGCCATACGGGGCGCCACGGGCGATGCGCATGCGCAGCGGCAGCAGTTTCAGCAACGGTTTGCCCAGCAGCAGGCCGAACAGGCCCGTCATGATGACGAAGATGCCCGTCAGTTGGGCCGAGCCGCCCATGTGGCGCGACGCTTCCAGCGCGAACGGCGTCGACACGGAACGGGCCAGCAGGCTGCGCGCCATGTCGCCGTGCACACCCAGCACCTTGTCCAGCAGCAGGGTGGCGGCGACCGACGCGGCGATGCCGGCGCAGCTGCCCAGCGACAGGGCCAGCCAGTGTTTGCCGATCAGCTTGCGCTCCTGGAAGATGGGCAGCGCAAACGCGATGGTGGCGGGACCCAGCAGCCACGGCAGCCAGCGCGTCTCGCCGAAATACGTGGCGAACGGCGTCGAAGTGGCTTGCACGATGACGATCAGTAACGCCGAGGTGCAGATGGCGGGCGTGAGCAAAAAGTGCGGATGGCGGCGGTGCAGCGCCTGGTTGGCGTAGAACAGCACCAGGGTCAGCAGCAAAAACAGCAGGGACAGGAGCACGGTATTCATGCTTGCGCCCGGGCTGCGCGCTGGCGCAGCAGTTTTTGCAGGCGCAGCTTGCGCTCAAGGCGGCACACCCATTCCACGGTGAAGGCCGTGGCCAGCATCACGCTGGCAAAGCCCAGGCCGATGTCGAGGAACAGGGTGAGGCCCTGGGTTTTCAGCAAGTGCGTAAACTGCACCACGGACACGACCAGCGGAATAAAGAACAGCAGCATATTGGCCAGCAGCCAGTTCGCGCCCAGTTCGATGGCGGCAGGCCGCACCCAGCCCGACAGCAGCAGGGCCACGAGCACGAACAGCCCCACCACACCGCCGGAAAACGGCAAGTGCAGGGAGGAGGCGGCCTCGTCCGCCAGCCACCAGGCGGCGATCAAGATGCCTACTTGCCACACGGTCTGCGCGGGCTGGCGCCAAGCAGGGACGGAAAGTGGGACGGTAGTGGCATAAGGGACGGCTTTCACGGCAGGCTTTCTAGCGGCAGGGGGAAGCTTGCATTGTAGGGAGCCCGCATCAAAAGATAAAATGACTTAAACTCATGATTATCATTCGAAATTGGAATGCATCATGGATATCCGCTCCCTGCGCTACTTCGTCGAAGTGGTCGAGCAAGCCAGTTTTACGCGGGCGGCCGCCAGGCTGCACGTGACGCAGCCCACCGTCAGCAAGATGGTCGCCCAGCTGGAACAGTCGCTGGACCTGGCCTTGCTCGACCGCGCGGGCAAGCGCTTTACCCTGACGGACGCGGGCAAGGTGGTGCTGTCGCGCGCGCATGAACTGCTGGCCCTGCACGCGGAACTGAAGGTGGAATTGCGCGACTTGCAACATCTGGAACGCGGTGAATTGCGCGTCGGCGTATCGCCGCAGACGCACTCGACCCTGGCGCCGTGGCTGGCCGAGTACCACCAGCGCTATCCCGGGATTGAGCTGAAGATGTACGAAAGCGGCACGCAGGCGATCGAGCGCGACTTGCGCACGGGCGCGGTGGAACTGGGCACCATGCTCGATTACCCTGGCAATGCGGCCACCTGGCAGGATTTCGAAGCCTTGCCCCTCGTGCGCTCGCCGCTGTGCCTGCTGGCCGCGCCCGGTTCGCCGTGGCAGGGGCGCGCTTCCGTGGCCCTGGCCGAGCTGGCCGACAGTCCCTTCATTTTCTATGGCGCCGCCTTTGCCCTGAACGACATCGTGCTGGACGCCTGCCAGCGGGCCGGGTTCGCCCCGCGCATCACGGGCCGCAGCGGCCAGTGGGATTTCATTGCCTCGCTGGTGCGGCTGGGCGTGGGTATCTGCCTGTTGCCGAAGATGTATTGCGACACGCTCGACGCCGCGCAATTCGACGTCCTTCCCCTTGCTGGTCCGCCCGTGGAATGGAATCTGATGCTGGCCTGGCGCCGGGGAGGGCGGCTGTCGTTTGCGGCGCGCGCCTGGCTGGAGCTCGTCAGGGCGCACATGGCGCAGCCCGGGCGATTACAATAGGCGCTCGCCAACCACCGCCAAGAATATGAAGAATATCGGTAAAACCAGTCTGAAACGCACGGCAGGCTCATTGCTGCTGGGATTGTTGTGCACCGTGGGCCTGATGAGCGAAATGGGTTACGCCCAGGCCGCCATCCCCGTGTATGGCTATTTCGTCAAGCATACCTATCCGCACGACCCGCAGGCGTTCACCCAGGGCTTGCTGTTCAAGGATGGTCATCTGTATGAAAGCACGGGCCAGAATGGCCAGTCCTCCTTGCGCAAGGTGGAGCTGGCGACGGGCAAGGTCTTGCAGAAAAGCATGCTCGACAAGAATGTGTTCGGCGAAGGCATCACGGACGTGGGCGATGAGATCCTGGGCCTCACGTGGGTGTCGAAGACCGGTTATGTCTTCGATCTGAAGACGTTCAAACTGAAACGCAAATTCAGCTACCAGGGCGAAGGCTGGGGCCTGGCCAGCGATGACAAGTTCGTCTACATGAGCGACGGCAGTTCCGCCATCCGCGTGCTCAACCCGAAAACCCTGGCCGAGGTGCGCCGCTTCGAGGTGAAGGCGGAAGGCCGCCCCATCGAGCGCCTGAACGAACTGGAAATGGTCGACGGCGAGCTGTACGCCAATGTGTGGGGCGCGGACGTGATCGCCCGCATCGACCCGGCCAGCGGCAAGGTCGTCGGCTGGATCGACCTGACGGGCTTGCTGCCACCGGAACAGCGCGGCACGGCCAATCCCGACGCCGTGCTCAACGGCATCGCCTGGGATGCGCGGGGCAAGCGCTTGTTTGTCACGGGCAAGCTGTGGCCCAAGCTGTTCGAGATCGAGCTGATCGAGATCCAGCGCCGTTGATGTTTCCAATGGCTATGTCACCGTCAGGTGTGGGAATGCGCCCAATGTTGCTTTCAACAGCGTTTCCGGTGAGCGGATGCGCCCGGCATCGAGTATCCAGCGCCACCCCAGGTAGTTCGGCAGGTAGCGTGTCGCCACGCCATGAAATGGCCCCAGCCATTGCCGCAAACGGCTGTGATAAGCATTGACGTTCTGCACGTGGGCGGCGCCCTGCACGCGGATGCCGGCGCGCAAGTTGACGGCCTGATGACTGATGCCCGCTTCCCTCGCAAAAGCCCGGTAGGCGGCATGGCCATCGGTGACCAGCAAGACATCCTTGTCGATGACGGGCAACAAACAGTGGTGCAACTGCGCCTGCGTCAGTGCCCCTTTGCCCGTGACGAAATCGAGCGTCTGGCCCGTGCGGTCACGCGCCACCAGAATGCAGACCTGTTCATTGGAAATGCCGCGCTTGTGGGCATGGCCGCCCCGGCGGCGGGCCGGACGCGTCATTGTTCTGGCCCCCTTTTCCGATTCCAGCAGATATAACTCGTCGACCTCAGCGATGCCATGCAGGCCATGCGGCCGGTCGGTCTTCGCTACGCTGAGAAAGCGGTGGCGCCAGCGAAAGGTGGTATTGCGGTGTACGCCCAGTTGGCTCGCCGCCTTGCGCACGGAATCCGATGCCAGCAGGCAATCGGCGTAGTCGAGCCACAGCGCCTTGTGGCGCAAGCGGGCCAGCGGCGTGCCCGTCAAGGCATTGAAGGTGCGCCTGCAGGGAACGCAGCGGTAGCGCTGCAGGCCGTGCGCATGGCCGTGCCGGTGCAAGTGCGCTGAGTGGCAGGCGGGACAGGCCAATCGCGGCTGCGCCACATTTTCCAGCAGTGCGACGGTCGTGTCGTGTGGCTGGTTACTACGCAGCAGGGCAATGCCTGCTTGCCGCTGGCGTCGGCTCAACCGGGCAAACTGCGCAATCAAGGTGATCCATTCGGCTGGCCGCATGATTGGCTCCCGCAAAGTGAGTATGCAGAGTCAGACAGCACGGCCACAGGAAGATTCCGGCATTTCCCCTACTTGCTGATGACAGAGCCTTTTCAATTGGACAGTATTGTTGACGAGGAATCGTTTATCATCCTCGTTCTTCGCCCGGTGCGACCTTTACAGGATGCCATGCTGTCCCTCTCTTTATGCCGCCTGGCGGCCACCGCCTCGCTGCTTGCCGCCATCTCGCCCGCCGCACAGGCGCAGACGCCCAACATGCCGGTGGTCAGGCAATACGGCGACTTTGCCGTCACGAACAACCGCCACGATGCGCTCGTCACCTTGTCTTTCCGCCGGCACGGCTACTGGCCCGGCGGCGCCCGCGAAGTGGTGGAAGTGCGGTCCATCAAGGCCACGCGCGACGGCCAGCCCATGCTGCTGGCCTTTACCAAGGGCTATACGGGCCAGGGCACGATACTGATCGGCGTGCAGAATGGCGAACCGCTGATGCGCCCCATCAGTCCCTTGCAGCGCGACAACATGGTGCGCACGGAACGCGACCCCGAATGGGGCGTGCCGCAACCTGGCCGCCCCGAGATGCTGCTGTTTCCCCGCGACGGCCGCGCGCTCGATACAGGCACGGGCGAACTGCTGTGGTTTGACGTGCCGGGCAACGTCAGCGGCGACTATCCGCAGGCCATGCTGGTTTCCGTCTCGCCCGACGGGCGGCGCGGCGCTTATCTCACGAATGCGCTGACGAAGGTGGGCATCATCGTGGCCACGCGCGATGACGGCGTCGCTGGCGTCTTGGCCTTGCCGCCCGATACCTACCAACGGTGGCTGAAACCCTTGTCTGATGCCGCTTCCGCCCAGGCGGGCGCCGCCATCAAGGCGCGCCAGGGCCGCACGGATTCGATCCGCATCCGGCGCGAGCTGGAACTGGCCTGGTTCGGCCAGCAATTTCAATGGAAAGAAGGCACGGACGGTTGGCAAGTGTCAGGGCTGGGCCTTGCTTCCTCGCCGCCGGAAGGAAAACAGCCATGAAAATATCCAAACTGATCGCCGGCTGCTTCGCCGCTTCCCTGCTGGCCGGCTGCGTGCATGGCGAAACGTTCCCCAAGGATTATCTGGCGCAAGATATCGACAAGCAGCAAGCCTTGCTGGAACTGGACGTGGTCTTCGGCAAAGAGCCCGATGACAAGCTGACGTCGCGCACGACGGCCCGCAATACCGTGGAATACGCGGGCGCGCCGCATATCGTCGTGCCGTTTTACCAGAAGGGACTCGGCTTCGACCAGGGGTTTGCCGGCACCTATATCTTTGGCGTCGTGTATCCCGTTGCCAAGGTCGAGACGGCCACGGCCAGCAGCCGCGTCTTTGGCCAGAAACTTGGCGGCCAGCAGCCGGGCAACCCCCGCTACCGCTTCCGCGTGCCGGGCAAGGCGCAGTGGAACAGCAATGAAACCTTCATGCTGAGCTTTGAGCGCAAGGGCCGCCGCGAAGAAATCACTTTCCGCTTCAGCAACGAACAAAGCTGCCCGTCCGCCTTCCTGGCCACCACGCCGCACTATGGCTTTCCCATCAAGGTCGTCGCCACGTTCAAGGATGACAAAGGCTGCCTGAAGGTATGCGACAGCCGCGAGCAGTGGCCCGGTTTCTGCGCCTTCCAGCCGCCGCCGGCCGGCTGACTATCAGCATGCAAGCCACGCGCCGGCGCCTGCCGGTGCGGCGCTTATACACGCACAGCTTTTGCCGATTCTATTCAATTGTCATCGAATGGCGGCTGAAAACGCCTATTTTCATGGCGCAAGGCGGGCCGCACCACTCCTCGGCCAGCGCATAAATCTTGCCGCAAAAGTATCTTTCCCAAGCGTATGATTTCCTTGCCGTGAACAGCGCTCGCAGATGGCGTGACCCGGCCCGATATCCGAAACGCATCGTTCCTGTGGAGAGACAGAATGAAAATGCCCGTTTTAGGAAGCACGCAGCCCGCCATCACGAATCGTCCGCTCGACATGCTGGCCACCGATACGGCCGCCGTGCGCGCCATCGCCCAGGCGGCCGTCAGCGTGGAACTGTTCACCATTCCCCTGTACATGGCCACCATGTATTCGATCCAGGGCACGCACCAGATCAACTCGAAAGGCATCACGTATTACGAAGGCCGCCAGTGGCCGGGCATGGGCACCACGGCCCGCCCCGAGCTGGCCGAGCAGAAGGCCTTCAATATCATCTTCAGCGTCTTCATCCAGGAAATGCTGCACCTGCAGATGGCGGCCAACCTGGCCACGGCCATCGGCACGGCGCCATGCTTCACGGGCTCGGAGCTGCAATCGCAGGACCACGGCTGGACCTGTTACGGCGAGCACTGCACGGTGATCCCGCACATCGTCGACTTGCAGGACACGTCCGGCTACCGCCACGTGCGCGTCAACCTGGAAGAACTGAACGACAACCAGTGCGACCTGTTCCTCGCCATCGAGCAACCCGAGGCGCAGGCGCGCTTCCAGCTGGCCGAGTTCGACAAGCACAACCACACCAAGTATTTCCCGGAAGTGCCGCTGCCGGGCTGGACGCCGGGCAAGCACGTGCACGATCTGCCCCTGTTCGGCACCATCGGCTACCTGTACGAATGCTACGCGCGCTACATCAGCATCGAATACGCGGATGGCCAGACCCTGTGGCAAAAACTGTTCGTCAACGGTTCGGTGCAGCAGGACATGTTCAACAGCCAGGTCCAGGGCCATGCGCGGGCGGAATTTCCCCGTTTCGACACCTGCTTCGGACCGCAGGACCAGGATGGCGGCCAGACGGGCTCGTTCAACAAGGCCATCGACATGATGGCGGCCATCACGGACCAGGGCGAGGGCAGCGAAGCGGCCATCCAGCGCTACCGCCGCGACGCGGGCTTGCGGCTGATGGCCGTGCAGCCCGACTACCGCGAAGACCTGGCCGCCTTGCAGTGCGATTATCCCTCGTACACGAACAATGGCAAGGACGCCGAATCGCGCGATGCGCAGGCGCGCCACGACAGCGCCCCGTTCGACCACTACGAGCGCTTCGGCCAGGTCAAGTCCATGCTGCCCGTGAAGACCTGGGCAGGCTGGCACAGGGAAGGCCAGCGCTGGAGCGAGGCCATGCTGACCAACGAGCGCTACAATCCGGCCACCGCGCCGAAGAACATCCCCGCGCCGGCCACCGTGGCGGGCGCCCTGAACCGCCTGAAGGATACCAGCGGCACCCTAGGAATGCTGAGCACGGTGGCCACGGGCGCCATCTACGGCATCACTTCCGTGCTGGACCGGTACTGGCTGAACCAGCAACTGGACTTCCCGTACCCGTCGATGGTGGGCGCGGGCGACCGCATGGCCATCTGCTGGGCCGTGCTGGGCCAGGCGCCGAACCTGGCGACGGGCGTGCCGCTGGCCGACAAGGGCGTGCTGTACCACGCCTGCCAGGGCATGCACCTGGAGGGCGAAGCGTCGTCCACCTGCGCCGCGCTGGCCGTTTACCATACGTGCCGCGGCTCCAATGGCTGCCACGCCCAGGGCGGCTGCGGCTTTGCCCAGGCCGACACGGGCGGCTCGTCCTGCGGTCACTCGGTCAAGATCGCCGCGTCGCCGGGCACGCCGTGCTATGTGCCGCCACCGCCACCGGCGGACGATAAAGTCTACAGCGCGCCCAGCGACAACAAATGCGCGAGCTTCGGCGGCTGCGCCGTGCCGATTTCGGCCTCGCAGCTGTATCCGAACACCACGGGCAAGGAACCGCCCGAGCCCGCCACCATGACCCTGTACGATTTCGGCCCCGCGCCCGGGCACCGCAGCAAGCCGCTGGGCCAGAGCATGAGCTTTGCGCTGGGCGACAACGTCTACGACAAGGCCTGGGAAGCCTACGGCAAGGTGATGGCGGCGCGCGGCACGCCGGTGGGAGCGCCGCCGGCGCCCACCGACCTGCGCCTGGCCTTGCCGCCGTCGACCTGATGCGGGGCATCCTGCACGCGACGCGGCCGCGCCTGGGCCTGCCGAACCTGGGCCTGGGCGTGGGGCTGCGCCCGCCGCACTATGAGCACGTCCTGCGCCATGGGCCGCAGGTGGACTGGTTCGAGATCATCAGCGAGAATTTCATCGACAACCACGGCTACGCGCGCCACGTGCTCGAGCAGGTGGCGGCGCAGGTGCCCATCGTCATGCATGGCGTATCGCTGTCGATCGGCAGCAGCGATCCCCTGAGCCTGGCTTACCTGCGCAAGCTGCGCCAGCTGGCCGCCGAAATCCGGCCCGCGTGGATTTCCGATCACCTGTGCTGGACGGGCGCCGCCTCGCTCAACAGCCACGACCTGCTGCCGCTGCCGCTGGACGAAGCCAGCCTGCGCCACGTGGGCGCGCGCGTGCGGCAGGTGCAGGAATTCCTCGGCCGCCCCCTGATCCTGGAAAACCCCAGCACCTACGTGGAGTTTGCCCAGTCCAGCATGCCGGAATGGGAATTTCTGGGACGCCTGGCCGAGGACACGGGCTGCGGGCTATTGCTCGACGTCAATAATGTTCACGTCAGCGCGCATAACCACGGCTATGATGCGGCCGCGTATATCCGCCAACTGCCGCACGACCACATCGTGCAGATCCACCTGGCCGGGCCGACCGTCCGCGGCGCCATGCTGATCGATACCCACGATGCGCCCGTGCCGGCCGCCGTCTGGCGCCTGTACGCGCTGGCGCAGCAGCTGACGGGCGGCGTGTCGGCCCTGCTGGAATGGGATGCGGAGATTCCCCCGTATCCGCAACTGCTGGCCGAACTGGACAAGACGCGCGCGGCGGTGCGGGGGGACTTTGCGGACGCCGCGCCAGCCAGGGTTGCCGCCGCCGTCTCGACGCCGCCGGATTTGCACCTGGAGGCGGCCCATGCGCCGTAACGCCGCCGGGGACGCCAGCACACCGCTGGCACAATTGCAGGCATGGTTCCTGACGGCCATGACAACACCCGGCGGCGCCGTGCGCGGCGCGCAGCTGGCCAGCGAGCGCCACGGCCTGGCGCAGGAGCACGTGCTGAAACAGGCGCGGGGCGGGCCGGCGCCGCTGCATATCCACGCGGACGGCTACGTGCAGCGCCTGCTCGAATGCCTGCAGGCCGACTATCCCGTCTTGCGCAAGGTGATGGGCGACGAGCTGTTCGCCTTCTTTGCCCGCGCCTATGTCTGGCGCCACCCATCCGCTTCGCCCACCCTGTATGACCTGGGCGGCGGCTTCGCCGATTTTCTTGCCGCCAGCCAGCGTGGCGCGGGGGCACAGGGGGACGCCTTGCGCTTTGCCGTCGAGCTGGCGCAGCTGGAGCGGGCGCGCAGCGAGGCGGGCAGGGCGCCGGGGCTGGAAAAACGCCCGCCGCCCGTCTTGCCTTCCGGTCTTGATTTGCTATTGGGAAATGCGCCGGCCTGGCGCCTGGCGCCGTGCACGCGGCTGCTGGCACTATCGTTTCCACTGTGTACTTTCTGGCAACAGGCGCAGGCTGCGCCGGACGACGCCGTGCCGGCCCAGCCGGATGTCAGTCCCGCCTTTGTCGCCATTTCACGCATGCATTACCGGCTTGCCATGCAGGACTTGCAGCCGTGGCAATTTTACTGCCTGCAGGCGCTGGCCGGTGGCGCGCCGCTGGCGCAGTACGCGCGGCAGGCGGCGCAGTCCAGTGGCAGGGAGCCGGACGAGGTACTGGCCGACGCCATGCTGTGGCTGCCCATGGCGGCCGCGGCAGGGCTGGTCACCAGCGATGCATGAGCGGAAAGCGACGGACGCAAAAAAGGCCGATGAAAATCGGCCTCGATGACACTGCAGGAACAACTGCAAGTATTGCTTAACGGTAAAACGCTTCGACTTTGCCCTTGAGCTTGATTTGCAGCGGACGGCCGCGGCGGTCGAGCGACTTGGTGGAAGCGACCTTGATCCAGCGTTCGCTGATGCAATATTCTTCCACGTCAAGACGTTCCTTGTCGTTGAAGCGGATGCCGACGTCGTTCTCGAACACGGCTGCAACGTGATAAGGGCTGCTAGGGTCGATCGACAGGCGATCGGGCAATGGGGGTAAGGTGGTGGTATCGTTCATGGGCGTCATTATCGCCCAGAATGCGGTTCCAGACAACGGCCTTTCGCGTGCCGGCTATCGCGTGGGCGGCGGCTGTGGTGTTGCACCGTGCGGCATTCCCGTCGGGTCGGCCAGCTGGATGACCGTGCCGTGCTGCCATGCATCGGCCCCGGCAATGATGGCGGGCGCGGCGATATCGGCTCGCTGGCGGCGTTTTTCGGCGGAATCGATGCGGAAGCGGCGGTCGCGCGCGGCCACCATGGCGGCATCGGTCTGGCCATCGGCGGTAAACCCCATCATCAGCTGCGGCACGCCCAGCGGCAGAGTCTCGTGCACGTCCGTGTGCCAGGTATGCCAGGTCTTGCCATACGTGGCGACGAGTTTTTGCATCAAGGCTTTTTCCGCCACGGCGGGAATGCCGGGCGCGATCAGCTGGCCTGATTTGACTTCATGCACATGGCTGTGCCACAACGTTTTTTCCTCTGCCGGCAAACCCTGGTACAGCCTGGCGCTGACGATGTACTCGACGCCCATCAGCTTGGCATCCTTGACATTGCCGTCGTAGATCACGCACTGGATCAGTTCTTCATTGACGATGGCGCAATAGTGGTGCGCTTCCATCTGGCCGCGCAGGTTGCCGTTGTAGAAATGAAAGCCGTCGAGATAGGCGTTCAGCGCCGCTATCGGCGGCCGCGCTTGCAAGGCATCGGCGCCAGCGTCCAGCATGCGCGTGGAAACCCCGGCCGGCGCGCCGGGAGCTTCCACGTTCGATGCCGTATTCCTGGCGCCGCAGGCGGCAAGGCCCAAGCCCAGCCCTGCGCACAGCATGGCTGTCAGCGCTTTCATGTCGACAAGCCGCGTCCAGCCATGCCTGCGGGATCAGGATTTGTCGTCATTCTTGTGGCTTTGACGTCCCGCTTCCACGTGCTGCTCATGCGTGCCGCCGCGCGTGCCGGTGCCGGAACCCGATTGCTGCGAGCCCGACTGCTTGTCGCCGTCATTCTTGTGGCTTTGGCGGCCCGCCTCGACATGCTGCTCGTGCGTGCCGCCCTGGGTGCCGCCCGACGATTGACGGCTGCCGGACTGTTTATCCGACTGCTGGCTGCCCGATTGCTGTTTGTCCGATTGGCTGCCCGATTTGTCGTTGCTGTTCGAAGTCATGATCGTGTCCCCTATGGTTGGTTTGCGTAATCATCCGGTTCAGCATTGGCTGCACCGTTGAGACCATTCTCGCTGCCTGCGTCGGGCTTAACCATAGGGACACGACTTGTCGCCACGTAGGAAAACTCCGTGGTGGATGACAACCATTTCTACATTGCTATTTACAAATGCCGCGTTTCCTGCGGCGGTGTGTCCCACTCGTCATGCCGGCCATCGACAAAGGTGACGGGCACTTGCGCCAGCTCGGCGGCCGATGCGTCGTCGAGGCAGTTGATGCCGATGCCGACGAAGGGACCGCTGCGGGGAGAATCGCCGTGGCCGAACGGGCGCACGCCGCAATGGCGGCAAAAGTAGTGGCGTTCGCGGCGCGCGCCGAAACGGTACTCGCTCAAGTCCGCTTCACCGGCCAGCAGGCGAAAATCCGCAGGCGGCACCAGGCTGGCCCAGCAGCGGATTTTCAGGCAGTAGGAACAGTTGCAGCGCAGGCTGGGGGCCGCCAGGTCGATTTCGGCGGCGAAGCGCACGGCGCCGCAGTGGCAACTGCCATGGTAGGTCTTTTTCATGCAAGCCACTTTACAGGGGGGCCGTGCTGTCATGCAACTGCTGGAATGACAACGGCAGCCTGCCACCACTATAATGTCGCCTTGTTCAGCCAGGGAGACCTTCATGGAGACAGCAATGAGCGGCAGCCTGCGGCAGCTGGCATACGCGCAGGCCGCCGCTTTCGTGCAGACGCTGGACGGGCGCGATCCTGTTGCGCTGCAACGCGACTGGGGCCTGTCGCCGGCCGTGGCCGATGAGCTCATCGAGATGCTCGACAGCTATTTCGCGGCGGACCAGGTGCTGTCCCTGGCGCCATTGGCGCAAGCCTGCGTGCCCGGCAAGGCCGGCCGTCCCACCGTTGACGTGTATGCCACCGATGCCGGGCCGCTGGGCCTGGAATGCCTGTTGCTGGCCGACGGCAAGCCGGGCGAAGCGGTCTTGCACCTGGAAATGTCCGGCCACGATGGCGCGCTGCGCCTCCATTACCGCTACATTGGATCCTGAGAACCATATGACCACACCGATCAGCGAAGCACAGCAGCGCATCTGCGACAAATTCCGCTTGCCGGCTCAGGCGTCCGAGCCCATGGTGGCCCTGGCCATCGGCAGCCTGGACCAATCGCCCATCTACGGCACGCGCATCGAACTGCCGGAAAACGGCACCATCAGCTGGTTCATCCACTGCGGCGAACACGACGATGCGCTGGACTTTTACCAGCCCCTGCATGCGGAACACCTGCACGAGATGCTGCCGCAGGTGCTCGATTACCTGGCCTTGCCCAGCGGCACCAGGTTCATTCTCGACCGGGAAGGGTACGAGGACGTATGGGTGGAAGAGTAAGTTTCTGATTGGCAAGATTGTCGTTGACGTTGACAAATAGGTATGGGATGCTGCGGTTC
The DNA here is from genome assembly GCF_002797895.1 of Janthinobacterium sp. 67. Classification (NCBI taxonomy): domain Bacteria; kingdom Pseudomonadati; phylum Pseudomonadota; class Betaproteobacteria; order Burkholderiales; family Oxalobacteraceae; genus Janthinobacterium; species Janthinobacterium sp. 67. The sequence goes on along the minus strand of NZ_PGES01000001.1, from coordinate 1,146,224 downwards.
CGTTTTCTCTAGTCGAAAGCCGCATCGTGAAGCCACGCCTCTCCTCCGTCCTGCTCGTCATGGCGTTTGCCGCCGTTCCCGCCAGCCAGTCGCAGGCGTCCCCCGCGGAACGCGATATTGCCGCCTTCGTGCGCAGCGAAATGCAGGAGCGCCAGATTCCTGGGCTGCAACTGGCCGTGATACAGCAGGGCAAGGTTGTGCTGAAGCGCAACTTCGGCCTGGCCAGCCTGCAATACCAGGTGCCCGTGACGGATGCCAGCCTGTTTTCCATCAATTCGGCAACGAAAGCGTTTACGGGCGTGGCCGTGATGCAACTGGTGCAGGAGGGCAAGATCGACCTGGCCGCACCCATCGGCCAGTACCTGTCGGGGCTGCCTGTCGCGTGGCAAGCCGTGTCGGTGACGCAATTGCTCAACCATAGCTCGGGCTTGCCCGACGTGCTGGACCCGCGCAGCGGCAAGCTCGTGGGTCCTCAGCCGGACGACGCCGACGCCGCGTGGAAAGCCGTGCAGGCGCTGCCCGTGGAAGCCCCGCCAGGCCTGCGCTACCGCTACAACCAGACCAATTACGTGTTGCTGGCGCAATTGATCGAGCGCCAGGGCGGCCAGCCCTTTGTCTCTTTCATCCGGCACCGGCAATTCGACGTGGCCGGCATGCCGCACAGCGGCTTTGGCGACGCGAAGGACGTGGTCGTCAACAAGGCCAGTTCCTACGTGCTGGACCGGGACGGCAAGGGCTACCGCAACGTGATCGAGGATTTTCCCGTGTTCATGCGCGCCGGGGCCGGCATCAACAGCAACGCGGGTGAGCTGGCCAACTGGCTCGTCGCGCTGCAGTCGGGACGCTTGCTGGCGCCCGCCAGCGTGGAACGGCTGTGGCAGCCGACCAGCTTGAATGACGGCAAGCCGGCGCCGTGGGCGCTGGGCTGGCCCACCATCGGCCGCGCTGGCCACCGCGCCGTGGCCGGCATCGGCGGCGGCCGCTCGGCCTTTTATGTGTATCCCAACGATGGCCTGGCCGTCATTATTCTCAGCAACCTGGCCGGCGGCCAGCCGGAACAGCTGATCGATACCGTTGCCGGTTTTTATCTTCCGGCATTGCGCGAGCAGCGGGGCGGTGCGTATGCCGCGCACTTGCTGCGCAACAAGGCGGCCAGCGCCGGTTTCGACGGGCTGGATACGAAACTGGCCGCCATCCGGCGCCAGCACGGCTTGCCGGACCCTGCGGAAGACGACTTGAACGCCTGGGGCTACCGCCTGCTGGGCCGGCAGCAGCCGAAACAGGCCGTGGCCGTTTTCCAGCTGGGCGTGCAGCTGTACCCGCAAGGGGCGAATGGCCACGACAGCCTGGCCGAAGCGTACGAGGCGGACGGCGCCAAGGACCTGGCCGCCACGCATTACCGCCGTTCGCTGGAACTGGACCCGGGCAATACGCACGCCGTGGCCCGCTTGCGCGCGCTGGGCGCCGACTAGGCGGCAGCCTTGCCGTGTTCCGCGCCGTGCATGGCCAGGTAGGCGGTCAGGTTGTCATCGGCAATGCCCAGGGCGCGCAAGACTTCTCTGGTGAAGGTGACGGGCGCCGTGCCGGGTGCCGTGATGACGCCCCGGTCGGCCACGGCCCACGGCACGTCCTGGTACAGGGCCGCGCCCGCATAGCCGGTTGCCGTCAGGTTCTCGGCGGAATTGGAGGTGTGGCGCACGGTGTCAAGCACGCCCGCCTGCGCCAGCACGCGCGTGCCGTCGCAAATGCCGGCCAGCACCACGCCCTTGTCGCGGGCCGCGCGCAGCAGCGGGCCCAGGTCGGGCGCCTTGCCGCTTTGCCAGAAGCTGCCGCCGCACACCATCAGCAAGTCGAGTTCATCGAGATTGACCTCTTCCAGCGCCAGTTGCGGCGTGACCAGCATGCCGCCGGACGAGGTGACGGGCGCGCCGCCCGGCGTGGCGAACTGCGTGTAAAAGCCGTAGTACAGGCGCGCCGTGGAATTGAGCAGGGCGGTTTCCCAGTCGGCAAAGTTCTCGGTCAGAATGGTGATGGCACGTGTCATGAAAATTCCTGTCGCGGGTGGTGATATCGATAGTACAGGCTGGCTAGCCTGCGGGTGCCGAAATCATAATAAAAAGCACTGACAGTTTCTGTCAGTAGCGCGTGGAAACGATGGTACAAGTTGCAACGGACTGCGCTACAATCGCTGGCCCGTCCACGCGGGCACCTTCCTGTTCAATGCCTATTACTTGTCGCCTCCATGCTGATTCTGTGTTGCCGTGTCCTGCTCAGCATTGCTGGCCTGCTGCTTTTCTTCCTCTTCGATCAGTTAAGCGCGAACGAATGCCTGAAATTGGGCGTCTTGCTGGCGGCCTTCCTGCTGGGCGTGGGCGGCGTGCTGCAGGCGTGGCGTGGCAGGTCCAGCGCCCGTGCGATTACCGTGCTGCTGCGCGTCGTCGTGCCCGTGTTTTATCTCGACGCGGCCATCAAGGGCTTTTTGCGTGGCTATTTTGGCATGCGGCCCAATCCCAATGCTGTTTTGCAAGCCATGTTTGCGACAGATCAAGCCGAAACGGGCGAGTTTTTCCTGCACAACAGCGTCGCCCTGGCGCAATCGGCCGGCGGCTTCCTGCTCGTGACGGCGGCGGTACTGCTGGCCGACCGCCAGTTGCAGCGCTGGCAAGCGGCGCGCGACGTTGCCGCACCTGGCCTGGCGCAACAATGCTTTGCCGCCGGCATGGCGATCCTGCTCGTGCTGTTGCACGTCAACACCACGATGCGGCGCGAAAATCCGGTCCTGTTCTGGCCGCTGCGCTACCAGCAGTACAGCGCGCAGCTCGACGCCATGAAATCGATGCAGCACGCGCTGACGGCGGCCATGGCCGCGCCGCGCGACTGGAACGTGCGCTATGCGGGCGAGGATGCCCGCACCGTCATCCTCGTGATCGGCGAGAGCACGAACCGCGCCTCGATGTCGCTGTATGGCTACCCGCGCGCGACCACGCCCCGGCTCGACGCCATGCGCTCGAAGCTGCTGGTTTTCAATGACGTGATTTCGCCGGCCGCCAGCACCGTGGAATCGATGATGACGATGCTCACGCCCGCCGATATCGGCAACCCGGACGCGTGGATGGCCAAGCCGAATCTGCTGATGCTGGCCGAGGCGGCCGGCTACAAGACCTTCTGGGTGTCGAACCAGACGCGCAACGATGGCTGGATCGGGCTGCTGGCGGGCGAGGCCGATGAAAGCGACTTCATCAACTATGGCACTGGCCGCGGCGAAAACAATTTTGACGGCAACCTGTTCCAGCCGTTCGCCCACGCGCTGCGCGACGCAGCGCCAAAAAAGCTCATCGTCGTGCACTTGCTGGGCGCGCATCCCAGCTATGACATGCGCTATCCCCGCCGCTTCGCCCATTTCGACCGGGCGCGCGACGCCGTCAGCGCGCAGATGGAGCGCCAGGGCAGGTCGAGCTGGATACGCCACCGGCGCGACGAGTACGACAACGCCATCCGCTATGGCGATTACGTGCTGGGCACCCTGATCGGCATGGCGGAAAAGGCCAAGACGGACCGCGCCGCCTCCTTGCTGTTCGTGTCCGACCATGGCCAGGAAGTGGGCTACAGCCGCAACCACGCGGGCCATTCCGCGTCGGACAAGAGCGGCTATGAAATTCCCATGCTGATCTGGGACAACCGGCAAGCGCCGCAATCGGCGGGCGCGCGCGCCGCGCTGGAAAGCCGGCCCTACCAGACGGACAAGCTCGATGCGACCGTGCTGGGCTTGCTGAAGATCGAAACGCGCTATTACGCCGCGCATGACGATATCCTCAGCAGCGCCTTTACGCCCGTGCAACGCTTCATGAACGGCTTGCAGTACCAGCGCGGCCGCCAATGAGGCAATGAAGAAGGCCCGGCGCCGCCGCGGTGTGCGGCGGGGCCGGGCCCCTGTATTTGCTACGGATTTGCCGCGGATTACTTCTCGGCGAACGCGCGCTCGACAACGAAGTCGCCAGGCGTCGAGGTATTGCCTTCCTTGAAGCCGCGCGCTTCCAGCATTTCCTTCAGGTCGCGCAGCATGTCCGAGCTGCCGCAGATCATCACGCGGTCTTCGGCCGGGTTCAGCGCCGGCACGCCCAGGTCTTCGGCCAGCTTGCCGTTCTCGATCAGTTCCGTGATGCGGCCCATGTTGCGGAAGTCTTCGCGCGTCACGGTCGGGTAGTAGCGCAGCTTGTCGCTGACCATTTCGCCCAGGAATTCATGCTTGGGCAGATGCTCTTCCAGCAAGTCGTGGTAAGCCAGTTCATCGACCTGGCGCACGCCGTGCACGAGGATCAGCTGGTCGAAACGCTCGTAGATGTCCGGATCGCGCACGATGCTGAGGAAAGGCGCCAGGCCCGTGCCCGTCGACAGCATGTACAGGCGCTTGCCTGGCAGCAGGTAGTCGGACACCAGGGTGCCCGTCGGCTTGCGGCCGACGATCACGGTGTCGCCCACTTGCAAGTGCTGCAAACGCGACGTCAATGGACCGCCCGGCACCTTGATGCTGAAAAATTCCAGGTGGTCTTCGTAATTGGCGCTGGCGATACTGTAGGCGCGCAGCAATGGCTTGCCATCGACGCGCAGGCCGATCATGGTGAAATGGCCATTCGAGAAACGCAGCGACGGGTCGCGCGTGGTGGTAAAGGAGAACAGGGTATCCGTCCAGTGGTGCACGCTTAAAACGCGCTCTTCATTCATCGAACTCATAGTATGTGTTGGCTGGTCAAAAAAATGGTTAGTTGCTGGCAACTGCTGGCAAAAGTGAAACCCTGTGTAGGCCCAGACGCTATTGTACTGGCCTGCGCACGAAATTGTTACCGTCTATCGCCGCCATTGCTGCCGCACGCGGTGCCGACATTATAGTGCGAATGGCAAGGCAGGGCTGGAATTGGCCCGGAAACGGGCGCTGGACATGCGGACTCTTGACCTGGCTCAGTTTTTCAGGACACCGCGTCAGGGCTGCCGCCAGAGCATGCCGGCGCGGCCGTGGCGGCGCCGCGGAAGCGCCGGCGCAGGGCCGCATTGGCCGGGTCGGAGACGTAGCGGGCCACGAGGGCGGCCGCCAGCGCCGTCGCGGCAAGGAACAGCGCCAGCCACGGCAGCCGTTCCGCGTAGCCCAGGCCCGCCTTGTCGACCACATTGCGCATGCCGGCCAGCACGATGATATGGAACAAATACAGCTCATAGCTGTGCCGTCCCAGCCACTGCAGCGGGCCGGAGCGGCCCCGGTCTGCCGCCGGGCTCGCCGTGGCGCCCGCGATGAAGGCGGCGCCGGCCACGGCGATCCACGTAAAACCGAACACCTCGTGGCCGCCGATGCCGCGCACGTACAGGGCCGCCAGGGCCAGGCCCGCTGTCCAGCGCAAGAATCGCCCGGCCCGCGCGCCCGGTTGCCAGTGCTGGGTCAGCAGGGCCGTCAGGCAGCCGATGGCGATGGCGTCGAAACAGGCAAGGTAGCCGTACATGAAGTAAATCTCGTTGTCCGCATGCAGGCTGCGGTACACGGGCCCGGCCACGATGGCGGCGCCGCACAGCAGCATGATCCGGTGGCGCTGGCGCAGGACGCGACAGGACAAGGGCAGCAGCAGATAGAACATTTCCTCGACGGACAGCGACCAGTACACGTTCAGGCAGTAATTGAAATAGCCGGCGCTTTGCATCAGCACGTTATGCCAGAAGGTCAGCACGGAGGCGATGGCGATGACGAAATAGCTGGCGGGCAAATCCTTGCCGCCGTCCGAGTTGGCAAAGAAGGGTACGTCGAGCACGCCCAGCAGCACGATGATGGACAAGGCCAGCAACAGCGCGGGCAATAGACGGGCGATGCGGTAGACATAGAACGCCGCCAGGTCGATGCGCGCCAGGTCGCCCCAGCGCCGCAGCGAGGTCGAGGTGATCAAATAGCCGGAAATGACGAAAAACATGGTCACGCCGTAATTACCCTGGTAGGCGGCTTTCAGTAGCCAAGTCGGCAGAACGCCGAGCGGGCTGTTCTTCAAGCCGTAGGCCAGCGCGAAGTGCAGCACCAGCACGCACAGGATGGCGGCGCCGCGCAGGGCGTCGATGTGATTGTTGCGGCTATGCAATGGCATCCTCGTGGGGGGCGGCAGGAAGGGCGATTATGTGAGAGATGCCGCGCGCAGGTCAACGATTTTGCAATTGCCTGGAAAGGCGCGCCGAATGGATCAGGGGAAAGGCAGTCTTGCGTGTATGATATTGCCGAACAGAATTGTTGGGCATCTGTCATCTTGCGGGCGCGCTTCTTGTGCCCGCCGGCCCATGAATCTGCGTGCACGATTCCTGCCGCCAGGATGCCCGACCCACAGCGAAAGGTCATAAAGATGTATAAAACAGTGCGCGACTTGTTCCTGCATTTCAAGGAAGCCGTCCCATTCCGCCTCGTCCCCGCCCTGATCTGCACCGCCTTGCTGGTGAGCATGCTCTTGCTGCCGGCGCCGGACGGCTTGACGCCCAAGGCCTGGGGCCTGGTGGCGATTTTCCTCACCACGATTCTGGCGATCATCCTGAAAGTCATGCCGATCGGCGTGATGGCCATGATGGCCATCGTTATCGTGTCCTTGTCGCAAGTGACGTCGACCTCGTCCAAGGGCGCCATCACGGATGCCCTCAGCAGTTTTTCGAATCCCCTGATCTGGCTGATCGTCGTGGCGATCCTGATTTCGCGCGGCCTGAAAAAGACGGGGCTGGGCAGCCGCATCGGCCTGCTGTTCATTTCCTTGCTGGGCAAGCGCACCATGGGCATCGGCTATGGCCTGGCGATTTGCGAACTGGTGCTGGCGCCATTTACGCCCAGTAACACGGCGCGCGGCGGCGGCATCGTCCACCCCGTCATGAAATCGATCGCCAACGCCTTCGATTCGGACCCGGCCAAGGGCACGGAAAAGAAGGTCGGCACCTATCTGGCGCTCGTCAACTACCACGCCAACCCGATCACCTCGGCCATGTTCTTGACGGCCACGGCGCCCAACCCGCTGGTGGTCGACTTCGTGGCCAAGGCCAGCGGCCAGAGTTTCCACCTGACGTGGACCACCTGGGCCCTGTGCATGCTGCTGCCGGGCCTGGTCTGCCTGCTGGTGATGCCCCTGATTATTTATTGGCTGTCGCCGCCGGAACTCAAGGCCACGCCCGACGCCGTCACCTACGCCAAGGCGGAGCTGAAAGGCATGGGCCCGCTGTCGCCGTCGGAAAAAGTCATGCTGGGCACCTTCGCCCTGTTGCTGTTGTTGTGGGCCAACGTGCCCGCCATGCTGTTCGGTCCCGCGTTTTCGCTCGATGCGACGGTAGTCGCCTTTGTCGGCTTGTTCGTGCTGATCATTACCGGCACCATCGACTGGGATGACGTGCTGTCGGAAAAGAGCGCCTGGGATACGTTGGTGTGGTTCGGCGCGCTCGTCATGATGGCCGAGCAGCTGAACAAGACGGGCGTGATCGCCTGGTTCTCGGCCGGCATGAAGGCGGCCATCGTCGCCAGCGGCATGGACTGGCTGCCGATTGCAGGCGTGCTCGTGCTGGTGTTCGTCTTCTCGCATTATTTCTTTGCCAGCACGACGGCCCACATCAGCGCCATGCTGCTGGCCTTCCTGACCGTGGGCCTGCACCTGATCCCGGCCGAATACCACGTGCCCTTCATGCTGATGATGACGGCCGGCTCGGCCATCATGATGACGCTGACGCACTACGCGACGGGCACTTCGCCCATCATCTTCGGCAGCGGCTTCGTGACGATGGGCAACTGGTGGCGCGTCGGCTTTATCATGTGCGTGGTGGAACTGCTGATCTTTGCCGTCGTCGGCACGACATGGTGGAAGGTGCTCGGCTACTGGTAATGCCAGCGGCCAGCTGCCCCGTCACGGCAGCTGGCCGCGCACGACGTGCAGCAGATATTCGCGCGCCGCGCCCCTTTCCATGCCTTTTTCCATCAGCAGCGGCAACAGGCGTTCAAACAGCTGGCGCCGCTGCAGCGATGCCTCGGAGGTGTCGCGCCGGTCCGAAAAGAAATCCATCAGGGTCGAGCCGCACAGGCAATTGCGGTAGACCTCGACGATGGCCACGTTGTTGTCATCGAAGCTCTGTTTCAGCCCCGAGACGTTCTGGCGCATCGATTGCGTCTGCAAAATGAACTCGTCCGCCGTGGCGAATTCGCGCCCGCAGCATGCGCAATGCTTGGGGAAGGCGGCTTCGGCCAGGGCCCGCAGGCCTTCGAAGAACAGCTGGTCCGGCATGATGGCTCCTGGTGGCGCGCCTAGGCGGCGCGGTTGCCGATCTCGATACCATGCGGACCGAGTGGAGGCCGCTGCACACCCGATTCGAAGCGCACGAAGGCTTCGCGCAAATGCTCCTTCAGCAAGGTTTCATCCCAGGGCTTGGTGATGAACTTGTACACCGAGCCTTCATTGATGGCCGCCGTGACCGAATGCAGTTCGGGGTAGCCGGACAGCATCACGCGCACGATCTCGGGATAGATGCCCTTGATGCGGCGCAAGAGTTCGTTGCCGGACATGCCCGGCATGCGCGCATCCGTGAGAATCACGCCCACGGCATGGGCGGCCACCAGTTCCAGCGCTTCCTGCGGCTGGCTGGTGCTCAGTATCTGGTAACCCTCCTTGCGCAGCGAACGGCGCAGGGAGGACAGGATGTGCTCCTCGTCGTCCACCAGCAGCAGCACGCGCTGCGGCGTTTCGGCATGGCAGCTGTCGGGCGGCAAATGGGTGCCGGCATGCAACATCAGATCCATCTCGGCGCCGGGCAGCGGGCGGCTGAAATAATAGCCCTGCATGGCGTCGCAATGGTTGGTATTGAGAAACCCCAATTGTCCTTCCGTTTCCACGCCCTCGGCCACCGTCGTCATGTGCAGCGACTTGGCCATGGCGATGATGGAGCGGGTCAGCGACGCGCCATCCACGCTGTCCGTCACGTCGCGGATGAACGATTGATCGATCTTGACGACGTCGATGGGGAACTGCTTGAGGTAGGACAGGCTGGAATAGCCGGTGCCGAAGTCGTCCAGCGACAGGGTGACGCCGATTTCCTTCAATTCTTCCAGCGCCTTCACCACGAGGTCGCGGTTTTGCATCAGTACGCTTTCCGTCAGCTCCAGCTCCAGGCAGTGGGCCGGCACGCCGCTCTCGGCCAGCACTTCGCGCACCAGTGCCGGCATGTCGACCTGGCGGAACTGGCGCGCCGACACGTTGACGGCCATCGTCAGGTGCGTAAAGCCGTAGGCATGCCAGACGCCCAGTTGCGCGCACGCCGTGCGCAGCACCCATTCGCCGATGGGCACGATCATGCCCGTTTCCTCGGCCAGGGGAATGAAGCGGTCCGGCGGCACCAGGCCGATGCCGTCGCGGCGCCAGCGCAGCAGCGCTTCCATGCCATAGATCTTGCCGCTGGTGAGGTCGACCTTGGGCTGGTAGTGCAATTCCAGCTCGCCCAGCGCCAGCGCCTGGTGCAGCGCATGTTCGATTTCGGCCCGTTCTTCCACCAGCACGCCCATCTTGTGGTTGTAAAACTGGTAGCCGTTGCGGCCCTTGTCCTTGGCGCTGTAGAGGGCCGCGTCGGCCGTCTTGAGCAGCATGTCGCCGCTGTCGCCGTCGGATGGAAACACGCTGGCGCCGATGCTGGTGCTGACGTGCAAGGTATGTTCGCCCAGCACGAAGGGTTCGGCGAACACCGCCAGCACTTTTTGCACGATCTGTTCGGCCGTCACAATGTCGGGCAAGTCCGTCAGCAGGATGACGAACTCGTCGCCGCCCTGGCGGGCCACGGTGTCGCCCTCGCGCACGGCCAGCTTCAGCCTGCGGGCCACTTCCTGCAGCAGCGCATCGCCCACGGGGTGGCCATAGCTGTCGTTGACGAACTTGAAGCGGTCGAGGTCCATCATCAGGGTGGCCAGGTGCAAGCGGGTGCGGCGGGCATGGGCGATGGCCTGGCCGATGCGGTCGTTCAGCAATTGGCGGTTAGGCAAGTCCGTCAGCGCGTCGTGGTTGGCCAGGTATTCGATGCGCAATTCCTGCAGCTTGCGGTCCGTGATGTCCTGCACGGTACCGCGCATCAAGCGCACTTCGCGGCCTTCGCGCACGGCTTCGGCCTGGTGAAAAACGATGTATTCGCCGCCGTCCGGCCGCACTACCTTGTGCTCGAGACCGTAGCTGGTGCCGTTCGCATGCAATTCCATGAAGGCGTCGAGCAGCAGGGGCCGCTGGTCTTCGGGCAGGCACTGCAGCAGGCGGTCGAAGCTGGTGGGGCCGGCATCGGCGTCCAGGCCCAGGATGCGCAACAGTTCCGGCGACCAGTAGCCGTCGCCGCCGGCGGCCCGGTATTCCCAGTTGCCGAGGCGGGCCAGCGTTTGCGCGTGGTTCAGGCTTTCCTGGATACGGCTCAATTCCGTCAGCGCGCTGCTGGCCCGCAGCAGGTAGCGCAGCCGGTGCGCCAGCAGCCGCCACTGCATCGGTTTGGAAATGAAGTCGCTGGCGCCCGCTTCCAGCGCCTGCTTGATGGAATCGTCGTCGTCGTTGCCGGTCAGCACGACGATGGGCACGTGCGCGCCGCCCGGCAGCCGGCGCAGCTGCTGGCAGCATTCGAAGCCGCTCATGCCGGGCATGGCGACGTCGAGCAGGATCAGGTCGGGCACGCCGCGCTGGAAGGCGGCCAGCGCTTCCAGGCCGCTGGCCGCTTCCTCGATGCGGAAGCCTTCCGGTTCCAGCGCTTCCGTCACGAGGATGCGCGTCATGGTGTCGTCATCGACCACCAGGACCAGTGCTTGCGGGGGCAGTGCGGTATTCATATGGCTTCCTTCTCAATGGCCAGGGCGGCGAGGACACGGTCGAGCTCTTGCTGGATGCCGCGGATATGGTTGAGTGCGCTGCCGACGTCATTGCCGCGCGCATATTGTTCGATTTCACGGCAGGTGGCCGACAAGCCCAGCGCGCCCACGTTGGCGCAGCTGGACTTGAGCGTGTGCGCCGCCAGCTGCAGGGCCGCCGCATCGCTGGCCTCGGCCGCCACTTCCAGCTGGCCCAGCAGACGCGGGGCGTCGCTGTAGAACAGGTCGATGATGCGGCCCAGCACGTCGGGACGGCCGGGACGCCGCATGGCGCGCAGGTTTTGCAGGGCGGCCGCGTCAAGGATGGCGGCCGTTTCCGCCGGCGCCGGCGTTTCTGCCATCGCCGCCGTTTCCACTTTGGCCGGCGCTGAAGACGACGGGCGCCAGCGGGCCAGCACGCCCAGCAGGGCGGCGCGCGTGTACGGCTTGGCGAGATAGTCGTCCATGCCCGCGTCCAGGCACAGCTCGCGGTCGCCGAGGATGGCATTGGCCGTCAGGGCGATGACGGGCGTGCGGCCGCGGCCTTGTTCCGTTTCCATGCGGCGCAAGCGCCGGGTCGCCTCGAAGCCGTCCATTTCCGGCATCTGGCAATCCATCAGGATCACGTCGAACGGCTGTTGTTGCCACAGGGCCAGCGCGCGCCGTCCATTATCGGCCGGCGTCGCTTCGTAGCCGCTGTCTTCCAGCATGGCCAGGGCAATTTCCTGGTTGATCGCGTTGTCTTCCACCAGCAGCATGCGCAGCGGGGCCTGGCCTGCGGCCGCGGTGTCCGCTGGAGCGGGCAGGGCAGGCATGGCGGCACTCGTGGGCGCCAGGGTGCCGAAGCCGCCGATGGCTTCGATGCAGTGGCGCAGTTCCAGCGCCCGCACGGGCTTGGTCAGGCAGTATTCCACGCCCAGCGCCGTCAGCTGGCGCAGATCGGCCGAGGCGTCCAGCGAGCTGAGCATGATGATTTTCAGGGCCGCCATCCCGGGGTCGGCCTTGATCGCGCGCACCAGCTCGGCGCCATCCATGACGGGCATGCGCATGTCGATGATGGCCAGGTCGAACGGGTGCCCGCTGCGCAGCGCGCCTTGCAGCAGGCCCAGCGCCTGGGCGCCGTCGGCCGCGCTGGCGGCGGCCATCTGCCACTCGATCGCATGCTGCAGCAGGATGGTGCGGTTGGTGGCGTGGTCGTCGACGATCAGCACGTTCAAGGCGCCCAGCGACACGCGCGGCGGCGGTGCCGGCGGCGCATCCCCGGGCGCCACGCTGCCCACGGCGACGGTGACGGCGAAGCTGGAACCCTGGCCCGCCACGGATTTCAGCACAATATTGCCGCCCATCATTTCCGCCAGTTGCTTGATGATGGCCAGGCCCAGTCCCGTGCCGCCGTATTTGCGCGAGGTGGTGCTGTCGGCCTGGCGGAAGGGCTGGAAGACGGCCGCCGCCGCTTCCGGCGCCATGCCGATGCCCGTGTCGCTCACTTCCAGGCGGACCTGTCCGGCAGCGGGGCAGCTGACATCGACGGAAATTTCACCGCGTTCGGTGAATTTGGTGGCGTTGTTGAGCAGGTTGGTGAGGATCTGGCGCAGGCGCACGGGGTCGCCGCGCACGTGCTGCGGCACGTCGGAATCGATGCGGCAGGTAAATTCGATGGCTTTGCGCTGGATGCCGTTGGCAAACAGCGCCACCACGTCGTCGATCACCTGGCGCAAGTCGAAGGGAATCTGTTCGAGCACCAGCTTGCCCGCCTCGATCTTGGAAAAGTCGAGGATGTCGTCGATGATGCTGAGCAGGCTTTCGCCCGAGCGGTGCACCGTGTGCACGAAACGCTGCTGCTTGGGGCTCAGTTCCGTGCGCTGCAGCAGCTCCGTCATGCCCAGCACGCCATTCATGGGGGTACGGATCTCGTGGCTCATCTTGGCCAGGAATTCCGATTTCGCCCGGTTGGCGGCGTCCGCCTCGGCCTTGGCCTGCTTGAGCGCCAGGTCGCGCTGTTCGACGTGTTCGAGCATGCCGTTGAAGCCCTTGATCAATTGCCCCAGCTCATCGCTGCCATGCTGCGCCACGCGCACGGACAGCGCCTTGCCGTCGCGGATATGGGCAATCGCGTGCGACAGGCGCGCCAGCGGCCTGGCGATGGACGCGCTGATCAGCCCCGTGATGGCCACGCAGGCCAGCAGCAACACCAGCGCGATGCCGAGGATCAGCACGAAGGCATGCCGCACGCCATTGCGCACGGTGGCCACCGCATCCTGCTGCTGCGCCGTGATGCGCGCCACTTGCTGCGCGGAATAGGCGGCCTGTTCGCGCTCGAAAGTGCGCACGTGGCCGATCACCTCGTCAAGCGCCGCCTGGCTGTCCAGCACCTTGCCCTTGGCCTGCACCAGCCGCTGTCCTGACCGTTCCACCGCATCCAGGTACGTGTTGACGCCGCGCGTTTCGGCCAGCAAGCCCAGTTGGCCTATGCTTTGCAGCAAGGTCTGCATGGCGCCCATGTCGCGGTGCAGGGCGCTGATGCGTTGCGCGATATCGTCGCCCAGGCGCTGGACGTCGCCGGTGGCCGTCGCAAGCATGACTTCGCCCACGTCGATGCTGATGGCGTCGACGGCAAGGTTGATTTCGCCGCTGGCATCCTCGATGCGGGACGAGGTGCGCATGTAGCGGTTCGCCTCCGCCAGCCGGTCGCGTCCGATGGCCAGCTGCAATTCGATGGGATCGAGTTCCTCGGCCAGGCGCAGGAGGGTGGAGGCCAGGGTGGTGCTGACTTGTTCCTTGAGCGCCGCATAGTGCGCCTGCTGCGCCGCGCTGGCGCCGCCTTCGGCCAGCAGTCCGGCGCGCAAGGCCAGCAAGCCGGCGGCGGGATCGAGCATCTGCTGCGCCGTGGCCAGCAGCGTCGACCGCAACGCCTGCTGGCCAGCGCTGATGTCGCGCTCGCCACTGCCCGCCAGATGGGCAACGGCCGCCGCCAAGCGCTCGCGCAAGGGGGCGATGCGGAAACGGTTTTTCACGGCCTCCGTTTCCGCCAGCGAAATCTGCATGTCGAGTATGCTCTTGCGCAAGTCCGTCAGGTAGCGGGAATTCTGGTTCAGGTGCTGGCTTTGCAGCTGCACTTCGGCTGCCGTGGCCTGGGCCTGACTATCGACCAGGCGGATCTTGCCGCGCGCGTCCTTGGCGGCGGCCTTGATCTGATCGAGTACTTGGCGCATCTCCGTCGCCTGCGCCTTGTAGTAGGCCTCGTTTTCCAGGCGCTTGCGCACGGCGACGCGCATGCGCTGGAATTCCTGCTCGAAGGCCGCGTGATAGCGGGGCGTTCGCGACTCGCCGTGGCCTTGCAATTGCTCGCTGATGCTTTCGGCGGTCTGGATATTGGCGACGATCTTGTTCGATACCTGCTCGAGCTGCGCCAGGTCTTCCGCCTTGCCCAGCTCGAAGAAATCCGACGCCATGTCCTGCACGGTATAGCGCAGTCGCAGCACGTCCGTGTACAGCGGCACGGTACGGTCGGTCAAGCCGTGCACGTGGGTTTCGATGCCTTTCACCAGCAGCAGGCTGGCCGCCGCCATGACCGCCACGCCGGCCAGCAGGACGGTGGTACTGATGATCAGCTTGCTCCTGATTTTCATGCCGGGCTCCAGGGCGGGCTGGAAAACTGGGCGCGCATCATTTCGCGCCTGGCCCCGGGTCGGCCGGTACGATCTTGCCGTCCGCGATGCGGGTCAGGAAAACGGCCGTCGATGCCTGGTGGTTGTCGGGCCGCAGCGTCACGTGCATGCCGCCCAGGTCGCGCCGGTCGAACGTTTCAAAACTCCGGATCAGCCGCTCGCGCGTGAGGTCGGTGCCTGTCTGGCGCAGCGCCGCCACCATCAGGGTGGCCGAGATGCAGCCTTCGAAACTGACGAAAGACAGCCTGGCCGCCGGCACATGTTTGGCCAGCAGCGCGGCGCAGTCGGCGGCGATGGGCAGCGCGCGGTCTTCCGGCAGGGGCACCACCTGCGAAATGACGATGTTGTTGCCTTCCGTGCCCAGCAGTTGCAGCAGGCTGTCCGTGCCGACAAAGGACACGGTGGACAGGGCCGCCTTCAGTCCGGCCTGGCCCGCTTCGCGCACGAACGCCGCCACCGGGGTGTAGGGACCGGCCATGATGACCGCTTGCAGGTCGTGCCCGATCAGGGCCGCCAGTCCCGCCTTGACGGCCGTGGTGCCGCGCTGGAACGAGCCCTTGGCGACGAGTTCCATGCCGCGCCGTTGCAGGGCCTGCACGGTGCCGTCGAGCACGGCATTGCCGAAACCGTCGTCCTGGTACAGGACGCCAAAGCGCTTGACGCCCCGGCTGGCGAAATATTGCACCAGAGCATCGGACTCATCGTCATAGCTGGCGCGGAAATTGATGATTTCATGCACCACGGGACGGCGCAAGGTCATCGCGCCCGTAAACGCGCCCACCAGCGGCACCTTCATTTCCTGGACGATCGGTATGACGGCGTTGGTGGTGGGCGTGCCCACGTTGCCGAACAGGGCGAACACCTGTTTTTCCTCGACCAGCCTGAGCGTTTCGCTGATGGCCCGGTCCGGATCGTAGCCGTCGTCGGCGACCACCAGTTCGATGCTGCGGCCATGGATGCCGCCGCGCAGGTTCGCTTCCTGGAACACGGCCGTCGCGCCGTCGAGCATGGCCTTCCCCAGCCCAGACGCCGCCCCAGTCTGGGCATTGACCATGCCCAGACGGATGTGCGTATCGGTGACGCCCGGTTCGACGGCATGAACCACGCCGGCCGCGAGGATGATAGTCAGCCAGCAGCATTCCGGGAAAAAGCGCATGAGCTACCTTTGTTCAGGTTGACCGATATCAAGAGGTATAGGGTTGACAACGAGTATGGAGCAAATTGCCAACGCAAAACTCACACATAGTCACAGCGCGGAAAGCAGGCCGGATACGCCTCAAGACACGGGCAGTTGCACCACAACCTTGCCCCGCGCGCGGCCCTGCGCCAGGTAGTCCAGCGCCTGTTTCGCCTCAGCAAAGGGAAACACCCCGTCGATGACGGGACGGATGGTGCCCGCTTCGAGCAAGGCGGCGATCCGCGCCAGCTGGCCGCCGTCGGGGCGCACGAAGTGGAAGGCATAGCTGGCGCCGCGCCGCTGCGCCAGGCCGATGATCTTGCGGCTGAGCAGACCAAACACCAGTTTCAGCACCACGTTCATGCCGCGCGCGCGGGCAAAGGCGGCGTCGGGCGGGCCGATCAGCGAGACGACGTGGCTGCCCGGCTTGACAATCCGCAGGGCCTTTTCCAGCCCGTCGCCGCGCACCGTGCCCAGCACGGCGTCGTAATCGCGCAGCACGTCCTCGAACGGCTGTTTCTTGTAGTCGATGACCTCGTCGGCGCCAAGGCCGCGCACCAGTTCCACGTTCGCCGTGCTGGTGGTCGTGCCCACGCGGGCGCCCAGGTACTTTGCCAGCTGGATGGCAAACGTGCCGATGCCGCCGGAACCGGCCGGGATGAACACTTTCTGGCCCGGCTTCAGCTGCATGCGTTCGTGCATCGCTTGCCACGCCGTCAGGCCCACCATGGGGATCGACGCCGCCTGCACGAAATCGAGGTTGGCCGGTTTGAGGGCGGCCGCCTGTTCCGGCACGATGGCAAATTCGGCCAGGCTGCCATGGGGCGTATCGAAAATGCTCGCATACACGGCGTCGCCCACTCTAAAACGCGTGACGCCGCCGCCCACGGCCACGACCACGCCGGCCAGGTCGCTGCCCAGGGTGGCCGGCAAGCGCGTTTTCAAGATCGGCTTGAAGTCGCCCTTGGGGATCAGGTTGTCGATGGGGTTCAGGCTCACGGCGTGCACCCGCACCAGCAATTCGCCGGGGCCGGGCGTGGGGCGGGGCAGTTCCACAAACGCCGCGTGATCGAGGCCGCCGTATTTTTTAAGTTGCAAAGCTTGCATGATGTTCTTTCTGAAGGCTGAAAAAGGCGCAGGAGATCAAGCCAGGCGCAGGTCCTTGCGCAAGCCGGCGTCCATCAGCGCGGCGGGCATGAAACGGCGCATCAGGCGCAAGCGCGCCGCCAGCGGCCCGGCCGTGTAGCGCAATTTCGGCTGGCTTGCCTGCGCCGCCGCCAATATGGTGTCGGCCACGATGGCCGGCTCATCGGCGCCGGCCATCAGCGTTTGCAGGCGGCTGGTGACGGCCGCGCTCACTTGCCGGTAGGCGGACAGCGGGGTATCGGGCGCCAGCAAATTGGCTTCGAACGTGGTCTTCGTGTAGGCCGGTTCGATGACGCTGGCGCGGATGCCCCAGCCACGCACTTCATGGTCGAGCGATTCAGTGTAACCCTCGATCGCGTGCTTGGTGGCGGAATACAGCGCGCCGTAAGGCATGGGCAAAAAGCCCAGGACGGAACCGATATTGAGGATGCGCCCGCCTCCCTGCGCCCGCATGTGCGGCAGCACGGCCAGGGTCATGCGCAGCACGCCGTAGAAATTCGTGTCGAAGATGGCTTGCGCCTGCGCCACGCTGCTTTCCTCGGCGCCACCCGGCGCCACGCCGAAACCGGCGTTATTTACCAGCAGGTCGATGCGGCCTTCGCGCTGTATTACCTCCGCCACGGCGGCAGCGACGGACGCATCGCTGGTGACGTCGAGCGCCAGCATCGCATGGCCGGAGCCGGATGCTTGTGCGCCGCGGCGGCTGGTGCCGTACACCGTGTAGCCGGCCTGCGCCAGGCGCCGGGCCGTGGCCGCGCCGATGCCGGACGAGGTGCCGGTGACGAGGGCAATCTTCTTGTTTTTCATGACAGTTCCTTCAGTGGTTGACAGCGTTGGATACAAAGTATGACGATCATCATATTGTTATTTCAAAAAAAGCCCGTGACGGATCGGTGCCACGGGCGGGGCAATTAGCTGCTTGCCTGAAACTGCGCCAGGGTGGCCGCGCACAGCGCCTCCGACAGGGCCGGTTCGTCCACGGCGCGCGCGAGGATGGTCGTGCCGATCATGGCGCACACCGTCGCCATGGCCTGCGCATGCGCTTCGGGCTGGCCCCAGTTCGGTAACTGGCGCGCGAACAGGTCGATCATTTCCTTGATATGGATGGTGGCGGCGCGTCGCACCTCGGGTGCCTGGCGCGGCATTTCCGAACCCAGCGCCGAGACGGGGCAGCCCACCTCGATGGCGGCGACGTGTTCGGGCGACAAATACGCGGCCAGCATGGCCTGCAGCGCCTGGCCGGGCGGGGCGGCGGCGGCCACCCTGGCCGCCAGCGCCACCGCTTCGGCGCCCGCGCGGTCGCCCGCTTCGGCCAGCAGCGCATCGCGCGAGGCGAAGTGCGCATAAAAGCCGCCGTGCGTCAGGCCCGCTTCCTTCATGATGTCGGCCACGCCCGTGCCCGCATAGCCGCTGCGGCGGATGGCGCGCGTGGCCACTTCGACGATGCGTTCGTGGGTGGCTTCCTTGCGGCTTTGCGCCGACGCTTTTTTGGATAAGTTCTGCATGATGGTCATCATATCGCAATTTTCAACAGCGTGCACGCGAGGTGCTCGGAACAGCTCAGAACAGTCCGGCCGTCCAGTCGGTGAACGCCCGCATCGCCGGCGAGAGAAAGCGCTGATGCGGGTAGAGCAGCGATACGGGCACGGGCGCCGGCCGCCTGTCGGCCAGCACCTCGACCAGTTCCCCGGCCTGCAAATGGCCGCTTACGAGGATCTCGGCCAGCTGCATCAAGCCGCGGCCGGCCAGGCCCAGCTCGACGTACAGCCCCGTCTCGTTGACGGCGACCGTGCCGGGAAGGGGCACGGCGACGTTGACGCCCTCGTCGATGAAATGCAACTCGCTGCCCCGTCGCGGCGTACCGGAAAAGTAGTGGACGGCCCGGTGTCCCTGCAAATCCTCGAGGCTTGCGGGAACGCCGTGTTCGGCCAGGTAGGACGGCGCCGCGCAGGTGATCCAGCGCAGCTCGCCCAGGCGGCGCGCGACCAGCGTCGAGTCTTCCAGGCTGCCGGTGCGGATGACGCAATCGACGCCTTCCTGTATCAAGTCCACCTGGCGGTCATTGACGCCGATCATCAGGTAGATGTCCGGATAGCGCTGCTGGAATTGCGCCAGCCGGGGCAGGATCACGGCATGGGCGATGCCGCCAGGCATATCGACGCGCAAGCGTCCCTGCGGGCGCTCGCTGGAGCCTTGCAGGCCCGCTTCGGTGTCGGCGATCAGGTCGAGGATCTCGCGGCAACGTTGAAAGTAGCGCTCGCCTTCCGGTGTCAGGCTGAGGTTTCTGGTGGAGCGGTTCAGCAGGCGCGTCTGCAAATGCTTTTCCAGCCGCTTGATGATGCCCGTGACCGATGACGCGGGCAGGCCCAGGGTCTCCGCCGCGCGCACGAAACTCTTGCTCTCGACCACGCGGAGGAATACCTGCATTGCTTGTACGCGGTCCATGTGTTGTCTTCGTAGCAGTAGGGGAAACGGCACTATAACCCAACATTGTTCGGTTTTTTCGCATGCTGAAAACGCAGGGCGCTACTTTTTCCCTGTGCTGGCCTGCACTAGACTGCGTGCAATTCATTAACTGCGACAGGAATCAAGCATGTCTGAACAAGCCTCTCAACTGCTGGCTCCGCTGGCTCCGCCCCCGCACAAGATGCTGATCAAAGGCGCCACCATCATCAGCATGGATGGCAAGGTCGGCAACTTGTCCAGGGGCGACATCCTGATCGCCGGAGGCATCATCGCCGCCATCGGCCAGAACCTGCAAGCCGACGGTGCGGAAGTGATCGATGCCACGCAGATGATTGCCATTCCGGGCATGGTCGATACCCATCGTCACTCCTGGGAAGGCCAGCTGCGCCGCATCAACCCGAATGCGGCAACGCTCGAGGACTATTGCAACGCCACGCATTTCTCGTTTGCCAAATACTACCGGCCGCGCGACATCTACGTAGGCAACCTGCTCACGGCCCTGGGCTGCATCGATGCCGGCATCACGACCGTGATCGACAATTCCCACAACAGCCGCACGGCGGCGCACGCCGACGCGGCGGTCGAAGCGCTGCTCGATGCGGGCATCCGCGCCGTGCATGCCTCAGGGGCGCCCGTTTCGGGCGACTGGGACAAGGCGCATTGGCCTGGCAACCTGGCGCGCCTGCAGGAAAAATATTTCAGCGATCCCGACAGCCTGGTGACGCTGGCCATGATGGCGCAGCTGGAACCGGAGCAGTGGGCCGTCGCCCGTAAACTGGGCATTCCCATCGTGACCGAGTTTTTTGGCGCTGGCATGGCGGCCGAACTCGAAGGTCTGCAACGGCAGGGGCTGCTCGGCGGCGACAACATCTTCAACCACTGCACCTGTCTGCCGGAAGCGGGCTGGCGCATATTGCGCGAGGCGGGCGTGCGCGTCAACGTATGCCCGCGTTCGGATGCCCACTATGGCATCGAAGATGGCATGAACGCCTGGCAGGCGGCGCACCTGCACGGCATACGTCCCGGCCTCAGTGTCGACAACGAGACTTCGTATAGCGGCGACATGTTCATGGAAATGCGCGTGGCGTTCTACCTGCAACGGGTAATGGGGCGACGCCAGGGACATCGCCATGCGGCCGCGCCCACCGATGCCTTCCGCTTGCTCGAGGCCGCCACGATCGACGGTGCCGCGGTGGCGGGGCTGGAACAGCGTATCGGGAGTCTGAGGCCAGGCAAGCAGGCCGACCTGGTGCTGATACGCACGGGCGACCTCAATGTATATCCTGTCAATAACGCCATCGGTACGGTCGTGCACGCGGCTGAGCGCAGCAATATCGATACCGTCATCATTGGCGGGCGCGTGCGCAAACGCGGCGGCGTCGTGCTGGGCGTCGATCAGGCACAACTGCGCGCCGCCATCGACGAATCCTGTGGCCACCTGTTCAGTGCCGCCGGTTACGAGCCAGATCCGTTTGCCCAGTCGTTCGCGCCGATCCACCCGGCGTAGGCAGCGCCCGCTGGACGCTGCCCGTGCCGCGAAGGATCAGGCCAGCTTGCGCTTGCCTGCGGAAACGCGGTTCCAGCCATAGCCGGCGACGATGATGGCCAGGATGGCCGCCTGCGCCAGCAGGGTTTCCAGGGTCGGCAGGATGCCCAGCAGGTCGATGCGCATGAAGTCGACGGGGGTGACGCCGATCCAGCCCGCTTCCTGCAGCGCGGCCACGCCTTTGCCCATCAAGATCACGGCCAGCACGGCCACGAAGGCGGACGTCCACGAGAAGAACTTGCCAATCGGCATGCGAGCGCTCGTGCGCAGCAAGGCCCAGGCGATCACGACCAGCAGCACGATGGCCACCAGGAAGCCGCCCAGCAGGGCGCCGCCATTGCCGTCGGCCGCCAGGGCGGAATAGAACAGCACGGTTTCAAACACTTCGCGGTAGACGGCGATGAAGGCCAGGGCGAACAGGCCCCAGGCCGAGCGCCGGCTCATCGCGGCCGTGAGTTTCTCGTGCAGGTATTCCTGCCAGCGCCCGGCGCTGCTCTTCTGGTGCATCCACAAGCCCACGCTGAGCAGGACCAGGGCCGCGAATACGGAACCGAGTCCTTCGCTCACTTCACGGCTGGCGCCGCTGATGGTCACCAGATACGTCGCCGCCACCCACGTCAGGCCGCCCGCCACCAGCGCGCTGGCCCAGCCCGCATGCACGTAGGGCAGCACGTCCTTGCGCTTGGCCTTGCGCAGGAAGGCGATGATGCCGATCACGATCAGCAGCGCTTCCACGCCTTCGCGCAGCAAGATCGTCAGGGCGCCGACGAAGGTCGTCATCGGGTCGGCCTTGGCGTCGCCCAGTTCCGCTTCCACGTGGGTAAACAGTTGCTGCAGTTTTTCACCGGCCGCTTCGGCGTCGGCCACCGTGCCCTTGGCCACGGCGGAACGATAGGCCAGCATGGCGTTTTCCACGGCCAGCAGCAGGGATTTGTTGCGCGCGCCCACCATCGGTTCGATCGGCTCGAAGCCATCGAGGTAGGCGGACAGGCCCAGGCGCGTGGCGTTCGTGCGGTCGCCCGCGTGCATGGCGGCGAGGCTTTCGGCCAGGCGCAGACGCGACAGCGCCAGACCGGCCGGCTTGTGCGCTTCGGCCTTGTCGGCATGGCTGCGCAAATACGCCGTCAAGGCTTGCGCCTCTCCCGCGCCCAGCTTGGCGGCAACGGCCTCCTGCGTCAGGGTCGTCACGGCGGCCAGGTCCGCGTACAGCTTCTTGGCCCGTGGATCATCCTGCCACAGTTTTTCGCCGCGCGCGCTGGCCGCCGCATCGTGCGACATGCCGCCGATGTAGAACGCCAGGTCCCAGCGCTCGTTGTCGGACAATTGGCCAAAACTGGCCATCGAGGTGCCGGCCACGCCTTGCGAGATGACCTGGTACAGCGCCATCAGGCTGCGCGACTGCGCCCGTTCGCCATCCGTGAAGGCGATCGGTTTCGGTTCCAGGCTGGCCGCCAGCGGGCCGTCGCCGCCACCAGCCACGCCGTGGCACGACGCGCACTGGGCCGCATACAGGGCCGCGCCGCGCGCCAGGTTGGGCAGCACTTTCGGCGCCACGGGTATCGGGTAGGCGGCAATCAGCAAGCCGTTTGCGTGGTGCGCCAGGCGCTTGACTTCCACACCATCGGCTTTGGCGACGACGGCTTTGCGCAGGTCGGCGATGGCGGCGGCAATGGCCGCCTGCGAGGCGTGGGCGGGCAGGGCGGCGATCTGCGTCGTCGCGTTGTCCGTGAAATCGAGCATTTCCGCGTATTCGGCCTCGCTGACCACCTTGCCGTGCTCGACGGCGCCGCTGTAATCGACGGCAACGTAGTCGATCAATTGCCACAACTGCTTGGCGCCGGCGCCCTGGTCGGTCGCTTGCGCGTGCGCGCCACCGGCCAGCAACAGGCTGGCGGCCACGAGCGGATAGCACACGAGCCATTTTTTGATAGAACTGAACATGATTCTCATTCTCATTTATCGTCAACCCGGGGACTATAGGACAGACCGCGCGGGGTGTCAACGGCACACGGGCGTTCGCGGGCGTAAATAGCGGGGCATCTCTGTCATACTTGCTTGCTTACCCTGTCAATGAGTTTTGAGGAGCCTTATGTTCATTGTCCTTCTGCATTACGTTCAACCGCTGGCAGCCATCGAGGCTCACATTGAGGAGCATCGCAGTTTTCTTGATCGTCACTATGCCGCAGGGCATTTTTTAGCTTCCGGTCCCCAGGTGCCGCGAACAGGAGGTGCCATCCTCGTGAAAAGCCTGAGCCGTGAGGAATTGGATGGCGTGCTTGCGGAAGATCCCTTCCATCGGGAGCACATCGCGACTTATCAAGTCATTCAGTTCAATCCGAACAAGTTTGGTGTTGGTGTCGAAGCTGTTCTTGGCTGAGCGACAGCCATTGAGCCTGCGGCGTGCCCTGGTCGATATTGCCGACCAGATGCGCAGCAGCGTGGAAAGGAACGGAGGAAGCAGGGCGACTGGCCGCACGCAGGCTTTGCGCACAGCCCCCTGGCGACGGCAATGTCATTGCCGTCGCACGACACGCCGGAATGCTGGCGTGGCGTTTACTTGCCGCTGAAATCGAGCACGACGCGCGCGGCAACCTTGCCGTGTTCCAGGCGGCTGAAGATGTCGTTGATGGCCGACAGCGGCTGCAGTTCCACGTCGGCCTTGACCTTGCCCGTGGCGGCAAAGGCGAGCGCCTCGGCCATGTCCTGGCGCGTGCCCACGAAGGAGCCGCGTATCGTCACGCAATTGGCGACGACGTCGAACAGCGGCGTCGGGAAGTCGCCCGGCGGCAAGCCTACCAGCACGCAGGTGCCGCGCTTGCGCGTCATCGCCACGCCTTGCTGGAAGGCGTCGAGCGACGGCGCCGTGATCAGCACGCCGTGGGCGCCGCCCCCGGTCGCTTCGCGCAGGGCCGCGACGGGGTCGCCCTGGCGCGCATTGATGGTCACTTCGGCACCGAGGGCGCGCGCGTGCTCCAGCTTGCCGTCGTCGATATCGACGGCCGCCACGCGCAAGCCCATGGCCAGCGCATATTCGATGGCCAGGTGGCCCAGTCCGCCGATGCCGGACACGGCCAGCCATTCACCGGGCCGCGCCCCCGTTTCCTTGATGCCCTTGTAGCTGGTCACGCCGGCGCAGATGATGGGCGCCGCCTGCACGGCGGACAGACCCGCCGGGATATGCGCGACGTAGCGCGGATCGGCCAGGATGTATTCGGCAAAGCCGCCATTCTTCGTGTAGCCGCCAAACTGCGCCTCGGCGCACACGGTTTCCCAGGCCGCCAGGCAATGTTCGCAATGGCCGCAAGCCGAGTACAGCCAAGGCACGCCGACGCGGTCGCCCAGCTGCACTTCCGTCACGCCCGTGCCCACGGCCACCACCAGACCGATGCCTTCGTGGCCGGGGATGAACGGCGGCGACGGCTTGACGGGCCAGTCGCCGCGCGCCGCATGCAAGTCCGTGTGGCAGACGCCGCACGCTTCCGTCTTGACGAGGATCTGGCCGGGGCCGGGCACCGGCACGGGCACCTCGCGCAGCACCAGCGGCTGGCCCAGTTGCTCGACAACGGCGGCTTTCATGGTAGTGGGTGTCATGGTATTCCTTATGAAGTGGATAGGCGTAGTGCAGGGCGCAAGCCATGATGTGCTCGACACAGGCTTGCGTACGGTCACATTCTGCTGCACACGATATAAAAAATGTTTGATCCACATCAACATATGCCGGGAGGGATGAGATAGGCCGAGATATGAAACAGACTTACATTAATTCCATAATTCGACTATTATGGAATAATTGAAAGGGAAACCCACCATGCATGACTTGCCCAACATCAGCGCGGCCCACCTCGACACGCCGACCCTCGACAAACTTGCGCCGCCGGCCGTGTCCACGCATGCGCCGCGCATCCTCTTGCTGTACGGTTCGCTGCGCGAACGCTCGTTCAGCCGCTTGCTGACCCTGGAAGCGGAACGGCTGCTCCAGCATTTCGGCGCCGAGACGCGGGTGTTCGACCCGCAAGGCTTGCCCATGGTCGACAGCGTCAGCCCCGACCACCCCAAGGTGCAGGAGCTGCGCGCACTGTCGCTGTGGTCGGAAGGCCAGGTCTGGTGCAGCCCGGAACGCCATGGCGCCGTGACGGGCGTGTTCAAGTCGCAGATCGACTGGCTGCCGCTGGAAATGGGCAGCGTGCGTCCCACGCAGGGGCGCACCCTGGCCGTGATGCAAGTGTCGGGCGGCTCGCAATCGTTCAACGCCGTCAACGGCTTGCGCGTGCTGGGCCGCTGGATGCGCATGGTGACCATCCCGAACCAGTCGTCCGTTGCCAAGGCATACCAGGAGTTCGACGACAACGACCGCATGAAGCCGTCGCCATACTACGACCGCCTGGTCGACGTCATGGAAGAACTGTATAAATTCACCCTGGTGGTGCGCGACCGCTCCGATTACCTGACCAGCCGCTACAGCGAGCGCAAGGAATCCATGCCGGTTGACGCGCGCGCCCTCGCCACGGCGGCCATGAAGCACGAAACGCCGGGCAAGTAGGCTGTTTTCATCGCGGCCCGCACGCCGCGGTCGCCACTTTACGATGACTCAGTCGAATTCCTGGTTTGAAAGGACAGCATGAAAATCTTGGTGTTTCTTGGCTCAATACGTACAAGCGCGCCGCCCCAGCCGGCGCGTCTCGGCGAGCGTGTCGCCAAAGCCTGCGCGGCGCAGTGCAGTCAAGATGGCCACGACGTGGTGCTCATCGATCCATTCGATTACGACCTGGGTGATGTGTTCAAACCGCACTTTTCCTATGCGAAAGGACGCGCACCCTTGCCGTTGGAGCACCTGGCCAGTGAGATTGCCGGCGCCGACGGGTATGTGATGGTCAGCCCCGAATACAATCATTCAATGAGCCCGGCGCTGGCGCATCTACTGAACCATTTTGGAAGTTCCCTGTTTGCTTTCAAGCCCAGTGCCATCGTGACTTATTCGGCAGGGCAGTGGGGTGGCGTGCGCGCGGCAGTGGGCATGCGCGCTTTTCTCTCCGAGCTGGGTTGTTTGCCGGTGTCGGCCATGATCCATATTCCGGCCGCACATACTGTTTTTGCTGCCGATGGCAGTTTTGCGCCTGAAGTCGATAGCACGCGCTGGGTTTCATATATCGAGCGCACCTTTTCCCAGCTGACCTGGTGGGCCGAGGCCGCTAGGCGGGAGCGGGAGCGATCGGGAGGAACAGGGCCTTCGCCGGCTTTCCTGCGCGATCCTTCTCAACGCAATGCGCCGTGAGGTCGCATATGGCGAATTATTGCCAGAATGACACCTTGCGGCGCCGTGCACAGTTTACGGCCGAGTTCCTTCCTGCCACTTCACGTCTATTTGGATCCCACTGATGATACGACTTGCCACTACCGCCGATGCCGCCGCGATCGCCACGATTTACAACCATTACGTCAGCAGCTCCACCATCACGTTTGAAGAGCAGGTGGTTGGCAGCGACGAGATGGCCCAGCGTATCGCCGCTGTCGGCGCACAGTTGCCGTGGTATGTTTTCGAGCGCGACGACGGGATTCTCGGCTATGCCTACGCCACGCCCTGGCGCGCCCGCAGTGCCTATCGTTTTTCCGTCGAATCGACGGTGTACGTGGCGCACGAATGCGTGCGGCAAGGCGTCGGCCGGCAACTGTACAGCGTGCTCATCGATGACTTGCGTCAGCGGCAGCTGCAGGTGGTCATCGGCGGCATCGCACAGCCAAACAACGCCAGCGTCGCCTTGCATGAGCGCCTGGGATTCGAGCAAGTGGCCATGTTCAAGCGGGTCGGCCGTAAATTCGACCGGTGGATCGACGTGGGGTATTGGGAGTTGCAGCTACAGGACGAGTAAACGCTACGTTGCTGCTCACCTGGCGGCTTTTCAACAAATCACTTTTCGACACCGAGGTCTCTTAGTGATTTCGGCGCATACAGCGCGCTTTGAAATTCCGGCACGTATTCATATTTCATCATCTTCCCCAGCTTCAATGACTTGATATAGGTGGAGAAGCTGCCGTCGCCCAGCTTCAGGTCGACCGATTCCGCACTCGTGCTCGACGCGTGGCTCAGCTGGCGGGAAAGGGCATAGCCATACGTGAGTTTCCCGGTGCCATTCTTGTTGGTGAAGCTGTTGCTCACCACATCGGCCGTGTGCGACAGGTCGGCCAGTTTTTTGCCTGCAAAAACAAAATCGAGCTTGCCTGTTACGCTATCCATGACTTCAAAGGAAACGTTTGCGTCCGTTTCCTTCACCTCGATACCGGTCAGCCACTTGGGCAGATTGTAGCCAACCACGCCACGCACCCTGGCCAGTTCCGTGTTGACGGGAAGCTCGAGCACATAGCCCCAGAAATCACTGGACAGCGACTGGCCCAGTAAAGTGAACGGGCCAAAACTGGTGGTGCCGGGCTTGTTGGTCACAATCGCCAATGAAATTTCATTGTAGCTGTCGTTGTCGCAGTACTCATACGCATAGGCCGTCAATGCCACCGCGCCCCGGCCTGGCCATACTTGCAGGGGCTGGACTTGCTTCAGTATGTCTTCGGGCATCAGCTCCTTCAGGCGCGCGAGGTCCGCTGTAAATACGGCCGTGATCTTGCGGTTCTTGTAATAGAAGTTCGGCGAATACGAATCAAAACCGATGGACACCTTTTCTTTTTGCATCTCCTTGAACCAGCTCAGGTCAAGCTCCGGCGCTTCCGATGCGATGACGGACAAAGGCGGATTCGAGCGAAAGCGGTCATACAGGCCGCCGGCGGCCACCGGGACGGCATGGCCCGCGATATCGATGATGAGCTGCCTGTTTTCGACAGCGTGTTCCGCCCGGGACGGGCTTGCGGCAATACTCAACACCAGTCCGGATACCGCCGCGGCGATTTTCATGTTCATTGCTTGCACCTTCCATGTTTGATTGGGAAAAATTCCATTAACAGCCGCTATGCATCCGCCGGCGATACTGCCGGTTGCGGATGGTGGTGTCCCATTGCTGTATCAATAGCGCCAGCGCAGGCGCGACGTTGGGCCGGGTATGCTTGCCCAGGCTCAGGCGCCGCAATTGATACTTGACCATCGCCATATAGGCGATGGACGAGAGCACCTTGTTTTTCCAGGTGATGGCCCGGAGCAAGGGGCTTGCCGATTGATCGGAACGCCATGCTTCAGGCAGTTGCGGGGCGAGTGCCAAGGCCGTTCCCATGCCCGCCATGGCAATGCCGCTGTCCAGCACCTGTTGCACCACCTGGTAGCGGCGTATGCCGCCCGTCACCATGATGGGCATGCTGGCCACCGTGGCGATATCCTTGGCGAACTCGAGGAAATAGGCTTCGCGGGCCAGGGTGCGTCCGTCGCGGGTCTGGCCGTGCATGGCAGGGGCTTCATAACTGCCGCCGGACAATTCAATCAGGTCCACGCCCAGGGTATTGAGCATGGAAACGACCTGCTTGGCATCTTCCGAACTGAAGCCGCCTTTCTGGAAATCGGCCGAATTGAGCTTCACGGCGACGGCAAAGCCTTTGCCGACGGCCTGCCGCACCTCGTTGACGACGTCGACAAGCAGCCGCGCCCGGTTTTCCAGCGAACCGCCCCAGCGGTCGGTGCGCTGGTTGGTCAGAGGCGAGAGGAACTGGCTGATCAGGTAGCCGTGCGCGGCATGGATTTGCACGCCCGTAAAGCCAAACCGCTCGGCCAGCCGGGCGCTGTTGACAAAGCGCTGTTTCACGTCGGCAATGTCGGCCTCCGTCATTGCGCGCGGCGCCGAAAATTGCCTGGAAAAGTTGCCCAGGTCCATGGGCACAGCTGACGGTGCGATGGTTTCCTGTGCCAGGGCGGCAGGCATCTGGCGCCCCGGATGGTTGATCTGCATCCAGATCTGCGCACCGCGTGAGCGGGCAGTGCGCGACCATCGCTCGAAGCGGGCGCCAAATTGCTCGGACTCCAGCACCACGCCGCCGGGCCCCGTCATGGCGCGGCGGTCGATCATCACGTTTCCGGTGATCATCAGGCCGACGCCACCGTCCGCCCACGACTGGTACAGGCGTATCAGCTCGTCCGAAGGCGCGTGATCGTTGTCGGCCATGTTCTCTTCCATGGCGGCTTTGGCAAGACGGTTCGGAACGACGGTCCCATTCGGCAATGTCAGTGCGGTAAAGGGTTTCATGCTGATCTCCAAGGTTGCGATAGCCTCACGATAAGCTTTAAGCTAACTTGAAGGTCAAGTCCTGAATCGGAAAAATTACAATCTCTCTTGCGCCATCATCCGCCGCTTGACATTGAAGCTGGCTTCAAGCTTATAGTTGAGCATGGCGTCCCGATGACACGGACAGGCAAGCACAAAAAATCAGCGGGGAAATGATGAAAATTGGCGAATTGGCCAAGCGCAGCGGCTTGGCGGCCTCCACGATTCGGTTCTACGAATCCAGGGGCCTGTTGAAAGCCGTGAGCCGGCAATCGAATGGCTACCGCGACTATCCTCTGGAAGCCGTGGCAGTGCTGTCCATCATCAGCGACGCGCAGCAGGCGGGCTTTTCCCTGGACGAAATCAAGCAAGTCTTGCCCGAGGACAGCTCATCATGGAAACATGATGAGCTGATGGCCGCGCTGAAAAAGAAGATTGCCGATATCGAATCGCTGGAAGTGCGATTGGCCCAGAACAAGGCCCATCTTTTATCCCTGATTCAACTGATCGATGCAAAACCCGATGATGTGGACTGCAAGGACAATGCCGCCAGGGTCATGGAAAGCATGGGCATAGGCAGTAAAAATTAAATCAAGGAAAGGCAGTCAAGCCTGCGGCAAGCGCATCGACAAATCAGAAATCCACGGCCGCCGACAGTTGCATGCTGCGGGGCGTCGACTGCGAAACGGTGCCATACGAGGCCACGCCGGCCCAGTAATGGCGGTCGAAGGCGTTCATCAGGCCGGCGCGCAAGGTCGTCGCCTTGCCGGCGATGGCCGTGCGGTAGCGCAAGCCCAGGTCGACCTTGGTCCACGACGGCACCGATTGCAGATTCGTCTGATCCACAAACTGCTTGCTGGTGTAGCTGACGGCGCCCGTGGCCGTCAACCCGGGCCAGTACGGCAGATCCCATTCGCCGCCTAGGTTGGCCATCGAGGTCGGCACACCCACGGGGCGCTTGCCCATGGTGGCGGCGTTGTTGGTCTTCACCAGACGCCCGTCGAGCACGGTGATGCCGGCCAGCAGGCGCACGGTCTTGCTGGCGGCGCCGGACAGGTTCAGCTCCAGGCCCCGGTTGCGCTGCTCGCTATCCATGCTGTAGACCTTGCCATACAACTGGCCGCTGGGCTTGGTCACCTGGAACACGGCCAGGGTCGCCAGCACGACGCCGAAATCGGCCTTCGTCCCCACTTCATACTGCTTGCTCTTGTAGGGCGCGAAGACCTGGCCCGCGTTGTCGGCGATGTTCGGGGCGATATCGCCCTTGCTCAAGCCCTCGATATAGTTCGCATACAGCGACACGTGGCGCAGCGGCTTGACGACGATGCCGGCCAGCGGCGTCAATGCGCCTTGCTTGTAGTGCGTGGTCAGCGCGCCGCTGGTGGCGTGGTAGTTTTTCGATTCGACCAGCTGGCGGCGCACGCCCAGGGTCAGCTGCACGCGCTGGTCCAGCATGTCCAGCGTATCGGCCACGGCCAGGCTGGAGAGGGTGGACGCGGACAGTTTCGGCACGCGGGCCGGTGCGGGAATGCCGGGATCGGGCACGGCCACGGGATGGTAGATGTTCGAGGTGATGAGCTTGCCGGAATTGCTCACGCTGCCAAACTCGTCGCGGTAGACATTGCCCATCACGACCAGCGCATGCTCGACGCCGCCCGTGCG
Organism: Janthinobacterium sp. 67; assembly: GCF_002797895.1. Classification (NCBI taxonomy): domain Bacteria; kingdom Pseudomonadati; phylum Pseudomonadota; class Betaproteobacteria; order Burkholderiales; family Oxalobacteraceae; genus Janthinobacterium; species Janthinobacterium sp. 67. Next base: position 1,115,524 of record NZ_PGES01000001.1, on the reverse strand, counting down.
AAAGCGCGTGCGCACGCCCGTGTCGCCGCTGGCGCGCCGTACGCGGAATTTCCAGTTCATGGGCGTGACCGTCATGTCGCCGGCCGCGCTGGTGATCGTCGGCGTCTGGTCCGAATAGCGCGACACGTCGGAGCGCGTGCCGCCCACGTCGGCGAACACGGTCACCTTATCGTTCACATCGTATTCGATCTTGCCCAGGGTGGCCAGGTCGTTGGATTTCCACCAGCCCCAGGACTGGGCGATGTTGCGCCGGCCGTCGGGCGCTTCCGGCACGGGCAGGCGCGCGGCCACGAGGAAGGGGCGCGTGGGCGCGTCGATCCACTGGTATTGCTCGATCACGTCGAGCGAGGCGCGCAGCCGCTGTCCTTGGTAGTCGAGCGCGACGGCCGCCACTTCCGCGCGCGAGGTCTGGTGGTCGAGCGGCGTATGGCCCTGGCGGTGCAAGCCATTGAAGCGGATGCCGAAGCGCCGCTCCTCGCCGAAACGGCGGCTGACGTCGATGGCCGCGCCAGCCTGCGAGCCGGATCCGTAATCGACGGTCAATCGCGTCAGGTCGCGCGGCAGCGAGCGTTTCGGCACGGCATTGACGACACCGCCCACGCCGCCATTCGGCGACATCCCGTACAGCAAGGCGGCCGGCCCTTTGAGCACCTCGACGCTTTGCAGGTATTCCGTAAACAAATGGTAATTGGGCGAGACGCCATACACGCCGTCGAACGCCACTTCACTCAAATTACCTTCGTTGAGGGGAAAACCGCGGATGAAAAACGAATCCGTGACGCCGCCGATCTGGCCCGTGAAGCGGGTGGACGGATCGCCGCCCAGCACCTCGGCCAGGGTCAGCGCCTGCTGGTCCAGCATGCGCTGACTCGTATAGCTGTTGACGCTGAACGGCGTATCGAGCAAGTCTTTTTCCCCCAGCATGCCAGAGCGCGCGCTCTTGGCAATCTGCCCGCCGGCATCCGCTTCGGCCTGGCCGGTGACGACCACGGTGGCGAGAGGGTTCTGCACGCCGGCAACTGCTTGCGCGTAGACGGACGGTGGCACGCTGGCAATGAGCAGGCCGGCGAGGATCAGACGGGCGGCGAGGGGATGATGGGCAGGGAATGGAGTTGGGAGTGAGGATGGCATCGATGGCATGGGCGCAAGGTTATAAGAAGAAAAACTGTGCGCACTATACTATAAATGAGAATCATTACCATCTATATTTCGTGGAGTGATGCGCTTTGGTGGCCATGATTCGTGCCATGCGGATGGTGAAGCCAAAATGCAGGACGATGAGTTAATCCTTGGCCATGCCTGGAATCCCACACAGCGAAAATCTCTCAATGATCGCGAGGACATTGAGGAGCTTGATACCAGACTGATGGAGGCACACAGCATCTTAAACGGTTACTTTTTGCAGACTTTCAAGCCTTCCGAGAGGTTGATCCTTCAACACCAAGCGTTTTTCAATCAACTCGACGTCATAGAATCTGTATATGTGTTTGGCCCCTCGCTGTCTGATGTGGACCTTCCATATCTACAAGCGTTATTAAGTGCAACCAAGGTCGCCACTGCCGACTGGCATGTAGCCTGCCGTGAGGAGGTTGATCGGCCGGAAAGACGTGAGCGATTGAATTGGTTGGCATACAAGACCTAGGCCGAATCGAGAATTCTTGATAACATTGAATCTCATTTCCCGGGAGAAACAATGAGCGGCGCAGCAGAAACCACGTATTACACGAATGGCAGGGTAACCGTCACAAATGCCCGTTTCATGGTCGATGGCGAAACTCACGCAATAAGTGGCATTACATCGGTCAAGCTTGAGGTGAAAAAGCCGAATAGGGTCTTGCCTGCGGCGCTCATAATTTTTGAATTATTGGCGCTGACAAGTGGCAAGAACTTGACAAACCTGTCTATCTGGCACTGGGCCATTATCTTGCTTCCGGGAATAATCTGGATGTGTTTTCAACGAACGCACTATACGGTCACGCTTGCAAGCGCTTCCGGTGAGCGCCGTGCTTTGAAAAGCAAGGTAAAGCCGTTCGTAAGCGAGGTGGTCGAAGCGATAAATCAAGCGATTGTGCGTCGAGCTTAACCAGTAAAAGCCCGCAAATCGCGGGCCTTTACATTATGGTGTTCATGGCCAGTCGGGCATGCCGTGGGCGGGACGGGCGCTCCTTGATGGCGTCGAATAGGTCGTGCAGCTTCGCAGGGCGCACCTTGGCGGCCACGTCATAGCCGCGCACGTAGTTGGCAAAGGCGCGGGGGCTGAGGTGTAGCGGCGCGACGGCGGCAACCCAGTCGTACAAATCGTCCTCAATGACGGCAATCTCTCCGAACAGGTCGATTGCTGGCTGGCGTAGCTGGTAGGAAAAATAAGCTGCTGGCGGCTTCGGCTTGCGGCGGGTTGTTGTCTTTTTCATTCGGATATAAATGCCCGGCGACTTAGCAAGGCCATGCGGGGAATAGAAGGGTGTTTGGCTTTACGTAATTTCGTGAAAGTTAGACTTTTTCGAGGAGTTGAATGCAACACTTTGATTCTCCACTACTTTATAATTTTACATAATATAAATTATGCGAAGTGTAGTGCCAGTGCGAAAAAATCCTCCTTCTCCTCGATATGGAAATCGCAATACCGATTTATGGTATGCGATCTTCCATAATCAAAAATAACAAATGAGATTCCCAAACCTGCGATACGGCAACCCTACGGAGTTTGCCCACTACGCCATGGGCTTGCCCTTGGCCGACCTGGCGCGCACCCTGCGCCGCGACGAGCGCACCGTGCGCGACTGGCTCAGCGGCAAACAGCGCGTGCCCTGGTGGGTTCCTGAGTACATGCGCCTGCGCCAGATGGAGCAAGCCGACATTCGGCGCCAGATGAACATGACGGCGCTTGGCCCGCGCCTTGGCATCGTCCGCGGTAACGTCATCGAGCTTGCCGTGCGTCGGCCAAAAAAAGAGCCACAAATCACTGATTTGAGGCTCGATGACTTCGACCAGGCGCGCATCGCGCTTTGATCACTTTTTCTTTCGCTTGCGGAATTGTCCGTTTGCCTTGCGCGGCGGCGTGCGGCGGGCCATTATGCGGCCTCCAGCGCTTCGACGCGGGCTTCAATACGTGCGGCCCAGCGCATGGCGGCCAGGCCTTGCAGCATGACGCCCGAGGACGTAATGCATAGGAACAGGTCAACGGGCGTCATTTCGCCACCGGGCCTTTCTCAGCGATCACGCCAGCCAGCGCGCCCGCCATTGCCGTGGCGCCATCGACCACGATATGGTATTGCGTCGGTACGATCAGCTTTGCCAGTTGGAACAGCGCCGCGAAGCCCGCCCAGGTGGACGGCTCTTTCAGTCGATTCATGCATTTCCCCTTAGTAAAGTGTGCGGCCGCTTGAGTCTTTTACCGTTATCGACTGTGCGGCCACCCAGTCACGGATTTTGGGAAAACGGCTCAGCACGTAGGCAGCAATCAGGATGCCACCCAGCACGATCAAGCCTTCGCGGGCCACTTCTGGCACCGTTGGAACGATTTTTGACAGGTTCATCACAGCTGCCGATCAAACATAGGTGTTGACCGGCGCGGCTCCGTGTCAGCGGGCATCCATGGAATGTTGAACTCGACGGTGCGCAAAAACGCTGGCATTGCGCACTTGCCCGATGCCATCCATATTCCGTTCTGATCCATGTACGCCTTGCATTCAGCATCGTTGGTAAGCGTTTCCTTGGTCGTTGGAATTCCCAGGAAATTACTGGCACCATCAAGAGCACCCGCAGCCGCACCCCCCATGAATTCGAGCGCTTCGCCCGCTTTTTTTTTGAGATACCAGGCCGCCGCCAGCGCTGCTATGGCTGCGATGCCCACCACGATTACGTCGCTTTTGATACTCATTGCCACTCCGTTCCCGACAGGCTCGGAAACAGGCCGTCAATAAGGTTTGGTGTTGAGCCGTAATCGATGCTGTCTTGCACGCCATCACCGTAGGCATACGGGAACATTTCAGCCAACTGCGACCCTACCGGCTTACCGTCACTTGTGACGATCTGGCCTAGCCAATTTTTCTTCAGGAATGCCATCGTTCCATCCGGGTTTTTCGCGTCGCGGATCGCCGTCCAGGCGCCGCCCAGGAGCGATGTCCATAGCTGATCGCTGACGTTCTTTGTGTTGCTGTTGTTCGCGTTCGTGCCGCCGACAACCGCCGGCTTCTTGCGGCTTTGCATGTAGATGACGGCGCCGACACCCAGCGCGGCCAGTACTAAAATATCCTTGGAACTCATGCGACGCTACCCCCTGCGTTTGCGTAATGGTTGACGAAAGAGGCAAGCGCCACCTCGCCCTGGCCGTAGCCAGCTCCCGGCAGACTGGCCCACACCCTGCGCACCTTGCTGACGGCGGCGGCCACGCGGCCCGCCGCTACATCGCTCAAGGCACCCTTTTCCCGTATCAGTTCGATTGCGGCCGCTTCCTGGCTTGCCTGCGTGAAGTCCGTCAGGCCCAGCTTGTCCGCCAAGCGGTTCCAGGTCGGCTTGTTTATCTGGAAGGCGCCCGCCGCCGTGGATACGCAGCCAGGCCCGAAGCCCGCGCCCGCGCACATCGACGCCGACAGGGGCGTGCCACGCCAGCCCAGGCGGGCCGGATGATCGGCGAAGCTGTCAAACAGCGCGCCGCCCATGAGCGTGCGCCAGCCGTCCCGCCCTGCTGTTCCCTCCCCCACCCGCAAGGCGGTCAGGAAGGCATTCACGTTGTTGTTCATTTCTTCACTTTCAAAAATGCTTATCGCCTGGTAGGCATAGTCTTCAAGGCCTGGCGCCTGGTCCGTTTCGCCGCTCTCGTCTTCCTGCGGCCCCATCGTGTACGCGACGTAGGCCACTGCCGCCACCACCAGTGCGGCGGCGATGGCCGTGCTAGATGAACTGTTCACAGTCCACCGAGACATAAATCCCAGCATTCAGCGAACCCGTCTGAAACGACACGCCGCGCCCTGGCAGCAGGACAATCGGGTCGCGGATTGCCACTTCCGTATAGAGGTTTGCCGAAATCAGGAAGGAACCGATAGCTGTTCCGCCAGCCGGTCCCGGGACGTTGCCGCCGTTGCATTTCAACAGTCCATCAGCCATACCGATGCACTTATTCGCGGGCGCCAGGGACGCCCCAGCCTCTGCGCCGGTTTGCGTCATGCCGATCAGGTTTGTAACGTCGGAAGACAGCATGATGCGATTTAGCGATATGTTGACGCCCGAGGTCAGCGGGTTGAACAGCTGGACAAACGAGTAATTCGCGGCAATGCCGCCTACAGCACGCAGGCGGTAGAACGTGCTCCCGGCAATGACCTTGCCCTTGCTGTTGTCGATCACGTTCACATCGCCATAAATGCGGTCGTCGCGGAAATCAAAGTCGCCCGCCAGTATCGTGCCGGCATTGGCCAGGCCCGTGCGATCTATGATCGTGAGCGAATCGAAAGCGATGTTAAAAATGCCCTGGCCTGGCAGCAGGTCGGCGTAGCCGCCATTGGACAGGCGCACGCGAATGTAGCCGGTGCCGGAACGATATTTGACGAAGCGACCCTTTACATCAATGACCTGGCCGCCGTTCCCTGGCAAATTGAAGTCGTATTGCATGGTTATGCCTTTTTGAATGCCGACATGGCGAAAATCCCGGCCACGACCAGCACCGCCAGAATGATTTTTTCCTGCGCCGCGCTCGTGCCCTTGGCATCCGCGTAAGCGCCCTGCAACTGGTTGATCGCACCCGACTGCACCGCCGACGCCCGGTCATACGCACCCGCCAAGCGGGCATCATTTGCACCGGCAAAGTCGAGCGCGGAATTGAAAAGGCCGTCTGCAAATCCATACCCGCTGTTCGTGGCCGCCGTCGCGGCACTGGTGGCCGACTGCGACAGGCCAAACATTTTCGACAGCGCATCAGCCGCCACGGAAAGGCCGCCAGCGATGGCGCCGCCATCGAGCGAATTGTTGTATGTGTTGGTCGTGTTGTTGCTGTTCGATACCGTGCTGCTCGTGTCGTACAGGTTCGACGTACTTCGATTGCTCAAGTCGTAACTGTTGTCCGAATTCGTCTTGCTGGAATCGAACAGGTTCGACGTGCTGCGGTCGCTCAAGTCGTTAAACGACGTGTTGTTGCTGTTCGTCTGGCTGCGGTCGCTCAGATCGTAGGCATTGGTACTGCGATTGCTCAAGTCATATGACGAACTGGTGTTCGTGATGACCTGGCGATTGTCTTGCGTTGTTGACGCCTGACTTGTCTTTGAAGATGAACTGCCGCCCATGTTATGCCCTCAGTTTCTTTTGCATGATTTTCGCCACTTCGGCATACCCGGCTTGTTCCAGCTTGCGCACCAGCCCCGGGCGGCGCGTATAGATGTTCATCACGTCGCAGCCCACGCCAAACACGCGCTCAATTTCCGGCAGGATTGTTCTTGTCAGGTCTCCGCGCGCGCCCAGGTGCTGCGCCGCACACACTTCCAACGCCCTACCCCGCTCCCGCTGCACCACCTGTACAGCGAACGCCGCCAGCGGCGCGCCGTCTCTGCCGGTCAGCAGGAACGACAGGCCGTCTCCGATAAAATCGCTGATGCTGGCAATGCCGCCCGACGTATCCGTCTTCGGATTGAGCGCCAGACCCGCCATCAGGCGACAGGCTTCATCGTGAGGGAGCGCGACGAACTTCATTTGCGCAGGACGAAGTACAGCGCGGCGGCCAGGCCGATCAGCAGCAAAGGATTGCTGAACAGGCCAGCCGCTGCCGACGATACGGGCGAATCGGTCTTCGCATTCGTCGCTGCCGCCGAGGTGGAGCCGGAACCCAGCCCCACGCTCACCGACCAGGCCGATCCGTCGTAATCGTTGTTGTATTGGTTGCCGCCAGCGCTCGACGGCCCGCCAGGCTGCATTGCAGCCTGGGCGATGCCGCCGGCGGCCATCAGGCCAGCGCTCCACGGGTCAGCAGGAACCGCCGCCATTACTTCTTCACCATCAGGACGATGACGACGGCAATCAAGGCCAGCGTGAGCGGATTCATGCCCACGCTGACGGTGCTACGCCTTGTGTTGGTCTGCCCCAGGTTGTACAGGTTCCCGTTGTCGTCCACGCCATACGCGGCGCTGGAATCGTGTACCACCTGGGGCCGGTTGATCGTGCGATCAACGTATGCGTCAATGACGTTGCCCAGCTTGGAGAGCGTCCAGGCGCCCACATCGGAAGTTTCACCCATGACGCCCCCTTAGAACGCGTCCAGCGGTTCCAGCACTTCGGATTCGATGGTGATTGTTTCGCCAGCGGAGAAAGTGCCCAAGATTTCCATGGTCTGTGCGTTGCGGGTGTTCAAGATCTGCGACTGGTTGTCGTCAACGATGAAGTCCTGCATGAACAAGCCCGCTTGCGGTACCTTGCGGTATTCCAGTTGCGAGAAGTCGTTCAGCGCCTTCGTGTTTTCTTCGATGACGATGCCGTTTTTCTTGATCAACAAGCCCGTCATGTTGGCCGAGAAGATCGCCCAGCGCTTGAACAAGCTGCCGCCGCTCGACACTTCGACGTGTGGGATTGGCAGCGAGAACGTGCCAGCCGCGCCGATGGTAATGGTCGTGCTGTGGATGCGCGCAATCAGGTTGCGCGTGGCCAGTTCGGCACCGTCCACCTGCGGGCGGCTCACTTCGGCATAGCCCTGGATCGCTGGCGCGGTGGCGCCGGTAATCGTCAGTTCCAGTTTCAGGTTTTGCATGCCGACGGTCGTGTCGATGGCGCCCAGGCTCTGGCCCAGTTCGGTTTTGCTGCGCACTTCGGAAAAGTCTATCGTCAGGAAGCCAGCGGCGGCGGAAATGCCGCGATACTGCATGCGGGCATCCTGGCGGGCGCCGGTGCTGTCCCAGATGATTTTGCCGTTTGCCTTCAGCTGGATGCTGGTCAGCATGGCCTTGGTCAGCGCCGTTCCGCTCAAGACGAACGTCATTCGCTCGATGGTGTAGCCCAGCAGGTTATTCAGGTCGAGCGTGGCAACGCCGTTCGCTACGACGTTGTTGAAAGGAAGGAGTTTCAGACGTTGACCCATGTCGCCCCCTTTATGCCAGCGAGGCGGACAGGTACGGCACTTTTTTTGCGACGACCACGGCGCCGACGGCAACCGCTGCGCCCTTGACCATCGGATTGCCCACGAATTTGTAGGCGGCGTAGCAAATGCCCAGGGCAATGCCCAATGTTTTCAGATCGTCTTGCGTCATTTTAGGTTTCCCCTGGTGTATGGATAAAAAAAAGTGAATTCGGAAAGTCAGAATTCACTGTATTTTTTTGTCCCCACCGACGCAAAATTGTTGCCTTAGGCACGCTCCCTAAGAGAACTTGACCCGGCCCATTACATTTTCTTTCGTTCGCACGTTTCTGTGTATGTATTGCAACGGTTTCAAGCCTTTTATATCGTCAACAGTGACGCATAGCGACGATGCCATGACTTTTTGATCGGCTTCGAAATTGAGGAAGCCGCAATGTATTTCGGTGCAGTTCGACCAGAATGCCTTGTCGACCTGGGCGGGCCGCTGGCTGGCGCCGATGATGCGCAAACCCTTATGACGCCCTACCGACGTGGCCATTTTCCAGCCTGCAGGCGCATGCGTGGCCGACGTGACGAAGGCAAGCTCCTCTATCACCAGGCGCAGATTACCCGCATGCACGGCGGCTCGACAGAACATGTCGAATTGCTGGGCCCGGATTTTGTCATCGAAAGACGGCTGAAACGCTATGCGGAACTGGCCCGCCTTGAGTGCCTGAATGGCCACGCCCAGCTTGTCGGTAATCACGTCCACGAACGCGCCGTATTCGCGCATGTAGTCCCATATCAGCAGGCGCTTATCGGACTTTTTCAGGGCGTACTGCTTGATGAAGACGCCCTTGCCGCTGCCGGTGGCGCCGATGACGGCGATCACCTCGGCGCTGTTTGATTGGTCTGTTTTCATGCGGTTGCCGTCCCGAGTACTGCATGGTCCATCACGGGCGGCGGCGTTACGGGCACCCGCTGTTGCGCCTTGTCCATCTGCACCGCTTTGGCCGGCGCGCGCGATGCGATATCTGCCTTGACGCCCTGCACCGTCGCCCAGGCAATCGGGCCGCACACGAACAGCGCGGCGATTTCTTCCTGATACCTCCCGCCCCACTCTTCCAGGTTGACGCCGTACTTTGCCAGCACCGGCCCCAGCGAGGCGGCCACCTGGCCGCACGCCTCAGGCGTGTAGACGCCTTCCAGGGATGGATACAGCTTGCTCAAGATCGGCACGGCCAGGGCCATAATCATCGACACGCCCCGGCTGTTCTGTTCGGCCATGCTGATGACGGCGGCCTGCTCCTGCTGCTCCAGCATCGCGCCTGGCGTCGTTCTGGCCACCTCGCCGTCAAGGTTCGCGGCCTGCATGGCCAGGCTGTCTAACTCTTCCATCATGCACCCTTCACGAGATAATCGAACGGGCCAGCCTTTTTTGCTGGCGGCGGCACCACCTTAGGCACGCTCTCAGGAGCGTGCGCAACTGGCGGTTTTACTGGCGCGGGCGCAGGCTCCTGGACTTCTGCCTTAGGCAGCTTGCTGCGCCAGCGGCTGGCCGCTGCCGTGCCGCGCTTGGCAAACGCCGATACATCGCACTCGTCACATGCCATGGTCAGCGTTCCCGCTTCGTTTTCCTTCAACAAGACAGGATGGCCGCAGCAATCACACGGAATACGCCCCAACTTCGTTTTCACGGCGGCCATGGTCTTACAAGCCCCGGATTTGGTCGAGGGTGAATTCCGACGACAAGGCGCCATCCGAATCCGCATCGTCAAACTTGACGGTAATCGGCGTGCCGTCCGGACTGGCGCTGACAACAACGCCCACCTGGCCGTGACGTTCCAATTCATCATCAACAACTTTTACTGCCGTATATACCTGGTACATGGTTATTTCCCTTTCAGTTCATCGACTTCCGCCCGCAGGCGGTCTATTTCCATTGCCATTTCCAGCAATGTCCCTTTGAAGCCAGCCGGGAGATACGCCCCGGCCAGCGCACTGAGGCGCGAGAACGCCTCCTTCAATTTCTCATGCATGTTTGTCCTTGTATTTGCGCTGCAGGTGCAGCAGATGGGCCGACGGCGCGCCCGCTGGGCGTTTTTTGTGCCGCTGGTAGGTCTGGATCACTTCTGGCGGCGCGCAGGGCTTGCCGTCCCGGTCAAACGTTCGGCCGACATCGAAGGCCGGAACGAATTTTTTATTTTCAGCCTGGAACGGCGCCGGGGCTTTGGCCTGGCGCGAACAGTTATTTACACCAGTCCGAGGAACGGCAAGGGCCACCCCGGCCCGGTCTATCGTCCAGCGGTAGCGGGTGGACTCGTAGACCGCATGCGGCTGCGCCGCCAGATACACGCCTACTGGCCTGTGCGCCTCTACCTGCTCATAGCGGCCCTCTACGCCCTCTTCCCTTGTCGCAAGCCTGATCGTGGCTCCGCGCCCCACCGTAGGCCCGCCCATGGCCCATATGAAACGGGCGAAGTCGGCGCGCTGGGCGATGGCTGGGTTTTCGGACTCGACTTTCTGCGCGGCCTGGTAGGCTTCCCGGATTGGCTCGGGCGCATTGCGCACCGACTCCTCCGACAGGCGGCGGAACTCGCGCCACACGCCCACCGGCACGCCGCCGATCTGCTGGAACTGGCGAATTCCGTGTACCTGCGCCCAATAGGTGACGCGCTGGGATGCCGTGAATTCCTTCTTGTCGAACATGTCCGGCACGATGACGTAGGTGCGGCCATCCTCAAATGCCTTGTGGTCGCCCACGCCTGCGCCGTCAATACTCTTGCAGACGTATTTGATGATGTAGCCCGCCGCCGTGCCCTTCCCCGCCTCGATCCGCACCAGCTTGACGCGGTTTTTGATGGCGCCCGGCTCGTCGCCGTCCTCGCGCATGGCGTAGGCATGAATGACCGCCTCCATGGTGGCCTGATGCTCAGGCGCGACGAACAGCAGCATGTGCCAGTGCGGGCACCCGTCCGTGTGTGGTTCAGCGATGCGGAAGCCGTAGGGCTGGATGCCGCGACGGTGCAGCGCGGAACGGATAGCAGACCACACCTTGACCAGATACGCCTGCGCCGCGCGCGGCGTCGGACTGCCGAATTCCGCGTACTTCGCGTTTGTGCCGCCTACCGAGTGGTATTTGCTGGGGCAAGTGATGGTCCAGAACATGCCTACGTGGCGCATCTTGTCGGCCACCTCTTCAAAGCCGCGTATGCGCAGCATCAACTCGCCGCGGCGCAGGGTTTTATTGCCCATGCCCAGTTCGGCCAGTTCGGCCAGGCTGTAGACGTCGCCGTTTTCATTGGTGGCCGTGACGGCCGCCAGCGCTTTCTTGTTCGCTTCGTTTTGCGCCGCTTGCGCCAGGCACGTTTCGCGGCTGACATACGGATCAGCGCGCACGTAGGTCAGGCCCAGCTGGATAGATGTGTGCTCGAATCGGCGCATCAATTCTTTGCGCAGTGCGCGGCGCCACCATGCATGATCTGCTGCGCGGGCGATGTAGCCGCCGATCGTCGCCGCCACTGGCGGCCTGACGCCGCGACGGCTGCATATCGCGTCAATCCGCGCCTTGATGGCGTGCTCATCGTGCAGGCTTGAGCACACTTCGTAGCACTCGCGTGCGGCCTGCAAGGCGGCCACCGAGATAGCGCCCTGGCCAGTCATGGCGCCATTGCTGTCGGCCAGCGGCAGGCGCTGATCGTCAGCCAGCACGGCATCGACCACACGCTGACGCGACACGTTCAGGCCGCCGAACATGCTTTGCACGGCGCTGGCCATGCGCGACGGAATGCCCATGGAAAGCATCAATGAACCTTGCCGCTTAGCTCAGGCATGCGCCCGCCGTTCATGCACTTTTGCACTACTTCCAGATTGGCGCGCAGTTTGGCGACTTCGCACCAGATGCGGCCACGTTCCAGCGCATCGAACTTGCACAGCGCATCGCTGGCGCGCTCCTTCGGCATGCGCGCCGACATGACGGCCACCATGCGGGCGGCCATCGGCAAGCGCATCCAGTACGCGGCGCGCACGGCCTCGACGTCGGCAGGCGTGGCGATGGTCGCCAGTACCGCGGCGCCGCGCTCCATGCGCTGTTCGCGTGGCGTGGCGTTGATCTGCGCGCTTATGACGTCCATTTCAGCCAAGAAGGCTTTTGTTTCCAGTTCCAGCGGTGTCAGCTGGGGACCGGCGACGGCGGCCACCGCGACCAGTTCATGGGCAAGGTGTCTCATTTGCAGGCCACCACAGGCGCGAAATACTGGAGAGCGATCACGATAACGGCAGATGCGGCCGGTACGCAGATCAGGAAGGCGGCAGCGGCGTATACGTGCCGCCAGCGGCGGACATGGCCGCTCATTTCAGGTTTTCCAGAAAGAGCAAGGCGGCGTCAATATCACTGATGGCAACCTGCTTTCTATCGACGTCACCCTGATGCACCCACGGCGCGCCCAACTTACCAGCCTGATATTCTGAGAACATGCGACGCATCATTTCAAGATTTTGGATTGCCGCCCCACGCTGATTACGCAAAGCAAGCAGCACCGTATCCAGCATTTCGCCCTCGATCGCTTGGTAGCGCATCGAGCGGCAATTCAAGGCAGTTAGCGCATCGCTTCCAAAAGCGATATCCCGGCTCAAGAAGCTTACTAATGCTGGGCTATCCGTGATCCTGATTCTGTCCTGATCAGCAAACAATTTCTGCATCACGGCTTTTACGATGTACTGAATCACATCATTGCTTGCGGATAACTTAAATGTTTTGTAATTTTGTGTAACTGACATGTTGCCTCCTCAGGCTGGTTTTTCTCCTCGGGCGAAAGTGCCGGGCGGGCGGCGGGGCCGCTAGTTGCCTGAGGAGGGACGGAAGAATCCGCCCGACAGGGAGGAAGATACGCTTCACTTGAAGCATGTGTCAACAGAAACATGTTTCAGTTGTGTAGCTTGTCGCGTGTCTCACAACGGTGTATGTTCTGCGAATACGCGCCAAACTGCGCGCCAGCCCTGAGGAGGAGCTATGAAAAACACTATTTATTTCCTTGATGCGGTCAAGGAAAAATTGGGCATTACGTCCGATTACGCCCTGGCCAAGCAGCTAGGATTTTCCCTGTCCACGGTCAGCAACTACCGCACCGGCCGCCGCGTGCTCGACGACGATGCAGCGCTGACGATTGCTGACGCCCTGAAACTGCACCCGCTCAGCGTCATTGCAGCAGCAAATGCCGAGCGCGCAAAAACGCCCGAGCAGCGTGAGCGCTGGTCGGGCGTCATGGAAAAATTTTCAGCGTCTTTTAATTCACTGTTATTGGGCGCCAGCCCGCGCCAAGCCTCGTTCTTGACGCGCTGATAACAGTTTTCGCGCTGGCACTACACTCTATAAATTATGCGAAGTTATGGATGGATTCGTCAAATCCCTCATTTTGCAACTTGTACAATCGCAAATGCGATTTCGGCCTTCTACGCACGGCTGTGGCGCTATAGTCTTTCCTTCGCGCCTCGATGCACCGCCCAGCTCGCACACAGCGCACACGTTCGCCTATCTTTGGTATTGGCTCTGTTCGAGTTCGCTTTTGGCTGCTGCTTTGCGCCGCGCTTCGCAGTCCGTCCAGCACGCCCGTCGACCTGCCAATGCGTGCCGCTACGGCCGCTGTTCCAAAACGAACACGGTTGCGCGGCGTGCTCTGGCGTATTCGGCTGGCGATGTAGCCAGGCTGCCTGCGCCGGCAATTTCAATGCTCCAGCGTTTCGATGGCGCATGCGTGGCCAGGCATTGCGCTGCCGATGCGGCGCGTTGCAGGCTGAGCGCGTTGTTGCCGGCCGGCGTGCCGCGCTCGTCGGCGGCGCCGGCAATCTGCACGCGCTGGGCGTTCGGGGACGCTTTTGTCACGTTCGCGGCGAGCCGTGCGCAGTCTTCTTGCCTGGGCGTTGAACTGCCCGTGGCGAAGCTGATTTCGGCCGCCATTGTCCATTTTTCGACCATGCGCCGGTCGCGCTCGTTCTGGCGTTTGATCTCCTGGGCAAGGTCGGCCACGGCGGCGGACAGGCGATTGACGGTCTGCGGGTCTGGCGGGATGAACACCGGGTCTGTCGGCGGCGGCGTGATGAGCCCGCATTTGATGGTCGCCGGGCCCATGCAATCTTGCCGCAAGTCCCCTGCCGCAAGCTTGGCGTCCATCACGTCGTCGCGCCGGGCGCCGTTGGCGACGGCGGCGTCGAGGACCGGTGCGGCGCTGCCCGGTTTGCCCACGGCCTTGAACATCGCGTGCAAGACGCTGGCTTTTTGTTCCAGCGCCATTTGATAGGTGTCATAGTCGATCGAACCGCTCCAGAATCCGACGCAAGCCGAATAGCCTTCCTGGACCTTTTCCCTGACCAGCGGCGCAAACGCAACGGGTTTGATGGAATAGGAACCGGCCAGATAGATACCGGTCTTGCCGAGCGGTACCTCAAGCAGCGTCTTGCAGCCATCTTCAAACGCGGCGCGCAAGCCCTGGCACATGTTTTCCGCCAGCGGATGGACGGCCGGCTCAATGTTGCAGCGGCCCTCGTGCTGGAAACCCGCATACAGCGCGAGGGCCGCCGGGATGATCACTTCCAGATAGGGACTCATTATTTGATGGCCGGGCCGGCGGTCACGGCGTTCTCGCCGCCGGACACGGTGCATGTGACGGCCGGCACATGCTTGCTGGCGTCGCGGGCGTTGACCAGGCGCTGGCCGCCCGCTTCGTAAATCTGCTCGAGCATCAGGCGCAGCGCCTGGGCTTCGTCGTACTTGCCCATGCCCAGACCGATGACGATCGCGCGCGTCTGGTCGAGCGCTGGCCGGATGGCGACGGAAAAATCGTCCTTGGTCAGACACACCTTGGCAGCCGGACTCACTGTTTTCGTTCCGCTTGCCGCGCTTCCCTTATTCCACTCCACATCCACTTCCTTGATGTGCAGGAAATCATAGTAAGGAATCGCAGCAACCAGCACGACGGAATCGAGCTCATGGAGCTTGTTTGAAAAGCTGGCGTTGACGGCCGCTTTATGCGCCTTTTTTTGCTCGGACAAGCGCGCCAGCTGCTGCTCGTACTGCGTCGCATCGTAGGCGGGCCAGGCATTGATGCCTCTGGAAATCTCCTCCATATATCGCTCATGCACCTGCGTCATGGCCGCCTGGTCAGGCCGCGCGGCAAGTTCTTCCAGGATGCACAGGCGCTGCGCGAACAGGGTTTTGACGAGGGCTTCGTCACCGACGCCCGTTGAGCTCCACCTGGACGTGATGGGATTCATTTCCTTGCCCTCGATGACAGGCTTGAGCTGGAACGCCAGCCGGCCATCCTTTCCCGTGATGCCAGGACAACTACCTTGCGCGTTGCCGACCAGCTTTTTTTGCTGGGGAGTCAACTCGGGAGTCAAACTTGCACAACCGGCAAGCATGGCGCTTGCGGCGATGGCACAAAGCCACAAAATCAGCAGGCGCAGTGTTTTCATTCTTATCCCCTGTGTTGAGGCAATAACAATATGCGCTACGATACGCCGAAGATGGACGTGGAAATACGTTTATTGTCACAATGAAAATCTACAACAATTGTCACCGTGGCCGGGCAGACGCTGCCGCAACCGCCCACCTCCCTTCCCCGCCCTGCTCCCGGCGCCATTCATGGCACCATACCAGCACGCCAGAAAACAGCCACTGGTATGGCCCGCATCGCCGGTCTACCAGGGAAAGATGGCAACTGGTATTGTGATCTTGCGCAAAGAATAAAACCAGTTGACTACCACCTGCAATGCTTGCACTCTGAAAAATCGGACGGTGTCCAGCCGGCCGGCAAAAAAATACACAAGGAGACGCAATGAACCGGACAGTCATGAATACCCTCATCATTACCCTCTTCGGGGGAACGTTGGCGGCCTGCGGCGGTGGCGGCGACGGATCCAGCGCAGGCGCAAGCCAGCTGCTGGCCGGCGCCACGCAAGCGGTCGCCTGCTACACGCCGTGGAATAGCGGCACGGCCTACAACGGCGGCGGTCAGGCCAGCTACAACAACGTCAACTACACCGCCAATTGGTGGACGCAAGGCAATAACCCGTCGACCAGCAGCGGCGGCGCCGGCAGCGGCCAGCCCTGGACGGCGGTGGGCGACTGCGGCACGCCGACACCGACTCCTACCCCAACTCCGACACCCACGCCTACCCCAACACCCACGCCGACTCCCACCCCGACACCGACGCCAACGCCAACTCCGACACCTACTCCAACTCCGACGCCTACCCCCACGGGCCTGGCGAAACATGCGCTGATCGGCTACTGGCACAACTTCACCAACCCCAGCGGCGCCACGTATCCGATCAGCCAGGTCAGCGATGACTGGGACGTGATCGTCGTCTCGTTCGGCGACAACGCGGGCGGCGGCAATGTCAGCCTGACCATCGATCCGGGCGCAGGCACGGAAGCGCAATTTATCGCCGACGTGGCCGCCAAGCGTGCCAAGGGCAAGAAAGTCATCCTGTCGCTGGGCGGGCAAAACGGTTCCGTTTCCGTCGGCAACACGGCTGAAGCGACGAATTTCACCAACAGCCTGTACGCCATCATCACCAAATATGGCTTCGACGGCATCGACCTGGACCTGGAAAACGGCGTGGCCCAAGGCGCGGCCATCCAGACCTATCTGCCGATCGCCGTGAAAAACCTGAAAGCCAAGGTCGGCAACAGTTTTTATCTTTCGATGGCGCCGGAATGGGTGTACGTGGAAGGGGGTTACACGAGCTATGGCAGCATCTGGGGCGCCTACATTCCCATCATCAACGCCTTGCGCAGCGAGCTGACGGTACTGCATCCGCAGTACTACAACAATGGCGATATCTATACGCCCTACGCCACGGGCGCCATCAAGGCGGGCTCGGCCGACCAGCTGGTGGCCACGGCGCGCATGCTGATCGAAGGATTCAATTACGGCAGCAACACCTTCGCCGGCCTGCGTCCGGACCAGGTGGGCTTTGGCGTACCGTCGGGGCGCAGCTCGGCCGGCTCGGGTTTCACGACGAATGCCGACGTCAGCAACGCCCTCAATTGCCTGACGCGTTTGCTCAACTGCGGCACCATCAAGCCGCTGCAGGCGTATCCGGACTTCCGCGGCGTGATGACGTGGTCAATCAACTGGGACCGCCACGATAACTATAATTTCTCCGTGCCGACGAAGACCTTGCCGTAACAGCCTTGGCCCCACTGCGCATGCGAGCTTTGCCGCTTACATGCGCAGCGCCATGCCCTGGCGCAACGCCTCCCCCTCCCCCTTGCGTCCACCCGGCGTGGGATGTGCCCACAGCAGGGACAATTGATATTTCTCAACCCATAGCTTCAATCTATGAATCCAGTTGAAATATTTTACTTTCTTTTGTAAATGAGAATCGTTACTATCTAAATCAAGGATAAGCGAATTCAACAGAAAGGAGCATCCCTTGTTCACCGCCATCAAAACATTCAGCCAGGTCTGCACGCACATGTCGGTCGCCTTCGGCCTCGCCTACTTGCTGACGGGGTCGCTGGCACTCGGAGGCCTGGCCGCCATCATCGAACCGATCATCAACGTGGCCTTGTTGCCATGGCATGAAAAAGCCTGGCATGCGATCCGCCGCCGCTATGCCGCCAGCCGCCTGGGCTTTGCCGCGCTGGCCGGTGAAAAACTCAGCCAGACGGCCCTGCACATGGGCGTGGCTTTCGGCGTGATGTACTGGGCCACCGGTTCCATGGCGTTTGGCGGCTTGCTGGCCGTGGTCGAGCCGATCTGCAACGTGATCGTGCTGCCCCTCCACGACCGGCTGTGGGAAAAAGCCCGCTTTCGCCTGGACGGCCGCGGCACTGCGCCGTTGGCGACGCTGCCCACCTGATATTTTTCCCCCAAGAACAGGGGCTGGGGTCGGACCCGGCGGGTCCGACCCCGGCTTCTTGCCGCTGGCCAAAGCCGCTATGGTGGCCGGTTTCAGCCGCCTGCAAGGCATGCTTACACCTTGCCCGCCCAAACAGGCGGACGCCGCTGCAGCCACGGCGCCGCCCGCTCCAGCTGTCCCGCCAGCCGGAGCAAGATCCCATCGTTCGCATAGCCCGCCATGAACTGCATGCCGATCGGCAAACCGTCATTCGACATGCCGAGCGGCACGGACATGGCCGGCAAGCCCGCCACGTTCGCCAGCGGCGTGTACGGCGCATGCTCGAACAGGCGCGCCGTCCAGCCAACACCGTCAAATTTTTCCTCGTCTTCGCCATAGCGCCCCAGTTGCCACGGCACATCCGGCATCGTGGGCGTGAGCAACACGTCGTACTGGCCGAACAAGGCGCCGGCCTGGCGCGTGACGATGTTGCGCACGTCGAGGGCGGCCACGAAATCGACCGCCGAAACCGTCTGTCCATGGCGGTAGCAGGCCAGGGTCGCCGCTTCCAGGGTGTCCGGCGACACGGCGCGCCCGCTTTCCCGCGCCAGGGCGTCTATCCACAGCACCAGGTTGGCGCACCAGATGCTGGCGTTGGCGTGCACGAACGCTTCCCACGACACGCCCAGCGCGGGCGACACTTCTTCCACGTGGTGGCCCAGGCTTTCCAGCAGGCGCACGGTTGCATCGAGCGCGGCATTGATGGCGGACACGGGATGCGCGCCATTGCAGGCGGCGCGCTGGACGGCGATGCGCAGCTTGCCCGGCGCCACGCTCACTTGCGACAGCCAGCTGTGGCCGGGCGCAGCCGTCACATAGGGCTCGCCTGGCAGCACGCCCTGCACACAATCGAGCAAGGCGGCGCTGTCGCGCACGGTGCGGCTCACCCCCAGCTGCACGCCCAGGCCACTGAAGATTTCGTCCATGGCGGGGCCGTTCGACACCCGTCCCCGGCTCGGTTTCAAGCCGAACAGGCCCGTCGACGCGGCCGGCACGCGGATGGAACCGGCCGCATCCGTGGCATGGGCCAGCGGCACGATGCCGGCCGCCACAGCCGCCGCCGCGCCGCCGCTGGAGCCGCCCGCGCTCAGTGCCAGGTTCCAGGGATTGCGCGTGACGCCGTACAGCACGGGCTCCGTGGTGGTGGCAAAAGCCATTTCCGGCGTGCTCGTGCGGCCAAAGGTGATTAGCCCCGCCTGACGGAACTGCGTCATCAGGTGGGAATCCAGCGCGGCGACGTGGCCGGCGCCCAGGCGGCTGCCCGCTTCGGTGCGCTGGCCTGCCATGGTGACGGCCACGTCCTTGATCAAAAATGGCACGCCGGCGAACGGCGCCGTGTGGTCAATGGCCGCCACATCCGCCGGCCACAGCTCGACCACGGCATTGATGTGCGGGTTGACGGCGGCGCAGGCGCGCATGGCCGCATCGTGCAATTCGGCGGCGGAGACAATGCCATCGCGCACTAGTTGGGACAATCCTAGCCCATCAAAGCTTGTATATTCATGGAGTTGCATCGGTTAGTTCCTGTAAAAAGTAAAAATCACAGGAACCACTGTAGGCATTGCGCTATCATAGTGGAAATGAATAGTTAATATACAAGGTATAGCCGTGAACAATTTGCGCAAGCTGGACTTGAACCTGCTGCTGACCCTCAACGCCTTATTGATCGAGCGCAACGTCACGCGGGCGGCCGCACGGCTGCACCTGAGCCAGCCTTCCGTCAGCGTGCAGCTGGGCAAGTTGCGCGCCGCCTTCGACGATCCGTTGCTGCTGCCCGGCCCGCGCGGCATGCTGCCCACGGCCCGGGCGCTGGCCCTGTTCGCGCCCTTGCAAGCCGTGCTGGCCCAGCTGGAGCAAGTCTTGCAGCCGGAACAGCCGTTCGACCCGGCCACGGCCCAGGTGCGCTGGAATCTGGCGGCGGCCGACGCCACCGAATATGCGATCCTGGTGCCCATGCTGCCCGCCCTGCGCGCGCAGGCGCCCCTGTCGCGCATGGCCGTGTTCGAAGCCGTGCCGGCGCGCATGGCGCAAGACCTGGAAAACGGCCAGGTCGACCTGGGCTTTTTGGCGCAGGAAGAGGCGCCGCCCGGCCTGCGCCACCGCACGCTTTTCAAGGAACACTACGTGCTGGCGGGGCGCCGCGACCACCCGCAGCTGCAAGCGCCGCCCGACCTCGACCAGTTCTGCGCGCTGGAATTCATCGTCGTCTCGCCCAATGGCGGCGGTTTCCGCAGCAACGTCGATACGGCGCTGGAATTGCTGGGACGAACGCGCAAGGTGGTGCTGTCCGTGCCGCATTTCCTTATCGTCCCGCCCTTGCTGGCCGCCTCCGACATGGTCGCCCTGCTGCCCTCGCGCCTGCTGAAAAACGCGCTGGGCGATCTGCGCACGTGGGAGCCGCCCGTCAGCCTGCCCGATTACGAGATGGCCATGGTCTGGCACGAGCGCATGCACCTGGACCCGGCACACCGTTGGTTGCGCGAGCGCATCATGACGGCCCTGTGAGTTATCTGTCAAAGACGCTACCCGCCTGTGATACGCTGCTCGCTTCACGACACAGGAGCCATGCATGCACACCGACAGCGGCCGCGCACACGCCGCCCGCCAGCAGGCGGACCCGTCCGACACCTGGCTGGGCAAGCTGGGCCCCGGCCTGATCACGGGCGCGGCCGACGACGACCCCAGCGGCATCGCCACGTATTCGCAGGCGGGGGCCCAGTTCGGTTTCGGCATGTTGTGGACCGTCTGCCTGACTTTTCCCCTGATGCTCGGTATTCAGGTCATCAGCGCCAAGATCGGACGGGTCAGCGGCCATGGGCTGGCGACGAATATCCGCCGCCACTATCCCCGTTCCCTGCTGTACGCCATCGTCGGCTTGCTGCTGCTGGCCAATGTCATCAATATCGCCGCCGACGTGGCCGCCATGGGCGATGCATTGACCCTGATCATCGGCGGTCCCACCCACCTGTACGCCGTCGGTTTCGGCCTGCTGTCCCTGTTGCTGCAAGTCTTCATTCCCTATCAACAATACGTACGCATCCTGAAATGGCTGACCCTGGGTTTGCTCGCCTATGTGGCCACGGTGCTGACGATCCACATTCCCTGGCGCGAAGTGGCGCTGCGCACCGTCTGGCCCCAGTTCAGCTGGTCGGCCGCCTCGGTCACCATGATCGTGGCCGTGTTCGGCACGACGATCAGTCCCTATCTGTTTTTCTGGCAGGCATCGCAGGAAGTGGAAGACTTGCAGGCGGACGCCAGTGCGCAAGCCTTGCGCCGCGCGCCCGAGCAGGCGCCACGGCAATTCCAGCGCATCAAGATGGACACGGCCATCGGCATGGGCTTTTCCAATCTGGTGGCATTTTTCATCATGCTGACGACGGCCGTGACCCTGGGCGCGCAAGGCATCACGCATATCGACACGTCGGCCCAGGCCGCGTCCGCCCTGCGCCCCATCGCCGGCGAGTTCGCCTTTGCCCTGTTCAGCCTGGGCATCATCGGCACGGGCTTGCTGGCCATTCCCGTGCTGGCAGGCTCGGCCGCCTACGCCATGGCCGGCGCCTTCCACTGGAAAAACAGCCTGGAACTGGCGCCCAAGGCCGCCAAGAAGTTCTACGGCATCATCGTCACGGCCACCGTGATCGGCGCGGCGCTGTGCTTCACGCCGCTCGATCCCATCAAGGCCCTGTACTGGAGCGCCGTCATCAATGGCGTCATTTCCGTGCCCATCATGGCCCTGATGATGGTAATGGCGTCGCGCCCCGCCATCATGGGCACGCTCACCATTTCGCGCCGCCTGCGGGCGCTGGGCTGGCTGTCGACCATCGTCATGGCGACGGCCGTGCTGGCCATGTTCGCCACCATGGCATGTTGAAGCCTATGCCGTCTTCGGCTTGAGCATGCCTTCCACGATGCCCAGCACGGTCTGGCGCGGCAGCAAACGCGGCAGCCAGGCCAGCAGCCGGTTGGGCCTGCCCGCCACGTGGCTGCTGCGGCCCTGGTCCAGCGCGCGCAGCGCTTCATCGACGACGGCTTGCGGATCCATGCGCTTGCCCACGGCCGCTTCGGGCGCGGCCACGACGTCGAAGAAGGCCGTCTCGGTAGCGCCAGGGCACAGGCCCAGCACGCGCACGCCGCGGCTGCGGTTTTCCGCCCACAGCGCTTCCGAGAACGACAGCACGAAAGCCTTGCTGGCGCCATACACGGCCATGTAGGGATCGGGTTGCAGGGCCGCCGTGGAAGCCACGTTGATGATGGCGCCACGCCCTTTTGCCAGCATGTGCGGCAAGACGCAGTGCGTCATTTCCATGAGCGCCGTGCAATTGACGGTCACTTCGGCCGCCTGGCGCGCCAGGTCGATGCTTTCGAAGCGGCCGTGCGTGGCGAATCCCGCGTTATTGATCAGCACGTCGGGCGGCATGCCCAGCGCGCAAGCTTGCGCATGGGCTTGCGCAGCGGCGCCGGGCAGGCTCAGGTCGGCCACCAGTGCATGGGCGCGGATGCCATGGCGCTGGGAAAGTTCCCTGGCCAGGCCGTCGAGCACGGCGCCGGAACGCGCCAGCAGCAGCAAATGGGCGCCGCGCGCGGCCAGGGTTTCCGCAAAGACGCGGCCGATGCCGGACGAGGCGCCCGTGATCAGCACGGTCTGCTTGGTGTAATTGAAGGCGGTCATGGGAATTGAGTCGTAGTGAAGAGAGCTTTACTGTAAACTGTAGACTTTAGTCCACGGTCAAGCGTGGAACGCAAAAAAATGCACATGGCTGCGTTGCATTGACTTGCCGTACTAGCGTACTGTCTGCGCCAATACACCTTGCCCTGCCCATTTTTCGCGTTTCACAAATTAGTAGAAAGTCAAAAAGCTATGCGCATCGGAGAAATCACCCGCCTGACGGGCGTCAGCAAGGATACGGTCCGCTTTTACGAGCGCCAGGGGCTGCTGGACGAAGCGCCGCAGCCGGGCCTGACGAACAACTACAAGGAATATTCGGCGCAAGCCTTGCGGCGCATCGAGCTGATCGGCCACGCCAAGGCGCTGGGTTTTACCTTGAAGGAAATCGCCGAGGTGATTGCTGTCTGGCAGGAAAATGCGCTCGATGCGGCCACCAAGCGTGACATGCTGGAAACGAAGATTGCCCAGATCGACGACAAGGCCCGCTCGATGGCCGTGCTGCGTGCCGGCCTCGTCGATGCGCTGGCCAAGGTGGAGACGGGCTGCAACGATGTGGCGCCAGTGGACATAGACAAGAACAACTACAAGGAGAATCAATGAGCAACTATTACACCCGCTACCGCCACCTGGCCATCGAGGGCGCCAAGCCTGCCCCCACGGCGCAGCAGATCGCCGCCATCGAAGTCTTGCTGGAAGCGCCCCTGCCGCCCGCCTTCCTGGCCTTCTTGCAAGTTGCCAACGGCGCCTGTTTTGACTACACCACGGATGTGCCTGACGGCAATGGCGGCGTGGAAAAAATGGGTTTCAATACCTTCTTCAGCGCGGACGAGGGCGATTTTTGCGATGAAACCCTGGTGGGTGAAATCCGTGCCGCGCGCAAGCATACGGACATGCCCGTGCGCATCCTGCCCTTCGCCCGCGATGGCGGCAATTCCATGGTCTACCTGGACCTGACGGAGGAAGGCGGCGGCCGGGTGCTGGCCTACGTGCAGGAATTGCCGGACTGGACGGGCAAGCGCGCCCACGGCCTGATGGAACTGGCGCCCTCGTTCGACGCCTGGCTGGACAGCCTGTACATCGACCGCGACACGGTGCTCGATGAACTCGAACACAGCGTTTCGGAACCATCGCACCTGGAGGCGATGGCGCAATGGCTCGACATCGGCATGCCGGCCTGGCGCCGCGATGCCGGCATCTCCGCTTTGTTTGCTCTGAAACAGGTCGAACTGTGCGCTAACGAACAGGACTAGTCCTACGGGCATAATCGTAGGCGTCCTATGGGTGTGCGCGAACTGAGGGATTAATATTGTCGTCAGCTTGCATAAAAAACCACACTCGAAAGGACTTCCCATGCCTATCCCTACCACCAGTTCGCGTACCCCGTCCCTGAAAAGCGTGGCCATCGGCGCCGCCGTGGCCTTGTTGAGCGGCATCGCCATCAACAGCATCGCCGCTGCCGCGCCGGGCGCGTACGACAAGCAATTCCTCAGCAAGGCCGCCGATGCGGGCAGCACGGAAATTGCCGCCAGCAAAGTAGCGCAAAGCAAGAGCAGCAATGCGCAAGTGAAGACATTCGCCGATACCATGGTTACGGACCACACGAAAGTGGCTGACGAGCTGAAACAGTTGGCCAGCAGCAAGCAGATCGAGGTCAGCGACCAGCCCGGCAAGAAGCACCAGGCGCAGCTCGACAAGCTGAGCCGCCTGGAAGGCCAGCAATTCGACAGGGAATATGCGGCCACCATCGGCGTGGCGGCGCACAAGGAGGCCGTGAAACTGTTCTCGGACGCCAGCCAGAAGGCCAGCGATCCCGACATCAAGGCCTTTGCCGCGAAGACCTTGCCAGCGTTGCAGCATCACCTGGAAATGGCCAATACCCTGCACGCGGCGGTGGGCAAATAGCCAAGTTGCCGGCAGTTAGCGGTGACATGCTTGCTGTACGTGCCGTACGGCAAGCATGTCCGCTCTTGACATACAATGCGGCAACTTCGTTTTCGGCCATGCCATGACCTCATGCAGCTACTCAAGAAAACCGGCCTGATCGCCGCCGCCTTCCTGCTCATTCTCCTGCTGGCAGGCTGGCTCTTCATCAAGGTAAGCGCGGCGCGCAATGCCACCGTGTATGCGCAGCAATGGAACGACAAGGGCACGTGCGTGATCAAGACCTATGTGCCGCGCTACGGCGACGGCGTGCCGCAGAACATCGTGCGCGCGCTGAGCACGTCCACCTTCTTCCGCGTCTACCACAAGGATGGCACCTTGCTCGAAAGCACGGAATGGGTGCTCGACATGCACGAAGACGGCATCCTCGACCATGCGCGCTGGGGCGAGAACCAGACCCGCGCCATCTACCCGACCGACCTCGGTGATGAAGGCTGGACCCTGCCTGTATGCGCGTGAACGGGAAAGTCGCCATGCAAAACGGCCTGCGCAGTCCCTGGGTTGACGTGCCATATGAACCCACGCTCTACCATTTCCTCGGTCCCTTCGACGTGTACGACCGCGAACACACCGTGGGCGTGGAGCTGGGCACGTGGAACATGAACGACCCGGTCCAGCGCGCGGCGCTGATACGCCGCGACATCACGTCGCAGTACAAGGAACTGAGCTACCGCCACCGCCATGCGCTGGTGGCCGTGCTGGCGCAGGCCCTCCAAGACCCTGACTATGATTTCCAGGCCATCCTCGAGCACGACCCCGAGAGCACCTACGCCCTGCCCGCCTTGTGGGATGACATGGACGATCCGCGCGCCTTTTTCGCCGATATCTACCGCTTGGCGCAGCAGGACTGGCGCGACGACCTGGCGCGCGCGGCGGCGGAAGAGCGGGCCGGCCGGTAGCGCGGCACCCGCGCCACACTATCGACACGATAGCCTGCGGTATCTCTTTCCCTCTGAAAACGCAATTGCGTCGGCCTGCGCGCAGCGTTGCAAAAACGCCCCACTCAAAAAAATACTGTTGCACCAGCGCATGCCCGCTGGCATCGCGCTACCATGAACCGTCGGCACTTCCACAGACGCCGCCTCACCGCACCGGTTCCCCGCCGGTTTCCCCTGCCGCAATGTGAAGGAGATTCTCATGCCCAAGTTCGCCCCTGCCATTTGCCTGTCGCTCATCGTTGCCGCCAGCGTCCTGCCATTGGCCGCCAGTGCCGCCGAAGGCGGCGCCACGCGCGCCGACGCGGAAGCCATGGTCAAGAAAGGCGTGGCCTACATCAAGAGCGCCGGCGACGCCAAGGCGTATGGCGACATCACGGCCAAGGCGCCCCAATTCATCCTGCACGACCTGTACCTGGTCGTCTATAAACTCGACGGCACGGTCGCCGCGCATGGCGCCAACCCGAAAATGGTGGGCAAGAACTTGATCGAGCTGAAAGATATCGATGGCAAGGCTTTCGTCAAGGAACGTGTCGACCTGGCCAAGAGCAAGGGCACGTTCTGGCAGGAATACAAATTCACGAATCCGGAAACCAAGAAGATCGAGCCGAAAGTGATGTACTGCGAAAAGCTGGCCGAGACCGTCGTCTGCGGCGGCATCTACCTGTAGCCAGCCGCCGCGCCGCCAGCGCCGGGATGGTTTCCCGCTCTCTAGACGATATGGGCCACAATGAAAATCGCACAGAAGATGTTGATCGTCCCGGTGGTCGCGCTGGCTTGCCTGCTGGCCATGGGGGCCTTGTCCTACTTCGCCATGCAGCAGAACGAGCAGCGCATGCACGAATTGAAAGACGTCACCCTGACGGCCGAGCGGCTGGCCAACCAGCAAGCCATTGCCCTGGGCCAGGTGCACGCCGACGTGTACGCGAAGATCGCCATCGCGGCCAGCCTGTCGGACGAGCAGTTCAAGCAGTTCGGCGCGCAAACGGATGGCCAGCTGAACGCCATCGCGCAAGGCTTGAAGGAACTGCAGAAATTCTCGGGTGCCGCCACGGAAGCGGGCCAGGCGCTGCCCGGTGTCGAGCGCTACCGTACCAGCGTGGCGCAGGCGCTGGACCTGGCGTCGATGGACCCGAATACGGGCGTGGCGGCCATGCAAAATGCCGCCACACATTATCAGCAAGTGCGCGGACAGCTGCGCCAGGTACTGCTCAACCTCGACCACCGCACGGTCGAGGCCTTGCAGGAGACAAAGAATGCGGGCCAACGCGCCGGCTGGTTGTCGCTGGGCACCATGGTTGCCGGCTTTGCCCTGCTGGCCCTGATCGCCACATGGGTGGCGCGTTCCGTGGTGGGCCCCATCGACGACGCCTGCCGCGCCGCCGAAAGCCTGGCCGCCGGCGACCTGACCACGTCGATTGAAGCCCGGGGCGACGACGAGGTGGGCAAGCTGACCCGGGCGCTGGCCACCGTGCTGAAAAACTGGAACACCTTATTGGGCGACATACGCCAGGCGGGCTCCACCATCACGGTGGAAGCGAGTGAAATCGCGCTGGGCAATGCGGACTTGTCGGCCCGCACCGAGTCGCAAGCCCATTCCTTGCAAGAAACGGCGTCGTCCATGCATGCCTTGACCGATACCGTGCGCGAGAATGCCAGCCATGCGCACCAGGCCAACCAGATGGTGCTGTCGACGTCGAATGTGGCGCTGGAAGGCGGCCGCGTCGTGGGCCAGGTGGTCGAAACGATGGGCTCGATCAAGGCCAGTTCCGGGCGCATCGTCGACATCATCGCCGTCATCGACGGCATCGCCTTCCAGACGAATATCCTCGCCCTGAATGCGGCCGTGGAAGCGGCGCGCGCGGGCGAACAGGGGCGCGGCTTTGCCGTCGTCGCCACCGAAGTGCGGGGCCTGGCGCAGCGCTCGGCCACGGCGGCCCGCGAAATCAAGCAGCTGATCGAGGATTCCGTGGCCAGGATAGAAACGGGCAGCGAGCTGGCCGACAGCGCCGGGCGCACCATGGGCGATATTGTCGCCTCCGTCCAGCAGGTGACGGAAATCATGAACGACATCACGGCGGCCAGCCAGCGCCAGAGCAAGGGCATCGAGGAAGTCAACAATGCCATCACGGAAATGGACGAATTGACCCAGCGCAATGCCGCCCTTGTCGAACAATCGGCGGCCGCGGCGCAAAGCATGCAAGACCAGGCGCACGATTTATTGCGCGTGGTCGACGCCTTCCGCCTGGGCGATGGCGGCCCGCCCTTGCTGCCCCGTTAGCGCCGGTGCGATCAGATAGTGGCCGGCGGACGCCAGCGCTTCAATGCAGTTCGGTATGGCAGGCGCAGTCGTGGCCGCTGGCCGCTTCGGACAGGTTTTGCAGGATCGCGCAGTCTTGCGACGGCTGCGGCTGGTCGCACTGGTGGCGCAAGGTCATCAGCTGCTGCTGCAGGGTTTGCAGATTCGCCATTTGCTCGGCAATGCGCAAGATGTGGTGGTCGAGCAATTCATTGACGCTCTGACAACCTTCAGCCGGATTGTTCTTAAATTCCAGCAAGGCGCGGATATCCGTCAAGCCGATCTGCAGGGAGCGGCAGTGGCGGATGAATTGCAGCCGTTCCTGGTGTTCTTCGCGGTACTCGCGGTAGCCGGCGCTGTTGCGGCCCGGTTCCTGCAGCAAGCCCGCCTTTTCATAGTAACGCACGGTTTCCACGTCACAATCTGTCCGTTTGGCCAGTTCTCCGATACGCATGGCATCCCCTTTTCATTTTTATGCAAATTGCGCTTGACCCTGTAGCGGCTACAGGCTTTCTAATGGAAGCATACACGAAACCGGAAGGACGAATGCGATGCCACACGATAGCCACGTTAGCCACGATCACGACCACGCCCATGCGCACGGCCATGAGCACAAGCACGACCATCAGCACGATCATGACCATGAGCACAAGCACGCGCCCAAGGCGGCCAGCTGCTGCTCCAGCCAGCATGCATGCTCGTCCACGCCTGCCGTCCCGGCTGGTCCAGCCCTGCCCAGCGCGGCCATCGCCGGCGCGAGCACGGCCAAATACCGCATCGCCAACATGGATTGCCCCACGGAAGAGCGGCTGATCCGCAACAAGCTGGCCAATCTGGCGGGTGTCGTGGGCCTCGATTTCAACCTGATGAACCGCGTGCTCGACGTGCACCACACCCTGGCTACACTGGCCACGGTGGAAGCGGCCCTGCACGGCATCGGCATGCAAGCCATTCCCATGGAGGCGGACGCGCCAGTTGCGCGCGATCCGAATGAAGGCAGCCTGAGCGGCCTTCAAAAAGGCTTGCTGGTCGTCTCCGGCCTGGCCGCCGCTGGCGCCGAAGCGCTGGCATGGACCACGCATGAAGACAGTTCGCCCCTCGTCATCGCCCTGGCCCTGCTGTCGATTGCCACGGGCGGCTGGCCGACCCTGAAAAAGGGCTGGATCGCCCTGAAAACGTTCACCCTGAACATCAATTTCCTGATGAGCCTGGCGGTCTTCGGCGCCGTCGCCATCGGCCAGTGGCCGGAAGCGGCCATGGTCATCTTCCTGTTCGCCATCGCCGAGCTGATCGAGGGCCTGTCCCTGAACCGGGCGCGCAACGCCGTGCACAGCCTGATGCAGCTGGCGCCCGATACGGCGACAGTGGCCGACGCCGGCGGCGCCTGGAACCAGGTGAGCGTTGCCACGGTGGCGATCGGCGCCTTGATGCGCGTCAAGCCGGGCGAGCGCATCGCGCTCGATGGCGTGGTGGCCAGCGGCGAGTCGTCCGTCAACCAGGCGCCGATCACGGGCGAAAGCATGCCGGTGGACAAGACCGTGGGCGACGTCGTGTATGCGGGCACCATCAATGAACGGGGCTTGCTCGACGTCACCGTCACTGCCAACAGCGGCAACAGCACCCTGGCGAAAATCGTCAAGGTGATCGAGGAAACCCAGGGCAAGCAGGCGCCCACGCAGCGCTTTGTCGACAATTTCGCCCGCTACTACACGCCGGCCGTCGTCGTCTTCGCCATCCTCGTGGCCGTGCTGCCGCCGTTGCTGCTGGGCCAGCCATTCATGGCCTGGGTATATAAAGCGCTGGTGATGCTGGTGATCGCCTGCCCATGCGCGCTCGTCATTTCCACGCCGGTGACGGTCGTCAGCGGCCTGA
Source organism: Janthinobacterium sp. 67 (assembly GCF_002797895.1). NCBI lineage: Bacteria > Pseudomonadati > Pseudomonadota > Betaproteobacteria > Burkholderiales > Oxalobacteraceae > Janthinobacterium > Janthinobacterium sp. 67. Next base: position 1,085,876 of record NZ_PGES01000001.1, on the reverse strand, counting down.
CGGCGGCCGCCCGGCGCGGCATTCTGGTCAAGGGCGGGCAATTCCTGGAAACGGGCTACCGCATCAAGGCCATCGCCGTCGACAAGACGGGTACCCTGACCATGGGCAAGCCGGCCGTGACGGACGTGATGGCGCTCGATGGCGGCAGCCGCGACACCATCCTGCTGCTGGCCGCCAGCCTGGACGCCAATTCCGCCCATCCGCTGGCCGCCGCCATCGTCAAGGCCGGTCCGCCCGCCAGCAGCCACTTGCCCGTGACCCAGTTTGCCGCCCTGCATGGGCGCGGCGTGCAAGGCACGATCAATGGCCAGACGTATTACCTGGGCAATGCCCGCCTGATGACGGAATTGCAGGTCTTGACGCCAGAACTGCAAGCCATGTTGGCGGGGCTGGAACAGCAGGCGTACACGGCCATGGTGCTGGCTACCGCAGCAGGAGCGCTGGGCGTCATCGCCGTGGCCGACGTGCTGCGCCCGACGGCGGCGTCCGCCATTGCCAGATTGAATGCGCTGGGCGTGACCACCGTCATGCTGACGGGAGACAATGCGCTGACGGCGCAGCGCATCGGCGCCGAAGTGGGCGTCAGCATGGTCAAGGCGGAGTTGCTGCCGGAAAACAAACTCGATGAAATCAAGGCTTTGCAGCAGCAATTCGGCGTGGTCGCCATGCTCGGTGACGGCGTCAACGACGCCCCTGCCCTGGCGCAGGCCGACATCGGCTTTGCCATGGGCGCGGCCGGCAGCGACACGGCCATCGAAACGGCGGACGTGGCCCTGATGGATGATGAACTGGGCAAATTGCCTGAATTCATCAGCCTGAGCCAGCGCACGCGCAGCATCCTCGTGCAAAACATCAGCTTTGCCATCGGCATCAAGGCCGTCTTCTTCGGCCTGGCCCTGGCCAGCATGGCGACCTTGTGGATGGCCGTGTTCGCCGACGTGGGCGCCAGCCTGCTGGTGGTGGCGAACGGCTTGCGTTTGCTGCGCAAGAGTAAGCAAGCATAGTCCACGCAAAAAATATTTCCATCTGGACAATTGCTGTAAAAAAAGCTACTTTGGCGGCTGACCTCCCTCTCCGCCAAAGTAGCCGATGACACTCCTGCCCCGCTTGACCCTGCTGGCCGCGCTGCTGCTGAGCGCCGGCCTGCACGCCGAACCTGCCGCCTCTCCGTCCCTCTGCGCCTCGCCCGCACAGCCCGTCCGCGAGCAAGGTTATGTGTCCATCAATGGCATCGAGCAATGGATCACGGTCACGGGCACCGCCTGCGGCAATCCCGTGATCCTGTTCATCCATGGCGGCCCCGGCAACGCGCTCAGTCCTTTTGCGGACGCCATCTACGCCGGCTGGGAGCGCCACTACACCCTGGTGCAGTGGGACCAGCGCGGCGCCGGCATGACGTATGCGAAACAGCGGCCCACGGAAGACGTGCCCTTGACCGTGGAACAGATGCGCGACGATGGCGTTGCCGTGGCCCGCTATATCGAGCAGCATCTGGGTCAGCGGAAAGTCATTTTGATGGGCAGTTCCTGGGGATCGATACTGGGCGTGCACATGGCCAAGGCGCGCCCCGACCTGTTCCACGCGTATATCGGCACGGCGCAGGTGGTCAATGCGCGCGAGAATGAGACGGGCATGTACCGGCAGGTGATGGCGCTGGCGCAGGCGGCCGGCGATACCGCCACGGTGGCCAAGCTGACGGCGCTCGGTGCGCCGCCATGGCGCGATCCGCGCAACTTCGGCATCCTGCGCCGCTTCGACCGCAAATATGAAGGATTGGCAACGGATGCGCCACCGAAACACAGGTGGCAGCCGGCGCCGTTCTACGCCACGCCGCAAGCGCTGGCCGATGCCGAGGCGGCCGATGACTACTCGTACCTCCAGTTCGTCGGCCTGCGTGGCGATGGCATGTTCGCCAAGGTCGACCTGCCCGCGCTGGGCACGCGCTTTGACTTGCCCGTGTTTTTCATCATGGGCGAAGCGGACTTGCTGACCTCGCCCGCCATCGCGCGCACCTACTTTGACAGCATCACGGCACCGGCCAAGGACTTTACCTTGGTGAAACGCGCCGGGCACGACCCCAACCAGGCCATGCTCGACGCCCAATGGACGGTCTTGCGCGACAAGGTGGCGCCGCTGCTCAAGCGCTGATCCATCAGACCGAGATCGCCCGGCGCGCCCGCAGGTGCAGGTGGCGGATGGCGGCCGCGGCTGCCATCAGGATGGCGGAAGCCGTGGCCAGCACAACAATAAATGCCTTGTCGAAAGCCGAGCGGGCCAGTTCCGACACTTGCAAGCCCAGTTCTGCCGGCAATTGCTCGGCAGCCAGCAGCGCCGCATCCAAGGTGTCATGGGCATTCGGCAACAGGCCCGCGCTTTCCGGAATCACCAGGGTGGCGCTGTAGACGGCCGACAAGATGGTGCCCAGCACCGTCACGCCGATCACGGCGCCCAGTTCGTACGACACTTCCTCGATCGACGCGGCCATGCCCGCTTGCTGCGGAGCCACGTTCAGCATCACGGCGCTGGACGCGGCCGTCATGACGGCGCCCAGGCCCAGGCCCAAAATCACCAGGCTGGCCACTTGCGCGGAGACGGCGGCATCATGCAGCATCAGATACGACGCCATGCCGATGCCGGACAGCAGCAGCGAACCCCACAGCACCTTGGCCTTGTCGGCGCGTGGCAGCATGAAACCCGTCAGCGGCCCGGCAAACACGGACGCCAGCGGCAGCGGCAACAACAGCAGACCCGCTTCCAGCGGAGATAATTCACGCACCAGCTGCATGTGCTGGCTCAACGCCAGTTCCATGCCGATCAGGGCGGCGGACGCCACCATGGCGGCGGCCACGGCGCTGGAAAACGGCAGTTCGCGGAACAGGGCGAAGTCGATCAGCGGCTTGGCTTGCCGCTTCTGGCGGCGCACGAATTTGAACATGAAGAAGGCGCCCACGGCGAAAGCACAGGCGGCCAGCGCATACGACGGCTGCGACTTGCCCAGCTCCTTGATCGCGTACACGCCACCGAGCAGACCCATCATGATTTGCAGCGAGCCGATCAGATCCCACGGCTTGTCGCGGTTACCGGCCCGTTTCGGCAGCACAACGGCGGCCAGCACCAGGGTCAGCAGCACGATGGGCACGTTGATCAGGAACACGGAACCCCACCAGTAATGCTCCATCAGGAAACCGCCGAGCACGGGACCGAACGCGGCGCCACCGGAGGCAATCGCCGCCCACACGCCGATGGCGAACGAGCGCTCGCGGTTGTCCGTAAAGGTCAGGCGGATGATGGACAAGGTGGCCGGCATCATCAGGGCGGCGCCGATGGCCAGCAGCACGCGGGCAAAGATCAGCCATTCGGGCGCGGGCGAAAACGCGGCGCACAGCGAGGCGATGCCGAACACGGCCAAGCCGGCAAGGAAAACGGGTTTGTGGCTCAGACGGTCTCCGAGGGTGCCGAAGCCGGGCAACAGACCGGAGACGACCAGCGCGTAGACGTTGATGATCCACAGTTTTTGCGAGGAGGAGGCCTGCAAGTCGCGCGTCAGCGCGGGCAAGGCGGTGTAGAGCACGGTCATGTCGACCACGATGATGAACAAGGCGCTGGAGACGATGGCCAGCGTCAGCCATTTTTTCATTGGATGCATAAACAACTCATGGATTTTAGTATAACTTTTAACAACTATCGGTATGGATAAAGCGGGAGCTGCGCAAATATTTACGTTCCAGGCTGCCACGGGCCTGGGCTTGTCGGGGGCGGCGGGCGTCAGCCACGGTCGCCATCCTTGTCGTCCACGGCGGAAGTCACCACGTCGAGTTCGCGCAGCATGACGACGGACACCTGCTTGAAACCGCGGCCCTGGAAGAATTTCTGCGCCGTCAGGTTGTGCGCGCCGCATTCGAGGAACAGGCGGGCGATGCCATGGCTGTGCAGCTCGCTTGCCACCCACTCCACCAGCTCGCTGCCGATGCCGCTGCCGCGCATGGAAGGCAGCAAGACCAGGTCGTCCAGCGCGGCGAACGATTTCGAGGCGCGCTGGCGCGTGTCGATGGAAACCAAGGCCATGCCGACGATGGCGTCACCGTTGGTGGCGACAGCCAGCAGGGTCGAATCGCCATGCGCCCAGTCATGCGACAGGGCGGCGCGGATTTCGCCACGTATCACTTCAGGCAAGTCCGCGCGCCAGTTGCCCGGCGCGTCGGCGCGCTCGCCCTGCAGCTCCGAATGGGAAATATAGTCGGGGCTGACGTTGTCGAGGTAGAGCTTGCAGAGCGCATCTTCGGCGGTGGCGTCGTGGCACCAGCTGAAGCTGATGGCGGGTGAACTGGCTTGAGCGTTTTTCATGGCGGATCTCGTGTTATTGAAAATGTAAAGACAGTTTATGTCGCCCCTGGATGGCATTCAAGTTAAAATCCATCTGTAAAACAGATAGGTGGATGTCATGCAATGGACTTTGGAACAAATGCGCTACTTCGAGGCGGCCGTCGCGGCCGGCTCTTTCTCGGGCGCGGCGCGCCGGCTGGGCCGCGCCCAATCGGTGGTCAGCACCTCGATCGGGCTGCTGGAAGCGGAATTCGGCGTGGAACTGTTCGACCGCTCGCGCCGCAGCGCCGTGCTGACGGAAGCGGGCAAGGTGATGCACCTGGAAGCGTGCGAACTGTTGCGCCAAGCCGAGCGATTGCAGCTGCGCGCGCAATTGCTGAGCGAGGCGCCCGAAGCCCGGCTGACCCTGGCCCTGGATGAAGCCCTGCCCTACCTGGCCATCGGCACTTTGGTGAAGGAACTGGCGGCACGCTACCCGGCGCTGGAACTGGTGATGCTCAACGCCACGGCGTCGGAAGTGGCGCAATACGTGGAACAGCAGCAAGCCGACGTGGCCTTCCACTTCGACCGCGGCCCCATCTCGCCCGTGCTGGAACAGCAGCACATCGGCAGCGTGGCCCAAGGCGTGTTCGTGGCAAAAGGCCACGCCATGGCGCATGGCCAGGAAGTGAGTCGCAACGAGTTGACCCGCTACCGCCAGCTGATCATGGATTCCGAGCTCAACCGCGAACACGCGTTCAGCCCCGCCGTCTGGTTTTCCGACAGCTTCTACAGTATTGCGGAAATGGTCGCGGACGGGCTGGGCTGGGCGATTCTGCCGCTGAATATCGCCAATTACGACAATTACAAGGGCTATCTGCAGGAAGTGCCCTGCCCTGCGCTGGCACTGTCGCGCCTGCCGGTGCGGCGCTTGTCAATTCATGGAAAAAAGCTCAGCGAGACGAGTTTGTGGCTGACGACCAGGCTGGCGGAGTTGTTGCTCGATGGGCCAAGGGGGTGAGACGACTGGACACCCGTGATCTAGAATGGCACGCTCTGTACATTCAAGGGAAACAGCATGAATTTCGATTGGCACGGTAGCGTCATTACCCGGCAAACAAGCGTCGACGCCCACTATAAAAACACGCAAAACGTCAGGCGCTTCCTGTTAGGCCAGTGCGGCCCGGGATTCAAGCTGGACCGTGATTTCATGGTCTGGATAAGCGATGGCGCCGCCAAAACCATGGGCGATGTCGCGGATGAATGGATGCGTCGGCATCCTCAAGCTGGCGATGCTTCAATAGAAAATACCGATAAGTACTGAAAGCCTTACATGATTCACTCAACGGTTGTAAGCAGCTGGCTCGCCATGGCAAAAGACGATCTCGTGGAGATCGATCCCGACAACATCAATCACGAAGCCATCAGCAATATGTGGAGCTTTTCGCCCACGGACGAGGAAACGCCGCAGATCCATGCGGCCGAGATCGTTGAATTCATCGAAGAGTTGATCGCGGCGCGCAGCAGCGCGCTCGTTGGCGAGGAGATGCTGTTCTACTGCTGGCACGATGCGCAATGCCGCCAGTTGCGGTTCAGCCTGGTTTCACGCTCGCATGGCCGGCTGCCGTTTTGCTGCGAACTGCGCGAAACGCAGGATCTGGCGCTGATCGCCGAGCGCGTGGTGAACGGGGACTGGCGCAACGAACATTATATGCAGGCCCCGCCGGAGGATGGCGATGAACAGGCGGTCGCGCCGTTTATCCTGCCTGTATTTGTCGTGCCCGTGCCCCAGAAATCAGCACAGCAGGAAGCGCGCGGGCCGGCAAGCTTCCAGGGCTGATGCCGGCTGGCCAGTGACGATTTCCTCGCTGGCAAGCTGGCCCACGATGGCTGCCAGCACGACACCCGGATGCATGACGCACACGTAGGCGCCTTTCACCTGCGGCAAGTAGCCGATGATGGGCACGCCGTCTAAGGGCATGGGGCGCAAGCCAACGCAGGCGAATGCCGGCGCGATGGCCTCGGCTCCTTCCAGTTCATCGCGGATCGCGCTGGCCGTGCGCTGCGCGATGGCGGCGGGCTGGTTGTCCGGCGCGTCGTCCACGTAGTCTTCCGCCGCCAGCATGGTGCCGTCTTCGTCTTGCCGAACTTCCATTGTGTCGCTGGAAATAATGCCGCGCACCAGGCCGGGCGGCGCCTTGTAGCGCAGAAAAATGGCGGGCGAGGCGTGGATGGGCAGGCTGGCGCCCAGCTGCTCAGCCAGTCTGGCCGTACCCGTACCTGCCGCAAGCACGACCACGTCCGCTTCGATGAGGCCAGCGGCCGTTTCCACGCCAGTTACCTTCGCCCCCTGGACGGCAAAGCCCAGCACGGGCGTGTGCGTGCGGACGGTCGCGCCCAGCGCCTGGGCCGCTGCGAGCAAGGCATGCGTGGCGGCAACGGCGTCGAGGGCGCCCTGCTCCGGCTCAAAGATCGCCTGTTCCGGCGGCCGCCGCAGATGCGGTTCGAGCTGCGCGATGCGCGCGCGGTCAATCAATAGGGATTCTGACGACACCCGCCCATCCTGCGTGCCATACCACAAGGCACCATGCCAGCGCATTTTCAATCCAGGCACCTGCGTTTCCAGCCGGCGCCAGGCCGCGATGGCGCCGCCGCGCAGGGCCGCAATGGGGTCGGGCCCGGCGCAGGACGTGTTAATCCAGGCAAACGAGGTACCCGTCACGCCGGAAGCGATGCCGCCCGCCTCGACCACGGTGACTTGTGCCCCCTTGCTGGCCAGGTGGTAGGCGAGCGACGCGCCCACGATGCCTGCGCCGATGACGACGATGCGTTTTGGGGTTCCATGATTCATATCTGCCAACTTTGCTTATTTATTACAGGACAGATTCTACCCCAGCCGCCCGTAAATCCAGCGCGTAAGCATGGCCATCGACGACCTTGCCTTCCACCACGGCGATATCAGGCACGGCCATTCCCTGCACGAAACCGCAGCGTTCCAGCACGCGGATCGACGCCGCATTGCCGTCGATGGCGTAGGCGCACAGGCTACACAGCCGCCATTCGTCTTGCGCCAGGGCGATCAGGTGGCGCAGCGCGGACGTGGCCAGGCCCTTGCCCGCTTGCTGCTCGCCGATGCGGTAGCCGACTTCGGCCGTTCCGGCCTGCTTGTCGATATCCTTGAGGTTGGCGCGGCCGATCAGCTCGCCGCGCTCGTCCACGATGACGCAGGGGTGCATGCGTCCCTGTGCGTGCTCGTCCAGGAATTGCGCGACGTGCGCCTGGATGCCGTCAACGCTGTAAAAAGCGTCCGGGCGCCGGTCGATATGGCGCTCGAACCAGGCCCGGTTAGCTTGCTCGAAAGCCAGCAAGGGCGCGGCGTCATCAAGGCGCAGGGTGCGAATCGTGTGTGTACTCATGGAGACTCCTGCAAAGGCATGAGTCTAGTGAAGCGCCACGCGGCCCGTCAATCTTGATTCCACGAATCAATATACAGATACAATCGCCGCCATGAAAATCGACTTATCCGCCCTAGACGCGGCGCGCCTGCTGGGCGTCAGCCTGCCCACCCTGTATTCCTACGTGAGCCGGGGCTTGCTGGCGTCCGTCAGCAACGGGCAATCGCGCCGCAAGCGCTATCCGCAGGAAGACGTGCTGCGCCTGGCGGCGCGCAAGAAGGACGCCAAGCGGGGCGGCCAGACGGCCGTGGCCGCCATGCACTGGGGCTTGCCCGTGCTGGAAACGCAAATTTCCCACATTCTCGATGGCCGGCTGCTGTACCGGGGCTGCGACGCGGCGGCGCTGGCCGAGTCCGCGACTCTGGAGACGGCCGCCGGCCTGCTGTGGGACGATAACGCGCGCGACTATTTCCAGCAAGATGTTCCTGCCCTGCCGCAGGAACTGGCCAGCGCGCCCGATGCGCCGCCGCTGGCGCGCGCCATGCTGGCCATGGCCATGCTGTCGTCCCTGCCTGCGCCTGCCGACATGCTGCAGTCCGGCCCCGCCTTGATGCGCATCCTGGCCGCCGCCTTGCTCCAGACGGCACCGTCCGCCTTGCCGCTGCACCGGCAGCTGGCCCAGGCGTGGCAGGCCGATACGGACCAGACTGAATTGCTGCGCGCGGCGCTGGTGCTGCTGGCCGACCATGAATTGAACGCATCCACCTTTGCCGTGCGCTGCGTCGCGTCGACGGGCGCCAGTCTGCCCATGGCGCTCAGTGCGGGGCTGGCGGCCTTGTCCGGAGACAGACACGGCGGCGGCAGCGCAGCGGCCAGGTGCATGTTGACGCAGGCGCTGGCCGCGCCGGACGCCAGGGACGCCATCGGCGCCTTTTACATGACCATCGCGCCGGAATTCGCCGGCTTTGGCCACCCGCTGTATCCACGAGGCGACCCGCGCGCCGCATATCTGCTGGACCGTTTGGCAGCGCTGTCGCACGAGCACCCGCGACTGCACGCCATCCTGTTCGTCTGCGCGGCGGCGGGTGAACTGCTAGACACCAAGCCAAATGCCGATCTGGCGCTGGCCGCCATGGAGCTGGCCTTCGGCTGGCCCGAGGGCGCAGGCATGAGCGTGTTTGCGCTGGCCCGCTCGGCTGGCTGGATCGCGCATGCCAACGAGCAAGCCGCCAGCGCGGCGCTGATCCGTCCACGCGCACGCTATATCGGACGCCACCAGCAAGATTAGAAATCGACGCTTGATTTATTACGCATACGTAGTAGTATACTTCGCATGCGTACCAATACCTCTCCTACTTCAGACGTCCCCGATGCCGCAGCCTGCCCGCTGGGCGAGCGTTCGCCGCGGCTGTTCAATCTGCTCAACCTGGCGCGCCAGAATCTGTTTCGTTCGGCAGACGCCGTCTTCACCAGCGAACTGGGCTTTTCCGGCACGCAAGTGGTCGCCCTGTTTGCCCTGAAGGGCGAGGAAGGCTGCCAGCTCAAGGACTTGGGGCGGGCGCTGCAACTGAAGAACTCGGCCGTCACGGGCCTGGTGGCGCGCATGGAAGAAAACGGCCTGATCGTGCGCGGCCAGTCTGCGCTCGATGCGCGCGCCGGCACCCTGCACATGTCGCCCAGGGGCGGCGAGGTGCTGGCCGCCGCCCTGCCCCTGCTCGACAGCCTGAATGAACAACTGAAGCAAGGTTTCAGCGAGGAAGAACTGGCCGTCGTCGCCCGCTTCCTGCTGCACGCCTCGCGCCTGCGTTTTGCGCAGGACGTCTGACCCATCCCCACATCACCACCACAGGAGTTATCCATGCACCCGAAAGACATGACCGGCTTGCAACTGATGCAAGCGTTCGCGCAAGGCCTGTTCCCACGGCCCGGCATTTCCAAGACCATGCCCATGGATGCACAAACCGTGGAGCATGGCCGCGTCATCTTCACGGCGACGGCAAATGAAACGCACACCAATCCCATGGGCGGCGTGCATGGCGGTTTCGCCGCCACCGTGCTCGACACGGTCACGGGCTGCGCCACGCACACGGTCTTGCCGGCCGGCGAAAGCTACGGCACGACGGACCTGAACATCAAGATGTGCCGTCCCCTGCCCTTCAACGTGACGGTCTACGCGGAAGGCAAAGTCATCAATGCGGGACGCAACCTGGTCATTTCCGAAGGCACGATCCGCGACGAAGCCGGTAAAGTCTACGCCCACGCGACGGCCACCTGCATGATCATCCGCCCCCGGGAACAAGCGGCCGCATGATACGGCCCGGCACACTCGCTGAAGCCTGGCACGTGCTGCAGGCAATTCCCGAATTCGACCAGCGGCGCAGCCTGGCGCAGTTGCAGGAGCGGCTGCCCGGCTCGGCGGCGTGCTGCCCGCCATGCTGCGTTTGCTGATACGCAATGGATACCAGATTCGGCTGGCGGAGCACTTTGGCGACCCGGCCAGGGAGCGCATCGACTTCATCAAGCCCCGTCTTGAAACGCTCCTGTATGCCTGCGCTTGCGCGCAGCAGATTCAGCAGTATGGTTTGGCATCCAGGCGGCTCAGAAAAAGCTGTCACCGTTCCTAGGCCAGGGGAACATTGCTTTGCACCCGCGTCCTTGGGGTAGCTCATGAGTTTGATCGGGGCGTGCTGTCTTTATCGCTATATTTTTCTCAACAATAGCTTTTATCCGGCCAACAAGGCACTTGATAGATAAACGGGCAGACGCAACCCGCACCAGTGTGACAATGTGTGATTTTTCCCGTTTGGTAATTTGTTACTCTCCATGGCAATGCGCTGAAGACGGAGCTGGGCTTTCTCGCATTGTCGAATTGCGGCCTGTCTACCGGGAGCAGTCGTTGAAGCGAAACATGCATAACTAAAAACAATGATAAAAATGATGGCATATGGAATACAACTGCAATTGGGACAGAAGATTTCCCGCTTTTCTCTATTTCTTTTCTCGCTAATTTTCTTTGGCTGCGCCTTTGCTCCTGATCTAGCAGCTCATGTAAGATTCTTTTCCCTGGCACTATTGGCACTATTTTCCTGCATAGGGACCAACAAGTCTGCTTTGCTTTCACCGACGAAGAGCTTGCAATGGAAGTTCATGCCGCCGATATCGCGAGCCTTGTATCTCGCATTTTTTCAGTTGCTGGCATTGTCGACCGCGATGACGTTCCTGGACGCTTAATTTGCCATGAGTTCGTTCGCCGCCGTCGAACTGCTGATAAGCCATGACTGGGCGAAATTTGCAAATAGTCAATAGAGCGTGCAATCGGGGCAAGCCTTCCAGCGACGGCAAGCAGCCATCTTACTAGCCGTTGAATATTAAGGACGCATCCGATCAGCCATGCGCCAAGGCGTTCACGGCACTGTACGACACGACTGTCCGGCTGATGGCCAACTTGTTGGTTTTGTGCATGTCATTTCGGACGCTGACCGGGCACCTTCCTCCTCCCCTTCAACAAACTCCCCGCCGCATTTTCCTCAAAGCGGCCCGCCTCTTCTATATAGCCATGCACGGTACCGTCGTGGCGCCAGCCGCCCTGGCGTTTGATGGCCTGGAAATCGGCGCCCGCGCGGTGCGCGCTGGTAGCCATGCCGCGGCGCAGGCTGTGGCTCGATAGTTCCGGCACGTAATCGAGCGCCGCCAGCTTGGCGCAAGCTTCCAGGATGGTGTTGATGCTGCTCGCGTGCAGACCCTTCGCGCCCACGTGTCCCCACTGGTTCACCGTGCGCAAGAGCGGGCCCGTGCGGATGTGCGCTGCGGCCAGCCACGTGCGCAAGGCCGTGGCCGGGCAGCAGATGCCGTCGCCGAACGGGATCGCCTTGACGATGCCCTCCCCCAGCTGATCCGTTTTCGAGCGGGGCAAGGTGATCACCATGCCCTGCGGCTCCCAGCTCACATCTTCCACCATCAATCCCGCCAGTTCGCTGCGCCGGAAGCCGCCAAAAAATCCCAGCTGCAGCAAGGCGCTGTCGCGCAAGGCCTTGTTCGTGCCCAGCGCGGCCAGTTTGGCGACGATCAACTCCAGGTCTTCCAGAGGCAGGGCCTTGGCCTTCTTTTTTGGCTTGCCGTGCAGGCGGGCGATGCCGGCCAGGGTCTTGCGCACGGTGGGCGTGGATGCCGGGTCGGCAAAGCCCTGGTACACATGCCATTGCGACAGCGCCGTCAGGCGCAGGGCCAGGGTGCGAGCGTTCAAGCTGTCCGCATACGCCATCAGGTAGCGGATGACGGTGGGCTCGTCTGCGGGCAGCGCCCCGCCCCATGCCTGGAAGTGGCGGATGGCGGAGCGGTAGGTGCGGCGCGTGTTGTCCGACGTGGCGGCGGCGAGAAACGCCTGGTGGCGCGCGGCCAGCTCGGCGTCGACCAGGGCGCCGTGTAATGGCGCGGGGGCGACGGTGGTGCTTTTGGACGCGGCGGCACGGCGTTTGGTAAGGGACAAATCGGGCATGGCGGCGGCGAAATCGCGGTTTTGTACTGGGAGATACGCAGAATAGCATGCAAACCACCCCCATAACACGCGATAAGCGATCTTATCGCGAATTATATTTTTCAAAAAATCATCAAATTTATATCGTAATATTATTCGATATTACGTATTATGTAATACGTTACTAAATTTCGTTCATAGGTGGTTTTATGGCCCGCACCGGCATTTTGTACTCTGATGTTATGAAAGCAGCCCAAATCGTCGCCGCCGATGGGCGCAATCCCACGGTCGACAGCGTGCGCGAAGCGCTGGGCAGCACGGGCAGCAAGAGCACCATCGCCCCCCTGCTCAAGCGCTGGAAGGAGGAGTTCCAGGGCGCGGGCGCCGTGAAAACGGAAGCGGGCTTGCCGGCCGAACTGATGGAAGCGATGCGCGGGGTCTATGAAAAGCAGCAGCGCGACGTGGCGCAGCAGCTGGAAACGGGCATGCAGCAAAATCGCGCCGAACGCGACGCGGCGCTGGAAAAGCTGAAGAAGACGGAAACGGAACGGTTGAAACTGACGGAGGCGCGCGCCGCCCTCACCCAGGAATTGCGCGCCACCCAGCACGCGCTGGCGCAATTGAAGGAAGAGCACCATTTTCGCGCCGTCACCCTGGCTACCCTGCACAGCGATAACGCGGGCCTGACGCAGCGCCTGGCCGACCGGGGCGAGGAAATCGCGGCCCTGAACCGCCAGCTGGCGCAGGTGCGCTCGCAGTTCGACCATTATCAGGAAGCGGCCGCCACCCAGCGCAGCGAAGAACGGACCCAGGCGCAGCAGCGGATCAGCCGGCTGGAACAGGATAACGCGCAGCTGCAGCAGCGTCTGCAAGGCCAGCAAGCGACCCTGGTGCAGCAAGACATGCGCCTGGCGCAACTGCAGGCGGAACAAACGCGGCTGACAGCGGAAGCGGCCGCAGACCGCGAGGCGCTGGCCACCGTGCGTCCCGAGCGCGACCAGTTCGAATTTCAATATCTGCAGGCAGCCGCGTCGGCCGACGCCCTGCTGGCCAAGCTGGACACGGCCCTGCTGGCGCTGAACGACGCCAAGGTGGCGCTGGCCGCGCAAGACCGCCAGCTCGACATGCTGGCCGAAAGCGGGCAATTATCGCAGCAGAAAATGGAGGCATTGGCGCAGGAGCGTGACGGCTTGCTGCGCGAGAATGCCGGCATGGCGGCGCGCCTGGCCCTGCTTTCGGATAGCAAGGAGAAGCGCGATGTTTGAACCTGTCTATATGGCTGCCTTGCGCGCCTCGCTGAATCTGACGTTTTATTGCCGGTAGCGCACCCGTATCCACGCGCCGATGGCGTCCACGCCGCAGTCCGCCGCATCTTCGACCCAGCCCGCGCGCGCATAGAAGCGCCGCGCGCCCGTATTGGCCAGCTGCGTTTTCAGGCTCAGATGGGGACCGTAGCACGCAACGACGGCCGCCAGCAGTTGCGCGCCGATGCCCTGCCCGCTGTGCGCCGGGTGCACGTACAAGTGGTGCAGGAAGTAATCGGGGGCATCGCCCGTGTACACGGCGGCAAAACCGGTGACGATGCCGCCGCGCTCGGCAACGAGGACGGCTTCGCCCTGCGTCGCCGCCGTGAAAGCGGCACTGCCGGCAACAGGGCCGAAGGCGTCTCGTCCGGCCAGGGCCAGGATGGCGGTGCAGGACTGCGTGTCCGCGCTGGAGAAAGGACGAATCAGGCACATGGCTGGCGCGCTATCCATTCCTTACAGGCGGCGATTCAGCACGCTGTCGACATCATGGGTTTTCAGTTCCACCTGGACCACTCCGTCCCGCAGCCAGTAGCCATCGCCTCCCTGCTCCAGCAAACCCATGTCGAGCGCACCCAAGGCTGGCGGGATGGCGCCGGCAAACAAATCCGCCACGTCGTTCCAGTGCCCGTAAAACAGTTTCAAATACCAGCCGTCGTCGTGGGCAAAGGCGAGAAAGCGGCCCCGCAAGGCAGGCAGCGGTGCCAATGCGGCACGGTGATCGAGCATCGCGGCCACGGCCGCATCGCTGGAAGCCGGCGGCGCGCCTTGCCAATCGGCCCAGGCGTGGCTGCCCGACGCATGCATGTCTTCGAACGCCAGGGCTGGCAAATGTTGCCGCGCCAAGGTCTGGAAGGCGGCAGGTTTTTTGATTGTCCCGGCACTGCCCTTGCGCAGCACGATGCCGTCAGCCTGGCCGAGGGCAGTAATAAAATCCTTGAATTCGATGCCGGAAGCGACCAGCATGCGCTGGGCCGGGTCGTGCCAGAGGTACAGATAATGTCTCAAGAGTTCGTTCGCTTTGGTTTCGGGGCCGTATTGAGCGCCACGGCGGCGCGTATCAGGGCCTTGAACGCCGCGGCATCGAGATGCGCGCCTTCGTGGATATCGATGGCCCGGCGCGTGTTGCCGTCCAGGCTGGCATTGAACAGGCCGGCCGGATCGGGCAAGGCGGCGCCCTTGGCGAAGGTGAGTTTCACGGCCAATTTGTAGGTTTCGCCCGTGCAGATCATGCCCGCGTGCGACCAGACGGGCACGCCGCGCCATTTGACTTCCTCGACCACGTCCGGGTCCGCCTGGCGGATCAGCGCCCGCACGGCGGCCAGGGTTTTGCCGCGCCAGTCCGCCAGCGAGGCGATTTTCGCGTCGATCTGGCTGGCGGCGGGCTCGGCGTTTTCGGCGTCATGATCGGGCGCCGTGCCCGGTACTGTTTTTTTCATGGCTGACATTTCCTTCCCTGCCCGCTTGCCTTACTGCGCAGGATCGGCCATGCAGCTGGCAAGCGAGGCAATCAATTGTGCGCGCAGCGCCTGGTATTGCGCATCCGTCGCAAAGTCGCGCGGATCGGCCGGCTGGTTCAGTATGTAGGCGGTGGCGACCGTGCCGCTGGCGGCGTGCAACAGTGTATACAAACTGATGATGCCTTGCGCTTGCGCGATACTGGCGTTATTCAATCCTAGCACTTCCACGCCATCGCGCGCGTCCGTTTCCAGCGGCAGTTGCTGCGGCAGCTTGCCCCTGGCGGCCATTTCCCGCATCTGCGCCACGATGGTGTCGCGGTCGGCGGCGAACTGGCCTTCGGCGCTGCGTTCGATCTTCAAATTCACGAAAGGCAAGCTGCTCTTGCGAAACAGCATCAGCCGATAGCCATCGGCCGTCGATATCTGCCTATCCCCCGCCGCCATCTTGACGACGCGCGTGGTCGCACCGGCCGGCAGCCGGTCCTGCGTCTTGAACTGGAACTGGCTGCGGTTGATGCATTGCGCCAAGGGCGCCAAAGGATCGGCCGTGCGGTCTTGCGCGTGGGCGCCCAGTGTCGCGAGCAATACGGGGATGGTAAGCAAATGGCGGTGGTTCATGAAAGGCGTCAGTCATCGAGTCAAGGAGCGGCGAGCATAACCGTCTATATTGCCAGAAGGCAAATGTTTAGTTGCCATCCTCTAAATACCCATGGGATAGCTTCTTAATATGAACTTCACCTGGCCCACGTAGCATTCATGTTGGCAAGGCTCTCATTGTGCAGCGCCTGCCCTTTTCCGGCTGAATCATGAATGACATCGCGTTAACCCTGCGCCACGGCGCCGCCGTGCCGCCCGCAGTGACACCGCTTCCTGCCAGTGGCCACCGCCTGAAAGCGGCGCTGGGCGCCCTCTTCTTTCCCCGCCAGCGCACGCGCTGGCACGCTTTCCTGGGCAGCATGCCGGGCTTGCACTCGCTGGCGCAGCTGCACCCGTGCCTGCGCTTCAAGATTTACCGTCCATACGCCTCGCGCCAGCTCGGTTGCGCGGATCGCCGGGCATTGCTGGAAGGACATTACCGTTTCCTGTGGCAGGCTGGCGCGCGCGCGCTGGTCGAGCGGGCGGCGCGTGGGCCCGTCGTGCTGGCCGCCTTCGAAGGCAAGGACGCGGCCCTGTACCGCTTGCAACTGACGGCCATCCACGACAGCTACCGCGAAGGCGAACTGTGTCTGCGCCTGACGCGCGACGGCCAGCCCTTGTACCTGGCCAGTTTTTTGTTCGTGCCGCGCGCCGATGGCGTCTCGCTGCAGCTGGGCGCGCTGCAAGGCTTGCGCTCGGAAGCGGGCAAGCTGGCCGTCAAGGAAGCCACGCGGGCGCTGCACGGTTGCCGCCCGAAGAACCTGATGGTGACGGCCTTGCGCGATTTCGGCGATTTTTTTGCCTGTAATAACCTGTTCTTGATCAGCAATGACAACCGCATCGCCCTGAATGCGCGGCGCCGCCGCCATATCGCCGCCGATTACGACCAGGCGTGGCAGGAATTGCACGCCCTGCGCATGCGCGATGGCAATTATCACTTGCCCTGCGCGCCCTATCGGCTACCGGACCTGGCCGACGTACCGTCCAAGAAACGCGCCGATGCGCGCCGGCGCGGCGAATTGCTGCAATGTATGAGCAACGGCATGCGCGCGCAACTGACGGCGTTGCTGGCGATGGCATCTTGCCAAAACAGCCATCTTTCCAGCGAAGATGTTATGCTGCATTCCCATCAATAACTGACGACGGAAACACGATGCCCCCACGCCTGCGTACCCTGCTGTTGCCCATCTTGTCGCTGTCCGGCGCCGCCGCGCTGGCCGCCCCCACGCTCGATGCCGCCATGCGGGAGCGCGCGGAAACATTGGTGCGTGACGGCAAGCATGCCAGCCTGGTCATCGCCGTGATCGATGGCAAGGACAGCGCCGTGTACGGCTTCGGCCGCGCGCGACCAGGCGATGCGGGCGTGCCCGATGCCGACACCGTATATGAAATCGGCTCCGTGACGAAAACCATGACGGGCCTGCTGCTGGCGGACGCCGTCGTGGCGGGCAAGGCCAGGCTGGAGCAGCCGGTGGCCGAGCTGCTGCCCGGCTACGCCATCCCCGCGCTCGCGGGCCAGCCAATCACCCTGGGCCAGCTTGCCACGCAATTTTCCGGCTTGCCCCGCCTGCCCGCCAACCTGGCGCCGGCGGACATGGCCAATCCCTACGCCGGCTTTGGCGAGGCGCAGCTGCGCAGCTTTTTGGCCGGCCATACCTTGACGCGCGCGCCCGGCGCCGCGTATGAATACTCGAACCTCGCGTATGGCTTGCTGGGCACCGCATTGGCCACGCAGGCAAACATGTCTTACGAGGAACTGCTGCAAGCCCGCATTTTCCGTCCGCTGGGCATGGTCTCGACTTTCACGGCAGGCACGCCCGCCCTGCGCGCGCGACTGGCGCCTGGCCACCTGGCCGATGGCAAGCCGGCCGCGAACTGGGATTTCCAGGCCATCGCGGGAGCCGGCGCCGTGCGTTCGAGCGCGCGCGACATGATTGCCTACATGCAGTCGTACATGCGGGCGACCAGTCCCGCGCACCAACTGGCCGTGCGGCCGCAGCGGGTGCTGGCCGGCGAAGGCGACGGCGATGGCGTGAAAAAGATCGGCCTGGCGTGGATGCTCGACCAGGTCAAGGGCCGGCCCTTCGCCTGGCATAACGGGCAGACGGGCGGCTATGCCAGCTTCGCCGGCTACACCCTGGACGGCAAGCGGGGCGTGGTGGTGCTGAGCAGCACGGCGCGCGACGTCGACGGCCTGGGCGTAGGCGTGCTGCTGCCCGGCAGCCTGTCGCCGCCGAACGCCCCGGCGCCCAAGGAAATAGCCATCGCGCCGGCCGAACTGGCGCAATATGCGGGCCAGTATGCGCTGGCGCCCACGTTTATCCTCAGCGTGCGCCAGGGTCCCGATGGCTTGCTGGTGGGCGCCACGGGCCAGCCCGAAGTACCCGTGTACGCCAGCGCGAAGGACAGCTTCTTTTACAAGGTGGTCGAGGCGCAGCTGGTATTCCAGCGCGATGCGCAAGGCGTCATCACGGGCCTCGTCCTGCACCAGAACGGCCAAGCCCTGCCGGGAAAACGCAAACCTTAGCACAATGGCAAAGGTGACATAAAATTCAGATGACCTTCATGTTGGCGCCGTATCCTTGACCAGGCATGCCAGACACCTCATCCAGGCGCTGGCACGCATACGGCCCACCCTGGACAAGGTTGCCATGACACCCACTTTTACCCTCCTCCCTCTTTGCCTCGTCGGCGGCGCAGCCCTGGCCGCACCCGTGCTGGACGACGCCGTGCGCCAGCGCGCCGAGGAACTCACGCGCACGGGCATGCACGCGAGCATCGTCATCGCCATCATCGACGGCAAGGACAGCGCCGTGTACGGCTTTGGCAGCATACACGCCGGCAAGAACATCAAGCCGGGCGCCGATACCGTCTACCAGATCGGTTCCGTCACCAAGACCATGACGGGCTTGCTGCTGGCCGACGCCGTCGCCGAAAACAAGGTCAAACTCGAGGAACCCGTGGCGGCATTATTGCCCGGCTATACGGTGCCCGCGTTCGAGGGCAAGACGATCAGCCTGCTCGACCTGGCCACGCATTATTCCTCGCTGCCGCGCCTGCCCGACAACTTCGCGCCCAAGGACCCGGCCAATCCGTACGCCGACTACACGGAAGCCAAACAACGGCAGTTTCTCGCCGCCTATCATCTGCCGTACGCGCCGGGCACGAAACTTGAATACTCCAATATCGGCTACGCCGTGCTGGGCACGGCCCTGGCGGCACAGGCCGGTACCAGCTTTGAGGCGCTGCTGCAAAAGCGCATCGCCGTGCCGCTGGGCATGCGTTCCACCTCGAACAAGCCCACGCACGGCATGCTGGCGCGCCTGGCGCCCGGCCATCAGCTGTCGGGCGAACCGGCGCCGGCATGGAATATGAACGTGGTGGCGCCGGCCGGCGGCGTGTATTCGAGCGCGCGCGACATGATCGCCTATCTGCAAGCCCACATGTATAAACCGCTGCGCCCGTATGCGCTGGCCATCGAGCCGCAACGTCCGCTGGCGCCCGACAGCGGCTCGAAAATCGGTCTGGCCTGGCTGCTGGAACAGCAACAGGGACACAGCTACGCCTGGCACGACGGCCAGACGGGCGGCTACGCCAGCTATGCGGCGTTCACGACGGACGGCAAGCGGGGCGTGATAGTGCTGACCAACACGGTGCGCGAGGTCGATGCGCTGGGTTTGTCCGCCTTGTTGCCCGGCACGCCCTTGCCTCCGCTGAAAAAGCCGCAGGCCGCCATCGCGCTGCCGCGCGTCGCGCTGGCCGAGTACGTGGGCGTGTATCCGCTGGGCGCGGAATTCGCGTTGACGGTGACCTTGGGCAAGCAGGGCCTGGAGGCGGCCGGCACGGGCGTCGGGTCCGCCCCCTTGTTTGCCAGCGCCAAGGACCAGTTTTTCTTCCGCGCCATCGAGGCGGAACTGGCGTTTACACGCGATGCGGCGGGCAAGATCGCCGGCGCCGTGCTCAAGCAAGGCGGACAGGACATCGTCTTGCCCCGCAAGCCGTAAAAATCAGGCTGCCGGGTCTTGCATGAATTGCTCGACCCGCGCGACAAACTCCGCCTTGCTGCGCGTGCGAAATTCACCGAGGAAAGCGTCGCTGCCCTGGACAATCTTGCCGTGGCGGTCATATTCCACTCGCCCCATTTCCAGCACGAATTCTCCCTGCGGATCGTCTTCCGGCTCGAAGTGCGAGTTGAAGCAGTAACCGTTGTCGCGGCAGCTGCCCCACAGCAGCAATGCGCTGCTGAACCACTCCATCGTATCGGGGCCCGGGTCGACTTCGAACAGGGTGTTGACGGTGATGTGCCAGCCGCCGGGAACGCGCAGCGGCTGCAAGGGATAGGGAAAGCGTGGCTGTTTCATGTGGACGACGGCGCGCGGCGCGCCCGGTAAAAGGTGAGGAATTCCGCGGCCGGCAGCGCTTTCGCAAACAGCCAGCCCTGGCCGAACTCCACCTTGCGTTCCAGCAGATAATCGGCTTGCTGCTGCGTTTCGATGCCTTCGGCGACGATCAGCATGTTCAAGGTGCGGGCCATGGCGATGATGTGCGGCGTGACGCTGCTGGTGGCCGCGTCCGTGCCGATGGTGTCGACGAAGGATTTGTCGATTTTCAAGGCGTCGAGCGGCAGGTTTTGCAGGCTGGACAGGCTGGAATAACCGGTGCCGAAGTCGTCGATGGCGACCGCGTGGCCCCGCGCCCTGGCCTTTTCAATGGTGGCGCGGGCCGCTTCCACGTTGATGAAGCCCCGCTCCGTCGCTTCCAGCCAGATCTGCTGCGCCTCGATGCCCGTGCCGGCCAGCGCGCGTTCCAGCACGTCGAGCACCCGGCCCGTTTCGATATCGCTGGCGCACAGGTTGATGGCGATGTGCAGATCGCGGTCGGCCAGCAGCGCGGCGCGCATGTCGGCGATCACGCAAGCGATCACCTGGTCCGTGATGGGCAGTATCAGTTCGGCCTCCTCGGCCACGGGGATGAACAGGTCGGGCCGTATCATGCTGCCGTCGGGGCGGCGCCAGCGTATCAGCGCTTCGGCGCCCACGCACACGCCCGTGTCGAGCGCGATGATGGGCTGATAGTGGACAAAGAATTCGCGCCGCTCGACCGCCGTTTCCAGTTCGCCGCGCAGCGACAGCCGGCGGCGCGACAGCCACACGACGATGCCGACGATGAAGGCGGCCATCAGCAGGCCCAGCGGCAAGAGCAGCAGCTGTTCGCGGCGCAGCCTCTCGCCGAGCTTGCTGCGCGGCTCGATCATGACGGCCGTCAAGCCATCGCGGTACAGGATCGCATGGATGCTGTCCTCGTGGGCAAAGTTACCCATCGCTCCTTTGCCAGCAAGCAGGGTCTTGACCAGGGCCGGGTCCGGATGATGCAAGGTGTCGAGCACGCCGCCCTTGCCGATGGCCACGGCCATCTGGATATCGTTGTCGACGATGACGTCGGAAAAGCGCACGGGATCGATCAGCACCTTATAGGCGCGGTAGGACAAGCCCACCATGCGCTTGCCGCCGCTGACGACGGGGCGCAGGTTGAAATCGAGGCCCATGCCATTGTCCAGCGTGAAGTCGGCGGGCGTGACGGCGATGCGTTCTTCCTCTAGTCCCGTGGACGTGCATTTGAGCAAGCCGTTTTCCACATAGCCGATATCGTCGATGCTGCGCGTGGTGATGGTGATGCGGCGCAGTTGCTGGACGTGCGCTTCCGAACACGGCGCCAGGTCCAACGCATCGGCGCTGCGCAAGGCCATGCTGGCCGAGGCGATGGAACGGTGGGCGCGCTCGAGCGCGTAGCCGGCCAGCAGGCGCAGGCGTTCCTGCTCGCCCTGCTCGGCGCGCACGGACGACAGATAGAAGGCCAGGCTCAGGGGGGCGGCCACGCCGATGACTGCCACCAGCACACTCGTGACGATAATGCGTTTTCTGCGCATAGGATTACCTGCGGTAGTTATATGATTGCTATGTATTGCTCGATGGCATCATATTACAAGTGCAGGCCGCGCACGCGGATATTGCTGAACAGTTACATCTTTTCCAGCGGCCGCGCCAGCACGAACACGAGCGCCGCCACGACGGCCGCCAGTGCGCCAGCCAGGTAGAGCACGCTGGCAAAACCGTCGATGAAGGCGTGGCGCGCCGCTTCCTGCGCCACGGCCTGCATCGCGGGCGGCAGCTGGCCGAAGGCCTCGGCCGCGTTGCCGGCGACGATGCGCCCTATCATTTCAGGTGAGGCCTTCAAGCCGTGCAGCCACGCCAGCTTGTCGAACGAGGCGGCCGTGCGCATGGCCAGCACGGCGCCCAGTGCGCCCACGGCCAGCACGATGCCGACAAAGCGCGTCGTCGTGCTGATGCCCGAGCCCATGCCCGTGCGCTCGCGCGGGATGCAGGCAAGGATGGCTTTTTGCGTCGTGCCGTTAAGCAATCCGGCGCCCGCGCCCGTGACGACCATGCCCGCCGCCACCCAGCCATACTGCAGGCTGGCGGCGGCCAGTGCCGTGGCAACGTTGCCGACGGCAACGATCAGCAAACCCGTGACTAACATGCCGCGGTCATCCAGATGGCGCATGGCGCGCGGCGCCAGTCGCGACAGCACGACCATGGCGACGGCAAACGGCAGCATGGCGCAGCCGGCCAGCACGGCGGAAAAACCGAAGCCGTTCTGCAGATACAGCGGTAAAAAGGTCATCATCACTTGCGCGGCGATGGCGTAGCCGAACATGCCCAGCACGGCGCCGACGAACACGCGCCGGCCAAACAGGGACAAATCGACCATCGGTGCGCGCTGGCGCCGTTCCACCAGCACGAACACGGCCAGCAGCACCGCGCCCGCGACAAAGCGCAGCACGGTGGCACGGCTGGACCAGCCCGCCACGCTGGCGTCGATCAAGCCCCAGATGATGGCGAACAGGCCGGCGGAAAATAATGCCGCACCGAGCGGGTCGAAGCTGGCATTGGACGCGTCCTTCGATTCATCCACGTGCTTGCCTACCAGCCACATCAGGATGGCGACGACGGGCAGGTTCAGGTAGAAAATCCAGCGCCAGTTGATGGTGCTCGTGACGAGGCCGCCCAAGAGGGGCGCCACCGTCATGGCCACGCCCATGGCCGCGCCCCACACGGACCAGGCGCGCGCCCTCTCTTTTTCCGCATGGAAGGTGTGGCCGATGACGGCCAGGGCGGAGGTCAGCAGCAGCGCCGCACCGAGTCCCTTGACGGCGCGCGCCACGTTGAGCACGAACGGCGTCCACGCCAGGCCGCACAGCAGGGACGCCAGCGCGAACACGGCCAGGCCGAACAGCATGACCCTGCGCCGTCCCAGGCGGTCGGCGATGCTGCCGGCGGGCAGCAAAAACGAGGCGAACGCCAGCATGTAGGCGCTGACCACCCATTCCACGTCGACGAAGCTGGCGTTGAGCGAGCGGGCGATCGAGGGCAAGGAAACGGCCACGACGTTGGTGTCGAGCATGATCAGCGCGCACACGCCCGAGCACGTATATAAAGTCCAGTTGGTATTTTTCATGCCCCGATTGTAAGCAACTTAGTATTATTTCCTGTTATAAGACAGCCGCCTTATAATTTACTCATGGTGAATACAGATAAAGAGATGGAACTGCGGCATTTCCGCTGCGTGCTGGCCGTCGCGCACAGCCTGCACTTCGCGCGGGCGGCCGCGGAACTGGGCATTTCGCCGCCCGCGCTGACCAAGCAGGTGCAGGAAACGGAGCTGCTGCTGGGTACGCGCTTGTTCCAGCGCAGCAAGCGCGCCGTGTCCCTGACGGCCGCCGGAGAATTGTTTGTCATCGAAGCCACGCGCGCGCTGGGGCAGCTGGCGCAGGCGCAGGAAGTGGCGCGGCGCGCCGGGCGGGGCGAACTGGGGCGGCTGGAAATCGGCTACGTGGCGTCGGCCGCCTACTCCGGCGTGCTGCAGGACCAGTTTGCCCGCTTTCGCGCCAGCCACCCCGGCATCCACATCGGTGCGCGCGAATACGCGATGGATACCCTGCCCGGCTTGCTGGACCAGGGCCGCGTGGACCTGGCATTCGTGCGCCCGCCCCTGCGCTTGCCGGACGGACTGGACAGCGTGGTCTTGCTGCGCGACCGCTTCGTGCTGGCCGTGCAGGCCGACAGCACGCTGGCTTTGTCTGACGTGGCGGCGCCGGCCGCGCTGGCACAGCAGGCGTTTATCGTGCCGGAACAGGAATTGGGAACGTTGGAAGTGAGCCGGCGCGGCGGTTTTGCTGCCCAGGTGGTGTCGCGCCCGGGCAGCCTGGTGGCCGTGCTGACGGAAGTGTCGCTGGGCGTCGGCTGCGCCATCGTGCCCCACTCCGTGATGGCCAGCGTGCAATTGCCGGGCGTGGTGTTCCGCGAGCTGGCAGGGCCGCAGATCAGCTCGGAAATCGCCGTGGCCTTCCGCCGCCACGAACAGGCGCCCGCCGCGCGCGCCTTCATTGCCCAGCTGCGCGCGGCGGCGCTGGATTGACCTCAGTTCTTCAATACCGCCACGGCGTAGGTGCACGCAGTGGCCGTCTCATTGCGGAACACGCAGTCGGCGGGCGGACCCAGTTCCAGGCAATCGCCCTCGTCCAGCACGTGACGCGTGTCTCCTTCGATGAAGACGAGGCTGCCGCTGAGCGACCAGATGAGTTGTCGCCGCGACACATAGGCGGCGGCCGGCATCGCCACCACGGCGCCCGGCGGCAAGGTAATATGCACGAGGTCGAGCGGCATGTCGGACGCGGGCGACACGTGCCGCCGCACATAACCGCTCTGCGGGTCGATCCACACCGGTTGTTCCGCCTTGCGCAGCAAGCGCCCCGCGCGCATCTCGGCACGCGCGATCAGCTCGGACATGCTCAACTCGAAGGCGCCCGACAGCCGCGCCAGCAAGGTGGCCGTGGGGCTGCAGTCGCCCCGCTCCACCTTGTGCACCATTGCGCGCGACACGCCCGAGCGGGCCGCCAGCTCCGTCAGCGACCAGCCCAGGTTTTCCCGCTCGAGGCGCACCCTGGCGCCGATGCGCTGGTTCAATTCGTCTGGTTTAGTGGACATTTATGTGATTTTATTGGACAAGCGGTGGACGGCAATCTATGATTTGTCCATTATAGTAGACGCTTGACGAGGAGAGCAACATGCAGATACGCGACGCCCACACGGGCGACATCGAGGCCATCACGGCCATCTACAACGATGCCGTCAGCAATACGCTGGCCATCTGGAATGAACGGACGGTCGATGCGGCCAACCGCGCCGCCTGGCTGGCCGACCGCCAGCGGGCCGGCTACCCGGTGCTCGTCGCCATCGATGCCGAGCAGAATGTGGCTGGCTACGCCTCGTTCGGCGACTGGCGCCCGTTCGAGGGTTTCCGGCACACGGTCGAGCATTCCGTGTACGTGCGCGCCGATCGCCGGGGCGCCGGCGTCGGCAAGGCCTTGATGGTGGAACTGATAGCGCGGGCGCGCGGCTTGCGCAAGCACGTGATGGTGGCGGGTATCGAAGCGGGCAATGCCGGCTCGATCGCCCTGCACAAGCAGCTGGGCTTCGAGGAAGTGGGATTGATGCGCCAGGTGGGCACCAAGTTCGGCGCCTGGCTGGACCTGGCTTTCCTGCAACTGCAGCTCGATGCGCGCAGCGATCCGGACGGCATCGCGCCGCCCGGCTAAGCAAGCATCAGGGATCGATCTCCGGCGGCGGACGGCGCAGCGCCATATGTTCCCACACGGCCACCAGTACCAGCACGCAGCTGGTGATGCAGGCCAGGGTCAAGGGCGAATACAGGCGGCCATACGCCATCGGGATCAGGGCCAGGATAATCAGAATGCCCAGCAGATGCGACAGCGGCGGCGCGGCGCGCTCGCTGCTGACCCATTTGAATAGCGCATTGCCCAGCAGATACAGGATCGGGCCGCCCAGCAAGGCGCTGATGCCGGCGAAGCTCGCTTCGTCCGGATGCACGAGGGCCAGTTCATCGGCCACGGCGCTGACGATCACGCCGCCCACGATCAGCACGTGGATATAGGTGTAGGCCTTGCGGGCGATGCGGCCCGGGTCCTTCGAGTGGGCGATGCGGTGGTGGCCCGCCTCGGCGCCCGTGTCGAAATAAATCCACCACATGGCGATGCTGCCGACCAGGGCCGACAGGAAGCCCAGCCAGTTTCCAGCTGTCCATTCCAGGCCCGCGAACGTGGCGCCCGTCACCAGCAGGGACTCACCGAGGGCGATGATGACGAACAGGCCGCAGCGCTCGGCCATGTGGCTGCCGTCGACGTCCCAGTCGGCCGTCGTCGAGCGGCCCAGGCCAGGCAGGCCGAACTGCATCCAGGGACCGGCCAGGTCGATTGCCAGTGCCAGCCCCCACCAGAAGATGCGCTGCTCGGGCGACGCGATGCCGCCGGCGATCCAGAAGATGCCGGACAACACGGCCCACAGGGCGATGCGTTGGAAATTGCGGCGGCGCGACAGCGCTTCATGGCGCACGGCCCACCAGGCGAACAGGGGCCGCCCCACCTGCATGGCGACGTAAGCGCCGGCAAAGGCCAGGCCACGCGTGCCGAACGCTTCGGGAATCGAGGCCGACATGATCAGGCCGCCCAGCATCAGCGCGAACAGGCTGATGCGCACGGGAATGCGTTCGGGATCGAGCCAGTTGGTGATCCACGACGTGAAGATCCACACCCACCAGACGGCCATCAGCAGCAGGCCCGTCTGCAGCCAGCCCATGGCGCTCAGGTGGGCCAACAAGCCGTGCGACAGCTGCGTGACGGCAAACACGAACACGAGATCGAAGAACAGCTCGATCATGCCCACCTTGCCGCTGTCCAGTCCGCCGCGCGTGCGCAACAGCGATTTTCTTGATTCCATAGCTACTCTTTCATTCATGCTTGATTAAAACGGTGGATCGTGGACGTTATAGCGTTACTTGTGTCAGCAAGGGCAAGCCGGCGAAGTGCGCGGCCAGGTTATCGACGACCAGTTGCCCCATCGCATGGCGCGTTTCCACGGTCAGGCTGCCCACGTGCGGTGTCAGCACCACGTTCGGCAAGGCGCGCAAGGCGTTTGGTACGCGCGGTTCGTCGGCAAACACGTCGAGGCCGGCAGCGCCCAGGTGGCCATCCTGCAAGGCGGCGATCAGCGCGTCCTCGTCGATCAGTGCGCCACGGGCGATATTGATCAGGGTGCCTTGCGGACCGAGCGCATCCAGAACGGTGCGGTCGACGATCTTGCGCGTGGCCGGCGTGCCGGGCGCGCAGAGGATCAGGTAATCGCTTTCCTGCGCCAGGGCCAGCAGCGATTCCGCGCGCGGCACAGGAGTCTCCGCAATGGCGCGCGGCTGGAAGTAGCGGACGTGGATGCCGAAAGCGGCCAGGCGCAGCGCGATGGCCTGGCCGATCTGGCCGAAACCGAAGATGCCGGCCGTCTTGCCGCGCAGGCTAGATGCGGGGGCGATGGCTTCGCGGCGCTCCCAGCCGCCGTCGCGCACGAAACGGTCGAGCGACACGATGTGCCGCGCGCTGGCCAGCAGCAAGGCCAGCGCCACGTCGGCCACGTCGTCGGTCAGCACGTTCGGCGTGGTGGTGACGGCGATGCCCCGCTCGCGCGCCACGTCAAGCGCCACGCCATCGAGACCCACGCCATTGACGGCGATGATTTCCAGATTCGGCAGCAAGCCCATGTCGGCGGCGTTCAAGCCCAGCGCACCCGTCGTCACGACGGCGCGGATGGCCGGCGCCCGCTCGGCCAGCCAGGCCTGGCGCTCGTCCGCCGGCACTTGCCAGGCGTGATGACAGGTGTAGTGCTGTTCCAGCTGGGCGTTGACGGCGGCCGAAGGGCTGCGGGCGAGGATAAGGAGGTCGGGTGGCATGGGCGTCTGTTGGTGTCGGCAAGATTTGCAGACGCAACTTAGCATATTTGATGCCATGGCGGGGGTGACGATTCAATCGTAGGTCGGCTTAGCCCAACGGGCGTAAGCCGACAAGCGCCGCCACAAAGATTGTCAGATTACGCTGCGCTAATCTGACCTACGCAGCTAGAACGCGGTCCGGCACGCGATCTTGACCTGGGATGTATCACCCGTACGCCATGCGTAGGTCGGCTTAGCCCGCAGGGCGTAAGCCGACAGGCGACGCCACAAAGATAGTCAGATTACGCTGCGCTAATCTGACCTACGCAGCTAGAACGCGGTCCGGCACGCGATCTTGACCTGGGATGTATCACCCGTACGCCATGCGTAGGTCGGCTTAGCCCGCAGGGCGTAAGCCGACAGGCGACGCCACAAAGATAGTCAGATTACGCTGCGCTAATCTGACCTACGCAGCTAGAACGCGGTCCGGCACGTGATCTTGACCTGGGATGTATCACCCGTACGCCATGCGTAGGTCGGCTTAGCCCGCAGGGCGTAAGCCGACAGGCGACGCCAAGAAGATTGTCAGATCGCCTCAACCCGGGCAAGGCACTCTTTTGACCTTGCCGCCCGTCTTGAACGGGTCGGCGCCCGCGCCCGGGTTCGCGTCGAGGCCAAAGCACGTGGCGCCGCCGGCGCTGACGATGCGCGTGACGGGACGGCCATCAGCCGTCAGGTATTCCTCCACGCGGATGACGGGGCCGCCGCGCCAGGCGGAGGCGACCAGCTTCTGGAAGGTGCTGTCACTCTTGAGTTCGGCCGTGGCCAGCCATGGCTTTTCTTGCTTGAGCTCGCCGCGCAGGGCCTTGTCGGCGGCGCCCGCGGCCAGCCGGGCCCGCATGCGCAAGTCGTCCGCAGGTGGCGTCGTGGCGGATGCGGCAGGGGAATCCTCGGCGGGAGCCGTGATGGCTTCCGCCGCCACGGCCGGAGGCGCAAGGATGACGGGCGGCAAGGTAGCCCGCGCGCGCGGCACGGGAACCTGCATGGGCACGGGCAAGGCCACCGGTGGCGCCTGCGGCGCTGGCCGGGGCGGCAACAAGGTCATGAAGGCCACTTCCGTGTATTGCTTGAGCTGCCGCGCCGGCAGCAGCAGGAAATACAGGCCCAGCGCGTGCATGGACAATATCAGCGCGACGGCCGCGCCTTTCAGGCTCAGGCAGCGCCGCATGCGCGTGGCAGCGGACTGTAAATGGCGGAGCAATGGCATGCGGTTTCCTGTGGGCGCCGGGCGCGGTGGTTTATTTTAGCGAAACTTGACCGTAGGCATTAATAAATCCACAAGGTACCGTCTGGCGCGCCTTTTTGCGCCAGATTCCGCCACCCTCACTTGCGCCGTGTTGTACAAATGGCGACTTTTTGACCGCTTTCTCACACTTTCCCACGCATGGCGCCACGCTGGAATATAATGATAATCATTCTCATTAATATCCAGATAACACCATGCGCTCCTTCCACCTCGTCCCTACCCCGTTTGCCCTGGCCGCCTTCCTGCTGGCCAGCGCCGCCGCCCATGCCCAGAACTCACCCACGGACAGCGGCGCGCAAACCATGCCTACCGTTGTCGTCAATGCCTCGGCCGATGCGTCGGCGGAAGGCTTGTCGAGGGCGTATGCGGGCGGCCAGGTGGCGCGCGGCGGGCGCATGGGCATCCTCGGGTCCGTGGACATGATGGATTCGCCATTCGGCAGCACCAGTTATACGCAGCAGTTCATTGCCGACCAGCAGGCACGCAGCGTGGGCGACTTGCTGCAGAGCGATGCGGCCGTGCGCATGTCGCGCGGCTATGGCA
The DNA here is from genome assembly GCF_002797895.1 of Janthinobacterium sp. 67. Lineage (NCBI taxonomy): Bacteria > Pseudomonadati > Pseudomonadota > Betaproteobacteria > Burkholderiales > Oxalobacteraceae > Janthinobacterium > Janthinobacterium sp. 67. The sequence goes on along the minus strand of NZ_PGES01000001.1, from coordinate 1,056,624 downwards.
ATTTCCAGGAAGTGTATGTAATCCGCGGTTTCGCCCTCGATTCGGACGACGTGGCGTATAACGGCCTGTATGGCGTGCTGCCGCGTCAATATGTGTCGCCGGAATTGCTCGAGCGCGTGGAAGTATTCCGTGGCGCCAGCGCCTTCCTGAACGGCGCGGCGCCGGGCGGCAGCGGCATCGGCGGCGCCATCAACCTGATGCCCAAGCGCGCCGGCAACACGCCGTTGACGGAATTGACGGTGGGCGTGGAATCGGGTGGCCACGCCTACGCGGCCATCGACGTGGCGCGCCGCTTTGGCGAACACCAGGAATTCGGCGTGCGCGTGAACGCCGCCAAGCGCCAGGGCGAGACCGGCATCCAGCGCGAAGACCACGACGTGGGCATGTTTTCCGTCGGCCTCGACTATCGCGGCCGCGGCTACCGCCTGTCGGCCGATGCGGGCTACCAGAACTTCGACCTGGCGGCGCCACGCCCTTCCGTCAACACGGGCAGCCTGACGGCCTTGCCGGGCGCGCCCGATGCCTCGAAAAACTTTGCCCAGCCGTGGAGCTATTCGAAGGAGCACGATGTGTTCGGCACGGCGCGCGCCGAAGTGGACCTGGCCAAGGATGTGGTGGCCTGGGCCGCGTTCGGCAGCCGCTCGACGAAGGAATCGAACAGCCTGGCGCAACCGACGTTGACCTCGCTTAATGGCGATGCGCGCGTGTACCGCTTCGACAATGCGCGCAAGCAGGAAATCCGCACGGGCGAACTGGGCATACGCGGCAAGCTGACGACGGGCGCCGTCCGGCACACCCTGGTGGCCAGCTGGTCCGGCCACTGGAACGAGGCGAAGAATGCGTATGCGATCAGCGACTATGCGGGCTTGCCGACGAATATCTACCGTCCGCTGGACGTGGCCATGCCGCCCACCCTGGCGGCGAACTCGGGCGGCGTGATGAGCGACCCACGCCTGACGCAAAAAACCATCCTCAGCAGCTACGCCGTGGCCGACACCATGGCCTTCCTCGACGACCGGCTGCTGCTGACCGTGGGCCTGCGGCGCCAGCAGATCCGCGACGCCGCGTATGCCTACGGCACGGCCGTCCAGTATTCCAGCTATGACAAGAGCGCCACGACGCCCGTGGCCGGCATCGTCTACAAGGCCGGCAAGCGCGTGTCGCTGTACGCCAACTACATCGAGGCGCTGGTCAAGGGTCCCGTTGCCAGCGGCACCTACTTTGATGGCCAGAACGACGTGCCACTGAGCAACAAAGGCGAAGTCTTCTCGCCCTACAAGTCGAAGCAGAAGGAAATCGGCGTCAAGTACGACGGCGGCAGGCTGGGCATGAGCGCCGCCCTGTTTTCCACGGCCAAGCCTTTGCCTGCCGTGGTCGGTTCACGCGCCACCCTGTCGGGCGAACAGCGCAACCAAGGGCTGGAACTGTCCATCTTCGGCACGCCGATGGCGGGCGTACGCCTGCTGGGCGGCCTGACCTGGCTCGATACGGAGCAGCGCAAGACGGACAAGCCGGCCAACAATGGCAACAATGCCATCGGCGCGCCAAAGACACAGCTCAGCGTGGGCGGCGAATGGGACGTGCCCGGCGCGCCCGGCTTGAGCCTGAACGCCCGTACCGTCTACACGTCGACGCAATATGCGGACCTGGCCAACCGCAAGCAACTGCCATCGTGGACCCGCGTCGACATCGGCGCGCGCTACCTGACGCAGGTAGCCGGTCATGACGTGACCTTGCGCGCGCGCATCGACAACCTGGCCGACCGCAGCTACTGGGCCTCGGCCGTCTCCTCGTTCGACGCCGGCAGCCTGGTGCTGGCCGCGCCGCGCACCTTCGTCGTGTCGGGCAGCGTGGCGTTTTAAAGAGCCGGCAGCCCCTGCCTTCATGAAAGCTGCCTTCTGGCAGCTTTTTTTCGCGTGCGCGCCTGTGCCGCAAGCGGCGCTTCGGCGACAATGCGGCATGAAACGATACCCTGCCCTGCTGCTGTTACTCTGCCTGTCCCTGCCGGCCGCCGCCCAAAAGCAAACGGCCTGCCCGTATGCCGCCTGGAAAAGCGGCTTCAAGGGCGATGCGCGGGCGCAAGCCACCTGTTTGCTGCGTCCAGTGAAACTGTATGCGCGCCTGGGCGACAGCGCGCCGCTGCCGGACTTTCTTGCCGCCCACGTCGGCCAGCGCACGGGCATCGCGCCGGCCAAGCTGCGCGCGTGGCTGGCGCAGCAATCGATCAGCGAGGCGGACGTGGGCGGCGCCGTCGATGCGCCATTGTCGCGCGCCGTGGGCCGGCTGGCCGCGCCCATGGCCCGCTATTTCGTCATCCACGACACCAGCTACCCGAATTTCCTGCTCGAGCCCATTCCCGGCCACATCAACGACGCCAGCTGGGATTTCAACGATTTCAATCTACGCAACCCCGCGCTGGGCGGCGGCCCGAAAGGCCATGTCTACGTCAACCGCCAGGGAAACTCCTTGCAGGTGCGTGACTTCGGCACGGCCGGCTACGCCAGCAAGCTGGAAAAAGACAAGCCCTCGCTGACGGGCCTGTTCCTGCACGTGGAACTGGTGCAGCCGCGCAACTCCGTACCCGGCGGCGGCAAGGGCAACGACGGGCTGGCGCCCGATCCTGGCTTCACCTCCGCCCAATATGCGCGCCTGGCTCTGCTGTACATCGCCGCCAGCGTGCGCAAGGGTACGTGGCTGATCCCCGCCTTCCACGCCGTGCTCGATACGGGCTTTGCGAATGGCCATGACGATCCGCAGAACTTTTCGCTGGAGCAATGGGATACGGCCCTCGGTCATTTGAGCGCCGTCATGACCGGCGCCGACGCGCCAAATTGAACACCACCCGCACGCCGATTTGGAGGATACTTTAGCTCCCGCCGTTGCACGGCGCGGATGCCGAGCTGTCGATGGAGAGCTGCGATGACCTATGCCTCTGACCAGAAAATGCACGTGCTGGACATGCCCGCGCGCACGCGGCGCATCTTCAGCATGCGCGATGCCGTGCTGACGCAATGGGAACACGAGGTGCGCGCCAAGGTACGCGGCGCCGATGCCCTGCTGACACCGATATTGATCAATACCTTGCCCGCCTTCTTCGACAACCTGGCCGAAGCGCTGACGCCAGGCTATCCGCGCGACAATGCCACCAGCCATACCAATGCCCCTGCCGTGCACGGCAACGAACGGGCGCGCATGACCAGCTATGGCCCGGAACAGGTGATCCAGGAATACCAGATCTTCCGCGACTGTTTCGCCGATGCGGCCCTCGAAGCGGGCGTGCCGCTGCGGCGCCGCGACTGGCAGGTGATCAATGCCTCGATCGATACGGGCATCCGCGAAGCCATCCTGGAATTTACCGCCATGCACGAAAGCTTCCAGCGGCGCATCGCCGCCGGCCTGTCGCACGACATGCGCAATCCCCTGTCCGTCATGCTCAACAGCGCCCAGTTGCTGCAGCGGCGCGCGCAGCAGCTCGACGTGCCGGCCCTGGCGTCGAAAATCATCGAACACGGCAAGCGTCTCGACGAGATGATCCAGGAATTGCTCGATACGCTCAGCTACCACCGCGGGCAAAAGCTGCCGCTGGTGCTGCAGCGCTTCGACATCCTGCCGCTGGCGCGCCAGGTGGGCGACAGCGTCAATACCGGCCATCCGGGCAAATGCCTGGTGACGGGCGCGTCCGTGACGGGCTGGTGGTGCGAGAATTCGCTGCGCCGCGCCCTGGAAAACCTGGTCGGCAACGCCCTCAAGTACGGCGACGACGGCCCCATCCATATCCACGTCAACACCTTGCGCGAACGTATGATACTCACCGTGCACAACACGGGCAGCACTATCGCCCCCGACCAGGCCGAGCGCATCTTCGAGTACCTGCGCCGCGAACACCAGGGCAGCGCGCCCGGCTGGGGCATCGGCCTGCCCTTCGTGCAAAACGTGGCGGAAAGCCATGGCGGCAGCGCGCTGGTCGACAGCGCGCCGGAAACGGGCACCACGTTTACCATCGACCTGCCCATCGATTGCCGGCCCTTCGTCACGCCGGACGCTTGAGCTCGCCGCTACCTGCCCCAACACCGGCACTTTCCGAGCAGTAACGCACCAAAACGGTGCGGATGACGGATTTATGCCACAAAAATGGTCATTTTTTACACACTTTCAGGTGTGCGCCATTGGCACGCTTCCTGCTGAGCTATAGTCAGACACGGCTCAAGGGAAATCACAACATGGCAAATTTTTTCAATGAAATGACTGCAAATGAGGTGGGTACGGACAGCAAGGTACGTGAACACTATCGTGAATTCAGCAGCTGGCTGGCGCAGCAATCCCCCGAGACCATCGCCCGCAAGCGGGCCGAGGCCGACCTGACGTTCCGCCGGGTCGGCATCACGTTCGCCGTCTACGGCGACGATGCCGGCACGGAGCGCCTGATTCCGTTCGACACCATCCCGCGCATCATTCCCGCCGCCGAATGGGCGCAGATGCAGACGGGCCTGGTGCAGAGGGTGCAAGCCTTGAACATGTTCATCCATGATATTTATCATGAGCAAAACATCATCAAGGCGGGCATCATTCCTGCCGAGCAAATCTACAAGAATGCCCAGTACCGCCCGGAAATGCAGGGCATTTCCGTCGCCTCCGACATTTACGCCCACATCGCCGGCGTCGACATCGTGCGGGCGGGACAGGGCGAATTCTATGTACTGGAAGACAATCTGCGCGTGCCGTCCGGCGTGTCCTACATGCTGGAAGACCGCAAGATGATGATGCGGCTGTTCCCGGAACTGTTCGCGCGCAACCGCATCGCGCCCGTCGACCATTACCCGGACATGCTGCTCGACAACTTGCGCTCCGTCGCGCCCATGGGCGTCGATGACCCCACGGTCGTCGTCATGACGCCGGGCATGTACAACTCCGCCTACTTCGAACATGCGTTCCTGGCCCAGCAGATGGGCGTGGAACTGGTCGAAGGCAAGGATCTGTTTGTCAACGACAACTCTGTTTACATGCGCACGACGCGCGGCCCCAAGCGAGTCGACGTGATCTACCGCCGCGTGGACGACGATTTCCTCGACCCGCTGGCCTTCCGCTCGGACTCGTCCCTGGGCGTGCCGGGCCTGCTGTCCGTCTACCGCGCCGGCCGGGTGACCCTGGCGAACGCCATCGGCACGGGCGTGGCCGACGACAAGTCGATCTATCCTTTTGTTCCCGACATGATCAAGTTCTATCTGTCGCAAGAGCCGATACTCAACAACGTGCCGACCTACCAGTGCCGCAAGAGCGCCGACTTGTCCTACGTGCTGGCGAACCTGGCGCAGCTCGTCGTCAAGGAAGTGCATGGCGCGGGAGGCTACGGCATGCTGGTGGGTCCCGCGTCCAGCGCCGCGCAGATCGAGGACTTCCGCCAGCGCCTGCTGGCCAATCCGGGCGGCTACATCGCCCAGCCGACACTGGCCCTGTCCGCCTGTCCCACCTACGTGGAATCGGGCATCGCGCCGCGCCACATCGATTTGCGTCCGTTCGTGCTGTCGGGCAAGACGATTTCCATGGTGCCCGGCGGCCTGACCCGCGTGGCGCTGGGCGAAGGTTCGCTCGTGGTCAATTCCTCGCAAGGGGGCGGCACCAAGGATACCTGGGTACTGGAAGCCACATCCGCTTTTGCAGGAGAGAAAACATGCTGAGCCGCACCGCCGATCATTTGTTCTGGATGGCCCGCTACACGGAGCGGGCGGAAAACACGGCGCGCATGCTCGACGTCAATATGCAGACCTCGATGCTGCCCCAGTCCGAACAGGACGCGGAACAAGGCTGGCGCGCCACCCTGGGTATTTCCGAGCTGCAAAGCGCGTACGACCATAAATATGGCCGCTTCCATACACGCGACGTGCTCGACTTCATGGTGCGCGACCCGAACAACCCCTCGTCCATCCTCGCCTGCCTGACGGGCGCGCGCGAAAACGCCCGCGCCGTGCGGGGGACTTTGACGACGGAAGTGTGGGAAATCCAGAACGCCACCTGGCTCGACATGCAGAAACGCCTGAAAAGCAATCTGCTGGAAACGGACCCCAGCCAGTTCTTCGAATGGGTCAAGTACCGCTCGCACCTGTCGCGCGGCGTCACGCTGGGCACCATGCTCAAGGATGAGGCCATCCACTTCATTCGCCTCGGCACCTTCCTCGAGCGGGCCGACAACACGGCGCGCATCCTCGACGTGAAGTTCCACGGCGCGCGCGACACGTCGAAAGACATCACCCAGCGCGATTTTTACTACTGGGCGGCCCTGCTGCGCTCCGTTTCCGGTTTCGAGATCTACCGCAAGGTCTACCGCGACGTGATCACCCCGGCGCGGGTGGCGGAATTGCTGATGCTGCGCGGCGACATGCCCAGGTCGCTCCTGGCCTGCATGGATGACGTGGTGGAAAACCTCAGGCACATCCGCAACGATGTGTCGGCCGATACGGAACGCTTCGCGGGCAAGTTGCACGCGGAACTGAAATTCGGCCATATCGACGACATCATGAAGGCGGGCCTGCACCTGACCCTGACGGAGTTTCTGGAAAACATCTATGACCTGGGCAACCGGGTCAGCCGCGACTTCCTCGTTCCCCTGGCGGCCTGATGCAGCTCACCATCCGCCACGAAACCGCGTACGCCTACAGTGCGCCGCTGGCCTACACCATCCAGCAGCTGCACCTGACGCCGCGTATCGAACCGCAGCAGCGGGCCCTGTCCTGGCAAATCACGACGCCGGGCCGATGCCACGCCTACACGGATGCCTACGGCAACCTGTCGCACATGCTGACGATTAGCGGCAGCCATCAATCGCTGAGCCTGGTGGCGCACGGCGTGGTGGAAACCATCTACCCGCACAAGGGACGGCTGAACCTGGTCGACACCTTGTCGCCGCTGTTGTTTACCATGCCGACACCGCTGACCCAGGCCGATTCCGCCATCCTCGACCTGGCGGCCGCCAGCTTGCCGGACCGCACAGTGACGGCGGGCACCGGGCACTTGCTGCGCCTGGCCGAGCACATCGTCGGCAAGGTCGCCTATGAAAGCGGCGCCACCATGGTCACCACGACGGCCGGCGACGCCCTGGCCCTGGGGCGCGGCGTGTGCCAGGACCACGCCCACCTGTTCCTCGCCTGCTGCCACGCCTGGGGCATCCCGGCCCGTTATGTGTCCGGCTATATCGATCCGGGCACGACGGGCCATGCGGCCAGCCATGCCTGGGTCGACGCCTGGGCCGAAGACACGGATTTCGCGGGCTGGGTCAGCATCGACGTCACGCATGCGCGCCTGATGACGGACGCGTATTGCCGCCTGGCCATCGGGCGCGACTACGATTCGGCGGCTCCCGTGCGCGGCGTGCGCCAGGGTGGCGGCACGGAAACGTTGAGCGTCGATGTGCAAATCGTGCCTGTATAAACAGGCCGGAATGAGGCTGGCCGGGCCTTGCCAGCGGTATGCGGGGCCCGGCTGGTGTAAAATGCTTCCCCTTTTGACTTGATTTACGACGATGACTTATTGCATAGGCATGCGCCTGAACGAAGGGCTGGTCTTCCTGTCCGACTCCCGCACCAACGCCGGCGTGGACCAGGTGGGCACCTTCCGCAAGATGAGCGTGTTTGAAAACCCGGGCGACCGCATGCTGGTCCTGATGACGGCCGGCAATTTGTCGATCTCGCAGGCGATCCGCCAGATCGTTTCCGAACACGTCGATGCGGATGGCCGCAGCATCTGGAACGTGGCCAGCATGTACGATGCGGCGCGCATCGTGGGCGAAGCCGTGCGCACCGTGCACCTGCGCGATGCGAAGGCCCTGGCCGACTGCGGCATCGATTTCAATGTGAGCATCATCCTGGGCGGACAGATAGGCGCCGAGCGCTGCCGATTGTTCCAGGTGTATTCGGCCGGCAATTTCATCGAATCGCACGATGAAAACACGTATTTCCAGATCGGCGAAGCCAAATATGGCAAGCCCATCATCGACCGGGTCGTCAATCCGTTCACGCGCCTGGACGAGGCGGCCAAATGCGCACTCATTTCCATGGATTCCACCCTGCGCTCGAACATTTCCGTCGGCTTGCCGCTCGACCTGCTCGTCTACGAGACGGGCAGCCTGGCCGTCACGCGCTTCGTCACCATCGATGAAAAGAACCAGTATTTCCGCATGATCCGCGACACCTGGGGCGAACAATTGAAACAGGTGTTCGAAGGCATCGTCGATCCCGTGTGGAACGCGGCGCCGGAAACGACGACGAACGTGCTGTCGTCCGCCAACATGCACAGCAAGCCCGTGCGCGTGGCCATCCCCGAGCACGTGAGCCGCGGCGGCCTGACCGTGGCGCCCCTGCAATCGTTGGCGCAGCAGTTCAGCGACGACAAGCAGCATTGATCTGCCGCGCACCGGCTGCGCGCGGCGCTGGACAAGTCGCTTTTCGCGTGCTTTTATGGCAATATGGGTTGACATTTAATCCAGATTGACCTGAAAGGCAGGTAGCGCATGGACTTGATCACTTCCGCTGTCGTGGCGGCCATCGAACATGGCGCGCCCGGCCACGCTCCCGAAGCCGTCGCCAGCCACTATGAGCGGCTCAAGCAGGCCATCGCCAAGTTCGACAGCGCCGCAGTCATCCTGGCCGCCATCGCCGCGCTGGAAGCCGAGCCTGGCAATACCCAGCTGCAACTAGCCCTGTCGGCCGCCCTGTCCAGCGCGAAAGTGCCGGACGACATGGAAACCCTGTTTGCCGCGCAAGGCTTGCTCGATGCGCTGCAGCGCCCCTTTCCCCAGGTCCCCGACGTGGAAGCCGTGCCCGCCCCGGCCGATAAAAGCGCCGTCGTGTCGAATTATGCCGTCGTCAAGGTGTATTTCGCCACGGACCGCCAGCGCGACGTGGGCAAGCCGCCGGCCCAGCGCTTCAGCGGCGAACGCAACATCATGGGCGGCAATGGCCCGCTCAGCTATGGCAGCTGCGACATCAGCATCCCCCGCGACCACCGCATGGGCCAGCTGGAATCGCCGTCGCTGTGGCGCCTGGAATTTCGCGACGACCCGGCCAAGCACGTGGTGGTGCTGTCCGCCGAGGTGCGGGACCGCGACAATTTCTTTGCCGCACTCAAAACCCAGATCCGCGCCTCGGCCGGCAAGAGCGCCTTTATCTTCGTGCATGGCTATAACGTAAGTTTCGAGGATGCGGCGCGGCGCACGGGACAGATGGCCTACGACCTCGGTTTCGATGGCGCGCCCGTGTTCTACAGCTGGCCCTCGCGCGGCGAAGTGGCCGGCTACACCATCGATGAAAACAATATCGAATGGAGCACGCCCCACCTCACGGCCTTCCTGGCCGACTTTCTCGCCAGCACGGACGCGGCGCAGGTGTATCTGGTGGGCCACAGCATGGGCAGCCGGGGCCTGACACGGGCCGTGGCCGACTTGCTGGCCGCGCAGCCGCAGCTGGCGCAAAAAATCACGGAAATCATCCTGTCCGCACCCGATATCGATGCGGCCATCTTCAAGCACGATATCGCGCCGAAACTGGCCGGCGCGCGCAACCCCGTCACCTTGTATGCCTCCTCGCAAGACCTGGCCCTGGCCGCCTCGAAAGCCGTGCACGGCTACGCGCGCGCGGGCGACAGCGGCGCGGGCATGCTGATCGTGGCGGGCGTGGAAACCATCGACGCCACCGGGGTCGACACGAGTTTCATGAAGCACTCGTACTTTGCGGAAAAACGCTCGGCCCTGTCCGACATGTTTTATCTGATACGCAACAATGCCCGCGCCGACCAGCGCTTTCTCGACCCCGTCGATACGGCGGCCGGCCGCTATTGGACGTTCAAACCGTGACGCCGTTTCATCTGCGGCGGCACGCATGCTAAGATACGGCCCATAGGGAGGCAACGGGCACGGCGATGACGCCGCCAGCCGATCCCCCGCAAGCAGGCCTATCATGTTGACATCATCTTCTACACCGCACGCCGAATCGCTGATCCGCAACACCAACGCCCGCGTCACCAAGACGCGCGTGAAGGTGCTCGACTTTTTAATGGCGCAAAGCCGTTCGCTGACCCACCATGAAATCCAGCAAGCGCTGTCGCAGGACAGCGATATCGATTCCGTCACCCTGTACCGGGTGCTGGAATGGCTGACGGAAAATGAGCTCGTGCACCGCATCGCGGGCGCCGACCAGGTGTGGCGCTTCAGCGCGGGCGCCGGCCACCAGGCGCACGAGCACGCCCATTTCCAGTGCACCAAGTGCGCGAACGTCACCTGTTTCAATGAAGTCAAGCTGCCGCCGCCCGTGCTGTTGCCGGAAGGCTTCAGCGGCGACGAAGTCGATTACCTGATCAAGGGCCTGTGCCCGCGCTGCAAATAGCGGGCGTCACTTGAGCAGCAAGGCCAGGTGATGCTCGTCATAGAACAGCTCACCGACACGCATCGAGCGCGGCTCCGTGCCATAGGCGATAAATCCCAGCGATTCATACAGTCGGCGCGCCGCATTGTTTTCCGCATTCACGCTCAAGTGGACCTGCATGATGGCAGGATCCGTCTCGGCCTGTTCGATGCAGGCATTCACGAGGCGCCGCGCCACGCCCTTGCCCCGCTGGGGCACGTCGACGAACACACCCCATAGCAGGGCCTTGTGCGACAACTGGCGCATGGGTTCGCGCCGCAATCCGGCAAAACCGACGAGGCGTTCGCCATCGAAGGCGCCGAATGCCCGATGCTGCGGGCCGCCGGCAATGCGCTGCGCATGTTCTTCCGGCGTGCGGGCCAGCTCGTCCTCGCGTGACGAGGAGAACGAGCTGGGTGAATCGAGGATGGCGCGCAGGCGCAGCGCGCAAAAGGCGGGGGTGTCTGCTGGCGTCAGCAGGCGGATGACGATCTCGGGTGCGGGCATGGTGGAATCCGGCGGTTTTTTTCCATTATACCCACGCCCCCGCCTCATGCACGCACGCGGCGCAAGCTCAGCAAAGTCCAGCCGTACAGCACCGCCATCAGCAATACCATGGCCGCGCCCAGGGCCGCCGTCCAGCTTTCCGGCAACGACCACGCGGAATCAAACTTGCCGGCCGCCAGGGTGCCGGCCATCGCCACGCAGATGGCGACGATGGGCCAGCCCAGGCGGCGCCGGAAGGCGCGCACGATCTCTGCCTGGCCCGTGCGCATGACCTTTGCCGTGACCCAGCCGTCGAAGGTATCGGTCACGCCCATGCCCACTGCAAACACGAGGCCCGTGAGCAAGGCCGGCTGCATGCCGCCCAGCGCGACGGCCGCATAGCCCCAGGCGGCCGCCTGCAGGGCCGTGTCGAAGACGAGCGCGAACAGCATGCCGACGAGGATGGCGGCGAACGGCCCGGATGCGCGCCGCAGCCAGCGCGGCAGCAGCCGGCCGCGCACCTCGGCCAGTTGCGCCCCGGCCAGCAAGCTGCGCGCATTCATGGCGGCGATCAACAACAGCAAGGCGATGGGCAGCCATTCCAGCCAGCCGAACACGGCCTCCGACGGTGTAAATTGCTGCGACGCCACGGCGGCGATAGCGACGATGGCCAGCACGGTGACGCCATGCCCCAGCGCAAACAGCGCACCCATCCATGGTGCCCAGCGCGGCGCGGCGGCCTGGCTGCGCAGGGTGAGGCCATCGACGGCGGCCAGGTGATCGGGTTCCAGCCCATGGCGCATGCCGAGCAGGAAAATCAGCGCCAGGGCGGGCAAGCCCGCTTCCACGCTCATGCCGCCACCTCGGTGGCACTGGCCGCCACGCAGCGGTCCAGGCCGCGTATCAACATATCCTGCGGCAAGTCGCGGCCGATAAAGATGATCTTGCTGGCGCGCGCTTCCTCATCGCGCCACGGCGCGCCCAGCTCCGAGCCCATCAGCATGTGCACGCCCTGGAACACGGCGCGGCAATCCAGGTCGGCCACGTGCAAAATGCCCTTGTAGCGCATCAACTGGGTGCCGAACAGCTGCACCACGGCGTCGAGAAAATTTTCCACCTGCAGCAGATCGAGGGGCTGGGACTGGTGGTAGACGAACGATTGCACGCCATCGCCATGGCGGTGGCCCAGTTCTCCCAAGAAATCCGGTTCCAGTTCGACGATGGCGTTCAGGTTGAAGCCGCGAATATTCAGGATGTCGCGCAGCGGCACATTGCCAAAGCGCACTTTCTGTATGCTGGCGCGGCCATTGATGGCGACCAGGCGCTGGCGCAGCGCGGCCAGCTCGTCCTTGCTGACCAGGTCCGTCTTTGACAGCAGGATGCGGTCGGCAAAGCCCACCTGCTCCTGCGCTTCCTGGTGCGCCGTCAATTGCTGCTGCGCGTGGCGCGCATCGACCACCGTCAAAATGGCGTCAAGCATGTAGTACTCGCTGACGGAGGGTTCCGCAAAGAAGGTTTGCGCCACGGGGCCAGGCGCGGCCAGGCCCGTCGTTTCGATGATCACGTGGTCGAATGCGATGGTTCCGGCTTGACGCTTGGCGTGCAGCTCACCCAGGATGCGGATCAAATCGCCACGCACGCTGCAGCAGATGCAGCCATTGTTCATTTCCACGATCTGCTCGTCGCTGTCTTGCACCAGCAAGCCATGGTCGATGCTTTCGGCGGCGAATTCGTTTTCGATCACGGCGATGCGCACGCCGTGATCGCCCTGCAATATGCGCTTGAGCAAGGTGGTTTTCCCGCTGCCGAGAAAACCCGTGATGATGGTAACGGGGATCAGTTCTGTCATATTGTGTTCCTGTTCAAGGTTAATCTTCGAATTCTTCCATGCGCTGCCATTGCGGAAACGGGTCGGGCTGCTTGCGCCAGGCAGCCATGCCCAGGCGCGTTTCCGTGTAGTTAAGGTGACATTTCTTCAAGTCCGCCTCGATGGCGGCCTGGTCCATGTCCTGGCCGATGAAGACCAGTTCCTGGTAGCGGTCGCCATACGTTTCGCTCCAACCCGCCTTAACTTCCGCCAGCGAGGCCGCATCCGTTGGCCAGCGCTCCTTGGGCACGGACGCCCACCACAAGCCCACGGGTTCGATATTCATCAGCTTGCCCGCGCCGGACAGGCTGGCCACCCATTCGGGGCGGCTGGCCAGCCAGAAATATCCCTTGCTGCGCACCACGCCCTTGATCGGCTGGGCAAAGTAGTCGTGCAGGCGCTGCGCGTGGAACGGCGCCTTCGCCCGGTAGACGAAGCTGCTGATGCCATACGTGTCCGTCTCCGGCGTATGCACGCCGGCCAGCTCCTGCGCCCAGCCCGGCATGGCGGCCGCCTGCTCCAGGTCGAACAGATTCGTGCCCAGGATGGCGTCGAGCGGCACGACGGACTGGTTTGTTTCGATGATGCGCGCGCCTGGATTGAGGGCCTTGATAACGGCCAGCACGCGCAGGCGCTCGGCCGCATTGACCATGTCGACCTTGTTGAGGACGATGACATTGGCAAACTCGATCTGTTCCGTCAGCAAATTGGCCAGCTGGCGGTCGTCGCCCTCGCCCGCCGTCTCGCCCCGTTGCTCGAGGCTGTCTTCGCTATGGAAATCGTTGAGCAGGTTGGCGCAGTCGACGACGGTGACCATGCAGTCGATCTGCGCCACGTCGTTCAGGCTGTCGCCGTGCTCGTCTTCGAAGTCGAAGGTGGCGGCCACGGGCATCGGCTCGCTCACGCCCGTCGATTCGATCAGCAAATAATCGAAGCGGTCTTCCGCTGCCAGGCGCCGCACTTCCAGCAACAGATCGTCGCGCAGGGTGCAGCAGATGCAGCCGTTCGACATCTCGACCAGTTTTTCTTCCGTGCGCGACAGGGCCGCGCCGGCCGCTTCGGCGCTGTCTTTCACCAGTGAAGCGTCGATATTGACTTCGCTCATGTCGTTGACGATGACGGCCACGCGCTTGCCTTCGCGGTTGCGCAGTATGTGGTTGAGCAAGGTGGTCTTGCCGGCGCCGAGAAAGCCGGACAGGACGGTGACGGGGAGTTTGCGCTGGGTCATGGGTATCTTTCGGATCAACAATTAAGGGAGGCTATGGGTGCCGCATTTTAAATGCAAGTCTATTGCGTTTGAATTATAATGCAGCTCAGTTGCATTTGTGCGGCAATCTTTGCCAGCCTGACTTTCGAAAGAATTCCATGCTTCACCTCGCCTCTTTGACCTACGGCTATGATCCGGCCAGCCCCGTGCTCGATATCGCCGCTTTCCACTTGCCCGCCGGGCAGCATGCGCTGCTGCTGGGACCATCCGGTTCCGGCAAATCGACCTTGCTGCATTTGCTGGCCGGCATCCTGGCGCCCCAAGCTGGCCGCCTCGACGTGGCGGGCACGTCCCTGCCCGGCCTCACGCCGCGCCAGCGCGACAGCTGGCGCGGCCGCGTCATCGGCTTGCTGCCCCAGCAACTGGCGCTCGTGCCCAGCTTGAACGTGCTCGATAATGTCTTGCTGCCCGCCTACGCCAGCGGCCGGCGGCCCGATCCGGCCCGCGCGGCCAGCCTGCTGGGACAGCTGGGCCTGGCTGGCAAGCTCGATGCCTATCCGTATGCACTGAGCGGCGGCCAGCGGCAACGGGCCGCCATCGCGCGCGCCGTCTTCATGCGCCCACGGCTGATCCTGGCCGACGAGCCGACGGCCAACCTCGACGACGACGCCTGCGCCGCCGTCGTGCACCTGCTGGCCGGGCAAGCCGCGCAAGCCGGCGCCTCGCTGGTGATTGCCAGCCACGATGCGAGGGTGCTGGCCGCCTTGCCCGGTGCTGCCGTGCTGCGCCTGCCCCGCGCCAGGGAGGCGGCATGAACGCGGCCACCCTGGCCTGGCGCGCCCTGCGCCACAAGCCGCTGGCGTCCAGTTTGAATGTGCTGCTGGTGGCCATCGGCATCGCCATGATGACCTTCATACTCGGCATATCCAGCCAGCTGGAAGAGCGCGCCGAACGCGATGCGCAAGGCATCGACCTCGTGGTGGGCGCGAAAGGCTCGCCCTTGCAACTGATCCTGTCATCCGTGTATCACGCCGATATTCCGACCGGCAACATCCCGGAGAGCGCGCTGGCGGCACTGGCCAAGCAGCCGCTGGTGCAATCGGCGATCCCGCTGGCGCTGGGCGACAATTTCCATGGTGTGCGCATCGTCGGCAGCACGACGGCGCTGCTCGACCATTACGGCGCGCGCCTGGCGCAAGGCAAGTTGTTCACGCAGCCGATGCAAGCCGTGTTTGGCGCCCAGGCGGCCCGCGAAACGGGCGCCACCCTCGGCGCCCGCTTTGCCGGTTCGCACGGGCTGGCGGCGGGCGGCGAAGTGCACGAGCACGCCCCCTACACGGTGACGGGTATCCTGGCGCCCACAGGCACCGTGCTCGACCGATTGATCGTCACGCCCGTCGCTTCCGTGTGGCGAGTGCATGAAACGGACCCCGATGAACCGACGGCAACTGCGCCCCAGCGCGAATTGACGGCCGTGCTGGTGCGCCACGCGACGCCTTTGGCCGCCATCAGCCTGCCGCGCTGGGTGAATGGGCAGCCGCGCCTGCAGGCGGCCCAGCCCGCTTTCGAATCGGCACGGCTGTTCAATCTGCTGGGCGTCGGCATCGATGTGTTGCGGGCAATTGGCGCCGGCGTGCTGCTGGTGGCGGCCCTGTCGCTGTTCGTGGCGCTGTACGGCGCGCTGGAAGAGCGCAAGACCGACCTGGCCATCCTGCGCACCCTGGGCGCCTCGCCCGCCAAACTGCTGCGTTTGCTGCTGGCGCAAGGCTTGCTACTGTCATTGACGGGCGCGGCGCTGGGCTGGCTGCTGGGCCATGCCGGTATTGGCTTGCTGGAATCGATGCAGCAACTGAATCTGCAAGCGTGGCGCGTCGCGCCCGGCGAAGCGTGGCTGCCCTTCATCGCCGTAGCCGTCGGCCTGCTGGCCGCCGCCATTCCCGCCGTGCGCGCCTATCGCACCGATATCGCCGCCAACCTGGCGCGCCCCTGAAAGGAAATACATGTTGAAAATCATGATCTTGAGCGCTGGACTGCTGCTGGCCGGCTGCGCCTGCGCCGCCCCCGCCGACGAGCCGCCCTCGTTCTTCGCTCCCTTGACGGACTTGCCCGGCGTCGTGTCGTGGAAACTGCTGGGACAGGCCACCACGGTCAAGGCAAAAAAAGGCCGCATGGTGCCGAAATACACGCCGGAAATCAGTGCACTCGACAACACGGATGTGAAAGTGCAAGGCTTCATGATGCCCCTCGAACCAGGGCAAAAGCAGAAACACTTCCTGCTGACCGTCACCTCGGCCAGTTGCCCCTTTTGCCTGCCGGCCGGCCCGGAAGGCGTGGTGGAGATCAAAAGCCGCACAGCCGTGAAATTCAGCTATGCGCCGTTCATCGTGCAAGGCAAGCTGAAGGTGCTGGCCAGCGATCCCATGGGCTTGTACTACCGCATGACGGACGCGGCCGTGGTGCCACAATGACGCGCTGGCCGGCATTATTGCTGGTGCTCGCCTGCCAGGCGAACGCCGCGCCATTGTCCTTCGACCTGCCGCGCGTCGATGGCGAAGGCCGCATGAAGCTCGGCCAGTTCCAGGGCCAGCCAGTGGTGCTGAACTTCTGGGCCAGCGACTGCCTGCCCTGCATCCGGGAGTTGTCGATATTGCATGCCCACGCCGCCAAGCAGCCAAAACTCCGCTTCATCGGCATCGCCATCGACACGCGGGCGGCCGCGCAAGCGTTCCTGCGGCAGCACCGGGCCAGCTATCCCCAAGCCTTGGCTTTACCCGCCTTGCTGCCCATCTTTGGCAATCAAATCAAGGGCTTGCCATACACAGTGATTCTAACTTCTCAACATTGTATCTGCGCGCGGCGCCTGGGTCCCGTCGATGCGGCCTGGCTGGCCAAG
This sequence comes from Janthinobacterium sp. 67, assembly GCF_002797895.1. Classification (NCBI taxonomy): domain Bacteria; kingdom Pseudomonadati; phylum Pseudomonadota; class Betaproteobacteria; order Burkholderiales; family Oxalobacteraceae; genus Janthinobacterium; species Janthinobacterium sp. 67. The sequence continues at coordinate 1,039,783 of NZ_PGES01000001.1, read as the reverse complement.
GCCGTGGCCGCCTGCGCGTAAGCCTGTATCCATGCGCCTTGCACGGCTGTCATCGCCGCGTCACATGGCGGCGTTACAGTCGCGTCCTTTGAATCTTTCCGAGGGCGGTAATGAAAACAAATTGGGTCATGCTGGCGGCGCTGGCAAGTGCGGGTCTCGTCGGTTGTAACGGCAGTTCAAACACGGCGCCGGCCATTCCCGAGGGCACGACGGTCACTGTGGCATTGCTGGAAACCACAGACATCCACTCGAACGTCTTGAGCTATAACTACTATGCGCTGGCCGAAGACACGAGCCTGGGCCTGGAGCGCACGTCGACCCTGATCCAGGCGGCGCGCGCGGAAAACCCGAACAACGTCTTGCTCGACGATGGCGACGTCATCCAGGGCACCTTGCTGGCCGACCTGCAGGCCGTGGCCGTGCCCGTACCGTGCTCCGGCACCCTGGCCGTGCACAAGGCCATGAACGCGCTGAAATACGATGCGGGGGGCATGGGCAACCATGAATTCAACTACGGCTTGCCTTACCTGAGCCAGATCACCAACACGGATTTCGGCATACCCGGCGTGGCCAAGCCGACGGGTACGTGCGGCGCGCCCGCCTTCCCTTCCGTGCTGAGCAACGTCGTCGGCGTGTCCAGCGGCAAGCCGATTTTCCAGCCCTACACGCTGCTGCCCCGTGATTTCGCCGCCACGGCGCCCGATGGCAGCAAGCTGACCGTGAAAATCAATGTGGGCGTGCTGAGCTTTGTGCCGCCGCAAATCCTCGAATGGGATCAAAAAGTACTCGCTGGCAAGGTCAGCGTGACGGGCGTGCAGGAAGCGGCGAAACAGTACGTGCCGGAATTGCGCAACAAGGGCGCCGACCTCGTCGTGGCCCTGTCGCATGGCGGCCTGGACACGAGCGCCTACAGCCCGAAGATGGAAAACGGCAGCTATCACCTGACCAGCACGGGCATCGACGCCCTGATGATCGGCCATTCCCATTTGATCTTCCCGAAAGGCAAGGAAGTCGGCGCGGCCGCGCTCGATGCCTCGTTTGCCGCCTTCCCCGCCAGCGCCAAGATCGACGCCGTCAACGGCTTCGTGAACGGCGTGCCGACCGTCATGGCGCAAAGCTGGGGTCGCCGCCTGGGCATCATCAAGCTGACGATGGTGTATCAGGGCGGCAAGTGGGTGGTGCAGCCGGCCAAGACGACGGTGGAATCGCGCGGCTTCAAGTATACGGATGGCACGACCCTCGTGAAAGCCGACCCGGCCATCGCGCCGCTCGTGGCTACCGAGCACGCGGCCACCATTGCCTACGCCAAGCAGCCGCTGGGCATCAGCACGGATTTCGAGATGTCGGCCTATTTTGCGCTCGTCGGCGACGTGAGCGCCATCCAGCTGGTGAACCAGGCGCAGCTCGACTACGTGAAGAACTTCATCGCCACCAGCACGGACGCCACCTTGTCCAGCTACAAGAATATCCCTGTCATTTCCTGCAGCGCGCCATTCAAGGCGGGCCGCAACGGGCCATCGGACTTCACGGACGTGGCGGCTGGCGCAACGCCGGCCGCACCGGTCGGCTTGCAAGTGCGCAATCCGGGCGACTTGTATTTGTACAGCAATAACAACCTGCAAGCCGTGAAGATCAAGGGATCTGACTTGAAAGCATGGCTGGAAACGTCGGCCAAGCAATTCAATCAGATCGACCCGAGCGCCACGGCCGAGCAGGACCTGGTGCCGTCGTATGGCACGATCTATAACTATGACGTGTTCTACGCGGAAAACAATGCGCTGACGTACCAGATCGACGTGACGAAAAAGCCGGGCAGCCGCATCGTCAACCTCACCTACAAGGGCGCGCCCGTGGCCGACGGCGATGACTTCATCGTCGCCACCAACGATTACCGCGCCGGCGGCGGCGGCGCCGTGCCTGGCATCGATGGCAGCAAGACCATCATCAAGTCGCCCGATGCGAACCAGGCCGTGGTCAGCAACTACCTGGCGTCGCTGAGCAACAAGGGCGGCAAGGTGACGTTGGCGGCCAATGGCAGCGCGCGTAGCTGGAGCTTCGTCAAGACGGCCACGGCAGGCCCCGTGATCCTGCGCTCGGCGCCAGGCCATTTGGCGCTGGCGCAAGGCAGCGGCATCGCCAACGTGGCGGCAGAAGGCGGCCTCGACGCCAGCGGTTTCGCCAAATACCGCATCGACCTGAGCAAATAAGGTCCATGGGCCGGGACTGCGGCAGTTCCGGCCCGTTTTGATGAAAGCTAGTCAAGATGAAACACGCACTTTCCCTCCCTGCCGTCGTGCTGGCCACGGTCCTGGCCGCTTGCCAGGCGTCGCCACCGCCCACGCCGGCGGAAATCGAAGCCGTGGCCATGCATGCGCGCCAGGCGGGCGACCACCAGGCCGAACGCAAGGTGCGCGGCTGGGCCAGCAAGGACATGCCCGTCGCCGAGCGCGAACTGGCGCTGATTTACCAGCCCCGTCCCGAACGCCGCGCCGAGGCCCTGAGCCTGTTCGAACAGGCGGCCCGCGCCGGCGACACGGAAGCGGCCTTCGAGCTGGGCCAAATGCTGCGCGCGGCCACGCCCGGCCAAGCCTGGCTATGGTACCGGCAAGCGGCGCAGCAAGGCCATGCGAAGGCGGCCCTGATGCTGGGCCTGCTGGCGGCGAATGGCGAAGGCGTGCCGCAAGATCCCGTAAAGGCCGCGCACTGGCTGGCCAAGTCCAGCGAGCTGGGCAATCCACACGCCATGTTTTTGCTCTACAACGCCTACCGCGAAGGCCGCGGCGTGCCGCGCGATCTGGCCAAGGGCCGCGAACTGCTGGAAGAATCGGCCCACCATGAATATCCGCCCGCCATCCAGGAACTGGCCATGACGGTGCAAGCCGACGACGCCTTGCGCGCCGGCCACCTGATGAAGGAAGCGACGGAGCATCGGCATAACAATTGGAACAAGTTTTAAAAACTGGGCAAAAGGCCAGTGGCGCGATCGAAGCCTGCCTTTATATACTTGCAACTTGCAAGCGTGCGGGAACGGCAGCTATTCAGCGCTTATGATGCAAGGACGACGCCTGAGCTTGCTCGGGCGGCGCGGCAAGCCATCCCGCACAAAAAAGTTTACACTGGTTTGCATTTTAGAAATTTTACTCTGGACCAGCCCCGGTGAGTGTTCATTCAACCCAGCCAGTGTTTGAGTAGCGCCGGTGCGTCCATTGCTCTGCCTAGCCATGAAAGAAAGAGTCCAATGAAAAAGCTGACCACCGCCTTTGGCGCGCCTGTTCCCGACAATCAGAATATCCAGACGGCCGGCCCGCGCGGCCCTGCCCTGCTGCAAGATGTGTGGTTCCTGGAAAAGCTGGCCCACTTCGACCGCGAAGTCATCCCCGAGCGCCGCATGCATGCCAAGGGTTCCGGCGCGCACGGCACGTTTACCGTCACGCACGACATCACGCGCTACACGCGGGCGAAAATCTTTGGCGAAGTGGGCAAGAAAACGCCGATGTTCGCGCGCTTTTCCACCGTGGCCGGCGAACGGGGCGCGGCGGATGCGGAACGCGACATCCGCGGCTTCGCCCTGAAGTTCTACACGGAAGAAGGCAACTGGGACCTGGTCGGCAACAATACGCCCGTCTTTTTCATGCGCGACCCCTTGAAGTTTCCCGACCTGAATCACGCCATCAAGCGCGACCCGCGCACGGGCTTGCGCAGCGCCAACAGCAACTGGGACTTCTGGACTTCGCTGCCCGAAGCCCTGCACCAGGTGACGGTGGTAATGAGCGACCGTGGCCTGCCGCGCAGCTTCCGCCACATGCATGGTTTCGGCAGCCATACCTTCAGCTTCCTGAATGCGCAAAACGAGCGTTTCTGGGTCAAGTTCACGTTTAAGACCCAGCAAGGCATCCAGAACCTGACGGATGCGGAAGCGCAAGAACTGGTCGGCAAGGACCGCGAAAGCTCGCACCGCGACCTGTACGAAAGCATCGAAAACAAGGATTTCCCCCGCTGGACCCTGTACGTGCAGATCATGCCGGAAAAAGAAGCGGGCACGTATCACCTCAACCCCTTCGACCTGTCGAAAGTATGGCCGCACGGCGACTATCCGCTGATCGAAGTGGGCGTGCTGGAACTGAACCGCAATGCGGACAACCACTTTGCCGAAGTGGAACAGGCGGCCTTCAACCCCGCCAACGTCGTGCCCGGCATCAGCTTTTCGCCGGACAAGATGTTGCAAGGCCGCCTGTTCTCGTATGGCGACGCGCAGCGCTACCGCCTCGGCGTCAATCACAGCCATATCCCCGTCAACGCGCCGAAATGCCCGTTCCACAGCTACCACCGCGATGGCCAGATGCGCGTCGACGGCAACATGGGCGGCACCCTGGGCTATGAACCGAACAGCGAGCAGGAATGGGCCGAGCAGCCTGACTTCCGCGAGCCGCCACTGAGCATCGAAGGCGCGGCCGACCACTGGAACCACCGGGTCGATGAGGATTACTATTCGCAGCCGCGCGCCCTGTTCCGTCTGATGACCGCGGCGCAGCAGCAAGCCTTGTTCGACAACACGGCGCGCGCCATCTCGGGCGCGTCGGAACAAGTCAAGCAACGCCACATCGGCAACTGCACCCTGTGCGACCCCGCCTATGGCGCGGGCGTGGCCGAAGCGATCGGCCGCCTGAGCAAATAAGGCCGGCTGAAAGACGGTATGGAAGGCCTGGCAACAGGCCTTCCGCCGCAGCGATCCACGGCACGAGGACCAAGCGGCCGGGCCGGCTTGCTACCAGCGCTGGATATCGATCTGGCCCGTGATGCTCGTTTCCACCGGATAGCCGTCGACCTGCGACGGCACGCGCCGCTTGACGGACGAGTCGCGCAGGTACACGACGAGCGCGTCCTTGCCCACGTCCGTCTGCCCCACGCCGACGCCTTCCACGCCGTCGATGGCCATCAGCGCCCGCTCGTTGCGACGCTTCGCCGCTTCCAGGCGGCCCGGTGGCGCGGCAGGGGCGTACTGTCCCATACCCTGTCCAGGGGTCTCATCCGGCAAATACGGCATGGCGGCGTCCTCGAAGACGGCAAATGGCGATTGTGCGAATTTACTGTTTGACATGACACACCCTCCTGATGCCTTCCATGATACACCCGGCCCTCCGGCGTTGCAGCACGCTTCGCCGGGCACGTCCATGCGTGGCTGCTCCCCCTGATTGACATCATTGTCGTGCAAGAAACAGCGCCAGGCAAGGCGGCGCAAGGCCGCCCTGTTTGCTCGTGGGAACGTACTCAGGTGTACAAATTGATGTCGAGCGCCACCACCACCCGCCGCATCTGGTTGGCAAACGTGATATTGCCGCCGCCGGCAAACAGCAGGCCGACGGGATTGCGCTGCTGGTTCCAGGTCCAGATGGAAGAGCCGGAATCGCCGCCCGCGCTGAACGCTCCGCTCACGCCCGTGATGGCGATCTGGTCCTGGAACAGCGCGATCCTGCCGCCGCCGTAATTGACGTTGATGGTGGCGCCCAGGCCCGTGATGCGGCCCTGCGTCAATTGCGTCGTGCGGCCGGACTTGCCGACCATCATGCCCAGCGCGGGCGCCACCAGCGCATTGCTGATGCGGAAGTACGCGGGCACGCCGCCGCTCAGGTACACCAGTTCAGGGCGCACCCGGTCTGGCCAGGCCCAGCCGGTGGCGCAATCGACAAAGTTGACGCCGCCGCTGAAATTGATGGGCACGAAGCGCTCGAGCACGGCCACCTGGTCTTGCGGGCAGCGGCCGCCGTCGATGGGGCCAGGCTGCACGATGCAATCGTTGAACACGCCGCCGTTGGAATTGGCCAGCACGTGATTGTTACTAAGAATCATCAAACGGCTGTTGCGCGGTGCGCTGCGGCCCACGGCCAGGCAGCCGATGGTGCCGGCCGTGATGCGGAAATGCCCGACCGACACGCCGCCCGGTGCCGGGCGCAAGCGGAAACGGTGCGGTTGCGCATCGATCACGCCCGTGACGACGATGTTGACGGGTACCCGGTCGCTGGCCACGGCGCGCACGCCCATGGCTCCCACGATGGCAGCCTTGGCCCGGTCGACGGAAGTGGGCTCGGCCACGTACAGGGTCAGGGCCGGCAAGCCAGGCTCGCCGGACGAGCTGTCGCTGGCGCCCTCGCCCAGGCCGATGGACACGCCCTGGATATTGCCGCCGTCGCTGAAGGCATCGGCCGCCCGCACGCCGCCCGCCTGTGAGATGGACTGGCGCATGCCGTTTTCGATGCTGCACTTGATTTCAAGCAATTCCATGCTGACGCCGCTCAAGGCGTCGGGCACGTCCGAGACGGACGCGCTCTCGATCATATTGTCGTCTTCGCCGGGTGCCGAGAATTGGCCGACGGCCTCTTCATCGTCCGCGCTTTGTCCCCTGCCGCTGCCGCCAGGTGGGGCGCTGAAACCATTCTCGTTGCCGATCATCATGCTCTCCTCGTGGGTCGTTCCGAAACACCAGTGTGGGCTGGGTGCACGGGCAGGTATTGATCTGGATTGAACCGCGCTGAGGCAGGGCGGCGTATCCCAACAGGCGCCAGCAAGGATAAAAATAGTTCCCCCGTCAACGTTGAGCGAGATCAGGCGTGCGGGCAGAGGCGGCGCCGTATACTGGCCCTGACAGGCTGGAACCGGGCCAGTTCCACGGCGGCAAGGCCAGCAACGGTATGGATGGGGAAACAATGACGAGCCCTGGTATGACAAGCCAAATGACACGCCAACCCGACGACGACGCGCCTGCGGGCCAGCACGCCGGTTTTGTCCATGGCATGGCGGCCTGGGCGGAAAAACACCGCATCAGTCCCTGGCGCGGCAGTTTTGGCGACTTCATCGAGCAGATCCTGCCCGGCCGCGCGGCCCTGCTCACGCGCAGCGCGCACCAGTATTTGTGGGACATGATGCGCTGGAACGGCCAGACGGACGATGCGGGACGCTTCCGCTGCCGCCTGTTCGACGATGAACTGTTCGGTATCGACGAGGCGATCGACCGGGTCGCCGCCTACTTCAAGGCGGCCGCCGCCGGCTCCGAAGTGGGCCGGCGCATGCTGCTGTTGCTGGGCCCGCCATCGGGCGGCAAGTCGACCATGGTGATCCTGCTCAAGCGGGGGCTGGAAGAATACAGCCACAGCAGCGAAGGCGCGCTGTACGGCATCGCCGGCTGTCCCGTGCACGAATCGCCGCTGCATCTGGTGCCGCACAGCATGCGCGCCGACTTTCGCGCCACTTACGACGCCGAGCTGCACGGCGAACTGTGTCCCCATTGCCGTGCCCGCCTGGAAGAACAGTACGCGGGCGACTTCCTGCGCATGCCCGTCGAACGCATCCACCTGTCCGAGGCGGGCCGCTGCGGCATCGGCACGTATGCGCCGCACGATCCCACCACGGCCGACCTGGCCGACCTCGTGGGTTCCGTCGACCTGTCGAAAGTGGCGCAGTACGGCGACGAAGGCGATCCGCGCGCCTGGTCGTGGTCCGGCGCCGTGTATGCGGCCAGCCGCGGCATGCTGGAAATGATCGAAATCCTCAAGGTCAAGCGGGAATTCCTCTACCTGCTGTTGACATTGACGCAGGAAAAGAACGTCAAGGTGTCGCGTTTCCCCCTGATTTACCTCGATGAAACCATCCTCGCCCACACGAATCTGGCCGAATTTCGCAAATTCCTGCAAGAAAGCGAAAACGAGGCCTTGCTCGACCGTATGGTTATCGTGCAAGTGCCATATACGCTCAACTACCGCGAGGAGGCGCGCATCTACCGCAAGCTGATCCAGTCGGCCGCGCCCGCTTTCCGCGACGTGCACCTCGATCCGCACGTGCTGCATGCGGCGGCCGTGTTCGCCATCCTGAGCCGCTTGTCCGAAGGCGAGGACAAGGAAGCCGAGCTGGTCAAGAAACTGCGCGTGTACGCGGACGAAGACGTCGACGACTTGCAGCATGCCGACATCCGCCGCCTGCGCGAGCGCGACAAGGCGCCCGACGAGGGCCTGTCGGGCGTGTCGCCCCGTTTCGTCATCAATGCCCTGTCTCACGCCATCATTTCCGCCCAGCGCAACAGCCTGTCCACCATGGACGTGCTGCTGGCCCTGAAGGACGGTATCGAGAACGATGCGCGCATCGAACCGCGGCGCAAGCGCCAGTGGGTCGATTACCTGGTGCTCACGCGCAAGGATTTCTATAACCGCTGGGTCAAGGCCGACGTACACAAGGCCTTGTTCGTGTCGTTCGAGCAGGAAGCGCAAGACTTGCTGAATAAATATCTCGATGAAGTCGAAGCCATGCTCGACAACCGCCAGATCCACGATCCCATCACCAGCGAAGAGCGCCGTCCCGACGAGCGCTTCCTGCGCGCCGTGGAAGAAAAAATCCACATCAGCGACTCGGGCAAGCAATCTTTCCGCCAAGAAGTGGTGCGCAAGGCCATGAGCGCCTTCAAACGGGGTGAAGCCTTCGGGCTTGGCAGCCATGCGCAATTGCACGACGCCATCCAGCAATACTTGTTCGAGCAGCGGCGCGACGTGCTGCGTCTGGTCGGCTCGGCCAAGCGCCCCGACGACGACGTGCGGGCCAGGATCTCCGCCGTCGAGCAGCGCCTGGTCGACGAATATGGCTATGACGCTCATAGCGCGCGTGAAGCGCTCAACTACGTGACCACCTTGCTGGCGCAGGAATAGCCATGTCCGCCACGATCTCGCCAGGCGGCGGCAAGCAGGATAACTCGGCGGGATCATCGGCGCCTGCCCTGGCCCAGCCCTGGTACGGGCTGTTCTCGCGCGGGGCGCGCGACTGGCTGCGCCACAACCAGAAAGTGCGCGACGCCGTGCAGGCGCACTTGCCCGAGCTGATCGCCACGCCCGATCTGATCGGCGGGCCGCAGCAGCGCACGGTGCAAGTACCCATGCGTCTGCTCGAACATGCGCGTTTCCGCCTGGCGCCAGCGCGCAACAGCATGGGCGCGGGCCAGGGGGAAGGCCAGCCCGGCGACATCCTGCGCGCATCACGCCCCGCCACCACGGGCGAAACGGGGGAGCAAGGCGAAGGCGGCGATGGCGAGGGGGCCGTGCGCCTGCTGCTGGAGTTTCCCATCGACGATATTCTCGACTGGCTGTGGGACGCCTTCGAGCTGCCGCACCTGAAACCGCGCCACCTGGGCGCCATCGACGACGTACGGTTCGTGCGTAGCGGCCTGGACCGGCACGGCGCCCGTTCGCGCCTGGACCGCCGGCGCACCGTCAAGGAAGCGATCAAGCGGCGCGCCCTGCAAGCGCAGCCCGTACCCTTCACCAACGAGGACTTGCGCTACCGCCAGGTGCTGCCACAGCCCCGGCCCAGCACGAATGCCGTCGTGTTTTTCGTACTGGACGTGTCGGCCAGCATGGCGCAGGCCGAGCGCAAGCTGGCCAAATCCTTCTTTTTCTTTGCCTTGCAAGGCTTGCGCCGCAGGTATGCGCGCGTGGAAACACGCTTTATCGCCCATACGACGCGGGCCTGGGAATTTTCCGAAGCAGAATTTTTCCAGGTCAATGGCATGGGCGGCACCATGGCTTCCACCGCCTTTCGCCTGAGCCGTGAACTGCTGCAGGAACACTATCCGCCAGGCCGCTACAACGCCTATCTGTTTTATGCCTCCGATGGCGAGAATTTCAGCGAAGACCGGACCGCGGCCAGCCTGGCCTTGGGGGAACTGGCCGCCTTGCTCAACTATATGGGCTATGTGGAAACCTTGCCCGGCGTGCCGCGCAGCCTGGAAACGGAAATGCACAGCCTGTGCGCCGAGCAGGAACGGCGCGGCTTGCCCATGCATAGCAGCATCCTCAGCAGGAATGACGATATCTGGGCGGCCATCCGCACCTTTTTCCAGCACGAGGTGGCCGATACGGAGCAAGCGGCATGACGCCTGACACCGCCGACCTGGACGGCTACGCGGCGCGCATCGAGGCGCTGGCGCGGAAACTGGGGCTCGAATTTACCCCCGTCGAGTTCGAGTTGGTGCCCGACAGTTTCATGGCCGAGATCGCCATTTATGGCTTGCCCGTGCGCATGCGCCACTGGTCGTTCGGCGTGCGCTACATCCACCAGCTCGTGCATCAAAAGATGGGCAACTCGCATATATTCGAAGTCATGTTTCCCGGCGACCCTTGCCATGCCTATATGGCCGAACACAATTCCGTGGCGGAAAACACCCTCGTCACGGCCCACGTGCTGGGCCATGCCGACTTTGCCAGCCGCAATACCCTGTTCCTGCGTTTCGGCGCCATGGCGGGCCAGCACATCCTGGAGCAAAGCGCGGCCCGGGCGCAGCGTCTCGAAATGGCGCTGCAGCGGCACGGGCAGGAACAGGTGGAAGCCGTGCTCGACGCGGCACTGGCGCTGGAACAGCACGTGGACATCCACGCCGAGCTGCACCGCCCACCCTATGCCGCGCCATCCGGACCAGCGAGCTTGGCCGGCACGCAAGGCGGAGCCGGTGTGGACGATCCTTTCGCGCGGCGTTACCGGCGCCTGCCCGGTGAAGCGGCGGCGCTGGCGGCGCACGAGGCGGCCCGGGCACGCGTGGCGCAGCGCCCGCTCCTGCCGCCGCAGCCCGAATACGATTTGCTATGGTTCATCGCCCAACATGGGCCGGAGCTGGCCGACTGGGAACGCGATATTTTCCTGGCCGTGCGCGAAGAATCGTTTTACTTCTATCCCGTGTACGCCTGCCAGATCATGAACGAGGGCTGGGCATCGTACTGGCATGCGCGGCTGCTGCGCGAAGCCGACTTCCTGCCGCCTGCCCTGTACCTGGCCGCCATCAAGTCGCACTCGGACGTGGTGCGCCCTTACGCGGGCGAGCACCAGCAGGCGCTGGCCGTCAACCCTTATCACCTGGGCTTTTGCATGTGGGAACACATCATCGAACGCGAAGGACTGGCGCGGGCGCGCCAGATTTGCCGCGATGACGATGACTGCAGTTTCATACGCAACTACCTGGACGGGGAACTGGCTGACCGCCTGGGCCTGTTCGTGCATGAAAGCCGGCTCGACGGCGAAACGCGGATGGCCAGCCGCGACTTGCTGGCCATCCGGGACGCCATCCTGGCGCCCAAATACAATTATGGCGCGCCGTGCATCGCCGTCACCCTGCTCAACGACGACGGCAGCCTCGTGCTGCGCCACGATCACCAGCGCGATGGGCGCGGCCTCGACCTGGAGCGGGCGGAACAGGTACTGGCCTACATCGCCCGCGTCTGGCGCCGTCCCGTCACCCTGCATACGGCCGATTTCCGGGGCACGCCCCGGGTTCTGCGCAGCAAGAGCGATGGCGTGCCCGAACCGCCTGCGCCGCCGGCAGCTACGGCGCCACCCGTGCGGCGTTAAACGGCGCCCGCCAGGAGTCTTGGGGCAAATGTACGGCGTCTGTGCCTGGCCGCGGGTGCGTGTATCGGGCTCGAGCGTGCATATGTGGCACGACAGTGGTTCACTGCCAGTCACAGGCCAGTGTCAGGCCAGTCACAGCCGGTCTCAGGCCCGGCCAGCCTGCGCCACGTACCAGGCGATGGTCTGTCGCAAGCCTTGCGCCAGGGTGTGCGTGGGAGCGTAACCGAGCAGGCGGGCCGCCTTGGCGATGTCCGCCTGGGAATGGCGCACGTCGCCGGCGCGGAACTCGCCATAGCGCGGCGCGAGCGGCACGTGCTGCGGGCGGGCCGCAAGCAGCATCTGTTGCATGGTGGCGTGCAACTCGGTCAGGCTGGTGCGGGCGTTGACGGCCACGTTGTAGACCTGGTTCACGGCTGCCGGGTCGGTGCCGGTGGCGGCGAGGATATTGGCTTGCACGGCATTGTGCACGAAGCAAAAGTCACGGCTGGTGGCGCCGTCGCCATGGATATGCACGGCCTCGTTGTCCAGCATGGCGGCGATCCAGCGGGGAATGACGGCCGCGTAGGCGCCCAGCGGATCCTGGCGCGGGCCGAAGACATTGAAGTAGCGCAGTCCCACCGTCTGCATGGCGTAGCAGCGCGCGTACACTTGCGCGTACAGTTCATTGACATATTTGCTCAAGGCATACGGCGAAAGGGGTGCGCCGATGTGCTGTTCCACTTTTGGCAAGGCCGGATGGTCGCCATACGTGGCGCTCGAGGCCGCATACACGAAGCGCTGCACGCCCGCCGCGCGCGCGGCGGCCAGCATGTTCAGGAAGCCGCTGACATTGACGGCATGGCACAGCAAGGGGTCTTCCAGCGAGCGCGAGACGGAACCGAGCGCCGCCTGGTGCAGCACGAAGTCGACGGCGACGGGCCCGCCCGGATAGTCACGGCCGCCGCGCTCGGCCAGGCTGCCCCCGCTCCCCCCGCCACCATCGGCAGCGTCCGCCTTGCCGTCTGCCTCACCACCTCCCACGCTGGCGGCCTGCGCCGGCGCGCCGCACGCGCGCGCGCACGCTTGCGGGTCGCGGATATCGCCTTCGATGAAGGTGAAGCGGCGCCACGCCTGCTCCCCCACGCCGGCGCGCACCTGTTCCAGGTTGTGGCGGTGGCCCGTCATGAAATTATCGAGGCCGCGCACTTCCTGCCCCAGGTTCAGCAAGGTTTCCAGCAGGTGCGAACCGATGAAGCCGGCCACGCCCGTCACCAGCCAGCGGCGCGGCGTTTGCGCCAGCTGCGCGCAGGCTTGCGCGTAGGCGCCGGAAGCGGGGCCGCCAACGGAGTGCGCCATGCTGGCCGCCCGCTCGAAGGTATCGGCCGCCATCACAGCCGCCACACGTGCAAGCCGCCGTCTTCCAGCGGACGGGCGTCGAAATGCGACTTGATGTCGATGAAGCAGCCGTTTTCCAGCACCTTGGCCTGAAAGTCGGCCAGCGGGCGGGCCAGCAGGGCCTGGTGCGAGACGGCGCTGATGATGGCTTCGGCCTGCGGCAGCTGCTCCCAGCTTTCCAAGGTTAGACCATATTCTTCCAACGCTTCGCGGCCATCGGCGACGGGGTCGTGCACGTGCACCTGCACGCCGTACGATTGCAGTTCGTGGATCATGTCGACCACTTTCGAGTTGCGCAGGTCCGGGCAATTTTCCTTGAAGGTCAGGCCCAGCACGTTGACATGCGAACCCTTCAGTTTGAAGCCGGCGCGCACCATTTCCTTGATCGTCTTTTCCGCCACGAACTTGGCCATGCCGTCATTGATGCGGCGCCCGGCCAGGATCACGTGCGGGTGGTAGCCCAGCATTTCCGCCTTGTGCGTCAAATAGTAGGGGTCGACGCCGATGCAGTGCCCACCCACCAGCCCGGGCCGGAATGGCAGGAAATTCCATTTCGTGCCCGCCGCCTGCAGCACTTCGAGGGTGTCGATGCCGATGCGGTCGAAGATGATGGCCAGTTCATTCATCAGCGCGATGTTCAGGTCGCGCTGCGTGTTTTCGATCACCTTGGCCGCCTCGGCCACCTTGATGCTCGACGCCCGGTGCACGCCAGCCTCGACCACGCCTTCGTACAGGGCGGCCACCTGGTCCAGGGTGGCGTCGTCGTCGCCCGACACCACCTTGCGGATGCTGTGCAAGGTATGGTCTTTGTCGCCGGGGTTGATGCGCTCGGGCGAAAAGCCCACATGGAAGTCTTCCTTCCAGCGCAAGCCCGACTGCTGCTCGAGGATGGGAATGCAGATCTCTTCGGTCGCGCCCGGATACACGGTGGACTCGTAGATGACGATGGCGCCGCGCCGCATGTGGCGGCCGACCGCCGCGCTGGCGCCGGCCAGGGCCGAAAAATCGGGATTGTGCGCGCTGTCGACGGGCGTGGGTACGGCCACGACGATGAAATCGGCCAGTTGCAACTCGGCCGGGTCGCAGCCGACGCTCAGCCATTGCGCCGCGCGCAGCTGTTCCGTACTCACTTCGCCCGTCGGGTCGACATGGCGCCGGTAGCTTTCCACCTTGCGTGCCGACAAATCAAAGCCGATCGTGCGCTGGCGCATGCCGAACGCCACGGCCAGCTGCAGGCCCACGTAACCGAGCCCGACCACCGCCACTACACTGCCCATCTTGCTATCCGCCTTGTTATCCATATGCATGTGCTCCGAATGGTTGCGGCCCGAGCATCGCCGTCCGGGAAATTCTACGGTTGCCGGTTTGACCATTCTTGAGCGGGAACAAGAAACACGGGGCGGCGGCCAGCATGCACGCGGACAATCGGCGGCTTGTTGAGCGCAATCAAGGAGAGCGGCGGCCATCTTTTTAAGCTAGACCATGCCCATCGCCCATCGCGAATCGGCTCATCGTCCACGCACGCCGCTACCGGAGACTTCCATGGCCCGTTCCCTGCCCCGCCCTTTCCCCAGCCTGCCGGCCGCCGCGCTGTGCTGCACCCTGCTGCTGCCCCTGCTGACGGCTTGCCACGGCACGCAGAGCAGCGAGACCCTGCTGGCCGACGCGCAGCAATACCGGCAGAAAGGCGAGGCGCGGGCCGCCATCATCCAGTTGAAGAACCTGCTGCAAAAGGAGCCGGACAACGCGGCCGCGCGCTTGCTGCTGGGCAGCATCTATATCGACACGGGCGAGGCCTTGTCGGCCGAAAAGGAATTGCGCAGGGCAAAGTCGCTGGGCCTGGCGCCGCAGCAGGTGATGCCCTTGCTGGGCAAGACGTGGCTGATGCTGGGCCAGTTCGACAAGGTCCTGGCCGAGATCACCGACGATGCGGCGCAGCCCGCCAGCGTGCTGGCCTTGCGCGGCGACGCCCTGCTGGCGCTGGGCCGCCGGGACGAGGCGCGCGCCCTGTACGCGCGCCTGCTCGAAGCCCATCCGGACCAGGTCGATGCCTTGCTGGGCCTGGCGCGCCTGGCGGCGCTGGACCAGCAGGTGCCGGCGGCCGAACTGCTGCTGGCGCAAGCCTTGAAAAGCGCGCCCGCCAGCCTCGACGCCTTGCGCCTGCAGGGCGACCTGCTGCGCCTGCAAGGCAAGAACGCGGCGGCGCGGCTCGCCTACATGCAGATACTCAAGATAAAACCGGACAATACCCAGGCCCATATCGACCTGGCCAACCTCGATATCGTGGAAAACCGCTATCTGGAAGCGGGCGCGCAGCTGGCCACGGCGCGCAAGACGGCGCCCAACAGCCTGGGCTTGCTGCAAGCTCAGGCCCTGCTCGATTTTCGCCAGGGCAAGAACAAGGCGGCCTTGCAAGCCTTGCAACTGGTGCTCAAGGCGGCGCCCGACCACATGCCGTCCATCCTGCTGGCCGGCGCCGTGCAACTGGCGCTCGGCTCGCCGGCCCAGGCGGAAAACTACCTGCGGCGCTTCCTCGCCGTGTATCCCAGACACTTGTATGCCGTCAAGATGATGGCGTCGATCGAATTGATGCGTGGCAATACCGACGCGGCCATCGACTTGCTGCAACCGATGCTGGCCGCCTTTCCGGAAGACGTGGAATTGCTGTCACTGGCCGGTGAAGCGAACTTGCGCGCACGCCGCTACGACAAGGCGACCGCGTATTTCGAACAGGCCAGCACCCTGGCGCCGGACACGGCCAAACTGCACGCGGCCCTGGGCATCAGCCGGCTGGGCATGGGCGAGAACAGCCGCGCCATCAATGAGCTGGAACGCGCCACCATGCTCGACAAGAGCACGCCGCAGGCGGGCACCATGCTGGTGATGACCTTGCTGCGCAACAAGCAGAACGACAAGGCCCTGGCCAGCGTCAAGATGATGGAAGAGCAGCAGAAAGGCACGAATCCCTTGCTGCTGAACCTGAAAGGCGGCGTCTACCTGGCCTTGCGCGACTTGCCGGCCGCGCGCGCCAGTTTCGAGCAAGCTTTGGGCATGGACCCCGTCTATTTACCCGCCCTGAACAACCTCGCGCAGATCGACCTGGCCGAGAAAAAGCCGGAGCAGGCGAAACAGCGCTTCGAAAAGGCGCTGGCGAAGGCGCCGAAAAATGCCGACCTGTGCGCCGCGCTGGCCAAGCTGGCCGCGTCGCAGGGGAAGACGGACGAGGCGGGCCGCTGGCTCGAACGGGCCCACCGCGACAATCCGGACGCCGTCGCGCCGGCCCTGCTGCTCAGTAACTTTTACCTGAAGACGGGCGCGCCCGACAAGGCGCTGGAACTGGCGCGCACCTTGCAAACGGGCCATCCGGGCGACGCCGATGCGCTGGCACTGCGCGCGCAGGTGGAATACAGCGCGGGCCAGGCGCAGGCCGCGCTCGACAGCTACAACAAGCTGGCCAGCCTGCAAACGACGTCCGCGCCCTTGCAGATGCGCATCGCCAGCCTGCATCTGGCCTTGGGCGACCATCATAATGCGCTGCAAGCCGTCAAGCGGGCGCAAGTGCTTGACCCATCGCTGCTCGAAGCGCGCGTGGTCGAAGTGGCGATGCTGCTGAATCTGAACCGGCAACGCGAGGCCCTGGCCGTGGCGCGGCAAGTGCAGGAACAGCAGCCCAAGCTGGCGGCCGGCTACAAGCTCGAGGGCGACGTGCTGATGGAGCAAAAGCAGCCGCAGCAAGCCGTCAAGCTGTACCAGCACGCCTTCGGCATCAGCCCCATCGGCCCCTTGCAGGTGCAGCTGTACCGCGCCTTGCAGGCGTCCGGGCAGGAGCGCGAAGCCGATGCGCGCATGGCCACCTGGCTGAAGGCGCATCCGGAAGACTTGCCGACGCGCACCTACCTGGCAGGCACCCGGCTGGCGGCCAAACAGTACCGTGCCGCCATCGAGCATTTCCAGTATGTTGTTGCCAAGGACACAGACAACGTGGTGGCGCTGAACGACCTGGCCTGGGCGTATCAGCAGGAAAAAGATCCGCGCGCGCAGGCCACGGCCGAGCAGGCACTGAAGCTGGCGCCCGGCAATCCCGCCGTGCTCGACACCCTGGGCTGGATCGTGCTGCAACAAGGCGACGTCAAGCGCGCCACGGCGCTGCTGCGCAAGGCGGCGGAACTGGCGCCTAAGTCGCCTGAAGTGCAGTACCACCTGGGCGCGGCGCTGGCAAAATCGGGCGACAAGGGGGGCGCGCGCAAGCAACTGGAACAACTGCTGGCCGCCAACAAGGATTTTCCACAGCGGGCCGAGGCGCAAGCCTTGCTGACCCAGCTGTAAGCCATGGCTGTGCACGCTGCCATGCCCGGCCTGGCAGCGCGGCCGCTGGCCTTGCTGGCGGGCGCGGCCTGCGTGCTGGCCTTGCGCCATTATCCGCTGGGCCACGGCTGGCCCGGCCTGTTGTTTGCCGCCCTGCTGCCCGCCTACTTCCTGCTGCTGTGCTGGCGTCCCGCCAGCTGGCTGTTTTGCGTGCCCGCCCTGCTGCCCGTGCTGGACCTGGCGCCATGGACGGGCTGGTTCTTCCTCGAAGAAATCGACGTGCTGCTGTTGCTGACGGTGGCCTGCGGCTATTGGCGTTTGGGCGGCGTCGCCCAACCGGCAGCGGCGCGGCTTTCGCCCGCCGCCCGCGCCTGTCTGCTGCTGTGCAGCCTGGCCTGGCTGGCGGCACTGCTGCGCGGCCTGCTGCCGCTGGCGCCCCTGGACGTGAATGCCTGGGATAATTATCTGAGCCCCTACAACAGCTTGCGGCTGGGCAAGGCCTGGGCCTGGAGCATGCTGCTGTTGCCGCTGCTGCTGCGCGACGCGGACACTGCCGCCTTGCGCCGCTACGCGCTGCCGGGCATGCTGGCCGGGCTGGCCATGGTGTCGCTGTTCGCCCTGTGGGAACGGGCCGTGTTTCCCGGCCTGTCGAACTTGTCGAGCGACTACCGCATCACGGCGCCGTTTTCCGCCATGCACACGGGTGGTGCCGCGCTGGACGGCTACCTGGCCCTGAGCCTGCCGTTTGCGGCACTGTGGCTGGCGCGCGCCAGCAGCCGCTGGCAGGCGGTGCTGGCCATGCTGCTGCTGGCCCTGGCCCTGCACGCGGCATTCACCACCTTTTCACGGGGCTTGTACGCGGCCCTGGCGGCGGCCATGCTGCTGGCATTCTGGCAATCGCTGAGGACGGCGCCCGGTGCGGCAAGGCCCCCGTCCGGCCGGCCGCCCCTGCGCAAAATCTTGCTGAGGCTGCTGCTGGCCGGCGCAGGCACCATCCTGCTCGTGTACATGTTCAGCCTGGCCGGCTACCGGGGCTTGCTTGCCGCCGTCGTGCTGCTCGCGGCCAGTTTCGTGCTGGCGGCGCGGCCCTTGCCGTGGCGCCTGGCTCCGGCCAGCCTGCTGTGCGCGCTGTGTCTGCAGGGCTTGCTGGCCGCCTGGTGGCCGGAACCTGCCGGCCAGCAAACGGCCGGCTGGCTGAAAGGCCCGTACTTCCTGTTCCTGCTGGCCGCCGTGATGCTGGTGGCCGCGCTATGGCCGGGCGGCGGCAAGACTGACAAAGGAGCGGCCAGGCTGGGGCTGGCGATGATGGCGTGGACCATGCTGGCATGCAATCTCGCCTGGATAGGCTGGCACTGGGCCGGTCCTGCGGCCCTGCCGCCGGCCGGCCTGGTCGTGCTGCTAGCCATGCTGATGCTGTGCAACGGACGCTTGCGCCCACCGCTATGGCGGCTGGACCGCGCCAGCCTCAGCATCGCGGGCGCGGCCGGCATCCTGTTGCTGCTGGCCATACCCGTGTCGGCCAGCTATTACGCCACCGAACGCTTCGCCACCACGGCCTTCGACATGCAAGGCCGCTTGCGCCATTGGCGGCAAGCGCTGGCCATGCAACCGCCGGACTGGGGCGACCGCCTGTTCGGCATGGGCATAGGCAGCTTTCCCGCCACGTATTACTGGCACAATCCCCAGCGCGAGGTGCCGGCCAGCATCGCGTACGCCGAGGCAGGAGGAAACCGGTATGTGCGCCTGGCCAGTCCCGGCTACAGCGCCGGCTATGGCGAACTGCTGCGGCTGCTGCAACGGCTGCCCGTGCAGCCGTCCACGCGCTACACCCTGGCGCTCGGCGTGCGGCGAGCGGGACCCATGCCCGTGCTGCTGGCGCGCCTGTGCCAGCGGCAACTGCTGTATGCCCAGGGCTGCGTGAATGTCCCGCTGCGCCTGCGCCCGCCGCCGCCTGGCAACCCGCCGGAGGGATGGCAGCACTATGAAGTACCGTTCGACAGCGCCTGGCTGGGTGCGGGTGCCTGGCTGCTGCGTCCGCCCGTGCAGCTGGAACTGGCGGCCAG
Source organism: Janthinobacterium sp. 67 (assembly GCF_002797895.1). Lineage (NCBI taxonomy): Bacteria > Pseudomonadati > Pseudomonadota > Betaproteobacteria > Burkholderiales > Oxalobacteraceae > Janthinobacterium > Janthinobacterium sp. 67. The sequence goes on along the minus strand of NZ_PGES01000001.1, from coordinate 1,020,668 downwards.
CGGCACGGCCACGTCGTCCGTGCTCGACGTCGATAATCTGAGCTTGCGCGCACCCGGCGGCGAGGAATTGATCGCCAACGGGGGCTTTACGCAAGCCAATAATTACTGGTTTTTCAGCAGCGACCACCATCACTTGCCATGGCACGTCAAGAGCATGGCCCTGCATTTGCTGATAGAAACGGGCTGGTGCGGTGCCTTGTCGATGCTGGCCCTGCTGGTACTGGCCGGTATGCGTCTGCTGCGCCAGGCCGCGCGCGGCGATTCCGGCGCGCTGGCCTGCGCCGCCGCCCTGCTGGGTTTTCTCGTCGTCGGCCTGTTCGACAGCCTGCTCGACGTACCGCGCATCGCCCTGCTGTGCTATCTGATGCTGCTGCGCGCGCTGTTGCAGCCCGTGCCACCTCCTACCGTTGAAAGTGCGCCGCCATGAAATTCTTGTCCTCCGCCCTGCTGTCCTGCCTGGCCCTGCTCCTGGCTGGCGCGCCGTGCCACGCCGACGATACCTTGGCGCAAGTCATCGCACGCGTCAAACCGTCGATCGTCGGCGTGGGCAGCCTGCAAAAGACACGCACGCCGCCCATGAATTTCATCGGCACGGGCTTCGTGGCGGGCGATGGCTTGAGCGTGCTCACTTGCGCCCATGTGATACAGAAACTGATCGATGCCAATCCGAACGAAGTCATCGGCATACTCACGGGCCAGGGCGAGGCCGCGCAATTTCGTCCTGCCAAGGTCCAGGCGGTCGACACGGAACACGACCTGGCCCTGCTGCGCCTGGCGGGCGCGCCGCTACCCGCCCTGGCGCTGGGCGACGCGGCCACGGTGCGCGAAGGCCAGGCCATGGCGTTTACGGGGTTTCCGCTGGGTACCTTGCTCGGTTTGCACCACGTGACCCACCGCGCCACCGTGTCATCGCTGACACCGGTGGTCATGCCCAGCGAAAACGCGCAGCGTCTCGACGTGCGGCGCCTGGCGCAGCTGCAAAAGGCGCCGTACACCGTGTTCCAGCTGGACGCGACGGCGTATCCGGGCAGCAGCGGCAGCCCCTTGTTCGATCCCGAGACCGGTCTCGTCTACGGCATCGTCAACATGGTGTACGTCAAGGGCCTCAAAGAGGCGGCCATCAGCGCGCCCAGCGGCATCACTTACGCGATTCCGGGCAGCCACATGCAGGCGATCTTGCTGAAAAATAAATGAATAATCAGTTGCGCCCCTGCCTCAGCCTGTCGGTAATACCGGGCTCATCCCATGTAGGAAAAAAAAAGGGGTAAAACGACCGTTCACCCCCATGCTGTTCCATCAGGCCACCGTATTTGCGGATCTGGGCCCCCATGTAATCGAGGTCCAGTCGCAGCAGCACGGCCGGCGCCCCCACGCGGGTGCACTCGCGCTCGCCGCCGAAATCCTGGAAACCCAGCATGCGCTTGTAAAACACCACATGGCGCGGGTTGACTTCGATTACGTAATCCGTAAAGCCGTGAATATTGTGGGCATAGATATAAGAGATATGAATCAGCGCCGCAAACACGCGCTTGCTCACGCCCTTGTCGATGGCCAGGCGCGACGGTTCGCACAGGCGCCGGCCCTGCTCGCGCAGGACGTCGAGCTTGTCGCGGAAGTTTTCATCGGCGGGCAAGCCCGTCTCGTCATTGTCGAGGCACAAGGTCATGGTGCCGACGGTGGTGCCCGCCGTTTCCGCAAACAGCGTGATTTTATTCAGCGCGTGCGCCGTGGCGGGATCGACGGCATAACCGCGCCAGCCGTACATCTTGCGGATCAGCAAGCTGGCCGCTTCGCGCCGGCCACGCGAATTGGCCATGCGGATATGAAAGCGCTGCAGGTCGAGCTCGTGCTCCATGGCCGGGTCGATCTGCCCCTCGCCCACCACCAGGTCGCTGAAACTGCCTGGCGTGTCGAAGGAAATAATAGGTTCATCTTCAAAGCTCATCGTGTCCTCACGTTCATCGGCCGCCGTTGAGACGGACTGAAGCCAATGCCTTGTGACAAGACGAGAACTGAAGAAGTTCCCACCAACAGTCAAAAAAACAGAAGAAATTCGCCTTTAGATGGCAAAATTACACGTTGAAATTTGCTTGCAAGTACAAAATGACAAATATAAATTGCATTTTGATATTGCCGAGACCGCTGTTAAAAAAAGCTTTCCGGTATCAATAACACGTCGCCCGGCCGCATCATGACGTTGGCGGAAATATCGCCGTCTTTCAACAGATCGTTGAGGCGCACGCGCAGCTGCTGCTGGTTGCCTTCGCGCATGCGGATGATGCTGGCCTTGTTGCCTGCCGCGAAATCGGTAATGCCGCCCACCGCGATCAGCACGTCCATCAGCGACATGCCCTGCCGGTACGGCAACGCCTGCGGCTTGGCAGCTTCGCCGATCACCCGGATCTGCTCGCCATACGGCCCCGAGAAATTGGTAACGATGACGGTCACCACGGGTTGCTGGATGAACTTGCTCAAGGCTTGCTCGATGTCGCGCGCCAGCTGGGTCGACGTCTTGCCGCTGGCGGGCAAATCCTCGACCAGCGGCGTGGTGATCTTGCCATCGGGCCGCACGGCTACCGTCAGCGACACTTCGGGATTGCGCCAGACGATGATGTTGACGGAGTCGCCCGGCCCGATCATGTAGTCGTGCATGGGGGCGCTGTCGTCGGACGGAGCCAGCGGAAGGGAGGTGCGGCAGGCACCCAGCAGGCTGGCAGCGGCTGCCAGGCCCAGCGTATTGCAGAAAAATGCACGGCGAAACGGATTCATGCGGAGCCTCTTCGAGTCGGTGGCGCATCCATGGCCGGCCCCGCAGAACCAGCCTGGGCCGCGAACTTCCTATGATTATTAAAACGCGGCAAGGGAACCTTGAGGCGTATCAAGAAGCAATCATCTTGGGAAATCTTGCTCCGCAGCCGCCCTATACTTTGCTTACTCAACAAGCAAGTATTTCTTGCAAGACGCCGTCGTTGTCCGCGCCGCCAGCCCATCTACCGTGCAGCATCGTCACCTGAAGGAAGCGACATGGAAGAATTGATACAGCAACTGCTTTCCAGCCTGAAAGGCATCTGGAAATACCGCTGGCATGCGGTGCTGGTGGCGTGGCTGGTGGCCATCGTCGGCTTCATCAAGGTGATCACCCTGCCCGACGACTTCCAGACGTCGGCGCGCGTGTTTGTCGATACGCAAACCATCCTCAAGCCGCTGATGGCCGGCATGACCAGCGTGCCGAACACGGAACAGCAGGTGGCCATCATGAGCCGCACCCTGCTCAGCCGCCCCAACGTGGAGCGGGTCATGCGCATGGTCGACCTCGACCTGGACTCGAAGACCGTGCGCGAGCACGAGGCCCAGCTGGACGAATTGATGAGCCGCATCAAGATCACCGGCACCAACGCCTATGACATCTACACCATCAGCTACAGCGGGCGCGATCCCAAGCTGGTGCGCGACGTCGTGCAAAGCCTGCTGACCATCTTTGTCGAAGGCAGTTTCCAGGGCAAGAAGGGCGATTCGCAGAAGGCCGTGCAATTCATCGACGAGCAGATCAAGAATTACGAAGACAAGCTGAGCGCGGCGGAAAACCTGGTGAAGGAATTCAAGATCCGCAACAACCTGCTGCTGCCGCGCCAGGGCATCGACTACGGCAGCCAGCTGCTGATGTCGTCCGACAGCCTGAACAATGCCAAGCTGGAACTGGTCGAGGCCGAACAGGCGCGCAAGGCCATCCAGAGCCAGATCGAGGGCGACGAACCCGTGCTCGACATGGAGCCGAACGCGGCCTCCATCACGAATCCCGAGCTTGACGAGCGCATCGCGTCGATCAACAAAAACCTCGACAGCCTGCGCATGCAATATACGGAATTGCATCCCGACATCATCGCCTCGAAGCGCCTGGTGGCCCAGCTGGAAGAACGCAAGATCGAGGAAAGCAAGCTGAAGACGGCGTCCGGCGACCCGGGCAAGAACTACAGCCCCATGCTGCAGCAGCTGAAGGTGGCGCTGACGGATGCGGACGCCAAGGTGGCCGCCATCCGCGCCCGCGTGCAGGAATACAACGCGCGCAACGAACGCCTGCTGGCCCAAAGCAACGCCGTGCCCGAGGTGGAATCGCAGCTGGCGCAGCTGAACCGCGACTACATCATCAACAAGGAAAACTATGAAAAGCTGATCGGACGGCGCGAAGCGGCCAAGCTGTCGGGCGAACTCAGTTCCACCACCGAGATGATGGCCTTCAAGATCATCGACCCGCCCACGGTGCAATATGCGCCCGTCGGCCCGAACCGCCCGCTGCTGTTTTCCGCGGCGCTGGGTGCGGCCCTGGTGGCCGGCGTCGCCACGGCCTTGCTCATCAGCCAGGTGCGCCCCACCTTCCTCAGCCCCGCCGAACTGCGCGACGCCACGGGCTTGAACGTGCTGGGCACGGTATCGATGAACTGGACGCCGCTGCAGCAGGTGCGCCGCCGCCGCGCCCGTTACGGCTTCGGCGCCTGCCTGGGCAGCCTGTTCGTGCTGTACGGCGGGGTCATGACGGCCGCGCTGCTGAAATTCTAGATCCACCAAGGAGCGACGATGAACAGCATGGACAGCGGCAAGCAGGAACCTACCATCCTCGGCGTGGCCGAGACCAGTGTGCCTTATGGAGTGGACGGTGCGGATGGTACGGACGCGACCCGCTCGCCCCAGTATCGTCCCCTGAACCTGGCCCGGCTGAGCGAGCAAGGCATGCTCACGCACGATGGCGGGCGCAGCGCCGTGGCCGAGGATTTCCGCATCATCAAGCGCCCGCTGCTGCGCCAGGCGCGCGCCAGCGGCAGCGACGCCATCCGCCACGGCAACCTGATCGTCGTCACCAGCGCCATGCCCGGCGAAGGCAAGACCTACTGCGCCATCAACCTGGCCATGAGCATCGCCATGGAACTGGATATCACGGTGCTGCTCGTCGATGCGGACGTGGCGCGCCCGTCTGTGCTGAAGGTGCTGGGCTTGCCGCCGGAGCCGGGCCTGATGGACGTGCTGCTCGACCCGCAACTGGCCATGGCGGACGTGATCCTGAAAACCAACGTGGCCAACCTGAGCATCCTGCCCGCCGGGCGCAGCAACAAGCACGCGACGGAATTGCTGGCCAGCCGGGCCATGAGCCGGCTGCTGGCCGAAATCGCCAGCCGCTACAGCGACCGCATCGTCGTCTTCGATTCGCCGCCCCTCTTGATCACGAGCGAAGCGCACGCGCTGGTGGGACAGATGGGACAAGTGGTGATGGTGGTCGAGGCGGAAACGACGACCCAGCACGCCGTCAAGGAAGCGCTGCGCCAGATCGAGTCCTGCGAACACATTCATTTGATCTACAACAAGACCAGATCATTCCCCGGCAACGACTACTACGGCTATGGCCATTACGACTAGCCGCCGCAGGCCGCTGCCGCTGCTGCCGCTGCTGTCCCTGCTGCTGCCCCTGCCGGCCGGCGCCGTCGACTGGCTCGTGAAACCGTCGCTGCGATTGCGCGAAAGCTACACGGACAATGGCTTGCGCGCGCCGTCCGGCCAGGCGCAGTCCGACTTCATCACGGAAATCGCGCCCGCCATCGCCCTCATCGGCACGGGCCCCCGCCTGCGCGTGCACCTCGATTACAGCTGGCACAAATACCTGTCGGGACAGCGCGCCGACACGGACAACCACGAGCTGCGCGCCTCGGCCGACGCCGAACTGGTCAAGGACTGGTTCTTCATCGATGCCAACGCCAGCGTGAGCCGGCGCAACATCTCGCCATTCGGCCCCCAATTGATCGACGACCTGCCCGGCACGGACAATGTGAGCACCGTGCGCACCACGAGCATCAGCCCCTATTTGCGCCACCGTTTTCGCGGCCTGGCCACGGGCGAGCTGCGCTACACGCGCAACACGGTCGACAGCGGCGGCCAATTATTGTCCGTGCACAGCGACGAAATGGAATTGCTGCTCAGCGGCGAGCCGCGCGGCAACGGCTGGACGTGGAACGCCAGCCACGACGTACGCCGCACCCAGGACAGCAAGCTCGCGCCCGTGCGCATGCAGCGCAGCAGCGTGGGCCTGCGCTATCCGTTCAACAGCAGATGGTCGGCCACGGCCAGCGGCGGCATGGAAAAGGAAGGTTATATCTCTACCAGCGGCAAGGCGCCGGAAGGCCGCTTCTGGTCGCTGGGCGGCGTATGGACGCCATCGCCGCGCACCAGCGTCGCCTTCAGCACGGGCAAGCGCTTTTTTGGCAACACCTACAGCCTGGACGCCACTTTCCTGCAGCGCCATACCAACTGGCAACTCAATTACAGCGAAAACATCACCACCATGCCGACCCAGTTTTCGCGCCTGGGCGACCCCGACGCGGCCAGGCTGCTTGATCAATTGTGGCGTGGCATCTTCCCCAACGCGCGCGACCGGCGCCTGCGCATCGATGCCTTCCTGCGCTACGCCAACAACCTGGGGCCGGAACGGGGCGCCCTCAATTATTTCAGCCACCGCTATTTCCTGCAAAAGCAGCTGAAGCTGACGGTGGCGCGCGCGACGGCGAAAAGCACGATGATCGCCGGTATCTCGGCCGTCGACCGCACGGCGCAAACGGCCAGCGGCGTCGACAGCGGCTTGCTGCCCGGCGTGGAATTCGGCAGCGAAGACCGCACGCGCCAGATCGGCGCCAACGTGGGCTGGAGCTGGCAAGCCAGCTCGCGCACCAGCGTGAACGTCAATGCCGGCTACGCGGGCGTGCGCTCGCTGAGCGCGCCCCGGCGCGACAACAACATCACCGTGACGGCCGGCTACACGCGCATCCTGCAGCCGAACATGACGGCCACCATCGACGTGCGGCACACGCGGCACGCCAGCAACCGCGGCGGCGACTACCGGGAAAACGGCGTCAGCGCCACGCTCAACATGCGATTCTAAGGAGGCCGCAGCATGTCCGACCGCTCTCTAGCGCCTGCCGCGCCGGCGCACCTGCTGTGCGTGGTGGCCGCGCGCCCGAACCTGATGAAGATGGCGCCCATCCTGACCGCCCTGGCCCGCCAGACGCCTTCCGTGCGGGTGACTTTATTGCATACCGGCCAACACTACGACACGGCCATGAATGGCCAGCTGTTTGCGGACCTGGACATGCGTCCGCCCGACATCTGCCTCGACGTGGGCTCCGGCAACCACGCGCTGCAGACGGCCGACATCATGCGCCGCTTCGACGCCGTGCTCGACGGGCACCCGCCGCTGGCGCCCGATGGCGTACTGGTGGTGGGCGACGTCAATTCCACCCTCGCCTGCGCGCTGGTGGCGGCCAAGCGGGACATTCCCGTGATCCACGTCGAGGCGGGATTGCGCAGCGGCGACCGGCGCATGCCCGAGGAAATCAACCGCGTGCTGACGGATCAATTATCCAGCCTGCTGCTGACCAGCGAGGAAGGCGCGCGCGCCAACCTGCTGCGCGAAGGCATCGCCCCGGAACGCATCCATTTCACGGGCAACGTCATGATCGACAGCCTGCGGCGGCAGCTGCCGCGCGCGGTACAACCCGCCGCCACCCTGCGCGCCCACGGCCACGCCTGCCCGCCCGCGTATGGCCTGTTGACCTTGCACCGGCCGTCGAACGTGGATGCGCCGGCGCAACTGGAAGCGCTGCTGCAGGCGCTGGGGCAGCTGTCAGCCCGGTTGCCGCTGCTGTTTCCCATCCACCCGCGCACCCTGGCCAGCTTGCGCCTGGCAGGCCTGGAAGCGCTGCTGGCGCGGCATGCCATCGTCCGCCTGCCGCCGCTGGGCTACCTGGAAATGCTGGGCCTGATGCAGGACGCGCGCCTGGTGCTGACGGATTCGGGCGGCATCCAGGAAGAAAGCACGGCCTTGGGCGTGCCTTGCTTGACCTTGCGCGACAATACGGAGCGGCCCGTCACGGTCAGCGACGGCACGAACACCCTCGCGGGCACGGACCCGGCCGCCATCCTGGCGCTGGCGGGTGTCATCCTCGACACGGGTGGCAAGCGGGGCCGCATTCCGCCCCTGTGGGATGGCTGCGCGGCCGAGCGCATCGCCGCCGTCGTCGCGCCCTGGCTGGCGGCGCGCCGGAGCGCGCCATGACGCCGCCGGTGATTTTGCGCAACGCGCTCACCATCGACGTGGAAGATTACTTTCAGGTGTCCGCCTTCGCGCCGCACATCGCCCGCGCCGACTGGCCCCGCCTGGAATGCCGGGTCGAGGCGAATATCGAGCGCATCCTGCTGCTGCTCGACAGCAGGCGCATTCACGCCACCTTTTTTACCCTGGGCTGGATCGCCGAGCGTTATCCGGCCATGCTGCGCCGCGTGGCCGACGCCGGACACGAGGTGGCCAGCCACGGCTACGCGCACCTGCGCGCCAGCGAGCAGTCCGCCGCGCAGTTCGCCGACGACGTGCGCCGCAGCAAGACCATCCTCGAGCAAATAACGGGGCTGGCCGTGCGCGGCTACCGGGCGCCCAGCTTTTCCATCGGCGCGGCCAACCTGTGGGCTTTCGACGAGCTGCAGGAAGCGGGCTACGGCTACAGTTCCAGCATCTACCCGATCCGCCACGACCATTACGGCATGCCCGATGCTCCCCGCTTCGCCTGGCGCCCGCGCGGGCCGCACGGCGTGCTGGAATTGCCCGTCAGCACCGTGCGCCTGCGCGGGCGCAACCTGCCGGCCGGCGGCGGCGGTTATTTCAGGCTGATGCCGTATGCACTGTCGCGCTGGCTTTTGCGACGCATCAATTCGCGCGACGGGCAAGCTGGCATATTCTATTTTCATCCTTGGGAACTCGACCCCGGCCAGCCGCGCCCGCCCGGCCTCGACGCCAGGACGCGCTTTCGCCACTACCTGAACCTGGGGCGCATGGAAGCGCGACTGGGGCGCCTGACGCGCGACTTTTCCTGGGACCGCATGGACCGTATTTTTCTGGAAAGCACATGATGCACGAGGCCCGCCTTGCTCCCGACCCGGCACCATCGAGCGCCGCCATCGCCGTGCGGTCCCTGCAGGGGAACGAACATGCGCGCTGGGACGCCTTTGTCGACACGTGCCCTGATGCGACCTTCTTTCACCGGGCCGGCTGGCAAACCATCATGGAGCAAGGTTTTCACCACGACAGCCATTTCCTGTACGCGGAACAGGATGGACACATTGCCGGCGTGCTGCCGCTGGCCCATCTGCGCAGCCGCATGTTCGGCTCCGCCCTCGTCTCGCTGCCGTTTTGCGTGTACGGCGGCATCGCCTGCGGCAGTTCTTCCGTCCGCCAGGCGCTCGACAGCGCCGCGCTGGCGCTGGCCAGGCGCCTCGGCGTGGGGCACCTGGAATACCGCTGGCGCGAACTGCCGGAAGATGCAGACTCATCCTGGCTGCACAAACCCCTGTACGCGACCTTCCGCCGTCCCCTGCATCCGGATGCCGAGCAGAACCTGCTGGCCATTCCCCGCAAGCAGCGCGCCGTCGTGCGCAAGGCCATGGCGGCTGGCTTGCACAGCGCCATCGATTATGACCTCAAGCATTTTTACCCGATCTATGCGGCCAGCGTGCACCGGCTGGGCACGCCCGTCTTCGCGCGCCGCCATTTTGCCCTGCTGCGCACGGTTTTCGGCAAGGCTTGCGAGATCCTCACCGTGTATCACGGCCAGCAGGCGCAAGCGAGCGTGCTGCTGTTCTATTTCCGCGACGAAGTGCTGCCATATTACGGCGGCGGCAGCGTGCTGGCCCGCAGCACGGGCGCCAACGACTTCATGTACTGGGAAGCGATGCGCCGCGCCTGCGCGCGCGGCTACCGCCTGTTCGATTTCGGCCGCAGCAAGCTGGGCACGGGGGCCTACGACTTCAAGAAGAATTGGGGCTTTACGCCGCAGCCGCTGCCGTATGTCTACCAACTCGTGCGCGCCAAGGCCTTGCCGGAGGTCAATCCATTGAATCCGAAATACGCGCTATTCATCCGCGCCTGGCGCCGCCTGCCGCTGCCGCTGGCCAACCTGCTGGGGCCGCATATCGTGCGGCAACTGGGCTAAGCAAGGAACCCACCATGCGCGAACTGCTCTTCCTCGCCCACCGCCTGCCGTATCCGCCCAACAAGGGCGACAAGATACGTTCGTGGCACATGTTGCAATACCTGAGCCGGCATTTCCGTGTCCACCTGGGCTGCTTCATCGACGATGACGACGACTGGCAACACACGAAAACCGTGGCCGCCCTGTGCGCCAGCACGCGCTTCATCGACTTGCAGCGGGGACCGGCCCGCTGGCGCGCCGCGCAGGCGTTGCTGTCGCGCCAGGCCATGAGCGTGCACTACTACCGCGACGCGCGCCTGCTGCAATGGGTCGAAGGTTTGCTGTCCAACGGCAAGTTGCGCCATGCGCTGGCTTTTTCCGGCCCCATGGCGCAATACATCGACGGCAGCGCGGGGCGCCATCTGCACCGCGTGATCGATTTCGTCGACGTCGATTCCGACAAATGGCGCCAGTATGGCGACAGCAAACCGTGGCCCATGTCGCTGCTGTACCGGCGCGAAGCGCAGCTGCTGTTGCAGTACGAACGCCATATCGCCCAGCAATTCACGGCCGCCAGCTTCGTCTCGCCGGCCGAGGCGGCCCTGTTCCGCCAGTGCGCCCCGATGGCCCGGCGCAAGACGGGATTTTTCAATAACGGCGTCGACACGGACTATTTCGCGCCCATGCCGGCGCAGAGCACAATCTATCCACCCGGGGCGCAGGCGCTCGTGTTTACGGGCGCCATGGATTACTGGCCGAATGTCGACGCCGTGCAATGGTTCGTGCGCCACGTCTGGCCCGCCCTGCGACGCCAGTTTCCCCAGTTGCAGTTTTATATCGTCGGCAGCGCGCCCGTGCCCGCCGTGACGGCCTTGGCCAGGGTGGCGGGCGTGGTGGTGACGGGCAAGGTGCCCGACATCCGCCCCTACCTGGCCGGCGCGGCCTTGGCCGTGGCCCCCCTGCGCATCGCCCGCGGCGTGCAGAACAAGGTGCTGGAAGCGATGGCGATGGGCAAGATCGTACTGGCCACGCCGCAGGCGCTCGAAGGCATCGCGGCCCAGCCGGGCCTGGAACTGCTGCTGGCGCGCGACGACGCCGAATTCATCCACCATGCGGCGCGCGTGCTGCGCAATGCCCAGGGCGGCGCGGCCGAAGGCAACGGCACGGCCATGGGCGCGGCGGCACGCCAGCTGGTCTTGCTGGATTACGACTGGGAGCGCAACCTGCGCGGCCTGGGCGCCATGCTGGGCTTGCCTGCCGAGGCGGAGGCGCCCGCCGGCGGTATCGCCGCACCGTTGCAGCCCGTGCGGGAGCCATCCACATGAGCGTACAGCTCGACCAGGTGGCCCGCTTGCCGGACGCGGCACTCCTGCCGCACGGTCATCACCGGCGCCACGCCGCGCTGGTGGCGCTGCTGCTGGCCCTGGCTGCCGTCGTGCTGCTGTACCACGCCACTTTCTGGTCGATGGTGGAACTGTGGGCCCGCTCGCAGACGTTCGCGCACGGTTTCCTGATCGTGCCCATCAGTTGTTGGCTGGCCTGGCGCCAGCGTGCCCGACTGGCCGCGCTGGCGCCCCAGCCCGTGCGGACGGGCTTGCTGCTGCTGGGCGCCCTGGGCCTGGCCTGGCTGCTGGCCGACGCCGCCAACGTGCCCGTGGTGGAACAATATGCGGCCACGGCCATGCTGCCCGCCTGCGTGCTGGCCATCCTCGGCTGGCCGGCCGTGCGCCTGCTGGCCTTTCCGCTGGCCTACCTGTTTCTCGCCGTGCCGTTCGGCGAAGTTTTCATCGAACCGCTGATCGACTTCACGGCCGCCTTCACGGTGACCGCGCTGCAATGGTCGGGCGTGCCCGTGTTTCGCGATGGCAGCAATTTTTCGCTACCCACCGGCAACTGGTCGGTGGTGGAAGCGTGCAGCGGCTTGCGCTACCTGATCGCCGCGCTGGCCCTGGGCGCCCTGTTCGCCCATGTCAACTGCCACAGCACGCGGCGGCGCCTGGCCGTCATGGCCGCCGCCCTGCTCGTGCCCATCCTGGCCAATGGCGTACGCGCCTATTTGATCGTGATGCTGGGCCACCTGAGCGACATGCGCCTGGCCGTCGGTGTCGACCACCTGATCTATGGCTGGCTGTTCTTCGGCCTGGTGGCGCTGCTGCTGTTCTGGCTGGCCGCGCGCTGGCGCGAATTGCCGCTGACGCGCGCCGTGCCGGCAGCTCACCCCGTACGCCTGAGCGCCGGCGCGGCCAGCCCGCGCGCCGTCGTGCGCGCCGGCGTCGCCTGCCTGCTGCTGGCGGCCCTGTGGCCGGCACTGGCGCTGGCCAGCCAGCGCGACGACGGCGCCACGCTGCCCGCCGTGGTGCTGGCCTTGCCAGATCCGCCCGCCTGGCATCGCCTGCACGATATTCCACCTGCCTGGCAAGCGCCGTATGCAGGTAATCCCGCGCGGTTTTCCGCCGCGTATGCGCGCCAGGATGGCGACGGCGCGCCCGTGGGCCTGCAGCTGCGCTGGTATGCACGCCAGGGGCGCGACGCCGAGCTGCTGACGCACCAGGCCTTGCCGTACGGCCCGCGCTGGATGCCGCTGGCGCAACGCGTGCGGCAGGTCAACCTGGCCGGCGGCGCGCTGGCCGTGCGCGAAAGCGTGCTGGCGCATGGCGGCGAACGCCTGCTCGTGTGGCGCGTCTATCGCCAAGGCGGCATCGTCACGGCCAGGCCCGTGCTGGTGAAACTGCTGCTGGCGCAAGCCAAGCTGCTGGGCCGGCGCCAGGATGGCGCCGACATCATCGTCTTTGCCGCCTACGACGAGCTGGCGCCGCCGCCGCGCGCGCGCCTGCAAGCGTTCCTGCAGGCGGCGCTGCCCGTCATCGAACAACGCTTGCAGGAGTTGCCGCATGGCCCTTGACCTCGATACCGGCGACACGCAAGCGGCCGGCGCCGCCCCGCTGATCGTGCACGTGATCCACCAGCTCGACGTGGGCGGGCTGGAAAATGGCTTGATCAACCTGATCAACCATTTGCCGCCGGAACGCTACCGGCACGCCATCGTCTGCATGAAGAACGCCACCGCGTTTCGCCAGCGCCTGACCACGCCCGGTGTCGATGTCATCAGCCTGGACAAGCGCGAAGGCAAGGACTGGCGCCACTATCTGCACCTGTACCGCATATTGAAACAGCTGCGGCCAGCCCTCGTGCACACGCGCAACCTGGGCTGCCTCGAGGCGCAATTGCTGGCCTGCCTGGCCGGCGTGCGCCTGCGCGTGCATGGCGAACACGGGCGTGACATGAGCGATTTGCACGGCACCCGCCGCAAATACCGGCTGCTGCGCAAGCTGATGCTGCCGCTGGTGCAGCACTTCATCGCCGTCAGCGCCGACCTGGGACTGTGGCTGGTGGACGCCATCGGCGCGGCGCCCGGGCAAGTGTCGCACATCGGCAACGGCGTCGACAGCGTGCAATTCCACCCGCGCCTGGGCCCGCCGGCCGCCGTGGGGCCGCCCGGCTTCCTGTGCAACGGCGCCTTCGTCATCGGCAGCGTGGGCCGCATGGCCCCCGTCAAGGACCATGCCTCGCTGGTGCGGGCATTTTTGCTGTTGCTGGCGCAGCCGGGCGCCCGCGCGCGCCTGCGCCTGATCATCGTCGGCGACGGGCCGTGCCGCCAGGCCTGCCTGGAACTGCTGCAGCAGGCCGGCGTGGCGCACCTCGCCTGGCTGCCCGGCGCGCGCGACGACGTGGCGCAACTGCTGCGCGCCATGGACCTGTTCGTGCTGCCCTCGCTGGCCGAAGGCAGTTCGAACACCATCCTCGAAGCGATGGCGACGGGCCTGCCCATCGTCGCCACCCAGGTGGGCGGCAATGCGGAACTGGTGCAGTCGGGCTGGAGCGGCACCCTGGTGCCGCCCGGTTCGCCCGAGATGCTGGCCGACGCCATGCTCGACTATTACAGCATGCCCGAACTGGGTCCGCGCCACGGCGCGCGCGGGCGGCGCCAGGTGCTGGCCGAGCACAGCCTGCCCGCCATGGCCGGCGCCTACCTGGCCGTGTACGACCGCCTGACGGGCGCGCGCCAGCCCTCTTCCCTGTCCACCTATCCATAAAGGCCTCCCATGTGCGGCATCAGCGGCATCTTTGATTTGCAGGGCCAGCGCGACATCGACGTGCTGCTGCTGGCGCGCATGAACCACAGCCTGCGCCACCGGGGGCCGGACGAAGGCGGCTTGCACCGCGAACCGGGCCTCGGCCTGGCGCACCGGCGCCTGTCCGTCATCGACCTGGCCAGCGGCCAGCAGCCGCTGTTCAACGCCGACCGCAGCATCGCCATCGTCTTCAACGGCGAAATCTACAATTACCGCAACCTGATGGCCGAACTGCGCCAGTTCGGCCATCAGTTCCGCACCAGCAGCGACACGGAAGTCATCGTCCACGCGTGGGAACAATGGGGAGAGCAATGCGTGCAGCGCCTGCGCGGCATGTTCGCCTTCGCCCTGTGGGACCGCCGGCGCCACCTGCTGTTCCTCGCGCGCGACCGCCTCGGCGTCAAACCGCTGTACTACGGCGAGGCGCAGGACGGCACCCTGCTGTTTGGCTCCGAACTGAAAGCCCTGCTCGCGCATCCGTCCATGCCGCGCGCGCTCGACCCGCTGGCCGTGGAAGAATACTTCGCCTACGGCTACGTGCCCGAACCGCGCAGCATCTTCCAGCACGCGCGCAAGCTGCCGCCCGGGCATACGCTCTCGATCCGCGCGGGCCAGCCCCTGCCAGCGCCGAAATCGTACTGGGATATTCCGTTCGCGCCGAATCCCCCCGCCAGCGAGGCGCAGGCGGCCGACGAACTGCTGGCGCGCCTGCGCGAAGCCGTGCGCATCCGCATGGTGGCCGAAGTGCCGCTCGGGGCATTCCTGTCCGGCGGCGTCGATTCGAGCGCCGTCGTGGCGCTGATGGCAGGCGCCAGCAGCACGCCCGTCAATACCTGCTCCATCTCGTTCGGCGACCCGGCCTACAACGAGGCGCGCTACGCCGACCTCGTGGCGCGCCGCTACGGCACGGCACACCACGCGCGCCAGGTCGAGCAGGACGACTTCGAACTGATCGACCTGCTGGCCAACCTGTACGACGAACCGTTCGCCGACAGTTCCGCCATGCCCACCTACCGCGTCTGCCAGCTGGCGCGCCAGCGGGTCACGGTGGCCCTGTCGGGCGACGGCGGCGATGAAAGCCTGGCCGGTTACCGGCGCTACCGCCTGCACACGCGCGAGGAAAAAGTGCGCAAGGCGATGGACCCGCTGCTGCCGGCCGGCTTGCGCCAGTCGCTGTTCGGCACCCTGGGGCGGCTGTATCCGAAGGCCGACTGGGCGCCCCGCTTCCTGCGCGCCAAGACCACCTTCGAAGGCCTGGCGCGCGATACGACGGACGCGTATTTTCACGGCGTCAGCCTGCTGGGCGACGCCATGCGCGCACGTTTGTTCAGCCCCGAACTGCGGCGCAGCCTGCAAGGCTACCGCGCCGTGGAAGTGCTGCGCCTCCACGCGCTGGCCAGCCCCGCGCAGGATCCGCTGTCGCAGGTGCAGTACCTGGACCTGAAAACCTACCTGCCCGGCGACATCCTGACGAAAGTCGACCGGGCCAGCATGGCGCATGCGCTGGAAGTACGCTCGCCCCTGCTCGACCATGAACTGGTGGCGTGGATGTCGGGCTTGCCGCCGCAGTTCAAGCTGCGGCGCGGCGAAGGCAAATACCTGCTGAAAAAAGCCCTGCGCCCGCTGCTGCCCGATACCCTGCTGTACCGCCAGAAGATGGGTTTTTCCGTCCCGCTGGCCGACTGGCTGCGCGGCCCGCTGCGCCAGCGCCTGCAACAGCGGCTGCTGGGCCCCACCCTGGCGCAATGCGGCCTGTTCGACATGGATTACGTGCGCCTGCTGCTCGATCAGCATGCGAGCGGCCGGCGCGACTACAGCGCGCCTCTGTGGTCGCTGCTGATGTTCGAAGCGTTTTTGCGCCAGGTGCTGCCCGTCGATGGCCGCCAGGCGCCGGTGCCCGCGCCAGCCATGGCCATGGAGTGAATCCATGCGCATCCTGCACATCCTCGACCACTCGCTGCCCCTGCACAGCGGCTACACGTTTCGCACCCTGGCCATCCTGCGGCAGCAGCGCGCGCTGGGCTGGCACACGACGCAACTCACCAGTGCCAAGCAGGGGCCGTCCGACGGCGCGCAGCAGCTGGTCGACGGCTGGCATTTCTACCGCACGGCGCCCGATGCGCGCTGGTGGGCGCGCCTGCCCGTGCTGCGGCAAGTGGCCGTCATCATCGGCCTGGCCATGCGTTTGCGCCAGGTGGCACGACAAGCGAAGCCCGATATCCTGCACGCGCATTCGCCCGCCCTGAACGTCATCGCCGCGCTCAACGCGGGCCGCGCGCTGGGCATCCCCGTCGTGTATGAAGTGCGCGCCTTCTGGGAAGACGCGGCCGCCGACCATGGCAGCAGCCGGCCCGGCGGCCTGCGCTACCGGCTCACGCGCGCGCTGGAAACCTACGCGCTGCGCCGCGCCGACGCCGTCACCACCATCTGCGACGGCTTGCGGCGCGAGCTACGCGCGCGCGGCGTGCCCGCGCATAAAATCACCGTGATTCCAAACGCCGTCGATGCGGGCGCCTTTTGCGTCACGGCGCCCGACGACCGGTGGCTCGCGCACAAACTGGGCCTGCATGGCCACCTGGTTCTCGGCTTCATCGGCTCGTTCTACGCCTACGAGGGACTGGCCCTGCTGCTGCGCGCCATGCCGCGCCTGCTGGCGGCGCAGCCCGCATTGCGGCTGCTGCTGGCCGGCGGCGGTCCGCAGGATGCGGCGCTGCGCGCGCTGGCCGAGCAGCTGGGCATAAGCCACGCCGTGGTCTTCGTGGGCAGAGTGCCGCATGCGCAGGTGGCCGCCTATTATCAGCTGGTCGACATCTGCGTGTATCCGCGCCTGCCCATGCGCCTGACGGAACTGGTGACGCCCTTGAAACCGTTAGAGGCGATGGCGCAGGGCCGTCTCGTGGTGGCGTCCGACGTGGGCGGCCACCGCGAACTGGTCGAGCATGGCAAGACGGGCATGCTGTTTCGCGCCGGCGACGCCGAGGCGCTGGCGCAAACCATACTGGCCCTGCTGCTGGCGCCCGCCAGCTGGCCCGCGCTGCGCGACCGGGCGCGGGCGTTTGTCGAGACGGAGCGCAGCTGGCAAGCCAGCGTGGGCCGCTATGCGCCCGTGTATGCGCGCGTGGCGGCGGGAGCGATGGCATGATCTTCACGGGCCTGCGCATCGCGCTGGTCGGCCCGCTGCCGCCGCCGGCCGGCGGCATGGCCAATCAAACGGCGCAACTGGCGCGCAAGCTGCGCGAGGACGGCGCACAAGTGCAGCTGCTGGCCGTCAACGGCCCCGCGCTGCCGCCGTGGCTGGCGCGCATCCGCTACCTGCGCGCCGCGCTGCGCCTGCCCGTGCACTTGTGGCGCTTGTGGCGCACGGCCAATACGGTCGACCTGTTCCACATCATGGCCAATTCCGGCTGGTCCTGGCATCTGCAGGCCGCACCGGCGCTGTGGATCGCCAGCCTGAAAGGCAAACCTGCCCTGCTCAATTACCGGGGCGGCGAAGCGGCCACCTTCCTGGCACGCTGGCCGCGCCTGGTGGCGTTCAGCCTGCGCCGCGCCAGCGCCATCGCCGTGCCCTCGGCCTACCTGGCCGGCGTCTTCGAACAATATGGCCATACGGCCCACATCGTGCCGAACGTGGTGGACTTGCAGCGCTTTACATCAACCACACCCGCCGCGCCACCATCCGCCGATGGCCCGTGCATCCTCGTGGCGCGCCACCTGGAGGCGCTGTACGACAATGCCAGCGCCGTGCGCGCCTTCGCCATCGTGCGCGAGGCTTTTCCGACGGCGCGCCTGGTGCTGGCCGGCGGCGGACCGCAGCGCGCGGCGCTGGCGCGCCTGGCCAGGTCCCTCGGCGTTCTGGGCGCCGTGCGCTTCGCCGGCCCCGTCGACAATGCCGCCATGCCCGCCCTGTACCAGGCCAGCGACATCGTCCTCAATCCCAGCCTGGCCGACAACATGCCCAATTCCGTGCTCGAGGCGCTAGCCTGCGGCGTGCCGGTCGTCAGCACCAACGTGGGCGGCATCCCCGCCCTGCTGCAGGACGGCGTGACGGCGCTGCTGGTGCCGCCCGGCGATCCTGCCGCCATGGCGCATGCCATCCTGTCCCTGCTGCGCGACCCTGCGCGCGCCCAAGCGCTGGCGAACGCAGGCCTGGCGCACGCCGCCACCTTCGGCTGGCCCGACGTCGCACCCAGGCTGGCCGCGCATTACCGGCGCATCCGGGCCGCGCCGCGCCCCGGCGCCTACACGCGCCTCGTCGCCCGCTGGCTGTTTCCCCTGCATGAATGGTGCAAGGGACACCACAGCGCGCGCCTGCTGCGCCGGATGGAACGCTCGCAGTGGTGGAGCGCACAGCAACTGCAACAGTGGCAGCTGGCGCGCCTACGCGCGCTGCTGCGCCATGCGGGCGACCACGTGCCGTATTACCGCGCGCTGTACGCCAGCATCGGTTTCGACCCGGAACAGGTGCGGCAACTGGCCGATCTGTCGCGCCTGCCGTTGCTGAGGAAGCGCGACATCGCCGCTGCGCGCGACAGTTTCAAGTCGGCGCGCGCCGTGGGTTTGCGCCCGTTTGCCACGGGCGGCTCCAGCGGCGAGCCGCTGCAGTTTTTCCTCGGGCGACGGAGGGTCAGCCACGACATCGCCGCCAAGTGGCGCGCCACGCGCTGGTGGGGCGTCGACATCGGCGACCGCGAAGCCGTGTTGTGGGGTTCGCCCATCGAACTGCACGCGCAAGACCGCGTGCGCCGCCTGCGCGATGCGCTGCTGCGCACCGCCCTGCTGCCCGCGTTTGCCATGTCGCCCGCGCGCCTGGACGACTATGTGCGGCAATTGCGCCGCTGGCGTCCGCGCATGCTGTTCGGCTATCCGTCGGCCCTATGCCGCATCGCCAGCCATGCTGCGGCGCGCGACATGCCGCTCGACGGCCTGGGCGTGAAAGTGGCATTCGTCACGGCCGAACGCCTGTATGACGAGCAGCGCGCGCAGATCGCCGCCGCCTTCGCCTGTCCCGTGGCCAACGGCTACGGCGGGCGCGACGCTGGCTTCATCGCCCACGAATGCCCGGACGGCGGCATGCACATCACGGCCGAAGACATCATCGTGGAAATCGTCAACGACCAGGGCCAGCCGCTGCCCGCAGGTACGACGGGCGAAATCGTCGTCACCCATTTGGCCACGCAGGACTACCCGTTCATCCGCTACGCCACCGGCGACGTGGGCGCGCTGGGCACCGAGCCATGCACCTGCGGCCGCGGCCTGCCCCTGCTGCAAAAAATTGAAGGGCGCAGCACGGATTTCCTCACGGCGGTCGATGGCACCGTCATGCACGGCCTGGCCCTCGTCTACATCGTGCGCGAACTGCCGCAAGTGCGCAGTTTCAAGATCATCCAGGAAACCCTGCTGCGCACGCGCGTGCTGCTGGTCTGCCTGCCGCGCCTGGACGACGCCACGCGCAAGGCCATCGTGGCCGGTTTCCAGGCCAGGCTGGGCGCGCAGGTCGACATCGCCGTCGAGGAAGTCGACGAGATCGCGGCGGAGGCGTCGGGGAAGTACCGGTATGTGCTCAGCAAAGTCGCCTAGCAAGCAGGCCTACATCGACACGAGATAATTTTTCCCAACCACGCGGCCATGCCGGTCCAGCTCCACCGACCACACTTCCAGCTCCGGGTTCAAGCGGTTATCGAACCACAACCGCTCGGCGCACGGCGCCGCGCATGGCGCCGTGCCATAGCGTTCGAACGGCTCGCCGGCCCGCTCCACGTGGGTCGGCGCACCGAAGCGGGCAAGCACCGTTTGCCGCGTATCGCCCGTCTGGACTTGATCGAACGCCGCCTTGCGGCTGTTGGAGAACACGCAGCATGCGGCGACATACCAGGCCGGACTGAGGATGAGCAGGCACAGTAGTATTTTTTTAGGCGATATCTTGATTTGCATAGCGTATTGTCGATGACTTCATCGAGCGCGGCAAGCCGGCCGGAACGAGGCTGGGCAGAGTTAGAAAGAGGCAGGTCGGCCAGGAAGGCGCGATCTCGACGTTATATATTAGGCTTGTACTTCCGTTTTCGCCGCAAAGCGGCCAGTAGCTAGTCTGCTGATCGCCCGATCTACTGTTTCAGAAAGGGAAGCTTCCCACCTAATAGGACCCGTTCCATTGAATATCCGGCGCCGTAATATCGCCCTTGCTCATTCTTGACTTCGACCTTGAGATAGGTTCGGTTAGGGCATTTTCCAGTCTTGGCGTGATACCAGTAGGTTGCGATCCTGATCCATTCGTTTCCGATGCCTCGCTTTCCATAGTTGATGGCTTCAAAATCAAACGATTCAATGCGTCCGAAGATTCTTTGCATACCCCATGCTGGCTTTACCAACTCATCGCGGGAGTAGACCAATTTGAGTTTAGGCGACATAGATGCGTAAACGCCATCGAGTTCATTTTGCGCGAGCTGTTTTGCAGTCTGACCAGCGAGAGCAAGGATTGCGACGTCCACAACTTTGCCCAAGGACTCAAACGCAAATGTCGGCTGTACTGTTAGCAACGGCGTTACGACAAGCAGCATTGCCTTTAAGAAATACATCGTGTTTCCAAAATATAAAATATTATTTTCTTGTGCCACTCTTTAAACTGCAATGCTGCGGCATTAATTACCATAGAGTATATGAGTAAAAATCAATCCATAAAAATAAGAGAGGCCACTATAACAATCACAATGCCAAAAACAAAAACATAATGAATAATTTTCTCGCTTTTTGGCGCCTCAGAAAGACGCTGAGCATTGGTTTTTATCAAGACATCTTTTAGTGTAAATCTGCTGTTTTTCTTATGGTCCACAGCTTTTCTCCTTGGAAATTTTTTCATTCCTAAACTAAAAGGTAAAATTCCACGGTGGGTGCATGTTTTCTTATTTAAATAATTGCCAACGGATAGTCCGCTTCTGGCCGAATGCCGCCTAAATTTAGTGATGAATCATTGGCCCATCCACTGGATTTCAGGTTTTCTCACCTGCAGCGGCAACCAGTACTTCAGTGCATTTATTGCAGTCTCGACGGTCAATCCATCCACAAAAAACCCTCGATGCTCGTGTGCTTGTACCGCGGCTCGGCCTTGTGCATCTACGTTAATTGTAAAATTGCCATAGTCGATGCCGTCGCCGAGGCACGCGACAAAAAGGCCCGATTCAGGCTTCAGATTGACAATCGAGAACGTCAGAACATCATCCTCGCTAAGGGACCTGAACTCCAATTGAGTTGGCTTTTTCCCTAAGGTCTCGAACTCTACATAGTAATGTGCTGCTAATCGCATTCCGCTTTATCTTATAGTGGCTGACGCTTAGTTCTGCCGAATGTCTGCTACTGGCCGAAAGCTGTCAAAATTTCTCGGATGTATGGGACTGCATCACTTGTTCAATTTTTATCTTTTCCGTTTCCAGGTCGATTTTGAACGGTGTGTTGTTCGAGCTGCATACGGCTAGAACGCGCCCATTTTGCTCAATTAACCTAACTCCGGCCAGCACCTTTACCACATTGGCATGCGATTTCGGGGCGGCTCCGAGCACGTCCGCAAACTGGACAGAGTGCGGTCCAGAACCCATGAAAGTCGAAGTGTCCAACGCAGACTCCAGCCACTCCTCACGCCATAACAATTCGCTGGACATTACGGTAAAGGGTGTTTCAAACTCGCTCCATGAGAAGGAGTGGTTCCGAGCTAACGTATAGAGGCAAATTGGGAATACCTCAAACCATTTACCTACCGTGACTTCTTCAACAGCGAAACTTATAACCTCATTGTTGTCGAGCCGAAGTGCTGCGAAACTGTACTCTGAATGGAACGCCCGAATCGTACGGCCCTCAAGGTTGGGCGAACCGTCATAACAGCTCACAATTTTTGAATGAACCATTCTATTGCATTTCTCCATATTGATAGGTACGCCGCGCGACATGAGCGTCCGGAAATGGCCGGTTGCCATCATTGGCAGGTTTCCCTCCAAAGCCAATGAACAGTTAATCCGTTCTGTCGTCGCAAAGCTGGCATTCGCTGCTCAAGGCGCTCTCCCCGATCATCGACATTTACGGGAAAAACACTCGACAAAAGAATCGGGCTTGTGGTTCGCCAAGACGTTCGGTTGACGGCGGGTCAGCCGATACGCACTTGCGATGCGCCGGCATCCAATATGCGGAACAAGAAATCTTCTACTGCGCTCACCGGCGACGAGCCAAGATCAAGCGTCACTCTCCAACCCTCTTTTGTCGGTTCCAGCTCAGACATGAAATGTACGACGCCGAAAAGGCCTTCTTCGTTAGCTACATTTTCGTCGTCGGTATCAAACCACTTCAGGAACCACGCCTGAAAGACGTTTGAAACGGCCTCTTGGCTCAGGCCAAGCACTTCGAGTGGCGTCCAGTCCCAAACGAATGGTGAAAGAACCACTTCACCGGCACCCGACGCAAAAGTGACTGCCGCAAAGGTCAACTGGGTCTCGGAGTCGACTTGAATCGCTTGGCCCGCATTGATCCCCTCCATCGGGATGACGTCGGCTCTGCAAGGAAGGCCAAGCAAGCCGTCGACGGCCAGCGAGCCATCACTTTGCCTGTATGCCGGCTCCACATGCGATACAACCTGAGTGGCGACCCGTGCAAGGGTGTCGATGTATGGCCGGCGAACGGCGGCGAGAAATTCGGAAAGCGTCATGGTGGGACTGTAAGTTCAGACAAAATATTCAGGACCGTTCGGGCAGCTGCATAGCTGCCGATCCAGCACACGGGTACGCTTGATCGTCCGGTCGCGGCCGATCGCGGACGGTCAGAATAGCTCAGTGTACGAGGTTGTTGCTTTCAGAGCAAGTAAGGGGTCTTGTACAGCATTTTGACACGCATTAATGCACAGACAAATGCCAGGGAGAAAAGAGTAATTACTCTCTGAACATCTGTTCCAACCTTCGCTGATCCCCCGCCGCCACAAAACAGGCAGCCTGCCACCGCTGCGTGCGCTGTGCCTGGACAGATTCAGGCGCACACCACGGCGGATACACGCGCAGCGCGCGCTTGCCTCCGGCTCCGGCGCGCGACATCACACCTCGCTCCAGCAGTACCTTGCGCGGAAAAATGAAGAAACCGTGCCGCGCGCCATCGCTGACGGCGATGATGACGACGTCGACGGGATCGGCTTCATCGAGCGGGGCGATCTCGGCGTCGGGATGGGGGCGCTTCCAGATGGTGACGAACTGGCCGGTTTTCGTCGGCGTGGTTTTCGCCGCGCGCAAGACCAGGCGCTTGCCGTGCAGTTCGGCGCGGCAAGCGCCGTAGTCCGCGCTTTCCGCTTCCGGCACGGGCGCTTGCGGCAAGCCCAGGAAGGCCCAGGGACCGCCCTTCATTGCGCGCTGAACTCGGCTGCGGCCTTGGCCGCCCACAGCGCTTCGGCGTGGCTGGCAAACGGGGTGTCGTAGCCGTCGACCTTGCCGTCTTCGTCGACAAAATACAGCCACCAGCCGTCGCCCTGTTCGCGGATGGCCGTGTGGCCCGGCGCGCAGTGGATTTCGACAGATTGGTCAGCCGTCAGGGTGGTGATGGTGATGCCGCGGTGAATGATATGCTCGGGTGTCATGGAATGAAGTCATGCGAAAAAATCAATGGCCGTAGTGTAGCCGCGCCCGCCCATCCTGGCCAGTGCGCTACACTATTCCTTCACACGGAGGACGACATGGCATCACAGCAAGGCACGGTGGATTTTTTGCTCGACCAGATGGCGGGCGCAGGCAGCGTCAGCGCGAAAAAAATGTTCGGGGAATATGGCCTGTATTGCGACGGCAAGATGTTCGCCATCATCGCCGACGACCAGCTCTTCATCAAGCCGACGGACGCGGGCCGCGCCTGGATCAGCGCGCAAGGCACGCTGCAGGAAGCGCCGCCCTATCCGCAAGCCAAGCCGTACTTCCTCATCGATGGCGGGCTGTGGGACGAGCGCGACTGGCTGGGCCAGCTGGCGCAGCGCACGGCGGACGCCTTGCCGCTGCCGAAACCCAAGCCGCCGCCCAAGCCCAAAAAACCGGCATCAGCCAGCTAGTACGCTGTTCTCGCATTGCTTGCCCTGGCGGAAGCATTGCAGGTTGTGATACGTGATGGCGGCGATCTCGCGCAGCGCTTCGCTGGTGAAAAATCCCTGGTGGCCCGTCACGAGCACGTTGGGGAACGTCATCAGGCGCTGGAAGATGTCGTCGTCGATGATGTCCGACGAGCGGTCCTGGAAGAACAGATTGCTTTCCTGTTCATACACGTCGATGGCCAGGGAACCCAGCTGGCGCGATTTCAATGCCTCGATGACGGCGCCCGTGTCGATCAGGCCGCCGCGCGACGTATTCACCAGCATGGCGCCCTTCTTCATCAGCGGCAAGGTTTCTTCGCTGATCATGTGGCGCGTACCTTCCATCAAAGGGCAATGCAGCGAAACGATGTCGGATTCGGCCAGCAGCTGCGGCAGTTCCACCATCGTGCCCAGTTGCGCGAACGCGGGCGCCGGATACGGGTCGTGGCCCAGCACCGTGCAGCCGAAACCCTTGAAAATGCGCGCCGTGGCCAGGCCGATCTTGCCCGTGCCGACGATACCCACCGTCTTGCCGTGCAAAGTGGCGCCCAGCAAGCCATCGAGCGAGAAATTGCCTTCGCGCACGCGGGCGTAGGCGCGGTGCGTGTGGCGGTTCAGGGTTTGCACGAGGGCCAGCGTGTATTCGGCCACGGCTTCCGGCGAGTACGCGGGCACGCGGGCCACGAACAGGCCCAGGCGCCTGGCCGCTTCCAGGTCGAGGTTGTTGTAGCCGGCGCAGCGCAGCACAATGGCGCGCACGCCGTAGCCGTGCAGGGCTTGCAACACGGGCGCGTCGAGCACGTCGTTGACGAAAACGCAGACGGCGTCCGCGCCTTGCGCCAGGACCACGGTTTCCTGGCTCAGCAAGGCGCTGTGGTAGACCAGTTCAATGCCGGCGGCGTCGGGTTGGGACGGCAAGGCTTCATCGAAGAAGCGGCGGTCGTAGGGCTGGCTGGCAAAGAAGGCGATTTTCATGGGGCGTCCTGGAACTTGCTGGATGGCAAAACACCATCATAGCGCAAGCGCCCTGCCCCACGGCGTACGCCTGGCTTGCCTGGCCGCCTATTTGGGTTCGCGCGGCAAGGTCAGCACGTGGCGCAGATACGCCGTTTCCTCCGCGTGCTGCGTGTGGTAGCGCTCGCGCGCGGCGCGCATGGCCGCCTGGTGGGCCGCGATGCTGGTTTCCGTCAGCTCGGCGCCGAAGTCCGCCGGCGGCTGCTCTGGGCCGCCGAACAGGCGCGCCAGGATGAAGCGGCCCACATTGTCGCGGTAGTGCGATGCTTCCCAGTAATAGCGCATCGCGCGTTTCCCCGTCACTTGCGGGATAGGCTCGCTGGTGATGCTGTTAAAGCCGGAAAAATCAACCAGGCGCACGTCGCAGCCCTGGCTGCGGTAGCGCCCGGTCATCCGCGCCAGGTCGCGCTGCCAGGATTCCATGGCGCCCCACTTGCCGCGCCAGTACAGGGCGTCGAGCGTGAGCGCGTGCGTGGGATTGATGTACAGGCGCAAGCGCGTGCCGCCCCGGCAGATTTTTCCAACGCTGGCATCGAAAGCCTGCAGCGCGGACGCCGTCGGGCCCAGGCCGTCACCGAACTCCTGCAGGCGCGGCGTGAACGCGCGCGCCGTGCCGGTCCAAGTACGGTTGCGGCTGGTGAGGCAGGTCTCGTCGCGCTGGCCGTACAGGGCCAGGCTGGACAGACAGACGCCGTTATAGGTACCGTTGAGGATGCGCCAGCTGTCCTGGGTCATGTCGACAGTCAGGCCACGCTTGATGTTGAGCAAGGCGCGCCGCGCGAAAAACGCGGGGCCGGGATCCGTCAAGCCCGGCTCCACGCCGGCCGAGCCCAGTTCCAGCGAGAACGAGGGCGCGTCGATGCCCCACACCATGGTGTCGACATGGCTGACCCTGGCCGCGTGTTCGGCCAGGCGGATGGCCTCGCCGATGGAGGCGCCCGAGACGGCGCTGTTGAACACGCTCTTGCCATCAAACAAAGTACGCATGCTGCTCACCGGCAAGCCCATTTCCGTGCGCGAATTGCCGATATACACGATGGCAGGCCGGTAGCGCGCCACCGCATACGTCTTGCTCCACACGCTGAGTTTTTCGGTCGTCGGCCGCAAGCGCTGCAGCAGCGGGCTGTCCCACTGGTGCAGTAAGTAGGGATCGACGTGGTAATTGACGACGGAAACGAGGGCCAGCGCGGCCAGCGCGCAGGCAAGGAAGATGGCGAGGTAGCGGCGGGCGTTGGTATCCATGGTCGGCATTGGAAGTAGAAAAATGGCGTATGTGGCGCTTTGCATCAACGCCGGATCAGCGGCCCGTCCAGCACCCGCTGCGTATAGGCCGTTTCGCGCGCATGTTCCACGCGATAGCGGTCGCGCGCGGCCCGCGTGGCCGCATGGTGGGCGTCGATGTTGGCTGGCG
This sequence comes from Janthinobacterium sp. 67, assembly GCF_002797895.1. Lineage (NCBI taxonomy): Bacteria > Pseudomonadati > Pseudomonadota > Betaproteobacteria > Burkholderiales > Oxalobacteraceae > Janthinobacterium > Janthinobacterium sp. 67. The sequence continues at coordinate 994,040 of NZ_PGES01000001.1, read as the reverse complement.
TCAGCTCCACGCCGAAATCGGCCGGCGGCGGCGTGTCGCCGCCAAACAGGCGCGCCAGGATCAAACGACCCACGTTGTCCCGGTAGTGCGACACTTCCCAGTAATAATGCATGTCGGGCTTGCCGCTGACGAGCGGCGTCGCTTCCGTCGTGATGCTGTTAAAGCCGGAAAAATCGTACAGGCGCACGTCGCAGCCCTGCTGGCGGTGGCGCTCGGCGATCCGCACCAGGCCGCGCTGCCAGCCTTGCATGGCGTCCCACTTGCCGCGCCAGTGCAGCGCGTACAAGGTCAGCGCGTGCGTGGGATTGATGTACATGCGCAGGCGCAGGCCGCTCCGGCACAGCTTGCCTATGCTGGCGTCAAGCGCCGGTGTCGATGGCGGCGTCGGCCCCATGCCATCGCCAAATTCCTGCAGCCGCACGGGAATGGCGTCCGCCGTCCCCAGCCAGTGCCGTATGCCCTTGATCGTGCACGTCTCGTCGCGCTGGCCATACAAGGCCAGGTTGGAGCGGCAGGTATCGCCGGCATTGCCGGTCAGGATGCGCACGCTGTCCTCCGTCATGTCCAGGGTCAGGCCGCGCTTCAGGTTGACGAGGGCGCGCCGGGCGAAAAAGCCGTGTCCGCCGCCCGTCAGGCTGTCTTCCACGCGCGCCGCGCCCATGTCCAGGGAAAACGTGGGCGCGTCGATGCCCCACACCATGGTCTCGACGCGGCTGACCCTGGCCGCATGCTCGGCCAGGCGGATGGCGTCGCCGATCGAGGCGCCGGACACGGCGCTGTTGAAGACGCTCTTGCCGCCGAACATGGCGCGCACGCCCGTCGGCAGGCCCAGTTCCGTGCGCGAATTGCCGATGTAGATGACGGCGGGCCGGTAGCGCGCCACGGCATAGGTCTTGGCCCAGGCGCCGAGCTTTTCATTGAGCTGGCGCGGGCGCTGCAACAAGGGACTGTCCCACTGGTGCAGCAGGTAGGGATCGACGTGGTAGTTCAGCAACGAGATGCCGCCCAGCACGAGGAACACGCAGGCGAGAAAGCAGACAAGATAGCGGCGGCCGGCGGTATCCATGGTCAGAACTGGAAATAGAGAAACTCGGTGACCCGGTTCATGCCGAAAACGCAGGCGACGAACAGCGCGGCCAGACCCACGCTCCAGCGCGAGGTGGGCCGCCAGCTGAAAACCCAGCGCCCCGCGGGCTGAAATATTCTTTCAATGGCGGGCTCGTAGAGAAAGAATATTTCTTGCGTATTGGGCGCCTTGAAGGCCAGCAACATCGCCACCAGCAGCACGGGCAGGCCGGGACCGGCCAGTTCGATCCAGCGGATGCCGCCGAAGGCGGGATGCAAGCCCCACTGCGCCAGGCTGGTTGCATGGCTGGCCAGGCCGCGCGGCAGGCTTACGCCGTTCGCCCCCACCAGCGCGCCCGTGATGTCCCAGGCCGTGGCCACGTCGGGCGCGCGGAAGAAGATCCAGGCCAGCATGACGGCAAGAAAAGTCAGCAAGGCGGGCCACCAGCGTGACCGGGCCGCGCCCAACACCCGCTGCCACGCCTGCTGCAGCACCAGGTACAGGCCGTGCAAGCCGCCCCAGATGACGAAGGTCCAGCCGGCCCCATGCCACAGGCCGCCCAGCAGCATGGTCAGCATCAGGTTGCGGTAGCGCATGGCTTCGCCGCGCCGGCTGCCGCCCAGGGGAATGTATAAATAGTCGCGCAGGAAACGCGACAAGGTCATGTGCCAGCGGCGCCAGAAGTCGGCGATGTTGGCTGCCTTGTACGGCGAATTGAAGTTCAGCGGCAATTTCACGCCGAACAGGCGCGACAGGCCGATGGCCATGTCGGAATAACCGGAAAAGTCGAAATACAGCTGGAAGGTGTAGGCCAGCACGCCGATCCACGCTTCGATCAGGGTCGGCTCGGCCCCGGCCGCGAAGACGGGAATGGCCAGCGGCGACAGGTTGTCGGCGATCAGCACCTTTTTTGCCAGGCCTATCGTGAAAATCGACAGGCCGATGGCGAAATTGGCGGCGCGCGGATGGGCATTGGCGGGGTCGGCGAACTGCGGCATCATGTCGCGGTGGTGCAGCACGGGGCCCGCGATCAGGTGCGGGAAATAGCTGACGAACAGCACGTAATGGATGAAGCGGTATTCGCGCACCTCGCCCCGGTAGCAATCGACGAGAAAGGCGATCTGCGTGAAAGTAAAAAACGAGATACCGATCGGCAGGATGATGTCGAGGCCATGCCATGGCAGGCTGGCAGCGCCAGCACCAGCGGTCACGGCGATGGCATTGACGCTGTCGATGAAGAAATTCGCATATTTGTAGTAGGCGAGCAAGCCCAGGTTCAGCGCCAGCGCCGCGACCAGCACTCGCTTGCGGGCCGCGCCCGCAGTGGCACCGATCAACCTCCCGGCGCCGTAGTTGACGCAGATGGACGCCAGCAGCAACGGCAGATAGCGCACGTCCCACCAGGCATAGAAAAACAGCGACGCGCCCGCCAGCCAGGCGGCCGGGGCCAGGCGACGCCAATTGGCGGACGTGCCGGCGGTGGGCGCGAGGCGGTCCAGCAGAAAGTATCCCGCCAGCACGATGGGCAGATAGGCGAACAGAAAGGCGAAGGAATTAAACAGCATGTTGCCTCCTGGCAGGCAGCGATTGCGCCTGGTAGTAACAATCGGCGATCTGGGCCGCTACCCGTTCCCACGTAAAGCGTTCCACGAGGGCTTGTACGCTGGAACGTTCGGGCGGCAGCGCCAGCAAGTCGAGGATGGCCTGGCGCTGCGCGGTGCCATCGTCCCAGCGCACCTTGCGCAGCGCAAACGCGGAGTCGGGCAAGTCCAGCGCGCTTTGCGCCGTCATGACGACGGGCGTGCCGGCCGCCAGCGCTTCGAGCACGCTCAGGGGAAACACCTCGCCTTGGCTGGGCAAGGCGGCCACAGCCGCCGCATGGTAGGCGCTGGCCAGCAGCGGATCGGCATGGTCGAGCGCGCCCAGCCAGCTGACGTGCGGCAAGTCCAGCAATTGCTGCAGATACGCCTGCTGTTCGCGCGGCGCGGCGCCGATCAGCACCAGGGGCAAGCCGGCGCCTGCCAGCGCCTGGGCCAGTCCCAGCTGGTTTTTATATGGCGAAATACTGCCCACCATCAGCACGAAGGGTCCGGCGATCCCCGTTTCGCGCAGGAACAGGTCGCCATTGGCCGTAAAGAAATGCGGGTTGATTCCATTGGGCAAGACACGGATGGCGTCGGGCGGCATGCCAAAGCCTTGCACGATGGCATCGCGCTCGGCCTCGCCCAAGGCGATCACCACGCCGGCCAGCTGCAAGGCGCGCCGCGTTTGCGCATAGCTCGTTTGCACCATCCATTCCGTCAGGCGCCCCGCCAGCCGGTCGGCCAGCCGCGCGCGCCAGGCGCTGGTCCGGTTCCAGCTGGGCGCCAGCAGCGGCGACAGCACCACGGGCACGCCTTGCTCGCTGGCCATTTCCATGATGCGGTAGGTGCCATTGCTGGCCGAAAACACGTGCAAGACGTCGAAATCGGCCAGCCGCTGATGGTTGGCGTCGACCAGCTGCACGTCCAGCGGACGCGCCGGTAGCGGAGGCAGCCGGTTCAGCGCGGCGATGGTTTCGCGCACCTGGATCTGCAGGCCGCCGTCGCGCTGGAACAGCATGGGGTAGGACAAGATACCGACACGCATGGTGATCCTTATTTGACTGCCAGCCAACGGCCTGTCAGCTTGCGTTGCAACAACAGGAATTCGCCGGCGAGCTCATGCTTCAACAGGAACAGACCGCCCAGCCAGCACAGCAAGGTGGCCAGGGCCGTGCCCGTCAGCGCCAGCAGCGCCGGCGTATCAGCCGGCAGCCACAGCAATGAAGCGACGGGTGCGACACTGCTGCAGCCGCAAAGCAGCAGGCTCTTGCGCAATGCCCGCGCCAGGATGCGCCAGTCCAGCGCGCTCAGGCGCCGCAGGCAGTCGTAGTTCAGCCAGCTGCGCAACACATTGCTGAGTACCACGGCCCAGGCCACGGCCACCAGGCCGAACGGCGCCGCGGCCAGCAGCAGCGCCACTTTGAGAGCGCCAGCCCAGGCATCGAGCCGCACCTGCGCATGCAGCTGGCCCGTCGCCACGAACAGGTAGCGGGCCATGCTGAACATGCTATACACGGCCGAGGACAGGCACATGATGCGTATCAAGGGCACACATCCGATCCATTGCGCGCCGTACAACACCTTGATCAGGGGCAAAGCCATGCAAGCGAGAAAGAGAAAAAACGGCCAGGACAGCGCCGTCATGTAGCTGATCGTGCGCAAATACACGGTTTCCGCCCCGCCCTGCCCTCCTTGTCCTCCCCCTTCGCGCGCGCGGGCCGCGAACAGGGGAAACACGACGGGAGAAATCGCGCTGGTGATGGCCTGGTTGAAGATATTGAGCACGCTTTGCGCCTTGCCGAACAGGGCCAGGCTTTCAATGCCGATCAGCTTGCCGATGATGAGGTCCGGCGCCGCCACGCCCGCCTCGTCGACGAGACCACCTCCCGTCGCATACGCGCCAAAGCGGGCGATGTCGCCCATGCCGTCCCGTCCCGGCAGCCACGGCAGTTCCTTCGGCCGCACCAGCAGGCTCACCAGCAGCGACGCGCAGGAACCGGCCAACGCCGCCCATACCATGCTCATATAACTGTAGCCACGCAGCGCCAGCAGCACGGCCACCAGCAGGTTCACGACACTATTGGCCGCGTTGATGGCGTAGATGGCGCGAAAGCGCAGTTGCCGGCGCAACATCGGTAACGTTAATGCGCTGAACGGGATCAGCAGAAAATTGATGGACAGCAAGCGCAGCACGAGCGTCAGCCGGGGTTCGTCATAGAAATGCGCGAGCGGCGCGCTGGCCAGCAGCACCAAAGCGGCCAGCAGCCAGGCGACGAGCAGGCTGGTGGCCAGCGCGGCGCGCAATTTCACCGTATCAAGCTGTTTTTCCTGGATCAGATATTGCCCCACGCCAAAATCGCGCACCACTTGCGCCAGCGCCACCAGCACGGCGCCCAGCGAATACACGCCCACCTCGGCCGGCGTCAGCAAACGCGACAGCACCATGGTGGCGACGATGCCCAGCAGCAGTACCGTGTATTTTTCGGCGAACGAAAAGAAAAACGAATGGCGGGTGGCGTTCATGCGGGCCGCCCGCGCCTACACGAGGCCGGCGTAAAAGGCGCGCAACTGGCGTTCCAGGCGCGGCATCGAATAGCGCTGCACGGTTTCCTCGCGCGCCAGCCGTCCCATGCGGAGGCGCCTGGGCACGTCCATCAAGAGTTGCGCCACGGCCGCGCAAGCGGCGTGCTCGTCGTCAAGCGGCAACAGCAGCCCGCCTGCGCTATCGTGCAGGATATCGTGCGTGCCCGGCACGTCCGTTCCCACGGCCGGCACGCCGCAAGCCATGGCCTCGATGGTGGCAATGCCGAAGCCCTCGTTTTTGCTCAGCAGCACATGCAGGTCGAAAGCCGGCATCAGCTGCTCGATGCGCTGCTGGAAGCCGGCAAACACGATTCTGTCCTGCAAGCCCAATTGTTGCGCCTGCAGCCGCAGCATGGCTTCCAGCGGCCCCGTGCCCACGAGCACTAAATATAGATTGGGAAACTGCGCGGCCAGGCGGGCGAACAACGCCAGCAGCGCTTGCGGCCGCTTTTGCGCGGACAACCGGGCCACGCAGCCGAGCACGAGCGCGTCCGGCGGGAGCCCGAGTTGCTTGCGCGCCACCACCCTGCGTTCGGGCGAGGCAATGAACGTGTCCGTATCGACGCCGTTCGGGATCACGGCCAGCCGCGTTTCCGGACTCAGCATGCCACGGTACAGCTCGAGGAAATGCCGCATGGCCGACGGCGACACGGCATACACGCCTTTGACGGTGCGAAACGCTTCCAGCAGCCGGGGCCGCTGCCAGTCGCTGAACGCTTCCAGCGGAAACGCATTGTGCACGCTGATCACGGCCGGCAGCCGGCATTGCCGGGCCAGCCACAGGATGGACGCGCCATAACTGGTCCAGCAAAACGCCACGTGGACGAGGTCGGGCCGCAGCCGCCGCAACCGCCACGCGCCCGTGACCCTGGCGCGCAGCCAGTTCCAGCGTCGCCAGGCCCAGTGTTCGAGAAACAAGGGCGGTTCATACACGCGCACTTGCAACTGCCTAGCGCGCAAGTCGTGCGCCCAGGCAGTAAAACCGGGAAAGCGCCGCAGCGCCAGCACGCTGTCGTAGCCGCTCGCGCCCAGCATGCTCGCCTCTTGCGCCATGCGCAGCTCCATGCCGCCCAGCTCGCCCGAATAACTGCTGATGACGATGCGCGGCAAGCGTTTGCGCCGTCCCCGCCACGCTTCATGGAAGAAGCCGCGCAGCCAGGCCCGTTCCCACTGGCGCAGGAACAGGTCGGCGTGGTCGCGCCGCAGCCAGGCCCGCACGGCGCCGAGGGACTCGCGCACGTATCTGCCCAGCATCCAGCGTGGCACACCCAGCAACTCCAAGCTCGGTGCAAACGTGGCCAGACGGCATTGGCCGCGGCCGAACAGCATGGCGCGGCGCAATATCCAGGCGCGCTGCACTTGCGGCGCGCGGATGATGTGCGCCACCCTCGCTTGCGGGCAGAACCAGGAAGGATTGCCGGCCGCATGCATCTCCAGGTTGAGGCGGGTTTCGCTGCCCATGGCGTAGTTGGCGCCTTGCGGACCGATGCTTTCGTCATAGCGGGCGCCCGCCTCGAAGATGCGGCGGCGTATCGCCATGTTGGCACCCCAGACCAGGCCCGGATAGATGGGCGCGTCGCGCAAATCGGGGCTGGTGATGCCCCACGTCAGGCCAACGGGGGTCAGGTGCAGCAGCCAGTCTTGCGGCTTTTCCCGCCAGGCGGGCACGATGGCGCCGCCGAACAGGGCGTAGCCGGGGTGTGCGCGCGCGCCGTCCTGCAAGCGGCACAGCCAGTCCGATGCGGGCATGGCGTCGTCGTCGCCAAACACGAACAGTTCGCCGCCATCGCCGCTGGAACGCAAGGCGTATTCGACGGCGCCGTTCAGGGCGGGACTGCGGCCGCGCCGCGCCACGTAGATGGAAGTCAATGGCAAGCGGCAGCGAAAGGCGGCGATCACGTGGGCCGTGTCATCCGTGCTGCCATTGTCGGCGATGATCAGGCGCCAGCCGCCCACGGGCGCTCGCAACCCCATGTACGCGCGCAATACCTGGGGCAAGGTGCCGGCGCCATTGTAGGTCGCCATGAGAACGGTCAACAAGGACATGCCTCCTTGGTCTTACCATGACAAAACTGATTCACAGTTTCAACAACACGACTGCAGTGTTGATCCAGTGTACTGAGCCTGCCCGGCTGCCCGTTGACCAGCATCAAGACCAGGCAGGCAAAACCAGGAGCGTCCCCTTTCATGCGCGACATACTGATTACCGTCATCATCCTTGGCTCCCTGCCCTTCATCCTGAAGGCGCCGGCCTTCGGCGGCCTGATGTGGGTCTGGGTCAGCGTGATGAACCCGCACACGCAAGCGTGGGGCTTTGCCACCCATCTGCCGTTCGCCTTCATCATCGCCATCGCCACCATGGTCAGCCTGCTCATGTCGCGCGAGCCGAAAAGCCTGCCGCTCACGCCCGTCAGCGTACTGCTGCTGCTGTTCGTCCTGTGGATGAACGTCACGGCCCCGTTCGCCCTGCTGCCGGAATCGTCATGGGTGCAGTGGAACAAGGTGATGAAGATCATGCTGATGAGCTTTGTCATCATGATGGTGATACGCACGCGGCGCGACATCGTGCGCCTCGTGTGGGTGCTGGTGGGCTCGATCGGCTATTACGGCGTGAAAGGCGGCGTCTTCACCATCCGCAGCGGCGGCACGGAGCGGGTCTGGGGGCCGGAAGAAACGTTTATCGGGGATAACAATGCGCTGGCCCTGGCCCTGATCATCACCATCCCCCTCATGTATTACTTGCAGCAAAACACGGACAAGCGCTGGGTGCGTCACGGCCTGACGGCGGCCATGCTGCTGTCGGCCCTCGCCGCGCTGGGCTCGTATTCGCGCGGCGGATTGCTGGCCATTGCCGCCATGGGCCTGTTCATGTGGCTGAAAAGCGAGCGCAAGCTGGTGCTGGGCGCGCTGCTCGGCGCCGTCGCGCCCCTGTTGCTCGCTTTCATGCCCGAGCGCTGGGCCGAACGCATGGACACCATCAACACCTATCAGGACGATGTGTCCGCCATGGGCCGCCTGAATGCCTGGCGCATGGCCTGGAATCTGGCGCGCGACCGTTTTCCCGGCGGCGGCTTCGATGTGTCCGACGCCGCCATCTTTGCCCGCTATGCGCCCAACCCCATGGACGTGCACGCGGCGCACAGCATTTATTTCCAGGCGCTGGGCGAACATGGCTTTGTCGGCTTGCTGATTTATCTGGCGCTGGGCATCGCCACCTGGCGCACGGCCGCCGCCATCATCCGCCGCACGCGGGGCAAGCCGGAACTGCGCTGGGCGCATGGCCTGGCCACCATGAGCCAGGCCAGCCTGATCGGCTTTGCCGTGGGTGGCGCCTTCCTCAGCCTGCTGTATTTCGACATGCCGTATTACCTGATGGCGGCCCTGATCGCTACGCGCATCCTCGTCGAGCAACAAGCGCCGGCCCCGACGTCGCGCCCGGCCAGGCCCCGGGCCGCCGTCGTGGAGCTGCCATGACGGCCGCCCTGTCCATCCTGATCTACCACCGCGTGCTGGCGCGGTCCGACCCGCTGTTTCCCGGCGAAGTGGATGCCGTGCTGTTCGAACGCCAGCTGCGTCTGTTGAAACGTTTTTATACGCCGATGCCGCTGGCCGATGCCGTGCAGCGCTTGCAGGACGGCAGCCTGCCGCCGCGCGCCGCCTGCATCACCTTCGACGACGGCTATGCGGACAATGCGCAAGTGGCCCTGCCGCTGCTGCGGCGCCATGGCTTGCACGCCACGTTTTTCATCGCCACGGGCTATCTGGACGGCGGACAGATGTGGAACGACACGGTGATCGAAGCCGTGCGTCAGGCGGCCGGTCCCGTGCTGGATTTGCAGGAAGACGGCCTGGGAACGTTGCCCGTCGCCACCCTGGCGCAGCGGCAAACGGCCATCGCCACCGTGCTGGGCCTGTTGAAATACCTGCCGTCCGCGCGGCGCCAGCAGCTGGCCATGCGCATCCGCCGCCAGGCGGGCGCGACAGCGGGACCGCACGCCATGCTGAGTACGGCACAGCTGCGCCAGCTGCACGCGGCCGGCATGGAGATAGGCGCACACACGGCCAGCCATCCGATTCTGTCCACCTTGCCGGACCACGTCGCGCGGCAAGACATCGCCGATGGCAAGCAGCAGCTGGAAAGCTTGATACAGGCGCCCGTCAGCCTGTTTGCGTATCCGAACGGCAAGGCCGGACGCGACTATGGCGCGCCGCACGTGGCAATGGTCAGGAGCCTCGGTTTCAAGGCGGCCGTCGCCACGGACTGGGGCGTGGCCCGCCCCGGCGCTGAGCTCGACCTGCTGCAGCTGCCCCGCTTTACGCCGTGGGATCGAGGACGGCTGGCGTTTCTGTGGCGCATGCGGCAAAACCGCCGGCAAGCGCACCGAGCGCGCCCGGATGCTGGCTGAACCATTGTTCCAGCATCAGCAGCAGCCACACCATGGTGCCGTGATAGGCAGGGTGTTCCGCCAGCAAGCGCCCTTTCAAATCGTCGATGAAGGCGGGCCGCACGATGCCGCGCCCGCGCAGCTGCGTCAGGTTGTCGAAGGCAAACTCGCGCAGCGGCACGTGGCTGTGCAGCCACAGGCCGAAAGGCAGGCCGAAGCCGTGCTTCTTCTTGCGCACGATGGCCGGCGGCAGGATTTCCGCCAGCGCCCGCTTGAAGAAGGGCCGCAGCCGCATGCCGTCGAGCTTGTCCCGCGGCGCCAGGCGGGCGGCAAACGCCACCATCGCATCGTGCAGGAAGGGAAACGCCGCTTCCACGCCAGCCAGCTCGCACGCCTTGCGCACCTTGAACAGGTCGTTGTCGGCCAGGGTAAAACGCATGTCCAGGGCCAGCAACTCGTTGATCTGGCTCAAGCCCTGGCCTTGGCGCTCCCAATACGCGCCATTCACGCAGCCTGGCGCCATGCCCGGGTCGATGGTGTCGATGAAACCCGTTTCCAGTACCGTGCGGTGGCCATGGCGCAGCAGCAGGTTGTAGCTGTCGAGCCGGGCCGGCAGCGGCAGGCTCGCCTGTTCGATGTAGCGGCGCGCCTTGTCGCCCAGCCGCCACGACTTGCCCGTGCGTGCGCGGAACAGCAGCGGCTCGATGATGCCCTGGCGCAACATGGCGGGCAAACGCTCGTACTGCGACAGCAAGGCCTGGTGCGCATAGCGCTCATTGCCGCCAAACAATTCATCGCCGCCGTCGCCGCCCAAGAGGCGCGTTACGCCATCCTCGCGCGCCATCTGCGCGCAGTAAAACGCGGGTATGGCCGAGGCGTTGCCGAAAGGCTGGTCGAAGATGGCCGCCATGGCGGGAATGGCGGCCAGCACGTCGGCCGGCGTCACATAGCGTTCGTGGTGGATGCTGCCCGCGTGGCTGGCGGCCAGGCGCGCATACGCCATTTCGTCATAGCCGGGCGCGTCGAAACCGATGGAATACGTGCGCGCGGGCCGGCCCGTCACCTGGCCCATGATGGCGGCCACGGTGGAACTGTCCGTGCCGCCGCTGAGAAACGCGCCCGTATCCGCACCATCCGCACCCAGGCTGCTTTCCACGGCCTGGCGCAGCAGGCGCAGGAATTCCCGCTTGTCGCTGGCAAAGCTGGCCCGGGTGCGCGCCGCGCCCGGCTCCTGGAAGGCCAGCTGCCAGTAGCTGCCCTTGCATTGCTTGCCGCTGCGCACATGCAGGTATTCGCCGGGCAGCAAGCGCTGCTGGCCAAGATAAGCGGTGGCCGGGCCAGGCACCATGTGGAAGAACAGGTAGTGATACAGCGCCTGCGGATCGAGCGCGCCCCGCACAGACGGATGGGCCAGCAAGGCATCATGCGAGGAGGCAAAGAACAAGTCCTGCCCATTGCCCGCATAGCTGAGGGGGTGGATTCCGGCACGGTCCACTGCCAGCAAGGCCGAACCGGCAAAGGCGTCGAGGATGGCCACAGCAAATGGCCCGGACAGGCTGGCGCAGGCGGCCACGCCACGGCTCAGCCACAGGGAAGCGAGGCGGCTTGCCACCTCGTCGGCAGAACCGTCAAGCACGGGCCGGCCCCAGATGGCCACCTGCAAGCCATCTCGCTGATATACATGGCGGCTGCCATCGATGGCGGCCACGGCCACGCCACCCACTTCGCTCACGCTGGCGGCCAGCGGTGCGCTATCGAAACGCGACAGGGGCGCGGCCATGCTGGCCAGCGCGGCGCCACTGGCATCGGCAGCGACAGAACCCGCAGCCCCGCCAGGCGCCGCCAGCCAACCGCACAGGCCGCTCATACGAGCACCTCGGCCGGCAGCGGATGGCCAAGAAAGGCCGTCGGGCTGGCCGTCAAACCATACGCGCCCGACTGGAACACGACCACCAGGTCGCCCTCTTCGGCGCGCGCCATCTCCATCTGGTCGGCCAGCAAGTCCAGCGGCGTGCACAACGGCCCCACGACGGACGCCACTTCGCGCGGCCCGCCGTGCAGCCGGTTGCCGATGGCGACCGGATAATTCTTGCGGATCAGCTGGCCAAAATTGCCCGAGGCCGCCAAGTGGTGGTGCAAGCCGCCATCCGTGACGAAAAATACCTGCCCGTGCGACACCTTGCGCTCGATCACCTTGCACACATAAATACCGGCCTCGGCCACCAGATAGCGGCCCAGCTCCAGGTTCAGGCGCACGCCGGGCGCCGCCTGGGCCAGCAGATCGAGCTGCCGCTGCAAGCCTGCGGCGACAGGCGCCAGGTCGAGCGCCTGATCGCCGGGAAAATACGGCACGCCGAAGCCGCCGCCGATATTCAGGGTGCGCAAGGGCGACGGCGCGCTGTCGGCCAGTTGCAGGGCCAGTTGCACGCTGAGGGACTGGGCTTCGGCCAGAGCCCCCGCCGACAGGCTTTGCGAGCCCGCATACAGGTGAAAACCGTAAAAATCCAGCCCCAGCTGGCCGATGCGGCCCAGCAGCGCCGGCACGAGCGCCGCATCGACGCCAAAGGGCTGCGCGCCACCGCCCATGCGCATGCCCGTGCGGCGCAAGGCGAAATCGGGATTCACGCGCACGGCCACCCTGGCCGTCACGCCCAGCCGTTCGCTGGCCAGCGCCACCCTTTCCAGCTGGGCGCCCGACTCCACGTTGATCAATACGCCCGCCGCCACGGCCCGCGCCAGTTCGCCATCGCTCTTGCCCGGCCCTGCAAAACTGATGCGCTCCGGCGCCATCGGCGTATCGAGCGCCGTGGCCAGTTCGCCGCCCGAGGCCACGTCAATGCCATCGACCAGGCCCGCCAGCCACTGCACCACGGCAGGCATCGGGTTGGCTTTCATGGCGTAATGCACATGCACGCCGGCCGGCAAGGCGGCGCGCAGCTCCGCCACGCGGCGCGTGATGTGCGCGCGTTCATAGGCATAGAACGGCGTGCTGCCCACTCGCTGTGCCAGTCGCCGCAGGGGCACGCCACCCACCAGCAGCATGTCGCCGTCCACGGCAAACTGCTGGCCCCAGACCGAGTGCGCGGGCAATTCCATACTGTTCGAGCGGATCAAGTCCTTCATGCCGCGTCTCCTGTTTGGACCGCATGCGCGCGCGCCAGTTCCCTGGCCAGCAAGGGGCGGTCGATCTTGCCGTTCGGATTGCGCGGCAGCACGCCGTCGCGGATCTCCACCCACTGCGGCACCATATAACTGGGCAAGCGGGCGCGGCAGGCCTCCAGCACGCTGTCGCGCTGCAATGCCACGCCGGGCGCGGGCGTCACCAGCAAGGCGATGGCCTGGCCCAGCACGGCATGGGGCAAGCCCAGCGCTGCCGCTTCGCCTACCAGCCCGCTCGCATACGCGACTTCTTCGATCTCGGCCGGGCTGACCCGGTAGCCCGACGTCTTGATCATGTCATCGCTGCGCCCGACAAAATACAGATAGCCATCCGCATCGCGGCGCACCGTGTCGCCCGACCAGACGGCCAGCTCCGGCAGCACCAGGCCGCTTGCCTGCGGCGGCAGCGGCTTGAAGCGTTCGGCCGTGCGCGCCGCGTCGTTCCAGTAGCCGAGCGCCACCAGCGCGCCACGGTGCACGAGTTCGCCCGGCTCGTCGGCGTCGCACACGCTGCCGTCGGGACGCAGCACCAGCACTTCCGCGTTCGGGATCGCTTGCCCAATGGAATCGGGGCGCCGTTCCAGCTGTTCCGGCGCCAGATAGGTCGAGCGGAACGCTTCCGTCAAGCCATACATCAGGTAGACCTGCGTGCGCGGCAGCGACTGGCGCAGCCGGTCGAGCGTGGTCCTTTGCATCACGCCGCCCGAATTGGTGATGTAGCGCAAGGGGGTGGACAGGGGCCAGCTCAGCTGCGACAACTGCACCCATAGCGGCGGCACGGCGGCCAGGCCCGTGATGGCTTCCTGCTCGACGGCTTCGACGATATCGCGCAGCAACAGGTAATTCATCAGCACGGCGCAGGCGCCGCTGGCGAACGCCGTCGTCAGCTGGCTCAGGCCGTAATCAAAGCTGAGCGGCAGGACGCACAGGATGCGGTCCTGCGGCGTGTTGCGCAAATAGCCCGACACGCTGAGCGCGCCCGCCAGCATGTTGCGGTGCGACAGCACCACGCCTTTCGGTCGTCCCGTGCTGCCCGAGGTATATAGAATGGCGGCCATGTCCACGTCGATCGCCGCATGGGGTATGGGCGCGGGCACGCTGGCGGCGGAGACCGCGCTCCACGGCAGCACGCGCACCTTGCCCAGGTTGGACTCGGCCTCCCCTTCGCCCGTCAGCAGCACCGTCCGCAAGTCTGGACAGGCGGCCAGCGCCGGGCCCAGCTGTGCCAGCCGTTCGCGCGACGTGACGAGGATGGCAACGTTGCAATCGGCCAGGATGTAGGCTACCTGGTCCGGCTTGAGCAGCGGATTGACGGGCACGAACACGCCGCCGGCCGCAGCCGTACCAAACATGGCGCTGACGTTTTCCGGGCGTTTTTCCAGGTACACGGCCACGCGCGCGCCACCTTGCAATCCCAGGGTCAGCAGGGTAGCGGCCGCCTCGCGCACGGACTGCGCCAGCGCGGCATAGCTCAATTGCTCGCCCTGCCACGACAGGGCCGGCGCGTGGGGGGCGCGCTGCGCCGTTTCGAAGATCAGATCGTGTATCAGTGTCGCCATCGTGTCGCCCCAAGGTTGCCATGATTACCATGCATTCCCCTATGATTAGGATAAACGGCCGCGGCAGTGTTGATTTTTATCAAGTAAGCACCTCTCCCGGCGGGCGCTGGCCTATCCGGCGCAATGCTTGAGGCCGCGCAACATCGGCCATGGGCCGCTGCGCTCTAATGACAGCGTTGGCTGCACAGCCGCCCCATCCTTGACCGCCATGGCCAGCCTCGCCCATTTTCTCCATTTCCCCCGCTTGCAAGGGCTTGCCGCCAGCCTTCGCCAGCTGGGCTGGCGCGACAGCGCCTGGCTGGCCGTGGCGCGGCTGCTGGCAGCGGTGCCGGGCGGGCGCTGCGCGCTGTACCGCTACCAGTTTGTGGCGCAAGCCGTGGCGCCCGGCTCGCTGTGCCGCGGGCGCGGCAAGTCCATCGCCGTCACGCCCTGCGTGGCGGAAGCGGACTTGCCGCCCGGTCCCGAGCGCCGGCCTGGCGCGCTGCGCGAGCGCTACCGGCAAGGTGCGCAATGCCTGGTGGCGCGAGACAAGTCCGGCATGGTTGGCTGGATATGGCTGCTGCGCCACGGCTGCCAGGAAGACGAGGTGCGTGCCCGCTATGCGCTGGCCTCAAATCAGTCGTCGTGGGACCTCGATGTATGGGTGCATCCCGAGCAGCGCGGTGGCCTCGTCTTCGCCCGCCTGTGGGAAGAAGCCAACGCCGTGCTGCACGCGCAGGGCGTGCGCTGGTCATGCAGCCGCATCTCGCGTTTCAACCGCGCCTCGCTGGGCGCCCATGCGCGCCTGGGCACGCACGCGCTGGGCATGGCCACCTTCATGCGCTGCGGGCGCTGGCAATGGATGGCCGCCAGCCTGCCGCCGTATCTGCACCTGTCGCGCCGCCCGGACGACATCCCCTGCCTGGCCTTCGATACCAGCCGCCTGCCGCACTACCCTTCCCTGGAGCTGACATGCCGCATCTTGAAGCAGTAAAGTACATCCTCGACACGACCCTGGGCTTGAACGGGCGACTGCTGGAAAGCCACACGCCGCTCCTTGGCAGCGTGCCGGAACTCGACTCGATGGCCGTGATCGGCGTGATCGCCGCGCTGGAAGACCATTTCGGCATCATCGTCGCCGACGACGACATCCACGCGCGCCACTTCGCCACCGTCGGCACCCTGCACGATTTCGTGTTTGCAAAGCTGCGACCATGAACCGCGCCCTCACCGACGCGCTGCCGCTGCTGCCCTTCTTCCTGCCCGCCAGCGGCGGCCAGCGCTACTGCCTGCTGCACCTGCCGCCGCCGGGCCAGGCCGCGCGCGGCGGCATCGTCTACGTCCACCCATTTGCCGAGGAACTGAATAAAAGCCGCCATGTGGCCGCCGCGCAGGCGCGCGCCTTTGCCGCCTCGGGTTACAGCGTGCTGCAGATCGACCTGTTCGGCTGCGGCGACAGCAGTGGCGACTTTGGCGAAGCGCGCTGGGATATCTGGCACAACGATCTGCACCTGGCGTGCGCGTGGCTGGCGCAACGGGTCGACGGCCCCTTGAGCGTGTGGGGCTTGCGCCTGGGCGCCCTGCTGGCCCTCGATTTCGCCAGCCGCCCGCCGCTGCCCCTGGCGCGTTTGCTGTTGTGGCAACCGGAACTCGATGGACGGCGCGTTATCGACCGCTTCCTGCGCCTGCGCCTGGCGACGGGTATGCTGGCTGGCGGCACGCGGGAAGCGCCCGGCCAGGCGCGTGCCGCGCTGGCGCAAGGCGAGCCTGTGGAAGTGGCCGGCTACCTGCTGGCGCCCGCGCTGGCGCACGCCATCGATCGCGTCAGTGCGTCCACGCTGCCGCCATCCGTGCCGGTCTACTGGCTCGATCATCAGGGGGCGGAACAGGCAGCCACGCCTTTGCCGCCGCTGGCGCGGCAATGGCGAGACCTGGGCGCCGCCGTCCACGTGGCCAGTTTCGGCGATGGGCCGTTCTGGCACAGCGGCGAGCTGCTCGCGTGTCCGCAACTGCTGGACGCCACGCGCGCGCTGTGCCGCGACTGGCTCGACGAGGAAAGGACGCCGCCATGAAGCGCGACAGCGGCCAGCAGCATCTCGCGGCGCCAGCCGTGCGCGAGCTGCCCCTGCGCTTTCGCAGCGCCGCTGATGACGGCGAGTCGCAGGCGCGCATGGCGGGCATCCTCAGCCTGGCCGACGTGCCTGGCCCGCGCGGCGTCCTGATCGTCACGGGCGGGCCGCAGTACCGGGTCGGCAGCCACCGCCAGTTCGTCCTGCTGGCCCGCGCGCTGGCCGCGCAGGGCTGGCCCGTGCTGCGTTTCGACTTGCGGGGCATGGGCGACAGCGAGGGCAGCGCGCGCGATTACCGCGCCGCCGGTCCCGACATCGCCGGCGCGCTGGCGCAATTCTTCGATGCCGTGCCGTCGCTGCGCGAAGTGGCGCTGTGGGGCTTGTGCGACGGCGCCACGGCGGCCGCCTGCCATGCGCCGCACGACGCGCGCGTCAAGGCCCTGATCCTGCTCAACCCGTGGGTGCGCAGCAGCGCCGGCCTGGCGCGCGCCACCTTGCGCCACTATTATTTGCCACGCCTGCTGCAAGGCGATTTCTGGCGCAAGCTGGCCGGCGGCGGCCTGCGGCTGGGCGCCAGCCTGGCCTCGCTGCGGCAGATGGCGGCCGCCATGCAGGCACCGGTAACGCCGGAAGACGACGCGCCCGCGCCGGCCCTGCTGCGGGCGCTCACGCAATTCCAGGGCAAGGTCTTGCTGATCCTCAGCGGCGACGACCTGGGCGCGCGCGAGTGGCAAGCCCTGCTCGACGGCGATGCGGCATGGCGCGCCGTGGCCGCCCGCGCGCAATGGACGCAGGCCCAGGTCGACGGCGCCAACCACACGTTCGCCAGCGCGGCCTGGCGCGGCGAAGTCGAACAGCTGTGCGCACGGTGGCTGCGATCATGGTAAGTACTTCGCCAAAACGGGTGCTGATGGTCGCCTACCATTTTCCGCCGTTTGCCGGCGGCAGCGGCATCCTGCGCACCTTGGGCTTTGCGCGCCATTTGCCCGACTGCGGCTGGCAGCCGCTCGTGCTCAGCCCCTCGCCGCTCGCGTATGCGCAGCGGGGCGAATCGCAGCTGGCGCAGATAGTCGCGCAGGCCACCGTGCGGCGCACCCTGGCGCTGGACGCGGCGCGCCATTTGTCCATCGCCGGGCGCTATCCGCGCTGCCTGGCCCTGCCCGACCGCTGGAGTTCCTGGTGGCTGAGCGCCGTGCCGGCCGGCCTGCGCATGATCCGCCAATACCGTCCCGACGCCATCTGGTCGACGTATCCGATCGCCACGGCGCACCTGATCGCGATGACCTTGCAAAAACTCAGCGGCCTGCCGTGGATCGCCGACCAGCGCGACCCCATGCTCGACGACAGCGACCCGCTGGCGCCGTATCCGCCCGAGCCGCGCCTGCACCGCATGCATGCGTGGATAGAACAGCGCATTGCGGCGCGCAGCGCGGCCATCGTCTGCACCACGCCGGGCGCCATCGCGGCGCATCAGCGGCGCCTTGCACAGGTGGGGCGCGAGCGCTTCTGCCTGATCGAAAATGGCCACGACGATGACGAGGTCGCCGCGCTGCCAGCCGGGCCGCGCGGCCACCGCAGCCGCTTCTTGCTGCTGCACAGCGGCGTGATCTACCCGTCCGAGCGCGATCCGCGGCCGCTGTTCGAAGCGCTGGCCCGGCTGCGCCGCGACGGCGTGCTGCACGCCCGCAATTTCCAGCTGGTGCTGCGCGCCACAGGCCACGATGCGTGGCTGGCGGGCTTGCTGGCGCAATACGGCATCCTGGACCTGGTCAGCCTGGAGCCCTTGCAGCCGCACGGCGCGGCGCTGCGGGAAATGCTGGCCGCCGACGGCTTGCTGCTGCTGCAGGCGGCCAACTGCAACGAGCAGATTCCCGCCAAGCTGTATGAATACCTGCGCTGCCGCCGCCCCATCCTCGCGCTGACCGACCTGGCCGGCGACAGCGCGGCCAAGCTGCGCCTTTGCGGCATCGACACCATCGGCCAGCTGGCGTCGAGCAGCGACTGCGCGCGCGCCCTGCTGCGCTTTTTGGAACTGGCACGCCAGGGCCGCGCGCCGCTGGCCAGCCCCACGGCCATCGCCCTGCAATCGCGGCAAGCCCGCAGCAACGCCCTGGCCGATTTGCTGGACCAGGTCAGTCACAGGAGTCCGACATGAAGCATCGCTTGTTTGCCTGCACCCTCGCCGCCTGCTGCGCCCATGCCGGTGCCGCCGATTGCCCGCCCTACGTCAAGCGCACGCCGGGCGGCGACTACACGAGCGCGGAAGACCGCACCGGCCTGTCCGTGATCGAGAAATTCCATTTTTCACGCGCCGTGGAAACGCTCACGCAAGGCATGACGGGCAGCCTGGGCGCCGACATCGGCTACACACTAGAGCACTTCCCGAACCATCACCGGGCGCTGGCGTCGATGGCCAAGCTGGGATTGCGCCTGAAAAGCCCGCAACCCGTGGGCGCCCGCTACACGGTCAGCTGCTACTTCGAACGGGCCATCGCCTTCGCACCCCAGGACGTGACGGCGCGCATGGTATTCGGGAACTACCTGCTGTCCACGGGCCAGGATGCGAAGGCGCTGGAACAGCTGGACGCAGCCAGCCGCATGGCGCCGGACCAGGCCACCATCCAGTACAACCTGGGCCTGATGTATGTAAAGAAGAAGGAATACGAGAAGGCCAGCGCGCACGCGCAAAAAGCCTATGCGCTGGGTTTTCCCTTGCCGGGGCTGAAGAACAAGCTGAAGGCGGCGGGCAAATGGCGCGAGCCGCCGCCGGCACCCGCCGTCGTGGAAGCGAAGGAAGCGCCGAAAGCGGCGGAATCGGAAGCACCAGCTGCCGTGCCGGTGGAACCGCCTAGCGGGGAGTAACGGCCGGCCGCCGGGTCAGGATCAGATGCCCCGTCGGCGACGCGGCCAGTGCCGCGGCCAGGTCGCGCCGCGCTGATATACGCCAGTTCGGCCGGCTGCAGCACGGTGAGCGTCAGCAGCATCAATGGTGCTAGCGCCCGGGGCCAGCAGCATGCCTACCTGTTCGTTTTCGCATTCGAGGCCCTTGGGCGCATCGTGCAAGTCCAGCGCCATCGACACGCTGCCGTGACGCTGCACCAGCAAATCGATGGAGCCATGGTCGGCCACGTTCTGGCTGACCTGGTAGACCAGATCGAACAGCCACGATGGTGCCTGCACCGGATCGCCGTCGAAGGCGGACGACGGCGTCGTCCCGTTGCGGTACTGGCGGGATAGCGTTTTCAGGCAGGTAGTTACTCTTTGAATTAGTCGGCGGGAGGAAAATCGTGGTACGAGCGCGGCAAGTAGCCCCAGATGCGCGCCACCCGGTCCCGCACCTCGAAATCGAAGCCGATGCGCTTGAGCTCCGGCACGATCCACACGCCGTGATCGATGATTTTCTTTGGCAGCAGCATGGCCACGTGTTCTTCCGAGTACAGGCTGATATCGAGCCATTCCACGCCCAGGAACGGGAACGGCGGGTGGTAATCCCATTCCGTATCCCAGCGCGACACATAGCCGGTGACGGAACCGTAACGGTACGATGGCGCCCAGTCGGTGCGTCCGCGCATGAAGGCCAGCAGTTCGTTCCACTTGCAATCGTTGGCGGCGCCGGCCAGGTTGCGCCGCGCGATGTAACCGCGCAGCTTGCGCTTGATGTCGTCGCCGCCGGCATCGGCCTGCGGCAGGCTGGCCTCGACCATGGATTCAGCCATCAGCGGGCGACCGGTTTCACTTTGGACGCGGCCAGCACGGCGCGCGCGCGGGCCGTGTCGATATCGTCGGCCGTGGCCAGCGCCACGCCCATGCGGCGGCGGGCGAACGATTCCGGCTTGCCGAACAGGCGCACGTCGGCGCCCGGCACGCTCAAGGCGTCGGCCACGCCTTCGAAGGCGATGCCTTTCGCTTCCAGCTGGCCGTAGATGACGGCAGACGCGCCGGGCGAACGCAGCGCCACGTTGACGGGCAAGCCAAGGATGGCTTTCGCGTGCAGCTCGAATTCGCTCTGCACCTGGCTGGCCATGGTGACCATGCCCGTGTCGTGCGGACGGGGGCTCACTTCCGAGAACCACACCATGTCATCCTTGACGAACAGCTCCACGCCGAACAGGCCCAGGCCGCCCAGGTTGTCCGTCACCTTGCGCGCGATGTCGCGCGAACGCTCGAGTGCCAGCGGCGCCATGCGGGCCGGCTGCCACGATTCCACGTAGTCGCCATGCACCTGCAAGTGGCCGATCGGCTCGCAGAACTGCGTCTCGATCTGGCCCGAGGCGGCAACAAAGCGCACGGTCAGCAAGGTGATTTCGTAATCGAAGTCGATGAAACCCTCGACGATGACGCGGCCCGTATCGACCCGGCTGCCGCTGGCCGCATACGCCCACGCCGCGTCCACGTCAGCGGCGCCATCGAGCTTGGACTGGCCCTTGCCCGACGAGGACATCACGGGTTTCACCACGCACGGAAAACCGATTTCCTGGCAGGCAAGCTGCAACTCCTGCAGGCTGCTGGCGAAGCGGTATGGCGACGTGGCCACGCCCAGGGTTTCCGCCGCCAGGGTGCGGATGCCTTCGCGGTTCATCGTCAGCACGGCCGCGCGTGCGTTCGGGATGCACGTGATTTGGCCGGCCGCTTCCAGCGCCGCCAGCGTATCGGTGGCAATGGCTTCGATTTCCGGCACGATCAGGTCCGGCTTTTCCAGCTCGATCAGGGCGGCCAGGGCCACGCCGTCGCTCATGTCGATCACGTGCGAGCGGTGCGCCACCGGGTGGCCCGGCGCATTCGGATAACGGTCGACGGCGATCACTTCCACGCCCAGGCGCTGCAGCGACATGATCACTTCCTTGCCCAGTTCGCCCGAGCCCAGCAGCATGACCTTGATGGCGGTGGAAGACAGGGGCGTACCGAAGGTGCGGGGAGCGATGGTGGGGCTAGTGGTCATGGCAGGTCAGGTAGGCAGGTGGAAAGATGGCAGGAACTATAGCAAATGCCGGCCATCTTGGACAGGGCGCGCCGCTGGCGTGCGGCCGCGCACCGTCCCCGCTGCCGGACTAACCCGCGTACGCCCGCTTGATCTCGTCGATGTCGATCTTTTTCATGCCCATCATGGCTTTCATCACGCGCTGGGCCTTGACGGGGTCGGGATCGCCCAGCAGCTTGACCATGATGGTGGGCACGATCTGCCAGGACACGCCGAACTGGTCCTTGAGCCAGCCGCATTGCTGCGCTTCCGGCGGCCCGCCTTCGGACAGCTGGTTCCAGTAGTGGTCGACTTCGTCCTGGGTTTCGCAATTGACCTGGAACGAGATGGCTTCGGAAAACTGGAACAAAGGGCCGCCGTTCAGGCCCGTAAACGTCTGGCCATCGAGCTCGAACGCCACCGTCAGCACGCTGCCCGGCTCCTGGCCGTGGATTTCCTTGCCCTCCTCGCCATAGCGCAGGATCTGGCCGATCTTCGAATTGGGGAATATCCCCGTATAAAACAGGGCCGCCGCCTCGGCGTGGCCGTTGAACCATAAACACGGGGTAATCTTTTGTATGCTGTGCATGATGTCTCCCTTGGCCGGTGTGTGGATTAGCCTCTCTAATATAGTCATAATTGCGCCGGCATGGCGCGCGGAATGCGCCTATTAACGCCCTGCAATCGCCTCCCGTCCCAGCACGCCGGCGCTGGCGAGCAGACGCAGCCGGGCCGAACGCCATTCCGCCTGACACCGGATGCGCTCCTGCTGCGCCTCGAGCAGCGCCGACTGCGTGTTCAGCATTTCCAGGATGTCGGCCGCGCCCAGGCCGAACTTGCGTTGCACGCTGGCCTGGGCATCGCGCGCCGCGTCCAGCCATGCTTGCGACGCGGCCAGGTTGGCCAAGGCCGTGCTCGCTTCCGCATGCGTTTTCACCAGTTCCATCAGGGTCTGCTGCTGCACCTCTTGCGCCTCGGCTTCCCTTTGCCCGGCCTGCGCCAGCGCGCCGCGCACCTTGTAGTGGCGCGCAAAACCGTCGAACAGGGGAATGTTCAATGAGATGCCCACCAGGGTTTCGCGCGTGGACGCGGCGGACAAGCCCTGGTTGGGGCGGCCGTTCTGGTAGATATTGGCCGTCAGGTCGATGCTGGGCCGGCCCTCCGACTCGGTCACGGCCACCCGTTCGCGCGCGGCCGCCAGCTGCGCCTGCGCGGCCACGATGGCCGGGTGCCGCGCCTGGGCCAGCGCCAGCCAGGTGTGCAAATCTTCACGCAGGCCAGCCACCGGGGCATCCGCATCGTCATCCAGCACCACGCCCGCCTCGGCCGGCAAGCCCAGCGTATAGACGAGCACGGCGCGCGCCTTCCGGAATTCGCCATCGGCCCGGCTGGCGCCCAGGGCCGCCTTGGCCAGCGCGCTCGCCGCCTGCAGGGTGTCGCTGTGCGAACCGAGGCCCCGCTGGGCGCGGCGCTGCGTGGCCTGCACCGTTTCATTGGCCAGCGCCCGGTATTCCTCGCGCATCCGCACGTTGGCCCGCGCCGTCTGGGCCTCGAAATACGCGCTGACGGTGGCCGCCAGCGTCTTTTGCAGCACGGCGTCGCGGTTGGCCAGGGCCGCGTCCAGCATGGCTTGCGCCGAACGCTGGCCCGCCGCGCGCCCGCCAAAGTCGAACAAACGCCAGGAAAAACTCAGCGATCCCGTATTGCTGTTCAAGCTGCCGGACGGCGTGCTGGCGCCGGGATAGGCCGTGCGGTCGTGCACCCGGCTCAGGCCCGCATTCAGGGTCGGCAAAAAGGCGGCCCTGGCCTCGCCCAGCCCGGCCGCCTGCAGCCGGATGCCGGCCCAGGCGCTGTGCACCTGCGCGTTGCGGCACAGGGCCAGGTCGACGGCCGCCGGCAAGGTCAATCGCACGCTCGCCTCGTACGCGGACGGGCATGGCGCGGCCTCATGCTCGCCCGACTGCGCCGCAGCACTGGCCAGCAGCAAGCTGGCGGCGATGGCGGCCATGACGCGGCGTCTAGCGTTCATGCAGCGCCTCCTTCTGGTGCTGCACCAGCGGCGAGAGCACGTATTCGATCACCCTGCGCGTCCCCGTGCGGATTTCCGCGCGCACCGCCATGCCGGCCGACAGCGGCGCCAATCTGCCGTCGATGACGATGGACGGCTGCTGCAGCGTGATTTTCACGGCATACACAAGCCCCTTTTTTTCATCCTCGACGGCGTCGCGCGAGACGCTGCTGACGACGGCGGGCACGGTGCCGTATTTTGTGTAATCGAAGGCGTCGACCTTGATGGCCACCGCCTGGCCCGGCTGCACGAAGCCGACGTCGCGGTTTTCCAGCACGGCGTCGATTTCCAGCTTGCCCTGGCGCGGCACGATCTGCATCAGCGCCTGCGCGGCCGGCACGACGCCGCCCACCGTGTGCAGTTTCAGTTGCTGCACCGTGCCGTCGACGGGGGCCGTCAGGCGCAGCAGGCTGCCGCGGGCGCCCGCGCGCCGCGCATCCTGGCCGCTGGCCGCCGCCACCCTCGCCCCTTCCGTCAGCGCGTCGTAGGCGTCCTTGCGCGTCTGCGCCACCAGGGCCGCGCGCTCGCTGCGGGCCGACGCCAGCTGGCCGGCCAGGTCGATGCGCGCCTGCTCCTTTTCCAGCCACGCGTGTTCGGCCACGTCGCGCGTGGCCAGCAGCGCCTGGTAGTCGCCGGCGCGCCGCGTGGCCAGCGGCAGCGCCTGGGCGTAGCGGGCGATTTCTCCATCGAGATGCGCGAGCCTGGCGCGGAAACTCGCGTACTGGCCATCGAGGTGGCCCTGCGCTTCCTCGCGCTGGGCGGCGGAGGCGCCATCGGGCGCCACCAGCCTGGGCGGCGTCAAGGTATCGACGGCGGCGATCAGCGCGCGCGAGCGGGCCATTTGCAGCGCGGCCGCCACGGCGTCGCCGGCGGCCTTGTCGCGTTCGGCGTCCGGACCCCGGCTGTCGAGTTCCACGAGCAGCTGACCCGCCTTGACGGCCTGCCCTTCCTTCACGTGCAGGGCGCGCACGGCCGCCACGTCAACCGAGGCGATGGTCTTGGTGTTGCCGGACGGAATGATCTTGCCGGCCGCATTGACGATGATGTCGACCTGGCCGAAGACCGCCCACAGCACGACGCAGCCGACCAGCAGCATCAGCACCCTGGCCGTCAGGCGCAGCGAAGGCGACACGGGCCGCTCCTGCAGCGCCAGCGCGGCCGGCAAGAAGGCCGCCTCGTCTTCGCTGAGCACGGGGCCGCTCAAGGCGGCGCGGTCGCGCCAGCTGTGCCGCAGCACCTGAGCGTAACGTTGCAACAGCTCGCCATACGCGGCCAGGCGGTGGCCGGCGCTCATGTTGCGTCCCCTGTTGCGCTCCCGTGCGTGCCTTGCTGCAAGCTGTACAGATGGGCGTAGATGCCGCCCGGCTGCGCCAGCAGCGCGTCGTGCGTGCCCAGTTCGGCCACCTGCCCCCGCTCCATGACCACGATGCGGTGCGCTTCGCGCACGGCCGACAGGCGGTGGGCGATGATCAGCACGGTGCGCCCCGCGCAAATGCCGCGCATATTGTCCTGGATGATCTTTTCCGATTCGTAGTCGAGCGCGCTCGTCGCCTCGTCGAAAATCAGGATGCGCGGATTGCCGATCAGGGCGCGGGCGATGGCGATGCGCTGGCGCTGGCCGCCCGACAAGCCCGTGCCGTGCTCGCCCACCATGGTGTCGTAGCCTTCGGGCAACTCGCAAATGAAATCGTGGGCGCCCGCCAGTTTCGCCACGGCGATGACGGCATCGATGGGCAGCGCCGGGTCGCTCAGGGCGATGTTGTCGCGCACGGAGCGGTTGAAGAGGATGTTTTCCTGCAGCACCACGCCGATCTGGCGCCGCAGCGAGGCCGTGTCGATGACGGCGATATCCTGCCCGTCGATCAGCACCTTGCCCCGCTCGGGAATGTACAGGCGCTGCGCCAGCCGCGTCAGGGTGCTCTTGCCCGAACCGGAACGCCCGACGATGCCGATCACTTCGCCAGGCGCGATGCTGATCGATACATTGCGCAGCACCTCGGCCGCATCGGGCCGGTAGCGGAAACCCACTTGCTGGAACTCGATGGCGCCCGCGATGCGCGGCAGGAGTGCCTTCTGGCTGCCCGCTTCCGCTCTGGCATCGAGAATATCGCCCAGCCGGCTCATGGAAATGCCCACTTGCTGGAAATCGTTCCACAGCTGCGCCAGGCGCAAGATGGGCGATGCCACCTGTCCGGCCAGCATGTTGAAGGCGACCAGTTCGCCCACCGTCATTCTCTCGTCGATGACGAGGGTGGCGCCCCACCACATGATGACCGCCGTCACCAGCTTGCTGACCAGGGTCACGCCACCGCTGGCCAGCATGCCGATGTTATTCGCCGACAGGCCCGCCGACACATAGCCGGCCAGCTGCTTTTCCCACTGCTGCTGCCAGCGCGGTTCCACGGCCATGGCCTTGAGCGTATCGACGCCGCTGATGGTTTCAACCAGGAAAGACTGGTTTTCCGCGCTGCGGTTGAATTTGTCGTTCAATCTGCCCCGCAGCACGGGCGTGAGCAGCATCGACAGGGCCGCGTAGACGGGAATCGAGGCCAGCACGACGACGCTGAGCGCCGCGCTGTACCACAGCATGGCGGCAATGAAGATGAAGGAAAACAGCAGGTCCAGCATCACGGTCATGGCGTTGCCGGTGAGAAAAGACCGGATGTTTTCCAGTTCATGGATGCGCGCCACGGAATCGCCCACGCGGCGCGCCTGGAAATACGCGATCGGCAAGGCCAGCAGGTGGCGGAACAGGCGCGCGCCCAGTTCCACGTCGATCTTGCTGCTGGTGCGCGCGAAAACATAGGTGCGGATGAGGCCCAGCACGGCTTCGAAGACGATGGCGCACACGAGGCCGATGGCCACCACGTGCAGGGTTTTCATCGCGTGGTTGACCAGCACCTTGTCCATCACCACCTGGAAAAACAGGGGCGTGGCCAGGCCGATCAGTTGCAGCACGAAGGAAATCAGCAATACCTCGCCCAGCAGCCTGCGGTATTTGACGATGGCGGGGATGAACCAGCTGAAGTCGAAACGGGCCGTCTCGCGCGCGAAGCTGGCCTTGCTGGTGAAAAAGATCAGCTCGCCCGTCCAGGCGGCAAGAAACGCGTCGCGGCCGAGGATGTGCGGCGGCTGGCCCGGATGCTGGACCAGCACCTTGCTCACGCCATCGTTACCCGTCTCGACCTTGCCGAGGATAAAGAAACGGCCGTCCGTATCGATGGCGATGGCCGGCAGCGGCGCTTGCGCCAGTCGTGCGGGCGCTTGGCGCACCAGTTTGGCCGTCAAGCCAAGTTGCCGGGCGGCCAGCAGCACGGTTTGCCGCGTGAACACGGCCTGGCCGAAGGCATGCTTGAGCTGGGCGCCATCGGCGGCGATGCCGTGCAGGCTGGCCATCAGCTGCAGCGACAGCAAGCCCGTGTCGGGCGAGGTTTTTTCCAGGGACGGCGTATCGTTGCGTTGGGAGAGGACTGTCATCGGGCAATATAAGAGATTCAATGGCGCAGCCAGGCCGGCGCCGGTCGCCCCGGTCCGGCTGCGTGAGGGTGGATCTAGTTACTCAACGGTTTAATGCGCCGCCGCCAGCTGGAGCTGCGTCGACGGATTGCCGTGACCTGACCATGGCGCCGATGCGGCCGCCGGCACGGCAAAGCCGGCCATCGCTTGCACCAGCTGCGCGGAATCCGCTTGCCAGCCGCCGATTCCGTCCTGGCTGACGGCATTAAATTGCTGCGCGGCGCGCCAGTTCTGCGCCAACACCGGCGCCAGGATGGCGGCCGTGCCTGCAGGCAAGGTCAGCTGGCCAGCCGGTGGCGGCGTCAGGCCTGCCATTGCCTGCACGAGCTTTTGTACATCGCTGCCCAGCAAGACCCGGCCATCGGCCATGCGGAATTCCTCGATGCGTCGCCCTGCGCTCTCGTACCAGCCCGTGACGGTGACCTTGTCGGCGGTGCCGATGGTGCTCACTTCGAGGTTGGCACCCGCCTGGCGGAACCACAGCTGCTCGGCGCTGACGCCGGCCAGGAAGGACACCACGTCGCGGCTGCCCGCCTCGTCCGCCTCGGAAATGGTGTCGGCGCCGTCGCCGCGGGCGAAGATATAGGTATCGTTGCCCAGCGTGCCGGCCAGCGCATCGTCGCCCTTGCCGCCTTGCAGGGTATCGTTGCCGAGGCCGCCCAGCAGGATGTTCTTCAGTTCATTGCCGGTCAGCACGTCATCGAACTTGCTGCCGATGACGGCATTGAAATTGGCCAGCACGTCGCTGCCCGCGCGCGCCGTCATCGGGCCGCCAACGGGCGCAAAGGCGGCCGTCACGCCCCTCGTGGAAGTGGCGTAGGACAGCGAATTGCCCGCTCCGCCACCGTCGAGCACGTTGCCGCCGGCGGTGCCGACATGGAAGACGTTGCTGGTATAGGCGCTGCCCGTCACCGTCAGGCCGGGACCGGTGAGGCGCACGTACTCGACGTTGTCGGCCACCGTGTAGTTGACGCTGGTGTACACGGTGTCGTTGCCGCCATTGCCCCGCTCATCGATGAAGTCGCCGCCGTGGTTGACGTAATACGTGTCGTCGCCACCGAGGCCTTGCAGCAGGTCGGCGCCGGCCGTGCCGTTGATGACGTCGGCGCCCGCCGTGCCGACGAAGGTCTGCCCCGTCGGTTGCGTGGGACCGTTGAAGTGCCAGGCCTGGGCCAGCGCGGGCGCCAGGGCGGTGGCCGTGCTGGCCGGCAAGGTCAGCTGGCCCAGCGGCGGCGGCGTCAGGTTCGCCATCGCCTGCACCAGCAGCTGCACGTCGGCGCCGCGCATGACGTGGCCGGCGGCCGTGCGGAATTCCTCGATGTTCGGCACGGCCGCGTTCCAGGCGCGGATGGTGATCTTGTCCGTCGTGCCGATGGTGCTCACTTCCAGGTCATTGCCCACCTGGCGGAACCACAGCCGGTCGATGTTGACGCCGGCCAGGAAGGCGATGGTGTCGTAATTGGCATCGGCGGACGATTCGACAATGGCGTCGGCGCCGTCGCCGCGCGCAAAGACATAGGTATCGTCGCCCAAGCCGCCCGTCAGCACGTCGTTGCCTTTGCCGCCTTGCAAGGTGTCGTTGCCGAGGCCGCCGGCCAGGGTATTGGCCAACTCGTTGCCAGACAGCACGTCGTCATAGCCGCTGCCCGTCACGCTGGAAATATTCACCAGCACATCGCTGCCCGGGCGGGCCGCGTGGGATTCGTTGGTGGAAACGATGCTGGCCGTCGCGCCCGCCTTGGAACCAGCATAGGTAGCCGTGCCGTTCGTGCCCGTGCCGCGCAGCACGTTGCCGCCGGCGACATCGACGTGGAACACGTTGTCATTGCCGTTGCCCGTCACCGTCAGGCCGGCGGCGCTCACATGCACCTCTTCGACGTTGGCGGCCAAGGTGTAATCGACCGTGGCATAGACGGTGTCGCGTCCGCCGCCAGCCTGTTCCACCACCACGTCGCCGCTGTGGTTGACGTAATACGTGTCGTCGCCAGCCAGGCCCGCCATCACGTCGGCGCCCGCCGTGCCCTGGATGATGTCCGGATTCGCCGTGCCGGTAAAGACGCCGTTGCCGGGCTGGGACGGCCCTTCCGTGCGCCAGTTCTGCGCCAGCGCCGGCGCCAGGGCGGCGGCCGTCGCCGCCGGCAAGGTCAGCTGGCCGGCCGGCGGCAGCGCCAGGCCCGCCATCGCCTGCACGAGGTTTTGCACGTCGCTGCCCAGCAACACGCGGCCATCGGCCGTGCGGAATTCCTGGATGCGCGGCGCCGTGCCGGAATACCAGCCATTGATGGTGATCTTGTCGGCCGTGCCGATGGTGCTCACTTCCAGCGCCGTGCCCACTTGGCGGAACCACAGCTGGTCGGCGCTGACGCCGGCCAGGAAGGAGACGACGTTATGGCTGGCCGCCTCTTCCACCTCGACGATGATGTCGGCGCCGTCGCCGCGGGCAAAAAGATAGGTGTCGTCGCCCTGCATGCCGGCCAGGGTATCGTCTCCCTTGCCGCCGCGCAGGATATCGTTGCCAAAACCGCCCACGAGGGCGTTTTTGAGCTCGTTACCGCTCAGGACATCGTCGAGCTTGCTGCCGATGAGGTTGGCGATATTGAGCAGCACGTCGCTGCCGGGCGGCGCCGTCACCGGGCCATTCGCTCCGGACAAGGTCGCCGTCACGCCCGTGCCCGCAGCCATGTAGTTGACCGTGTTGCCCGTGCCGCCGCCATCGATCCTGTTGCCACCGGCCGCGTCAACGAAAAAGACGTTATTGGTATTGGCGCTGCCCGTTACCGTCAGGCCGCCTGCGGTCAGGCGCACGTTCTCGACGTTGTCGGCCACCGTGTAATTGGCGCTGGTGTAGACGGTATCGCTGCCGCCGTTGGCCAGCTCGACGATTACGTCGCCGCTGTGGTTGACGTAATACGTGTCGTCGCCGGCCAGGCCTTCGAGCACGTCGGCGCCCGTGGTGCCGGTGAGCACATCGGCGTTCGCCGTGCCCGTGAAGCGCTGGGCAGCGGCGGAACTGTTCAGGTAAGCGTCGATGGCGGAGACGCTGGAGCCAGATGCATTGTTTTCAGTCATGTTGCAGTTCCTGTCGTTGAACTTAAAACCAAAATCGAATATGCCGGCGCAAGCCGGCATGCAAGGCAAAAGTCCCGGCCGCCTCTGACTGCAGTCCAAGGTGCACCTTCAACGGTCCGTCACTTTTGGCGCATGGACGGCGCGCGCTTGAGCGTCGCCTCGCATGCACGCCTTAATGACGCGCAATCGGGACAGGCACTGTTATTTGTCATGCAAATGTCACACTGTCTGGAAGAAAGAAGGGAAGATTTTTGCCAAGTTTTTTCTGTCACCGTTGAACCAACGTGCGAGAATGCCCCTCCCCCCTCGATGGTGCGCAAGATGACCAAACTCGCCGCAAGCATCACTGTAATGACACTGCTGCTGGCAGCCTGCAAGCCCGCAGCCACGGCACCTGCGCATGACATTCCTGCGGCCATGCGCCAGACCGCAACCACGCTGCTGCAGTCGACATTGCTGCACGCGACCTCGATTGCCGTCGTTTATCGCGGCAAGGAATTCGTTCTGCATCAAGGCGAGCTGGAGACCGGCAAAGCCAATCCGCCGAACGATACAACCCTGTATGAAATCGGCTCGGTCAGCAAGACTTTTGCCGGCCTGCTGCTGGCGAACGCCGTGCTGGACGGGAAGGCGGCGCTCGACGATCCCATACAACAGTACCTGCCGGAGGCCTACCCGAACCTGCAGTGGCAAGGTCAGCCCGTTCTCCTGCGCCATTTGATCACGCACACCAGCACCATGCCGGGCATGCTGCCATTGCAGGTGAACGCCATATTGCAGGATTTCACGGCACACGCCACGCCGGCAAAACTCAATGCGGCCTATGCCGACTACGGACAACAGCAATTCTGGCAGGATTTACATGCAGTCAGCATCAAGGGTCCGCTAGGGGAGGACTACGCCTATTCCAGCGCCGGCACCGAACTCATTGCACACACGCTCGAAACAATCTACGCCATGCCCTATGAAGTGCTGCTCACGCAATTCATCGCGCGCGAAGCCGGCATGCACGATACCAGGCTGAAAATCGCAGCCGGGGATAGTGATCGGCTGGCGCCCGGCTACCACAGCGACAATCCCGTCGTGACGACACCGATGCCGCAACTGCCCTGGGGGGCGGCCGGCAACCTGAAGTCGACCGTGCCGGACATGGCGAAATACCTGCGCCTGCAATTGAGCGCCCATCGCGCGGTCGTCGAATCGCACAAGCCGCTGGTGCGCTTTCAGGACGACTTCAGCATTGGCTACTTCTGGAACATCGGCAGCAATCGCCAGCTGGGCACGCATTATGTACACCATGGCGGCGTGCCGCGCGCGCAAAGCTACGCCTGGGTCGTTCCCCAATATCAGCTGGGGATCTTCATCATCACCAACCAGAGCGGCGACGCTACCGCCGGCGCCATGGAAAGCGCGCTGGCGCCTATTTTCGACACGGTGGAATCGATGGAAAGCGCGAAGTAGGCCGCCAGCAATACGCACGACGCCACAGTTTGGGGAGATGGCGCTTACTTGCCAGGCGCTGCGGCCAGCAAGGCGCGCAAGGACGCCGTCAACGGCTCCTGCGGCGGCAGCGACGGCACGGCAAACGGGTGGTCGTGGCGCACGGTGGCGCCGGCCACATGCCACTGCAAGGGCGTCAGGGAAGCGTCCTGCGTCATGGCAAGCCTCCAAAAGTTTGATCCTGCAACTGCTCCACGAGGAAATCGATGAAGACGCGCAAGCGCGGCGGCAGGTGGCGGCTGGCCGGCCACAGCAGCCAGAATGCCGTGCGCGCCTGCGTATGCTCGTCCAGCAGCGACACCAGTTGCCCCGCCGCCAGCTCGCGCTGCACGGCGAATGCGGGCAGATAGGCGACGCCCTGCCCCTGCACGGCCAGGTAGACGCGCATTTCCACGCTGTTGCACACCATGCCGGGCACCGGCTGCACAGCCTCGTCCATCAGCGGCCACTGTTCCAAACGGCCTGTGGCGGGAAAGCGGTAGTCGAGGCGCTGGTGTTGCATCAGTTCGATGCCATCGGCGGGCCGGCCATGGCGCGCCAGGTAGGCGGGCGACGCCACCAGCAGCCGGCGGAACGTGCATAGCTTGCGCCGCATCAGGCTTGAATCGGCCAGCTCGCCCGTGCGCACGGCCGCGTCAAAGCCGTCGCTGACGATGTTGACCATGGCGTCGGAAAAATCGAGGTCGAGTTCGATGGCCGGATAGGCTTGCATGAACGCGCCGATGGCCGCTTCGAACAGGCCGCTGTAGCGTGGCAGGCTGATGCGCAGGCGGCCGCTGGGCGCGCCACCCGATTCACCGAGTTCGCGCTCGGCCGCTTCCACCTCGGCCAGGATGCGCTTGCAGCGCTGCAGGAATTTTTCCCCTTCCGCCGTCAAAGCCAGATGCCGCGTGCTGCGCTGGAACAGGCGCGCGCCCAGCCGCGCCTCCATGCGCGCCACGCTCTTGCCGACGGCCGACGATGACAGGCCCAGCAGCCGCCCCGTGGCCGAAAAACTGCCGCTGTCGGCCACCTGCACGAACATGGCGATGCCACCCAAGCTATCCATGCAAATCCCCATTAAAGACATTCTTGTCCGATATGTTGATCAGTTTAGCCCATTTTTCTTCAATGAGGGGCGCGCCATACTCGCCCCTCTTTCTTTCATATCCGACACCCATGTCCTCTTCCTCACGTCTTTCCCTCCCGCTGCAAGTGCTGGCCGCTTGCCTGACGGGCTTGCTGATACCCCTGTGTTTCACGGGCCCGGCCGTGGCCCTGCCCGCCCTCGGCGCCGAATTGCACGGCAGCGCCGCCGCCCTGAACTGGGTCATCAATGCGTATATCCTCAGCTATGGCAGCGCCATGATGGTGGCCGGCAGCCTGACGGACGTGCTGGGACGGCGCCGCGTCTGGCTGGCGGGACTGGCGCTGTTCTGCGTGGCGACCCTGGCCATCGCTGTCGCGCCATCGGTGGCATGGATCGCCGCGCTGCGTTTCGTGCAGGGCCTGGGCGGCGCGGCCGCGTTCGCCGCCGCGATGTCGTCGCTGGCGCCATTGTTCCACGGCGCTGCCCGCAGCCGGGTGATGAGCGTGCTGGGCACGACGTTCGGCCTGGGCCTGGCCTTCGGTCCGCTGGCGGCCGGCGCCATGCTGGCGCTGGCCCGCTGGCCCGCCATCTTTTACGCCACGGCCGTGCTGGGCGCCATCGGCATGCTGCTGGTATGGGGCAACGTGCCGGCCGATCCCGCGCGCGGCAAGGACCGGCTGGACTGGCCAGGCGCCATCAGCTTCAGCGCCGCGCTGGGCTTGCTGACCCTGGGCATGCTGCTGATACCCGAACACGGCTGGCGCAACGGCGCCGTGCTGCTGTCCGTCGCCGCGTCCGTGCTGCTGTTCCTCGCCTTTGGCGCGATTGAGCGCAGGACGGCGCGGCCCATGCTGGATTTGTCGCTGTTCCGCCAGCGCCGCTTTGTCGCCGTGCAAGTGCTGGCCGCCTCGCCCGCCTTCCTGTTCATCGTGCTCATCGTCATGCTGCCGGGGCGTTTCATCGGCATCGACGACATGTCCGCGCTGGCGGCGGGCCGTCTGATGATCGCCCTGGCCGCGCCGCTGCTGCTCGTGCCCGTGCTGGCGGCGCTGCTGTCGCGCTGGATCACGACCGGCGCCCTGTGCGCGGCGGGATTGCTGCTGGCCGCGGCGGGCCTGGCCTGGCTGGCGCAGGTGCTGGGCCATGCCGGCGCCGCCGCGCTGGCCGGTCCCCTGCTGCTGATCGGCGTAGGCATCGGCTTGCCGTGGGGCTTGATGGATGGCATGGCCTTGAGCGTGGTGGAAACGGAGCGCGCCGGCATGGCCACGGGTATCTTCAATACCGTGCGCGTCAGCGCCGATGGCGTGGCGCTGGCCCTGGCGGGCGCCGTGCTGGCCAGCCTGATCGGCGCGGGCCTGGCGCGGCAGCTGCCGGCCGAGTTGCCCGTACTGGCCGCCGCCAGCCGCGCCGCGCTCGGCGATATACAACAAGCAACACAGCTGCTGGGCGGCCAGGAAGCACTGCTGCGGACCAGCTATGACGCCGCCTTCCGCCAGCTATTGCTCGGCCTGGCGGTGCTGGCCGTGGCGCTGGCGGCGCTGGTGCCGTACTTGCTTCGGAAGGATGGGACTCAGGCATCCAGGCCGTAGAACACGGCCACCAGGATGGCGATATTGTTGCAGGCGCGCGCAAACGTCGTTGTCGCATAGGCAACGGCCACACTGGGGGCGCGGTAGCGCAGGTAGACAAAGCTGAACATGGCGCCCGAGCCCAGCGCGACGATGGCGTGCAGCAAGCCGCCGCTGATGAAATGCACGATGGCCCACAGGATGGCGCCGCTAAAAACGCTGAGCTGGCGGCTGGCGCCCAGGCGCCGGAGGATTTCCAGCGGCAGCAGCTGGCCGAGGAAGGTTTCCAGGATGGGGGAATAGATGACGACCCAGAACACCAGCAGGGGCAGCGACATTTCGCGCTTGAACTTGGACAGGCCCGTGTGCGCACCCCAGTATTCGGGCGGCAGCAGCCATTTGGTGAGGAACAGGATGGCAAAGCACAGCATGCAGGTCAGCAAGCCCCAGCCGAGACCGGCAAGGGCCAGCTCCAGCACGGGCGGCGCCGGTTTGTCGTCGTCCGGGCTGGATAGATCATGGCTGCTGCGCACTTGCATGAGTCGTCCTGGCGGTGATCCAGCTCTCATTGTAGCGCGGAATACGACTATTGGCGCACGGCTGTTGGCGCGCCACCCATCTCAGGCGGCCAGGCTCAGGGGACCGTTGGCCCGCTTGGCCAGCTTGAAGATGCCCACTTCCTGTTCCAGCTGCGCCGCCTGCTGCTGCAGTTCGTGCGCGGCGGCGGCGGCCTGCTCGACGAGGGCCGCGTTTTGCTGGGTCACCCGGTCCATGTCGACGATGGCGCGGTTGACTTGCTCGATGCCGGCGCCCTGCTCCTGCGTCGCATGGCTGATCTCGGCCATGATGCCCGTCACCCGGCTAATGCCGGCCACCACGTCATGCATGGTGGCGCCCGCCTGCTCGACAAGCAGCGTGCCCGTACCGACCTTGCTGACGGAATCGTCGATCAGGGCCTTGATTTCGCGCGCGGCGGCGCTCGAGCGCTGCGCCAGGTTGCGCACCTCGGTGGCGACGACGGCGAAACCGCGCCCCTGTTCGCCTGCGCGCGCAGCTTCCACGGCCGCGTTCAAGGCGAGGATATTCGTCTGGAAGGCGATGCTGTCGATCACGCCAATGATGTCGACGATCTTGTTCGACGAGGCATTGATCAGGCCCATGGTGTGCACGACTTCGGCCACCGCCTTGCCGCCCTGCTCCGACACCTTCGACGCTTCGCGCGCCAGGTGGTTGGCCTGCTGGGCGTTGTCCGCATTCTGGCGCACGGTGGAAATCAGTTCTTCCATCGATGACGCCACTTCTTCCAGCGAGCCGGCCTGCTGCTCCGTGCGCTGCGACAGGTCGCGGTTGCCCGAGGCGATCTCGGTCGACGCCGTGGCAATGCTTTCCGTGCCGTGGCGTACCTTGCCGACGATGGCGGCCAGGTTGTCGCGCATGGTCTTGATGGCAAACAGCAGGCTGCTGTCGTCGCCGTCGCGCGTGTGTACGTCGATGGCCAGCTCCCCGAGCGCGATGCGCCCGGCGATCATGGCCGCATACGCCGGTTCGCCGCCCAGCTGGCGCAGCAGGCCGCGCGTGATGACGATGGCGACCGCAATGCAAATGAGCACGCTGAGCGCGGCCAGCACGCCGATCCAGCGCAGCGACTGGCCGTAGATGGCGCGCGCGGCCACGCTGGCCTGCTCCGATTCGCGCTGGACGCTCTTCAGGACGGTATCGATGTCGACGACGATCTGGCGCCGCAAGGGGCTGCACTCTTCGACGAGGAAGGTGCCGTACTGCTCCATCTGTCCTGCGGCGCGGAACTGGCGCGGCCGCTGCAATTCCTGCGCCATGGCTTTCAAGCCCGTGCTGACTTTCTCGAATTGCGCATCGCCGGCAAACTGTGGCGCCAGCCGCGCAAGCGCTTCCAGGTAGAGCGCCTTCTGGCTGTCGAGGATGGCCAGCTCTTTCTCGGCGGCGGCCTGGTCCTGGAAGATATACGCGTTGCGGGCGGCCAGGCCCGTCTGGTCGAGCGCTTCGCGCGCCACGTACAGTGGCTCGAGTTTTTCCTGTTGGACTTTTTCTTGCGCGTCCATGGCGCCGGAGATGGCGCCGATGCGCAGCAGCGCGAAGGCAGCCA
Organism: Janthinobacterium sp. 67; assembly: GCF_002797895.1. Lineage (NCBI taxonomy): Bacteria > Pseudomonadati > Pseudomonadota > Betaproteobacteria > Burkholderiales > Oxalobacteraceae > Janthinobacterium > Janthinobacterium sp. 67. The sequence goes on along the minus strand of NZ_PGES01000001.1, from coordinate 957,788 downwards.
GTACCAGCATGAGTAGCACCAGCAGCCCGAAGCCTGCGCTCAGGCGCGCGCCTATCGTCAAACGATTGAATGACATCATTGTTGTTATTGCCCTGTAAAAGTTGATTGTTGCTGGTTACTTGGAAACCAGCGATCTGCTCGCCGTCGTGGTGCCTTTCCCGCATGGCGCGGGATGGGTCTCTAACTGGCGTTTTTTGGGCAGTCAGCTTCTAATGTCGGGCAATGTACGCGCGCGGAGAGAAACCCGCGCAATGCAACGGTACACTGAATTATAAGCGAACAGCGTTATTTATGATTTCACGCGTCCACTTTTAGTGCCTTGATGCAAGTCAAGGGCTGCCGTATCCCCCCTTGCCCGGCGCGTCGATGACGGCCATCGTGATGCGCGAGATGCAGCACAGCTTGCCGTCGTCGCCGGTGATGCGGATTTCCCAGACCTGGCTGGTCCGGCCCCGGTGGATGGGCGTGGCGCGCCCCGTCACGTAACCGCCGCGCACGCCGCGCAAGTGGTTGGCGTTGATTTCCTGGCCCACGCTCACGTGCCGGCTGGAATCGAGGCAGGCATTCGCGGCCATGCTGCCCAGGGTTTCGGCCAGCAAGACGGAAGCGCCGCCATGCAGCAGCTTGAACGGCTGCATGGTGCGGTGGTCGACGGGCATGGTCGCCTCGATCCAGTCGGGACCGAAAGCCGTGAATACGATGCCCAGGTGGCGCATGGCCGTGCCCTCGCTGGCGGCATTGAGGATGGCCAGGTCGAGCGGTGCGTGCCAGATTTCCATTGTTACCTCGGATAAGTGGGTAGAAACGGCCATTGTAGGGCACAGCGATCCCGTCCGCCGCTTCATCTTTCCTTCACCGAGGCACGGGGTGGCGATGGCATTAACTGGTTATAATTGCCCCATTCTTAAAAAACGAGGTTGTGTATGAAGTGGGCCTTGCTGGGCATTTTTGTGTTTTCTGTTTTACATATTCATTTTCGGGGCAAGGTGCGCCTGCCGTTCCGCCGCCAGATCTTCGATCACTCCTCGTTCATGGCGCCGCTGAACCTGTTCATGCACACCTTTTCCAAGGTGCCGGCCACGCCGTATCTGGCCGTCGAGCAATTCCCGGAACTGGCGCCGCTGCAGCAGAACTGGCAGATCATCCGCGATGAAGCGCTGCGCATGCAGGAAATGAAAAAGATCAAGGCGGCCGAAAAGAACAATGACGTGGGTTTCAATTCCTTCTTCAAATACGGCTGGAAGCGTTTCTACCTGAAATGGTATGACGCGAACCACCCGTCGGCGCAGCAGATGTGCCCGCAGACCTATGCCTTGCTGCAATCGATTCCGTCGATCAAGGCGGCCATGTTCGCGGAACTGCCGCAAGGCGGCAAGCTCAACCCGCACCGCGACCCGTTCGCCGGTTCCTTGCGCTACCACCTGGGCTTGCAGACGCCGAACGACGACCGCTGCTTCATCGACGTCGATGGCGAACGCCACAGCTGGCGCGACGGCCAGGCCGTGATGTTCGATGAAACGTATATCCATTGGGCGCGCAACGATGCCGACAGCGACCGCATCATCCTGTTCTGCGACATCGAGCGCCCGATGCGCTACCGCTGGGCGCAAGGCTTGAACCGCTGGCTGGGCCGCACTCTGATGACGGCCGCCGCCTCGCCCAACGAACTGGGCGACCAGGTGGGCGGCGTGAGCAAGCTGTTCCAGATTTCCTGGACCATGGGCCAGTACCGCCGCCGCTTCAAGGCGTGGAACAAGACGGCCTACCAGGTCACCCGCGTGGCGCTGGTGGTCGGCATCATCGCGCTGATCTATTTTATTTAAGCACTGCATTACCGCACAAGAAAACCGCCTTCGGGCGGTTTTTTTTATAATGCGATACCAATGAAGACGAGAATGTTTGAAACATGACGCAACGCGACCGCCAAGACGATATCCAGATCGGAGACGATGCCTGGATCGAATGGATCAGCCTTGACGGCCGCTATGAACAGGCCATCGACATCGATCCCTTGCTGGGGGAGCTGTGGCCGCTGATCTGCCTGCTGGAAACCCATTGTGTCGCCGACTGCTGCGGCATGGATGCCTACGATTTCACACGCGAAGCCGTCAATACGGCGCTGCTGGAACTTGATCGGGCGAAACTGCATGCCGCCTGCGCGCAAGCCCACAGCGCCGTGGCGGCGGCCGCCAGCGATGTATTGTTGAGTAACACGATGAATCACTACGCGGATAAACGCGTGTTCCTGCAATTGCTCGAGCATCTGGACGAGTGCATCGTTGCGCAGGATGCCGCAGGGGCTTGACCTTGCCAAGGCGGGAAGGTCCACAGTGGCGGCATTGAAGGATAAACGAGGAGAATCGCGCATGCCAAAAATCACCGTCCTGCCCCATCCCGAGCTGGCCCCCGACGGCGCCGTCATCGACGCGCCGGAAAACATGAGCATTTGCGACGCCTTGCTGCGCAACGAAATAGACATCGAACACGCCTGCGGCCAGGTCGGCGCCTGCTCCACCTGCCACGTGGTCGTGGTGCGGGGTTTCGACTCGCTCAATGAACTGGGCGACAATGAAGAAGACATGCTCGACCAGGCCTGGGGCTTGCAGCCCCACTCGCGCCTGTCGTGCCAGGCGCGCCTGGCGCAGGAAGACCTGACGGTCGAACTGCCCAGGTACACGCTCAACCACGCCAAGGAATAGTCCCCGGCGCGGTTGCGCGACTGCCCTACGGGTTTACCACGTGATTTACCACATGATCACGCGCTGCTCGGGCGGCAGATACATCGGGTCGCCCGGCTTGATGCCGAACGCTTCGTAGAAGCCGGGCTGGTTCTTGACCGTGCCCTTGGCGCGGAATTCGCCCGGCGAATGCGGGTCGCTCTTGATCTGGGCAATGGCCGCTTCGGGACGCAGTTTTGCGCGCCATTTCTGCGCAAAGCCGATGTACAGGCGCTGCTCGCCCGTCAGGCCATCGATGACGGGCGACGGCTTGCCACCGAGCGAACGCTGGTAGGCCTTGTAGGTAATCGACAGGCCGGAATTGTCGCCGATGTTTTCGCCCAGGGTCAGCTCGCCATTGATGTGGTAGCCCGGCACGGGGCTGTAGGCGCCGTATTGCTTGACGAGGCCGGCGGCCAGCGCCTTGAAGGCCGTGCGGTCCTCCGCCGTCCACCAGTTGCGCAGGCGGCCCTTGGCGTCGTACTGGCTGCCCGAATCGTCGAAGGCATGGCTGATTTCATGGCCGAAGGTGATGCCCAGCAAGCCGTAATTGACGGCATCTTCCGCCTTCACGTTGAAGAATGGCGGCTGCAAAATGGCGGCCGGGATCGTGATGGCATTCAGGGCCGGGCTGTAGCTGGCGTTGACGGTTTGCGGCGTCATCGACCATTCGTCGCGGTCGACCGGTTTGCCCAGCTTGGCCAGGTTTTGCTGGCGGCTCCACGCGCGCGAAGCGCGCACGTTGGCGATCAGGTCATTCGGCTGCGTCTGCATGCTGCTGTAGTCGCGCCAGGTATCGGGGTAGGCGATCTTCGGCTTCAAGGCGGCCAGCTTGAGCTGGGCTTCCTTCTTGGTTTCCGGACCCATCCAGTCGAGCTGTTCGATGCCCTCCTTGAACGAGGCGACGAAATTGTCGAACATGGCCATCACGCGGGGCCGGGTTTCCGGCGGCAGATACATTTGCACATAGCGCTTGCCGACGGCGTCGCTGATGGCGTTATCCGTGAAGCGCAGCGCCAGTTGCCACTGCGGTTCGCTTTGCGGCACGCCGCGCAGCACCGTGCCGTCGAAGGCGAAACGCTCCTTGACGGTCGCGCTGTCCAGGTAGGAAGCATAGCTTTCGATGATGCGCCAGTTCAGATAGCTTTTCCACGATGCCAGTGGCACGGCGGCCAGGGTCTCGGAAAAGCCTGTCATGAAGCTGGGCTGGCGCACGACGGCCGAGGAAGCCTTCGGCGCCAGGCCGGCGGCCGTAAAGTAGGCATTCCAGTCGAAGGCCGGCGCCAGTGCCGCGAATTTGTCGAAATCGACGCGGTTGTACGATTTGACGGGGTCGCGCATCTGCACGCGCGTCCACTGCACGGCCGCCAGGCGCGTCTCGATGTCGAGGATCTGCGCCGCGTGTTCGGCAGCGGCCTTGTCGCCGCTCATGGCCAGCATGGTTTCGATATGCTTGAGGTATTTGGCGCGCACGGCTTGCAGCTTGGCGTCGTCATCCTTCAGGTAGTAATCGCGGTCAGGCAAGCCCAGGCCGGACTGGCTGATGTTGACCGTGTACTGCTCGGGGTCTTGCGCATCGGGCGCCACATAGGCGGAAAACGGCGTCTGGATGCCACTGCCTTGCATGTAGGCCAGCAGCGCCGGCAAGTCCTTCTTGTCCTTGATGGCGGCGACGCGGGCCAGCTCGGCCTTCAGGGGCTTGAAGCCGGCCGCATTGCGCGCCTTCTCGTTCATGAAGCTCGTGTACAGGTCGGCGATCTTGTGCGCTTCGCTGCCCGGTTTGCCGGGATTTTTCACGGTGGCGTCGATCAGGCCACGCAGCTGGCCCTGGGCGATTTCGCGCAATTCAATATACGTGCCCCAGACGGATTTGTCGGCCGGGATGTCCGTATTGCGGGTCCACACGCCGTTGACGTAGCCGTAGAAGTCATCCTTCGGGCTGACGGCCGGGTCCAGGGTTTTCAGGTCGATGCCGGAGACGGGCGCGGCGGCGGTAGCGCCTTGCTGGGCGTACAGCGAGGGCGAGGATAAGGCGAGCAAGGCGCAGCAAGCTGCGCTGATAAGTGAGCGTTTCACGAAGATTCCTTTAATTGTTTTCACTTCATGTTGGGGAACATGCTTGTCCAGGCATGGGAGGCTGGATTATAGTCCGCGTGCTTACGGGGAAACAATGTCCGTTGAACAAGTCCGGTGAGCAGAGAAGCGCTGAAGCGCGCCTCGAGCCCGCGCCGATGAGCAGAAAATGTTACTATTTGGCAATAGCCGTATCCGCCGCGTTCCATATCTCTATGCCCGGCGCCTTGACTGGAGAAGTTTGATGCAGGAATGCAGATTCAATGTTTTCGGCACGCTGATCGCCATCTGCGGAAATCAGGGAGCATGGCGCGCATTTTATCTCGGTGCGGAAGGCAAGCGCCGGCCCGCCGATTTCATTATTCCTGACGATATTGAAGCAGATGCGCTGTGCGAATACCTGGCCGACCTGTTCCATGAAGAAGCGACGCCGCGCAATAACACGGCAACGCGAATCAGCCCGCCGGCAGTCGAAGCCTAGGCTATTTTACCGGCTCGAACGTCACGGTCAGCCCATTGCTCGTCGTCCTGAGCTGCGTGGGTACGAATTGCACGCCCGCATAGCGTAATTCGTCGGGTTTGAAGGTATAGATCGGCGTTTCATGCATGAGCTGGTCGGCCACCAGACCGGCCACCTTGGCGAACTGGCGCTGCTGCGACTCGTCCATGCCGTCGATGGTCACCTTGTCCACGCTCGCTTCGCTGAGGTAAACGGCGTTGCGCTGGGCGTCGAGCACGAGGCGGCCCGACATGGCCAGGCTGCCGCGCCAGCTCTGGCGTATGAACGGCGGCAAGACGCTGGCGTCCACGCTGAGGGCAACCCGTTCGCGCTCGGGCTGCAAGGAAAGTTGCGGATGGGTCAGCTTGACGTCCAGCACGGACAGCACGCGCTTGTCGATGGGAAAGCGGCGCTCCAGGCCTTGCTGCATCTTGCTCAGCGACACGTTCACGTCGCGCGGGCCGATCAGGGTGGAACACGCGGCCAGCACGGTACAGGCAAAAGCGGCGGTGGCGGCGGTTTTCAGCAAGGGACGGAAGGTGGTCACGTTCATGGATGGTTTCGTTGGAAAGATGGCGCCATCTTACACATGCGCCCGCTTTCATGCAAAAACCGGCGCCCGCCTTGCAGCGGGCACCGGTTCTTGTGTTGACCTTGTCAGCGTACGAACAGGGCGATCAGTATGACGATGGGCAATGGAATGCCCAGCAGCAGCAAGAGGATGGAACGCATGGAGGACTCCTTGATTGATGGTAGGGGTTTCAGATGGTGACGTGGCGCAGCACGCGCTCATGGTCGCGCTGGCGGCCGCCGAACGTCGCCGCCAGGCTGGCCACGAAAGCACCGAGCAGCAAGGCGACGAACATCCACAGTGCCGTATGGGCACCGGCCTTGCGGGCCGTATCGGCCGCCTGCTGGGCACGCGCCTTGGCATCGGCGGCGGCCTTGGCGGCGCGGCCGTAGACGGCGTCGACCCGCGCTTCCGCTTCGGCTTGCGTCAAGCCCGTGCGGCTGGCCACGACCTGGCCCAGGTAGGCGCGGTCATCGGCGGCCAGGCTGCCCGTGGACAGGCTGGTGGCGAAGATCCTGCCGGTTTCCATGCGTTGGTCGGCAGTGCTGGCATTGGCCGAGGGAGCCGCCAGGGTGCCGGTGGTGGCAGCAGCGGCGGCAGGCGCGGCAGGTGCGCGCAGCAGCATGTCCGAGAAATAGTCGAGCGGATTGGCGCCGCCGCCCTCGTCCGCCTTCGCACCAGCCGCACCCGCACCCGCCGCCGCAGCTGGGGACACCGCCGCCGCCACGCCGCTGCCCGCATCGATGGCGCCGCTGAGCACGGCCCGCGTGCCGCCGGCCAGCACGGCCACGGTGATCAGGGTGGCCACAGCCCAGGCCAGCAAGCCGTGCGCCGTATCGCGGAAATGCACTTCATCCGTATGGATGGAACTCCATTTCACGCGCAGCCGGCCCGCCATGTAGCCGCCGATGCCGGACGCGGCCAATTGCATGAAGGCCAGCCAGGCGATGGTGGATACGCCGATGGCCGTCGCATTGAACGACCAGGGCGACACGGACGACAGGCCCAGGCCCACGCCGAGGATCAGGAGAATGAAGGACAAGGCGGCCGCGGCAGCCGCGCCCGCCAGCACGGCGCCCCAAGAGACGCCCGGATTGTTCAGGTCCGAGACGGACAATTGTGTAGCTTGCATGGAATACTCCCTTGGTTATTGATTTTTTCAACCGCTCAGGCGGCGACGTCCGTCAGCTGTTCCTTGCGCGCGGCCATTTCCCGGCCCAGCGCGTCGAGGTCGACGGCCGTCTCGCGCACCTTGGGAAACATGTCGCCCTCTTCTTCCTGGACGTGGTGCTCGATCTGCTCGGACAGCACCTTGACCTTGGCGTCGTACAGGTCGTCGGCCGGGTCCATGGCGGCAATTTGCGCGATGAGCTCCTTGGCGCTCGCGTGCTCGACGAGGGCTTCATCCATCAGGTCGCCATCGTGGATGGGACGACGCACGGCCGGATAGAAAATTTCTTCTTCCAGTTGCGTGTGCACGGTGAGTTCCTGGCAGATCTGGTCGGCCAGTTTTTTCTTGGTGGCAAATGAGCGGTCGCTCAAGCCTTCATATTGGGCAAACAATGCCTTCACGGCCTTATGGTCTTGCATCAATAGATTGATCGCGTTCATGGCGCCTCCTTGTTGTAGATGAGGCAAGGATGCGCCACGGCGGCGCCAGCGTATGTGCGACGCCTTACACAATCTTGATTTTTAATACACTCAGCTGTTCACCTGCGACTTGATGCCGTGATGGCCCATCAGGTCGTACAGGGTGGGCCGGCTCACGCCCAGCAGCTCGGCCGCCTTGGCGATATTGCCATCGGCCCGCGCCAGCGCGCGCACCATCACCTTGTATTCAGCCACTTCGCGGGCCTGTCGCAGGCTCAGCGGCTCGTCCGGGGGCGCCGCCTGGGCGCTGGCGGGCAGACCCAGGTCATCGGCGGCGATCTGCGGCCCGTCGCACATGATGACGGCCCGCTTGATGCAGTTTTCCACTTCGCGCACATTGCCGGGCCAGCCGTAGCTTTCGATCAGCTGCAGCGCGCCGGCGCTGAAATGCAGGTTGCTGCGGCCTTCGCTGGCGCAGAACTTGTTCTTGAAATGGTGGGCCAGCAAGGCCGCATCGCCGGCCCGCTCGCGCAGCGGCGGAATGCGCAGCACGATTTCGCTGAGACGGTAAAACAGGTCTTCGCGGAAACGCCCCTGTTCCGCCAGCACTTTCAGGTCCTGGTGCGTGGCGCACACGATGCGCACGTCGACGGCGATCTCGGCGCGCCCGCCCACGCGCTCGATGACTCTTTCTTGCAGGAAGCGCAGCAGTTTCGCCTGCAGCCCCATCGGCATGTCGCCGATTTCATCGAGAAAGAAAGTGCCGCCATGGGCCAGCTCGATCTTGCCCAGGGTTTGCCGGGCCGCGCCCGTAAACGCCCCCCGCTCATAGCCGAACAGCTCGCTCTCGAGCAGGTTTTCGGGGATGGCCGCGCAATTGATGGCAACGAAACGTTGCGCGTGGCGGCTCGACAGCGCGTGCAGTCCCCGCGCAATCAATTCCTTGCCGCTGCCCGAGTCGCCCAGCAGCATCACGCTGGCCGACGAGGGCGCCACTTTTTCCACGCTGCGGCACAGTTTCAGCATGCCCGGGTCGCGGCTGACGATGCCGGCCAAGGGCGAGTCCGCCTGCGTCTGCAGCATGCGGCGGTTTTCCTGCTGCATCGCGTGCAAATAAAAGGCGCGGGCGATGACCAGGCCCAGCATGTCGGCCTCGAACGGTTTCTGGTGGAAATCGTAGGCGCCCAGCGCAATGGCTTTCAAGGCATGCGCCCGCTCCTGGTTCCCCGACAGGATGATGACTTTCGTGTCCGGCGCCAGCGCGAGGATTTGCCGCAGGGTGGCCAGGCCTTCCGTGGCGCCGTCCGGGTCGGGCGGCAAGCCCAGGTCCATCGTCACGACGGCAGGCTGGTGGCGCCGCACGAGCGCCAGCGCCGCCTCGCGCTCGCCTGCCAGCAAGACTTCGTAGCCGTCAAAACTCCAGTGCAACTGCTTTTGCAGGCCGGGATCGTCTTCGATGACCAGCAGTTTTTGTTTCGCCATACGTATGCACTCCAGTCAGCGGGTAGAACAGCGGAAATCTGGGGTATGACCCGGCGGGTCAGACCCCATGGCCGCATGCAGCGGCAGGATCATGCGAAACGTCGTGCCCACCTGCGGCGCGCTGCGCACTTCCAGGCTGCCGCCCACTTCGCGCAGGTATTCGCGGCTTTCGAACACGCCGATGCCCATGCCCGCCGTCTTCGTCGTGTCGAACGGCTTAAATAAACGTTCGCGGATGAATTGTTCGCTCATGCCCTGCCCCGTATCGTCGAGCTCGACGACGGCCGTATGCTGCTCGCGCCGCAGCCGCACGGCCACCTTGCCATCGCTGGCCGTCGCCTCGATGGCGTTCTGGATCAAGTGACCCAGCACCCGCTCCAGCCGCGCGCGGTTGGCCAGCACCGTCAGTTCGCCATCGACGATTTCCAGCCGGGGCGCCGGCGCCAGGCTCGCCTTGGCCGCCACGGCCTGGCGCAGCAAGCCGTCGAGCAGCAGCGGCGCGGGCGCTTCCGGCGCTTCGCCACGCGCCAGTTTCTGCAGCAAGGTTTTCATTTTCTGCACGGAATGGTCGAGGGTGCCCAGCATGTCTTGCTGGAAGGCGGGATTGGCGCGGTGCTTTTCCGCGTTGCTCAATAACAGCGACAGCTGGAACACGAGGTTTTTGAGGTCGTGCACGATGAAGGTGGACATGCGGTTGAACGAGTCGAACTGGCGCGCCACCGTCAGGGTATCGAGCGATTCGCGGTGCGCCAGATAGCTGGCGGCCTGGCTGCCGGCAATTTTCAGCACGTCGAGGATTTCCCAGTTCAAGCCGATGTGCGTGCGGGGCCGCGCCAGCGCGACAAAGGCGAACAGCTGGCCATGCAGCATCAGGGGCACCAGCAGCCACACGTCGGGCAGCGCCAGCAGCGCGGGCGGCAAGCGCAAGCCACCGTACTGGCGCGGATTTTGCAGGCAATCGGACACGTCGATCACCCACTGCCGTGCTTCCATGAACTGGCACAAGGGACCTGACGCCGGCTCGCTCCACGTGTTCGGCGGCCAGTTCCAGCTGGCGGCGGGGGCGAACTGCCCCTGTTCGCGCAAAATCCACAGGGCGCCGGCGCGGCTTTCCACCAGTTGCGCCATGGCCTGTATCGTGCGTTCGCCCAGGGCCGGCCCATCTTCGGATAGCGCCCGCGTAAATCTCAGCCATTCCTCGCGGTAATCGAAGATGGCATTGTAAAAATGTTTATTGATATACACCTTGAGCTTGGCGCGCAGGCTGCCGGAAAACAGCACGCCCGCCAGCAGCAGGGCCGCGCCGCCCAGGTAAGCCATCTGCATCAGGGAACCCCAGGTGCCGCCGAAGTAGCGCAAATAATAGGCGCTGGCCGCCATGGCCAGCAGGTAGATGGCCGAGCCCAGCAAGGCGGCCGAGCGGTACAGCATCTGGCGCGAGACGGACAGGCCCAGCGCCCAGCCCGGATTGCGCGCGGCCGAGACGGCCAGCAGCGGCGCGCACAGGGCGTCGACGATGCCGCGCGCGGCCCAGATGTCGTTGTTGACCGTGCGAAACAGCAAGGCGTCGCTGTACAGATAGAAATCGTAGGCGAACAGCCCGCCCACGCCCAGGCACGCAAACTTGATGCCCCAGCGTTTCAGGGGCGGCGTGTTGCGGTACCACTGTTCCACCAGCAACATGCCCAGTACGGCCAGCAGCAAACGGCTGACGCTGGCCGCCGTGCGTGCCGGCAAGACCATCGGCAGCCACGACAAGGCCAGCGCGGACAGCCACGGCGCCAGCGCCGTGAGAACGATGCCGGCCAGCACGAGGCGCAAGCGGGGCCGCGACGGTTCGATCAGCAACAGCAGGAATACGAGCCAGGCCACGGTGCGCAGCAATTCCAGCGCATCATCGGCCAGCGAAGTGTGCTGCCCCAGCAGTACCAGCACCACCGTGCCCATCGCCCAGCCGCCCGTCGCCAGGCAGGCGACCAGCAAGGCTCGCACGTTTTGCCGCGCGCGCCAGTTGCTGATGAGCAGCAACGCCAGCACGAAGAAGGCCAGCGACGCCAAGCCATGGCTGAGGGCCGCCGCGTCGGCCGCCGCCAGCCAGTCCGACTGCGCCCGCATCATCGGCTGCCCTTGCCAAACAGCACCACCTGCACCGTGTCGAGCAGGATCAGCAAGTCGAGGAACAGGCTATTGTTTTTCACATAATACAAGTCGTATTGCAATTTTTTGACGGCATCGTCGATGGAAGCGCCATACTGGTAGCGCACCTGCGCCAGGCCCGTGATGCCCGGCTTGATGTTGTGGCGAATGTTGTAGTACGGCACTTGTTCCTGCAATTGTTCGACAAAATACGCGCGCTCCGGGCGCGGTCCCACGAAGCTCATCTCGCCGCGAAACACATTGAGCATCTGCGGCAGCTCGTCGATGCGCAGCTTGCGGATCAGATTGCCCACGCGCGTAATGCGCGCATCGTTGGCCAGCGCCCAGATGGGCGTGCCGTCGCGCTCGGCATCACAGCGCATGCTGCGAAATTTCAGCACCTTGAATGGCAGACCGTCGCGCCCCACCCGTTCTTGCTGATAGAACACGGGGCCGCCATCCTCCAGGCGGATGCACAGGGCCGTCACCAGCATCACGGGCAGCGCGGCCAGGCAGATGACGCCGCTGGCGGCCAGGTCGAACAAGCGCTTCGATGCGGCGCGGAAAAAACTCTGGTCGAAGCCGCCGCCATAGATCAGGTAGCTCGGTTGCAAGGAATCGATGCGAATCTGGCACGCTTCGCGCTCGAAAAACGTGGCCGCGTCGATCACCTTCACCCCGCCGAGCGCGCATTCCAGCAGTTGCTTGGCAGGAAACGCGCCATTGCGCCGGTCGCTGACGGACACGACGATTTCATGGGCGGCATGGCGCTGGGCCGTGGCCAGCAAGGACGGTCCGGCCGGCAGCAATGCCGAGGCCGGCACGCAGCATTGCTCGCCAGCCACACTGACACAGCCGACCACCGTAAACTGATGGAAACCGATCTTGCTGGCAGCCAGGTCCATGCATTCGCGCGCCAGCGCCCCGCCCCCCACCAGGATCAGCCGTCCTTCCATCAGCGCCGATTGCGATGACTTGAACACCACCAGGCGCGCCAGCAGCACGCCGATGGCGCCCAGGCCGAAGATCAGCACGCTGCCGCGCCCGAAATGCAAGGAAGGAATAAAACGGATCAGAACGCTGAGTACGGCAAAACCGAGCGCGAACGACGGCAGGATGCGCAGCAAGGTGTTGCGGATGTCTTCGCGCGAACGGTGCTGGTACATGCCCAGCGCACTCATGCTCAGCACGATGACCAGCGCAAAGATCGAAGACGACAGGTAGAGCTCGCTCACCCGCAGCACGCGGCTGCCGTCCGCCAGCCACAGCAAGGACGTCAGGGTGGCCGACAGCAGCAGGATCATGATTTCCAGCAACAGCAAGATAAACGCTGTTTTCGAGACATAATGGCTGAAGATGCGGATCATGGTTCCCCCTGCGGCAAGAAGCACCACGCCGCGCGCATAGCGGCCTGATACCGGTCTTGCCATCATGGCGAACTGTTCCAAGTAGACATTGATGCGCCACAAGCTACAGCCCCAGCTATCTTTCACCGGCAGAATTTATCTCAACACATTACCGATTGATGTGAAATGGACTATAGTATGCTTCCCCTAAAAAAAGATAAATGTCATGAAATTTGATGTAGCGATTGTCGGCAGTGGCCTGGCGGGTTTATCGGTTGCACTGCATTTAGCTGAGACGCGCACCGTCGCGATCATTTCCAAACGCGCGCTGCTCGATGGCGCCAGCAACTGGGCGCAGGGAGGCATCGCGGCCGTGCTGGACTCGGGCGACAGCCACCAGCAGCACATCGAAGACACCCTGATCGCGGGCGGCGGCCTGTGCGACGAGAGCGCCACGCGCTACATCGTCGAGCACGGCCGCGAAGCCATCGAATGGCTGATCGAGCAAGGCGTGCCGTTTACGCGCGACGCCTCGGCCGAGCTGGGTTTTCACCTGACACGCGAAGGCGGCCACAGCCAGCGCCGCATCATCCACGCGGCCGACGCCACCGGCCACGCCGTGCAGGTGACCCTGGAAGAAAAAGTGCGCGCCCACCCGAACATCAGCCTGTTCGAACACCATTGCGCGATCGACCTGATCACCTCCGACAAGCTGGGCATGAAGCCGACCCAGCGCAACGCCCAACCGCATTGCCACGGCCTGTACGTGCAGGATGAGCAAACGGGCAAGGTACTGACCTTTGCCGCCGAGCACACCGTGCTGGCCACGGGCGGCGCCGGCAAGGTGTATTTATATACAACGAATCCCGACACGGCCAGCGGCGACGGCATCGCCATGGCCTGGCGCGCCGGCTGCCGCGTGTCGAACATGGAATTCATCCAGTTTCACCCGACCTGCCTGTACCACCCATACGCCAAATCGTTTTTGATCACCGAAGCCATCCGTGGCGAAGGCGGCTTGCTGAAACTGCCGCCCGAAGCGGGCGCGGCGGCGGGCACGCGCTTCATGCTGGCGCACGATGAACGGGCCGAACTGGCGCCGCGCGACGTGGTGGCGCGCGCCATCGACTTCGAGATCAAGAAACGCGGTCTCGACTACGTGCACCTGGACATCAGCCACAAGCCGGCCGAATTCCTCATCGAACACTTCCCCACCATCTACGCGCGCTGTCTGGAACTGGGCATCGACATCACCAAGCAGCCGATTCCCATCGTGCCCGCCGCCCACTACACGTGCGGCGGCGTCGTGACGGACCTGGCGGGCCGCGCCGACTTGCCGGGCTTGTACGCAGTGGGCGAAACGGCATGCACGGGCCTGCACGGCGCCAACCGCCTGGCGTCGAATTCCCTGCTCGAATGCATCGTCATCGGCCGCGCCTGCGCACAGGATATCGAAAGCAAGGAAAAGCTGGGCACGCCGTATCTGCCCGACTGGGATGAAAGCCGGGTCACGGATGCGGACGAGGAAGTGGTGATTTCCCACAACTGGGACGAGCTGCGCCGCTTCATGTGGAATTACGTGGGCATCGTGCGCACGACGAAACGCCTGGAACGGGCCCAGCACCGCATCGCGCTCTTGAAGGAAGAGATCGACGAGTACTACCGCAACTTCCGCATCACGCACGATCTGCTGGAACTGCGCAATCTCGTCGACGTGGCCTCGATGATCGTCAACAGCGCTCTGTCGCGCCGCGAAAGCCGTGGCCTGCACTTCAGCCGCGATTATCCGGAAACCTTGCCGAAGGCGATCGCCAGCGTGCTGACGCCGCCGCACCGCTAATGTTACGCCTCGGTCCTAGACTATTTGTAAGCCGATAGCATCACCGAACCCTCAGGCAAAGAGCCGGGGTCAGACCCGACGGGTCTGACCCCAGTCCTTGTCTTGGGTTAATTGACATGCTTCACTGCTCCGGCATCTCGAACTCAATTCCATCCTCCGTGTACGACATCTTCGCGGACGCCCCCGTGCACTCCCCCTGCGCCTCATCCGCCACATAGCGGCATTCGCTTTCCACACTACCGTCTGCGCGCCAGTGCCGGGTCCAGCCCTGGCGTTCGCCATCGACATACTCGATCAACTGACGAGGTTTGCCATTCGCATACCAGGAACGCAACGCGCCCTCCTCGCGCCCGCCCGCGTTCCACCGTTTGTCCACGAGCAATACGCCGGTCCGGCTGAAGCGCTGTTCGCTGCGCAAGACGTAGTGGCCGCTGTGCGTGCGCTTGTTGGCGACTTTGCCGTCCGGGTAATATTCGATGCTGTCGCCGACAGGCTTGTCGTCTACGTAGTTGGCCGTGCGCTGCACCTTGCCGTCGGGGAAATAGCCGGTGCTGGGCCCCGTCATGATGCCGTTGACGTACTGGCTGCGGCTTTCCACTGTGCCGTCCGGATAGAACAGCAGCAGCTCGCCCTCCGTCTGGCCCTTGACCTGTGTCACGCGCGTGCGCAGCTTGCCGTCCGTGTCGAACGTTTCTACCAGGCCATCGGCGCGGGCGCCGTTCTCGTAATGGCTGACCTCGTTCAGCTTGCCCGTATCGTGGTAGATCCGCTGTTCGCCTTCCTGCACGCCATTGCGCCACGTGTTGCGCATGGAAATCTGGCCCTCAGGGCGATACATGGTCTGCACACCCTGCTGCACGCCGCGCCCATCCTGCTCCACCTGCATTTCCAACTGGCCATGCGGGTAGTACATGCTGTAGTTGCCCACCAGCTTGCCGCGCAGGTAATCAGGCTCGTTGACCTGGCCAATCAGCCGCTTCGGCTCGCCTTTCCGCGCGTGCACCACCTCGACTTGCCAGGTGCCGGGCGTCTTGCCTGGCGGCAGCGGGACGAGCAGCGCATAGCGCGCATGCTCCTTGACTTCGCCGCGCGTCAGATTGTGATTCAGGTACAGGCGCGCCTTGCCGTCGGCACAGGCTTGCGGCTCGCAGCCGCCCAGCTTGCCGACATCGGGCATGGCGAGCGCAGCCGCCTTACCTGGCGTAGGACAAGATCTGATACGCATCAACAAGGGCGTTTTGTCGCGTATCAGCTTGGCCAATTGCTGCTTCATGGCGGCGTACTGCTGCGCGTCCAGGCCCACGGACACGGCATCCATCAGCACCTGCCTGCCGCCGCAGCCGCTGTCGCTGGCGAGGGTCAGCACGTCGCCGTCGGGCGTCGCCTTGATCGCGGTGACTACTTGCCGCTGCTCAATCTCGGCGTGGGCCAGCAGCGGCCACAGCAGCGTTGCAAGCAGCACATGCTTCACAATGCGCGCCATGCCTGCTCCTTGCGCTGCAGTTCCGGCGCTGGCGGCGCTTCGCCGCATGCGCCCTGGGCCTTGCCGGCCACATACTGGCATTCGCCCTTCAAACTGCCATCCTCGTGCCAGCTGCGGCTCCAGCCGTCGCGCCGGTCGTTCACGTAGTCGATGGCTTGCTCCGGCTTGCCGTTCTCGTACCACGAGCGCGACGTGCCCTGCTCACGCAGCTGCTTGTCCCAGTTTCTTTCCAGCACCAGCACGCCTTGCGGACTGTAGCGTTGGACCTTGAGCAGCGCTCCATTCCCGGCATACTGCTGGCGCGTTTGCACCTTGCCATCTGGATAAAATTCCAGCGCTTCGCCCGCCGGCAAGTCCATGAGCATTGTCATGGTGGAGCGCACGGCGCCATCCGGATGGTAATAGGTGGCCAGACCGTGGTACTTGCCCTTGCTCATTTGCGTGCGGCTGGAAACTTTACCGTCAGGAAAATACGTAATGAGTTCGCCTTCCAGCTTGCCATCGCGCATGGTCTGGCGTGTCTTCAGCTTGCCATTGGCATCAAAGGTATCGAATGTGCCGTCAACCTGGCCGCCATTGCGAAATTCCACAGCTTCGCGCAGCTTGCCCGTGCTGTGATAGCTGCGCTGCATGCCTTCCGGCATACCGTCGCGCCATTGGCTGCGCGATTCCAGCGTACCATCAGAATAGTAACTGCTGGCCACGCCCTGCTGCCGGCCCTTGGCATCTTGCGGCACCTGTTTTTCGATCTGGCCATCCGGGTAATAATAGGTGTAGCCGCCGACCAGTTCACCCTGCGCATAATCGGCGTGGTTGACCTGGCCCGACAGGCGCAGCTTGTGACCGGCCACGCTGTAAATGTCCACCTTCCACGTACCCGGCAGCTTGCCTTTCGGCAAAGGCAACAGCAGCACATTCGGCGCCTTTTCCTGCTCGATGGGGAAGAAGCGCTCGTGCAGGTACAACCGCGCCCGACCGTCGGCGCAAGCCGCTGGCGTGCAGGCGGCGATCTGCCGCACGATGGGCACGCTTTGATCCTCGGGGCAATTTTTCACGGTGACGAGCATGGGCGTCTTGCTGCGGATCTGCTTGGCCAGCCGCGCTTTCAGCGCTTCGTATGGCGCCTCGTCCAGGTTCACCGATCGGGCATCCATGCGTATCTGCTTGCCGCCACAGGCGGTCGTGCCCGCAATACTGAACACATCGCCGCCTTCGCTATCTTGCTCGGCGGCCATGGCGGTCACCACGAGGCGCTGCACGATGTCCGCCTGCGCCATGCCGGGAGTCAGCAATGAAGCGCCCAGCACGGCGCATAGGGTCTTGATTTTCATGGTATTCCTCTAATTTTCCGCCGTGACGGCCACGCCGCCCGGCACGAAGCTGACCTGGCCATCGCGGTAGCGCACGAGCACCACAACCTTGGCTTCCTGCAATTGACCGTGCTGCACGGCCGGCAAGTAGGTCCAGCGCTTGACGCTATCGAGCAGCACCTTGTTGAGCATCGGTTCCATCGGCAACTCGGCCGCCGCATGGCTCAGGGTGCCATCGGCGGTAATGGTCAAGGTCAAGCGGTTTTCACCCGTTTCGTGCTTTTCGTCCAGCACGCCATACGCAACCGTCGTCATCGTCTCGCGCTGTACGCCGCCGACCTGGTCCCGCAAGGGCGGCAAGGCCTTCAGCCTGGTTGCCAGCAGCGCGCCCTCGGCCAGTACCTTGTCCCAGCGTTTCTGGTAAGCGCCCGGCTGCGCCAGACGCAGCACCTTGGCGTTCAGATCCATGCGCTGCGTCATGCGCGCCACGCCATTGTCGGCCGGCTGACCCGGCTCGGCCGGCAAGGCATGCTCCACGGCGTAGCGGTAAGCCGTCAGTTGCGCCAGCGCCACCAGATTGACGGCATCGCCCTCGTCGCCACCGCGCAGCTGCGCGGCAGCGGCCATGCCCAGCCAGGCCGTGCCATCCGTCGGATGCGCCCACACGGCTTGCTCGAAGTACTGGCGCGCCGCCTGCGGTTCGTTCAGGCTCAGGTGCATGCGGCCCATGGCCGCCGCCACCAGATGGTCGCGCGGGTTCGCTTGCAGCAAGTCAAGATAGGTAGCGACCAGCGCCGGCTCATAGCCGGGCACCCAGCCCAGGCCCTCCAGCAACGAGGCGCGCAGCCGCACCTGCGTGCTGTCGCCGCCGTAGCCGGGCGACTTTTCCTGGCCGGAACGGTACAACAGCTGCAAGCCACGCGTGACGGCGTCATCGTCGCCCTTGCTGATCGCTTGCGACAGGCTGCGCACGGCCTTGCGCGCATCGGACGGTTGGAAGCCGGCCGCCTTGGGCGAGCGCCAGCGAAATACTTCCAGGCCAGCCGCCTGGTCCGCTTGCGCCTGCAGGGCGGCCTTGGCCTTGGCTTCATCGGGCGACGAGGTCCAGGCCGTAAAGCCGATCAGGAACAGCACGATCAGCAGCACCACCACGGCCCAGCCCTTGCCGGAAATGCCGACCGCATTGGCCTGCGCACCGCCTGCCGGTAGCCGCACGGGCGCTTGCCCCGGCGCCGTATGGTGTGCGCCGCGCGTGCTGCGCTGCCGAGGCTGGGACTGCGCCAGTATCTGCTGCTGCGCAAGCACGGACGCTTGCGCTGCCACACCGATGACCTTGTCGCGCGCGCAGGCGGCGCAGCCGAAGCCCGCAAAATGCTGGTGTTCGGCATTCGCGGCACACACGACGAGCTTGCCGCCGCTGCGCTGCGCATAGCCGCGCAGCAATTGCGCCCAGTCGGCCGCCGAGGGCCGCTGGGGTTTGGGGGACGGGGAAAACGCGCGGTCGAACATGGCGCGCAGTTCGGGCGGCATCAAGGCATGGCCGCTCGTCGCGTTCGGCGCCAGCTGCTTGTGGCGTTTGACGCCATACGCATAGCAGCCGTCGCGGATGCGCCCGGGAATGTCGGTCGCCACTTGCGCATTGCCGGGCCGCCCGCTGTACGGGTGGATGCCAAAGTTGAGCAACTGGAAGATGACGACGGCCAGCGCGAAGCGGTCCTGCGCCATTTCCGTGCCCGCCGGCATGCCCTTACGCTGGAATTCCGGCGCCAGGTAATCGGCCGTGAATTGCTCGGCAGGAAAACGCTCGGCATGGCCCTGGATGCTGAAACCGTCGCAATCGAGCATGGCGATGTACAGCGAATCGCGGTAAAAGCGCAGGTTCACCGGTTTCAGGTCGACCACGTAATGCTGCTGCTGGTGCAGCGCATCGATGACGGCGGCCAGGTTGGCGGCCAGGGTCAGCTTGGGTCCGAGTCCCGTGGGCAAGCCGGCCGCGCGCGCTTGCCGCTCCTGCATGATCTGTTCCAGCTCGGCCGTCTGCGCCATGTCCAGCAAGGGCATGACGAAGCCGGCAAAGCCGCCCTGGCCGTCGAACACGGCCGCTTGCGGCCAGGCGATCTGCACGTAGCGCTTGCCGTTTTCCACCTGGTCGGGCAGCTCGGGCGACAGTTCCAGCATCGCCTCGAGCTTGCGCCGATTGGCGGCCCGGTCCAGGTGCGGGTGGTACAGCTTGGCCACCTGCGTGGGCGCGCCCGGCAGCAGATACACGCTGCCCGCGCCGCCGCTTTTAATCAGTTTGCCCAAGACCAAACTGCGGACTTTATCGAGCCAAATTTTTCCACCCGGACTCAGGCCCGGTGTCACACCCTGCTTCCGGCTCATGCGCGCAAGGCCAGCAGCAGGGTCTTGTCGTCGCCCGTGATCTGGTGCGTGCGCGGGTCGGCCAGGGTGGACGCCAGCGCTTCATTGCCCAGCTCGACGCTGTCGACCGTGCGCAAATAGCCTTGCACGGCATCCATGAACGGCGCGTACAAGGCCGCATTGTTCTTGCCCATGGCAAAGGGCATGCAGCCGTCCGACATCAGCACGACGCCGCGCACGGACCGGGGTATCGACAACAGGCGCAGCTGTTCGCGCCAGCGTTCGCCGCTGATAAAATAGGTTTCGTTCGCGTATTCGCCGTTGGCGGGCAGCGAGATCAGTTCGCTACCGTCAAGCAGTTGCGCCACGCCCAGGCCATCGCCCAGGTGGAAGAAGAAGCCGGCCTCCGCTCCCATGACCACGCCCACGACTGTGGCAGCGTAATCATCGAGGGTGGCATTGGCGGCGCGGGCGATGTCGTCCAGCGCGGCGCGTATCTGCGCCAGGGTGCCGGCCAGCGCACCGTCGAGCAAATCCTGCACGGTGGCGCCCTGCTCCAGCCGTCCGGCCAGCGCCTGCACGGTCTGCCTTGCCACAAACTGCGCGCCCTGCTCGCTGAGCCGGGCCGAACCGGCGCCATCGCAGACGATGGCCACCAGCACATCGCCCACGACGGCATGCGCGTGCGCATCCTGGCAAGGGATGTCTTTATCCAGGTGCGCCTTGCCCGTGACGGACGCGCCGAACACGCGCCAGGCATCCTGTGTTGCTTGCACTGCTGCCATCGATCAGGTGCTCACGACAGACCAGCCGTCCGTCGAGGCCAGCTGGGCCTGCGCACCGGGACGCGATTGCGACACCACCTGCATGCTGGCGCTCAGCCACAGGAACAGTTCGCGGAACTGCAAGCCT
This sequence comes from Janthinobacterium sp. 67, assembly GCF_002797895.1. Taxonomy (NCBI): domain Bacteria; kingdom Pseudomonadati; phylum Pseudomonadota; class Betaproteobacteria; order Burkholderiales; family Oxalobacteraceae; genus Janthinobacterium; species Janthinobacterium sp. 67. The sequence continues at coordinate 937,468 of NZ_PGES01000001.1, read as the reverse complement.
TTCAGCTGCTTCACGCCCCGCTCGCCACGGCTGGAAAACTGCCCCAGGGAATCGATATTCGCGTTGTCGCCCACGGCGATGGGGAAGATCGCCACCTTGTTCGATTGTTCCGCCGCGCGCGCCTGCTCGGCGCCGTGCTGCCAGCGGTCCGTCGGCTCGCCGTCCGACATCAAAAACAGCCATGGCCGCGTGTACGCCACGCCCGCCTGGCGGAAGCGCTGCTTTTCCTGCTCGATCTCGGCCAGCGCCAGTTCGACGGCCGCACCGGTCGGCGTGGTGCCGTTCGCGGCCAAGAGGGGTGCCGTGAAATCCATGGCATCGCACCAGTTGCTGGCCACCACGGCTTCATCGTGGGCGCCGTATTGAATCACCAGGATGCGCACGCGCTTGGCGGCGATCACGTCGGACTTGAGTTCCTGTTCCAGCAAGGCCAGGCCTTCGTTGAGCAGCGAGACAGGCTCGCCATCCATGCTGCCGGAGCAGTCCAGCACGAGCACCAATGGCGTGCGTTGTTCGGTGTTGTCGACGAGGGCGACGTCGGGAATCATTATTGAACTCATGGGCAATCGGTAAATGTGAAATCGGTCATAGTGCGAATCTTACATCATCGACGTATTTTGCCCGCGCGAGTTTCCTACAGAACACTATCCACGCATATTTTTGCAAACCATTGCAGCATAGATGTCTTTGTACTATCTTGATAGTTGCCCAGGCCAGATGGCAACGACCAGCCCTTCCCCACAAAGGTGCGGCGGATCGTACTGCAACACCGCCCTTACCCAGTTCCGCACCTGCACGCCTGCGGCACACTGATGTCATCAGGCTATGGGGGCAAGCATGGGTACAGCGACAGTCACCGAGGACGTGGGCGCATTGATTGCCGCCCTGTACGAAACGGCTTGCGGCACGGACGACTGGCCTCAACTCGACAGCGCGGCACTGAACAGCCAGCAATGGCAGGAACTCTTGCCGCATCTGCAGCGCGCCCTGTGCCTGCAGCAGCGCCTGCGCGAAGCGCAACTGGCCAGCCGCTGCGCCCTGGCGGCGCTCGACGCCATGGGCGCCGCCGTGCTGGTGCTCGACGCGAGCCTCGGGCTGCGCTTCGCCACGCCCGCCGGCCACGCCCTGCATGCGGCGCAACTGGCAAACGCTGCGCCGCCCGCCCTCGTGCGCGCCGTGCGCATCGTCATCGCCGGCGCCGGTGGTCCACCGCAATGCCAGTCGCTGCGCCTGGCGCGCAAGCAGCAAACCCCGCTGGCAGTGACCGTCACCCTGCTCGCCGCCTGCCAGCCGCCATGCGCGTTGCTGATCGCGCGCGACCCCGCACAAGCGAGCACGTCCGCCACTGCCTTGCGCCAGCTGTTCGATTTGACGCAAGCCGAAGCGCTGGTGGGCAAGGAACTGGCGCAAGGTGCCACCATCGAGGAAATCGCCGCGCGCGGCGGCATCAGCGTCAACACCGTCAAGACGCATCTGCACCATACCTATCTGAAAACGGACACGCGGCGCCAGGGCGAGCTGATCGCGCTGATCCACGGCGCGACGGCGCACCTGGCCGTACTCGACGCATGAGGCCGCGTCATCCGATCGGATGATGTGCAGGACAACTTGCCTGCCTACACTGGCAAGACCGGTCGCCCGCACCTCGCCAGTGTCACCACAGCGCGTGCTGACAGCCGGTTCGGCTTCCCTGGTATCGACAACAATATCGCCGCGCCGGCAGCGGACGGCACCACAGTTCAAGGACGGGTAAAAAAATGAAAACATGGATACTGGCCGGCACCCTGGGCGTTTGCGCCCTGCTGGCAAATGCGCAATCGCTCCCCGACAGCCAGACCGTCGTCATTCCAGGCGGACGCCTGCAGACGATCGAACTGCCGCCCCAAAGACATTTTATGAATGCGGAAACGTTTGCCCCGTTCCGCGGCGGCTATGAGCTGTCGAACGGGCAAGTACTCCACCTGCGCAATATCGGCAGCATCGGCGCCATCATGTATGCGCGTATCGACGATCAGGAAGAACACCGCATCGTCGCCAGCGGCAGCCACAGCTTCGTGGCGCTGGACCGGCAACTGGCCGTGCGCATCGACTTGCGCAACGATGGCAGCGTGGGCGGCGAAGTGCTGATGCAGATGCCGGCCGAAAAACTGGCCAGCGGCGACATCGTGCCTGCCCACGTGCAAAGCATGGGCCTGGCCTTACGTTGATGCAACAAGCCGCGTGCCGCATTCTGCACTCCGCATGGGTGGCCGCCATGAGCAGACACTATTCTGTCCAGCAGCAAAACACGCTGACCCAGGCAGCCATCAGACAGAAGGCGGCCTGGTGGCGTGCGCGTCCCTTGCCCGAGGCCTTGCGCCAGTACGCGGCCAGCCACGGCGTGGCGCTGGGCACCTCCATCATGCTCGACCTGCGTCTGGCCTACCCCGGCATGCCCGCCGTGTACGGCAAGCTGCTGAGCGCCGACGGCCACTTCATCCACTTCGAGATGGACCTTGACGACGCGCTGCGCCCCCTGCCTGGCAGCGTGGCGTGGGACGACATCAGCGCCCGCTACGAGCCGGCCGCACGCAAGCGCGGCACGGGCGTGGACTATGGCCTGCTGTGCAAGAAGGTGCTGCAGGAAATGAATCACGGTGCCCGGTAACATTGCGCCGCGCAGTACCGGCGCCGCATACTCTGCAGTTCTCCACCGAATGGACGATGCGCAGCGCCAAAGCCGCGCCTAGACTGGTTGCTGCCCCATGCCTGCCGGCACCATGCGCCAGAGGCCATCAATCAACGAGGACGACACCATGAAAACCATCATCCTGGGCACACTGCTGTGCCTTGCCGCCGCCAGCCCCGCAGCCACTGCGCAGGCCCTGCCGCCCGAACACACCGTCACGGTGCCGGGCAACTCGCTGCGCATCGACGTGCCCGAACATCCGCGCTACATGATGCGCCAGGATTGCAAGAAGTTCGTCGGCACCTATGATCTGTCGAATGGCGACACCATGGAACTGCGCCTCGCCGGCGCCGTCATGTATGCGCGTATCGGCAAGCAGGAAGAGCACCGTATCATCGCCACCGACCGCAACGCCTTCGTCGCGCTGGACCGCCAGCTGAAAGTGCGCATCGACCACAATGATGACGGCAGCGTGGATGGCGAACTGGTGATGGTGGTGCCGTCGCAGAAGGTGTCGAGTGGCGGCATCGTGCCCTCCCACATACAAAACATCGGCCTGGCGTCGCGTTGAAGCGGCGCACAGGCGCGGCAGGCCAGGCGCTGCCATCGCGTGCTATCATCGCCGCCAAATTCCTGAAACGAACGGCAACGGCCCATGGAGCGCAATGCAGACACCTCGCAGTAATCCGATCTTCACCGTGCTGCGCGGCGGCCTGCGCCTGCTGGCCTGGCCCTTGATGGCCCTCGTCAGCGCCGCGTGCACGAGCACCACACGCCATCCGGCCAGCGAGCCCACGCAAGTCATCCTGCGCTTTACCTATGACGACGGCAAGCCGATGCGGCATGACGATTACCTGGCCAATGCGCGCCAGCAAACGTATATCAAGCACTGCAGCAAGATAGGCAGCACCACTGTCTGCGACATCGGCTCGGATCCACTTTTCATGGGCGGCGACGCCCCGCTGGACGCCAACGGCGAAGTGCGCGTCACCCTGCACTCGACCGGCCCCATCGGCAACAATCCGACCAGTCTTTGCATCAAGGGCAAAGGCTACGTCTTTGATTCCGGCGACTGGAAACGCGGTCCCTTCAGCCCAGGCCAGGTGATCGAGATCCGCTACAGGATCAGCGAAGTGCAAATGGCGTGCCCCTGGTCGTCGGGCACGCCGCCGTGGTGGGACAAGAGTTAAGCCGGAGCCGGCTGGCTTGAAAGTTACTGCAGCTCGAACTCGCCTGGATTCAAGCCCAGTTCGCGCGCAATCTTGCTGGCCACGCGTTGCTCGTTGGCGTCGAAATTGCCGTCCGACGAAGCGACGGCGATGATCATGCGCACCAGCAGGCGCGACGCCTCCACATTCGACTTCATCTTGCCCAGCGCCTGATACGCCTTGGCTTCGCCGATATCCTTGTCGAACTCCAACTGGCCGACATATTCCTGGAACGCCTTGATCACGTCCGTGGTGGTAAACACCGACAGCGCGTCATTGCTTTCAATGAATTTGACCATCTTCTGCTTTTCTTCCGCACTGACGCTGCCGTCGGCCATGGCGATCAGGGCCGAGCCCGCCATCGCGGCGTTCAGGAAATCCTTGTTCTTGTACTTCAGCGCTTCGGTTTTCAGTTCGCTGGCTTTGGTCTTCAGCTTGGACAAAAAGGAATCGAAACTCATGGTGTACCTCCGGGTTGGTTGATTCATGTCGAGCGGCAAGATCTTGCCGCTACCCACGGTAGTTGAGGGTGCAAGCTTGAAATACAAGCAAGGAAACCAGTCAGACGCTCACTGGCGGCATTTATCTCACCCACAGGCAAAGGCCGGGGTCAGACCCGTCGGGTCTGACCCCAGTTTCTGCCTTGGGGTGAAATTCAGTCAACTCCACACAAACCACCACAAAACCCCAATCACATAAAATTATCTTATTTGCAGTTGAAAAATAAATAATTCCATGGCAGGATGGAATTACATTTTCCATACTGCAAGGTTGTGATGGACAAGCAATTGCTGCTGATTTGCGCACTGACGTTCATCATCCACATCATCGGCACACTCGCCTATTCCGTGCGCATCGCCGGCATCCGCACGCGGCGCATCGCCGTCTCGCTGGCCCTGTTCAGCATCCTGATGCTGCTGTCGCGCACGTCGAACTCTTTCCTTGGACCATTCCTCGCCAAGCGCGTGGAAACGGGCATAGACCAGCATGTTGCCGCCAGCACTTTATTAGTCGACTTCCGCTGGCTGCTATTCTCCGCCAGCCTGGCGACCATCCTCGGCGCCATACTGATCCCCACCTTCCAGCGCGCCTTCTGCCGCGCCGTCGAGCACTTCCAGGTACACAGGTCGGTACCGAAGCTCTTGCTGCACGCCGTCTTCAAGGGCGGCTTGTCCTACCTCAAGACCTCCGCCAGCCTGCCCAAACCCGCCAACGTCACGGGCCTGCGCCAACAATCCGGCGTCTCCGTCTCCATGACAGCCATGAACGTCATCGCCACGGCCCTGTGGACGGTAGGTGTCTTCGCCGCCCTGTACGCGGGCGTGCTGGACCCCAGCGTGCGCGTGACCTCCAGCACGCTTTCATCGATCATCAACGGCGGCGCCACGATCATGATGGCCGTCTTCATCGATCCGCACATGTCGGGCATGACGGATGACGTCGTAGAGGGCAAGATCGAAGAATCGCAGTTCCGGCGCGCGGTGGTGTGGCTGGTGGGAAGCAGATTGGCGGGGACGCTGATTGCACAGCTTTTGCTGGTGCCGTCGGCGGTGGTGATTGTGGGGGTGGCGAAGGGGTTGTAGGTAAGCTTTCAATAATTAAAACCAAGGAAAGTCATGGGCCAATATATTAAGTCAGCAATAAATACCATCTATGAAGGTGACAATGACCATATAGTTATTGGCCTCACCGGAAGAACCGGAAGTGGGTGTTCAACAGTGGCATCAATATTAAGATCAGATCTTAGTGAATTACATCACACCCTATATAAAGGAGACAATCCAAGCAGCAACGATGAAAGGAAACAGAAAATAATACATCGCCACTTAACAAAAACATGGCACCCATTCCAAATAATTCAAGTAAGATCAATAATAACCTTATTACTAATTAAGAATGGAGTAAAAAAAGCAGTTGAATTTATAAAAACAGCAACACCCGAGAAAGAAGATGCACATTCAATAGCAAGAGAAACACTATTGGAGTTAGAATTTCACTGCAAAGACATATATGAAAGAAAAGACCCAAAACAAATTATCGAATTTTATACGGAATATCTCCCCAAAAAAAGTGACGAACTAAAGACAAGGCTAGGTGAAACTGTTATTGTTCCACTATATCAAGTATTTGGATCAAATATTCGCTTTTCTGGCTCTCCTTTTGACAGCAAGGTAAAAGAGGGGGCATTCTTCTCTCTAGTAAAATATGTTCACGACGTCATAAGTGAACTAATGATATGTAATCAGACTTTAGGGCGAAAATCCCTGATTGCTGTTGATGCATTACGCAACCCTCTAGAAGCAGTTTTTCTACAAGACAGAATAACAAATTTCCACTTAGTTGCAGTTTCTTGCCCCGATGAGCAGAGGCTCATAAGACTCGCCTTGCAAAACTTCTCTGCAAAAGAAATAGAATCCATAGATTCAACAGAGTATGCCAATCGCGATATTGAGGTTGAATCCACATATTCTATGCAAGATATTCAAGGATGCCTTCAACGTGCGGATATTTATTTAAGCAACCCGAATGGAGATAGCAGAGTTGGAAAACTAACCAATCTCACAAATCAAATTACACGTCTAATCTCGTTAATGAAACGTCCGGGAATTATCACGCCAACAGCACTAGAGCGTTGTATGCAAATTGCCTACACTGCAAAATTAAATTCCGGCTGCATATCTCGTCAAGTTGGCGCATTAATTACAGACAATAATTTTTCCGTGAAAGCAATAGGTTGGAATGACACGCCACACGGACATGTTCCATGCAATCTTAGAAATAGAGATGATCTCTTAAGCGGATTGGATAAAATTGCCTTCAGTAATTATGAGAAAAATGATGAAATATATATAAATAATTTCAAAGAAAGAAACAAAAGATACATAAAAATCGCATCGACCGGAAGAAATGTATCGTACTGCTTCAAGTCAGAATTTAATTCGATATACAAAACCAATAATCAAGTTCATACACGATCGCTACACGCGGAAGAAAATGCTTTTTTGCAAATATCAAAATATGGTGGCCAGGGAATTTATGGCGGCTTTCTATTCACGACAGCAAGCCCTTGTGAATTATGCGCAAAAAAAGCCTATCAACTAGGAATCAGAAAAATATTTTACATTGACCCTTACCCAGGAATTTCAATTGCACACATAATAGAGGGCGGGGAATCAAACCCATATATGGAGCTATTCTCAGGCGCCATAGGAAGATCGTTCCATAAACTTTACTCACCAATTATGGCCTACAAAGATGAGTTGAATGCACTCGCACCAGAAATAGTCCCGAAAGGCATCCCTGCTTGACAATAGCAAAAAGAAAAAAGCCGCTATCTCCCGACAGCGGCTTTCTCATTTCCAGCCCAGCAACAGCGCCTTGACCCAAGGTGCCGCGCTGAAAACAAACTAAATTACCCCACAAACTTCCGTGCATTCCTGAACATGCGCATCCACGGCGAATCCTCGCCCCACGCTTCAGGGTGGTAAGACTGTTGCACGCTGCGGAACACGCGCTCCGCATGCGGCATCAGCACCGTGAAGCGACCGTCTGGCGTAGTGACGGAGGTGATACCTTCCGGCGAGCCGTTCGGGTTGTACGGGTACGCTTCGGTGGCGGCGCCCTTGTTGTCGACGAAGCGCATGGCTTTGGTGACCTGGGTGATGTCGCCCGTTTGCGAGAAGTCGGCGTAGCCTTCGCCGTGGGCGATGGCGATGCCGGCTTGCGTGCCGGCCATGCCGTTGAAGAAGATCGATGGGGAATCCATCACTTCGACCATGGCAAAGCGACCTTCGAATTTCTCCGACTTGTTGCGCGTGAACTTGGGCCAGGCGTGGGCGCCGGGGATGATGGATTTCAAATTGCTCATCATCTGGCAGCCGTTGCAGATGCCGAGGCCGAAGCTGTCCGTGCGGTTGAAGAAGCGCGCGAACTGTTCCGCCAGGCTGGCGTTGAACAAAATCGTTTTCGCCCAGCCTTCGCCCGCGCCCAGCACGTCGCCGTACGAGAAGCCGCCCACGGCGATGACGCCCTGGAAGTCGTCCAGTTTCACGCGGCCGGCAATCAGGTCGCTCATGTGCACGTCGACAGCGGTAAAACCTGCCTGGTGCATGACATACGCCGTCTCGATATGCGAGTTGACGCCCTGCTCGCGCAGGATGGCGACACGCGGTCGCACGCCGGTGGCGATGAATGGCGCGGCGATGTTCTCGTTCTGGTCGAAGGTGACGATCGGCGACATGCCCGGATCTTGCACGTCCAGCAGGCGGTCGTATTCAGCGTCCGCGCAGGCCGGATTGTCGCGCAGGCGGGCGATACGCCAGCTCGTTTCACTCCACAGGCGGTGCAGTTCGGCGCGCGGCTGGGTGTAAATCAGCTTGGCGTCGCGCGTGAATTCGATCACGTCGCGGTCGTTCAATTTGCCGATGATATGGCTGCAGGCGCCCAGGTTAAATGTGCGCAGCACGTCCATGACGAGCGACTTTTCTTCCGCGCGCACCTGGATGACGGCGCCCAGCTCTTCGCTGAACAAGGCGCGCAAGGTCAGTTCGTTGCGGCGTTCCGCTACCTGGCCGGCCCAGTTCTTGGCGTCGCCCCAGTCGCTCGAATGCTCGCCTTCCATGGTCAGCATGTCGAGGTTGACGGACATGCCCGTGTGGCCGGCGAAGGCCATTTCCGTCAAGGTGGCGTACAGGCCGCCGTCCGAACGGTCATGGTAGGCCAGCAGCTTGTCGTCGCTGTTCAATTTCTGGATGGCGGCGAAGAAGCCTTTCAGGTCTTCCGCGCTGTCCACGTCCGGCGTGGCATTGCCCAGCTGGCCCATGACTTGCGCCAGGGCGGATGCACCGAGGCGGTTTTTGCCGCGGCCCAGGTCGATCAGGATCAGCGACGTGTCGCCCTTGTCCGTTTTCAGTTGCGGCGTGAGCGACTTGCGCACATCCAGAACTGGCGCGAACGAGGAGACGATCAGCGACACCGGCGACGTGACGGATTTCGCCGCGCCCGTGCTCTCGTCTTTCCACGTCGTGCGCATCGACAGCGAATCCTTGCCGACCGGGATGCTGATGCCCAGCGCCGGGCACAGCTCCATGCCCACGGCTTTCACCGTGTCGTACAGGGCCGCATCCTGTCCAGGCTGGCCGCAGGCGGCCATCCAGTTGGCGGACAATTTGATGTCGGAGATATCGCCGATGGCTGCGGCGGCGATGTTGGTGACGGCTTCGCCCACGGCCATGCGGCCCGAGGCGGCGGCGTCGATGACGGCCAGCGGCGTGCGTTCGCCCATGGCCATCGCTTCGCCCAGGTAGCCTTCGAAGCTCATGGTGGTGACGGCGCAATCGGCCACCGGCACTTGCCATGGTCCCACCATCTGGTCGCGCACGGTCATGCCGCCCACGCTGCGGTCGCCGATGGTGATCAGGAACGATTTGTCGGCCACGGTGGGCAGCAGCAGCACTTTTTGCGCCACGTCCTTCAAGTCCATGCCGGTGAGATCAATGGCAGGGAAATCGTTGGCCACGTGGACCACGTCGCGTTGCATCTTCGGCGGCTTGCCCAGCAAGACGTCCATCGGCATGTCGACCGGCTCGTTACCGAGTTCCGGGTCGATCAGTTTCAGTTGACGCTCTTCGGTGGCCACGCCCACGGCGGCGAACAGACAGCGTTCGCGTTCACACATGGCTTTGAACAGTGGCAGGCTTTCCGGCGCGATGGCGAGAACGTAGCGTTCCTGCGATTCATTGCTCCAGATTTCCTTCGGCGCCATGCCCGACTCTTCCAGCGGCACTTTGCGCAAGTCGAAAATCGCGCCGCGCTTGGCGTCGTTGGTGATTTCCGGGAACGCGTTCGACAAGCCGCCCGCACCCACGTCGTGGATCGAGATGATCGGGTTGTCCGCGCCCATTTGCCAGCAGGCGTTGATGACTTCCTGAGCGCGGCGTTCCATTTCAGGATTGCCGCGCTGGACGGAATCGAAGTCCAGGTCGGCCGTGTTGCTGCCGGTGGTCATCGACGAGGCGGCGCTGCCGCCCATGCCGATGCGCATGCCCGGGCCACCGAGCTGCACCAGCAGGCTGCCGACGGGGATGTCGTTCTTGTGCGTGTGCTGCGCCGAGATATTGCCGATGCCGCCCGCAATCATGATCGGCTTGTGGTAGCCGAAGACGGCGTCCGGTGCGCCAGCTTCTTTCGCGCCGACGTTCTGTTCATACGTGCGGAAGTAGCCGCCCAGGACCGGACGGCCGAATTCGTTCGAGAACGCGGCGCCGCCCAACGGGCCTTCGATCATGATTTGCAGCGGCGAGGCGATGCGTTCGGGTTTGCCATATTGATTGCCGTATTGGTCCGCATCCGTGCGGCCCGCCAGCGGCGCCGTCACGGAAGCGGCCGTTTCCCAGCTGCGCACGGCATCCGGCAGGGACAGGTTCGACACGGTGAAACCGGTCAGGCCAGCCTTTGGCTTGGCGCCGCGGCCCGTCGCGCCTTCGTCGCGGATCTCGCCGCCAGCACCCGTGGAGGCACCGGGGAATGGAGAAATCGCCGTCGGGTGGTTATGCGTTTCCACCTTCATCAGGGTGTGCGTCAGTTCCGTCGACGCCGCGTATTCGTGGTTCGCACCGCGCGGGTAGAAGCGCGACACGGTCGCGCCTTCCATGATCGAGGAATTGTCGCTGTAGGCGACGACGGTGCCCTTCGGCTGCAGTTCATGCGTGTTCTTGATCATGCCGAACAGCGACTTCGGCTGTGCTACGCCGTCGATGGTCCAGTCGGCGTTGAAGATCTTGTGGCGGCAATGCTCGCTGTTCGCCTGCGCGAACATCATCAGTTCCACGTCCGTCGGGTTGCGGCCAGCCTTGGTGAAGGCGGCGTCCAGGTAGTCGATTTCGTCTTCCGACATCGCCAGGCCCAGTTCCGTGTTCGCCGTTTCCAGCGCGGCCTTGCCCTGCCCCAGCAAATCGATCGATTCCAGCGGGCGCGCTTCCAGGGTGCGGAACAGGTCCTTGGCGTCGTCGGCGCTGCGCAGCACGGATTCCGTCATGCGGTCGTGCAGCAGGTCGGCCACGGCTTGCACCTGTTCGTCCGTCAGTTTGCCGGCGCCAATGGCGCTGCCCAGGATGCCCGATTTCAGGTTGATGCGGAAAGCGATGCCGCGTTCGACGCGCTTGATGTGCGCCATGCCGCAGTTGTGCGCGATGTCGGTGGCTTTCGAAGCCCACGGCGAGATCGTGCCGAAACGGGGGATGACGAAGAATTCTTCGGCAGCGCCTTCCGTATTGTCAGCCTGGGCCGGCTCGCCGTACGTCAGCAAGGCGCCAAGGCGCGTGCTGTCGTCGTTGGTGAGAGGCGCGCTGGCATCGATGAAATGGACATAGCGTGCTTGCACGGCAACAATCGCAGGCGAGACGGCTTGCAGTTGGCTTAACAGACGGTGGCTACGGAAATGGGACAGGGCATTGGAACCCGGCAGTATCAACATGATTGGAAGGTGGTTGATGCAGCGTGGCTGCGGGTTAAAGGTAGGTATGACAATATCTTTCGTACGGCAAATTTCCTTTGCGCGCATTATACCCGTTTTACCCCTGACTTATGACCGGAACTTGGGGTTTTACCCCCCTTTTGCCACCGTTTTTCCCCGCACAGCGGCAGTTTTGGCACTGCAACAACAGCTCAGGCGATCACATAGCGGTTCTTGCCCTGGCGCTTGGCCAGGTACAAGGCCTCGTCGGCCAGCCGGTAGCTGTGGCCCAGGTCCTTGCCCCGGTCCAGCTCGGCCACGCCCACGCTGATCGACACGAACTGGGCGGCATGGAAGGCCTGGCTGACGGCTTCGACCAGGGCGCCGGCAAAGGCGCGCGCGTCGTCGCGGCCGCCTGCGTAGACGATGCCGAATTCCTCGCCGCCCAGGCGGCCGCACAGATGGCCCTGCGCCTTGTCCGCGATGACGGCGGCCGTGCGCACGAGCACCGCGTCGCCCGCATCGTGGCCCTGCTGGTCGTTGATGATCTTGAAATTGTCGATGTCGATCATCAGGAAATGCAGCACGCCGCCATGCGGTGCGCCATGCAGTTGCTGGGCGCGCTGCGTGAACATGCGGCGGTTGTTCAGGCCCGTCAGGCTGTCCTGGAAGGCCAGCCGCGTCAATTCCACCTTCGAGTGATAGTTACGCAAGCGTAATAAACTGAAGCTGACGTTCAGCGCCAGCCCGAACAGCACGCTGACGGCGATCATCAGCGGCGGCCACGACTGGTCGGGCAAGCCCGCGTTGACGGGATACAGGCCGTGGCCCACGTTCCACCACACGCCGGCCACCACGGCCAGGTAGCTGAGGCCGCCGTTGAAGATGGAGGCGATGGCCAGAGTCATGAAGACGCCCACGGGCAAGACCCAGAAACTGGCGTGCTGCACGGCATCGGCCATGGTACGCAAGCCAAAAGTCAGGGCCAGCACGGCGCAGGCGCCCGTGACGGTCAGCACGGGCAATGTGGTGCAGCGGTAGCGCACCACCAGGCTGATCAGCATGCCCAGCAGCGCCAGCACGGCATGCGTGAGGTTCGGGTGGTAGGCGGGCGGCATCAGCAGCCACGTCAGGCTGAAGGCGATGATGCCCAGCACTTGCGTGACCATGCCGACCCGGTGCAATTCGGCAAAATAGGTATGCTGCTGCTCGCTGTTGCCGCCAAACGCGAGGGGCACGGCGACGCGCCGCAAGGTAGACAAATCAGGTACGCGCATGACGGGTATGAACACAAGAGAGAGATGGAGCGCCCGGGATAGCCTTGCGCATGCCTGGCCGCAAGATTGTGCGGCACCCAACATTAGTTGTAATTAGGATACTATCATGCTAGTCAACCATGTGCGCGAATATGCGGCGCCAGCCACCGCAGACAGGGCGCCAGCGGCATGAAATACAACGCTGCGCGCCGCCGGATGCTCGCTGCACCCTGCCCCGCGCCCGATTGCATGCATTTTGCTGGCAGTGCCGCCCGGCTTTGCAGTATGCTGATAAAAAACAATACTGCCAGGCAGAGACATATAAGAAGAGTTCCCGCAAATGACCGAACAGATGAACGAGAGCTGAACAATGCCAGAAACTAGCGACTTATCTGTCCTGATCGTCGACCCGAACCCCAGCATGCGGGGCAATCTGCACAATATGCTGAACCAGGCGGCCATCACCAAGGTGGAATACGCCGTCAATGCCGGCACGGCCATCCGCTTGCTGACGAAGAAACCGTTCGACATCATCCTGTGCGAATACGACCTTGGCAGCGGCACGGACGGCCAGGACGGCCAGCAATTGCTGGAAGACTTGCGCCACCATAAGCTGATCGGCCTGTGGACGATCTTCATCATGCTGACCTCGGAAGCCATCCACAGCAAGGTGATCAGCGCGGCCGAGCTGACCCCGTCCGACTACATATTAAAACCGTTCACCGTCGACGTGCTGAGCGGACGCATCGCGCGCGCCATCGAACGGCGCGCCATTTTCCTGCCCACGTATCAGCTGATCGACAAGGGCGACTTGCGCGAAGCCGTGAAAAGCTGCCGCGCGGCCGAACTGCAGCACCCGCGCCTGGCGGCCGATTTCGCCCGCCTGCGCGCCGAGCTGCACATCACCCTGGACGAATGGAAGGAAGCGGAACAGCTGTACGCGGACATGCTGGCCACGCGGCCCATGGCCTGGGCTCACCTGGGACTGGCGCGCACCCTGTTCGAACAGCAGCGCCACGAAGAGGCGCAGGACGCGCTGCTGGAACTGGTGGAGGTCTATCCCCGCTTCATGGCCGCCTACGACCTGCTGGCGAAGAACCACGAAGCCATGGGCCAGCAACTGCAGGCGAAAAAAATCCTCGAGGACGCGGTGGCCATCTCGCCACACATGGTGCGCCGCTTGCGCCACCTGGGCGGCATCGCCTTCGATACGGGCGACATCGGCGCGGCCGAACGGGCCTACAAGCAGGTGGTGACGAAGGCCAAATACTCGGAATTCCGCGACCCGGAAGACCACGTCAACCTGGTCAAAACGCTGGTCAAGAAAGGCGACGCGCCGCAAGCGAGCGGCGTGCTGCGCGACATGGAGCGCTCCTTGCGCGGCGGCGCCAACGTCGAAGCGTGCCGCGCCATCTCGGCCGCCATGCTGCATGAACTGTCGGGCAACGACATCGCCGCCGCCACCGAACTGCAACTGGCCGCCGCCGCCCTGGACACGGCGCGGGGCCTGTCGACGCAGCTGAAGGTGGGCCTCGTGCAGAGCTGCCTGAAAAACAACCTGGAACAGGCGGCATCCGACGTCATGATGAAACTCGTCAACGAAGCCGACAGCGACGTGACCATGGAAGCGGCCGTGGACGTATTTGAAAAAGCGGGCCGCCACGACCTGGCGCAAGGCATGGGCCAGCAGATCACGAACCAGGTGCAGGAACTGATGCAGGATGCGGCCAGCAAATCGGAAAGCGGAGAACTCAAGGGAGCCGTCTTCGTGCTGCGCCAGGCCCTGCGCAAAACCCCAGGCAACCTGCCAGTGCTGTTCGCCTCCGTCGACGCCATCCTGCGCCAGCTCAACATGCTGGGCTGGGAAGCCCCGCTGGCCGAACAGGCGCAGCACCAGATGCAGGTGATCAGCAAGATCGATCCCAAGCATCCGAAGCTCGAGTCACTCAAGCAACAATACGCCGCGACCCAGCACAAATACGGTATTGCTACTTGATTGCGGCCTGCCCTTTTTTACTGCAGCGATCGGACGCTGAGGGACTCAGCGTCAGCGTCCGCTATCGAGCCAAATGCCGACGTAGCCTCAGCAGAGCGCCAGCATCTGCGCACTATCAGTTACCCACGCTTGGTGCCTGATTACGAGCGGCGCATGGAAGTCAACAGCTTCGCTGCCGCTGCGGCATCTATATTTGCGCCTGATTATAAACTGTCACTCAAACGGTGATTTTCAGCGCGGCAGTTTATACCGAACCAGCAGCGTAGGCCCCTTGCCGCCGGGCGGTGTCAGCAGGATCTCGTCACCGGGCTGCATTTCTTCATACATCACCGTGCAACAGGTTGGCATCGAGTGGCCGCGCGCCGGATAAACGCCAACCTCGGTGTGCAGGTTCGCAGCGCGTACGTCCACGCTGGACTTGCCAGCCTTTGCTTCTTCTTGCAGCAGCTTGCGCAATACGGTGACGAAGTCCCCTTTGCTGAGCCTGGCAGGCGCCTGATTTGCTTGCGGGCGAGTGGTTGCGTCGTTTTTCATGACAGTTTCTTTCAGTAAATAAATTTTCGCCACTATAACATTCGCGCCTGGCGCGGCGCGACCAGGGGGCACAGCGGCCATCACATCCGACCGAGGCAACCGCGGCAGAGCGCCTGCGATGGAGCTGCCATCATGATCGGTGCGACATGGCATCTGATGTTTGGCTAAAGCAGAAGCTTGCGATGACCGCTTACATGTTCTAAGCAATGAGGCGACAGCCGTTTAGGGTAAAGTGTTGCATTGACCGATTGAATCCGCAGGCGAAAGCAGACCTACACGACGGCCAGGGATAGGATGGCGAACGTGTTCCTAGCAGGACTGATTCCACGGCTCACGCCATGCTGCCCGATGAGGAAAGACGATCTGCCACTTATCAGTGAGTACGTCGAAAGGTTTTGTTAGCCACTCTTGGAACCTATCCCAGTCGCGTCATCCCACTACCGCAGGCCAACAATATTGTCGGATTACGGCCCTGCCGGACCTAATCCGCCCTACGTTCCACCCTCGCCACCACCAGCTCAATCAACTCCGCGATCAGCGGCCGGAACGTAGCCGCATTACCGCCCTGCCCCAGCATGACGGTGCGCGTGGTCAGGTGCGAGAAGACGGCGTCGAACAGGATTTGCGGCAGGTTGGAAAATGAAGTATCGGGCGCGATGCGGCCCTGGATGCGCTGCTGTTCCAGCAGGCGCAGGATAAGCGCATGCCACACTTGCGGGCCGTGTTCGTACCAGGTCTGGCCCACGGCTGGCACGGCGGCGGTGCCCGTGACGACGAGGCGGTAGAAATCCACGTGGCGGGGACTGGTGACGACGGCCACAAGTTCATCGAGGATCAGCTGCAAGCCCTGTTCCAGGCCCGCTTGCGAGGTATCGAGCTGGCGCAGCGCAATGATGAAGTCGGCGCACAGGTATTCGACCACGGCCACCAGCAGTTCCTGCTTGCTGCCAAAGTAGCGGTAGGCGGTGGCTTTCGAGCCGCCCGCCTCGGCCACGATGGCATCCATGCTGACGCCGTCGTAGCCGGAGTCGAGAAAGAGTCTGGATGCCGCCACCAGCAGCTTGCGCCGCCGCTCCTCGCTTCGGGTACTCGGGGAAGCTGGAACGGTGCGCAACTGGGGCATGAAGCAAACTCTTACTGTGTCTTGGGAAGCGCGTATGCTATCACGTAATCCCCACGGTCCGGACTCTGGCGCGCGCCGCCCGCGACCACCACGACGTACTGGCGACCCGACTTGGGCGACACATAGGTCATCGGCGTGCCTTGCGAACCAACGGGCATGCGCGCCTTCCACACTTCATGGCCGGTGGCGATATCCATGGCGCGCAAATAATAATCCTGCGTGCCCGCATAAAACACGAGGCCGGACGCCGTGCTCATGCCGCCGCCCAGGGTCGGCATGCCCAGCGGGATAGGCAGCCTCGCCTTGACGCCGTTGACCACCGCATCCTGCACCGTGCCGGCCGGACGCTCCCACACTTTTTTCTTCGTCTTGAGGTCGATGGCGGCAAACACGCCCCACGGAGGGCTTTGGCACGGTATGCCCAGCGGCGAATTGAAAGCCTTGTGGTCGATGACGAAGGGCGTGCCATCCATCGGATAGGTGCTGCCCACGCCGTGGCCCGACGTCAGCTTGGCCACGTCCACCGTTTCGCGCGGCACCAGCTTGACCACTTGCGGCATGCGAATATCGTTGACGAACATATAGCCATTGCTTTCGTCGACGGCCGCGCCGCCCCAGTTGAAGCCGCCGTAGTAGCCCGGATAGATCAGCGTCTCTTTGGTGCTTGGCGCCGTGAACTCGCCCTGGTAATTGAGCTTGCGGAAGCTGATGCGGCAGGCCAGCTGGTCGAAGAAGGTGGCGCCCCACATGTCGCGCTCCGTGAGCGTTTCCGCGCCGAGGGCCGGCATGCCGGTGGAGTATGGCTGCGTCTTTGCCACCCAGTCGCCGGCCGCGTGCTCTTGCGGCACGGGTCTTTCCACCACCTCCGCGATCGGTTTGCCCGTGCGGCGGTCCAGCATGAAGATCTGGCCACGCTTGGTCAACTGCACCAGCGCCGGGATCTTGCCGCCCTTGCCGTCCGGGACGTCGTACAGGGCCGGCTGCGCGGCCACGTCGTAATCCCAGATATCGTGATGGACGGTTTGATACGTCCAGCGTTCGCGGCCCGTGGCCATGTCGAGGGCGACGATGGCCGACGCGTATTTTTCCGTCAGCGGTGGACGCTTGCCGCCCCAGAAGTCGGGCTGCTCGTTCCCCGTCGGCAGATAGACCAGGCCCAACTCATCATCGAACGCGGGCGCCGACCACATGTTGGGCGTGCTGCGCGTGTAGGTCTGCCCTTCCGGCGGCAACTTGGTAATGGCCGGATTGCCCAGGTCCCAGGCCCACACCAGTTCCCCCGTGTCGGCGCTGTAGGCGCGCACGACGCCAGACGGTTCATCGGTCGAGCGGCCATCGAACACCCAGCCGCCGAGGATGATCAGGTTGCGCGCCACCGTGGGCGCGGACGTGTAAGCGTAGTACGGCACGTTCATCTTGACCTTGCCCAGGCCGACCGTCAGGTCGACGGAACCCTTGTCGCCGAAGCCCTCGCACTGCTTGCCCGTCTGCGCGTCGATCTGGATCAGGCGCGCATCCATGGTCACTTGCACGATGCGCTTGGCGCACGCTCCCGCCGCCGGCGCATTGGCCGCCTGCATGCCGTCAAAACGGAACGGATTCGTCACTTTCGCCGGCTCGTAATAGCCGACGCCGCGGCAGCGATTCCACGTCTTGGTGTTGGCCGGCTTCGGATCGAAGGTCCAGCGCTCCTTGCCCGTATCGGCATCGAGCGCGATGACCTTGCTCGTCGGCGTGCACGTGTAGATGGTGTCGCCGATCTGCAGCGGCGTGTTTTGCGATTCGGACGCGCCTTCGGCCAGCTCGCCCGAGCGGTAGGTCCACGCCACTTGCAGCTTGTCGACATTCTGCCTGTCGATCTGCGTGTACGGCGCGAAGCGCGTGCCCTTCGGCCCATAGCCGTAATGCGCCCAGTTGGCGCTGCCGCCGTTCACCGCGGCCAGCGCATCCTGCTGCGGCTGCACGGTGGCGTCCAGCACGCCATGCGGCTTGAACATGGCGGCGAAACCGGCCACCAGCACGACGGCAAGCAGGGCCGCGAAACCGCGCGACTGACCGGTGTGCTTGAGCCCCGCCAGCCACGGATGCAGCAAGGCGGCCACCAGGCCGATGACGATAAACGGCGCCAGGCGCGGCACCATGGGCCAGAAGGCGAAGCCGATTTCCCACACGGCCCAGACCAGGGTGGCGATGACCAGCACGGCGACGATGCTGCTGGCCAGCGGTTTGCGGCGCAGATACAGCACGCCGGCGAGAAGCAGACCGAGGCCGGCCAGCAGGTAGTACCAGGAACCGCCGAGGGTAATGAGTTCGATGCCGCCCGCCGCCAGGGCCAGGCCGGAAAAGCCGAGAAAAATGCCGAAAACCGTCAAGGCAAGCCGCTTGCCCCTGAAGACCGCCGGGATCGCCGGCGCTCCTTTATTTACTGAAGTGTCCATTTTTTATCCATGACGCCTCCCCTGCCCAGGCAAATACGCCGGGGATGGCTGGTTTTTTAAATCTACGTAGTGAAACTGTACTGTACGGTTTCATTTTATGCCGATTTTTGATGCAAGGAAAGAAAAATTGACGCGGGAGCTTGATTTTTGGCGGGGATGGGAAGTTGGCGGGGGTGTCGGATTACGCGCTTGCGCGCTAATCCGACCTACCCGACCTACCGGACTGCTGGATATGCGTAGGTTGGATTAGCGCAAAGCGCGTAATCCAACAAACACAGTCCGCTAGCTAGTAGCCAGCTTGGCTTTTACAGCATATCGGTTGGAACGCTCGAAAAATGCCCAGGGCTAGGCGCCTCGTCGAAGACAGTACGAATAGTACGGCGAGACGCGGCAACAACGCCCTGGGCTTTTTCTCGAGCGTTACAGCGATGCCATGTCGATCACGAAGCGGTAGCGTACGTCGCTCTTCACTACCCGCTCAAACGCCTCATTGATATCCTGGATGCGGATGATCTCGATGTCCGACACGATATTGTGCTTGCCGCAGAAATCCAGCATTTCCTGGGTTTCCTTGATCGAGCCGATCATGGAGCCGGACAGGCTGCGGCGCGCACCCACCAGGCCGAAGGCGTTCACGGGCGGCACGGCGCCGTCGGGGATGCCGACGATGACCATGTTGCCATCGACTTTCAGCAGGTTGATGTACTGGTTCCAGTCGATCGATGCGCCCACGGTGCAGATGACCAAATCGAACGTGCCGGCCAGTTTGCTGAACGTTTCCGCGTCGTTGGTGGCGTAGTAATGGTCGGCGCCCAGGCGCAGGCCGTCTTCGCGCTTCGACAGGGTCTGGCTCAGCACCGTCACTTCGGCGCCCATGGCGTGGGCGATCTTGACGCCCATGTGGCCCAGGCCACCCATGCCCAGGATGGCGACCTGCTTGCCAGGGCCCGCCTTCCAGTGGTTCAGCGGCGAATACAGGGTGATGCCGGCGCACAGCAGTGGCGCGGCGGCATCCAGCGGCAGGTTGTCGGGAATCGACAGCACATAGCCTTCCTTGACGACGATGCTGTCCGAGTAGCCGCCCTGCGTGGCTGTCTTGCCGTCCGCTTCCAGGCCGTTGTAGGTCTGGATCAGGCCTGGCATGTACTGTTCCAGGTCCACGTTGCGCGCCTTGCAGGTGGTGCAGGAATCGACGAAGCAGCCCACGCCGACGTGGTCGCCCACCTTGAACTTGCTGACGTTGGCGCCGACGGCCGTGACGACGCCGGCGATTTCATGGCCGGGCACCATCGGGAAAGCGGCGCCGCCCCATTCGTCGCGCGCCTGGTGGATGTCGGAATGGCACACGCCGCAGTATTTGATCGAGATGGCCACGTCGTCTTCGCGCGGGGCGCGGCGTTCGAACGTGAACGGTTGCAGTGCGGAAGTCGGGCCCAGTGCGGCGTAGCCTTTGGCGATGGTGGTCATGAAAACTCCTTGGGTAGTGTGACGAACGAGAGAGGCGCGTGCTGTGCAGGCGATTGCCCAAGTGTGCCCGAGATGCCCGGCCGCCGTTACCGCGATCCTGCAAGACCTTTGCACGATCCTCCAAATCTGCGTAAGATCGGCCCCTGCCCTTCTTCGCCTCACGCATACTGAACGCCATGTCCACCTCACTTACTCCGCAAGATGAAATCGCCGCCCTGATCAGTCGCCACGCGCCGCGCACGGGCGACTACACGACGGCCATCGGCAACCTCAGTTTCCACCGCCAGTCGTCGGTGACGGAATCGCTGTTCCATGCGGCGCGCCCCAGCGTGGCGATCATCGCGCAGGGGGCGAAAGACGTCACCCTGGGTACGGAAACCTTCCATTACAGCCGCATGCAGTATCTGCTGACGTCCGTCGACCTGCCCGTGCAGGTGCGCGTGGTGGAAGCGAGCGTGGACAAGCCGCACCTGTGCGTCGTGCTTGGCATCGACATCGCCGACGTGGCCGCGCTGCTCGATAGCGAAAGCACCGTCGACAGCGCGGCGCAACAGAAAATCCTGCCTGCCACGCGCGGCATTTCCGTCAGCGACGTGTCGGCCGAGCTGCTCGACGCCATGCTGCGCCTCGTGCGCCTGCTCGACAAACCGGGGGAAATCGCCACCCTGGCGCCATTGATCCGCCGCGAGCTCACTTACCGCCTGCTCAATGGCCCCGTCGGCGCGCGCCTGCGCCACATGGCGCTGGCCAGCAGCCAGTCGCACCAGGTGGGGCAAGCCATCGACTGGATCAAGCACAATTATTGCGAACCGCTGCGCATCGAGCACCTGGCCGGCATGGCGAACATGAGCATGTCGTCGCTGCACCACCACTTCAAGGCGATTACGGCCATGACGCCGATGCAGTACCAGAAACTGCTGCGGCTGCAGGAAGCGCGGCGCCTCATGCTGGTCGAGCAGATCGACGCGGGCACGGCCGGCTACCGGGTCGGCTACGCCAGCGAATCGCAGTTCAGCCGCGAATACAGCCGCCAGTTCGGCCGCGCGCCCATGCGCGACGTGGGCCAGGTACGGGCGCAGCTGAGCGGAGCCACGGCCTACTCCGTCTTGCCGTAGCCGCCGCCGCCCGGCGTCTCGATCACGAATACGTCGCCGGAGCGCATGTCCGTCTTGCCGATATGGGCCAGGTGCTCGACCGTGCCGTCAGCCCGCTCGACGTAATTGCGCCCCAGCGCGCCCGCCGCGCCGCCAGCCATGCCGAAAGGCGGATGGATGCGGTTGTTCGACAAGATCGCCGCCGTCATCGGTTCCAGGAAGCGCACCCGGCGCACGCCGCCATTGCCGCCGCGCCAGCGCCCCGCCCCGCCCGAATCTGCGCGAATGCTGTAGCTGTCCAGCCGCACGGGAAAGCGCCACTCGAGGATTTCCGGGTCCGTCAGGCGCGAATTGGTCATGTTCGTCTGCACCACGTCCGTGCCGTCAAAACCGGGGCCGGCGCCCGAGCCGCCCGATATCGTCTCGTAGTACTGGTATCGTTCACTGCCGAAGGTGAAATTGTTCATCGTCCCCTGCGACGCCGCCATCGCCCCCAGCGCGCCATACAAGGCGTTGGTGATGCAGGTCGAGGTTTCCACGTTGCCCGAGACGACGGAGGCCGGATACCGCGGATTGAGCATGGAACCGGGCGGGATGATCACCGTGAGCGGCTTCAGGCAGCCGGCATTCAGCGGAATCTCGTCATCCACCAGGGTGCGGAACACGTACAGCACGGCCGCCATGCAGACGGCGGATGGCGCATTGAAGTTGTTCGGCAGCTGGCTGGACGTGCCCGTAAAGTCGATGGCGGCGCTGCGTGCAGCTGCGTCGACCCTGATCGCCACCTTGATCTGCGCGCCGTTATCGAGGTCCAGCGCATAGCTGCCATCCTTCAGGGTCGTGATGACCCGGCGCACGGCTTCCTCGGCATTGTCCTGCACGTGGCCCATATAGGCTTGTACTACGGCGAGGCCGAAATGCGCGACCATCTTGTGCAGTTCCTCCGCGCCCTTCTGGTTGGCCGCCACCTGGGCGCGCAGGTCGGCCAGGTTTTGCCGGGGATTGCGGGCCGGCCAGCTGGCGCCCGCCAGCAGGGCCAGGGTTTCGTCTTCTGCCAACAAGCCCGTGGCGCCGTCGACCAGCTTGAAATTGTCGATCAACACGCCCTCTTCCTCGATGCGCGTGGAGTCGGGCGGCATGGAACCCGGTGTCGTGCCGCCGATATCGGCATGGTGGCCGCGCGAGCCGACATAGAACAGGATGGCGCCGCCCGCTTCGTCGAACACGGGCGAAATCACCGTCACGTCGGGCAGATGCGTGCCACCATGGTACGGGTCGTTCAGCATGAAGACGTCGCCCGGCCGCATGGCGCCCGCATTGCGCGTCATGACGGTGCGGATGCTCTCGCCCATGGACCCCAGGTGCACGGGCATGTGCGGCGCGTTGGCGATCAAATGGCCTTGCGCGTCGAAGATGGCGCAGCTGAAATCGAGCCGCTCCTTGATGTTGACGGAATGGGCCGTGTTTTGCAGGCGCAGCCCCATCTGCTCGGCGATCGACATGAACAGGTTGTTGAAAATTTCCAGCATCACGGGGTCGGCTTGTGTCCCGATGGCGCGCCGCTCGGGCAAGGCGACGACCCTGCGCAAGACCAGATGGCCGTGCGCCGTCACTTCGGCGCGCCAGCCTGGCTCGATCACGGTGGTGGCATTGGCGTCGCTGACGATGGCCGGGCCATCGATGGCGTCGCCGGGGCGCAGGCTGTCCGCCGCATACAGGCCGCTTGGCCGCCACGCGCCGGCGCAGTACATGTCTACCGTCTGCACGGGCGCCAGCCGATCCGCGCGCGCCGCATGGGCCGGCGCGGCCACCTGCGGCGCATCGGACGCGCCGACGGCTTCCACGGAGATCGCTTCGACGATCAGCGCGCGCGCCGGCATCAGAAAGGAAAAGCGTTTTTTGTAGGCCGCTTCGAACTGCGCCTGCATGCTGGCGGCCGTATCGAACAGCACGACGAGGGCCGAATCCGTGCCTTCGTAGCGCAGGTGCACGCGCGACACCAGCGCGATGCGCTTCCCTTCCACGCCCTGGCGCAGCAAGTCGCCACGCGCCAGTTCGCCCAGTTGCGCGAAATCGCCGGCCAGGTCCGCGCCCAATAGCGCCTCGATGGCGCGCTCGCGCATGGCGCGCTGGTCGGCCAGGCCCATGCCGTAGGCCGACATCACGCCTGCCAGGCTGTGGATGAACACCGTGCGCATGCCCAGCGCGTCGGCCACCAGGCAGGCATGCTGGCCGCCCGCGCCGCCAAAGCTGGTCAGGGTGTACTCGGTGACGTCATGGCCGCGCTGCACGGAAATCTGCTTGATGGCGTTGGCCATGTTGCCTACCGCGATGGCGACATAGCCTTCGGCCACTTCTTCCGGGGTCGCGTTCACCGTGCGGGCCAGCGCCTCGAACTGGGCGCGCACCGTGGCCACGTCCAGCGCTTCGTTTGCGTCGGGGCCGAAGACGCGGGGGAAGAACGCGGGCTGCAGTTTGCCCAGCATGACGTTGCAGTCGGTGACGGCCAGCGGGCCGCCGCGCCGGTAGCTGGCGGGGCCGGGATTGGCGCCGGCGCTGTCCGGCCCCACCTTGTAGCGGGCGCCGTCGAAATGCAGGATGGAGCCGCCGCCGGCGGCCACCGTGTGGATGCTCATCATGGGCGCGCGCATGCGCACGCCGGCGATCTGCGTCTCGAACACGCGTTCGAACTCGCCCGCGTAATGCGACACGTCGGTGGACGTGCCGCCCATGTCGAAGCCGATGACTTTATCGAAACCGGCCAGCGCGCTGGCGCGCACCATGCCGACGATGCCGCCGGCGGGGCCGGACAGAATGCTGTCCTTGCCCTGGAAGGCGCGCGCATCCGTCAAGCCGCCGTTCGACTGCATGAATTGCAGGTGCACGCCGGGCAGCTCCATCGCCAGCTGGTCGACGTAGCGGCGCAAAATCGGCGACAGATAGGCATCGACCACCGTGGTGTCGCCACGCGCCACCAGTTTCATCATGGGGCTCACTTCGTGCGACACGGACACCTGCGTAAAACCGGCCTCGCGCGCCAGCTGCGCCACCCGCGCCTCGTGCGCGTGATGGCGGTAGCCGTGCATCAGCACGACCGCAATGGCGCGCACGCCGCGTCCATAAGCCTGTTCCAGCGCCGCGCGCGCGGCCGCCTCGTCGAGCGGGGTCACGACGTCGCCATGGGCGCCCACTCTTTCATCGATCTCGATCACGTCGCCATACAGCAGTTCGGGCAGGATGATCTGGCGCGCGAACAGCTGCGGGCGGTTCTGGTAGGCGATGCGCAGGGCGTCGCGGAAACCGCGCGTGATGGCCAGCACGGTCGGCTCACCCTTGCGTTCGAGCAGCGCATTGGTCGCCACCGTCGTGCCCATCTTGATGGCGCCCACCAGTTCGACGGGCAGCGGCACACCAGGCGCCAGGTCCATCAGTTGGCGCATGCCGGCCAGCGCCGCGTCGCGGTACTGGCCCGGGTTTTCCGACAGCAGTTTATGCGTGGCCAGGCTGCCGTCAGGACGGCGCGCCACGATGTCCGTAAAGGTGCCGCCCCGGTCGATCCAGAATTGCCAGTCCATCGCCTTGCCCCCGCGCTTATGTGAGATGGCTATTGTAGCCGCACAATTTACGGCGCACCGCAGGCGTGCGCGCCTTGCCTTTCGCCCGCTTCGGCCTTATGTTGAAGACATGCTGACTAACGGAACACGCTCCATGAACCTGATCGACTCTGCCGCACCCTTGTATTCCATCGCCGAACTGCGCGCCATCGAACAGGCGGCCATGCGCGACCTGCCGCAAGGGCTGCTGATGCAGCGCGCGGGCCAGGCCGCTGCCAGTGCCGCCCTGAAGCTGCTGCACGCCCAGGAAGATGGCGACGACGCGGGCCACCGGCGCGTGCTGGTGCTGGCCGGCCCCGGCGACAACGGCGGCGACGCGCTGGAAGCGGCCGCGCACCTGGCCGGCAGCGGCACCGAGGTGCTCGTCTGGCTGGCGCCCGAAGCGCAAGCCACGTCGCCCGAACGCGAACAGGCCCTGAGCCGCGCGCGCAACAGCGCCGCGCGCTTCATGGATGCGTCAACGTCCATGGCCTCGGCGGCGGTGGGCGCGGCGCCATGGCACCTCGTCATCGATGGCCTGTTCGGCATCGGCGCGTCGCGCCCCCTGGACGGCGAATGCCGCGACATGGCGCAGCTGGTCAACAACCTCGATTGCCCCGTGCTGGCGCTCGACGTGCCCAGCGGCCTGCACGCGGACACGGGCGCCATCGACGGCGTCGCCATCCGCGCCACGCATACGCTCACCTTCATCGGCGACAAGCCCGGCCTGCACACGGCGAATGGCCGCGACCATGCGGGGGACGTGGAAGTGGCCGCGCTGGCCATCGACCCTTCCCTGCTGCCGCCCGCCAGAGCCCAGCTGGGCGGCCTGCACCTGTTCGCCCGCCATTTGCTGCCACGGCGCCAGAATACGCACAAGGGCAGCTACGGCAGCGTGGCCATCATCGGCGGCGCGCAAGGCATGGCCGGCGCGCCTATCCTGGCCGCCCGCACGGCCCTGCATGCGGGCGCGGGACGAGTGTATATCGCGTTTCCCGATGCGCCGCCCGCCTTCGACAGCGGCCAGCCGGAGCTGATGTGCCGGCACGCCAGGGACGTGGATTTCTCGGGCCTGCACTTCGCCGCGCTGGTGGCGGGACCCGGTCTCGGCGACAAGGCCGGCACGGTGGAACTGCTGCAGCGTGCCATTGACAGCGACAGCCCGCTGCTGCTGGACGCGGACGCGCTGAACCTGATGGCGGCCGAGCCGGAGCTGCAATCGGCGCTGGCCGTGCGCACGGGCGCCGGGGCGACAATATTGACGCCGCATCCGCTGGAAGCGGCGCGCCTGCTCGACTTGACCGTGGCCGAGGTGCAGGCCGACCGCCTGGGCGCGGCGCGCCAGCTGGCCACGCAGTTGGGCGTCATCGTGGTATTGAAAGGGTCGGGCACGGTGATCGCCGCGCCCGACGGCCAGGTCGTCGTCAACAACACGGGCGGCCCCGCGCTGGCGACGGCCGGCACGGGCGACGTATTGTCCGGCCTGTGCGGCAGCCTGCTGGCGCAGGGCTGGCCGGAATGGGAAGCGGCCATCGGCGCCGTGTGGCTGCATGGCGCGGCGGCCGACGCGCTGGTGGCCGCAGGCAGCGGCCCGATCGGGCTGACGGCCGGGGAATTGATCCCTGCGATACGCCGGTTGATCAATGCCTTGTCGGCCTAGGCATGCAGTGCGGTGGTGCTGGATTACGCCGCGCTAATCCAACCTACGGCTTGAGGATATCGGACGTCGGGTAGGTCGGATTAGCGGAACGCGTAATCCGACAATCATCACCAGCAATTACACCAGTCTGCCCGCCGCAATCGTAATCGTGCGCCCGCAACGGGCCGCAATCGAGCTGTCGTGCGTGACGAGCACCAGGGTCGACCCGCGTTCGCGGTTCAGCTCGAACATCAGCTGGATCACGGCTTCGCCGGTGGCCGCATCGAGGCTGCCCGTCGGTTCATCGGCAAACAGCAGCGGCGGTTCCGTGACGAACGCGCGGGCCAGGGCCACGCGCTGCTGTTCGCCGCCGGACAGGTATTTCGGATAATGCTTCAGGCGGCTGCCCAGGTTGACCCTGCCCAGCATGGCTTGCGCCTTTTCCTTCGCGTCCGGGTCGCCGCGCAACTCCAGCGGCAGCATGACGTTTTCCAGCGCCGTCAAATGGGCCAGCAGCTGAAAGGACTGGAACACGAAACCGAGCTTTTCCTTGCGAAAGCCGGCGCGGCCGTCTTCGTCGAGGGCGAAGATATCGGTGCCATCAAGGATGACCTTGCCGTCGCTCGGTGTATCCAGTCCCGCCAGCAAACCAAGCAAGGTGGACTTGCCGGAACCGGAGGCGCCGACGATGGCCAGCGTCTCCGCCGTTTGCACGGTAAAATCGACTTGATGCAGGATGGTCAGCTCACCGTCGGCATCGGGTACGCGCTTGGCCAGCTGGACCACTTCGATGGCCGGCTGGGCATTTTGGCTGTTGGGTGCGGCGGGCCGCTGGGCCGCTGCGTCGGACGGGAGAAAACTGGTGGAAGTCGCTTTAGGGAATTCGGGCATGCTGATCTATCTTAAAAAATTTCGTGAACAAATAAGTGTCGAGGGTGGCAGCCGCATGCGGCGGCGCACCCTGTCCTTGCTTCCTGCGGCAGCCCTGCTGCTGGTATCGAGCATGACGAACGCCTATTCTGCACCAAAAACGCTGCTGGTGCTCGGCGACAGTCTGTCGGCCGAGTATGGGCTGGCGCGGGGCACGGGCTGGGTGGCGCTGCTGGAACAGCGGTTGCAAGCACAAAAGAACGACACGCGCATCGTCAACGCCAGCATCAGCGGCGAGACCACGAGCGGCGGTCGCGCGCGCCTGCCCGCCCTGCTGGCCAAGCACCAGCCCGATGTCGTGCTGATCGAACTGGGCGCCAACGACGGCTTGCGCGGCTTGCCCGTGGCCGCCGCCGAAGCGAACCTGCGCGCCATGGGTGAAGCGGCCAAAAAATCGGGCGCACAGGTGGTACTGGTGGGCATGCGCATGCCGCCCAACTATGGCCGCGCGTATGGCGAGCAGTTCTACGGCGTGTACGGCAAGCTGGCAAGGGAATGGAAGGCGCCACTGGTGCCCTTCATGTTCGAAGGCATCGCCGACCAGCCGCAGCTGTTCCAGGCCGACCGCATGCACCCGAATGCGAATGCGCATCCGACGATCTTGAGGAATATCTGGCCGCGGCTGGCGCCGTTGCTGGGCGCGAAGTAAGCCGGTTAATAAGCTCACTCAATGTTCACCCCGAAGTCCGAACTGCCGGGGTCGGACCCTGAGGGTCCGACCCCAGTCTTACGCCGTTGGGTTAAATAAAATTCCCGACTCGCAAACAAAAAAATAGCCGCTCAAGAGCGGCTATTTTTATGCGTAGAAACTAAAACTTACGGCGCTTCCGGCGCTGCTGCAACCGGCGCGGTCACCGGCTTGACGATCTTCACCTTGGCCTTGGCTTTCAGGTATTCGACGTAATCGAACATTTCCTGTTGTGCCAGGATGCCGCTGATCTGATCTTTCTCTTGCTGGCGGCGCGCCGCGTCCACTTGCGCCGGCTGCTGCACCTTGGCGATGCGGTAGATGCCGTAGCCCAGGGCTGGCAAGTCCACGCCGACGTAGGCTGGCAGCTTGCTCGTGTCCGCTTTCATGACTTGCGCGATGGCGGCACGGTTGATGCCGTCGAGCTTGCTGCGCGACACCCATTGCGCCGCGCCGAAACCGGTGGCGTCACCCGAAGCCTTCAAGGCGGCCAGCTTGGTCTCGCCCGCTTTCTTGGCCAGCTTTTCCGCTTCTTCCAGGGTCACGCGCTGACGGATCATCGCTTCGACTTCGGCCAGCGGACGCTTCGAGGCAGGCTTGAATTCCACCACGCGGCCGGCGATCAGCACGTTAGGTGCGACGGTGACGGCTTCCGTGTTGCGCTTGTCTTTCAGCGAGTCGTTCGAGAAGATGGCGGCGAGGAACTTGGCGTTGTTAAATGGCGCCTTGCCCAGTGCCGGCGACGGCGTGCGCGACAGGTTGGCGGCCGTTTCCACTTTCAGTTTCAGCTTGTCGGCCACCGGCTTCAGGCTGTCCGATTGCTCGTAGACCGTGTTGGTGAACGTTTCGGCCATTTCCGAGTATTTCTTGGCGGCGAACTGCTTGCGCAGGTCGGCCGTGATTTCGCCGCGCACTTCATCCAGCGTACGCACGTGCTGTGGCTTGAGCGAGGTGACCGTCAGGATGTGGTAGCCGAAATCGGAAGCGACGACGTCGCTGATTTCGCCTTGCTTGAGCTTGCTCACAGCGCTCAGCAGCGGAGCTGGCAAACCATCCTTGCCGATCACGCCCAGGTCGCCGCCCTGTTCCGCGGACGCCGGATCTTCCGACTTGGCTTTCGCCACGGCGGCAAAGCTGGCTGGCGCCTTGCGCACGTCGGCCAGGATGGCTTCGGCCTTGGCCTTGGCGGCTGCCTTGTCGGCGGCCGATGCATCTTTCTTGACGGCTACCAGGATGTGGCTGGCCTGGCGCGCTTCTTCCGTCGTGTAGGCTTTCTGGTTTTTCGCGTAGTAGCTGGTCACGTCGGCGTCGGTGACGTCGACCTGCTCGCCGGCGGCGCTGTCGTCCAGCACGACGTACTCGATCTTCGCCTGTTCAGGGATTTCAAAGAACTTGCTGTTCTTGTCATAGAAGGCCTTGATCATGGCGTCCGTCACTTTGACTTCCGGCACGTACTGGGCGATCGGCAACAGCAGTTCCTGCACTTCGCGCTCTTCCGAGGTAATGTCGGACAGGCGCTTGGACACGGTGTTCGGAGCGAAGGCCGTGCCTTGCACGGCGCCGGCCAGTTGCTGCAGGGCCAGGTCGCTGCGGCGGCGCGCATCGTACATCTGCGGCGTCATGCCCTGGGCGGCCAGCATGGCCTTGTAGCGTTCCAGGTCGAATTTACCGTCCGGCAAGGTCAAGCCCGGGATGTCCAGCACTTCCTTTTGCAGCACGGCATCGCTGATGACCAGGTGGCTACGACCCACTTCGGCGGCCACGGCGCGCTCGGCGATCAGGTTGTCGAGGATGCTCTTGCGCGCTTCCGGCGTATCGAACATTTTCTGGTCGAACTGCTCGCCCATCATCTGGCGGTAGCGGTCGATCTGCTGGCGTTGCGCTTCTTCATATTGCTGCTGCGTAACGACCTGGTCGCCGACCTTGGCGATGGTGTTCGCGCCATCGCCGAAGCTTTGGTAGCCGCTGATACCGACCAGTGCAAAAGACGGGACGATGACCAGCATCAGGAGAAACTGCATCAAGCGTCGATGGGTACGAATAAATTCAAACATGGTCAGCCAATTCGGGATGAGTGGATCACTATAAAAAAAGGCGAACATGCGTTCGCCTTGATTTCTTCGGCGGAATGGACGGGACAGATGTCCACTTCCCCTTTAGATTCAACAACTTGGCGCTGGAACTAAAGCAGGATTCTGACGCCCAAGCCATTATCTCCTGATTCTACAATGCCCATAGCGCTATAGCAAGAGTAAATCAGGCCGCGCGCCCTGCCCCGGCGCCGCATGGCCGGCAAGGCGCGGACCCGGGCATTTAACCCGGCGCAGCTTAAAGCGGATTTAAATGCGGGCATTTTTTTATTCAAAACGGCAGGACGGGATTTTAAAAACAGGCGCGCCGAGATAATCTGGCGCTGGAAAAGAAAAACCCGCGCTACTTATTCAGCAGCGCGGGCTTCTATATTCTGGCGGAGCGGACGGGACTCGAACCCGCGACCCCCGACGTGACAGGCCGGTATTCTAACCAACTGAACTACCACTCCTTGAGAGCGTATTTTTTTGGCGGAGCGGACGGGACTCGAACCCGCGACCTCCGACGTGACAGGCCGGCATTCTAACCAACTGAACTACCACTCCGAAAAATACACAGTACTACTTGCATTTGCATCCAGGGTTGCGATTCAAAGAACTTCAACCCTGAAATCGCGGCACCCGGAGGCGCCGCCAAATGTTTCCGGTGATTGTCACCTCACCGAAGTCCGTTAGTTTACAGCATCCTTCAAAGCTTTACCAGCTTTAAATTTCGGG
Organism: Janthinobacterium sp. 67; assembly: GCF_002797895.1. NCBI lineage: Bacteria > Pseudomonadati > Pseudomonadota > Betaproteobacteria > Burkholderiales > Oxalobacteraceae > Janthinobacterium > Janthinobacterium sp. 67. The sequence continues at coordinate 906,574 of NZ_PGES01000001.1, read as the reverse complement.
ACTTTTGCAGCTTCGATCGTGATCGCTTCTTTGGTACGCGGATTGCGGCCGGTACGCTCAGCGCGTTCGCTGACCGAGAAAGTACCAAAACCAACCAGCGTCACGCTGTCGTTGTTTTTCAAAGTTTCCGTCACGCCGCCGATAACAGCGTCGAGTGCGCGCGCAGCGGCGGCTTTGGAAATGTCAGCTTTTTCAGCAATGTGGTCGATCAATTCAGTCTTGTTCACTAGCATCCCCAATTACAAAGGTATAAAACGTTTACCGTATCGTTGCGGCACTTTTGGCACCACAGCTGTCCGGCGAAAAAAATGTGCAGGCGTATTAAACAAGCCACACTGTATATGTGTCAAGCGCTTTGGGGGCGCAATTCACGTTTCAATATAAAACAAGCGCTCTAAAAGCGCTTGTTTGGGGAAAACAGGGGTAAAACGTTAGTGTTTTACTACCTCGCCGGCTGCATCGGGCTTGGCCGCGGCGGCCGTGACAGCCTCCACCGCAGCGACGTCCGCCAACGCTTCAGGCATGCGTTCGAGGGCGATTTCCAGCACTTTGTCGATCCAGCGCACCGGCACGATCTCGAGCTTGTTCTTGACGTTGTCCGGAATGTCGGCCAAGTCTTTCACATTCTGCTCGGGAATCAGCACCGTCTTGATGCCGCCGCGATGGGCCGCCAGCAGCTTTTCTTTCAGGCCGCCGATCGGCAACACTTCGCCGCGCAAGGTGATCTCGCCCGTCATCGCCACGTCGGCGCGCACGGGGATGCCCGTGAAGACCGACACCATCGCCACCGTCATGGCCGCGCCAGCCGAAGGACCGTCCTTCGGTGTCGCGCCTTCCGGCACGTGGATGTGGATGTCGCTCTTCTCGAACACGTCCGCCTTGATGCCCAGGCGCTGCGCGCGGCTGCGCACCACCGTGCGGGCTGCCTCGATCGACTCCTTCATGACGTCGCCCAGGGTACCCGTGCGGATGACGCCACCCTTGCCCGGCATCGACACGGCTTCGATGGTCAGCAGATCGCCGCCCACTTCCGTCCATGCCAGACCGACCACCTGGCCCACCTGGTTTTCTTTCTCCGCGACACCGAAATCATAGCGGCGCACGCCGAGGAATTTATCCAGGTTCTTCGAATTGACGATGACTTTCTTGTCGGATTTCTTCAGCAGCAGCATCTTGACCACCTTGCGGCAGATCTTCGACACTTCACGCTCGAGCGAACGCACACCGGCTTCCCGCGTGTAGTAGCGGATGATGTCGCGCAAGGCCGACTCGGCCACCGAGATTTCCTCTTCCTTCAAGCCATTGTTCTTGATCTGCTTCGGCAGCAGATAACGCTGCGCGATGCTGGTCTTTTCATCTTCCGTGTAACCGGACAGACGGATCACTTCCATGCGGTCAAGCAAGGCTGGCGGAATATTGTACGAGTTCGACGTAGCCACGAACATCACGTCGGACAAGTCGAAATCGACTTCGATGTAATGGTCGGAGAACGTGTGGTTCTGTTCCGGATCGAGCACTTCCAGCAGGGCCGACGAGGGATCGCCACGGAAATCGGCGCCCATCTTGTCGACTTCATCGAGCAGGAACAAGGGATTGCGCACGCCGACTTTCGACAGCGATTGCAAGATCTTGCCCGGCATCGAGCCGATGTAAGTGCGGCGATGGCCGCGGATCTCGGCTTCGTCGCGCACGCCGCCCAGGGCCATGCGCACGAACTTGCGGTTCGTCGCGCGGGCGATGGACTGGCCCAGCGAGGTCTTGCCGACACCAGGAGGACCGACGAAGCACAGGATAGGCGCCTTGAGCTTGTCGACGCGCTGTTGCACCGCGAGGTACTCCAGGATGCGTTCCTTGACCTTGTCGAGGCCGTAGTGGTCGCCCTCGAGCACTTTTTCCGCATTCGACAGGTCGTTATTGACCTTGGATTTCTTTTTCCAAGGCAAGTTGACCAGGGTGTCGATGTAGTTGCGCACAACGGTGGCTTCGGCCGACATCGGCGACATCAGCTTGAGTTTTTTCAGCTCGTTGGTGGCCTTGTCGAGCGCTTCCTTCGGCATTTTTGCCGAAGCGACTTTTTTCTCCAGCTCGTCGAGGTCGGCGCCATCCTCGCCCTCGCCCAGTTCTTTCTGGATCGCCTTGACTTGCTCGTTCAGGTAGTACTCGCGCTGCGATTTTTCCATCTGACGCTTGACGCGGCCGCGGATGCGCTTTTCCACCTGCAGGATATCGAGCTCGCCTTCGAGCTGGCCCAGCAGGTGCTCGAGGCGCTTGGCCACGCTGAAAATTTCCAGGATGACTTGTTTTTGCTCGAGTTTCAGCGGCAGGTGTGCGGCCACCGTGTCGGCCAGGCGGCCGGCATCGTCGATGCCCGACAGCGAAGCGAGGATTTCCGGCGGAATCTTTTTGTTCAGTTTGACGTACTGGTCGAACTGCTGCACGATCGCGCGGCGCATGGCTTCGACTTCCGACTCGTCGCCCGGCTCGGACTCGAGCGGCGTCAGGTCGGCGATGAAATGCGTCGGCGCATCGCTGATGTGGTTGATACGGGCACGCTGCGCGCCTTCGACCAGCACCTTGACGGTGCCATCGGGCAGCTTCAGCATTTGCAGAATATTGGCGACGCAGCCAATTTCATAGATATCCGAAGGAGACGGCTCGTCCTTCGCGGCTGCTTTTTGAGCGGCAAGCATGATGCTCTTGCCCTGCTCCATCGCAGCTTCCAGCGCCTTGATCGACTTTGGACGGCCAACGAACAGCGGTATCACCATATGCGGGAAAACGACGACATCCCGCAACGGCAATAACGGCAGTTGAGTTTGCTCAGTTAATTTGGAAGTTGTCATGGCGTACCTTATAGAAAGCGTGTTTACGATGTTGGCGCTCGCTGCCAAAACACAAGACCGGCGAGAATAAATAATTCTGTGAAACAAACATAAAGTCTATTTCGCAAAACACACCCGCATGACGGCAACAAATGCAGTTTTCACAGTAAAAAAGCCACGCGCAGCTAAGCGCCGCGAGTGGCTTTACGATTGAAGCCTGCACTCATTGATTTAAATTGTACTGCCATGCATTAAGGAATCAAAACCCTTTTTATGCATTTGTCTCGGCAGTTTTCAATTTTCTCCGGAGGCCTTGGCAGTCTCTTGATAAATCAACAAAGGTTTGGCGCCGCTGGTGATGGTATTTTCGTCGATGACGACCTTCACCACATTTTGTTCGCTCGGCAGTTCGTACATCACGTCCAGCAAAGCATGTTCCAGGATGGAACGCAGGCCACGGGCACCGGTCTTGCGCGCCAGCGCCTTCTTGGCGATCGCATGCAGGGCGGCCGGACGAATCTCCAGTTCCGCGCCTTCCATGTCGAGCAACTTCGAATACTGCTTGATCAGCGCATTCTTCGGCTCGACGAGGATCTGGATCAGCGCCTCTTCCGTCAACTCCGCCAGGGTGGCGATGACGGGCAGACGTCCCACCAGTTCCGGGATCAGACCGAACTTGACCAGATCTTCCGGTTCCGCTTGCAGCATCAGTTCGCTGGCCGAGCTTTGCGACTTGCTGCGCACCGTGGCCGAGAAGCCGATGCCGCTCTTCTCGGAACGGTTGGCGATCACTTTCGACAGGCCGTCAAAGGCGCCGCCGCAGATGAACATGATGTTGGTCGTGTCGATCTGCACGAAATCCTGGTTCGGGTGCTTGCGGCCGCCTTGTGGCGGCACGGAAGCCATCGTGCCTTCGATCAATTTCAGCAAGGCTTGCTGCACGCCCTCGCCCGACACGTCGCGCGTGATGGACGGATTGTCGGACTTGCGCGAAATCTTGTCGATCTCATCGATGTAGACGATGCCGCGCTGGGCTTTCTCGACGTCGTAGTTGCAGCTTTGCAGCAACTTCTGGATGATGTTTTCCACGTCCTCGCCCACGTAACCGGCTTCGGTCAGGGTGGTGGCGTCGGCGATCACGAACGGTACGTTGAGCATGCGCGCCAGGGTCTGTGCCAGCAGGGTCTTGCCCGAGCCGGTAGGACCGACCAGCAAGATGTTGCTCTTGGCCAGTTCGATGTCGTCTTTCTTGCCCAGGTGCTTGAGGCGCTTGTAATGGTTGTACACCGCCACCGACAGGATGCGCTTGGCAGTCTGCTGGCCGATCACGTACTGATCGAGCAAGGCGGCGATTTCTTGCGGCGTCGGCAGGTCGGATTTGGTACCGGTCACCGTCTCGATGCTCGACGTTTCATCACGGATGATGTCGTTGCACAGGTCGATGCACTCGTCGCAAATGAAGACGGACGGGCCGGCGATGAGTTTCTTCACCTCGTGCTGGCTTTTGCCGCAGAACGAGCAATACAGTAATTTTTCGCCGCTAGAGGATTTTTTGTCTGACATAAGGCATTTTGGTTGGAACTGCATTAACAATATTGCAAAATCGCAAGCCGGATGATGGTTGCTGCCCGGAAAGGCCGCTACCCATGGCGCAAGTCAACAACGTGCACAAGCTCCATGCTACCCGAAATAAAAGCGAAACGCCCGAACGTTTGATCGCCCGGGCGTTTACTTACGTACTTAGCAATACCGGTAGGGGCTCATCAAGCGCGGCTGGTCAACACTTTGTCGATCAAACCATACTCAACGGCCTCGTCGGCGGACATGAAACGGTCGCGGTCGGTGTCCTTGGCGATCTGTTCGATCGACTGGCCCGTGCGCTCGGCCATGATGCCGTTCAAGCGGGTGCGCAGGTAAAGGATTTCCTTTGCCTGGATCTCGATGTCGGACGCCATGCCTTGCGAACCACCGGACGGCTGGTGAATCATGATGCGCGAGTTCGGCAGCGAGAAACGCTTGCCCTTGGCGCCAGCGGCCAGCAGGAAAGCGCCCATCGAGGCAGCCATGCCCGTGCACAGGGTCGAGACGTCCGGTTTGATGAACTGCATGGTGTCGTAGATGGCCATGCCGGCCGAAACCGAACCACCTGGCGAGTTGATGTAGAGCGAGATTTCCTTTTCCGGATTTTCGCTTTCCAGGAACAGCAGCTGGGCGACAACCAGGTTGGCCATCTGGTCATTGACCGGGCCGACCATGAAAATCAAGCGTTCCTTCAGCAGGCGCGAGTAAATATCATACGAGCGCTCGCCGCGACCGCTTTGTTCCACCACCATCGGCACCAGGCCGAGCATCTCTGTGTCCAGCGCCGGATTACGGTTCATACCTGTCATTTCATTTCCTTGTGAAGCAGTTAGGGGATGCCGCCCTCACCTTTCGGCGAGAGCCGGCATCCCAATACCAACTGGTTTACGCTTGTGCGTTGCTTCCCATCAGTTCGTCGAAAGCAACTGCTTTCGTCGTGACTTTCGACAGGCCCAACACGTAAGTGACGACGTTTTCTTCCAATACAAGGGCTTCGATCTCACCCAGGCGACGACGGTCGCTGTAGTAGTACTTCAGCACTTCGCGTGGATCTTCGTAGCTTTGGGCGAAATCTTCGATTTGCGCCTTGACTTGCTCAGGCGTTGCCTGCAGGTTGTTGTCGCCCACCAGTTGCGACAGGATCAGGCCCAGGCGTACGCGACGCTCGGCTTTTTCCGCGAACAGTTCTGCTGGGAAAGGCACGTCCTTGACGTTCATGCCGCGCTGCGCCATGTCTTGACGGGTCATTTCGGCCAGGCGCTCGGAATCTTGAGCGATCAGCGTTTTTGGCACTTCCAGCTCAGCAACTTTGATCAGCGCGTCCATGACGGCTTCCTTGTTGCGTGCTTTCACGCGGCCAGCGACTTCGCGTTGCAGGTTGACTTTGATGTCTTCGCGCATTTTGGCCAGGTCGCCATCGGCAACGCCCAGCGATTTGGCGAATTCGGCATCGACTTCCGGCAGGTGCGCCCATTCCAGCTTTTGCAGGGTGATGGTGAACGATGCGGTTTTGCCGGCAACGTCCTTGCCATGGTAGTCCTCTGGGAACGACAATGGGAACGTCTTGGACTCGCCCACTTTCAGGCCCAGGGTCGCTGCTTCGAATTCTGGCAGCATGCGGCCTTCGCCCAGCACGAAAGCGTAGCCTTCAGCTTTGCCGCCTGGGAATTCAACGCCGTCGATCGAGCCGACGAAGTCGACGGTCACGCGGTCGCCGTTGGCAGCGACAGCTTCGCCGCCGTCGCCGTGTTCGCCAGCTTCGCCCTTGGTGTGGAAGTGCACGCGCTGCTTGCGCAGGATGTCGATGGTCTTGTCGATTTCGGCTTCCGACACGTCGGCTTGCACGGTTTCGATTTCAACGGCCGTCAGGTCGCCGATGGCGACTTCCGGATACACTTCGAACGTGGCGTCGAAAGCCAGCTGGCCTTCGGCGGCTTCTTCTTTCGGCACGATGTTCGGGAAACCGGCCACGCGCAGATTGTTTTCGTTGGCGGCGTCGTTGAACGCGCGGCCGACTTTGTCATTCAGCACTTCCGATTCAATTTGGTAGCCGTATTGTGCTGCGACCATTTTCAACGGCACTTTGCCCGGACGGAAGCCCGGTGCCTTAGCCGTACGGGCTTGCACTTTCAGGCGCTTCTCAACTTCCGTGCGGACGTCCGTCAGCGGGAAGGAGATCGTGATACGACGTTCGAGTTTGCCCAAGGTTTCGACTGCAGTTGCCATGTAAAAAATCGTCCAAAAAATAAACACTGTTGGTGCGAGAAAAGAAGACCCGACCCCTTGCGCCATCACTGGCGGCAAGACATGGGTCCAGCTTCACTCGCTCGCATATTCATCTGTAAAAGTACGGGAAACAGGACGATGGACCTGGTCTACCCGGCTGAGGAAAAACCCGCACCAGGCACCAAACAATCCGCCGCTTCCAGTACTGCGACAGGGCTCCGAGCGTCCAGCCATGCGTCTAAGTATATGCAGGGCCGGCCATCATTCGGTAAAGCGTGGCATTATAACAAAGGACTTCGGGAAAGTGGCTGGCTTTGCAGCCCGGCCACAGAGGATACCAGCGGCGGCGAACGAGTCGCCACAGCCTGGGGGTGCCCTGTCTTTACTCTTGCCCCGGCATTCTTTATTTCGCCAGAGACAGGCTTTCCAGCCTGCTTCGTTCATTAGTATATGCGAACTGGCGCTCCGTCCGAAACAAAGAAATGCGCTCACAGCGAAGATTTCAGGCAAAAAACCTTTGATTTACCTCAATTTGGCCATTTTTCAGGCAAACCTAAGCCTTTTCTTCCGTCTCCAAGTGAATTTAGTGGAGAAAACATCATGAGTGACAGCACATCCGGCAGTTCCAGCAACGCCAAAGCCAAGCTGCAAATGGTCCTCAGCCGCCTGCTCGAGGGCGTCAGCGACGACGATCTGCAAAAAATCCAGACGGAAGTCGATGAAATGGAATTGCGCATGAAGGGCGACGGCCACCACGACCACCCCACCGTCGCCTGAGGCGGCAGTGCCTACGGCGCGCCGCGGGCTAGGCTTGCTGGAAACCTTGCTGCCCCGTTTGACGGCCAGCGCGCTTTCTCAAGTGCAATTGATCGCCCTGTTTCCCAAGCTGGACACGTGGCGCGGCAAGGCGTCCAGTTCGCAATTTCGCGTCAACGGCAGCGTCCTCCTGAACCAGGAACTGATCGGCAATCCCTGGTGGCTGGCCGAGCATTTGCTGCACGAATCGCCGCACCAGAAACTGTACGATTTCCGCCACGGCCACAGCCTGCTGGCGCCCGACTATGCGCGCGAGGATGGCGCCAGGGTCTGCTCGCTGTGGAATGCGCCTGATATTGAGGGCAATCACTATTGGGATGCCCACCGCACCCTGGCCGCCTTTCATGTGTATGTCCACTTGGCCTTGCTGTGCCTGCTGGCCGAGCGGCAGGAAGCGGCGCTCGCGTCACAGTACGGCCCCATCGGCCAGCACATGAGCGGCAGCCGGCGCGCCATCGACCGTGCCCGCTACCTGGGCGAGCAATTGCACGGCACGGCCTGGCCGGAACTGGGACTGGCCGGGCGGCAGATGACGGACTGGCTGCTCGATGTGCTCAACGCACTCGACACGCGACGGCGGCCAGGCGGCGCCACCGTGCATTTGCTGCTCGACCTGTACGAGCGCCAGAGCCGCAAGCTCGACACTTATCTGGCGCAGCAGCCACCGCCCCGCAGCGATACGCTGGCCGCGCAGGCAGAGCGAGAGCTGGCGCAGACGCGCGAGGCCCTGCACATGCTGGACAGGGAACTGCCGCCAGCAGCACAGGAGCAGGAACACAACTGGCCGCAGGCACGGCAACGCGTCTTGCAGGCGCTGTGGCCGTTGGCTGAAGATGATAATTTGATGGAAAGAAGCGGCTACCCGCAGGCGCAGACACTGATTGCACAGATGGTGCAGCAGTCGAGCCGGCAACTGGGCGCACTGGGCGCACTCGGCTAATTGTATGCCTTGGAGAATATCTTGATGGTGCTGCACGTCCGGGCTGGAACAACCCGGATTGGTGCGGATGGGGAGACTCGAACTCCCAAGCCGAAGCACTGGCTTCTAAGACCAGCGTGTCTACCAATTCCACCACATCCGCATTTTGCATTGCTTGCCACAGGCTGCTCCTGATTTTAACAACTCGGGAGCGATCTGGCTACCGTGGACTGATAGAGCAAGCCCTCGGTAAAGCAAAGGCGGCATTCTACTGGATTTCCCAGAGGAATGCCGCCTTTTTTATGCCAGCACCCTGGCGCTGGCTCCTAGCCTTCTTTTGCGGTCACCGGCTCCGGCCTCTTGACCCGGAACCAGGCCGCATACAAGGCCGGCAGGAACAGCAAGGTCAAGGCCGTCGCCAGGATCAGGCCGCCCATGATGGCCACGGCCATCGGTCCCCAGAACACGGAACGCGACAAGGGGATCATGGCCAGCGCGGCGGCAGCAGCCGTCAGCACGATGGGACGGCAGCGGCGCACGGCCGAGTCGATGATGGCGTCCCAGGGCGCCGAACCGTCATTGATGTCTTGCTCGATCTGGTCGACGAGGATCACCGAGTTGCGGATGATCATGCCGAACAGCGCGATGATGCCCAGGTTGGCCACGAAACCCAGTGGCCGGCCCAGCGCCAGCAAGGCAAAGGCGGCACCCGCCACGCCCAGCGGCCCCGTCAGGAAAACGAGCAGTGCACGGGAAAAACTGTGCAGCTGCAGCATCAGCAAGGTGAAGATGATGAAGATGGCCAGCGGCAAATTGGCCGAGATCGACGCTTCCGCCTCGCCGCTGTCGGCCGCCACGCCTTTCACGACGATGCGGTAGCCGGCCGGCAACTTGGCGCGCAAGGCGTCCAGCTGCGGCGCCAGTTGCGTCGACACGGTGGCACCCTGGATGCCATCGATCACGTCCGACTGCACGGTGATGGCCCATTCGCGCTTGTCGCGCCAGACGACACCGGGCTCCCACACGAAATGCGCGCGGGCCAGCTGCGAGATCGGCACGGACTTGCCCGTTGCCGTCGGGATATTCGTGTCATTCAACACGGAAATCGTCGCCCGTTCTTCCAACGGCTGGCGCACCTGGATGTCGATCAGCTTGTTGTCTTCGCGGAACTGGCCGATGACCGTGCCCGACAGAATCGTATTGGCCGCCTGCATCACCGTTTTCGAGGTGACACCCAGCGCGCGCATCTTGTCCTGGTCCAGGTCCAGGCGCAGTACTTTCACCGATTCATTCCAGTTGTCGTTCACGCCCAGCGTGTTCGGATTGGCGCGCATGACGTCCTTGACCTGGTCGGCGATGGCCCGCACGCCAGCCACTTCCGGCCCCATGACGCGAAATTGCACGGGATACGGCACCGGCGGTCCATTCGGCAACAGCTTGACCCGGCCCCGCACTTCCGGGAAATCCTTCTTGAAGACATCGACGATTTGCTGGCGCAAGCGTTCGCGTTCAGCCAGGCTCTTCGGCAAGACCACCACTTGCGACACATTGGTCTGCGGGAAAATCTGGTCCAGCGGCAAATAGAAACGGGGACTGCCCGTGCCCACGTAGCTGGTCACGCTTTCCACGCCGTCGAGCTTGCTGACGAACGCCTCGAATTTCTTGACCTGCTTTTCATTTGCGGCAAACGTCGTGCCTTCGGGCGACCACAGTTCCACCATCAGTTCCGGACGGCTGGAATCGGGAAAGAATTGCTTTTCGATAAAGTTAAAGCCGTAAATCCCCAGCGCAAAGATGGCCAGGGTGGCGGCGATCGTGGTCTTGCGCCATTCCACGCACCAGGTGACGGCGCGGCGGAAGCGGCGGAAGTTCGGCGTATCGAACAATTCATGGTCGTTATGCGCGTGCGGTTTCACTTTCAGCAAGATGTAGCCGATGTAGGGCGTGAAAACGACGGCGACCACCCACGAAATGATCAGGGCCAGCGCATTGACGGAGAACAGCGAGAACGTGTATTCGCCGGCGGCCGACTTGGCCAGGCCGATGGGCAGGAAGCCCGCCACCGTGATCAGGGTACCCGTCAGCATGGGCATGGCCGTCGACGTGTAGGCGAACGTGGCCGCGTCGAAGCGCGACATGCCCTCTTCCATCTTGCGCACCATCATCTCGACGGCGATGATGGCGTCGTCGACCAGCAAGCCCAGCGCGATGATCAGGGCACCCAGGGAAATCTTGTGCAAGTCGATGTCGAGCAGGCGCATGAACAGGAAGGTAACGGCCAGCACCAGCGGGATGGTCAGCGCCACCACCAGGCCCGGCCGAACGTCGATGCGCAGCGGCTTCGTGTGCAAGCCCAGCGCGACGAAGCTGACGGCCAGCACGATCAGAATGGCTTCGATCAGGGTATGCACGAATTCGCCCACGGAAGCGGACACGGCTTCCGGCTGGTTCGACACGCGCTGCAATTCTATGCCGACCGGCAATTCGCGCTTCATGCGCGTGACGGTGGCCTGCAAGGCCTTGCCCATGTCGATGATGTTGCCGCCCTTTTCCATCGATACGCCCAGGCCGATCACTTCCTTGCCGTTGAAACGCATCTTGTCCTTTGGCGGATCGATGAATTCGCGTTTCACGGTGGCAAAGTCGCCGAGGCGGAAAGTGGTGCCGTTGGCGCGCAGTTCCAGGTTTTCCAGGTCCTTGACGGTGACCATGGCGCCCGTCACCCGCACTTGCAGATTATCGGTTGGCGTCACCAACACGCCCGTGGCGTTGATGCTGTTTTGCTCGGACAATTGCTGCACGATGGCGTCGAATGGAATGCCCAGCTGGGCAAATTTCTTGTGCGAAAAGATGATATTGATCTTTTCATCTTGCACGCCGAACAGTTCCACTTTCGATACCTGTCCCACGGCCAGCAGTTCCTGGCGCACCTTGTCCGCGTAATCCTTCATTTCCGCGTACGTAAAACCGTCGGCGGACAGGGCGAAGATGGAACCGTACGTGTCGCCGAACTCGTCGTTGAAGAACGGTCCCACGACGCCGGACGGCAAAGTGCCCTTGATGTCGCCGATCTTCTTGCGCACCTGGTACCAGGCGGCCGCTGTTTCCTTGGGCGGCGCCGATTCGCGCAGCTCCAGCAGGATCAGGGTTTCGCCCGGCTTCGAATAGCTGGTGATCTCGTCGATGTACGGCGTTTCCTGCAGTTTCTTTTCCAGCTTGTCCGTCACCTGCTCGGCCATCTGCAGGGCCGTGGCGCCGGGCCAGTACGCTTGCAAGACCATGGCGCGGAAAGTGAACGGGGGATCTTCATCCTGGCCTAGGTTGGCGTAGCTGAGCATGCCGCCGATCAGCAGCACGGCCATCAGGTAGCGCGTCAGCGGGATGTGCTCAAGGGCCCAGCGCGACAGATTGAAGCCGCCCTTCATTTGGCCGCACCCACGGTAACGGCGGCAGCGGCCACATCGGGCTTGCTGGCCAGTTCAGCGCCGAGGATGGTCACTTTCTGGCCCGGCTTGAGCAGGTTGACGCCGGCCGTGACCACCGTCTGCCCCGCTTTCACGCCAGAGGCCAGCAGCAACTCATTGCCCGCCACGCCGCCCACCGTCACGGGCACGAGCTTCACGGCGCCGTTTTCCACCACCCACACGGAACTTTGCGATTTTTCATTGAACAGGGCCGTCAATGGCACCTTGATCTGCGGCGTGGCCGTTTGCGAGGCGAACTGCACCACGGCCGTCATGCCCAGGCGCACGTGCGGCGCGTCCGGGATGCTGACCTTGGCGATATAGGTGCGCGTGGCGGCATCGGCCACGGGCGACACCTCGCGTATCTTGCCGGGCAAGCCCTGCTTCGGGTCGGCCCACAGGCGCACGACCACATCCTTGACGCCGCGCAAGGTCTCGACCTTGTCTTCGGGAATGCCGATCACGACTTCCTTTTCGCCGCTCCTGGCCACTTGCACGACGGGCGCGCCGGGCGCCACCACCTGCCCCACTTCAGCCTCGATGCGCGTGACGACGCCATCGACGTCGGCCAGCAGGCTGGCGTAGCCGGACTGGTTCGCCTGGCCCCGGTACAGGGCCTGGGCCGCTTCCACGTTCGCCTGCGCCGCCTTGTAGGTGGCGTCCTTGCCATCGAGCACGGCCTGGCTGACGAAATTTTTCTCGCGCAAATCCTGGTAGCGCTTCAATTCCGCGCGCGCCAGGTCGCGGCTGGTCTCCGAACTCACCAGACTAGCCTTGGCTTGCGCCTGCGATAGCTGCAAGTCGACGGGGTCGAGCTGCATCAGCACCTGCCCCTTCTTGACGGTGGCGCCCACGTCGACCTTGCGCGCGACGATCTTGCCGCCCACGCGGAAACCCAGCTGCGACACGACGCGGGGCACGACTTCGCCCGACAGCTCGGCACTGACGTCAACATTACTGCTAGACAACACGATGGCGCGCACGGGGCGCACGTCTTCCACTTTGACGGCAGGCTTGGAACAGGCGGCCAGGGTCAGCGCGAGGGCCGCGGCGGCGATCAGCCGCAGGGCGGGAAGTGCGGATGCGCCGGTCTCGAGGCGCAGGGTTTTCAGGGCAAACAAGGTATTTTCCTTTACTATGCGGGCTGTAATATTTTTATGCGGAGAAACTTTTTGCTTGCCCTTTGGGTTAAGCCAAACTTTTTCGCACGCGATATCCTTAAATTTGTGACAATATCAGCTTGGTCATGGCGGCGAGTGATTTACCGCTAATGACTTTCTGGTTATTAATTATAATCGTGCGTAAAAGTTTTTAGTGACTTATGCGTCATTAATCTTCAGCCGTACAACGTCCGGCCACACTCCAGCGTTGGAGGGGGCCGGACAAACGCAAGACTAGAGAAGTGTGTTCATGCCTGTAGACCATTACGAAAATTTTCCTGTTGCATCATTTTTACTGCCGCGCCGCCTGGTGCCGGCCGTCGAAGCCATCTATGCCTTCGCCCGCAGCGCCGACGACCTGGCCGATGAAGGCGACGCCAGGCCGGCCGAGCGCCTGTCCGCCCTGCACGCCTACGAAGAGGCGCTGGGCCGCATCGCCCGCCATGAAGGCCATGCTGGCGAGAACGCCGCCATGTTCGAGCGCCTGGCTGGCGTCATCGCCAAACACGAACTGCCGCTGAAGCCGTTTTACGACCTGTTGTCCGCCTTCAAGCAGGATGTGGAAACGACGCGCTACGCCAGCTTTGACGACGTGCTCGATTACTGCGCCCGCTCGGCCAACCCCGTGGGGCTGCTGATGCTGCACCTGTACGGTGCGGCCGATGAACAGAATGTACGCGATTCCGATGCCATATGCTCAGCTTTGCAACTAATTAATTTCTTGCAAGACGTCGCCATCGACCAGCAAAAAGAGCGCATCTACCTGCCGATGGAAGACTTGAGCCGCTTTGCCGTTTCCGCCGCCGCCTTCGAGCGGCCCGAGGCGCATGGCAAGTGGAGTGCCCTGATGCGCTTCGAAGTGGCCCGCACGCGCGCCCTGATGCTGTCCGGCGCGCCGCTGGCCCTGCGTTTGCGCGGGCGCATCGGCTGGGAACTGCGCCTGGTGGTGCAAGGGGGATTGCGCATCCTCGAATGCATCGAAGCCGTCAATTACGACGTGTTCCGGCGCCGCCCCAAGCTGGAGAAACGCGACTGGCTGATCATTTTCTGGCGCGCCCTGCGCATGTCGCGCAAAAGCCTGCATCAAGAGACACAAGTAAAAACGGCTTTTCCCCCGTCGCCCACTCTGTAAGACGATAGAATAGCGGCTTCGATCTGCAACCCTTGCTCTTTTGACTATGTCTCCCGACGAATACTGCCAACAAAAGGCCGCCCAGAGCGGCTCCAGCTTCTACTACAGCTTCCTGTTCCTGCCGGCCGAGCGCCGCAAGGCCATCACGGCCCTGTACGCCTTCTGCCGCGAAGTCGATGACACGGTCGACGAATGCACGGACGAAGCCGTGGCACGCACCAAGCTGGTCTGGTGGCGCAAGGAAGTCAAGGCCATGTACGAGGGCAACCCCACGCATCCCGTGATGCGCGCGCTGCAGCCGCACCTGAACATCTATAAACTGGAAGAAAAGCATTTGCAGGCCATCATCGACGGCATGGAAATGGACTTGAACCAGACCCGCTACCTCGATTACCAGGCCATGAGCCGCTATTGCTGGCACGTGGCCAGCGTGGTGGGCATCTTGTCGGCCAGCATCTTTGGCGCGACCCGCCCGGAAACCCTGCTGTACGCGGAAAAACTCGGTCATGCTTTCCAGCTGACCAACATCATCCGCGACGTGGGCGAAGATGCGCGCAAGGGGCGCATCTATCTGCCGATCAGCGAATTGCAGCAGTTCAATGTGACCGCCGCCGACTTGCTGAACGCACGCCACAGCGAAAACTTTGAAAACCTCATGCGTTTCCAGGTGGCGCGCGCGCAACAGGCCTACGACGAAGCGTTCGCGCTCTTGCCCGCCGAGGACCGCCGCGCCCAGCGCCCTGGCCTGATCATGGCCGCCATCTACCGCACCCTGCTCAACGAAGTCGAGCGCGACGGCTACCACGTGCTGAAACAGCGCATTTCGCTCACGCCGATCCGCAAACTGTGGCTGGCCTGGAAGACCTGGGTTCGTGGCTAAGAGTGGCGTGAAGCAGCGCTACGCCGTCATCGGCGCCGGCTGGGCCGGCTGCGCGGCGGCCATGGAACTGGCGCGCGCCGGCCACGCCGTCACCGTCTACGAAGCGGCGCGCACCCTGGGCGGGCGGGCGCGCCGGGTCGAACGCGAAAGCATGGTGCTCGACAACGGCCAGCACATCCTGCTGGGCGCGTACACGGAAACCCTGCGGCTGATCAAGCTCGCGGGCCAAGACCCTGCCGAACTGATCCTCACCCTGCCCCTGCAGATGCGCTATCCGGCCGGTGCCAAAGGCATGGATTTCATCGCGCCCCGCCTGCCCGCGCCGCTGCACCTGGCCTGGGCCTTGCTGCGCGCCAAAGGATTATTGCGCGCCGACAAGCTGGCCCTGATGCGTTTTTCCACGGCCATGCGGACGATGGGCTGGCAGCTGTACAACGATTGCACGGTCAGCGAATTGCTGCAGCGCTTCGACCAGACGGACAACTTGAACCGCCTGATGTGGCACCCGCTGTGCCTGGCCGCGCTCAATACCCCGCCCGAGCGGGCCTCGGCCCGCGTCTTCATCAACGTGCTGCGCGACAGCCTGGGCGCATCGCGCCGCCGCGCATCCGACATGCTGATCCCGAAAGCGGATTTGAGTAGCCTGCTGCCCGACGCGGCCGCCCGCCATGTGACACGGCATGGCGGCGAAGTCCGCACGGGCGCCAAGGTTTCCGCCTTGCAAGCGCTGCCCGATGGCCGCTGGCAACTCGATGACGGCGAACACTATGATGCGGTCATCGTCGCCACTTCGTCCGTGCAGGCGGCCACGCTGCTGCAAGGCTTGCACGACACACGCCTCGACGACGTTATTACCAAAATGCAAGCCTTCACGCCGGAAGCCATCAGCACCTGCTACCTGCGGTACGACGCCTCGGTGCGCCTGGACTTGCCGTTCTACGCCCTCGTCGATACGCCGGCACAGCAGCACTGGGGCCAGTTCGTCTTTGACCGGGGCCAGCTCGACGCCAGCCAGCCAGGCTTGCTGGCCGTCGTCATCAGCGCCTCCGGCCCCGCCGCCGAGCAAGGCCATGGTCCGCTGGCGCAAGCGATCGCCACGCAGTTGGCGCAGATGCTGCAGCGCCCGGAACTGGCGCAACCTGCCTGGACGCAACTGATCACGGAAAAGCGCGCCACCTTTGCCTGCACGCCGGACCTGGCGCGTCCCGGCAACGCCAGCGGCGTGCCGGGCTTGCTGCTGGCCGGCGACTACACGGCCAATGATGACCGGACGCAAGACTATCCGGCCACCATCGAGGCGGCCGTGCGCAGCGGCGTGGCGGCGGCCAGGGCCATCACCACGGGCAAGACTGCAAAGTAGACTTGACGGTGCATCCTGCCCTGGTGTCGCTCGCCCCCGCGAAATTGCATTCTGTCGCACCGCGCTGGTGCGCCCGCGTGCGCTTGGGTACAGTCTGATCATCGACAACGGCCATGCCACGGGGAATACCATGCACACCACCTTGCACTTGAAAAATAGCTTGAAAGCCTTGGCGCTGCTCGCTTGTGTGGTGATGGCCACCTTGATCGTCATTCACGCACAGCAGACGCCACAACCGCCATTGCTGCTGAGCCAGGCAAGCATGCTGCAGCCGGCCATGGGCTGAAGCGGCGGACAGAAAGAATAGGATGAACAAGCAAGATTATCTCGACGCACTGCGGCGCGCGCTGACAGGCTTGCCACCGGACCTGGTGGCCAAGACCCTCGATTACTACGAACAGACCTTCATCGAAGGCGCTGCGGCCGGCCGCAGCGAGCACGAAATCGCCGACGACCTGGGCGACCCGAAAAAGATCGCCCTCACCTTGCGCGGCAGCACCCACCGCCAGGCGTTCGAACACAAGAAAACGCCCGTTAACCTGCTGCGCCTGCTCGTCTCGCTCGTGGGCCTGGCCATCTTCAACCTGTTCATGGTCGTGCCTGCCGCCGTGTACGCGGCCCTGCTAGCCACCCTGTATGCCGTCGGCCTGAGCTTTTACCTGGCCGGCATCGCCATCACGGCCAGCGGATTGTCCGGCGCCAACGAACTGGTGCTCGATGGCCCGCTGCGCCACGTTTTCATCCAGGACGACGATGGCGACGAACGGCGCGAAACGCGCATCACCATCGGCGACGCGGGCATCGAAGTCGATCACCTGCCCGGCCCCGTCAAAGCCGAACCGGCGACGCCGGGCGCGTCATCGCGCGTGATGGAGCGGGCCGAAGCGCTGGCCGGCGGCGGCATCCGCATCTCCACCGACATGGACCGCGATGCGCGCACCACGCAAACCGTCTTCGGCATGGGCATGCTGCTCGGCGGCATCGCCATCTTCCTGCTCAGTCTGGTGGTCACGCGCTATACCTTGATCGGTATCAAGCGCTACATCGCCATGAATGTTTCCCTGCTCAAAGGTCACTAGAAAGGCTGCCATGAAACGCTTGCTCAAAGTTGGCCTGTCCATGCTCTTGCTGGCGCTGGTCCTGATCGCCATGTCGTATGCGGCGCTGCGCGCCAAGGGAATCAGCAATCCCAGCAGCGCTGCCGGCCGCGCCGTGCGCAGCGAAACGCGCCCGATTGCCGCCACCATCAACAGCATCGACCTGGCCGGCCCCATCGACCTGGTGCTGCGCCGCGGCGCCACGCCATCGCTGAAAGTGAGCGGCGAGCAGCGTTTGCTGTCGAACGTCGACACGACGGCCGATGGCACGACCCTGCATATCGGCCCGAAAGGCATGCTGTTCCACCACCGCCAGCCGCTGCAGGTGGAACTGGTGTTGCCGGCCCTCGTGCGCCTGGACGTGCACGGCAATGGCGACAGCAAGATCACGGGATTTAGCGGCGACAGCTTTATCCTGGAATTGATGGGATCTGGCAATGTCAGCTTCACGGGCCGCTACAAGCAGGTGCAAGCGACCGTCAACGGCAGCGGCGACCTCGACATCAATGCCGGCAACAGCGACAGCGTGGTGCTGGAAATGGTGGGCTCCGGGCGCATCGCCGCCAGCGGCAACTCGAAATTCCTCCGTGCCGACCTGAGCGGTTCGGGCGACATCGATGCCGAGCACCTGGCCGCCGACAAGGCCAGCGTCAGCCTGCAAGGCTCGGGCCAGAGCACCGTCTTCGTGCGCGACGCCGCCAACCTGACCTTGCGCGGCAGCGGCGACATCCACGTCCACGGCAACCCGCGCCAGCGCGAAGCGCAAAAGAGCGGATCAGGCGAAATTACCTGGCATTGACCTTCTCTTCCAGCCAACTGACGGCCTGCTCGCCGGCCGCCTTGCCTTGCGCCAGGCAGGCCGTCAGCAGGTAGCCGCCCGTCGGCGCTTCCCAGTCCAGCATTTCGCCCGCCACGAAGACGCCCGGCATGGCGCGCAGCATGCTGCCGTCGACGCCATCGAAATGCACGCCGCCGGCGCTGCTGATGGCTTCATCGATGGGGCGCGGGCGTACGAGTGTGACGGGCAGCAGCTTGATGGCGGCCGCCAACTTCGCCTCGTCGGCAAAGTCGGCGGCGCTCAGGCATTCGCGCAGCAAGCCCGATTTCACGCCCTTGATGCCCAGCCGGCTATTCAGGTGGCTGGACATGGAACGGGCGCCACGGGGGCGCGTCACTTCCTCGAACACGCGTTCATGGCTGTGGTCGGGCGCCAGGTCGAGCCAGATGGTGGTGCTGCCGTCGCGCGCGATCTGCTCGCGCAGCGCGGCCGACAAGGCATAAATCAGGCTGCCTTCCACGCCGCCCGCCGTGATGACGAACTGGCCCTGGCGCTTGATCCGCAAGCCGTCGATGTCGTGCGCCGTGATGGCCACGGTCGTCAGCGGCTCGCCCGCATGGCGGCTGCTGAAATACTCGCTCCAGTCCACATCGAAGCCGCAATTGGCCGGCGCCAGCGCTTGCACGGCCACGCCCTGCCCTTGCAGCAGCGGCACCCACGCGCCATCGGAACCGAGCCGCGCCCAGCTGCCGCCGCCCAGCGCCAGGATCACGGCGTCGAAGGAGCGCAGGCATTCGCCGTCCGGCGTGGCAAAGGCCAGCTGGCCATCCTCATCTTGCCAGCCCGTCCAGCGGTGGCGCATGTGAAATTGCACGCCCGCTTCGCGCAGGCGGTGCAGCCAGGCGCGCAGCAGGGGCGCCGCCTTCATGTCCGTCGGGAAGACGCGGTTCGAGGAGCCGACAAAGGTCTCCACGCCCAGGCCGTGCACCCAGTCGCGCACTTTTTGCGGGCCGAACTGGTCCAGCGCCGGCTTCACCCGGCCCGCCTGCCTGCCGTAGCGCGAGACGAAGGCCTGGTAGCCTTCCGCGTGCGTGATGTTCATGCCGCCCCGCCCCGCCAGCAGGAATTTGCGGCCGACGGACGGCATGGCGTCGAACAGTTCCACCTTTGCCCCCTGGTCGGTGGCCGCCTGGGCGGCCATCAGGCCGGCGGGGCCGCCGCCGATGACGGCGATGTGAAACGGGGGGGAACTGGAGTTGGTCATGGCAAGCTGGAAGACGGTGAAAACCCCGGCATTTTAGTCGAGATACGGCCGATGGATGGCAAGAATGCCGAAAAATGATGCATACTGCGCGGACATGCCGCAATGATCGGCACCTGGACTTCACGAGACAACGAGACGACAAGAGGAGATACACATGGGCGCAGGATTCTGGATTTCACGCTATTTGCTGGCCAGTTCGATTCTATTCATCATCCTGACGGTGGTCGAGTACAGCAAGGGCACGCCCAACCAGGCCGACATCCTCAGCGCGCTGGCCTGGGCACTGGTGGCGTCCGCCATCTTCATCGGCTCGAAATACTGGCGCTACCGGAAAGCCGTCGCTTGCGCCACGTGCAGCGGGGACAAGCCCAAGGTCAAGCCGCGATAAAAAATGGCCGCATCAGCGGCCATTTTCCTCAGTGGGTATTCTTAACCGCCCGTCACGGGCGGGAAAAACGCCACCTCGTCGCCATCGCCCGTCACGGTATCGGCATCGCACATCACCTGGTTATGCGCCATGCGCAGCGCGCGGCCCTGCGCCAGCGCGTATTCCCAGTTGCCGCCGCGGGCGATCAGCAGCGCCCTCACCGCGCCCACCGTCAGCGGCTCGGCTACTTCCAGCACTTCATGGCCGGTGCCCACCAGCTCGCGCACGCTGGCAAAAAAACGCAGATTGATCTTCATCGATGCTTCCTCAGTACAGCAATTCATTAAACGGGATGAAACGCAGCATGTCGCCGCGCGCGATCGACAGCCCCGGCGGGCAATCGATCAAGCCGTCGCCCCACACGGTGGAGGTCAGCACGCCCGAACTCTGGTTGGCAAACAGTTCCAGCTCGCCCTCGTCATTGACCTTGGCACGCAAGAACTCGTTGCGCTTGTCCGCCTTCAGGCGCTCGAAAGCGGCGGGCAGCTTGTAGCTGCGCGGCGCCAGATTCCCCGCCACGCCTTGCAGGCGCAGGATGAACGGGCGCACGAACAGCAAAAATGTGACAAAGCTCGACACCGGATTGCCGGGCAAGCCGACAAAGAACGCATCCCGCACTTCGCCAAACGCCAGCGGCTTGCCCGGCTTGACGGCGATCTGCCACATGTTCAGCCGCCCTTCCGCTTCGACGGCCGGCTTGATATGGTCTTCCTCGCCCACGGACACGCCGCCCGAGGTGATGATCAGATCATTGCCCTGTGCCGCCTGGCGCAGCACGGCCTTCGTCGCCTCCAGGCTGTCGGGCACGATGCCCAGGTCCGTGATCTCGCAGCCCAGGTTTTCCAGCAAGCCGCGCAAGGTAAAACGGTTCGAGTTGTAGACGGCGCCCGGCGCCAGCGGTTGGCCCGGCATGGCCAGCTCGTCGCCCGTAAAAAACACGGCGACGCGCAGCTTGCGCAGCACGGGGACTTGGGCCAGTCCCACCGAGGCGGCCAGGCCCATTTCCTGGCTGCGCAGGCGGCGCCCCGCGCCGAGGATCACGCCGCCGGCGCGGATATCCTCGCCCTGGCGGCGCACCCATTCGCCCGCTTTCGGCACGTGATTGACCGTCACCACGCCATCAAGCACGGTGCACTGCTCCTGCATCACGACGCAGTCGGCGCCTTCCGGGATCAGGGCGCCCGTGAAGATGCGCGCCGCCGTCCCCGGTTGCAGCGGCTGGCCCACGTGGCCGGCCGCGATGCGCTGCGACACGGGCAAGCTGGCCGCGCCGCTGGCGCAATCCTGCGCGCGCACGCAATAGCCATCCATCTGCGTGTTGTCGCGCTCGGGCACGTTCAGGGTCGACGTCTGCGCGGCCGCCAGCACGCGGCCGTTGGCGCGCATGGTGTCGACCAGTTCCACCTCGGCCACCGGGCGCGCCGCGCCCAGCATGAAGGCTTGCGCCTCGGCCACCGACAGCATCGGCTTGCGTACAGTGCTGGCGTCTGTCATCACAAACCCGTATTGGCGGCGATATACGCCTTCATCTTTTCCACGTCGGTATCCATCACGACGAACTTTTGCGGCAAGTCTTCGATGTTCTCGAAGCCGGCCGGGCGTTCCGCGTCCACGCCCAGCGCTTCGAGGATGGTTTCGTTGAACTTGGCCGCCAGCGCCGTTTCCAGCACGATCATCGGCACGTTGGGCTCCAGGTGCTCGCGCGCCACCTTGATGCCGTCGGCCGTGTGCGTGTCGATGGTGATGCCGTAGTCGTCGGCCACGTCGCGGATGGTGTCGAGGCGGTCCTGGTGCGTGGACTTGCCCGACTTGAAGCCGTATTTGGCCACCAGCTTGAATTCGTCGCCGTCGCTGCCGGGCTTGCCCGACAAGTCGAAGCCGCCGTGCGTTTCCACTTTCGTAAACAGGGCACGCACGCGCTCGCTGTCGCGGCCCACCAGGTCGTAGACGAAGCGCTCGAAGTTCGACGCTTTCGAGATATCCATCGACGGGCTGCTCGTGTGATACGTTTCGGCCGACTTGCGCACGCGGTAGACGCCCGTGCGGAAAAATTCGTCGAGCACGTCGTTTTCATTCGTCGCCGCCACCAGTTTCGAGATCGGCAGCCCCATCATGCGGGCGATATGGCCGGCGCAGATATTGCCGAAGTTGCCCGATGGCACCGTGAACGACACTTTTTGCTCGTTGCTGGTGGTGGCCGCCAGATAGCCGCGGAAGTAGTAGACGACTTGCGCCACGACCCTCGCCCAGTTGATGGAATTGACGGTGCCGATCTTCTGCTTGGCCTTGAACGGCAAGTCGTTCGACACGGCCTTGACCATGTCCTGGCAATCGTCGAATACGCCTTCGACGGCGATGTTGACAATGTTCGGGTCTTGCAGGCTGAACATCTGCGCCGTCTGGAAGGCGCTCATTTTCTTGTGCGGCGACAGCATGAAGACGCGGATGCCCGTCTTGCCGCGCATCGCGTATTCGGCCGCGCTGCCCGTGTCGCCCGAGGTGGCGCCGAAGATATTGAGCTCGGCGTCGTGCTTGGCCAAGGTGTATTCGAACAGGTTGCCCAGCAGCTGCATGGCCATGTCCTTGAAGGCCAGGGTCGGGCCGTTCGACAGCGCTTGCAGCATCAGGGTGGTCGATCCGCCCTTGACGATGTTTTCTTCGAGCACGCGCAGCGGCGTGATGTCGGCCGCGTTTTCGCCGGCGCGGGCGTTCTTGTAGACTGCCTTGGTATAGGTTTTCGCCGTCAGTGCCTTCAGGTCCGCGGCCGGGATATCGGTGGCGAACTTCTTCAGGATTTCGAATGCCAGGTCGGCATACGACAATGTGCGCCAGGCGTTGAGCTCGGCACCAGTGACTTGCGGATAGTGTTCAGGGAGATACAGTCCGCCATCGGGGGCCAGGCCGCCCAGGAGGATGTCGGAGAATTGCTGCAGATTCGATGGCGCTTTATCAGCGCGGGTAGACACGTAATGCATAAATTTGAAGAGTCCAGTTGAGCTGAGTGCGGTTGATCATGAATGGCAGCGGATATTATAGTGCCAGCCGCCGTCCAAGGCGAATCGCGTGGCGTCAGCCAGGTCAAGATGCGACAATTGGAGAGTCCGTGTGTTGCCAAACCATCCATAATGCATGAGATCAAGCCAGGCGAAGATGGCTGGCGTACCCACTGGCGCGCGACGCCGATTTGCGCCACACTGTGCTGAGTGTCCCTTGCCATGATCAATATTGGAGTCGAAAACCGGCCATGTCGCTGAGTAAAAAACCGTATCTGCAAAGCGCCGCGCTGCGCCACGACGCCGTCGTCGACCTCGATCACTATCCATTCACCATCCCCGCCATCCGCGACTTCGTGCACATGGACTTCCACCGGGACGTGACGTTTTTCGTGGGCGAGAATGGCAGCGGCAAATCGACCATGCTCGAAGCGCTGGCCGTGGGGCTGGGCTTCGGCAAGGATGGCGGCACGCGCAACGTGCGCATCGCCCTGCCGTCGGACGAGGAATCGGGCTTGCACGCGCATCTGCGCCTGAGCAAGAGCTACAAGAAGCCCGAAGACAGCTATTTCCTGCGCGCCGAGAGCTTTTTCAACGTCGCCACCTACATGGACGGGATGCCCGAGTACCTGGGCAGCTACGGCGGCAAGTCGCTGCATGCGCAATCGCACGGCGAAGCGTTCATGGCGACCCTGATCAACAAGCTGCGGGGCAAGGGTTTATATTTGCTGGACGAACCCGAGGCGGCGCTGTCGCCGAGCCGCCAGATGGCGGCATTGTCCGTGATCCACCAGCTGGTGCAGGACGACTCCCAGCTGATCATCGCCACCCATTCGCCGATTCTGCTCGCCTACCCGAACGCAAAGATTTTGATGTTCACGGGTGGCGGCATCCACGAAGTGGCGTATGAAGACACGGAACACTATGCCGTGACGCGCGATTTCTTGAATAACTACCCGAGGAGGCTGGAGCAGTTGTTTGAGGAGGAGTGAGGTATTGGATGGTGCTTGTCGGCTTACGCGCTTTGCGCTAAGCCGACCTACGCCGACCTACGCCCACCAACGCCCACCAACGCCGACCTGCGACATTGCCACTTACCGTAGGTCGGATTAGCGCGTG
Source organism: Janthinobacterium sp. 67 (assembly GCF_002797895.1). Classification (NCBI taxonomy): domain Bacteria; kingdom Pseudomonadati; phylum Pseudomonadota; class Betaproteobacteria; order Burkholderiales; family Oxalobacteraceae; genus Janthinobacterium; species Janthinobacterium sp. 67. The sequence goes on along the minus strand of NZ_PGES01000001.1, from coordinate 882,536 downwards.
AGCGCGTAATCCGACAACACCACCGGCGCCTCAACAAGCAGCGTGATTGACCGTAATCACATGCACGGCCAAGCCGCCCAGCGACGTTTCCTTGTACTTGTCCTGCATGTCCGCGCCCGTCTGGCGCATGGTTTCGATGACTTCGTCGAGGCTGACGAAATGCGTGCCGTCGCCCTTCAGCGCCAGCGAGGCGGCCGTAATGGCTTTCACGGCGCCCATGCCGTTGCGCTCGATGCAGGGAATCTGCACCAGGCCGCCGATGGGGTCGCACGTCATGCCCAGGTGGTGCTCGATGCCGATTTCGGCAGCGTTTTCGATCTGCTCGTTCGTGCCGCCCAGGGCCGCCACCAGCCCGGCCGCCGCCATGGCGCAAGCGACGCCCACTTCCCCCTGGCAGCCCACTTCGGCGCCCGAGATCGAGGCATTGCGCTTGCACAGCATGCCGATGGCCGCCGCCGTCAGCATGAAGCGGCGCACGCCGCCGACCGGATCGCTGGGGCGGCAATCCTGCGCGTAGTAGCGCAGCACGGCCGGGATGATGCCGGCCGCGCCATTGGTCGGCGCCGTCACGACCCTGCCGCCGGCCGCGTTTTCCTCGTTGACGGCCATCGCGTACAGGCTGACCAGGTGCACGGCGTCGTGCGGCAAGTCGTTGGCGCGGTTGTCGGACGCCTTCGCCTCCTGCGCCAAGCGCCATAATTTGGCGGCGCGGCGCTTCACGTTCAAGCCGCCCGGCAGGTTGCCCGTCGTTTCCAGGCCGTGCGCGATGCAGTCGCGCATGACGTGCCAGATGCGGTCCAGGCCTGCGTTCAATTCCTCTTCGCTGCGCTTGACGCACTCGTTCGCACGCAGCATTTCAGGAATCGACAAACCGCTTTCCACGCCGTGCGCCAGCAATTGCGCCATGGTATCGAAGGGGAAGACGACTCGCGCGCTGGCGGCCGATTCCACGGCCGCTTCCGCTTGCGCCTCGCCTGCCTCGCGGATAAAACCGCCGCCGATCGAGTAATACACCTTGTCGACCCGGCTGCCGTCCGCCAGTTTCAAGGTAAAGCGCATGCCGTTCGGGTGTTCGGGCAGGGATTCGCTCTTGTGCCAGACCAGGCCCGTGGCGGCCGTGAATGGCACCACGTGCGTGCCCAGCAAGGCGATTTCGCCGGCCGCCTCGATGGCGGCCAGCTTGCTGTCGACTTCATCGGGCGCCACGTCTTGCGGCGTTTCGCCCATCAGGCCAAGAATGACGGCCTTGTCCGTGGCATGGCCCACGCCCGTCAGCGCCAGCGAGCCATACAGGGCCGCCTCGACGCCCACCACCTGGTCCAGCGGACCGTATTCGACCAGAAAACGCCGCGCCGCCACCATCGGCCCCACCGTGTGGGAACTCGACGGCCCGATGCCGATCTTGAACAGGTCAAATACGCTCATATCCATGTAGTGTCTCTTTATATTTGTATGTTTTATGAATGCCGGGACTGGACTCAAGCCGCCTTGGCGGCATGGCCCACGTCGACATTGGCCAGCATGTCCGTGACCATCTGTTCGACGCCGATCTGCGCCTTCCAGCCCCAGTCGGCGCTGGCCTTGCTGTCGTCCAGGCTTTGCGGCCAGCTGTCGGCGATGGCCTGGCGGCTGTCCGGCTTGTAGCTGATCTTGAAGTCCGGCACCATGCGCACGATGGCCTTGGCCAGTTGCTCGGGGTTGAACGACACGCCGGCCACGTTGTACGAGGAACGGATCTTGATGGACTCCGCTGGCGCATCCATCAATTCGATGGTGGCGCGAATGGCGTCGGGCATGTAAATCATCGGCAAGGTGGTGTTCGCATCGAGGAAGCAGTCATAGCGCTCGCCGCGCAAGGCCGCGTGGAAAATGGCGATGGCGTAATCGGTGGTGCCGCCGCCCGGAGGCGATTTGTAGCTGATGATGCCCGGGTAGCGGATGCTGCGCACGTCCACGCCATACTTGTTGAAGTAATACTCGCACAGGCGCTCGCCGGCCAGCTTGCTGATGCCGTACATCGACGTCGGGTCCATCACCGCCATTTGCGGCGTGTTCACTTGCGGCGTGTTCGGGCCGAAGGCGGCGATCGACGAAGGCCAGAAGATGCGCAAGGGTTTGCCCGCCTCGCCCCGTTCGCGCGCCAGTTCCAGGATATTCAACAAGCCATCCATGTTCAGGCTCCACGCCTTCAACGGCGCCGCTTCGCCCGTGGCCGACAGCATCGCCGCCAGCTGGTACACCTGGGTGATGCCTTCATCGGCGATGATGCTCGCCAGGCCGTCCTTGTCCAGCACATTGAGCTGGGCGTAGCGCTTGGCCTGGTACAGATTATTCGTGCCGATGTCGCTGGCGATGACGTTGTCCGCGCCGTGCTGCAGCGCCAGCGCGCCCACCAACTCACTACCGATTTGGCCGTTTGCGCCGATGACTAAGATGCGTTCCATGCTATTTTCCTGAATTCGTATTAATTAGTAGTGGTCGTGGTCAGCAAACCAAGTTCCTTGCCAGCCTGTTCGAAAGCGGCCAGCACTTGCACCAGCTGTTCACGCGTATGGGCGGCCGACAGCTGCACGCGCACCCTGGCCTGGCCCATCGGCACGACAGGGTAAAAGAAGCCCGTCACCAGCACGCCCAGTTCATACAGGCGGGCGGCAAACTTTTGCGCCACGGGGGCGTCGAACAGCATCACCGGCACGACCGGGTGCGTGCCCGGCTTGATGGTGAAGCCGATGCGCTCGATTTCGCTGCGGAAGAAGGCCGTGTTGTCATGCAGGCGGTCGCGCAGTTCCGTCGACTTGGCCAACCGTTCCAGTACCGACAGCGACGCGCCGGCAATCGATGGCGCCAGGGTGTTCGAGAACAGATAAGGACGCGATTTCTGGCGCAGGGTGTCGATGACTTCCTTGCGGGCCGACGTGAAGCCGCCCATGGCGCCACCCAGGGCCTTGCCCAGGGTACCGGTGATGATGTCGATGCGCCCCATCACGTTGTGGTGTTCGTGCGTGCCGCGGCCCGTCGCGCCCATGAAGCCGGACGCGTGGCATTCGTCGATCATCACCAGCGCGCCGTACTGGTCGGCCAGGTCGCAGATCTTGTCCAGCTGCGCGATCGTGCCGTCCATCGAGAACACGCCGTCCGTGACGATGACCTTGTGGCGCTTGCCGGCGGCAATCGCCGCTTTCAGCTGCACTTCCAGGTCAGCCATGTCGTTATGCAGGTGGCGATAGCGGCCAGCCTTGCACAGGCGGATGCCGTCGATGATGGAAGCGTGGTTCAGCGCGTCCGAGATGATGGCGTCGTTCTCATCGAACAGCGGTTCAAACACGCCGCCGTTGGCGTCGAATGCCGCCGCGTACAAAATCGTGTCTTCCGTACCCAGAAAAGCGGAGATCGCCTGTTCCAGTTCCTTGTGCACGGTTTGCGTGCCGCAGATGAAGCGGACTGACGACAGGCCGTAGCCGTACTTTTGCGTGGCGGCAATGGATGCTTCCTGCGTCTGCAGGTCGCCGGACAGGCCCAGGTAATTGTTCGCACACATATTGATCAGGGTACGGCCATCGTCGCACACCACTTCGGCGCCCTGGCGCGAGGCGATCACGCGCTCTGGCTTGTACAAGCCCTGCTGGCGCAGTTGATCGAGGTTCTGTTGCAGACCGCTGAAAAAGGTGTTCTTCGCTTGCTCGCTCATGATGATCCTTGTGTGTCCCTGCGTTTGTGGTATCCGTGTGACCTCAGCCGCCATAGGGAAAAGCGGCCGCTTGACCGGTGCGCGCACTATGCTGTACCGTGAAGCGCTGTTTGAAGTCTACACGTTTCCGTGTTTTTCCTCAAAATCCACTATTTCGAACTGAAATTCAATATAGTGGATATTACCCAAGCCTTTTGAACTTTGCAAGCTACCTGCCGATGAAAACCAGCGTTTCGACCAATTCTCCGCCCGAAGTGGGCGCCACCCTGCAACGGCTGCGCCTGGCGCGCGGCCTGACACTCGAGGATTTGTCGCGCATCGCCGGCGTATCGAAGTCCATGCTGTCGCAAATCGAGCGCGAAAAAGCCAATCCCACCATCGCCATCACGTGGCGCCTGGCGAACGCCCTGGGCGTGCAGATCGGCGAATTGCTGTCCAGCGCGGAAAAAGCCGTGGAAACCATCCGCATCACGGACGCCCACGAAACCCCCACCCTGCCCGGCGACCACGCGGGCTACGTGCTGCGCATCCTGGGGCCGATGGAACTGGCGGGCAAATATGAATGGTATGAAGTGACCCTGGCGCCGGGCGGCGAACTGGCGTCGCAGCCGCACGACCCGGGCACGACCGAGCATTTGACGGTCATCCACGGCAACCTGGAGCTGGAAGTGGGCGCGGCGAAGAAAAAGGTCAAGAATGGCGGCACGGCCCGCTATCCGGCCGACCAGCCGCATACCATCCGGAATTTGGGCAAGACCGAGGGCAAGGCGCTACTCGTGGTCATCCACAGATAAGCAGCTCCTGCGGTGCGCAATATGCCTGAATGTCTATGCTAAGATTTTAGAATAGACAAGATTTCCAGGCCTGGATGTCTTCGCAGAGCGTCGCGGCACATCCCGGCTCATCCAGCACCGCTGCCACCGCGCGGCATCCAGGCCTCCAACGCCAACACGGAGCCCACGCGATGACCATTTCCGACAGCACCACCACCTTCCACAACAAGAAAGTCGTCCAGTACGACCCTGACTTGCCGTTCGACGCCTCGCCCGGCATCGTCTACCGCCTGTCGCTCGAATACGACGACGAGCGCAAGATGGACGAGCTGATCTCCGGCTTTCTCGCCAAGGCCGACAAGCACGCGCTGGAAGCGCTGATCATCGGCATGTGGGGCGACCCCTACGAATCGGGCGCCGACGAGGTGATGGCCGCGCTGATCGCCCACGCGCCGCAGCTGCCCAACTTGCGCGCCCTGTTCATCGGCGACATGACGTACGAGGAATGCGAAATCTCGTGGATCGTGCAAGGCAGCTACAAGCCCCTGCTGGACGCTTTCCCGCTGCTGCAGGAATTGCGCATCCGCGGCGGCAATGAACTCGTCATCGAACCGTTCGCCCACCAGCACCTGCGCCGCTTCACCATCGAAGCGGGCGGCCTCGATCAAAAGATCGCCGAAGCACTGGCGCAATCGAGCATGCCGCAGCTGGAACATCTGGAACTGTGGCTGGGTACGGACGACTACGGCTTTTCCGGCGACGTCGACCTGTACCGCAAGGTGCTGGCGAAGCTGATCGTGCCGACCTTGCGCTACCTGGGCCTGCGCGACGCCGAAATCGCCGACGACCTGGCCGTCTGGCTGGCGGAAGAACCGCTGGTGGCGCAACTCGACACCCTGGACCTGTCGCTGGGCACAATCGGCGACCTGGGCGCCGTGGCCGTGCTCAATCATACGCAACTGGGCAAGCTGAAACGCCTGGACCTGTCGCACCACTACATCTCGGAAGAAAACCAGGCGAAATTGAAGGCGCTGCCGTTCGAGGTGGTGCTGGACGATCCGCAGGAAGCCGATGAAGACGACGGCGAAAGCTATCGTTATGTCGCCGTCGGCGAATAAATACCGATGCTTTTACTGGCGACACAGGGCAGCAAGCGCGTGCGGCTGATGCAGGCGGCGCGCGCACAGCTGCGCCTGCCGCCCGCGCAAGTGCTGGAATGGCGCGACTGGCTGGCGCAGCCGGCGCTGCTGGAAGGCGCTTTGCGCCAGGCCGGCCGGCTGAAGATCGAGCCGCCCGGCGACGATCCCGCCGCCCATGGGCTGTTGCTGGACGCGGGCTGCCGGCTGCTGGACCGTCCTCCGGTCGAGGGGCCCGCGCATGGCGAATTGCTGGCCATGGATGCGTGGTTTGCCGGCTTTTCCAAGGCCATGCAGGACCTGGAGAGGCAACTGGTGGCCATGCCGCACATACGCGTCTTCAATGTGCCAGCCGAAATCTGTCTCATGACGGACAAGCTGGCCTGCCAGCGCCACCTGGCCGCGCACGGCATCGCCATTCCCGCCCTGCTGGGACCCGTGCATGGTTACGACCACCTGCAATCGCTGCTGCACGAACACCAGCTTGACCGCGTCTATTTAAAGCCTCGCTACGGCTCGTCCGCGTCCGGTGTCGTCGCCTACCGCAGGAACAAGGCGGGGCGGCAGCAAGCCACGACCTCGGCCGCCTTGCAGCTGGGAGGCGGCGCGGCGCGTCTGTTCAACGTCAAGCGCATGGCCCGCTACGAGACCCGGCGCGACATCGCCGCCCTCGTGGACGCCTTGGCCGCGCAACAGCTGTATGCGGAAGCGTGGTTGAACAAGCCGCGCTGCGGCGACGGCCATTACGACCTGCGCATCGTCACTGTGGCGGGCCGGCCCGCGCACCGCGTGGCGCGCATCGGACAGCAGATGATGACCAATCTGCACCTCGACAACCGGCGTGGCGACGCGGCAGTCCTCCTGCACGCAGACGACCTGGCGGCGCTGGAAACGACCGCCACCCTGGCCGCACGCGCCTTCCCGCACAGCCACGTGACGGGCTACGACCTCGTCGTGCGCCACGGCCAGGCCCGCGTGCTCGAAGCGAACGCCTTCGGCGACCTGCTGCCAGGCCTGTTGTGGCAAGGCGCGGACACCTACGCAGCGCAACTGAATCATGTTTAAAGATACAGCAGCCATCCCCGACATGCACGCCGTCGTCGGCAGCCACGACATCGTCTTCATCACGCTCGACACTTTGCGCTATGACGTGGCGCAAGCCCTGTATGAGGCGGGCGAACTGCCCGTGCTGGGGCGCTTGCTGCCGCCGGGCGGCTGGGACAAGCGCCACTCGCCCGCCACGTTTACCTACGCGGCGCACCAGGCCTTCTTTGCAGGTTTCTTGCCCACGCCGGCCGCGCCGGGCCGCCATCCGCGCCTGTTCGCCTCCGCTTTTTCTGGCAGCGAAACCACCTCGCCGCACACGTTTGCCTTCAAGGAAGCGGACCTGCCCGCCGCACTGGCCGCGCGCGGCTACCGCACCATCTGCATCGGCGGCGTGGGTTTCTTCAATAAACAGACCGCCTTGGGCACCGTGCTGCCGTCGCTGTTCCAGGAAAGCCACTGGAGCGCGGGCATGGGCGTGTCCAGCCGCCATTCGACGCAAAAGCAGGTGGCGCTGGCGACCCGGCTGCTGGCGCAAAACGACCAGCGCACCTTCTTGTTCATCAACGTGGCCGCCCTGCACACGCCGAACCGCGCCTACCTGCCTGGCTGCCGCAGCGATAACCTCGATAGCCATGCGGCCGCCCTGCGCTATGTCGACAGCGCGCTGGCGCCCCTGTTTGCCGCCTGCGCCGCGCGCGCGCCCACGTTCGCCATCGTCTGCTCGGACCATGGCAGCGCCTATGGCGAAGACGGCTACCGTGGCCACAGGGTCGCCCATGACAGCGTGTGGACTGTGCCATACGCACACTTCGTCGTCGCGCCAGATACCATTTCCCAGGAGTCCCCACCGTGAACCCATCCGAACAACCGGGCACCCTGGCGCAGCGCATGCGCCACACGCCCTACCAGGCGTACTCGTACTCGTATCCGCACAAGGCGGCCTACCGCGCCTTGCCGCAGGCCGCGCCGCTGGCGCCCCTGTGGGCGCAGCAGGACCGCTCCGCCCTCTTCGCCTACATCCACATCCCGTTTTGCGAGATGCGCTGCGGCTTTTGCAACCTGTTCGCCATGGCGCGCCCCGGCGCCGACATGGTCGAGCGTTACGTGCGGCAGGTGCTGGTGCAGATGCGCGCCCTCGATGGCGCGCTCGGTGAACGGCGCTTTGCCCGCTTCGCGCTCGGTGGCGGCACGCCCACCTATCTGTCGCCCACGCAGCTCGACACCTTGCTGTGCGGCGCGCGCGACATCCTCGGCATCGATTTGCAGGCGACGCCGGCCGGCATCGAAGCGTCGCCCGAAACCGTCACGGCCGAGCGGCTTGCCGTGTGCCGCGCGCATGGCATCGACCGGGTCAGCCTCGGCATCCAGAGCTTTGCCGCCGGCGAGATGCGCGCGCTGGCCCGGCCCCAGCAAAACGCCACCGTCCATCACGCCATCGGCCTGATACGCGCGGCAGGATTTCCCACCCTGAACCTGGACCTGATCTATGGCATCGCCGGGCAAACCGTGGCCAGCCTGCTCGCTTCCATCGATAGCGCATTGGCCTTCCGGCCAGAGGAAATCTATCTGTATCCGCTGTATGTACGGGAACAAACGGGTCTTGGAAAAGTGGCGCGCCGCCAGGGGGCCGCGTCGCTCAACCCCATCATGCTGGCCCGCGATGGCGACAGCCGTCTGGCCCTGTACGCGGCCGCGCGCGACCATTTGCGCGCCCAGGGCTATGAGCAGGTGTCGATGCGCATGTTCCGCGCACCGCATGCGCCCGAGCAGAACGGGCCCTCGTACTGCTGCCAGAACGACGGCATGGTGGGCCTGGGCGCGGGCGCCCGTTCCTACACTTCGCGCCTGCATTATTCGAGCGAATACGCGGTGGCGCGCACACAGACCATCGGCATCATCGAACAGTATCTGGCGCTGGACGAGGCACGCTTCGGGCAGGCGGAGCACGGCTACGTCCTCGATGATGCGGAACAGCGCCGCCGCTACGTGATCCAGTCGCTGCTGACGGAACCGGGCCTGGACCGCGACGCCTACGCGACGCGCTTCGGCAGCCGCTGCGAGCTTGATCTGCCGCAGCTGGCCGAGCTGCACTCCTTGGCCCTGGTGGAAGAAGATGGCCCGCTGCTGCGCCTGAATGACCGCGGCTACAGCTACGCCGACACCATCGGCCCGTGGCTGGCGTCCGAGACGGTGCGCGCGCTGATGGCCGAAGGCGGCCAGGCGTGCTGACAACGCAAGCGCCAACGCTGTCCCTGCTGTATCGCGGCACGCTTTCGAGCTGTAATTACGCCTGCGGCTACTGCCCGTTCGCCAAGAAGCGCGACAGCCATGCCACCCTGGCCCGCGATGCGCGTGAAGTGGCGCGTTTTACCGGCTGGGTGGCGGCACAAAAACGGGACATCGGCGTCCTGTTCACGCCGTGGGGCGAAGCGCTGGTGCGGCGCCAGTACCGCGCGGCCATGCAGACGCTGGCTGCCTTGCCCCACGTGCGCCAAGTGGCGCTGCAGACGAATCTGTCCGGCCCCCTGAGCTGGTTGCGTGACATGCCAGGGCTGGAAAAAATCGGCCTGTGGTGCACCTACCACCCGGGCCAGACGACCGTGGCCCGCTTTCTCGAACGCTGCGCGAGGCTGGACGCGATGGGCGTGCGCTATTGCGTCGGCGTCGTCGCCATGAACGAGCACCTGGACGCCATCCGCGCCCTGCGCGCGGCCCTGCCGGAGCACGTCTATCTGTGGCTGAACGCCTACGACCGCCGTGGCCCCGGCTACTACAGCGGGGAAGACCTGGCCTGGCTCGATGCCGTCGACCCGTGGTTTGCGCAAAACCGCCGCCCGTCGCCCTCGCGCGGCAAGCCATGCCTGGCGGGCGAAGCGTCGCTGTCCGTCGATGGCGATGGCGAACTGACACGCTGCCATTTCGTGCCGGAGCGCTTGGGGAATCTGTACGTGGATGACTTGGCAGACATGCTACAGGAACGCCGCTGCCCGCGCTTCAAGTGCGATTGCTATATCGGCTATGCACAGCGCAAGGATTTGCCGTTTCAAACGGTGTTCGGGGAGGGAGTATTGGCGAGGATTGTGACCGTAAGTCGGATTAGCGGGGCGAAAAGCCCCGCGTAATCCGACATCTTGCTGGCATGACGGATGTTGTCGGATCACGCGCGGCGATGCCGCGCCAATCCGACCTGCCGTATTTTACTGCGCAGCCACCTTGGCCGGCTCCGCCACTACCGGCGTCATCTTCAAGGAACGGCTGAGGAAGCCCCAGCGGTCCGCCACTTCTTCGATCTGCTTGGTCGTCGGCTTGCCGGCGCCATGGCCCGCCTTGCTATCGATGCGGATCAGCACGGGCGCGGCACCGCCTTGCGCTGCCTGGGCGGCGGCGGCGAACTTGAAGCTGTGGGCAGGCACGACGCGGTCGTCGTGGTCGGCCGTCGTGATCATGGTGGCCGGATAGCAGCCGCCCGCCTTCAGGTTGTGCAGCGGCGAGTACTTCACCAGCGCCTTGAACTGTTCGGCGTCGTCCGACGAACCGTAGTCAGGCACCCAGCCCCAGCCCACTGTAAACTTGTGGAAGCGCAACATGTCGAGCACGCCCACTTGCGGGATGGCCGCCGCGAACAAGTCGGGACGCTGCGTCATGGCCGCGCCCACCAGCAGGCCGCCATTGCTGCCGCCGCCGATCGCCAGCTTCGATGGCGAAGTAACCTTGTTGTCCACCAGCCATTGCGCCGCGCCGATAAAGTCGTCGAACACGTTTTGCTTGTTCAGCTTGGTGCCAGCCTGGTGCCAGGCTTCGCCGTACTCGCCGCCGCCGCGCAGGTTGGCCATCACGTAGACGCCGCCCATTTCCACCCAGGCAAGATTCGCCACGGAGAAGCTTGGCGTGAGCGAAATATTGAAGCCGCCATAGCCGTACAGATAGGTCGGGTTGGAACCGTCGAGCTTCATGCCTTTTTTCGAGACGATGAACATCGGCACCTTGGTGCCGTCGCGGCTGGTGAAGAATTGCTGGCGTGTTTCAAAGGCGTTCGGGTCGAAATCGACCTTCGGCTGGCGGTATACCGTGCTCTTGCCCGACTTCATGTCGTAGCGGTAGATGGTCGCTGGCGTCGTGAAGCTGGTAAACGAGTAAAACGTTTCCGTATCGCCGCGCTTGCCCGCAAAGCCGCCGGCCGAACCGATGCCCGGCAAGGCCACTTCGCGCACCAGCTTGCCGTTCAGGCCGACGATCTTGATTTGCGTTTGCGCATCTTTCAAGTAGTCGAGCACCAACTGGTTGTTGATCAGGTTGACGGCGACGAGGGTTTCCGCCGCTTCCGGCACGATTTCCTTCCAGTCGGATGGCTGCGGTTTGCGCGTATCGATGGCGATCACGCGCGATTTTGGCGCCTTGTTGTCCGTCTTGAAGAAGAACACGGGACCGTCATTGTCGATGAACGAGTACGAAGCATCGAACTCTTCCAGCAAGCCCACGACCTTGGCGTTCTTCTGGCGCAAGTCCTTGTAGAAGATGCGGTTCTTGCGTTCCGTGCCTTGCGTGGCCGTGATGATCAGATAATTGCCGTCGTCGCTGACGGTGCTGCCGCCGAACGCCCATTCCTTCTGGTCGGGACGGTCGAAGACCAGTACGTCGTCGCTTTGCGGCGTGCCGATCTTGTGGAAATACAATTTCTGGAAGTAATTGATATCGGCCAGCTTGGTGGCTTCGTTCGGCGCGTCATAGCGGCTGTAGAAGAAACCGGTGTTGTCCTTGGTCCACGAGGCGCCCGAGAACTTGGCCCACTGGATGTGGTCCGTCAAATCCTTGCCCGTCTCGATGTCGCGCACTTTCCACTCGTTCCAGTCGGAACCGGAAGCGGCCGTGGCGTACGCCAGGTACTTGCCGTTCGGGCTGATCGAGGTGCCGGCCAGCGCCACCGTGCCATCCGTGGACAGGGTGTTCGGATCCAGCAGCAGGCGTGGCTCGTCCGTCAGTTTTTTCACCGTGTACAGCACGGCCTGGTTTTGCAAGCCGTCATTGCGGCTGTAGAAGTAGCGGCCGCCCTGCTTCGTTGGTGTAGAGAAACGCTCATAGTTCCACAGCTTGGTCAGGCGCTGCTTGATCGCGGCGCGCTCGGGGATGGTGCCCAGGTACGACTGCGTCAGCTTGTTTTGCGCCGTGACCCACTCGCCCGTTTCCGCGCTGTTGGCATCTTCCAGCCAACGGTACGGATCGGCAATGGTGGTGCCGAAATAGCTGTCTTGCTGGTCGACTTTTTTGCTGACAGGATACGTCACCGGAGCGCCGTCGCCGGCCGGGCACGATGGCGTCGCGGCGCTTTGCGCCAGGGCATTGCCACCGAAAGCGGCCAGCAAGCTGAATATGAGGGTTGCACTACGTAATTGCATGGGTTGTTTGTCTCATTGTTGGATGTCGAGGAAAGCAGGCCAGGCATACGCCGCGGCTGCCCATGTTGACTTTCGCCAAGAGAAATCATAGCGCGGATTGCCACTTTTAAAGCACAGTTATCTGAGGAATTTGCCGTCTTTTGTTTGGCAAATTCACATGGATCGCCATGATAAATCTCGCTTTCCGCGAAATCGACAAGCTGACGTTCATACAAGAAACATTATCAAAAGCAAAGTCGTTTCATCAAGCTGTCATAAATCTTCTTTACTATCGGCAACATGTTCATGGCCCGTCCAGAGGCCGTGCCGCCACAGCCTCCTATGCACACTCTCGCCCTCCCTTCCACCACCGCCGCGCCGCCCGGCGTGATGCCATCGAACGTGGCTTACCTGAAACCGCCATCGCTTCCCATGACCATCGAAGGGACGGACGCCTTGCACGAGATCCTCGCGGGCCGCAAGCTCAGCGCGCTGTTCCAGCCCATCATCCACATGCACAGCGGCGACATCATCGGTTACGAAGGCTTGATACGGGGGCCGTCCGACAGCCCCCTGCACGCGCCGATGAATCTGTTCAAGGTGGCGCGCGCGCACGATCTGACCCTGGAAGTGGAACACCTGTGCCGGCAAGTGGTGCTTGAACGCTTCGCCGAACTGCAGTTGCCGGGAAAACTGTTTCTCAACGTCAGCCCCGAATGCCTGCTGCTGCGCAATGCCCGCCATGGCGAAACCCTGGAATACATCGAGCACATCGGCATCAATCCGGACCGTGTCATCATCGAGCTGACGGAAAACCAGCCCACCTACGATTACGAGCTGATGCGCGAGGCGGTGCTGCATTGCCGTAACATGGGTTTCCAGATCGCCATTGACGACCTCGGTGAAGGTTTTTCCAGCCTGCGCCTGTGGTCGGAACTGCGCCCGGAATACGTGAAGATCGACATGCATTTCATCCAGGGCATCAACAACGATCCCGTGAAACTGCAGTTCGTGCGCTCGATCCAGGAAATCGCGGAGAAATCGGGCACCCTGGTCATCGCCGAAGGCATCGAGGCGCAGACGGAATTGCTGGTCTTGCGCGACCTGGGCGTGGCGTTCGGGCAAGGCTATCATTTGGGCCGGCCCAACGCCGTGCCGGCGCGCGCCCTGCCGGCCGAAGTGGTGCAGGCGCTGGGGCGCAATGGCGTGGCCGTGTATCCGCAGCGCAGCAGCCTGGAAAAAAATGGCGCCAGCATCCGCAAGCTGCTGCACAAGGTGGCGGCCGTGTCGCCGCAGCTCAACAATAACGAGGTGTACGATATCTTCCTGAAGGAACCGAAGCTGATGATCATTCCCGTCGTCGACGACGGCGTGCCGCTGGGCCTGATCAGCCGCTTCGACATGATCGACCACTTCGCCCGCCCTTACCAGCGCGAACTGTATGGTAGGAAATCATGCAGCCTGTTCATGGATGCCACGCCCCTGATTGCCGACCACGAGACGAGCTTGCAGGAACTCAGCTACACGATGGTGCAATCCGATGCCCACCACCTGTTCAACGGCTTCATCATCACCGAGCACGGCCGTTACCTGGGCATGGGCACGGGCCACGACCTGATGCGCGAAATCACGCAGATGCAGATCAACGCGGCCCGCTACGCCAACCCGCTGACACAATTGCCCGGCAACGTGCCCATCAACGAACATATCGACCGCTTATTGCACAGCGGCAGCCGCTTCTGGGTCTGCTATTGCGACCTCGACCACTTCAAGCCCTTCAACGATGTGTACGGCTACCGCAAGGGCGACGACGTAATCCAGCTGACGGGAGAAATCCTCAGCAGCCATTGCGACCCGAACCGCGACTTCATCGGCCACATCGGCGGCGACGATTTCATGATTCTGTTCCAGAGCGAAGACTGGGAAACGCGCTGCCAGGCCATGCTGGACGACTTCGCGGCCGCCATCCTCGCCTACTACAGCACGGGCGACTGCGAACGGGGCGGCTACATCAGCGAAGACCGGCAAGGCAAGAAAGTGTTTTACTCGTTGATCAGCTTGTCGCTGGGCGTCATCAAGGTCGAGGCGCACCAGTACTACACGCACCACCAGATCGCCACGCAGGCGGCCGAAGCAAAGAAGCAGGCAAAGAAAATCCACGGCAACAGCCTGTTCCTGGACCGGCGGCAAGGCACGGGCGCGGCGCGCATGGATGCCTAGCCCGGGGCAATACGGGTACGCAAGATCAAATACGCACAAGGTCGCCAAACGCATTGCCGCTGCGCGCATCGGGCACGAATGCCAGGCTGATGTGGGCGCCATCGCGGCGCGCCTGCACACGGTAGCTGCCTGCGGGCAGGTCCACGAACAGGCCGCCATAGGCCGTGTCCGGTTCCAGGCCGCCGCCCGTGACGTCCTCTCCGGCGCCGATGAAGACGCGGCCCGAGACGACGGCCAGGTGCACGATCACCTGCGGCTCGGCAAGTTCGGCATGCAAGGCGAGTTCATACGCGCCGTCGCCGCCCACGTTGAAAAACGCCGCTTGCCCCGCATTCACGGCCGCCAGTTCCGCGCTGGGGATGCTCCACCAGTCGCAGTCGTCTTCCAGCCTGTGGCGCAAGAGGGCCGGGTCGAACACGCACACGGTAGCCGTACCCGTGACGATGCGCGTCATGCGGCCAGCGGCGCCGGTCCCAGCAGGGGCTGGCTCGCCACATACTGCGCGCTCGCTTGCGCCTGCCATGGAAAATGCCCATCGCGCGACGGCCAGACGATCTGGTACAAAGTAAAGTCATCGCCCTGGTAATACCAGCGCGCATAGCCGACGTAGTCGCGGTATTGCTCGACCGGCACACGCACGAAGGCGCACTGATGGCCTTCCAGCAAGACGTCCGTGGTGGCCGTGAAATCCGTGATGGCGCCGCTGCGCGCGGCATCCAGCGCCACGTCGAGTATCTGGTGGGCCATGTGTCGCGGCAAGCCCATGATGAGAAATTCAGGCTGGCCGAAGCTGTGGCCAGCGCCTATGGTAAAAGCATAGCCGGGACCTTCTTCATCGGCACCGATATGCACGCCATGCCAGCCATGCGTGGCGATGTCGTCGATGACTTTTTGCTCGGATGCGTCCTCGCCTGCCTGCCTTACCATGTTCCACCTTTCACTGTGCCAAGAACGACGCCGCCTTCGCGACATGCCTGTCGGCAATTATCGCATGCAGCGCCAGCCCATGCGCGCACAGTCTCAGTCGCGCGGCGGCAGTTGTGGAAAGCGCAGCTGGTGCCATTGCCGCATGCGCTGCTGCGCCTCCTGCAGCTGCGCCGGTTCCAGCCTGGACGCCGCCGCTTCCCGGGCCCTGGCCGCCCCGCTATCGCCGCCCTCGGCCGCCAGCGCCAGCCACACGTAGCCGCAGACGCGATCCCTCTCCACGCCGCGACCGCTGTTGTACATGCCGCCCAGATTGTACTGGGCCAGCGCATGGCCCTGGCCGGCCGCGCGCGCATACCATTGCACGGCCAGGCCGTCGTCTTGCGGCACGCCATGGCCGTTCGCATACATGACGCCCAGGTTGTTCTGCGCGCTGGCGTCGCCCTGGTCGGCAGCCGTGCGGTACCAGCGCACGGCGCACACCTCGTCGCGCTCCACGCCCTGGCCATTGGCATACATCACGCCCAGGTTGAACTGCGCATTCGACGCACCCTGGGCCGCCGCCCTCGCATACCAGTCCAGCGCCTGGCGCAAATCGCGGGTGACGCCGCGCCCGCCCGCAAACATGCCGCCCAGATTGTATTGCGCCATGCAATGACCTTGCAGGGCGGCACGCCGGTACCAGGCGACGGCGCGCGCCTCGTCCTTGTCCACGCCCTGCCCGCGCGCCAGCATCAGGCCCAGGTTGAACTGGGCGTCGGCGTCATCCTGCTCGGCTGCCCGCTGCAGCCAGGCATAGGCGCGCAGCTGGTCGGGCGCCACGCCCAAACCTTCCGCATACGCCACGCCAAGTTGCCGCTGCGCCACGGCCAGTCCCTGGGCGGCGGCCTGGCGGAACCAGGCCAGCGCCTGCGCATCGCTCTGCACCACGCCCTGGCCCCGCTTGTAGACGAGCCCCAGGTTCAGCTGCGCCTGCGCATCGCCCTGCAAGGCTGCCTTGCGGAACCAGGCCAGGGCCAGCGCATCGTTCTTTTTCGCGCCGAGACCCTGGGCATACGCTTCGCCCAGCAAGGATTGCGCGCTGGCCACGCCCTGTTCTGAAGCGCGGTAAAACCACGCCAGGGCCAGCTCGTCGCTCTGCGGAACACCGCGTCCCCTGCGGTACATCTGTCCCAGGTTTTGCTGGGCCGAGGCGTCACCCTGGGCGGCTGCGCGGCGAAACCACAGCACGGCGTCTTCATCGCTCTGCTCCACGCCGCGGCAATGGTAATACATGGCACCCAGGTGATTCTGCGCGAACGCCAGCCCCTGCAGCGCGGCCAGGCGCAGCCAGACAAAGGCGCGCGCATCGTCCTGCGCCACGCCTTCGCCCTTTTTGTACATCAATCCCAGGTTGAACTGGGCGTAGGCATTGCCCTGCTCGGCAGCCGTGCGGAACCAGATATACGCCTGGTGGCTATCTCTGGCAGTATGGTGCTTGTCCATGTGCGCCCCCATCCACATCGCGCTTGCCGACAGCACGCGCAAAACGGCGGCCCAGGGCGGCGAATCGTGTGTTGCCTAAATTTTAAATTCGATGCGGGGGAAGGGCTTGAGCAGGCTCAAACGAAATAACAAAATCATATCGTTTTGATGAGCCCGCTTAGAGAGGAATCGGCGCTCAGCGGCGCGATGGATGCTTTTGCAGGAATTGCGGCACCTTGGCGGCGGCCAGCTTGTTCAGCGACACGAGCAAGTCCGCGTCGACGTCGGCGATGCCGTAGCTGCTGCGCAAATGGCGGCCGATATGGATCAGCACTTGCGCCGCCACTTCCGCATCGGATTCGGCCCTGTGGGCGGCGCTCTTGAAGGCGATGCCCAGCTGGCTCGACAGCTGGCCCAGCTTGTAGCTGGCCATGCCGGGAAACACGCGGCGCGACAGTTTTAATGAACACACGAGCGACTGGTGCGCCGGTGTCAGGTTCAGCCTGGCGCTTTCCGCGCGCAGGAATTTTTCATCGAAGCTGGCATTGTGCGCCGACAAGGCATCGCTGCCGATAAAGTCGAGCAACTGCGGCACCACCTCGGCCACGGGCGGCGCCTTGTCGACCATCGCCTGCGTAATGCCCGTCAAGCCCGTGATGAACGAGGGAATGCGCGCATTGCAATTGATCAGGGTCACGTAGCGGTCCGTGATCCGCCCGCCCTCGATACGCAGCGCCGCCACTTCCGTGATGCGGTCGCCCATGTCGGGCGACAATCCGGTCGTCTCGAAGTCGATCATGACGATCGGTTTGTCAAACACATTCATGAAGTCAGGCTCTTTCTGCGATGCTGCGGTGGGCCAGCTTAGCCGAACTTGCGCACGGCGTCCAGCGCCAAGCCGGCACCAATACTGCCGAACAAGTCGCCTTCGACCTTGCGCGCGGCCGGCACCAGGGCCGCGATCTTTTCACGCAGCAAGCGCACGCCGCTGGAGCCGCCCGTAAAGAAGACGGTGTCGACGGCTTCCGGCGCCACGCCCGCGTCGCGCAGCAAACGCAACACGGTGTCTTCCACGGAACCGCACAGGTGGCCAATGGCCTCGTCGAACTGCGCGCGTTTGAGCAGCAGGCTTTGCGCGGGCGACAAGCGGTCCAGTTCCAGCTGCACTTCGGCCGCATCGGACAGGGCGATCTTGCCCTCTTCCACTTTCATGGCCAGCCAGTGGCCGGCGCGCTCGTCGATCAGCTTTTGCAGACGCCCCATCTTGTCTTGCTCACGCGCATCGCGGCACACGTCGGCCAGTTGCACCCAGATCTTCTTCGTGTAGGCCAGGTTGATGGTATGCCAGGTCGCCAGGTTGAAATAATAGCTGGACGGCACTTCGCTATTATTGTGCAGGCGGCTGCCATAGCCGAGCAGCGGCATGACGGAAGACAGGCTCAGGTATTTATCGAAGTCCGTGCCACCGATGTGCACGCCGCCGGTGGCGAGGATATCGTCACGGCGCTCGGCCTTTTTCGCCCGTTCCGGCGACAAGCGCACCAGCGAAAAGTCGGAGGTGCCGCCGCCGATGTCGGCGATCAGCACCAGCTCTTCCTTGGTTATCTGCGACTCGTAGTCGAAGGCGGCGGCGATCGGCTCGAACTGGAAGGCGACGTCCTTGAAGCCGACGGAACGGGCCACTTCGGCCAACGTGTCTTGCGCCAGCTGGTCGGCTTGCACATTGTCATCGATAAAGAAGACGGGACGGCCGAACACGGCGGACGAGAATTCGCGGCCGGCGGACTGCTCGGCGCGGCGTTTCACTTCGCCAATGAATTGCGCCAACAGCATACGGAACGGCAGCGCGCGGCCGCCCACTTCCGTCTGGCCATCGATGAGACTGGTACCCAGCAAGCTTTTCAGCGAGCGCATCAAGCGCCCCTCGTAACCGGCCAGATAGCCGGCCAGCGCCGCGCGGCCAAAACTGACTTCCTCGTCTTCCGCATTGAAGAAGACGACGGACGGTAAGGTCGTCTTGCCATCTTCCAGGCCGAGCATGGTGCTCTGCCCGGGACGCGCCCAGCCTACCGTGGAATTTGACGTGCCGAAATCGACGCCGCAAGCATTGGCCATGTCGACCCTTCCCTGAATAAAGGGGCGTTATGTTATCAGAAGGCAGGGCTTTGCACCAGCAAAACCCGTCCGACGAGCTCAACAGCATAAGCTTGCTTTGCATCAAGTACCAGCCGCCCGCAAAAGATACTCTTGGGAAATTAACGCCGAGCAACTCGGCCAGCTCCCGGAGACCCGTCGTGCCCCATGCTCCCCTGCGCCACCTGTCCGCTGCCTTGCTGGCGGCTTTCCTCGTTTCCCTGGCCGGCTGCGGCGGCGGTTCGGCCGATACCCAGGCCGGCGCCGGTTGCGGGCTGCACGGCACGGCAGGCTGCGGCGGCAGCCCGCCACCCCTCAATCCGCCCGTCACGCCACCGGTGACGCCGCCCGTGATACCGCCAGTCACGCCGCCCGAGCCGGCCACCCTGGCCAGCGCCGTCAACCTCGTGTTTTCCAGCACGGAACTGGCTTCGGCGGGCCTGGCCGGCAGTGAAGTGGCCGTCACGGCCCTCGTCAAGGATGACGCCAACCTCGCCTTGCCCAACGCGAAGATTTCCTTTGCTACCGATTCCGGCATCCTCGGCAGCGTCGATGCCGTGACGGACAAGAATGGCCAGGCGCGCGCCCTGCTGGGCACGGGAGGCGCCAACAGCAACCGCAGCATCACCGTGACGGCCAATGTGGGCATGCGCAGCGGCAAGGGTACGGTGGCCGTCACGGGCAGCACCGTGGAAGTGCTGGGGCCCGCCGCCTTGATGCTGGGCCAGGGCGCCGACCTCACCGTCACCGTGCGCGACTCGGCGCGCAAACCCGTTTCCGGCGCCGCCATCGCCTACAGCACGGGCGCCGGCAACGGCGTGCGTGTCAAGGATGGCGGCGCAGCGCTCAGCAATGCGCAAGGCCAGCTGGTGCTGCGCCTGACGGCAGGCAGCCTGGGCAAGGATGCCGTGTCCGTCAATGCGCTGGGCGCGGCCGCCACACAGGCGTATGCCGTGGCGGGCAGCGACCTGCGCCTGAGCCCGGCCGTAAGCCAGGATGCCGGCGGCGCCGACGTGTTGCCGGAAGTGGTCACCCTGGCGTGCCAGCCCATCGACGTGCGCTACGACAAGGCGGGCGTGGCGCAAACGGGTAGCGCCAGCCTGTCGACCTCGCGCGGCAGCCTGTTTGCGGACAGCGCCTGCAGCCAGGCCTTGCCTGTCAGCTTGATGTTCAGCAATGGCAACTTGCCGCGCAGCTATGTGCAATCGGCCAACGCGGGCGTGGCCACCATCACGGCGGCCGTGGCCGGCGGCCCCTCGGCGCAGACGCGGCTGGAATTCGTCGCGCCCCTGAGCGCCGCCAGCAAATTGGCCGTGCAAGCGGAGCCGGCCGTGCTGCGCGCCAATATGACGCCATCGGCCGGCAGCGCCAGTATCAGCATCATCGGCGCCGCCGTGCGCGATGGCACGGCCAACAACCTGGTCAAGAACGCGCCCGTGCTGTTTACCATCTTGAGCGACCCCAGCGGCGGCTACCTGCGGCAGGCGGGCCGCGTGCTGACGGGCAGCGACGGCCTGGCGCGTGCCGAGTACGTGGCGGGAGCAGCCGACAGCGGCCGCGATGGCGTACTGATCCAGGCCCGCATCGAGGGCGCTGCGCAAGCGGCGGCCACGGCCCTCGTGCGCCTGACGGTGGCGCGGCAAGCGCTGTCGATCAAGCTGGGCACGGGCAGCCTGCTGCGCGAGTATTCAGCCAGCGTGCTGCAAAAGGACTTTGCCGTATTCGTATCCGACAGCGCCGGCAACGCCGTGCCCGGCGTCGCCATCACGGCCGCCGCCTGGCCCAGCCGCTATGCCAAGGGATACTATGTGTGGCAAGCGGACAAGCCCGAGTTCCCCGACACGGGCGTCTGGCGCCTGGCCCTGCCCAATTACAGCTGCGCCAACGAGGACGTCTTGCGCAATGGTATTTTTGATGCCGCCTACGATGGCAACGGCAATGGCGTGCTCGACCCGGGCATTCCCCTGACCGTCAGCGCCAGCGGCCTGAGCGACGCGCTGGGCATGGCCACCGTCACCGTCAGCTATCCGCGCAACTTCGGTTCCTGGGTGCGCATCGCATTGACTGTGCGGGGTACGGTGAGCGGCACGGAAGCGAGCGCCACGGCGGACTTCCCCTTACCCACCCTGGCCAGCGATTTCAGCGCCCGCCGCGTGGACCCGCCGGGACGCATCAGCCCTTATGGCAGCGGCCCCTGCGACAGTCCAGATTGAGGAGCAAGCATACCACTTGCCATTAAATCAAATTATTTGCAACATGGATAAGAAAACAGTCTTGCCACATGGAAATATTTTCGCTATGCTCATTTTTCCCGCCCAGGCCGCCACAAGCGGCCGGGCCTGCAGGAATACTTTGAGACAGGTTGCTTGCCAGACCACTATGCGAAAAAAGAATACTGTAGCCAGGACATCCAGCACCACCACCCGCGCCATACCCGGTGCCGATCGGCGCGTGACCTCGTATGACGTGGCCCTGCTGGCCGGCGTGTCGCAATCGGCCGTGTCGCGCTGCTTCAAGCCGGGCGCCAGCGTTTCGCCAGCCACCCACGCCAAGGTCATGCAGGCGGCCATCAGCCTCGACTACATCCCCAATGCAGCCGCGCGCAGCCTGATCACGCGCCGCTCGAACCTGGTGGCCGTCATCATTTCCAACCTGGCCAATCTGTACTATCCGCAAGTATTGTCCGACCTGAGCCAGCAAATCGCCCGCCAGGGCAAGCGTCTCCTGTTGTTTACCCTCGAGCGCGAAGCGGACATCGGCAAGGTCTTGGGCGATGTGTGGCAATACCAGGTCGATGGCGCCGTCGTGGCCGCCTGCCTGTCGGACGAGCAGATGGCTGAATTCGGCCGGCGCGACGTGCCGCTGGTGCTGTTCAACCGCAGCCCGCGCGAGCACGCCGTGCATGCCGTGCTGTGCGACCAGGCCGAAGCGGCGCGCCTGCTCGTCTCGCGCCTGGCCGAGGCGGGCCACCGCCAGTTCGCCATCATCGACGGTCCCGGCGACTCGGCCGTCGCGCAGGAGCGCAAGGCCGGCATGCTGGACCGTCTGCTGAGCCTGGGCTTGCCCGCGCCCATCGTCGTCAGCGGCAACTACGATTACGCCAGCGGCGGACGCGGCTTGCGCAAGGTCATCGACCGCCTGGGCCGCGTGCCGGACGCCGTCATTTGCGGCAACGACATCATGGCCATCGGCTGCCTGGACACGGCGCGGCATCAGATGGGCATCGAAGTGCCGCTGCAAATGTCGGTGGCCGGTTTCGACGCGCTGGAAGCATCGGGCTGGCTCAGCTACGACATCACCACCCTGCGCCAGCCAGTGCAAAAGATGGCTACGGACGCCGTCGCCATGCTGGGCGAACTGATGGAACGGCGCGGCGGCATCGCCGAACGGCGCCGCTATTGCTCGTATCTGGTGGAGGGAAGTACGGCCAGGCTGACCAGTGAACCGGCGTATATGGCGCAACGTCTCGGCATGATGGCCGCCGCTTAAAACAAAAAAAACCTCGCATCGCTGCGAGGTTTTTGGTTGTGGCATTGTCTGATCAACCGAAGATCTTGCCCTTGAGCATATTCAAACCCTGGCTGACGAGGTCATTGCCTTCCGGCACCTGACCGTCGGGGGTCAGCTTGTCGATCAGTTGGGGCAGCAAGGCAGCCAGGCCGCCCGAGGCCGCGTCCGGTGCGACGCCCGCTTTTTCCGCGATCTGGCTGATCGTGTCGCTACCGAGCGCATCCTTGATCTGTTCGCCGGAGACGGGCGCATTGGCGCCCGTGCCGATCCAGCTGGCCACCTGGTCGCCCAGGCCGCTTTCCTGGAATTTCTGCAGCAAGCCGGGCAAGCCGCCATGCTGGTTGACCAGGTCCATCACACTGGCCATCAATCCCGATGGGGCTTCCCCGTCAGCACTCTTGTTGCCCAAAGCGCTCATCGCCTGTCCTGCAAGTTGATCTAGCAAACTCATCGTATTCTCCTGAACGCTATCGATTGGTGCCGCATGACTGCGGCGTCCGGCATGAACGCAGACCATTCTGCGCCATGGAAATCATTATACTATGAATAATAAAAATGCTATAATTACAATCTCGAGGCGAACGCATGGATAACCCCACTGTCGAGGCATCCACCTCCATCATATTTAGTTCGGCCCAACTTGCAAGCGTAAATTGACAGTTTGCAAAAACGTGTAGAATTAATTTTCCACTTACTGAGGAGTATCAACACATGAACATCAATAAAGCGGTAGACAAGGCTTACGAAAAAAAGACGTTCAAGGAAATCGCTGATGCGCCCGTCGATGCGCTGCAAGGCGTGAGCGAGAAGGATGCGGAGCTGCTCAAGCAAGCGTTCAATATCAAGACCGTGCGCGATCTGGCAAACCTGAAATACTCGAAGTGGGCGCGGGCCATCGTCACCCTGGCCGATACGGAAGAATAATCCGGGCCATGCCTCAGGCATTCCCGTCAGCACAGCCCGCCCCAGTCGGCGGGCTTTTTCATTCCGGCCCGCTATCGGCTCGCAAGCCGATAGCGGCGCGGAGGCGCCATTGGCCACGCCGCTGACCCTGCCAGGCATCTGCTGGCCCCTGCAAGCGAGCATGGGCCACCTTGCCGTCACCACACAGCACATCACGGGCCACTTTCGCGCCGGCGCAGGCGAAGACGCCATCGTCGCGTGCGATCTGCTGCCAGCTGGAAAATTTCGCAATGGCGCGGCGCGCCACTGGTGCCGCACGCACCAGTGCTACTGGGGCACCCTGGCCGACGTGGCCGACCGACAGGCAACGGGGCAGATGCGTTGCCGCCAGCACGCCAGCCCCATGGGCTATGTGCTGTATCCAACGCTGTTCGACCCCAGCCAGTTTCACGCCACGACCTTGCGCCTTGGCACGGATGGCTTGCTGCAACTGCGCGCCAAGGCCAATGACGGCGGCGCCCTGCTGGCGCGCGACACGGCCGCGCTGGCCATCGATTGCCGCGCCCTGCCCGGCCTGTTCCCCACCGACGTCGTGCAACTGAACATCACGCCGCCCGCCGTCCAGGCGTTCACCGCCGCCTTGCAGGCGGGCACGCCGCTGGACTGCAGCGACTGCGCCCGCTGCGGCCATCCGCACCTGGACCTGGGCAGCTTTGCGCTGGCGCCGCACCGCCGCCATAGTTGCGGCCATTGCGGCCACGACGCCTCGCACAGCGCCACGCCCATCGTCTCGACACCGCTGTGGCGCTTGCACCAACGCTACGCGCAATGGTTCTGACACAATACTTCTGAAGGTGCGCCCGCCCACAGTCGGCCTGGTCGCTTGTGCGTAGACTGGCGCCATCACCACCACGAGGACGCTCCCATGCCACACACGCCACACCAGGATGAAGATGGCCAGCCAGGCGAGGACGGCGACTTGTCCGACCTGCTCAGCGAATTGCGCATCCTCTTGCCCGGCGCACAGACCTTGACGGCCTTTCTCTTCCTGCTGCCCTTCAATGGCGGCTTCGCGAAAATCGTGCAGGCGGAAAAGATCGTCTTCCTGGCCACCTTCTTCTTTTCCATGGCGAGCCTGGTGCTGCTCAGCGCCCCGGCCATCCAGCACCGCGTCATGCGCCCCCTGCAAGACCGCGAACGCTTCAAGCGCAATGCCGACCGCATCATGATGGCGGGCGCCCTGTCGTTGGCAATGGCGTTTATCCTCGGTACCAACCTCGTGATATCGGAAGTGTTCGGCCAGGCCGCCGGCATCGTCGCCTGCGCGCTGATCGGTGCACTCGTCATTTGCATGTGGTGGTGGCTGCCCCTGCATTGGAAGCGCAGGAAGAAGATTTGACCAGGCCGCATGCTTTTGCACTTCTTTTTGCGCTTACTTTTGCAAAATGGTGATCTTGCCGTCCGCTTCCAAGAACGCGCATTTCATGTCCTGCAAGGGACAATCGGCCTCGCGCAGCGCCTGCTCCACGTCGCCGCCGGCCACCCGGCATTTTTTGACGACATCATCGAAAATCTGGCCATCGCGGCCCAGCAGCACGGGCGTGCCGTCGACCAGCTCGGCGAACTTGCGGCTGCGCGAACTCAGCCATGCGATCAGCATGTTGAGGCAAATCAGGGTCAATGCCAGTATCAGGCCGGCGGGTACGGAGTCGTCGCCGCCGGACAGGGAATTCGATACGGCCTCGCTCAGCAGCATGACGACCAGCAAGTCGAACGGCGTGAATTGCCCCACCGTCCGCTTGCCCGTCATGCGCACCATCAGCAGCAAGGCAAGGTAGATGACGACGGCGCGCGCCACCAGTTCCCATACCGGGACATCCATATCGAACATGGCCATCCTCCCGACAGGTGATTGCCTTATTTATACGTCTTTTTGCTCCGGCATGGCCACACCGCTGGCCTGCTCCAGCAAGGTTACACGGAAAATCCCCACCAGCGGACGCAGGTTGACCTTGTGCCAGGCCAGCCACAAGGGCGTGCGATAGCTGAACCACGGCAGTGTGCGCACCACCACGCCGGCCGGCGCGTGCTGGCGCAGGCTGCGCTGTATCATGGCCATGCCCAGCCCGGCCGCCACCAGGCCCAGCGCCGTCAAAGGCTCCGTCGCTTCCATGCGGATATCGGGCGTAAAACCGGCGCGCGCGCAGGCGGCGATGAAGTTATCGTGCTTCAGCACGCTTTCCTTGTGCAGCACGGCTATCCACTCTTCGCCTGCCAGGTCCTCGGGCGTGAGGTCGGCCTTGGCCGCCAGCGGGTGCGTCTCCGGCAAGGCCAGCAGCATGGGGTCGCTCAGCACTTGCGCGCAATCGAGGTCCGGGTCGTCCGGCAGCGGCGGTTCGCACAGCAGCGCGATATCGAGGCTGCGCTGGCGCAAGCCCTCGATTTGCTCGGCCGAATGCAGGTGGTACAGGGCGATGTGCACCTGCGGCCGCGTGGCGCGCAAGGCGCGCAAGCCATCGGGCAAGACGCCCGCATGCATGGCGTTCTCGATATAGCCGATGCACAAGCCCCCTTCGTCGCCGCGCCCCAGGCGTTTCGCCAGCGCTTCCAGGCGATTCCCGTGCGTGATAAAAGCGCGCGCTTCGGCGAGGAAAGTGTGGCCGTCGCGCGTGAGACGGATGCGCTGGGCGCTGCGCTCGAACAATGTCAGGCCCAGCCTGTCTTCAAGCTGGGCGATTTGCCGGCTCAGCGGCGATTGGGAAATGTGCAGGCGCTCGGCGGCCCGCCCCACGTGTTCTTCCTCGGCGACGGCGATGAAGTATTGCAATTGGCGCATGTCCAGCATATCAGACCTTTCAGGACTCAAGTTGCGCAAATTATGTCTTGGACAGGCTTAACTTGTCCAGCTATTCTGTCTTCACTGATCCACACATTGAAGGAAAACATCATGAGTATCAAACACTTACTGACAGGCAAACTGGGTTTCGGTACGGCGCCGCTGGGCAATATGTTCCGCAACATTCCCGAAGGCGAAGCGCTGGCGACCGTCGACGCAGCCTGGGAATCGGGCATCCGCTATTTCGATACGGCCCCGTTCTACGGCGCCGGTCTGGCCGAGCTGCGCCTGGGCGCTGCCCTGAAGCGGCGCCGCCGCGACGATTACGTGCTGAGCACCAAGGTCGGCCGCCTGATCCTCGACGCACTGGAAGATCCGGCAAGCCGCGAACTGGGCGAAAAAGGGGGCTTGTTCGAATTTGGCCGCAAGAACAAAATCGTCGATGACTACTCGGCCGACGCCACCCTGCGCTCGGTCGAAGACAGTTTGAAACGCCTGGATACGGACCGCCTCGACATCGTCTGGGTACACGACATCGCCCAGGATTTCCATGGCGACAACTGGCTGGCCCAATTTGAAACGGCCCGCACAGGCGCCTTCCGCGTGCTGACCCGCTTGCGCGAAGAAGGCGTGATCAAGGCCTGGGGTGTGGGCGTGAACAAGGTGGAACCGCTGGAACTGACCCTGGAACTGGCCGAAACCCAGCCCGACGCCTTCCTGCTGGCGGGCCGCTACACCCTGCTCGACCATGAACGGGCGCTGCAGCGATTGATGCCTGCTGCGGCGAAACAGAACGTCGACATCGTCGTGGGCGGTCCCTACAGCTCGGGCATCCTGGCCGGCGGCGCGCATTTCGAATACCAGAAAGCCTCGCCCGAGATCATTGCCAAGGTGGAACGCATCAAGGCGATTGCCGCGCGCCACGGCGTCAGCGTGAAGGCGGCCGCCCTGCAATTCTCGCTGGCCAACCCTGCCGTGGCTGCCGTGATCCCCGGCGCCAGCCGTCCGGAACGCCTGGCCGAAGACCAGCAAGCATTGAACAGCGTCATCCCCGCCGCCTTCTGGCAAGACATGCGCGCCGGGCAGCTGGTGTCGCCATTCGCTCCGCTGCCCGGCAGCACTCTCTAATATAGACACAAGGAATTCACCATGGCCCGTACCACTACCTCGATCGACATCGCCGCCACCCCGGCGCAAGTGTGGCAACTGATCGGCGGCTTCAACTCGCTGCCCGACTGGCTGCCCTATATTCCCAGCAGCACGTTAAGCGACGGGGGCCGCATCCGCCACCTGGCCAACCCGGCCGGCGACGTCATCGTCGAGCAACTGGAAGCGTACGACAATGCGGCGCGCAGCTACAGCTATTCCATTCTGCTGGCGCAATTTCCCGCCACCGATTATTTGTCCACCCTGCAAGTGAGCGCGATTCCCGGCAGCGATGGGGCCCGCGTCACCTGGTCGGGCCGCTTCACGCCGGTGGGCGTGAGCGAGCAGGAAGTGACGGAGCTGTTCCACGGCATCTACGTGGCTGGACTGGAAGCGCTGCAGCAATCATTGACGAAGTAATAAGCCGCGAAGACCATTTCCGCCACAGCCAGCGTTTCTTCGCCTGCTCTGTGGCGGAATCGCGCAGATTCCGTGTTATCGTTAACAACAAGAGCAATCGCGGTTGTGTGCAGTGCAGCAGATTTCAGCTATCGCCCAGCAGAGCTTGCCCGAATCTTTTACAATGTTGTCTTTGGGCAGCTCTTATAGCCCGAAAATACGGGCCAGCCGTCGACTCTGGCGGCGCATTGCCGCTTCCGGCCGGGCCACAGCACGCCTCACCACCCTGTCATTCCTTACCCAGCTAACAAGAACATGCACGCATCCATAGACCCATTGATTCCGCGCGTCACCGCGCCTTTTGGCGCTGGTTATGCCGACCTGGCCCTGGCCATCGGCGGCCTCGCCATCGGCACGGGCGAATTCGCCTCCATGAGCATCCTGCCCGTGGTGGCCGACGACCTGGGCACGACCTTGCCGCAGATGAGCCACATGATCAGCGCCTACGCGCTGGGCGTGGTCATCGGCGCGCCCCTGATCACGATCTTCCTGGCCCGCATGCCGCGCCGGCTGATGCTGATGTGCCTGATGCTGATGTTCGCGGGCGGTAACCTGCTCAGCGCCATCGCCCCCAACTATGGCTTGCTGGTCGTCGCCCGCTTCATCGCCGGCATTCCGCACGGCGCCTATTTCGGCGTGGCAGCGCTGGTGGCGGCCGCCCTGGCCGAACCGGACAAGCGGGGCCAGGCCGTGGCCCGCGTCCTGATGGGCTTGACGGTGGCCAATATCTTCGGCGTGCCGCTGGCCACGTATATCGGCCAGACCCTGGGCTGGCGCTCGGCCTTTTTGCTCGTCGCCGCGCTGGGCTTGCTGACCATGCTGATGGTGCGCATCTTCGTGCCCATGGTCGCCGCCGGCGACTCGAGTCCACGCCGCGAACTGGGCGTGTTCCGCCGCCTGCAAGTGTGGCTGACCCTGCTGATGGTGGCCATCGGCTTCGGCGGCATGTTCGCCGTCTACACGTTTATTACGCCAACCTTGCTGGAAATCACGAAAGTGTCGCCCCTCGTCATTTCCATCCTGCTGGCCATCATCGGCGTCGGCATGACCGTGGGTAACCTGATCGGCGGCTGGCTGGCCGACCGTTCGCGCCTGTGGACGATCTTCGGCGTGCTGCTGTGGAACGTGGCCGCCCTGGCCGCGTTTACCTATACCAGCAGCAATGTCTGGCTGACGGCCATCAACCTGTTCGCCATCGGCGCCGGCATCGCCGTCGCTCCCGCCGTGCAGACGCGTTTGATGGACGTGGCCGGCGACGCGCAAACCGTGGCCGCCGCCCTCAACCATTCCGCCTTCAACATCGCCAACGCCCTGGGCGCCTGGGCCGGCGGCATCGCCATCGCCATGGGCATGGGCTTGCGCTCGACGGGCTGGGTCGGCGCCATGCTGGCCTGCGGCGGCATCGTCGTGCTCGGTATATCTGTGCTGGTGGAAAACCGCAGCCGGAATCTGGGCGGCGCGCAGCCGGCTTGATGCTTGCGTCATAGGGATGATAATTTTCTTTGCATAGTTATCATTTCCTATATCATGGATAAAGATCAGATCCCGCAATTCCTGTGTATCCGATTTCTTTACATGATGAAGCGTGCAAGCCATGAACAAAGCAATCATCGCCTGGTACAAATCTGAAAGCTGTCATCTGTGAAGGCAGCTACCATCTTCATTGACGAGGTTCTCGGACGAGCACAGCAAGGCATAACCGAGCCGTTTATTTGCCGAGGCGACGACGGAGCAATTTACTTTATCAAAGGCAAGGGAGCTGGTCGGCGTAGCCAGATTTGTGAGTGGGTTTCGGCGCAGCTGGCGACGGAATTTGGCCTTCCAATCGCGGAATATGCATTGGCCGAAGTAGCTGAGGAGCTCATTGAGGCAAATGCATTTCCAAATATTAGCCAACTCGGTAGTGGAATAGTCTTTGCGTCGAAAGAGCTTCCTCATCCACAAGAGCTGACAGCGATCACACGAGACCTTGTGCCAGATCAAGTGGCAAGCGATGTGTTGGTTTTCGACTGGTGGTTGCATAACGAAGATCGTCATTTAACTACACGCGGCGGCAATCCTAACCTGCTGTGGGACATGCAGAATTCAGCACTGGTCGTGATCGACCATAACCAAGCCTTTGACCGGTACTTCGACCCGCGCAACTTCCTGAAAACGCATGTGTTTTCGAGCAGGTGGAATAACATTTTTAGCGACCATTTTCAACGCGAACACTACGCAAGGAAGTTAGAGGCAATTTTGCCAAAATTAGCGGATATCCGTGCTAACATACCTGACTCTTGGTGGTATGTTGATGAGGGCGTCCCGGCAAATGTGACGTGGGATGAAATCGAAGCATGTCTGCAACGGTGCCGCCGAGAAGATTTTTGGAATACCCCATGAAAAAGTTCGCCTGCCAATACGCTCTTTTGCGATTTCGCCCGTTTGTCGAAACCGGAGAGTTCGCCAACGTCGGCATTGCGCTGATCGCACCCGAAGCGCGCTTCTTTGGCTTCCGCATACTAAAACGGTATGCCCGTATCACACAGTTTTTTCATCAGCTTGACCGTCAAATCTACTTGGATGGCCGCCAACTTTTTAAAGAGGAGATGGATCGCTTCGCTCTCGAGCTTCGGCGTCTGGCATTGGATGGACGAAAAACACAGCCTGACGTAGTGCTCGCAAGAAATCTGTTTGCTGAAGTGGTTCGCCCACGGGAAGCCATGCTGCAGTTTGCCGATCAACGCGTCGTTATGGCGGAGGATCCAAAAGCCAAACTTCTGCAGCTATTTGATCACTATGTCGAACGCAACTTTGTCACCAAAGAATATCAAGAGCGCTTATTGGAAAACAATGTTCGCAAGCTCCTCTTCAACGCGCAAGTCGGAGCACGATATCAACGTGAAAAGGTTGGTACGGAAGATTTCGCCGTAAACTTCCCCTTTGTCGACATGGTTGAAGGCAAAGCTGAACGAGTGATCAAGCCGCTCTATCTTGCCCAAGGCGATAGCACCAAGATCCTTACACATGGCGGTCAATGGGTTGACAAAGTCCGGCGCCTACGCAAACGCAATGCATTACCACCAAAAGTGTTGTTCCCGGTCACTCAACCGGCAGCCAACACCAAGCCCTATCATGCATTCCAAGAAATTATGCAAGATTTGCTGGCGGAAAATGTACAGGTAGTGGCGGCGGACGATGAACGCCAAATTCTCAAGTTCGCTATGGACAGAAACTGACTATATCTGATCATAGTAGCGATCTTGAAGGTGGGAGTACCGTTCAAAGTGCCCGTGAATGGCCAGGGTCACTATCCATAGCATACAGATTGACAGGCGCCCTACTCTGCGATGGCAAACGCCACCGCCGCCTCGCAATGAATGGCCGTGGTATTAAACAGCGGCAAGTCCACATCGCCCTGCTGGATCAGCAGCGGTATCTCCGTGCAGCCCAGAATCACGCCCTGCACACCTTGCAGCCGCAGTTTCTCGATGATGCCCAGGAAGATGTTCCGGCTGGCATCGGTAACAATATTCTGTACCAGTTCCGTGTAGATAATGTCGTGGACGACTTCCTGGTCCGCCGCATCGGGCGTCACCGTGGCGATGCCGCGCTGCTCCAGCGCATCGTGATAAAAGCGTCCCGTCATCGTTTGCTTAACGCCCAGCAAGCCGACCTTGCGTACGCCGGACTGCCGCACCCGCTTCGCCGTTTCCTCGACGATGCTGATGAAAGGCAAGCCGATCCGCGGCACGACGGCCGGTGCGAAACGGTGCGCGCCATTCGCGCACAGCAGGAAAAAATCCGCGCCCATGCCTTGCAGGCGCCGCCCTTCCTGGACAAGAAATTGCTCGATGGCGTGGGAATCGGCTTGCGCCGCGTGCGCAACGAAATCGGCCTGATCCATGCTGACCAGCATGATGCGTGCGCTATGCGCGGGGCCGAGGCGCG
Organism: Janthinobacterium sp. 67; assembly: GCF_002797895.1. Taxonomy (NCBI): domain Bacteria; kingdom Pseudomonadati; phylum Pseudomonadota; class Betaproteobacteria; order Burkholderiales; family Oxalobacteraceae; genus Janthinobacterium; species Janthinobacterium sp. 67. The sequence continues at coordinate 850,995 of NZ_PGES01000001.1, read as the reverse complement.
CCACCAGCATCTCATTGAGCAAGCGATAGTATTCCAGGGTGGACGCCCAGCCGATGCCGCCGAGGAGCCCTATGGTTTTATGTTGTACGTTATGCCCGGCGAAATGAGTTGCGTAAATTATACGATGGCCAAGCCCGGCCATGCACTTGCCATCAAGCGTCCAGCCACAGAAACAAGACCTTATCCGGCGTGGCGGACCGATGCCAGTTCGCTTTCAACTCCATCAGGAATCCTGCCAGATCGACGGGATTGACGTCCAGCCCAGCCCATGGCGCGGTTTGCGCCCACGCCACCGCGATATCGGCCAGGTCATCGGCCGCTATCCGGTCGAGCGCCGGCCCTATTGCAGTACTGAACACGTACATATAGCGACCATGAATAGGCACGGGCCTGAGGAAAGGCGCCGTCGAGTGCGTCAGCAATTGCCCCAGCGACGCAAAATCCAGTTCCCCTGGCAAGGTGATGCCGGTGACGGGAAAGGAGTCGAAGGCATCCTGCCAGCTGGCACATGCGCGCATCTCGGATTCGGCACAGACAAAAATATCGATCTTCTTCATGGGACTGTCAGATGCCCTCCTGACGCGCCGGTCGCATCATGCCGGTTCGACGTCTCGCGGCTGTAGGCGCTCTCGAACGCGGCCAGGCTCTCCGCCTGCGCCCACAGGCTGGCGACATAGTGGAATTCATCCTCGAACGGCTGTTCGAAATCGGCCACGTCCATCGCGTATTCGCAATTGCGGCTCAGCATCGTCAGCCAGCCGGGATAGGCTAGCGCCGGGTACAAGCGGGTCAAGATGGCATCGAGCGACGCCACGCTTTCGCGCCCTGCCAGATAAGCTGCGCGCAACTCGACAATGTATTTGCCAGCCAGAAATTGCTGATCAAGCCGCTGCGCGCCCCCGTAGCGCTCGATGATCACGTCGGCCAGCGGCAGCACCTCATCAATACCACGGGCGCTGGCCAGCAGCACGACCTCGAGGTCGTCACCTTCCTGGTCCAGGCGCAAGCGCTCCACGGCCCAATCCACGCAGCGGTCCGCCGGGGCGAAACCCATCTGCAGCTGGAAAACAGCGAGTTCCAATTCTGTCAGTAGTTCCATGTCTTTCATTTTGCTGATGCCATCCTCACTCCGCCTGCAGCATCTTTTGCAGCACCGCATCAAGCTCGTAAAAATCCACGGGCTTGGTCAGGTGCAGATCGAAGCCCGCATCGGATGCCATCTGGCGGTCCTTGTCCTGGCCCCAGCCCGTGACGGCCACGAGGATGGCGTCCTGGCCGCAGGGTTCACTACGCAACAGCCGCGCCACGTCGTAGCCATTCATGTCCGGCAAGCCGATGTCGAGCAAGATGACTCGTGGCATGAAACTTTTTGCCGCCGCCATGCCGGCCGGGCCGTCGTAGGCCGTACGCACTTCATAGCCGAGGATGTCGAGCGCCAGTGCCAGGCTTTCGGCCGCGTCGGCGCTGTCGTCGATGACCAGCACCTTGCCCTCGCGCGTGCCGGCCAGCAGGCGGCGGTTGGGCTCGGGCGGCGCTTGCAGCGGCACGGCCGGCAGCGGCAGGCGCAGAATGAAGGTGCTGCCCAGCCCTACGCCATCGCTGTGCGCGCTGATGCTGCCGCCATGCAATTCAGCCAGGCCGCGCACCAGCGACAGGCCGATGCCCAGGCCTCCCTGTGCCCGCGACAGGGCCGGTTCCAGCTGCGAAAACATGTCGAAGACGGTTTCCAGGTGCTCGGGCGCGATGCCGATGCCGGAATCGCGCACGGTAATGTGCACGTCGTTTGTCGTGCATGCCACTTCCAGCCCGACGACGCCGTTGGCGGGCGTGTACTTGACGGCGTTGGTCAGCAGGTTGGCGATCATTTGCCCCAGGCGCGTGGCATCGGCGTCGAGCCAGATGGCTTGCGGCCATTGCTCCACGTGCACCGCGTGGCCCGATTGCGCGGCCAGTTCCGCCACGCTGTGCAGGGCCGCTTCCACCACGGGCGCCAGCTCCACGCTGGCGCGGCGCAGTTCCAGGCGTCCCTGCGTGATGCGCGACACTTCCATCAAATCGTCGACCAGGTGCGTCATGTGCGCCACTTGCCGGCCCAGCACGTCGCGCGCCCAGCGCAGCTGCGGGTCGTCCAGCTGCGCCAGGCGCAGCACTTCCAGCACATTGCGCATGGGCGCCAGCGGATTGCGCAACTCGTGCGCCAGGGTGGCCAGGAACGCGTCCTTGCGCCGGTCGGCGGCCGCCAGCTGCTCGTTGAGCTCGCCCGCTTCCTTGCGCGCCAGTTGCAGCTGCTGCTCGTATTTGCGCCGGTCGCTGGCGACAAAGACGGCGATCTCGTCATAACGCACGCCCTCGTGCACGCGGCGCACGGCGTTGAACAGCATGGGAATGGACTGCCCCTGGCGCTGGCGCATGTCGAGCAGGATTTCCGACACATTGCCCTGCACCTGCATCAAGGGCAGCCAGTGCGTCTGGTGGAATACGCGACCGCCGATGGTCAGCAAGTCCTGCAGTTTCTTTTTCCCCAGCACTTCCGCGGCAGCATAGCCGAGCCAGCCGCAAAAGGTGGCGTTCGCCTGCACGATGGTGCCGTCGGCCGTGCACAGCAGCAAGCCGCAGGCCGCGTACTGGAACAAGGTATTGGTATCAGGCAAGGAAGGCATCGTGTCGCGCATTACAGGTGCAAGCCGTCGAGAAAGCGGCGGATGGCGCGGTAGCTGGCGTCGGGCACACTCATGTGCGGGCAATGGCCGACATTCTCGACCACGTGCAGGCTGCTGCGCGGCAGCATCTCGCGCAAGTACTCGCCCACGGACGGCGGCGCGATGAAGTCGTCGCTGCATTGCACGATCAGGGCTGGCGTGCTGTTGCGCGGCAAGACGGCGCGGTGATCGGATAAGAACGTGGCTTGCGCGAAATGCCGGGCGATGGCCGGATCCGTGCGGCAAAAACTGTTCACCAGCTCGTCTCCCAGCGCCGGCTGCCCGGGCGCCCCCATGATGGCAGGCGCCATGCCGGCGGACCAGCCCAGGTAATTGGCGTCCATGGCATCGAGCAAGTCGTCGATATCGGCACGGCTGAAGCCGCCCCGGTAGCCGGCCGCCGCATCGTCGACATAGCACGGCGACGGCGCCAGCATGACTTGCGCGGCGAACAAGTCCGGCTCGGCGATCGTGGCCAGCAAGGCGCTCATGGCGCTGACGGAATGGCCGACGCAAATGACGGGACCGCCACCGACGGCATGGATGACCCGGCACAAATCGGCGCCATGCGCATCAAGCCGCGCATAGCGATCGAAATCATAGGCGCCGAGGTCGGAAGCGCCGCTGCCGACCAGGTCGAACAGCACGGTGCGATAGTGGGGACGAAACAGCGGCTCCAGATAGCGCCACATGGTTTGATCGCAGCCAAAGCCATGCATGAACACCATGGTGGCTGCCGCGTCCGCCGTCGACGCACCGCTGCGTTCGCTCACGCGGACATTGTTCCGATCTTCTATGTGCATACTGCTTCAGCCTTGAATATTTCCATGTGGAATGTAAATTAACTTCTTGCTAGCATCTTAACATGCGCTATTTGACTCTGGACAACACCAATGGCGCTGGACAAACGCCACGTCACGGCGGATAATGAGAACGATTCCCATTATCACAATACCAGGCTTGTGCCTGGTTCTTACTGTGCGCCGACAGGGCGTACGCTGGCGGCAACAAGCCGGTTTCATGTTGAAGGTTTGTACCGCATGCGCGCTTTCTGGACTGTCATACACCGCTGGGCCGGCCTCACCATCGCCCTCTTCCTCATCGTTGCTGGCCTGACGGGCGCCGTCACGTCGTGGGACCATGAACTGGACGAGTGGCTCAACGCCGATATCATGGAAACGCCGGGCCGCGGTGCCCTGCAGCCGCCGTTCGTGCTGGCGCAAAAAGTCGCCGCCGCCGATCCGCGCGTGGAAGTCAATTACATGACCCTGGGCCTGGAAGAAGGCCATGCGGCCGCCTTCATGGTGCGTCCGCTCACCGATCCGGCCACGAACAAGCCGTTCGTACTCGACTACAACACCGTCTACATTGACCCCGTCACGGCGCAGATCACGGGCACGCGCGATTCGACGGCCATTTCCCTGTCGCGCCGCAGCCTGATGCCGTTCCTGCGCCACCTGCACTACAGCCTGCACGTGCCCGCCTTCTGGGGCACGGACCGCTGGGGCTACTGGCTGATGGGCACGGTCGCCCTCATCTGGCTGCTCGACAGCATGGTAGCGTTTTATCTGACCACGCCGCGCCGTTTGCGCCCGCGCGCGCATGACGAGGCGCCGCGCCACCGCGACGCCGCCAGCTGGTGGCAGCGGTGGAAACCGTCGTGGGTCGTGCGCTGGGCGGCCGGTGGCTACAAGCTCAATTTCGATTTGCACCGCGCAGGCGGACTGTGGGTGTGGGGCGTGATCATCGTCGTCGCGTTCACGTCGTTTTCGCTGAACCTGTACCGCGAAGTGTTTTATCCCGTCATGTCGCTCGTCTCCACCACGACGCCGGGTCCGTACGAAACGCAGACGCCGGCGCCGTACGGCAGCTACATCACGCCCGTGATCGGCTTCGAGCAAGCCGCGGCCATCGCCAAAGAGCAGGCCCAGCAGCGTGGCATCACGGCCCCCATCGGCGGCATTTATTATGGCGGAAATTACTCGTTTTATAACGTCTCGTTTTTTGATCCGGCCGATGAATTCGGCGCGGCCGGCATGGGCTTGTCGAACCTCTACGTCGACGGCATGGACGGCAGCATCATCGGCCAGCACAAGCCGTGGGAAGGCACGGCGGCCGACGTCTTCGTGCAACTGCAGTTCCCCTTGCACTCGGGCCGCATCCTCGGCCTGCCGGGGCGCATTCTGATGTCCTTCATGGGCGTGATGGTGGCGATGCTGTCGGTGACGGGTATCGTTATCTGGGAAAGAAAACGTCGTGCGCGCCGGCTGCAGGCGCATAAATTGAAGACCGTGGGCACCCAATCATAACGCTACGGCGTTAATTCCCCGGCTTTGCCCCCTGCCGCAGACTGGCGCGTGCCGCCGCCAATCGTTCCAGTGCCAATTGATGGGCCTTTTCCAGCGCCTCGCTGGCCGGCACCCCGATATCGGGCGTCACGCCAATGCCTTCCCAATTGCTTTTGCTGATCGGATTGATGGCGCGCCCGTTCGGGATGAAGACGGCAAAATGCGGCCCCAGTTCACGCATGCGGCCGGGATTGGCGCCGCCGCCAGTCGTCTCGCCCACCAAGGTCGCGCGCTTAAGCTGCTGCAGGTTGTAGCTGAATTCTTCCGCGCCGGAGAAAGTACGCGGCCCCGTCAACACGTAGACGGGCTTGTGCTGGCCGTAGCGCTTGCCCGGCACACCGGTATCGGTCCAAAACTGCTCCGTGCGCTTGCCTTCACGCCAATACAGATCATTCAAATGGGTACGCTGATCGAACAGATAGCTGCTCAGGAAGGCAACGCCGGCCGGGTCGCCACCGCCGTTAGATCGCATATCGAAAATCAGCGCATCGCTGTCTACCAGCCGGGTCATCGCCTCGGCAATCGCGGGCGCCGCGTCCTTGAGGCGGAAGAATCCTTGCAAGTCCAGGTAGCCGACATTGCCAGCGAGGGTCTCGACCCTGGCGACGCCATAGCCGCGCGCGGCCATCTGCCGGCGCATCTCGTCCTGTTGTTCCGGCGACGTGGCCGTGTTGTGCGGCAGCAGGGTATCGCTGGCAGTCACGCGCAAGTGCTTGTCTTGGCCGAACGTGTGCAAGTCGGCAGTCAACACGTTGGCAAAGACCTTCGCATCGGTGATGCCGTCATAGCCGCCATCGCGCTGCCTGGCGCGCAGCGCCGCATTGATCCTCACTGCCACCTCTGGAAACACATAGTAATCAGTAAGATGTTGGCGCAAGGTGTCAACCAGTTGCCCCCGCAACGCGGCATCGAGAACGGGCGCTTCCGCCTGCACAGTCCCGCATGACATGGCAAAAGCGAGCAAGGCTGCTGCGGCTGGACGGGACAGTGGCATGGCAGCTCCGAAGGATGTGTGTGAGCCGATTCTACCGTAAAGCGCTGCGCCATATTGCCCTGCATCACGGCCCGTCCCGCTCCCGCCTCACCAGCGCCAGCAAGCTGTCGCCCCGGCTGCCGTCGCAACAGACGGCCACGCCGTCCGTGAAGTCTAGCGCCGTCAAGCGCGTCAGGACGCTGCCGGGTGGCATTTCCAGCGCCAGCCTGGCGCCCCGTTCCCACGCCAGGCGCACGGTACTGCTCCACTGCACGCGCTGCGCCATGTTGGCGGCCAGGCTGTCGCGGATGCGGGCAGGGTCGAACAGCGCGCGCGCCGCGCTGCTGCTCAGGTAGACGAGCGATGGGCGGCGCACGGCCACGCCAGCAAAAGCGGCGGCCATGTCGTCCGCCGGGGCCTCCATCAACGGACAATGCGACGGCACGCTGACGGCCAGGCGCTTGGCCTTGCTGGCGCCATGTGCGAGGGCCAGCGCCATCACGGCGTGCAAGGCGGGCTCGCTGCCGGCGATGGCGATCTGGCGCGGCGCGTTCAGGTTGGCGATATACACGGGCGTGGCAGCGCCATGCACCCGGGCCAGCAAGGGTTCCAGCTGCGCCAGGTCCAGGCCGATGATGGCCGCCATGCCGTAGCCGGCCGGATACGCCTCTTCCATCAACTGGCCGCGCCGCGCCACGAGGCGCACGGCGTCGGAAAAATCGAGCGCGCCGGCGACGACGGCCGCCGCATACTCGCCGATGGAAAAACCGGCCACCATGTCGGGCCGCGCGCCGCGCGCGGCCAGCGAACGGGCCATGGCCACGCCCGCGATCAGCAGACACAGTTGCACGGCCCGCGTCGAGGCCAGCGCGTCAGCCGTGTCCAGCGCCAAGGGATCGTGGCCCAGCACTTCAGCCGCTTCGGCCAGGGCCGCCGCCACGGCAGCATCATCGGGCAACGCATGCAGCATGCCCGGCGTCTGGGCGCCTTGGCCCGGAAAGGTAAATAACACGCTCATGCCAGCTCCCAAGGCGTGGCCGTCAGCACGGGTCCGCGATCCGTTTTCAGCAGGACCCGGCCCCGCCCCGCCGCCCACTCGGCATACGCAAAGCCGCCCAGGCCCGTGTCGATCTGCAGGTCCAGCCGGCACGCCGTGACGGGCGCCGAGATGGCGCGCAGGGCTTCGGCCTGGGCGGCGTCCGGCGGCGCGCCGATGCGCAGCACGAGATCGAGGTCGCTGTCGGCGCGCAGCACGGGCAATCCGCTCGCCAGCGCGAAACCCACGCCGCCGGTCGGCCCCCAGGCCCAGCCCGTGGCGTCGAGCAGCGGCGCCACTTGCCGCAGCGCGTCCAGTGCTGCGCAGGCAAAACCAGGCCCCGGCGCGTGCACCAGCATTTCCGGCGTCACGTGGCGCACGACGGCGGCGGCATCCACTTCGCACGCATGCCGCTCGCTGCGCAGCATGCCCCGCAGGCCAACGGGGATGCGCCCGGGCGCGGTGCTGGCGCGCCGCACCACCAGGGGTGCATCCTGCAGCCACGCAGAGTCGGCCCAGGCGGGCAAGGATGCGCCGTCCGGCAGGCCGGACACCCACAGCAAATCATGCGCGCGCCAGGCTTCCATCAGGCCACCACCGCCTTGACGGCGAAGAACAACAACGATGGCCCCAGCAAACAGCCCAGGCCCGTGTGAAACGTGGCCACCAGCGCGCCATACGGCACCAGTTTGCGGTCGGTGGCGGCAAGGCCGGCCGATACGCCGCTGACGGTGCCGGCCAGGCCGCCGAAGACCATCGCCGAGCGCGGCGTTTTCAGGCGCAGAAAGCGCGCCGCGGCGGGCGTGCCCACCATCACCAGGATGGCCTTGATGAGGCCCGCCGCAATGCTCAGGGCCATGACATCGGAACTGGCGCCGATGGCCGCGCCCGTGACGGGGCCGACGATGTAGGTGACGGCGCCGGCGCCGATGGTGGTCATGCTGACGGCATCCGAATAGCCAAATGCATACGCGATGCCCGCGCCGACGAGAAACGGCAGCACGACGCCCAGCATCAGCGCCACGACGCCGATCAGGCCAGCCTTGCGTGCCTCCGTCGCCTGCACTTCGAAGGCCGTGGCGACGATGGCAAAGTCGCGCAGCATGGCGCCGCCCATCAGGCCGATGCCGCCGAACAGCGACAGATCGGCCAGTCCCTTGTGGCCGCCGCTATGCACGCCGCCCCAGTAAGCAAGCCCCAGGCCGATGACGATGGCGATGGCCGAGCCGTGCACGCGGCCCAGGGTCAGATACTTCGACAGCGCCACGGACAGCAGCATGATCAGGCCGACAAAGGCGAATGCCGTCACGAGGCCATTGTGGATGGCGGCTTTTTCAAATATCTCAAGCATGACGGTGCTCCTTGATCAGCATCGGGTCGGCTTCGGCGGCGGCGACGGCAGCCGGGCTTTCCATGCGATTAATGGCGGAAATCACGGCGCCGCAGACAAGCACGGAACCGATGGCGGCCAGCACGGCCACCGGCCCGCCACGCAGGGCCGCCACCACGTCCTGCTGCGCGGCCATCGCCACCACTACGGGAATATACATGGCGCCCCAGTATTCGACGCCCCGCTCCGTCATCGGCGGCAGCCAGGCGCGCCGCTGCATGTAGAGCCGGGCGCAAATCAGCAGCAGCATGGCGATGCCCACGCCGCCCACGTTGGTCTTGACGCCCATCAGCTGCCCGAGCAGGTCGCCCAGGAAGATGCCGAGCAAATGGCACAGGGCCAGCAGTGCGGTTCCGTAAATGATCATGATTTGTCTCCGTTATAGGAATGGAATGACTTGAAGTCTTCTCTTTCGTTTCACCTACCACTGCTGCCCCAGCACCTCCCTGACTTTTGCCGACGCCTGGCGATGCGGCGCGCCCAGGCGGCTGGACAGGCCGCGCTCCGGATCGGCGCGGATGTCGGCCAGGGCCGCCCGCAGGCTGGCCGCGACGGCGGCCGTGTCCTGCGCCGATGGCGCGTCAGGCTGCGCCACTTGCAAGGTTTGCCACAGCAGGCCCAGGGTGGCGTAGTTGCCAATGTCGTAGGCCATCGGCGCGATGCTGGCGGCCAGCGCTTCCAGCGCTTCCACCGTGCGCAGGGTGATGCGCGCGGCCGACGCCTTGCCCATCGCATGCACCATCACGTGCGGATCGTCGAGCGCGATCAGGCGGTTGGCCTGGTAGCCGTGCGCAAGGAAGGCGCCCGACATGGCCTTGCCGACGATCAGGCCGATGACGGGGTGGCCGGCCAGGCGCGCCTCGGCGTAAGCGCCTGCCGCGCCGGCCAGCGCCTGGTGGATGCCGTACGCTTCTTCGCGCCGGCCGTAGGCCTGGCTGGCCACGTCGATGACGGCGACGATGGGCCGTTTCACGGCCAGCGAGTGGTCTTCAAGCACCACCTGCTGCACGGCGCGCGCCAGCTGCCATGCCTCGACCAGGCCGATTTCGCCCGTGCGTGCTCGCGTAAAACGGTTGTCCGGGTCGGGCAGCACGGCAAGGTAGCGCGCAGTTTCTCCCGCCAGCGGCGCGTCGACCACGCGCACGGCAGACGGGTAATCAGGCAGCGGCGCGGCATGCTGCGTCAGGGCCGCGAGCCAGACGGCGCCCCGGCTCGTATCGGTGATGGCGTTCATGCTGCAACTCCTTTGCTGTAGATGGCGCGCACGGCTTGCGGCGTGGCTTGCGGGCCGGCGTCCACTTGCGCCAGGCGTGCCAGGAAGACCTCGGCCTGGCTGCTGCGGTGCTGTTCCGGCACGCCGCGCGCGAACAATTCGGCGACGGTGGCGCGCATCTGCGCCGTGTCGTCTTCCACGTAGGCGTCGGCCAGGCCGCTGTGGAAGCGCTGCTCGCCGCCCGTCAGGCTCCAGATGAACGGTTTGTTGCGCGAGTCGAATTCGTCCACGCCCGCCTCCTGCTCGATGACGGCCGGGCCGTTGAGGCCCAGGCGCGCCTCGCGCGTGACGATCAAGTAACTGCACAAGCCCGCCGCGATCGACATGCCCCCGTAGCAGCCCACCGTGCCGGCCGTAATCCCGATCACGGGCTGGTAGCGGCGCAGGTCGACGATGGCCGCATGGATATCGGCAATGGCAGCGAGGCCCAGGTTGGCTTCCTGCAGGCGTACGCCGCCCGTTTCGAACAGGATCACGGCGCGCATCGGTATGCCGTCGCGGTTGTCGCGCGCCGCCAGTTCCAGCGCGCCGGCGATTTTCGCACCGCCCACTTCCCCCATGCTGCCGCCCTGGTAGGCGCCCTCGATGGCCAGCACCACGGCCGGCTGGCCGCCGAACAGGCCCTTGGCCACCACCACGCCATCGTCCGCCTGGGCCGTTACGCCTTGTTGCGGCAGCCAGGGCGAAACGATGCCGCAGAACGGGTCGAGCAGTTCGCGCATGCTGCCCGCATCCAGCAGGGCCTTGGCCCGGCTGCGCGCACCCCGTTCGATGAAGCTGTCGCGTTCGAGTAATTGCTGCAATGTGCTCATGCCGCCCTCCCCGCTTGCAATTCTTCGTACGCTTGTTCGATGCGCATGCGCACCACGCCCGGCGTGGCGCCGCAATCGTTGATGACGATGTGCGTCGCCGGCAGCGGCTCGCCGCCGAATAACCGCTGCAACAGCGCATCCCACACGGCGCCCTTGCCATCGACGGAGGTGTTGACGACGATGCGGGTCACGCCATCGTCGCCGGGCTGCAGCAGCACTTCCAGGTCGCCCGAGCCGACGACGCCGGCCAGGGCGCGGCTAGACGCCGACGGCCCGGCCGGGAATATATAGTCACGCGTTTCCATGCGCTTCTCCTTGTGTCAATCGGTCAAGGAACAGAGTGGCCGCCAGCAGATCGGCCGCGCCGCCCGGCGACACGCCCCGCGCCAGCGCCACCGCTTCCAGGGCCAGCAGCGCTTCGGTACCGGCGGCCGTGGCCGCGCCGCCGGCCGCCAGCACCCGCGCCGCACCCGTTTGCAGTGCCAGCAAAGCCGGCTCGCCGCCGCGCGACAGCACGCAGGTGTCGTCGAGCTGGCTGACTATCGCCAGCAAGGCGTTCAGGCGCGCCGTCGTTTCGTTGTCGCCGCGTGCCCGCGAGGCGTGCAAGGCGGGCAATCCGGCACCCGTCACCAGGGGAAAGCCGGCGCGGGCCTGGCCCCGCGCGCCGTCGACCTGATACTGGCGGCAGGCCAGCTCGCCCTTGTTGCCGGTGGCGCCAGGCGCGCCGCGGTCGTGCAAACGGGCCAGCGCGCCGGCCCGCGCCGCCACGGCTGTTGGTGCCAGCGACGCGCCGCGCGCGCCCTGCTGCGCCGCCGCCGTCACCAGGAGGCCCAGCGCCCAGATGGCGCCCCGGTGCGTGTTCACGCCGCCCGTCGCTGCCAGCATCAGCGCCTCGCCGTCGCGGCCGATGGCGCCGATGCGCTGGCGCAGCAGGTCGTCGTCTTCACTGCGCGCGCCGGCGTCGGCCATGGCGGCAAACACGGGCTCCAGCACGCAGGCCGAATGGCACATCAGGGCCCAGTTCAAGTCCGTATGCGCGCCACGGCTGCGCAAATCGACCAGGCCCGGTTTCGGCGTCAAGGTCACTTCATCGAGCAGCGCCTGCAGCACTTGCCGTCCCAACGTGGCGCAGCGTTCCCGCACCGGTGTCATCGTCATCATTGTGCTTATTGCAATCATTACCAGCTCCTGAATTTGGCGGGTGGTTGATACAGGCCGTCCGACCATTCGACCAGGTCGGCGATGCTTTTCGCGGCCAGCAGCGAGCGGTTCGCCGCGCCGCGCTGCACGCCGATGTCCTCGGGCAGCGCGATCAGGCCGTCGGCGCGCAATTTGGCCGTCGTCTTCGGGTCGTGGCGCAGGCCGATGGGCGTCACGCCGGCGACCGCCGCCAGCATGGCCTTGCGCTCGTCGAGCGACCGGGCCTTGTACAGGTAGGCGATGCCCTCTTCCGTCAGCACGTGGGTGACGTCGTCGCCATAGATCATCACGGGCGCCAGCGGCATGCCGCTGGCCTGCCCCACGGCCACGGCATCGAGCGATTCGACGATCGTCGGCTGGCCGCCATCCTGGAACGTTTCGACCATCTGCACCACCAGCTTCTTGCCGCGCGCGAGCGGATCGTCCGTCTCGATCAGGTCCAGCCAGGCCGGCGTCGGATGGCGCCGGCCATGCGGGTCGTGCCCCATGTTCGGCGCGCCGCCAAAGCCGGCCAGCCGGCCATTCGTCACGGTGGACGAGTTACCTACGCCATCCATCTGCAAGGTGGCGCCGATGAACAGGTCGACCGCGTACTGGCCGGCCAGCTGGCACAGGGCGCGGTTCGAGCGCATGGAGCCGTCGCGGCCCGTAAAGAACACGTCGGGCCGCGCAGCCGCATAACCTTCCATGCCCAGCTCCGCGCCGAAGCAGTGCACGCTTTCGACCCAGCCCGTCTCGATGGCGGGTATCAGGGTCGGGTGGGGATTGAGCACCCAGTTGCGGCAGATCTTGCCCTTCAAGCCCAATTGCTCACCATACGTGGGCAGAATCAGCTCGATGGCGGCCGTATTGAAACCGATGCCGTGATTGAGCGACTGCACCTGGTGTTTTTCATACACGCCGCGGATCGCCATCATGGCCATCAGCACGTGCACGGGCTTGATCACGCGCGGGTCGCGGGTAAACAGCGGTTCGATGAAAAATGGTTTGTCGGACTGCACGACGAAATCGATCCACGAGCCGGGCACGTCGACGCGTGGCAGGTCGCTGACGTCGTCGACGATCTGGTTGACCTGGGCGATGACGATGCCGTCGCGGAAGGCGGCCGATTCCACCAAAGTGGGCGTGTCCTCGGTGCTGGGGCCCGTGTACAGATTGCCCTGGCGGTCGGCCATGTAGCCGGCCACCATGACGACGTTGGGCGTGAGGTCGACGAACAGGCGCGCATACAGTTCGATATAGGTGTGGATGGCGCCCACCTCGAGCAAGCCGTCCTGCAGGAACTGGGCGATGCGCAGGCTTTGCGTGCCGGCAAACGAGAAATCGAGCTTGCGGGCGATGCCCCGCTCGAACAGGTCCAGGTGTTCGGGCAGGCTGACGCTGGGCATGATCAGGTGCAGACGGTGGATCTTGTCAGGGTTGACCTGGGTCAGCATGCGGGCGAGGAAGTCGGCCTGCTTCTGGTTATTGCCTTCGAGGACGACGCGGTCGCCCGGCGCCAGCAGGGCTTCGAGCACGGCGACCATGTCGCCCTGCTGCAGCACGGGGCCGCTCGCGTACTGGCGCACGGCTTCCAGGCGGCGGCGCTTCTCGGTGCGCCGCGTGTCCCATTGTTTTTGCCGCTGCGCTGGCGCTGCTGTGGCGGTTGACATCTTGCCTCCGAATTGAGCTATCGAACCCTGACGATAGAGCCAAAACGGAGACGCGACAATCAACCTGTTACCATGTTCATTACCCTGAAGTTAATGAACTCCCTTGAAAGAGGCTAACCATGGCCATCAATGAAGAAATCACCTTGAAAAAACTCGAGGTTTTTCTCAGCTTTATGGAATTGAACAATCTGGCGCGGGTGGCCGACGCGCTGGGCCAGAGCACGGTCAGCGTGCACCGCGCCCTGCACTCGCTGGAAGACGGCTTGCGCTGCCCCCTGTTCAAGCGCGAGGGCCGCAGCCTGATCCCCCTGCATGCGGCCTACACCTTTGCCGAATCGGCGCGGCGCGCGCTGGCCGAGTGCGAGGAAGGCGTGCGCAAGGTGCGCGAAATGTCGGGCATCAACCCCGTGCGCCTGAAGATCGGCTCGCTGTATTCCTTGACCCTGCACTGCATCCCGCAACTGGTGATCGCCCTGAAGCTGCGCCGGCCCGGCCTCGACATCGACCTGACCCTGGGCTCGAACCGCGAACTGCTGCAAAGCCTGGCCGACGGCAGGCTGGACGCCATCATCGTCGGCGTGCAGGAAGAAGAACAGCACCCGGGATTGGTGGCCGTGCCCCTGTTCCAGGACGACGTCTACCTGGCCGCGCCGCTAGCCTCGCCCTATGCGGGCGCCGCCTCGGTGGACTTGCAGCTGCTGCGCGACGACAAATTCGTCACGCTGAACGAAGGCTTCGTCACCTCGCAAAGCTTCAACCACGCGTTCGACCTGGCGGGATTCGTGCCCGACACGGCCATGCGCGTGGGCGACATCTTCTCGCTGATCAACCTGGTCAGCGGCGGCATCGGCTACAGTCTGCTGCCGGGCCGCGTGCGCGCCTTCAGCTCGCGCATCGAACTGCTGCCGCTGGACGCGCGCTACGGCTCGCACCAGCAAATCACCCTGCTGATGCTGAGCAGCCGCGAGCGCGATGCGAATTTGCTGGCGCTGGCGGCGGAGTGCCGGTTGTATGGACGGCGCGAACCTGCTGGCGCATGATTACCCTTAACCCTGAAAGGACTGGGGTCGGACCCTGAGGGTCCGACCCCGGAACTTGCTTTTGGGGTGAGCTTACACCGCGCTATCCCAAGGCGCCGACAAGCGCACGGCGCAGTTGATGAGGCCCACCATCGAATACGTCTGCGGAAAATTGCCCCACATCTCGCCCGTCACGGGATGCGTATCCTCCGACAGCAAACCCAGGTGGTTGCGCGCCAGCAGCATGGTTTCGAAGATCTTGCGCGCTTCGTCCTTCCTGCCGATGCGGGCCAGGGCGTCGATGCGCCAGAAGGTGCAGATGTTGAAGGCCGTTTCCGGTTTGCCGAAGTCGTCGGGCGCTTCGTAGCGGCGCATGTAGGGGCCGTCGCACAGCGAGGCTTCCAGCGCGTCGACGGTGGCGATGAAACGGGGGTCCATGGGGTCGATGAAGTTGACTTCCGCCATCAGCAGCACGGAGGCGTCGAGGTCGCGCCCGCCCAGGCTTTCCGCGAAGGCCTGGCGTTCCTCGCTCCACGCTTCGCGCAGCAGGCGTTCACGGATCAGCACGGCGCGGCTGTTCCAATGCTCGGCGCGGTCCGGCAAGCCCAGTGTATGGGCGACCTTGGCCAGGCGGTCGCAGGCGGCCCAGCTCATCAGCATGGACGAGGTGTGGACCCTGGCCCGCGTGCGCAGCTCCCACATGCCCGCGTCCGGTTCCGCGTGCAATTTGAAAGCCTGGTCGCCCACGGCTTCCAGTGCGGCGAACTCGGCTTTTCCGCCCCGGTGGAACAATCGATGGTCGAGGAAAGCCTGCGCCGCACCCAGGACGATGTTGCCATAGACGTCGTGCTGGAAATGTTCCTGCGCCTGGTTGCCCACGCGCACGGGGCCATTGCCGCGGTAGCCGGGCAAGTGCTCGAGCATGGATTCGGGCAACTGCTCTTCCAGGCCGATGCCGTACAGGGGCTGGATGTGGCCGCCTTTCGAGCGGGCGACGATATTCGTCAGCCAGCGCAAATATTCTTCCATCGTGCCCACTTCGGACAAACTATTGAGTGCGCGCACGACAAAGAAGGCGTCGCGCAGCCAGCAGTAGCGGTAATCCCAGTTGCGGCTGCTGCCGGGCGCTTCCGGGATGCTCGTCGTCATGGCGGCGATGATGGCGCCCGTATCCTCATATAAAGACAGTTTTAATGTAATGGCCGCGCGGATGACCACGTCCTGCCATTCCAGCGGCACGGCCAGGCGGCGCGTGTAGGTGCGCCAGTAGTTGATGGTTTCCTTTTCGAAGATGCGCGCCGTCTCGTCGATGCCGCCGGCCAAGGTTTCATCGGGACCCAGCAGGAAGTTGGCCGTGCCGCCCAGCACGAAATACGTTTCGCTCAGCACATAGTTGAGCGAAACATCGGTATTCAGGCGCAAGGTCTGTTCCGGCCCCACGTAGCGGATGTGGTGGCTGCCCTGCGTGACCTGCGGCGCC
Source organism: Janthinobacterium sp. 67 (assembly GCF_002797895.1). Lineage (NCBI taxonomy): Bacteria > Pseudomonadati > Pseudomonadota > Betaproteobacteria > Burkholderiales > Oxalobacteraceae > Janthinobacterium > Janthinobacterium sp. 67. The sequence continues at coordinate 835,113 of NZ_PGES01000001.1, read as the reverse complement.
AGCTTGCCCCAGTCGTAGCGGGGGCGCAGGCGCACGCGGATGCGCACGGCGTGGTCGAGCGGACGCACGCGGCGGATCAGCATCAGCGGGCGGAACATGCGGTCGCGGCTGAGGAAGCGGGGCGCGAAGTCCGTGATTTCCACGCCGCGCCCATCCTTGTCGTACAGCCGCGTGCGCAGCACGGCCGTGTTCGGTTCATAGAACTGTTCGCTGCGGGCAAAATTCTCGATGTCGATGGCCCACACGCTGCCGTTTTCCGTGTCGTCCAGCAAGGTATTGAAGACGGGGTCGCCATCGAAACGGGGCAGGCAGGACCAGACGACCTGCCCCGCCTGGTCGATCAGGGCGCTGAAGGCGCAATTGCCCACCACGCCGCAATTGAGCGACGCTTGCGCCGGTGGCGCACTGGCGGCGGGCGCGTTGGCGCCGCTGGGGGTGTCATACGATGTCGTCATCGGCTACTCCTTGAACGGGGATACGGACGCGGCCAGCAATACGGTGCGCAAGACGTCCGGGCTGGCCAGGCGCAGGCTGGCGGCGCTGGGGCCGCTGCCCACTTTCACGCCCCGCCCCCCAATTTGTTGAACATAGACAAAGCCTGCCTCGTCGGTGGTATCGTCGCCCGCGAACACGGGCCGGCGTCCCTTGAACGGCGCCTCGGCCATGAAGGCGGCGATGGCGCCGCCCTTGTCCGTGGCGGCCGGCTTGGCTTCCAGAACCATTTTGCCATGCAACAGCAAAAGACCGGGGCACGCTTGCACGGCCACCGTCATTTCCTGCAGGCACAGCTGCTCCAGTTCCGGCGCGAGACGGTAATGCAGGGCCACGGCGCCGCGCTTGTGTTCCACCAGCAAGCCGGGGTACCTCGCCGCCAGCGCGCGGGCATGGGCCAGCACGAGCGATACGTCGGGCGTGGCCGCCACATGCCGCGTGCCATCGGCGCCGCGCCGCTCCACGCCATGCACGCCGGCCACGGGCAGGATCAGGGGCGCCAACATGGCGTCGATCTGCGCCACGGGGCGGCCGGAAACGAGGGCCAATGCGCCGCCATGCCAGCGCGCCAGCAGCATCAGCGCGTCGACCACGCCCGCTTCCAGGCGCACGCCGTCGGGCGTGGGCGCCAGGTCGACGAGGGTGCCGTCGAAGTCGAAGAAGACGGCGTTGCCGGGCGTACTCAGCAGTTGCAGCAAGGCTGCGCTATCGTCAGGAATCTCCGCCATCAGATCCCCTTGCGCCGCTTGATGCGGCTGTGCGCGTCGATCTTGGTCATGACCTTGTCGCGCTGGCGCAGACGGGCCGCATCGAGCAGCATGCGCCCGGCCCAGCGGTAGACATTGAAATGTTTCACGCGGGCCCGCATGCTCTTCATGCGCTCGCGCTGTTCCACGGGCGGCATCACGAGGGCGCGGTACAGGGCCTCGGCGCCCTGCTCGATGTGATACGGATTGATGATCAGCGCTTCGTGCAGCTCGCGCGCGGCGCCCGTGAACTGACTCAGCACCAGCACGCCCAGCTCGTCGTCGCGCGCGGCGATGAATTCCTTGGCCACCAGGTTCATGCCGTCATGCAAGCTCGTCACCATGCACACTTCGGAGGCGCGGAAATAGCGCTGCAAATCGTCCTGGCCATGGTGCTCGGCTTTGAGCAGGATGGGCACGTAGTTGCCGCCACCGAAGCGGCGGTTGATGCGCTCGACCATCTTGCGCACCCTGGCGTCGAAACTCTGGTATTCGTCGAGCGAGGCGCGGCTGGGGGCGGCGATTTGCACAAAGGTAAAGTTGCCGACCATGCCGGGCTGCTGTTCCAGCATGCGCTCGACGGCCTGGAAGCGTTCGACGATGCCTTTCGTGTAGTCGAGGCGGTCCACGCCGATGCCCAGCAAGTGGTCGGGCGCCACGCCCAGCTCGCTGCGGATTTGCGCGCGGCACGTGGCCACGTCGGGCTGGTCCGGCTTGTCTTCCGGCCAGGCGATGGAAATCGGATAATCCTCGACCTGCGTCATCTCGCCGCCATAGGAAATGGTCGACGCTTCCGGTTCGATGCGCGTTTCCAGGTAGCGATCCACCGTTTCGAGGAAATTCTTGCGGTGGAACGGCGTGTGGAAGCCGAGGATCGTACTGCCCAGCAAGCCGTCGAGGATTTCTTCGCGCCAGGGGCAAATGCCGAACGATTCGGAATTCGGCCAGGGGATATGCCAGAAAGTAATAATCGTCGCCTTCGGCAAGGCTTCGCGCACCATGCGCGGCAGCAAGGCGAAATGGTAATCCTGCACCAGCACGACGGGGTTGTCCGTCTTCGCCTCGGCGATCACGGCATCGGCAAAGCGGCGGTTGACTTTCACATACTGTTCCCAGTCGGACGAGCGGAACACGGGGCGCACGTGGGCGATATGGCACAGCGGCCACATGCCTTCATTGGCGAAGCCATAATAATAGCCCTGCTCTTCCTCTTCCGTCAGCCACACGCGGCGCAAGGTATAGCTGGGATTGTCCGGCGGCACGGGCACGTGGTCGAATTTATCCACCGTCTCGCGGTCGGCGGAACCGGCCCCATGCGCGATCCACGTGCCGGAGCACGCCCGCATCACCGCTTCCACGGCCGTCACCAGGCCGCTGGCGGGACGCAGCACCGCAACACCGGTCTCCGTTTTGGTGTGGATGTACGGCTCGCGGTTCGACACCACGAGCACCTGGTCGCCGGACAGGTCCGCTTCCAGCAGGGCGCGCAGCTTGTCCGGCGTCCAGTCGGCCGACCAGCCGTTATCGCCCTGGCGTTCCAGATGGTATTCCTGCAGCAATTCGCGCAAGTCGCCGATCAGCGGCTGCATTTCCGGCGGCGGCGCGGGCGCGGCGGCCGGTGCGGCGGCGGCAACGGCGGGATTGTTCTTCGACAGCAATTCACCGCGCAGGATGTCCTTGACGGCCGCCAGCCAGCCGCGCCAGCTCAGGTGGGCCACGAACACGGTCATCAGGGAAATCAGTACGGCCAGCACGGCCAGGAAGGCAAAGATGAAGCGCTTGGTATCGGTATTGCGGCGTTCGACAAAGCTCATGTCCTGCACCAGCACCAGACGGCCCAGCTGGGACGCATCCTGCATCACGGGCGTTTCACTGATGTGGACTTGCCCTTGCGGCAATTGCGCCAGGGATTTGTACAGGCCGCCCGTGGGAGGCGTGCTCCAGCAGCCGATCGAGGCCGGGTACTCGAGCGAGTGGTACAGCAAATGGCCCGCGTTGTCGCAAAAGCCGATGGCGATCAGGCGTTCGTCGCGCGTCGCGCCCTGGAACAGTTCGCCGATGCGCGTGGCGTCCTGGGCGGGCAGATATTCGGTCAGCGAGGGTCGGAGAGTGCCAGCGAGCAATTCAGCCCGGCTGTCGAGGTCGCGCACGTACCAGCGCAGGGTGATGTTGTCGAGCAGGGGTACCACAATATAGGCAAACAATCCCAGCACCAGGGCCAGCGGCAGGATGAAGCGCAAGGACATTCGGAGTGATCGTACTATCATCGTTTTCCTTTGCAAAAACAAAAAGCATGGCAAGTATGACTATGTTTCCACTGCGGCGACGCCCGTTTGATTTCCATATTGAAACGTCAACGTGACATGGCGCAGCGCAGCAATTTCATCGAGTATCCACCTTGACGCAGGTCTTATCCGTTCGGCAACGCACGCCCCCGTTACGTCATCTGCCCGTAAAATACCCGCTTCCGACATCCATCTCACCAATCTCAAGGAGTTTTCGCCTATGGATCTCAGCACGTTCCACTCGCTGATGGGAGGCCCGCTGCGCTCGGCGCTGACCGTGCTCGTTTCCGCCCTGCTCGTCAGCGTGGTCGCCATCGGCGTGCACCGGGCCGGCATCAGCCTGCTCAAAAGACTGGCCAATGGCCGCCCGTTCACCACCAACGCCACGCGCGTGGCCTTTCGCGCCAGCCAGCTGTGCGTGGTCGTCTTCGGCTTGCGCATGGTGCTGGCCGGCGCGCCCGACGACACGCCGGGCTTGCTGGCCATGTCGCACCTGGCCAGCGTGGCGCTGATCATCGCGCTGACCTGGCTGGCCATGCAGTGCATCCAGGCCTTATCCATCACGATTTCCGAAATCAATCCCGTCGACGTGGCCGACAACCTCCGCGCGCGCCGCCTGATCACCCAGGCCCGCGTGCTCACGCGCAGCGCGCACGCCATCGTCGTCGTCCTGGGACTGGCCTTCGTGCTGCTGACCCTGCCCGGCGCGCGGCAGATCGGCGCCAGCCTGCTGGCCTCGGCCGGCGTGGCCGGTCTCGTGGCCGGTATCGCCGCCCGTCCCGTGCTCGGCAATTTCATCGCGGGCCTGCAAATCGCGTTCTCCCAACCGATCCGCATCGACGACGTGCTGATCGTCAATGGCGAATGGGGCAAGGTCGAGGAAATCAAGGGCACGTACGTGGTCGTGCGCGTGTGGGACGAGCGCCGCCTGATCGTGCCGCTGCAGTGGTTCATTGAAAACCCGTTCGAAAACTGGACCCACAGTTCCTCGACCCTGCTGGGCACGGTGTTCCTGTGGCTCGATTTCAGCATTCCGCTCGAGCCCCTGCGCGCGGAACTGACGCGCATCTGCGAGGCGGCGCCCCAATGGGATGGCCGCGTCTGCACGGTGCAGGCGACGGATTCGAACGAGCGGGCCGTGCGCGTGCGCTTCCTGATCAGCGCGGCAGATTCGGGCCTGGCCTTCGAGCTGCGCTGCCTCGTGCGCGAACAGATGCTGGCCTTTATTACGGCCCACTATCCGCACGGTCTGCCCCGCCTGCGCTCCACGCACGACCCGATCGAGCTGCATGCGATGCAGGCGCAGAACGACAGTGTGTCGCTGTACAAGGCCGCGAACAAGGCGTAAAAAGCCCTGCGGCGCGCTGCCCTGGCTCGCGCGCCGCTAGAATAAGGCGGATGAACACCACCGCCTGGTTCATCCTGATCGGCTGCCTGATGCTGGCGCGCGGCCTGGGCGCCGACGGCATCGCGCGCCTGCCCTTGACTTCGGCCATGGCTTACCTGGGCGTGGGCCTGCTGCTGGGCCCCATGTTCCTCGGCCTGTTTTCGTTCGACCTGGTGCAGCAGGCGCCCCTGCTGGAAACCCTGACGGAAATCGCCGTCCTCATCTCCCTGTTTTCCGCCGGCGTCAAGATGCCCGTGCCCTTCAGCCTGGCCCGCTGGCTGCCGCCGCTGCGCCTGGCGTGGCTGTCGATGGCCATCTCCGTGGCCCTGGTGGCGGCCTTTGCGTGCCTGGTGCTGGGTTTGCCCCTGGGCGCGGGCATACTGCTGGGCGCCATCCTCGCCCCCACCGACCCCGTGCTGGCCACCGACGTGCAGCTGCGCCATGCGGGCGACAGCGAGCAATTGCGCTTCACCCTGACCAGCGAGGCGGGCATGAACGATGGCAGCGGCTTTCCTTTCGTCATGCTGGGCCTGGGCTTGCTGGGCCTGCACGAGCTGGGGCCGCATGGCGCCACCTGGCTGTGGCGCGATCTGGTCTGGGCCAGCGCGGGCGCCATCGCCCTCGGTGTGGCTGGCGGCGCGCTGCTGGCCTGGCTGGGCTGGCAGGTGCGCGCGAAGGAACCGAAACACGCGATGCTGGACGACCTGGCGGCCCTGGGCTTGATCGCCCTCGTGTATGGCGTGGCCACGTGGCTGCACGCGTGGGGGTTTCTGGCCGTGTTCTTCGCCGGCGTGGCCTTGCGCCAGACGGAACTGCGGCTGGCCGGCGCGCCGAAAGACCGGCAAGGCTTGCTGCAGGCCGACGACACCCATGCCGTGTCCGCCGCCAAGCCGCACGACAGCGACGTGCCGCTGACCGTCAGCGGCGAATCGCTCGTCTTCAAGGAACACCTGGAACGGCTGTCCGAACTGACCCTCGTGCTGCTGCTGGGCGGCGCCGTCACGGCCGCCGCTTGGAGCTGGCAGGCGTGGAGCGTGGCGCTGTTCCTGCTGCTGGTGGCGCGTCCGGCCAGCGTGATGTTCGGCTTGCTGGCTTCCGGCACCAGCGTGCCCCTGCGGGGGCTGGCCGCGTGGTTCGGCGTGCGCGGCATCGGCTCGCTGTACTACCTCAGCTATGCCATCGCCCATGGCTTGCCGCGCGGGCTGGCGCGCGAACTGGCCGACATCACCCTCGTCGTCGTCATCCTCTCCATCGTCGCGCACGGCCTGACGGTCAAACCGCTGCTGGAACGCTACTGGCGCAAATAGCACAGGCGATCATCCATTGTCATTGCTTAGCAGCAAAGTTTTGTCAATCGCCCCTATGGCGGGCGGAAATATTGTTAAGATAATTAAAAATGGCAAAAGAGAGAATCAATGAAACGAAGAAGCGTGCTGGGACTGGGCGTCTCGATGGCCCTGCTGCAAACGGGCTGCGCCACCGATCCGGCCAGGCTGGCGTGGGAAACGACATTTGACGGCTTCATGCGCGATGGCCTTGCGCGTACGGAAACGCCGGGCATGAGCGTGGCCGTGGTGCGCGGCGAGCAAACGATTTTCGCGCGCGGCTATGGCTGGGCCGACATCCAGGCCGGCAAGAAGGCCGATGCCGACACGGTGTTCCATGTCGCCTCCGTCAGCAAGCTCGTCACCGCCACGGCCGTCATGATGCTGCTGGAACAGGGCGCTTTCCAGCTCGACGACAAGGTGGCGGCCTACCTGGACTTCCCGTTCATGCATCCGAAGTTTCCCGACGTGCCCATCACCTTTCGCCATTTGCTCAATCACACTTCGGGTATTTCCGACGCCGTGTACGACAAGACGACGACATTTGCCGTGCAAGGCGACCCGCGATTGCCGCTGCGCGACTTCGTCAAGGGCTATCTGTCGCGCGGCGGCGCCTGGTACGACGCGGACGTGTCATTTGCGGCCCGGCCCGGCACGGAATGGCGCTACAGCAATGTCGGCATCGCCCTGCTCGGCTATCTGGTGGGCCGCTTGAACCCCGATGGCCTGGACGCCTACACCCAGGAACACCTGTTCGAACCGCTGGGCATGGACAATACGGCCTGGAAGCTGGCCGGCCTGCCGCGCCGCGCCGTCGTCGCCCAGCCATATGCGCACAAGGAGCCGGGCCTGCAGGTGCTGCCGTCCGTCGGCTATCCGGACTGGCCGGCCGGCCTGCTGCGCAGCTCGGCGCATGATTTCGCCCGCTTCCTCGCCATCTTCAGCAATGGCGGCCGGGTCGACGGCCACCGCTACCTGCAAGACTCCACCCTGCAGTCATTTTTCGCCCCGCAAGCGGCCCCCGTCGTGCCTGCCGATTCGTCCGTGCGCCAGGCCCTCGTGTGGCTGCTGCGCGACGTCGACGGCAAGGCGCTGGCCACGCACAGCGGCGGCGACCCGGGCGCCGCATCCGTCGTCTGCGTCGACCGCGCCAGCAAGACGGCCGTGCTGGCCTTTGCCAACGTCAGCGCCGACAAGGAGTTTCGTTCATTCCAGAAAGAAGTCGTGCTGCGCCTGCTGGCCCATGGCGGCAGCGGCGCGCAAGCGCGCTAGGCATGCGCCTTGTGTGAGCGGGCGCACGGTGGCGCCCAGGCAAGAAAGTATGCTGTGCTAGTCAGATTTGACGCTCAACGAGGAGACCGGCATGACGAACCGCATCGGCAACAAGGACGTGGCGCAGCAGCGCAGCAAGAGTGAAAAAGCCCGCATCAAGGCACAGAACATCGCCAATGAGGCGGTCAAGCGGGCCGAGGCCAGGGCCAAGTACCGCAATGCCATCAAGGGCCAGCCGGGTCAGCCGGGTCAGCCCACGCCAGCAAGCTAGGCGCCGAACCAGCCGCGCAGTTTCTCGGCGGCCCGTTCCTTGACCTCGGCCGTGATGTAGGTGGCGACCGTGGCGACGGCCGCCGCCAGCACGGCCAGGTCATCCGCATAGCCGACCACGGGCGTGATGTCGGGAATCGCATCGATGGGCGAAATGAAATAGCCGAGCGCGCCATAGATGGCCGTCTTGGCCCACAGCGGCGTATTCGGCTGCTGCGCCGCGTAGTACAGCCACAGGGCTTTCTCGATGACTTCGCGTCCCGCCGTCTTGGCGAACTTGACGACCTTGTCCCAGAAGCTGTCATCCGTGTATTTCTTTTCATACTGCTTGTCGGCCTGGGGGGCGTGGTCTTCTTCCAGATTCTTTTTTCTGCCAAACATCTGCTGCTCCTGTCTGCCGCGCACGGCGTTACGAATGCGCACCTTAGCATAACGGCGCGGCAGGTGCGCGGCGTGCAAGGTACCTTATATCCATGGAAATATCCGCCACCACCACGGCCCGCGCCGCCGGCCTGCGCTACACGGGCGACCATCAGAGCGGCATCGCCCGATCGGGCAAGCCCGGCAAGTTCCGCTACCGCGACGGGGACGGCCAAGTCCTGCGCGACGCCGCCACCCTGGCGCGCATCAAGGCGCTGGCCATACCGCCGGCCTGGACGGACGTGTGGATCTGCCCGCACGCGAACGGCCATTTGCAGGCGACGGGACGCGACGCGCGGGGCCGCAAGCAATACCGCTACCATGCGCGCTGGCGCCAGGTGCGCGACGAAGTGAAATATGAGCGCATGCTCAGCTTTGGCCGCGCCCTGCCCGCCATCCGCGCCGCCGTCGCGCGCGGCATGCAGCTGCCCGGCTTGCCCCGTGAAAAAGTGCTGGCCACCATCGTGCACCTGCTGGAATTGACGATGATGCGCATCGGCAACGAAGAATACGCGCGCACGAACAAATCGTTCGGCCTGACCACCCTGCGCACGCGTCACGTACAGGTTGACGGCAGCGCCGTCGCTTTCCACTTCAAGGGCAAGAGCGGCGTGCGCCACGATATCCGCCTGAGCGACCGGCGCCTGGCCAGGGTGCTGCAGCGCATGCGCGAACTGCCGGGCCAGGAACTGTTTCAATATGTCGATGCGGATGGCGCGCGCCACGGCGTCGATTCGGGCGACGTCAACGATTACCTGCGCGAAGTGACGGGGGAAGACTACACGGCCAAGGATTTCCGCACCTGGTCCGGCACCTTGCTGGCCGCGCTGGCCTTGCAGGCGTTCGAACAGGTCGATTCCGATGCGCAAGCGAAGAAAAACATCGTGCAGGCGATCGAGTCCGTGGCCAAGAAGCTGGGCAACACGCCGACGATCTGCCGCAAGTGCTATGTGCACCCGGCCGTGCTGGAATCGTATCTCGATGGCAGTTTATTGGAAGGCATGCGCGAGCGGGCGCGGCAGCAGATGCAGGACGATTTGCAGGCGCTGGCGCCGGAGGAAGCGGCCGTGCTGGCCTTGCTGCAGCAGCGGCTGCAGGGTGCGGTCAAGCCCGGCGTTCCGGCTGGCAGTGTGCCGACAGCGTGAGGGCATCGCTGCCGCAGACGGGCAAGGCGCCATGGCCCACTTCGCGCGCCACGGGCGCCGGCGCCGCATCGTCCGTCTGCGCCTCGCCCGTATTGATCAAGGTGGCCGCCAGGGTCGAGAACGTAAACAGGCAGATCAGCAGGAACGGCTTGTTCAAATGGCTGGGCTTGGCTTGCTTGGACATCGCATACTCCGTCGGACTGGTTGGCTGTTGCAGCATGGACACCATCATCACGTGTTTCCGCAAGGCATACAATCAGACAGTTTCGACAAGACGGGTAGGACAGCGCTGACAACCTCAGCCATACGCCCCTGTGTCGGAAAATTTGACACCGGCTCCTGCCCGCGTCCGCCAAGCCCTTGTTTTTGAAGAATAAATTATACAGGAACGTTTCCTGCTTGCCCCCTTGCCTGGGCACGCTTGGCGTCAGTCTATGGGGGAACGATCATGAGTTTTATCAAACGAGCGCTGCTGGCGCTGCTGCTGTGCGCCACGTCCGCCGCGCACGCCGCCAGCATCGGCTACACGGCAACATCGCTGGGCGGCACGCAGTGGCGCTACGACTATACGGTCAGCAACACCACGCTGGCCATGCCCATCGAGGAATTCACCGTGTTCTTCAGCGTGGGCCAGTACGCCAATCTGCACAGCGTCTCCACGCTACCGGACTGGGACGTGCTGCTGGTGCAGCCCGACCCCGCCATTCCCGCCAGCGGCTACCTCGACGCGTTGGCGCTGGTCGGCGGCATCGGCCCCGGCGGTACGGCCACGGCCTTTTCCCTCACCTTCGATTACCTGGGCGCGGGCAGCCCCGGCGCCCAGCCGTTTTCCATTATCGACCCCGTCTCCTTCATCGAAATTGAAGCGGGCATCACGCAGCCGTCCGCCGTCGCCCTGCCCTCCACCCCATGGCTGCTGCTGGCGGGCGTGCTGGCCATGGCCTGCCTGCGGCGCCGGCAGCTGGCGGGCGCCGCGCTGGCCACAGGGCTGGCACTGAGCCTGTGCGCCTGCGGCGGACCGGACGATCCCATGCAGCCGGCCGCGCCGAAGGTCATGCTGGCCGCCGCAGTGACCGCCACGCAGGCCGCCGGCGATCTCGAAGTCACCTCGCTGGAAAAAGTGGCCGAGCAGCGCGTCAACCGCACGGCCTGGGACTACACCTACCGCGTGCACATCCGCAACAATGGCAGCGACACGGCCGGCAATGTGCAAGCCGTGCTGGCCAGCGTGCCAGCTGGCAGCACCATCATCGATGGCGAGGTGCTGGCCGGCAGCATCGGCGCGGGCGCCACCGTCACGCCCACCGATACCATCACCCTGCGCATCGAGCGCAGCGTCGCCTTCCAGAGCGCAGGTCTGATGTGGACCTTCAGCACCAGTACCGGCATCGCCCTCGACCCCGTGCGGCCCGCGCAAGTGGTCGTGCTGCCGCTCGCCGGACTGGGCTTTCCCGACGGCGCCGACAGCGTCAAGGCCAGCGGCGCCGTCACGGACGTGCTGCTGCAGGACGGCAGCCTGCGCTTTTCCACGCCCGGCGACACGGGCGTGGACCAGCACGCGCAATTTTCCCTCAGCAAGGGCGGCAAGATCACGACCCTGGACCTGCTGATCCAGACGGAATTGCCCACGGCCGTGGAAACCTATGTGGAACCGAACGACGACGGCAGCGTGCCGACCACGGCGCCCGTGCTGGCCATCACGGGACTGGGGCCGAACAACCGCCTGCAGCCGGGCGCCCTGGGCTTCCGCCTCGTCGATGCCGCCCCCATGGCCTTGCAGGACGACAGCGACGGCTTGCTGTCCGCCCCGAATGGCGTGGCCATCAGCCTGAAGTCCTACTGGACGTTCGATGCGGCCAGCGGCACTTTCAGCATCAGTCCCGTGTCCATGCAGCAACTGCTGGCACCCTTGCCCAACGGCAGCTATGAGCTGAACCTCAATTTCGTCTCGCAGGATGGCGAATTCACGGCCAGCTATGCCTTGATCGTCATCAAGTCCGGCATCGTGCTGCAAGGGCAGCTGCGCACGCCGGCGGGCGGCAATGCCACGGGGCTGGCCGGCAAGAAGATGTTATTGGCCGGCTACAACCACCACCAGCGCCAGGTGGCCGTGGTCGATGCCACGGGCGCCTTCCACTTCGATGGCGTGCTGCCCGATACCTACCAGCTGACCTTGAACGACCTGGTCCACCCGAACGTGGTCAGCGTCAGCGCCGTCGTCTTCGAGAACAGCAGCAACGTCAATGTCGACATCGTCTATCCGTATGCGGCAAGCCTGACCCTGCGCGCCGGCGCGCAGACCTATGCGGCCGGCAGCGTCACCCAGGATGGCGCCGGGCCGCCCGCGCGCGCGGTGGCCGCCAGCCCCCGCGCCGCAGGCGAGGCCACGCCGCAGGATGACGTGGACAGCAAGACCTTCACGGCCACGGCGGCGGCGCAAAACCAGACCATCACCTCGCCCATCGCCTTCACCGTGCCCAAGGGCACGAAAAACGTGGGCGTCAAAATCACCGTCAGCACGGCCGAGTATCCCACCTACACGACGGCGCAAAGCCAGTACAACGATACGTGGTCGTACGCCGTGACCGGGTTGCCTGGCGTCAGCCTGGCCGCCGCGGGCGCCGTCAACCAGACGCATTACACGCAAGGCAGCATCGTCAGGACGGAGTGCGTCGACGTCAGCAAGCAAACCAAGGACGGGGCTTTGAACCTGGGCGGCAACGTCAGCGCCACGAATATCGGCGACAGCGCCCTGGCCACCGTGACGACGGTGGAACTGAGCCTCGCGTGCAAGGGATTGAAGGTGACGCTGGCGAAGTTCAGCTCGCCGAACCAGGCCGCCCACCCCGTGCTGCAGCCGATCAAGCTGACGGGCAATTTGGCGGGGCCGTATGTATCCGTGTCGCAAGGAACGGCGACGGCCACGCACACCGTGCCGCTGGAATTGCACTATACCCCGGCAACGGCAACGATTACGGAAGTCAATATCGGCATCTCGTCGGGCGGCGGCGATCCCGCCTTCAGCACGGAGAATTTATTGTCCCAGACCAATACCAAGACTGCCGGCGCGGTGAAATTTCCCGGCCTGGTGCTGCCCGCCTTTGCCGGCGCCAAGCTCGACAAGAAGGCCGTCGTCACGGTGCGCCTGAAGGGCAGCGTCGACAATGTCGACGCCAGCTCCGACCCGGCCGAAGGGGGGCAAGTGGAATTCAAGGGCGACACGGCCCACATTCCCCTGTACCTGGCCAATGACGAGGCGGCGCTGGCGGCGCGGCGCTACGGCACGCGCGACCCTGGCGGCGATTCGTGGGCCACGCGCCTGGCCATCGCCTGGCTGGCGGGCAAGGCTTACCGTTTCGACGACATCAGCGGCCAGCACGTGACGCAGACGGCAACGGGCCGCTCCATCCTCGGCCACAGCGGCCACAGCGACGGTCAGCAGATCGACTTGCGCTACGCGGACGGCGCGGGCGGCTACACGGACGCGCTGGGCGGCCAGAACGATGGCGCCGCCATTCACAAGCTGATCAGCGACGCGAAGGCGGAAGTGGCGGCCAATGCCGCGCAAAAGCCGAAGCTGGCAAGCCTGCAGGCGTGGATAGCGGCGAACCGGGCCATGCTGGCCCAGGAGGCGGCACAAGCCGGCACGCGCGTCATCTACATCGGCCCCAGCTTCGTCAAGCTGGCCCTCGTCGACGGGCGTTTTTCCGCCGCGCCGGCCGACAAGATACCCGGCGCCGGCGCCTGGACCAAGCCGGCCAAAGTGCACATCGAGGCGGGACACCTGAGCCACTGGCACATCAGCCTCACGGCCCATCCTTAAGCAGGGTCAGGCGGGCAGATCGGACAGTTCCAGCTCCGAAAACCCCGCCCGCCGCCGCGCTTCCAGATTGAACGGGCCGCGCAAAGTGGGCGCTTCGTAGCGCAGCGCCAGCTCGGCATAGGTGGCGCGCAATTCCAGTCCCCGTTGATCGCACAGGTAGCCATACCAGCGGTTGCCGATTTCCACGTGCCCCACTTCATCGCGCAAGATGATGTCGAGGATGGCGGCGGCGGCCATGTCGCCCGCCTGCGCCAGCTTGGCGCGCAGCGGCGGAATCGCGTCGAGGCCCCGCGCTTCCAGGGTGCGCGGCACGAGCGCCATGCGCGCCAGCACGTCGCCGCGCGTCTTGTCGACCATTTCCCACAGGCTGTCGTGGCCGGGGAAGTCGCCATACGTGTGGCCCAGCACCTGCAGGTGCGCCTGCAGCATGGCAAAGTGCGTCGCTTCCTCCTTGGCCACGCGCAGCCAGTCCGTGTAGTAGTCAAACGGCAAGTCCGGGAAGCGCCACAGCGCGTCGAGCGCCAGATTCATCGCATTGAATTCGATGTGCGCGAGCGCGTGCACGAGCATGGCGCGCCCTTCCGGCGTGATCATCGAGCGCCGCCCGACCAGGCGCGGCGGCACCAGTTCCGGCCGCTCGGGACGGCCCGGCACGGGGCCGGTCGGCGCCAAAGGCGCTTGCGCATCGAGCGCAAGCTGCGCTTCGGCCATGGCCGCCACCATCGCCACCTTGGTTGCCGGGTCCGGTTCGAGCAGGCAGGCCAGCGCATATGCGCGCAGCTCTCGTGGCGGCGTGGAGGTCAGTGGAGGTGGATGCATGGGACTGCTTTCTGGCGCGTTTTTTCAATGAGGGGCGCAGTGTATCAAATTGCCTGCCCCAGCAGCCAGTCGAACAAGGCTTGCACTCTTGCCGGCAGCGCGGCACGCCCGCTGTGCACGAGGTAATACGCCTGCGGGCTGGCCAAGGCAAAGCCGCCAAACGGCAGGATCAGCTGGCCGCTGTCCAGCCACGGCTGCACCAGCTGGCGCCGGCCCATGGCCACGCCCGCGTGGTGGATGGCCGCCTGCGCGCACAGGTCGGCGCGGTCGAAACGCAGGCTGCGCGCGGGCAAACTCGCCTCCGCCGCCTGCCCGTCCAGCCACAGCCGCCACTCGGCATCGGGCGCGCAGGCGGGCCAGGCCAGGGTGTCGTGCAGCACCGTCGCATCGCGCAAGTCGTGCGGCATATCCAGCAAGCCGTGATCGCGCGCATAATCGGGACTGCACACGGGCGCCAGCCATTCGCCCATCAGCTTGCGCGATGCCAGGCCGGGAAAGCTGCCGTCGCCGTAATGCAAGGCCAGGTCGGCCTGGCCGGCGCGAAAGTCCACGCTATCATTGCCCACGCGCAAATCGATCGACACGTCCGGATACTGCGCCGTAAAACCTGCCAGGCGCGGCACCAGCCAGCATTGGGCGATGGACGGGCGCGCATGCACGGTGATGCTGCCCGTGAGCGCATCGCCGCCGGCCAGCGCCGCATGCAAGCCATCCCAGCCGATTTGCAGCGCGGCGAAGATGCGCTCGCCGTCGGCCGTCAGCTTTACCTGCCGTGTCAGGCGCTCGAACAGGCGCAGGCCCAGACCCGCTTCCAGCCGCGCGATGCGGTGGCTGACGGCGCTGGGCGTGAGCGCCAGTTCCTGCGCGGCCAGCGCGAAACTGGCATGGCGCGCCGCCACGAGAAAGGTGTGCAGGTTGGCGAACTGGCTGGCCGTCAGCGTGGCCATGCGCGGCGCGCCGGGCGGCATCAAACGGCCCCGGACGCCAGCAGCGCGCGGCCGCGCGCCACGTAGGCCGCCATTTCCGCCTCGGGAACCATGCTGCCGCCCGTGCCCCACACCAGGTGCGTGGCCGTTTCCAGGTGCGGCTGATACTGCGGCGCGGCCAGCACGGCGGGAATGCCCGCGAAACCGGCCACGGCGGACGGTTCCAGGCGCAGCTGCTCCGTCTGCTCCAGCAGGGCCAGCAAGCGGTACAGTTCTTCATCCGTGACGGTGGCGTAGCCATCGATCAGCCGCTGCATGGCGCGCCCGACGAAGCCGGACGGGCGTCCCACGGCCAGGCCGTCGGCGGCCGTGAGGTTGTCGATGCCGATCTCCTGCACGCTGATCCCTTCATGCAAGCCCGTATGCACGCCCAGCAGCATGCATGGCGAATGTGTCGGCTCGACGAAGACGCAGTGGACGGCATCGCCAAAGGCCAGCTTCAAGCCGAAGGCCACGCCGCCGGGGCCGCCGCCCACGCCGCACGGCAGGTACACGAACAAGGGGTGGTCCGCATCGACCGTCACGCCGTTTGTAGCGAACTGGGCTTTCAGGCGCTGGCCCGCCACCGCGTAGCCGAGGAACAGATCGTGCGAGTTTTCATCGTCGACGAAGTGGCAGGTGGGGTCGTTCTCCGCCTGCTTGCGCCCCGCTTCCACGGCCACGCTGTAGTCGGTCGCGTACTCGACGACGGTCACGCCGTGGCTGCGCAACTTGTCCTTCTTCCATTGCCGCGCGTCGGCCGACATGTGCACCGTGGCGCGAAAGCCCAGGCGCGCGCTCATGATGCCGATCGACAAGCCGAGGTTGCCCGTGGAACCGACGGCGATCGCGTACTGGCCAAAGAAGGCGCGCACGGCGTCGCTGGCCAGCAGGCCGTAATCATCGCCCTCCTTCAGCAGACCGGCGTCCAGCGCCAGCATTTCCGCGTGTTTCAGCACTTCATAGATGCCGCCGCGCGCCTTGATCGAGCCGGAAATGGGCAGATGGCTATCCTGCTTGAGCCACAGCTGACCGCTCGTCATGTCAAGTGCCGCCTGCATGGCGGGTAGCGGCACGACGGGCGACTCGATGATGCCGCCGCTGGCCTGCGTTTCCGGAAACGCCTTGGCCAGATACGGCGCAAAACGGGCCAGGCGCGCGCTGGCCTGGGCCACGTCATCGGCAGTCAAGCCTACGTCTTTCAGGCCCTCGGCCGCCGGCGCAATGCGGGGATTGAACCAGTTCAAGGGCTGCAAGGCCATCAATTCTGTAATCAGGGGAAATTTTTCGCGCAGCGCGGCGATGGCGGAAGTGGGCAGCATGGCAAGCTCGTAAAGGGACAAGCCATGATTAGACCGCATCCGGGCGCCGCTGGCAAACGACGGTTGATCAGGCAATGGGTGACGGGAGGTCATCTGTCATGATGGCCCGGCTTCTTCCCTACTTCAATTTGATGTACAGATGCATGGCAGGATTTTTTTCGCTTTGAACTTCTTTGACTTCAACGAAAGGAAGGCGACGCACCAGCTCACTCAATTTCTGGCAGCCATAGTGGCGCGGGTCGAAGGCTGGATTATTCTTCAAGATCAGACTGCCGACGCCACTCAAGGAGGCAAAACCATCATCACGCGCTGCGGCAATGATGGCCTTGCGCAGCACTTCCCGCGTATCCGCGTCGAGGGAGACAGGCGCCAGCGCATGTAACGGTTTTTGCTGCTTTTCTGCCGATGGAGGCAATGTGACCGGCCGCAAGATCTCCGTATAAACAAACTTGTCGCAGGCGGCGACAAAGGCTGGCGGCGTCTTTCTTTCACCAAAACCATACACGGCCAGTCCTGATTCGCGAATCCGTGTTGCAAGGCGCGTGAAATCACTGTCGGACGATACCAGGCAAAAGCCGTCCAGCTTTTCAGAGTGCAGCAAATCCATGGCGTCGATGATCAGCGATGAATCCGTCGAATTTTTTCCTGTCGTATAGCTGAATTGCTGGATCGGCTGAATGGCCATCAAATGCAGGATTTCCTTCCAGCCCTTCAAATTGGGCGTCGTCCAGTCTCCATAAGCACGCTTCACCGATGCGGTACCAAAAGTCGATACCTCTGTCAGCAATTCCTTGATGATCGACGCCTGGGCATTGTCCGCATCGATCAGGACGGCCAGTTTGGCATTACTTGTCATAATTTTTTGGGCCTCATCAGCTAACCGCCGTTTGATTGCAGTTCCCACTATGCAGCCAAATGTTCCGTCAAGCAATACCAGAACCGATGCCCTATCTCTTACGATAGCTAAATTTAATTCCTGAATGCACTATCGATTAAAGAAAAATTACCACAAAG
Source organism: Janthinobacterium sp. 67 (assembly GCF_002797895.1). Classification (NCBI taxonomy): domain Bacteria; kingdom Pseudomonadati; phylum Pseudomonadota; class Betaproteobacteria; order Burkholderiales; family Oxalobacteraceae; genus Janthinobacterium; species Janthinobacterium sp. 67. The sequence goes on along the minus strand of NZ_PGES01000001.1, from coordinate 817,828 downwards.
GCACAAAAATAAGTTATCTTAAAGGCAAATAAAAGGAGACATTTTTTCTCTTTTCTACCGAGGCAAAAATGCGCTCCAAGAATGACAAGGTCACTGCTACGAATATGGATATCCTCGACTGCGCAAGGCAGGACGATTTGACGGCCCAAAAAGTCGAAGTCGGCATTATTTTCCAGGAAATGCTCGATACGGCCACGGCCGCCGCCTACCTCGCCAAGAACAAGGTACCGATCGCCACCGCGCTGCGCGTCCTGACCGGGTCGCGGCGGAAAAAGAGCGGCGGCGGGAATTGATGGCCCTGCGTCGGATCAGCTTGTGTAGCCTGCTTGAACAGGTCAAGACGTCTTGCTCGGGACACAGCGATTGCCATGATAGTTAATGGCCGTGCTTACGCGCCAGCACCTCGTCCAGCGCCACCCATTCGCCATCGTCTTGCGTGGCGGAGGCAACGCCAGCGACACTGCGCAGGCGTTTCGGATCGATGAAAATCTTCCCATTCCGATTGTCTACAAATGACCAGGAGACCTTGCCGCCTTCTTCGTTGACCACGATTTGTTTCTCGCTCACGGGGAAACTGGGGCCAAATTCACCGATGCGCGACGAGAATTGGCGTGTCTGCGACTGCACCACGCCGCGATAGACGTGGTCCACTTTGACCTCCATCATCTGGCAGCCGCCGGTGTTCGATATGCAGACCGCCTGCGGCTTGCCGGCAACGGCTGGTAAGGCGGGCGGACAAGGCGGAGGGCAAGGCTCGGTGCCTGACGGTTGCAACACGACCCGCTGCACGTGTCCGGCAAGCAGGACGTCCTGGGCCGAGACGATGGAGCAAAGACTAAACAGCATGGCGGCAAGGCATGTGGATCTTCTCATTTTTCTTTTTGCGGATGGCGGTTGTTGATAGCCCATGATTAAACTCATGGAAAGTCCATCCATTACTTTCATTCCCGATAACACGCCCCGTCCTCCGTTTGATGAGCAGGACGAAGGCGCGTTATTTCCGCTTTAGAACTTGAGCTGCAGTCCCAGATCAATCGACCTGCCCTCGGCCGGCAAGGCTTGCAACGCCCCGCCGTTTGCCTTCAAGCCCGACAAATACACGCCGCCCAGCGGATCCGCATACGCGCGGTTGAACAGGTTGCTCACTCCCGCGCTCAGGCTGGCCATCTTGCCCAGCGCTACGCTGCTGCGCAGGTTGACGAGCGCGTAGCCGCCTGTTTCCGGTTCGAAGCGGCGCGCGTCGACCTTGTCCTTGCGGGCCACGATCTTCGTTTCGATGCGGTTGCTCCAGGCACCCAGCTTGTGCTCGACGGCCAGCAAGGCATTGAATGGCATCATGCGGTACAGGTCGCCGCCATCGCTGCGCTTGCCCCGTGTGTATGCGGCGTTGCCCGTCGCCATGAAGCTGCCCCAGCGCGCGCTGCGCGTCAACGGCAGCTGCCACGCCAGATTCGCGCCGTACAGCCTGGCGTCGTGGTTGGCAAAGCGCAGCAGATTGCCATTCGCGCCCATTTTCATATACGGGTGGAAAGACGCCAGCACGTCGACGTCGATGTAATTGTCGACCTTGCTGTAATAGGGGTTGACGCGCAGGAACCAGCTCTCCTCGCCGCCGCCATGCCAGTCGGCCGTGAACGCCGCCGTGGTAGCCGTCTCGGGCTTGAGGTCGATATCGCCCACATAGCCATTGCCATCGCCAAACCAGTTGGTCATGGTCATCGCCATCGAGCCCCGGCCCCACGAGTAGCGCTCGTACAGGTTGGGCGAGCGCACCTTGCGCGCCAGCGCGAATTCATAGCTGCTGGCCGCGTCTGGCGTGAAGGTGGTTTGCGCCGAAGCATCGATATTCGTGTCGCGCTGGCTGCGGCTGCGCGCATTGAAGGCCCTGGCGGCCATCACGTCCGGCATGTTCATCATATTGGTGCCGTACGATTGCACATCGCCCGTGTCCATGCGCACGGATTCGCCGCGCACGCCCAGCACGCTCGTCCAGCGCGCATCGTGGCGCGTTTCCAGTTCGCCGAACAGCACGGTGCGGTCGCGCTTGCCGTCGTTGATGTTCAGATAGGTGCGCGGTCCCATCATCATGGAACCGGGCACGGCCGGCCAGTAATCGTCAAGGCGGAAGCCGTGCCACTCCTGGCCCAGGCGCAACTCGCCCGCAGCCATTGGCAAGCTGGCCATCAGCGCGTAACCCGTGTTGCGCCCGTGCGTGATCATCGGCATCGTGCCCTTGCGCTCGGGGGTAAAAAAGCCCATTTCATGGTCCGTCTGCTGCCAGTAGGCGCGCGCGTCCAGCACGCCCCAGGCAAATGTGCCCTGGTAGGCCAGGTTGGCGAACTGGCCGTGGTTGTCCGTCATGTCCATGTACTGGTTCGGGAAACCCTGGTACGGGATGTGCTGCACGCCGGCGCGCAGGGTCAGCTGCTGGCCATCGCGTTTCGCCGCCAGCACGATGGACTGGTTGATGCTTTCAAGCATGCTGGCCAGCACTTTGTTGCCATGGCCATCTTCATAGCTGTGGCCGCGCGTGTAGGCGCCGCTGTAGCCGACGCTCAGGCTGTCGCTGGCGGCCGACGCATTCACGCTGGTCGCCACGCTGTTGTTGACGCTGCGTCCCGATACGGCAAAGCTGCCTTGCGTCAGCAGCGGCGCGCCGGGCTGGGCAAACACGGGCGCGTTCGACTGCACTTCGATGGTGCCGCCGATGCTGTCGCCGCCCGCGCTGACGGGTGTCACGCCCGCGATCAGGCGGATGCGCTGCACTTGCTGCGGGTCGATGTAGGACAGCGGCGCATTCATGTGGTTGGCGCAGGCCGACGTCAGTTCCATGCCGTCGATGCGGATCTTGATGCGGTCATCGGCAAAGCCATTCACTACCGGCAAGCCGGACACGCCGCCGCCGGCCGCCACGCTGTAGCCGGGCGTGCTCGACAACATGAGCGCCGTGTCGGCGGCCGGACGGTAGCCGTCGCCTATGGCCGTGACGATGACTTTCATTTCAGGCAGGACCTCTTCGGTGCGCGTTTGCGCCACGGCGGGCATGGCGATGGCAAGGGAAATCAATAAAGGAAAATGTTTCATGGTGCTGCTTTCAGATTCTGTATAGGCAAGACGAACAGACGCAAGCGCACGACACGCGCGGCGCAAGGCAGTTCAGGAAAAGGACAGATCAGAAAGCGGCAGGCGGTCCGCGGGGCTGGACGGGCGTCCAGGCGAACAGCGGCGTGGCGGATTGGTAGAACAGCGTGGGCAGCAAGCCCGTGATGAGCTCGCCGGAAGCAAGCACGAGAGTCGTGGGCGGCACGTCCAGGGTGGCCGCATGCATGCTGCAGCAGGGGCAATCGCCCATGCGCATGCCGCCCTTCGAGGTATCGGGCGCGTCCGTCGACAGTGTCGCGGGCAGCATGTTCATGCCGCCCGCCACCGAGCAGATCTCCAGGCTGGGCACGGCCTGGCCGCTGGCCACCGTCAGCGCGCGCGATACCGTAGGGGCGAGCGCGGCCAGGAAGATGGCGATACACGCGATCCACAGGACGATGCCGGCCTTGCCTTTGCTGATGAACATGGCAACATTGTATCAGCGCAGGTCACTCTGTGGACAGCGCGCAGGTCAAACCATTCTTACAAATCCACCTTCATCGACAGCTTGATGGCGCGCGGCGCACCGGACGCCAGGCGCGTGCCGGCGCCGGCCCAGTAGCGTTTGTCGGCGGCGTTTTCCACGTTCAACTGCCACACGACGGCCTTGTCCATGACGCGGCTCGCATAGCGGGCGCCCGCGCTGAACAGGCTGACGCCGCCGAGGAAGGCCTGGTTCAGGTCGTTGACGGGACGGGCGCTGTAGTAATATGCGCCGCCGTTGACGGACAGGCCCGGCACGGCGTCAAACGCATAAGCGAGGAAGGCGCTGGCCGTGCGTTTCGATGCGTTTTCCGGCGCCTTGCCGTTGTAGTCGGCGTTGATGTGCGCAAAGCTGGGATCGAGGAACTGGGCCGACGTCTGCCACGACAACTGGCGCGTCAGCTTGCCCTGGGTCGACAGTTCCAGGCCACGATAGCGCTGTTCGCCGTCCGACGTGAATACATTGCTGGCATTCGTGTAGTAGCCCGGGCGCGTGATGTCGAACAAGGCGGCGGAGAGCAAGGTGCCGCCAGGCGTCAGCCAGCGCGCGCCCAGCTCTTTCTGTTTGCTCACGCCGGGCGCCATCTTGACGCCCTGATTGGCGGTGCCCGTCGGACCCGTTTCGCCCTCTTCCAGCCCCCGCGCCGTGGACGCGTAGAACGACAGCTCGGGCGTGGCCTTGTAGATCAATGACGCCATCGGCGTCGTCTTGCTGACGTCGTAATGGCTGGCGCCCTGGTCGCTTTGATAGCTGCTGCGGCGCACGCCGATGACGCTTTGCCATTGCGGGCTGAAGACCATGCGGTCGAGCGCATACAGGCCCGTGTCGCGCGTGTCGAGCCCGGCCGTCGTCGGCGACGTCGGCTTGGGGCCGAACACGACATTCGTCACGGGCACCGGCTTGTACAGGTTTTGCGAGGCGATCGTGTAATTGCTCTGATAAATCGGATCTTGCGACTTGTCCGTGCGCGAGGCACCCAGGGTCAGTTCGTGGGCAATGGAACCCGTGTTGAAATTGCCGGCCAGTTCCGCGCGCAGCAAGTCCGATGCCATCACACTGTGCTGGATATTGCCCGTGATGCGCCCCGCGCCCGTGGCCAGCGCGGCCGCGTTGTTCAGGCGGAAGATCGCCAGGCGACGGTCGCGCGCCGTTTCCGAGTGGCCCGCCTCCACCGTCAAGGCCCAGCCATCGGCGATGGCGTAGTCGGCGCGCAATTGCGCGTTTTTCGTTTGCGCTTCGAACGCCGACCAGTCGGGGCCGATCAGCTTGCGCGGATCAACGGCGCGCGGCAAGCTGATCACGCCTTTCACGGCCGCAGGCAAGGCCACGCCAGCCTGTTCCGTCACCCTGCGGCGCTCGTACTCGAGGTCGGCCTTGAGCAGCAGTTTGTTCGTCACTCTCCAGTCGAGCGCCGTGGAAAGGAAGCGGCGCTTGCCATTGCCGACATGGTCCAGGTAGGAACCGAGGGTGCCGCCAGCCGCATTGACGCGCACGCCGAATTCCCGCTGCGCGCCAAAACGGCGGGCCACGTCGACATTCGCCACGGCACTGCCGCGGTCATCGACGCTCAAGCCCATGCTGGTGACGGGCTGGCTGCCGGCCCGCTTGGTGACGAAGTTGACGACGCCGGACGGCGACGTAAAACCGTAGTACAGGGCCGAGGCGCCCTTCAGCACTTCCACCCGCTCCTTGTTTTCCATGGGCACTTGCGAGAAGTTCATGATGGGCATGGAGCCGTTGAGGCGATAATTCGTGCGGTTTTCCACGGCGATGCCGCGTATCACCAGCTGATCCCACGTCTCGCCCCCGTTTTGCTGGCGCGTCACGCCAGCCGTGTTGCGCACCGCGTCGTACAGGCCGGACACGGCTTGCTGCTCCAGCAATTCGCGCGTGATCACATTGACGGTGGACGGCACGTCCATGATGCTGGCGCCCCGAAAGCTGCCCGCCTCCGTGGTCAGCGGCACCAGGCCTTGCGCGCGGGCGCCCGTCACTTGTACTGCCTGCATGACTTTCTCATCGCCAGCCGTCGGGTCGTCCTGGCCGCCGGCCGCTGGGGCCGCCAACGCTGCGTGGGAAGCGAAGGCCAGCGACAGGGCTGCGGCCACTGGAAGTAAACGGGTGCGGGGAGAGACGACAGGCATGACATCGGGCTTTCAATTAGAAAATAGGTGCAAGTGGGAACTTACGGTTAGCGAACATGATACCGATAATGAGAATCATTATCAAGTAAGGGTGAGTTTGTGTTAGTTTTACAGAAGAAATTAGTTCCCTCAGGCGCCTGTTATCACTTGAACACGTTTGGATTTTGCAGACGAGGCCGCAAAGAGGCATACTGACAGTCACGGCGTGCAAGATGTGCCGCCCAACAAGATCAAAAGGTAAGTTCGTGAACACAATCGACAAAAAAAGCGTGCAGACGAAAACATTTCGCTGGAAACGCTGGCAGCGCTGGGCCCTGGGCACTGGCTGCGCCCTGGCCGCCTACAGCGCGGCCGGCTTCTGGCTGGTGCCCTACGTCATCAAAAACCAGTTGCCCAAATTTGCAGAAAAAGAACTCGCGCGCCAGGCCAGCATCGCCGACGTGCGCTTCAACCCGTTTACCCTGCGCCTGGAAGCGGACAAGATCGCTTTCACGGAAGCGGCCAGCGCAAACAATGCGCCGCTGCTGTCCATCGGCGCCCTGGCCGTGCAGCTGGAATGGAAATCCATCGTGCGCCGCGCGTGGAGCCTGGCGGAAATCCGCATCACGGCGCCGCAGGCGCAGCTGACGATCACGCCGGACGGCAAGTTCAACCTGGCCGAAGTGCTGGCCACCTGGCAACGCAAGCACCCGGAAAAGAGCGAAGGCGGCATGCCGCGCCTCGTCATCGCCCACTTTGCGCTCGAGCAAGGCAAAGTCGACTGGCAAGACCAGAAGGCCGGCTATGCGGACAACTTCACGCCGATCAACTTTACGCTCGATAATATTTCCACCCTGCCCGACGCCAACGGCAGCTACAGCCTCAGCGCCGATGCGGCGCGTGGCGGCAAGCTGCACTGGCGCGGCACGGCATCGCTGAGTCCCATCCGTGGCGAAGGTGAACTGATACTGAACGACGCTTCCCTGCCCGGCCTGGCCGCGTACCTGAAAGCTTATACACGCGCGCAAGTGACCAGCGGCAAGCTGTCGGCGCGCCTGCCCTACGCCTTTTCCTATGCGGACGGCAAGCTGGAAGCGACCGTCAAAGGCGCGGGCCTGGCCTTGCGCGACCTGGCGCTGGCGCAAGATGGCAGGGGTGCGCCGTTTACCTCGCTCGATACCCTGGGCATCGCCGGCGTGAACGTGGACCTGGCAGGCCAGAAGGTCACGCTCGACAAGGTCAACCTGTATGGCGGCAAGGTGGCCGTGCGCCGCGACAGCCGGGGAGAGATCGACGTGGCGAACCTGATGCTGCCGGGTAATCCCGCACCGGCAGCAACGACGCCCGCCGCACCAGCCAAACCTGGCAAATGGAAGGTGGACTTGAAACAGCTGGCGCTGGCCAACGTGGACGTGTCCGCCATCGATGAAACCGTCTCGCCAGCTTTGCAACTGAGCGCCAGACAGCTGCAGCTGAACTTGCAGCTGGCCTTGCAGCAAGGGCCATCGGGCATGGCCACCGTCATCGACGGCGCCACTTTCGCGCTGGCCGACCTCACCATGCAACGGGGCGCGCAAACGCCGTTCAAGCTGGCCCAACTGGGCTTTACAGAAGGCAAGATCGACCTGGCCGCACACACGGTGCACGTGGGCGCCGTGACGGCCGGCGGCGCGCAGATCGACCTGGCGCGCAACCGGCAGGGAGAATTTGCCATTGCGCAAAAGCTGCCCGTGTTTACTTCCGGCAAAGCCGACACTGCCAAGGACACCCCGTCCACACCGTGGTCCGCCAAGGTGGACAAGGTGGACCTGAGCAAGTTCGGCGCCCGTTTCGATGACGCGGGCACGGGCATCAAGGTCAATGTGCAGGATGCCCGCCTGTCCTTGCACAACGTCAGCAACGATATGAAACAGGCGCTACCGTTCGAGCTGGGCGTGGGCCTGCGCGAAGGCGGCTTGCTTACGGCCAACGGCAAGTTCGTGCCGGGCACGGGCGCCGTCGATGCGCAGCTGAATGTGAAACAGCTGGCCCTGGCCCCCGTGCAGCCCTTGCTGGCGCAGCACGTAAAACTGAAGCTGGCGGGCGGTGCGGTGTCCGGCAGCGGCCGCCTGACGACGGGTGGCGGCGCGCCGAAAGCGCCGAAGGTCCGCTATGAGGGCGGCGTCGATATCGCCGGCCTCGTGCTCAATGAAACGGATGGCAAGCGCTTTGCCTCGTGGAAAAGCGTGCGCGCCGACAAGCTGACGGCCAGCGTGGGGCCCGACTTCGTCGACATCCCCGAACTGCGCGTGGTGGAACCGAACGCCCAGCTGATCATCGAAAACGACCGCAGCCTGAACGCGCAGCGCCTGCTGGTCAAGGCGCCCGAGCCTGCCACGGCCACAGCACCTGCCGCCGCCGCAACACCGGCAGCCGACGCCGCCTTCCCCGTGCGCGTGCGCCGCGTGCGCCTGCAAAACGCCAAGCTGGACTTTGCCGACCTCAGCCTGCGCCCCCAGTTCGCCGCCAAGATCTATGAACTCAATGGCGTCGTCACGGGCCTGTCGACCAAGCGCGATGCGCGCAGCCAGATCGAACTGGACGGCCGCATCGACGAATTCGGCCTGGCCCGCGTGCGTGGCCAGCTCAATCCCTTCGCCCCGACCGACAACACGGACTTGAACGTGGTCTTCAAGAATGTCGACATGGTGTCCGCCTCGCCGTACACGATGAAGTTCGCCGGCTACAAGGTGGCCGAAGGCAAGATTTCGCTGGACTTGCAATACAAGGTGCGCAACCGCCAGCTCGACGGCACCAACCAGATCGTGCTCGACAAGCTGACCCTGGGCGAGCGCATCGACAGCCCGGACGCCCTGAAGCTGCCGCTGGAACTGGCGCTGGCCATCCTGAAGGACTCGGACGGACGCATCGACCTGGGCTTGCCCGTGTCGGGGGACATGAACGACCCGCAATTCAGCTATGGCGCGCTGATCTGGAAAGCCGTGGGCAATGTGCTGACGAAAATCGTCACGGCGCCGTTCCGCGCGCTGGGCAACTTGCTGGGCATCAGCGCCGACAAGCTCGAATCCATCGATTTCGACGCGGGCAGCGCCGTACTGCTGCCGCCCGAGCGGGAAAAAATCAAGCAGGTGGCGCAAATCCTCGCCAAGCGCGAACAGCTGAAGCTGGCCGTGCCAGGCCAGTACAGCGACACGGACGCGGCTGCCCTGCGCGCCCAGGCCGTGCGCCGCGCCGTCGCCGCCAAGGCCGGCATCAAGCTGGAAGCGGGCGAAGAGCCGGGGCCGCTGAACCTGGGTGAACGCAAGATACGGGGCGCCCTGCGCGACCTGTACGGCGAGCGCTTCGGCAAGGCAGAGCTGGACAAGCAGAAAAAGGCGGCGGAATCGGCCGCGCCTGCCCCAGCGGCGGCATCCGCCAGCGCCTCCGCGCCGGCCCCGGCAAAAATCCCCGTATTCCAGCGCCTGGGCAAGCTGATCGAAGGCGAGCCGCAAGTGGCCGACACGGGCGCCTTCTACAAGGGCTTGCGCGAGCAGCTGGAAGCCAAGCAGCCCTTGCCAGCCGACGCCTTGAGCAAGCTGGGCACCCAGCGCAGCGCGGCCATCCTGGCGGCGTTGCAGCAGGACGGCACGCCGGTAGCCAGGGTCAGCGCCGGCGCGCCGGAAAAAACGGAGGCCGCACCGGGCAAGCTGGTGGGCTTGAAGCTGGGATTGGCGGCGCAATAAAATCTGGGGTCGGACCCGTCGGGGGAATGCGTACCAATGGGGCGCATTCCGATCGCGAAGCGACTGCCCCCAGCTCTTTCCAGGTGCTTGCCCTCCGCTTTCTACTTTTTCTTCTCCACCGCCGCATCCGGCAAGGCAAACGCCACCAGGCTATCGCCCATCTTCGTGCCCAGCGAACCGTGGCCGCCGGCCATGACGACGACATATTGCTTGCCCGTTTTATCGGACACATAGCTCATCGGCGTGGCCTGGCCGCCGGCCGGCAGGCGGGCTTTCCAGACGGTCTTGCCGTTGCGCACGTCGTAGCCGCGGATGTAGTAGTCGAGCGTGCTGCTGAGGAAGGCCACGCCGCCGCCCGTGGTGGACATGCCGCCCAGGCTGGGCACGCCCAGCGGCAAGGCGATGGGCACGGGCGCGCTGTCGCGCGTGGTGCCGTTCTTGTGCATCCATACTTTTTTCATCGTGCGCAGGTCGACGGCGGCGATATAGCCCCACGGCGGCGCCTGGCATGGGAAGCCCAGCGGCGAAAGAAAAGGCTTGATTTCCACGGCAAACGGCACGCCCGTCTGCGGCTGCAAGCCCATTTCCGTGCCCGTGCCGCCCTTCGCGTTCGCTTGCGCGCGCGGCACCAGGCGTTCCAGGAAACCCATGTAGTCGGGATTGACCAGCAGTAACTGGCGCACGGGATCGACGGCCGCCCCGCCCCACTCGAAGATGCCGAGCGGGCCCGGCGAGATGATGGCGCCCTTGATCTTGCCTTCGGCCACCGTTTGCGGCGTGAATGGCCCTTCGTAGCGGTGCTGGCGGAAAATGATGCGGCAGGCCAGCTGGTCGAACGGCGTCGTGCCCCACATATCCGTTTCGCTGATGTTTTTCTCGGGCAGGAAAGTGAGGGCCGAGAATGGCTGCGTGGGCGACAGGCGGTCGCCAGCGGCGGCGTTGGCGGTCGGCACGGGTTTTTCCGGCGCCGGCACGACCAGGCTGCCGTCGCGCCGGTCGATCACGTAGATGTCGCCCCGCTTGGTGGTGGCAACAACCGATGGCACCTTGCCTTTGGGCGTATCGATGTCGACCAGGGTGGGCTGGCCGCCGATATCCATGTCCCAGATATCGTGATGCACGGTCTGGTAGACCCAGCGTACCTTGCCGGTCGCCAGGTCCAGCGCGACGATGGCGCTATTGTATTTCTCGCCATGGGGATTGCGGTTGCCGCCCCAGGTGTCCGGCGTTTCATTGCCCATCGGGATGTAGACCATGCCCAGCTTTTCGTCGACGCTGGACACGCCCCAGGAATTGGGCGAATTGTTCGTGTACGTTTTTCCATCGGCGATCGGCGCCGTGTCGTCGGGATTCGACGCATCCCAGTTCCACATCAGCTTGCCCGTAACGGGATCGTAGCCGCGGATCACGCCTGACGGCTCTTCCGTGGAAAAATTGTCGGTGACGCTGGCGGCCATCACCACCACGTTTTGCGCCACGGCCGGCGGCGACGTCGGCATCAGGAAGCCCCGCTTCTTCATGCCCATGCCGTGGTACAGGCCGATCACGCCGTTTTCGCCAAAGCTTTTGCACGCCTCGCCCGTATCGGCATTCACGGCGATCAGGGTGGCATCCATCGTGGGCGCGAAGATGCGGCGCGGGCACTCCATGCCGGCCGCCTGCGGCGCAGGGTCATCCTTGGCCCGGCCCGCATTGACGTCCCAGTAGGCCACGCCGCGGCAGATCATGTGCTGGTAGCTCGATGCGTCGCGGTTGATCTTCGGATCGTGGCGCCACAGCTCCTTGCCCGTGTCCGGATCGAGCGCGATGACGATGTTGTGCGGCGTGCACAGGTACAGCTTGCCGTTCACTTTCAGGGGCGTGACTTCGTTGGCGATCTCGCCCGGGTCGTTCGGCCCCTTGAAGTCGCCCGTGTTGTAGACCCACGCCTGTTGCAGCTGCGACGCGTTGGCCGGCGTGATCTGCGCGGCCGGCGCATAGCGGTCGCCATAACCGGAGCGGCCATAGGCGGCCCAGTCGTTGGGCGCCACGCCGGGCGCGACATCGCCTTGCGGCGTGGCCGCCATGTTTTCGGCCGGCACTTCGCCATGCACAGTGTAATAGTCCTGGAACAGCGAGAACACGCCCACGGCGGCCGTGAGCACCACGGCGGCCGTCAGCGCGCTCTTGCCCGCATCGCGCGGTTTCGCCCCGGCCGCCAATGGCGGATCAAGCCGGCGGTCGACGAAGGGCAGCAGCAGCCAGACGGCGGCGGCGAACCAGATATCGAGGCGCGGCAGCAATTGCCACCAGTCGAATTTCACTTCGATCACGGACCAGATCAGGGTGGCGAACAGCAGCAGCGCGAGAAACAGCTGGGCGCTGCGCCGCCCCTTCCACACGAGCGCGCCCGCGATCAGCATGCCGATGCCGGCCACGACGTAATACCAGGAACCGCCCAGGCTGACGAGCCAGGCGCCGCCGCCCGCGAGCGCCAGGCCCAGCAAGAAGAAGATGAGTGCGGTGATGACAAGCAAGGGTCCAGGCCGGGCAGAGGCAGTCATGATGCTCCTTTACAAGAGTCAGTCGGCGGCACGCGCCTGCGCACCGTATTTGAGGGCGATCAAGGAAATTCATTTTTTCACTAATCGGCAAAGCGTGCCACACGCCAGAAGGCCAGGTACGCGCCGTGTGGCTTTTTATACACGCTCCTACCGTCCAGCCCGCCACAGCTACACGATTTCGATAGAAATAATTAAATAAAATAATTCAACAACAAATTTCTCGAATAAAACGAATTTTTATCGTAAAATGAAAAAACTCATCCAATCCAGGCATTTTTCTAGAATTTCACTTTTTGGAGCGGCGCCCATCATGACCATCGCAAAACGGCTGTACGCCTTGATACTCTCCGTCGTCCTGGGGCTGGCCGCCCTGGCAGGCTTTGGCATCTACCAGATGGACCGCGTGTACACGGCGGCCAGCTACGCCACTGTCAACACGGTACCCAGCCTGCTCACCTTGAACCAGGCTTTCGTGCCGTTCGCGCAGATGCGCACGGCCGTCTGGCAGCACATGGCCAGCAAGGATGCGGCCAGGCGCGCTGCGCTGGAAACGGGCATCGGCGAAGCGCGCGCGGCGGTGGGCAAGGCCCTCGACCAGTATGAAAAAGAAGATATCACCGATGAACAGGACCGCGCGCTGCTGGCCGCCGACCGTGCCGTGCTGGCACGCTACGACACGGTGCGCGACAAGGTGCTGGCCCTGTCGAAGGCGGGCCAGCTGGACGCGGCGCGCGACTTGCTGATGGAGAGCCAGCCCGTCATCAGGGAACTGGTCGACGCACTGGCCGCCCACCACCGCTACAACGAAAACCTGTCCGTCAAAGGCGCGGCCGATGGCGCCGCCGCAGCGGCCAGCGCACGCTGGATTGCCATCGGCCTGGCCCTGGCCGTGACGGTGCTCGTGGCCGGCATGGGCCTGCTGCTGGCGCGGCGCATCGCCGCCTCGCTGGCCGACGCCATCGGTGTGGCCCGCACCATCGCGGACGGCGACCTCAGCGTGCAGGTCCGCGCCACATCGAACGACGAGGTGGGCCAACTGATGCAGGCCATGGCGGACATGAACGCCAGCCTGGTGCGCATCGTGGCCGAAGTGCGTTCCGGCACGGACAGCATCGGCACGGCCTCGGGCCAGATCGCGGCCGGCAACCTGGACCTGTCGGCGCGCACGGAACAGCAGGCGGGCTCGCTGGAAGAAACCGCATCGGCCATGGAAGAACTGACGGCCACCGTGCGGCAGAACGCGGACAATGCCCGCCAGGCCAAGCAAATGGCCGTCAGCGCCTCGGACAAGGCGCAGCGGGGCGGCCAGGTGATGGGCGACGTGATACGCACGATGGAAGCGATCGACAACTCGTCCGGCAAGATCGCCGACATCATCGGCGTCATCGACGGCATCGCCTTCCAGACCAATATCCTGGCCCTGAATGCGGCCGTGGAAGCGGCCCGCGCCGGCGAACAGGGGCGCGGCTTTGCCGTCGTCGCCACCGAAGTGCGCAGCCTGGCGCACCGTTCGGCGGCCGCCGCGAAGGAAATCAAGGTACTCATCACCGACTCCGTGGAACAGGTGGGACAAGGCGGCAAGCTGGTCCGGCAGGCCGGCGCGGCCATGACGGAAGTGGTCGACACGGTACGCGGCGTTACCGATATCGTCAGCGAAATTTCGGCCGCCAGCGCGGAGCAAAGCACGGGCATCGAGGAAATCAACCGCGCCATCACGCAGATGGATGAAGTCACGCAGCAGAATGCGGCCCTGGTCGAGGAAGCGGCGGCGGCATCGCAATCGCTGCAGGAGCAGGCGGCCAGGCTGGCCGGCGTGGTGGGCGCCTTCACGCTGGCGGCCGGACAGGCCGGCGCGGCACCGCGCGCGCCTGCCGCCCCGCGTCCCGCGCAGCCGCCTCGGCACAAGGCGACGCTCAAGCTGGTCGCCACCCGTCCCGCAGGCCAGGCCAGGAATGCGGCGCCGGCCGCCGACGATTCGGGCGACTGGGAAGTATTTTAGGTCCGCCATCACGCAGGATCACTTGCATAGACCGCACTGGAGCACCGCCATGAACGCCTTCCTTGCCTTTCATCCCTTCCTTCGCTGCGAAGACCTGTCGCTGATGCGCCCGGCGATGGCGCTGGCGGCCTTGCTGTTGCTGCTGGCCGCCCTGCTCTGGCGCCGCACCCGCTGGCACCAGGCCGGCCGCGCGCCAGCCACCGGCACGGCGCCGGCCGATCTGCATGCGCTGCTGCAAATGCGCAAGGCCAGCCAGCAGGCCAAGGAGGCGGAGATGGCGCCGCCAGCGCCAGTGGCGCCGGACATGCCGCCGTTCGATGCGGCCCGCCTGGACGCCATGTTCGGCTACGACCGCCGCCTGCAGGGCGAGATTCTGGCCCTGTTCGTGGCCGAGACGCGCGACCGCCTGGCCGGCATCGCCCACGCGCTGCGCTGCGAGCGGGCCGCGCCGGCGCGCGTGCTGGCGCAGGAAATCCTCGACGGCAGCCAGTCCATGGGCTTGCTCGCCCTGCAGGCGCTGGCGCGCCAGGCCGTGCATGCGGGCTTTTCCAACGATATCGGCGCCCTGCGCCGCCTGCACGCGGAACTGCTGATGGCGCTCGACGCGCTGTCGCAAGCCGTCACGGTCCTGCAGACGGCGGGGGCGGCGCAGGCCGATGGCTGCAATGGCGTAGGAAGCCGGCCATGAGCGCGCACATCGACCTGGCGCGCCTGCTGGGCGGCGCCCTCCTGCCTTCGCCAGCCTGGCGGCGCCACTGGCAGGCGGCATTGAGCCGGCAGCAGGTGCCGCTCGATGAGCTGGCGGAACAACTGGGCTGCGATCCGGCCCTGACCGGCAAGATCATCGGCCTGGCGAATGCGGGCGTGCCGCCGGGCGAGCGCCTGCATGCGGCCGTCAACGCCGCGATGCTGGCGGCCATCGGCTTGCCGGCCTTGCGCCAGGCGTTCGCCGCCCCGGCCCTGCCGGCGCCCACCTGCGCCCGCTTCGATGCGCAGCGCTTCTGGTCGCACTCGCTGGCCATGGCGTGCGCCGCCCGCGTGGCGGGCCACGCGCTCCAGCTGGCGCCGGCCGACACGCTGTACAGCTGCGGCTTGCTGGCCAATTGCGGCCAGCTGGCCCTGGCCACCTTGCATCCGCAGGAATATGGCGAACTGCTGGGCCAGTACGGCGATGCCGCCAGGACCCGGCTGCTGTGCGCGGAGTCGCAGCGCTTCGGCCACCACCAGCTGGCGCTGTCGGCCATCCTCATGCGGGACTGGGGCATGCCGGACATCCTGTGCGACGCCGTGCGCTGCCACGCGGCGCCGCCCGGCTTCGGACGGGCCGGACGCATGACGGACCTGGCCTGGCTGCTGAAGCTGGCCAGCGGCTTCGCCGACCTGATACTGCTCAATGGCGCGGGGCCGCGCGGGCCGGCCCTGGCCGCCGCGCGGGTACTGGGCCTGGACGGGGAACACATGGAAACCCTGCTACGCCACAGCAACGCCGAGTGGAGCGAATGGAACGATATCCTGGAGCCGCACGCCCATCCCGCCCCCTGCCGCGCGCGCACGCGGGTCCGGCCCGCCGCGGCCCTGGTTTTTAGTGAATTCATCTAATTCGTTGAAATTGATTTTTTGAGCCCGATTGCGTATCATTCCCTTCAACTACATCGCGACCATAAAGCCCATCATGCACACCGCAGACGTTTGCACTACCCAAAAGGCTGCCGAAATCCTCGGCATTTCGGTCACATCGGTGCAGCAACTGGTCGAGGCAGGCGTGATCGAAGCCTGGAAGACCAAGGGCGGCCACCGGCGCATTCCCCTTGCGGCCGTCGAAGCCTACAAGGGCAATCCCGGCCAGCCGGGCCAGGACCAGCGCGCGGCACGGGCCAGCCGCCCCGCCCCGTCGGGCCGTCCGCCCTCCATCCTCGTGATCGAAGACAATCCGATCGAGCGCGCGCTGTATGAAAAGCAGATCGGTTCATGGGGCTTGCAGGCGGACTTGCGCTTTTGCGAGAACGGTTACCAGGCGCTGATGGAAATCGCCCGCGATCAGCCCGACATCCTGCTGGCCGACATCGTCATGGAAGGCATCGACGGCTACGAGGTCATCCGCACCATCCTGGCCGACCCGCTGCTGGCGGACATGCACATCGCCATGCTGTCGAGCCTGACGCAGGAAGAGCTGGAAGAACGGGGCGGCGTGCCGCCCGGCGTCGTGTTCTTTGCCAAGCCCGTCAATTACGACGAGTTGCGCGGCTACCTGCGCGCCTGCTGCGCCGGCCATGCGCGGCGCCACAGCCTGGCCGCCTGACCCGCCACCGCTTTCCTTCGCCACGGAGCCGCCATGCCAGCCTATCGCCACATCGATCCTGCCGTGCTGTTCCGGGCCACCGGCGACGACCTGGAGATGTTCCGCGCCCTGTCCCAGACCTACCTCGACACGTCGCCGGCCATGTTTGCCCGCGTCGAGCAGGCCGTGCGCGGCGGTGCGGCGCAAGCCATCGTGCATAGCTGCCACACCTTGCGCGGCACCGTCGCCCTGCTGGGCGCCAGCGCCCTCGTGGCGCGCCTGGCGGACCTCGAGCAGCAGGTGCGCCACCAGGGCGTGACCGCATCGGACTGGCTGGCGGAAACGGCGGCGCTGATCGGCGAAGTGGAGCGGGAGGTACGCCGCAGCATGCTCGAATACACGGGCGCGCAGGCATGAACGCGCGCCAGGCCGCCCTGCGCCTGGTGCACCGCTACCGGCCGCGCACCACGGCGGCCATCGTGGGACTGGTATTGCTGGTCCTGCTGGCGCTGCGCATCGTCGTCTCCGGCGTGCTGCTGCACCGCGAAGCCATCGACGACTGGAAACAGGATCTGTCCAACTTGTCGCTGCTGCTGGCGGAAAACACGGCCCAGAGCATGACGGCCGCCAGGCTCGTGCTCGACAGCGTCAGCAACGACATCGAGGCCGCCGCCCCAGCGGACGCACAAGCGCTGGCGGCCGCCGTCGGCACCCCGGCCACGCACCAGATGCTGCGGCACAAGATCGGCGGCGTGCCGCAAGTGGACGTCGTATCCATCGTCGGCGGCGACGGCGGCGTGCTGGTCTTCAGCCGCGCCTTTCCCGCGCCGCCCATCCACCTCGGCGAGCGCGACTACTTTGACTATCACCGGCGCCACCCGGACGGCGGCATGCACGTGAGCGCGCCCGTGCAAAACAAGGGCAATGGCGCCTGGACCTTCTATATCAGCCGGCGCATCAGCGCGCCGGACGGCCGCTTCCTGGGCGTGGTGCTGGTCGGCCTGTCGTGCGACTTCTTCAGCAAATTCTTCCAGAGCACCAGCATCGGCGAGCACACGGCCTTTTCCCTGTACCGCAGCGACTACACGCTGCTGGCCCGCTGGCCGGCCGTGCCCGACATGATGGGCAAGCGTAACCTGACGGGCAGCACCTACCGCCTGCTGGAACAGGGCAAGACGGACGGCGTGCTGCAGGTGGACTCGCCGCGCACGGCCGAGCAGGGGCGCGCGGTCGACCGCATGGCCGGCGTACGGCTGGTGCGCGACTATCCGCTGGCCATCAACGTCACCGTCACGGACGAGGTCTACCTGGCAGGCTGGCGGCGCATGCTGCGCACCATGGGCGGCGCGGCCGTCGTCGGCCTGCTCGTGCTGGCCGGGGCCATCGCGCTGATCATGTCCCTGCTGCGGCGCCAGGAGCGCGACGCGGCCATGGTGCTGGCTCAGCAGGCACACGCGGAAACGGCGCCCGCAGCCGGGCCGCCGGAGCCGGAGATCGCGCCGCTGCCCGCATCCGCGCCTGCCGCACCTGCGCCCGCATCGGAAGCGGGCGCGCGCATCCTGCTGGTCGAGGACACGGCGCTGAACCGCCAGCTCGTGTGCCTGCAACTGGGCGGCCGCGGCTATACCATCGACACGGCGGAAAACGGCGCGCTGGGCCTGCAGGCGCTGGCCGAACAGCGATACGACCTGGTGCTGATGGATTGCATGATGCCCGTCATGGACGGCTACCAGGCGTGCCAGGCCCTGCGCGCCCGCGAAGCGGCCAGCGGCACCGCGCGCCTGCCCGTCATCGCCCTCACGGCCGGCGTCACCGAAGACGACCGGCAGCGCTGCGTGACGGCCGGCATGGACGACTACCTGTCCAAACCCTTCACGGCCGCCCAGCTGCGCGAGACGGTCGAGCGCTGGCTGGCGCGCCAGACCGCGACGCCCTAGCCGCAGGGGTCGGCGCTCAATACAACACTCCCCGCATAAAAATCATTTTATTCGATAAATTCAATTATATTCGCTATAATTGATACATCACGCACAGAATGATCTACCTTGCGGAGGCGGCATGCAACAGCACAGATACGGGAAGGCCAAGGCCTGGGAGCGCTGGGATGCGCGTACCCTGCTGTCGCTCTTCATGGCCGTGCTGCTGGCGGGGCTGTGGAGCATCACGGTGCTGCAACTGCGGCACGCCCATAACGCCGCCATCGCCGACGCCGTGCGCGATGCGCGCAGCATGGCGCGCATCTTCGACGAGCACGCGATCCGCACGATCGAGGGAGCGGACCAGGCCGTCACCTACCTGCGCAGCCGCTACCAGGCGCTGGGCAGCCGCCTCGACATCGGGTCGGACCTGCGGCAAGGCCTCAATCCCGGCCCCCTGTACAACCTGTTTACCATCGTCGACGAACAGGGCGACATGGTACTGTCGAGCCGCCCCTTCCAGCCGACCAATCTGGCCGACCGCGAGCACATCCGGGTACACGTGCAGCGCGACAGCGGCGAACTGTTCATCAGCAAGCCGGTGCTGGGCCGCGTGTCGAAAAAATGGTCGATCCAGATGACGCGCCGCATCAACCATGCCGATGGCAGCTACAAGGGCGTGGTGGTGGTGTCGATGGACCCGTATTACTTTACGCGCCTGTACGACGAAGTCGACCTGGGCGAGAACAGCTCCATCGAACTGGTCGGCAGTGATGGCGTAGTGCGCGCGCGCCGCGTCGGCGACGTCGACACCATCGGCCAGGATATCGGCGGCAGCCAAGTGTTTTCCTTGATGCAAGGTAAAACGCGGGGCAGCTTCACGGAACGCAGTCCCGTCGACGGCATCCTGCGCTTGTACGCATTCGAAAAACTGGCCGGCTACCCGCTTTACATGCTGGTCGGGCTGGACCGCGACACCGTATTGGCCGACTACGTCTCGCGCCGCGACCAGGCCCTGCTGATGGCGGCCATCACGAGCGCGCTGATCGTGCTGTCGTGGGCCGCGCTGGTGCTGCTGATCGGGCGCCTGGTCGACAGCCGCGCCAGGGCCATCGCCGCCAGCGTAGCCAAGTCGCGCTTCCTGTCGAACATGTCGCATGAATTGCGCACGCCGCTCAATGGCATCCTCGGCTTCTCCGAGCTGCTGCTCGAGCAGCTGCGCGAACCGGAACAGGCCGCCTATGCGCAAACGATACAGGACAGCGGCCGCCAGCTGCTGTCCATGGTCGAGGCGGCGATGGAATTGAGCGCGCTCGAACACAAGCAGGTACGGCTGGAGTCAAGCGCCGCGCCACTGGACCAGCTGCTGGAACTGGCGCTGGCGCCGCACCGCGCGCGCGCGGAGCACAAGGGCCTGCTGCTGGCCGCGCAGGTGGCGCCGGCCACGCCGCCCAGCATCGATTGCGACCGCGTGCGTCTCGTGCGCGTACTCGATATCCTGCTCGATAACGCCGTGCGCTACACGGCCGCGGGACGGGTCGACGTGCACGTCATGCACAGCGGCGCCGACCTGCAGATCGAGGTGCGCGATACGGGCATCGGCATCGCGCAGGCGCAGCAGGGCGGCATCTTCGACAAATTCTCGCAGGCGGACGATTCGCCCAGCCGCGCCCATGACGGCGCCGGCATGGGCCTGGCCATCGCGCGCCAGCTCGTCACCCTGATGGGCGGGCGCATCGGCGTGACGTCCGCGCCGGGCGAAGGCGCCGTCTTCCGCCTGCACCTGCCGCTGGGCGGCAAATTGACCACACTATCGCATGCATAGTCGCGCGCAAAAGTTGTTCTCCAGCCATATCGGGTATAGCATCGTCGCATGACCTATCACACAGATGCGGCGGCAGTGCGCAGACCCTGGATCGAATGGCTGTTTTTGCTCCTCGGGCTGCTCATCGTCGCTGCCGCCCTCGCCTACGCACATCTGGCGGAAGCGGCGCGCCATGACGCGGCCGAACGCGAGCGCCTCAGCGTGCTGACGGCGCTGCTGGCGAAAAATATCGAAGTCGACCTGGCAGCGACCAACCTCGTGCTCGGCGGCGTGATCCGCGACTACCTTGCGGCCGGCGCCGCGCCCGACGCGGGGCAAGCGCTGCCTCGGCGCCTGTCCGCGCTGGTCGACGCCATGCCGGGCGTGCGCACCATGCTGGTCATCGACGCCGGCGGCAAGCTCGTCGCCACCAACATCCCGGAACTGGCGGACCAGGATTTTTCCCGCCGCGCCTACTTCCAGACGGCGCGCGACGCTCCCGATGCCCGCATGCTGTACATCTCGCCCCCCTTTCATTCCTTCAAGGGAGACCTGGTCATCACGGCCTCGCGCATGGTGCAGGACAAGCAGGGCCGCTTTGCCGGCGTCGTGGTCGCCACCTTCGATCCCGAATACTTCACGGCCAAGTTCCGCACCGCCATGTACGCGCCCGACGTCTGGGCCGTGGTGCTGCATGGCGACGGCCGGCAATTTCTCAACTATCCGCCCAGGAATGCCAACGGCGGCGATATGGACGTCCCCGGCGGCTTCCTGCGGCGCTTTCGCGACAGCGGCTACCAGGCGGGCGTGCTGAGCGGCGTCGAGATTGCCGGCGACGGCGTCGCCGCGCCCCGCATCATGGCGATGGCCACCATCGTCCCCGCAGCCCTGCACATGGACCGCGCTCTGATCATCGGCCTGAGCCGCGAAGAAGCGGCCGTCGCCGCCCCGCTGCGGCGCCAGGCGCTAAGCTACCTGCTCTCCTTTGCCATGCTGGCGCTGGCCGCCTCCTGCCTGCTGTTCTGGAGCCAGCGTCGGCGCCGGCAGCAGGCCGCCTGGCATGCGGAACAGGAAAGGGAGCGCCAGGCCATGCAAGCCGTATCCGACAGCGAAACGCGCTTTCGCACCCTGATCGAAGATGCGCCCGTGGCCATCGCCATCCTGCGCCACGGCCGCTTCATCTATTCGAATCCCCGCTACCGCAGGCTGCACGGCTACACGGCGGAAGACGACTTGAACGGCCTGCCCTGGTCCGCCATGATAGCCGCGCCATCGCAGGCGGCGCTGGCCGCCAACGAAGCGCTGATCGAGGCCGATTCGCCCAGCGAGCAAGTGTTCGAGACCGTCGGCCTGGGCAAGCAGGGGCTTTTCGTCCCCATGTTCAAGACCACCACGCGCGTGATGCTCAAGGACGGGCCGGCCACTTTGATCTTTGCGCAGGATATTTCCGCGCAAAAGCAGGCCGACGAAGCCATGCTGCTGGCGCGCGACGCGGCCGAAGCGGCCAACCGCAGCAAGGCGGAATTCCTCGCCAACATGAGCCATGAAATCCGCTCGCCGCTCAACGCCATCCTCGGCATGGCCTGGCTGCTGGAACGGGGCGGCCTCGATGGCGAAGCGCTGCAGATGGCGCACAAGATCCGCGCCGCCGGCCAGTCGCTGCTGGGCATCATCAACGACGTGCTCGACGTGTCGAAAATCGAGGCGGGCCACATGACGATCGAACAGGCGCCGTTCCGCCTGGCCGAGGTGATCGAGAAGATCGCCGCCAGCATGGGCGTGGCCGCGCACGACAAGCCGATCGAGGTGCGGATCGGGCCGCTGCCCGACGGCGTCGACCTGGTGGTGGGCGACGCGCTGCGGCTGGAACAGGTGCTGGTCAACCTGACCAGCAATGCCATCAAGTTTACCGCGCAAGGCACGGTCGAACTGTCGGCCGCGCTGGAAAGCCGCGACGGCGACGCCGCCGTGCTGTGCTTTTGCGTACGCGACACGGGCATCGGCATCGCCGCCGAAGTGCAGGAAGCGATCTTTTCCGCCTTCGCCCAGGCCGACACGTCCACCACCCGCCGCTTCGGCGGCACGGGCCTGGGGCTGACCATCTGCCGCCAGCTGGTGCGCCTGATGGGCGGCTCGCTGCGCCTGCAAAGCGAGCCGGGCCAGGGCAGCGCCTTCAGTTTCACGGTGCCGCTGCAACTGTTGCCCGCCAGCGCCCTGCCCTCGCCCGACATGCAGGGCCTGCGCGTCTTGCTGGCCGATGGCAAGGCCGACACGCGCGCCGCCGTGGCCGCCGTGGCGCAGGGGCTGGGCTGGAGCGTACATGCCGTGTCCGGCGGCCAGGCGGCGCTCGAGCACGCGCTGGCCTGCGCCGAGGATGCGCGCCCCGGCGTCGTCCTGCTGGCCGCGCGCATGCCGGACATGGACGGGGACGCGACGGCGCGCGCGCTGCGCGAGCATCTGCCGCCGCAGGACTGCCCCATCGTCATCCTGGCGGCCACTGGCGCGCCGGCGACAGCGCCCGCGCGCCGCCATACGGACCCGGCCAATCCTGCCGACGCCATCCTCAACGAACCGGTGACGGCTTCCAGCCTGTACAACGCGGCGATGGAAGCGCGCCAGCGGCGCGCCGAAGCGGCCGGCCTGGATGCCGGCCTGGACGCCGGCCATGCAGCGCTGGGCGCACGCGTGCTGGCCGGCGTGCGCGTGCTGGTGGTCGACGACAGCGACATCAACCGCGACGTGGTCAACCACATCCTGTGCGACCAGGGCGCCCTGCCCTCGTTTGCCTGCGACGGCCGGCAGGCGCTGGACTGGCTGCTGGCCCACCCGGCCGACGTCGACATCGTGCTGATGGATGTGCAGATGCCCGTCATGGATGGCTTGCAGGCCACGCGCGCGCTGCGCCAGCTGCCGCAATTCCAGGACCTGCCCGTGGTGGCGCTGACGGCCGGGGCCTTCCAGACGCAGCGCACGGCGGCGCTGGACGCGGGCGTGAACCATTTCATCAGCAAACCGTTCGACGTGCCGCAGACCATCGCCCTGATCGCGCGCGCGCACCGGCGCCATGCGCAAGGGTTGCCGGCCCTGCCGCCGGTCGTGGCCGAAGCGGCAATGCCGGTACGGGAGAGCGGCGCGGCGCCCGTGATCGACCTGGTGCAAGGCATGGCGCAGTGGCGCGATGAAGCGCCCTACCGCCAGCACCTGTCGCACTTCGGCAACACCTACCGCGACACGGTGAGCGCCATGCGCGCGCTGCTGGCGGCCGATGCACGCGGCGACGCCGCGGCGCTGGCGCACAAGCTGGCCGGCGTGGCCGGCAGCCTGGCCCTGCCCGCCACCCTGCATGCGGCCCAGCAAGCGGAACAGCGGCTGCACGCGGGCGACGATGCGTCGGCCGCGCTCGATGCGCTGGAACAGGCGCTGGCGCACGCCATCGCTGCCGCCGCCGCATTCACGGCACAGACGACACCGTCCGGCCAGGCGGTCATGCCAGAAACTCAACATGGCCGTGCATGCCAATGATAAACTTGCCAAGATGAAAATTAAGGAGACGCCATGATCTGGTGCAGGGATTTGCTGCTGAGAGCTTTCATGCTGGGCATGCTGCTATTCGTCGTGGGCGAATCGCTGTCCTACTGGGCGCCGGAAATCAAAAAACTGCTGGCCTGGCGCCCTTCCTGACCCCAGTCTACCCTTCGCGGCCATCGACCCTGGCGCGCCACAGATAGGGCGCATACACGCACGCATACAGGCCAAAGGCCAGCGACCAGCAAGCGCCGGCCGCCAGCAGCAACGGCATGGCCAGCGAGACGGGACCGATGGCGGCCAGCAGGCGTGCCAGCGCACCCAGCTGGATCAGCCAGTACATGGCCGCTTCCGCCCTGCCGCCCTTGAGCGCACGCCCCGTATGGCCCAGGGTGGTGCGCGTCATCATGCCGATGATTAATCCCGCCATCGAGCCCACCGTCAGCGCGTGAAACGCGGCGCTGGCCGGCAGCAGACCCATGCTGGCGCCCGCCAGCAGCGCGAAGCCGATGCCTATCCACGCATACGACAGGTGCAAAATCCACAGCAGCGGCACGCGCACCGTGCGCTGCGGCTGCCAGGCCAGCAGATTGGCCAGCGACACGCCGGCGGCCCCCAAGGCCAGCGGCGCCGTCAGCCAGGCCGGCGCGTCGGCCAGCCACGCGATCGCGGCGGCCGCCATGCAGGCCACCGCCACCAGGGCCCGCTTGGGGCTGGCCACGGGCGTGCTGCCCGGCGCCCCGTTGCGCGTAAACATGGGGATCACGCGCGCGCCGATCACCGATTCGATCAGCACGATGATGAAGATGGCCGCCTGCACCGGCACAAACAGCGACAGCGGCAGAGCGCCCAGCACGGACGCGTGGAACAGGCCATTGGCCAGCGCCAGCAGGGCCAGCAAGCCGACGAGGAACAGGTTGCGCGTATTGCCCGAGCGGCGCAGCACCAGGTACAAAGGCCAGGCGGCCAGCGGCAGGAAGACCCAGTCCACCAGGGCCGCCGCCACGCCAGGAAAGCACAGCATGGCCACGCGCCCCGCCAGCCACAACGCCACCAGCGCCATCAGCTGGACGCCGTGCGGCGTGGGCAAGCCCGTCCAGTTGCGCCCGGCCGTGTACAAAAAACCCACGACGACGGCCACGGCGAAGCCGAACACCATCTCGTGCATGTGCCAGCCCAGCCCCACCTGCAAGCCGCCCGCCAGCAGGCCCGCATAGCTGGCCAGCCACAGGGGAATGCCGATGGCCGCAAACACGGCCGCCAGCAGGTAGAACGGGCGAAAGCCCAGTTGCCAGACGGCGTGGCCGGCCTGCCAGGGCGCCGCGCCTGCCGTCGTGGAAGGTGGGGAAGGTTCGCTGATCGGGGTAATGGCCATGATGGGCTCGCTTTTAAAGATATATTCAATATACTACTTTAAAAGCGCAAGGACAGCCATCGGCAAAAAGGACTAGAGGGAGATATTCGCCATGGGGTCTGACCCGGCGGGTCAGACCCCGACTACTCGGCTACTTGCCCTGCCGGTGTTCGACCGCGTACACGGCCGCCTGCACGCGGCTCGTGAGGTTGAGTTTTTTCAGCACGTTCTGCACGTGGATCTTGACCGTGCTTTCGGCCAGGTCCAGGGTGCGGGCGATGCCCTTGTTGCTCTCGCCGCGCGACAGGCAATCGATGATTTCCTTTTCACGGGGCGTGAGCTTGTCGAGTTCCGACACGGGTTCCTCGCGCCGCGTGCCCGCCTGCAGCTGGGCCACCAGCTTGCCCGTCATCGCTTCGGCGATGACGACTTCGCCGGCGGCGGCGCGGCGGATGGCGCGCACCAGGTAGTCGGCGTCGATATTCTTGATCAGGTAGCCGCAGGCGCCCGCGCGCAGTGCCGTCGCCAGGTCTTCCGCGTCTTCGGAGACGGTCAGCATGACGATGGCCGTATCGGGGCAGTCGTGCTGCATCAGCTGCAGCGCTTCCACGCCGGACATGCCGGCCATGTTCAGGTCCAGCAGCACCACGTCGGGCTGCAGCTGGATGGCACGCTTGATGCCTTCCACGCCATCGGCCGCCTCGCCCACGACGGAAAACTCCGTATGCCGCTGCAGCAGCGAGCGTATGCCGCTGCGGAACAGCGCGTGGTCGTCCACCAGCATGACGGTAATCGGTTTATCGGGTGTCTCCATTTTTTACTTTCAGGTAGTTACTCAGGCGGCGCGGCGCTGCTCGCGCGACAAATGCAGTTCGACCGTCGTGCCGCCGCCCTGGCAGGCATGCACGTCGAACGTGGCGTCGATGCGCTGCGCGCGCTCGCGCATGATGTGGATGCCGACATGGCTGTCGCCTTTTTCCAGCACGGCGCAAGCGTCGAAGCCGACGCCATTATCGCTGATCGTCAGCGTAAAATCCTGGTGATCGGCGAGGCGCACTTCGACGTGGCTGGCCTGGGCGTGCTTGCGGATGTTCGACAGCGCTTCCTGCACGATGAATAATAGCTGCAATTGCTGCTCGCGGGGGAATGGCGCGCCATCGACGTCGGCCAGCAGTTCGGCGTCGATGCCCGTCTGGCGGCGGAATTTGTCCACGGCCGCGCGCAGGGAACCGATCAAATCGTCCTCCATCAGGCGGCTGCGGAAGTTGGCCAGCAGTTCGCGCACGTCTTCGTAGCTTTCCTTCACGCCCGCATGCAGAGCCGGCACGATGCCCGCCACCTCGTCGAAACGGGCGTTGCGCACGGAGTCGTCGAGCATCTGCACTTGCAGGTTGAGGAAATTGAGGCTTTGCGCGATGCTGTCGTGCAGTCCCTGCGCCACCAGGTTGCGCTCTTCGGAAATGGCCATTTCGCGCTCGCGCGCGGCCAGGCGCAGGTTTTCCAGCGCGATGCCCAGCAGCTGGCCCAGGGTTTCCAGCAAGGCCAGCTCGCGCGCGGAAAACACGCGCGCATGGCGGAAATGCAGGTTGAAGAAGCCCAGGTGCTGTTCGTGCGCATGGATATGGAAGACGGAGACGGTGGCAAAGCCCTCGCGGTGGCAGCGCAGTTCGTGCGCCTTGTCGATGCGGCGCATGTCGTGCACCTTCGCCACCTTCATCTCGACGGCCGTGCCGCACAGGCAGTCGCCCACCTTCAGGCAGTGTTCCGACGCCACCAGTTCCTCGGACAGGCCCGTATGCACGACCATGTGCAGGTTGCCCCGCTCGGCATCGAGCACGCGCACGGTGGAGCCGTCGGCCTCGAAATAATCGACGATGCGCTGCATGAAGCCGCCGCAAATGTCTTCCAGGGGCTGCGGGCGCTGCAGGAAAGCGGCGCTTTCGTACAGCAGCGCCAGTTCGCGGTT
Organism: Janthinobacterium sp. 67; assembly: GCF_002797895.1. Taxonomy (NCBI): domain Bacteria; kingdom Pseudomonadati; phylum Pseudomonadota; class Betaproteobacteria; order Burkholderiales; family Oxalobacteraceae; genus Janthinobacterium; species Janthinobacterium sp. 67. The sequence goes on along the minus strand of NZ_PGES01000001.1, from coordinate 790,973 downwards.
GCGGTACTCGAGCGTGGCCGTCTTGCTGCGCACGCCCTCTTCCAGGTTGCCGTACAGCGCCTGCAGGCGGTCGGCCATCTGGTTGAAGCCGCTGGCCAGCTGGCCGAATTCGTCATTGCTCTCGACAGCCAGGCGCACGCTGAAATCGCGCTCCTTCATGCGCTGCATGCCCAGGCGCAGCCGCGTGACGGGTTCGATGATGAGCATGAACATCAGGTAAATCATGCTGACCGTGCCGATGACGGCCATGCCGACGAGGATCAGCTGCGAGGCGCGCAGCCAGAAGGTGCGCTGTTCGCTATCGTGCTCGATCAGGCGCACCAGTTGATCGACCTGCCCCACGAAGGAGTCGGCGTCGCGCTCGAACTGGCGCGCGCGCGCGGTGGTATCGGCGGCCAGGGCGGACGGGCGCAAGGCGCCGCGCCAGGCCGTGCCGATGCGTTCGAATTCGGATTTGATGGCCGTGCTGGGCGGCAGGAACAGGGGGCGCTGCGGGTCGCCATGGCCGATCTTGGCCAGGGTCTCGTCGATCAGCAGCACTTGCTGGCGCGCCTGTTCGCGCGCGTCGCTGGCAAGCAGCAGGGTCAGGCGGTAGGTCTGCATGCGCAGCCGGCCCGTCTCGTTGATGGCGGCCGAACTGCCTTCAAGCTGCCACGACAAAAACAGGGTGCAGCCGATGGCACTCAAGGCCAGCACCAGCATGAGCAGCAGCGCGCCGACGATCTTGGTCGACAGCTTCTGCCAGGAGGAAAACATCGCCTTGAATTTCATACCGCCCTTGAATGTAAATGCAAACTGCCTCAGCCGCCCGTCTGCGCCATGAACCTGATAATTTTATCGGGCTGCGTATTGAAATCATGCTGCTGCGGCTTCAGTTCGATGGCGGCGCGGATCGCCGCCTCGATCTCCGCATCCGTGGCCCCGCCGCGCAGCAGGGGGCCGAGGGCGAATTTCTCTTCCTGGCCCAGGCACAAATACAGGGTACCATCGACGGACAGGCGCACGCGGTTGCAGGTGGCGCAAAAATGCTGCGACATGGGCGTAATGAAGCCGATGCTCGAGCGGCCATCGGCTGTCGCCATGTAGCGTGCCGGCCCGCCACCGAGTTCCTGCGCCTGCGGCACCAGGCCAAAGCGGGCCGCCAGGCGCTCGCGCACGGGACCGAGCGGCATGTAGCTGGCATTGCGGCCCGTACTGCCCATGGGCATGGCTTCGATCAGGCGCAGGATGAACTGCTGCTCGATGCAAAACGCCGCCATGGCCTCGATCTGGCCGTCATTGACGCCGCGCATGGCCACCATATTGATCTTGATCGGGTCGAAACCGGCCGCCTTGCCCGCCATCAGGCCGTCCAAAATAGGCTGCAGGCTGTCGCGCCCCGTGATCTGCTGCATGCAGGCGCGGTCGAGCGAATCGAGGCTGACGTTGATGCGGTCCACGCCCGCCGCGCGCAAGACCACGGCATGCTTGCCCAGCTGGGTGGCGTTGGTCGACAGCGACAAATCCTGCAGGCCGGGCAATGCCGTCAGCCGCTGCGCCAGTTCCGGCAGATTACGGCGCAACAGCGGTTCGCCGCCCGTCAGGCGCACGCGGCGCGTGCCGAGCCGAACGAAGATGCCCATCAGGCGCTCGATCTCGTCGAACGTCAGCCAGTCCTTCGGCTCTTCGAAACCGCGAAAGCCCTTGGGCATGCAATAACTGCAGCGCAAGTCGCAGCGGTCGGTGACGGACAGCCGCACATAATCGATCGAACGGCCAAAACGGTCCTGCAACTTGACGCTACCCATGACGCTACTCCTGTTTCTTCCTTGATTGTAAAGGCTGGGGCACGATCTGGCTGTGCCCCAGAAGGCCTAGCGGCCTACGCCTTTCGGCCTACGCATTCCTACTTACTGAACCAGCGGGCTGGCCGTGCCTTCGACGCTTGCACCTTCCAGTTTGATGCCCGCGATCTCGGCGCGCCCCACCAGCAAGTGCAGATACTGGTGCACGGCCCGCTGCCACGCGGCCCGCGACAGGCGGTCGGCGATCTGCGCCTGCACGGCCTCGTAGGCGATGGGCTGGCCTTCGACCCGGCGCAGCACTTGCACGATGTGGTAGCCGAAGCGCGTTTCCAGCAAATGCCCGGCCAGCGCGCCCGCTTCCAGGCGGAACAGCAGCGCGTCGAACTCCGGCACGCTCTGGCCCGGCGACAGCTGGCCCAGATTCCCCCCCAGAGCGCCCGACGGACAGTTTGAATACTGCGCCGCCAGTTCGCCGAAGCGCTCGGGCGCCAGCTTCAAAGCGTCGAGCACGGCTTGCGCCGTCGTGCGCAGCAGCGCCAAAGGCGCTTCCGGCGTCACCTGGAACAGGATGTGGCGCGCCTCGACCAGCGCCCCGCTGCAAAACAGCTGCGGGCGCTGCGCATAAAAGGTGCGGCAGGCCGCATCGTCGGCGGGCGGCACGCGCACTTCCTGCGCAAACAGCGCTTCGATGCGGTCATCAATACTGTCGCCCTGCACGCCGAGGCGTTCCGCTTCGTCCAGCAGCAGCCGGCGCAGCACCAGTTCATGCACGGCCTGCTTCAAAGGATTGCCGGCGCCGTCGTGATGCGGCAGTTCCTGCGCGATGTCGGCATCGTCGATATCGATGCCATTGACGGAGATTCCCATGATGTGACTCCTTTCTTAGCGGCGGCGCACCAGTTGATAGGCGCGGCCCAGATAGCCGATGGCGCCGAAACCGCTCCACACGTGCACCAGGCGGGTGAACGGGAAGATGACGAACAGCGACATGCCCATGAACAGGTGCAGCTTGAACACCAGCGGCGCATCGACGATGAAGCTGGCGGCGTCGCCGCGGAAGGTCACGATGTGCTGCGCCCAGTTCATCAGCAAGACCATCATGTGGCCATCCATGTGCGAAGCCGAGACGAAGATCGAGGACAGGCCCAGCAGCAAGGTCAGCAGGATCCACAGCATCACCAGCTTGTCGCCGGCCGTGGTGACGGCGCGCAGCCGGTCGTTACTGAAGCGGCGCACCAGCAGGATCAGCAGGCCAACCAGGCACAGGCCGCCCATCACGCCGCCGGCCGCCATGGCCACGCCCTGCTTCAGGCTGTGCGACACGCCCAGGGTATCCCACACCCAGACGGGGGTGAGCAAGCCGGCCGCATGGCCGAACAGCAGGCCGATGATGCCGATGTGGAACAGGATATTGCCCAGGCGCAGGCTGCCGCGGTGCAGCAGCTGGCTGGAATCGGACTTCCACGTGTATTGCTCGCGGTCGAAACGGATCAGGCTACCGAGGAAAAAGATGGCCAACGCGATGTATGGATAAATGCCATACACAAATTGATGCAAGTAATTACTCATGATGTACTCTCCTCATGCGGACGCGCTTCAAGCGGCGCGCCGCGGCTGCGGGTGAAAATGCACGGGATGGACGCCGCCCGGAACCTGGGCCGGACCTTGGCGCAGCAGCGGTTCGACGCCGTCCGCACCGGGACCGAAGGTTTCCAGCGCTTCATCCATGTCGCGCACCGGCGGTTCGGCCAGCATTTCCGCCGCCACGGGGCTCAGGCGTTCGAGCAAGGTGAAGACGGGCGCGTACGGGCTGCCGTTGGCCGTCAGCTTGCGGCCGATGTGCGCCAGCACGTGGACGGCGTCGCCCAGCAGCGGTGCCGAAGCTTCCTCGTCGAGCTGTGCGAGAAATTCCAGGAACAGCGGCACGAAGTCGGGCAAGTCGTCGCCCACCATTTGCAGGCCATGGCGCTTGTATTCCTCCATCAGGTCAACCATGGCCTGGCCCCGGTCGCGCGATTCGCCGTGGATATGCTCGAACAGATGCAGCGAGTGCGACGGATTGCGGTCGAACGTGGCCACGTACTGCTGCTGCAGGTCGATCAGGCTGCTGCTTTCCAGGTGCGCCAGCAAGGGCCGCAGCAGCGCGTGCTGCTCCGGCACGGCCGCCAGCGCGGCATCGAGCTGCGGCAGATGCGCGATCAGCTCGGGCTCCGGATACAGCAGCAGGCGCGAAAGGACTTGGTAGTGATGCATAGCGTATTCCATATCAGCTCCTTAAGCGCCAGGCGCCGTTTTGCGCGACTTCGGCATCTGCATGAAGATGGCCGAACCGTGTTTTTTCTTGCCGAACAAGGTCGGTTCGCTGGTGCCGTCCGAGCAGCCGTTGCCGAAGCTGAAGCCGCATGAACCCTTCTCGTTGAAGCTGTCCTCGGCCATTTCCTTGTGACTGCTGGGGATGACGAAGCGGTCTTCGTAATTGGCGATGGCCATGATGTGGTACATGTCCTCCACCTGCGCCTTGCTCAAGCCCACCTGTTTCAGGACCGTGAGGTTTTCCACCTTCTCGACGGTCTTGCTGCGCATGTAGGCACGCATGGCCAGCATGCGGTCCAGCGCCGTGACGATGGGCGGCTGGTCGCCGGCCGTCAGCAGATTGGCCAGGTACTGCACGGGAATGCGCAGGCTTTGGGTGTCCGGCAGCATGCCGTTCACGCCCAGCTTGCCCGATTCGGCAGCCGCCTGGATCGGCGACAGCGGCGGCACGTACCACACCATCGGCAAGGTGCGGTATTCGGGATGCAGCGGGAACGCCACTTTCCACTCGACGGCCATCTTGTAGACGGGCGACTTGACGGCCGCTTCCAGCCAAAGGTCGGGGATGCCCTGACGGCGCGCCTCGGCGATGATGGCCGGGTCGTGCGGATCGAGGAACAGGTCGAGCTGCGCCTGGTACAGGTCCTGCTCTTGCGGCACGGAGGCGGCGGCTTCGATCTTGTCGGCGTCGTACAGCAGCACGCCCAGGTAGCGGATACGTCCCACGCACGTTTCCGAGCACACGGTAGGCTGGCCAGCTTCGATGCGGGGGAAGCAGAACGTGCACTTCTCCGCCTTGCCGGACGACCAATTGTAGTAAATCTTCTTGTACGGGCAGCCGGAGATGCACATGCGCCAGCCGCGGCACTTGTCCTGGTCGATCAGCACGATGCCGTCGTCTTCGCGCTTGTACACGGAGCCCGATGGGCAAGACGCCACGCACGTCGGGTTGAGGCAATGCTCGCACAGGCGCGGCAAGTACATCATGAAGGTATTTTCAAAGGTGCCGTACATCTCCTTCTGCATGTTGTCGAACAGTTTATCCTTGCTGCGCTGTGCAAACTCGCCGCCCAGGTCATCTTCCCAGTTCGGACCCCACTCGATTTTTTCCATCTTTTTCCCCGTCAGCACGGAGATCGGACGGGCCGTCGGCGGCGTCTGCGACAGCGGCGCGCTTTGCAGGTGCTCGTAGTCGTAGGTGAACGGCTCGTAGTACTCGTCGATGGCGGGCAGGTTCGGGTTGGCGAAGATATTCGCCAGGATCTTCAAACGGCTGCCCTGGCGCGGCTCGATCTTGCCCGCATCCGTGCGGCGCCAGCCGCCATTCCACTTGTCCTGGTTTTCCCACTGTTTCGGATAGCCGATGCCGGGCTTGGTTTCCACGTTGTTGAACCATGCGTACTCGACGCCGTCGCGGCTGGTCCATACGTTCTTGCAGGTGACGGAACAGGTGTGGCAGCCGATGCACTTGTCCAGGTTCAGCACCATGCCGATTTGCGCTCTGATTTTCATACTATGCTCCTTGTTCCTGCAACGGCCCTTCGAGCCAGTCGACCTTGTTCATCTTGCGCACCAATACGAATTCATCGCGGTTGGAGCCCACCGTGCCGTAGTAATTGAAGCCGTACGCCAGCTGGGCGTAGCCGCCGATCATGTGCGTCGGCTTGGGCACGGCCCGCGTCACCGAGTTATGGATGCCGCCCCGCTTGCCCGTCATCTCCGCGCCGGGCACGTTGATGATCTTTTCCTGGGCGTGGTACATCATCGTCATGCCGGCCGGGATGCGCTGGCTGACGATGGCGCGCGCCGTCAGGCTGCCGTTCACGTTGAAGACTTCGATCCAGTCGTTGTCGACGATGCCGGCAGCTTGCGCGTCCGTCTCCGACAGCCACACGTGCGGTCCGCCGCGCGACAATGTCAGCATGCGCAGGTTGTCCGAATACGTGGAGTGGATGCCCCACTTCTGGTGCGGCGTCAAAAAGTTCAGCGCCAGTTCCTTGTTGCCGTTCGGCTTGGTGCCCAGCAGCGCTTCCGTCGTCTTCGTGTTAATCGCCGGCTTGTAGACGCACAGTCCCTCGCCGAAATCGCGCATCCACAGGTGATCCTGGTAGAACTGCTGGCGGCCCGTCAGGGTGCGCCAGGGGATCAGTTCATGCACGTTGGTATAGCCGGCCGTGTAGCTGACTTCTTCGCTTTCCAGGCCAGACCAGGTGGGCGAGGAAATGATCTTGCGTGGCTGCGCCTGCACGTCGCGGAAGCGGATGCTGTCATGCTCGCGCGGCAGCGCCAGGTGCGTATGGTCGCGTCCCGTGATGGAGGACAGCGCGGCCCAGGCTTTCACGGCCACGTGGCCATTCGTTTCCGGCGCCAGCGACAAAATCATCTCGGCCGCATCGATGGCCGTGTCGAGGCGCGGCTGGCCCTGCGACACGCCTTCGTCCAGTACCGTGCGGTTGATGCCGCGCAGGACGTCGACTTCATGGCCCGTTTTCCAGGAAATGCCCTTGCCGCCATTGCCGATGGTTTCCAGCAGCGGGCCGATCGAGGTGAACTTCTTGTAGACGTCGCGGTAATTGCGCTCGACCACCGTCATGTTCGGCATGGTCTTGCCGGGAATGGCTTCGCATTCGCCGGCGCGCCAATCCTTGGGATCGAAAGGCTGGCCCAGTTCGCCCGGCGTGTCGTGCATCAGCGGCGTGAGGATGATGTCTTGCTGGGTGCCCAGCAGCTCGCCGCCGATTTCCGAGAATTTCTCGGCCAGGCCCTTGTAGATTTCCCAGTCCGACTTCGATTGCCACAGCGGCTGCACGGCTTCGGACAGCGGGTGGATGAACGGATGCATGTCCGACGTATTCAGATCGTCTTTTTCATACCAGGTGGCCGTCGGCAGCACCACGTCGCCGTACAGGCAGGTGGTCGACATGCGGAAGTCCAGCACCACGAGCAAATCGAGCTTGCCTTCGACGGCCGGGCGCACTTTCACCTGTTTCGGCGTGAGGCAGTCTTCTTCGTCGCTGAGCAAGCCGTTTTGCGTGCCCAGCAGGTATTTCAGGAAGTACTCGTGGCCCTTGCCCGAGCTACCCAGGATATTCGAGCGCCAGACGAACATATTGCGCGGGAAGTTGGCCGGATTGTCCGGATCGTCGCACGAGAACTGCAGCTGGCCCGCCTTGATCTGGTCGAGTGCATACGCGGCCGGCTTCTGGCCTGCGGCGGCGGCGGCCTTGGCCACTTCCAGCGGATTCGTTTGCAGCTGCGGCGCCGATGGCAGCCAGCCCATGCGCTCGGCCTTGGCGTTGTAGTCGAGCAGGGTCAGGTCGCCCGTGCCGCCGGCCGCCGATGGCGAAGCGATGTCGCCCGTTTCCAGCTTTTCGTGGCGCCACTGGCTCGTGTGGGCATAGAAGAACGAGGTGCCGTTCATCTGGCGCATCGGACGTACCCAGTCCTGGGCGAAGGCCAATGGCGTCCAGCCCGTTTGCGGACGCAGTTTTTCCTGGCCCACGTAATGGGCCCAGCCGCCGCCGGACTGGCCGATACAGCCGCACATCATCAGCATGTTGATGATGCCGCGGTAGGTCATGTCCATGTGGTACCAGTGATTCAGGCCGGCGCCCACGATGACCATGCTCTTGCCGCGCGTCTGGTCCGCGTTTTCCGCGAACTGGCGCGCCACGGTGATGACGTCGGCGCGCTTGACGCCCGTGTGCTTTTCCTGCCATGCGGGAGTGTACGGCACGTCGTCGTCATAGCTTTCCGCCACGTTCTCGCCGCCCAGGCCGCGGTCGATGCCGTAGTTGGCCAGGGTCAGGTCGAACACGGTGGTCACGAGGCCCGTCGTGCCGTCGGCCAGGCGGATGGTTTTCACCGGCACCTTGCGCAGCAGCATGTCGGACGCGTCCTTGCCGCCGAAGTAGGCAAAGCCCACTTCCGTGACGGCGTCGCTGTCGTTGATCATGGAGAGCATCGGCACGATGGGTTCGCCGCTGCCGCCCGCCTTTTGCTCCAGGTTCCACTTGCCCGACTCGCCCCAGCGGAAGCCGATGGAGCCGGCCGGCGCGGTAATCGCACCCGTGGTCTCGTCGATGACGAGGGTCTTCCATTCCGGGTTGTTGGTTTCGTCGAGGTTGTTGTCCAGGTGCGAAGCGCGCAGGAAGTAGTCGGGCACGAGGGTACCGTTATGCTCCTTGAGCAGCACCAGCATGGGGAAGTCCGTGTACTGGCGCGCATAGTCGCGGAAGTAGGCGCTCTGCCCCTCCGAGTGGAATTCCTTGAGGATGACGTGGCCCATGGCCAGCGCCAGCGCGGCGTCCGTGCCCTGCTTCGGCGCCAGCCAGATGTCGCCGAACTTCACCATTTCGCCGTAATCGGGCGAGATGGCGACGGTTTTCGTGCCCTTGTAGCGCACTTCCGTGTAGAAGTGGGCGTCCGGCGTGCGCGTCATGGGCACGTTCGAGCCCCACACCATCAGATAGGTCGAGTTGTACCAGTCGGCCGATTCCGGCACGTCCGTCTGCTCGCCCCACACTTGCGGGCTGGCTGGCGGCAAGTCGCAGTACCAGTCGTAGAAGCTCAGGGCCACGCCGCCGATCAGCGACAGGTAGCGCGTGCCGGAAGCATAGCTGACCATGGACATGGCGGGAATCGGCGAGAAGCCGACGATGCGGTCCGGGCCGTATTTCTTGATCGTCAGCGCATTTGCGGCGGCGATGATTTCATTCGATTCTTCCCACGTGGCGCGCACGAAGCCGCCCAGGCCGCGGATGGATTTGTACTGCTGCGAGCGCACGGGGTCCTGGCTGATCCAGTCCCAGGCCGTGACGGGGTCCATGGTCTTGCGCGCTTCGCGCCACATTTCCATCAGGCGGCCGCGCACCATCGGGTATTTCACGCGCTGGGCCGAATACACGTACCAGGAATAGCTGGCGCCGCGCGGGCAGCCGCGCGGTTCGTGATTGGGCAGGTCGGGCCGCGTGCGCGGGTAATCGGTTTGCTGGGTTTCCCAGGTGATCAGGCCGTTCTTGACATACACCTTCCAGCTGCACGAGCCGGTACAGTTCACGCCATGCGTGGAACGCACGATCTTGTCGTGCTGCCAGCGCTGGCGATAGGCGTTTTCCCAGGTACGGTCTTCATCGACCACGGTGCCATGGCCGTTTGAAAACGGCTCGGCGGGCTTGCTAAAAAATTTCAGGCGGTCCAGAAAGTGACTCATGCTACCTCCACAGTGCGCCGCCGACAGCGGCGCCAGGTCTTAAAAAACGCTGCAAGCAGATTGGCTCAAGCGTCGATACAAACAGTCTATCGATGCGCCGCGCCCGGCGGTATTGGCAAGAAGTCGGTTTCCGGCACCAGGAATGCATAGGCGCGTAGTCACCCGGATAGTCACTATTGCCTATGGGCGGCAAGGCGGAGCTACGGTATACCTGTCGCCATCGTTCAATCAGGAGAAAACCATGAGCATTACCGATTACGCCAGCCTGCTGCGCAGCGCCCGCAACCAGGAGCAGCCGCAACGCCTGCTGTTCACCTTTACCCAGGCGCAGGCCCAGCCTGGCGGCCAGGGCAAGTCCCTCACGCCCGTGATGTGCGCCGACAAACTGCCCGAGGAACTGGACAGCTTCGAGACGTTGAAGGAAGAGTCGAAACAGATGCAGACGCACTGGGACGTGGTCTTCGTGGCGGGACTGGCGGGGCGCGAGGGCCAGCCGCCCGCCGCGCAGGAATGCGAAGCACCGCTGCGCGCCATGGTGACGGCCATCGAGCAAGGCCGCATCGACAGCCTGCTGGCGTTTGACCGCAGCGGGGATTTGTTACGTTTTAGCTGACGGAACTTGTCGGATGACGGCCTGCGGCCTAATCCGACCTACGTGATTGATGTAGAGCAAGGTAGGTCGGATTAGCGTAGCGTAATCCGACACCTTGTTGGCGGCACGTTTCGGATTACCTGCCCGCATCGGGCCAAGGGCGCTCGTGCAAATGACGCGCCCTTTCTATTGGACACACGAGGGGCAAGAACTGCTGCTGGCGCGCCGAATACGCCATCAGCGCCCCGCTGTCGATGTCGAAATACCATCCATGCAATTTCAACACACCCTGCTCCACCCGGCGCTTGAGCCACGGGTAGGTGAGCAGATTGTCCAGCGACTGCAATATGCTGGCCAGTTCGCACGCGTGGTGCTGTTCCGCCGACGAGCGGTGCGCCAGCTCGCGCCGCACTCTTTGCGCCACCGGTTCGGCGATGCGCATCCACTGTCCCACGAAGTCCGTTTCCTGCCCCTCCGCGCGCGGCTGCGGTTCCAGCAGCGCGCGGATGCCGCCGCAGCGCGCATGTCCGAGCACGATGACCCTCGCCACTTCGAGCTTGCAGACGGCGAACTCGATGGCCGAACTGACGCCGGGTGGCGCCTCGGGCGTGCACGGCGGCACGAGGTTGGCGATATTGCGCACGACGAACATGTCGCCCGGGTCGCTGCCCGTCAGCAGCATGGGGTCGACCCTTGAATCGCAGCAGCCGATGAGCAGGGTCGAGGGCCGCTGCCCGTCGCGCAGGCTGTCGTACAAGGTTTGCGGCTCGCTGAAATACTGCTGTTGAAACAGGCTGAAGCCGTTGACGAATTTTTCCAGTTCTTCCATGACTACCTCTTACTGTGTTCAACGCCGGGCAAGCAGGACTCGCCCGGCGTTCTGACGCTGACTAGCAAGGCATAGGCGCGTTCTTGCGCGCATAGCACCACCAGGTGATCGCGATGCAGCTGACATAAAAGCCGATGAAGCACCACAGGGCCGCGTCGGGGCTGCCCGTCAGCGCAATCGAGGTGCCATAGCTTTTCGGGATGAAGAAGGCGCCGTAGGCCGCCACGGCCGACGTGAAGCCCAGGACGGCGGCGCCTTCCTTGTTGGCGTCGACGATGGCTTGCTCCTGCGCCGCCTTGCCCTTGCCGGCCGCAGCGCGCTGGTGTTCGGTCAAAAAGATCACGGGGATCATGCGGAAGGTCGACGCGTTGCCGATGCCCGTGCCGGCGAACAGCAGCATGAACATCCAGAAGAAGCCATTGAAACTGCCACCCACTCCGCCTTGCGGCATGAAGTACAGCACGCCCAGCACGGCGGCTATCATCAGCAGGAAGGACCACAGGGTGACTCTGGCGCCGCCCAGTTTGTCGGAAATCACGCCGCCGGCGACGCGCGCCAGGGCACCGACGAGGGGGCCGAGGAAGGCGTAATCGAGCGGGTTCACGTCGGGGAACTGGATCTTGATCAGCAGCGGAAACGCGGCCGAATAACCGATGAAGGAGCCGAAGGTGCCCGTGTACAGCCAGCACATGAGCCAGTTGTGCTTGCGCTTGAAGATCACGGCCTGCTCGGAAAACGACGCCTTGGCCGATGCCAGGTCATTCATGCCGAACCAGGCCAGCAAGGTCGACAGCGCGATGAACGGCACCCAGATGAAGCCCGCGTTTTGCAGCCACATCTCCTTGCTCACGCCATTCTTGACCCAGGTGAGCGAATCGCCACCCCAGGCGCCGAAGACGGCAAACGTGATCACCAGCGGCACGACGAACTGCACCACCGACACGCCCAAGTTGCCCAGGCCCGCATTCATGCCCAGCGCGAAACCCTTGCTTGCCTTCGGATAGAAAAAGCTGATGTTGGCCATCGACGAAGCGAAATTGCCGCCGCCGAAGCCGCACAGCAGGGCCAGGATCAGCATGGTCGGGTAGCCCGTGTTCACATCCTGCACGGCCAGGCCGATGCCGATGGCGGGAATCAGGAGCGAACCCGTGGAAATGGCCGTCCAGCGGCGCCCGCCGAAGATCGGCACCATGAATGAATAAAAGATGCGCAAGGTGGCGCCGGACAGGCCCGGCAAGGCCGTCAGCCAGAACAGCTGGTTGTTACTGTAGGTGAAGCCGATGTTGGGCAGGTTGACCACCACCACGCTCCACACCATCCACACGGCGAATGCCAGCAGCAGCGCGGGGATCGAGATCCACAGATTGCGCGCGGCCGTGGCCTTGCCCGTGTTTTGCCAGAAGCTCGGGGTTTCCGGCTCCCACGTATTGATCATGTAGCGGCTCATGCTTTAGCTCCTGCGAGTTGGTTGGTAGGTGCCGCGCGCAGCGGCTTGAACGAGAAATACATCCAGACGAGGGAGACGCAGACGGTGCCGTACAGGAGCATGAAGGAGCTCGATCGCACGCCCGTGAAGTCCACCAGGGCGCCGAACATCACGGGCAGGATGAAGCCGCCCAAGCCGCCGGCCAGGCCGACCACGCCCGAGACGGCGCCGATGTTGTCGGAAAAATCATCACCGATGAACTTGAAGACGGACGCCTTGCCCACGGCCATGGCGATGCCGACGATGAACAGCAGCACGGTGAACCACAGCGGCGACAGGCCGATATGGAAGGCCAGCGGACCGGTGACGGTTTCCACGACCATCTGTGTTTGCGGATACGACAGCAGGAAGAAGCACACCCAGCACACCCACATCACGGCCCAGGTGACTTTCGCCGCGCCGTATTTGTCGGAGATCCAGCCGCCCATGGCGCGCAGCACGCCGCCCGGCAGCGAGAAGCAGGCGGCCAGCAGCGCCGCGTGTTTCAAATCAAAACCGTATTCGGCCACGTAATACTTCGTCATCCACAGCGCCAGCGCCACGTAGCCGCCGAACACCACCGAGTAGTACTGGCAGTAGCGCCATACGCGCGGGTCCTTCAGCACCTTCATCTGCGCGCTGAAGCTTTCGCCCGATGGCGCCAGGTGCGATTTGTCCGTGTACGAAAACAGCCAGAAGATGATGGCCGTGGCCAGCATGGCTACCGCATACACCTTGGGCAGCATCTGCCAGCCGAAGGCGGCGACGATGCCGGGGGCGACGAACTTGGTCAGCGCGGAACCGGAGTTGCCGGCGCCGAAGATGCCCATGGCCAGGCCGCGGCGCTCCTTTTCATACCAGCGCGCCACGTAGGGCGTGCCGACGGAAAACGAGCCGCCCGCCAGGCCCACGAACATGCCCAGCACGAGGAAGTGCCAGTAGGCGGTGGCGTAGGAGATCAGGTAGATCGGCAGCACGCTGGCCAGCATCAGCCAGAAGAAGACGCGGCGTCCGCCGTATTTGTCCGTCCAGATGCCCAAGGGCACGCGCACGAGGGAACCCGTCAGCACGGGCATGGCGGCCAGCAGGCCGAATTGTGTTTCAGTCAAGCCCAGGCTGCTCTTGATGGGGATGCCCAGTACGGCAAACATCATCCATACGGCGAAGCAGATGGTAAATGCGAAGGTGCTGCTGATCAGCACGGACGCCTGCTTGCGCCGCATGCCGGGTTCGACTGCCTTGTTACTACTGTTGTTCTTAGTGCCATCTAGGGTAGCCACGATGTTTCTCCATGAATGCACTGGCCGTCTGGCCAGCCGTCCCGACCAGCTTACGTGGCGGAGTCGAAAGGCACTATCGGCCACAGGGTGATTCTGGAAAGGCAATCTGGATAGCCGCATCGGCAAAAGTGACTAGATGACGTGGCATATGCCTAGCCTGGATGGCGGGTGTTTTACAAACGCATGTATTTTTGGCACACTCGGCGCCTGGAGAAAAGGAGCGGCATGCAAGACATTCACGAAGCAGACGGGATCATCACGCGCGCGGCGCTGCCGGGCGACGTGGACGCCATGCTGGCCTGCGATGCGTATGCGCAGGCGCACCCCAGCCGGGGCGAGGCCGTGCGCGCCGCCGTCGGCCAGGGGCACTGCCAGGTGGCCATCCGGGCCGGCCAGGTGGCAGGCTATGTCCTCACGCGCGACGATTTTTTCGATTACGGCTTTGTCTCGCTGGTGGTGGTCTCGCCCGCGCATCAGCGCTGCGGCGTGGGCGTGCGCCTGCTGGCCGCCGCCGCAGCCGTGTGCCAGACAGACAAAATATTCACCTCGACGAACCAGTCCAACGGCGCCGCGCAACGGCTGTTCGCCAGCGCGGGTTTCATGCGCAGCGGCCAGATCGACCATCTCGACGAGGGAGACCCGGAGCTCGTGTACATGAAATGGTGCCGCTGATTGCGCGTCCTTCCGACGGCGTATGGCGCGGCGCGCCAAAGGCGGCTATGCTGGCGCCACTTTGACTAACGACCGCAGGGACATATGGACTATCTGAGCCTCAAGCATTTCCACATGGGCTGCGCCGCCGCCAGCGGTTGCCTTTTCCTCTTGCGCGGCGCGTGGATGCTGCGCGCCTCGCCCGCCCTGCAGCAGCGCTGGGTCAAAGTGCTGCCGCACCTGGTCGACACGGCCTTGCTGGCCAGCGCCATCACCCTGGCCGTATGGAGCGGCCAGTCGCCCGGCAGCCAGCCCTGGCTGGCCGCCAAGCTGTGCGCGCTGGTGGCCTACATCGTGCTGGGCACCATCGCCCTGAAACGGGGCAAGACGCCAGCCGTGCGCGGCACCGCCTTCGCGCTCGCCGTGCTGGTCTTCGCCTACATCGTCGGCGTGGCCGTCACCAAGCAGGCCTGGCCGCTCTGAGCGATTGCGGCCCGCCCAAGTGAAGGGCAATGATAATATTTACAACTTCATCGACAAGCGGGCCACCCTGGCCCCGCAGCCATACCTGAAAGGCAAACATGCAGCTATCCGAATTGCTGACCAAGCTGACCTGCGGCGACCTGGAAGGCGAGGAACTCGACGACGCCGTCGCCGCCATCACCGAGGCGCCCTCCGCGCCGCGCGAGGCATGGGTCGACAGCGATGTGCAAGCCTACGCGCTGGAACTCCTCTCGCAGCTGGGTGGCTACATGGCGTCGAGCGACAAGATCGACGAACTGCACGAACAGATACAGGACATGTTCGACGAATTCCCCGACTTCCCTTACGCACTGCTCAAGGAAAGCGGCGGCAGCGTGCTGCCCTATTTCGAGTGGCTGGACACGGAACTGGCGCAGCGCGCCGTGGACGAAGGCGGCTATGACCTGATCCAGATCGACGGCAACGGCTCCGACGAAATGGATGCGCTGGTCGTGTACCGGCGCGATACAAACGACATCATCCAGGCGGCGGCATTGATGGGCGTGACGATAGGCCGGCCGCTCGCCTACTATCGCGGCATCGATGCGATGGCGGGCAAGCGGCCAGGGTAAGACTTACTGCATCGGCAAGGCGCTCACGTCGACGGCAGGCGCCTGGCCCGTGGCTGGGCGCGTGAAGTTCTGGCTGGTCTTCACGTAGTCGGCGAAGAAGCCGCCGTTACGCAGGTAGAACTTGCCGTTTTCCAGCCCGCCCGCATAATCCATGCGCTGTGCATTCGTGGCCGTGGCGTCGCCCGTGAACCTCCCGGCCGTCACTTCCGACCAGGTACCGGAAACTTTCCTCGCCCACTGGTTGCCGAACTGGACGCGGCGCTCCGTGTAGCCCAGGGTATCGATGAAGTTCTCGAGGAAGGAATGCACGCCCGTCAGGTACGTGGAGATCGCGGGCCGCTTCCACGTGGCGATGTAGCGCCACTTGCCCGTCTCGGGCGCGAAGAACCAGGCCGAGTAATCGCTGCCGCCATTGCCGTCGGGCCGCGCGCGCGTGATGAAGCGGTACGTCGTGCCGGCCGCCCAGTTATACGACAGATAGGTCTGCCCGCCCGTGCCCTCGCCGCCAAAGGCGTTGTCGACCACGCCGGCGCCCTTGCTGACCAGGGTGGTCTTGGCGCCATTGTCGGCGTCCCACACGGAAAACAAGATCCAGCGCTCGCTCGGCGACTTCACCTGGATGCCCATGTAGCCCTGGCTGAAGCCATTGGCCATGAAGTAGGAGCCGATGGCGTCCTGGCCCTTGGGAATCGTCATCTCGTTATAGAAATACTCGGTATTGGCCGGCACCGTATAGCCCATGTGCACGGACGGGCCGCGCCGCGACCAGTAGTAATTGGCGGGATCATTCGCGTAGGTGAGCGCGGCGTTCGACGTCACCTTCAGCGCCGCCACGTCGCCGAACGTGCCCTTCACGCGTGTCAAGCCCTGCATGTCGACCTTCACATAGCCGGCGGCCGGCACATTGACCGTGCCGACGGCATAGGTCTTGCGCTCCTTGCCGGCCAGCTTGACGTCGAACGGCGTGCCGTTGATCTTCACGCGGATGGTGCTGTTGCCGCCATCGGCCAGGCTGGCGTCGAGCGCCACCTGCACGGGTCCCGCCTCGGCCACGCGGAAATACGTGCTGGCGACGGCATCGGGGCTGCTCCAGCCGGCCAGGCCGCGCTCGTTGATGACGGCGCCTGCATCCCCGCTGGTGATGAAGGCGTTGCCGGCCAGTTCCACGGTCGCCGTCGTGGCGGGCGCCGCCACGCTGGCCGCCAGCAAGGCCGTATTGCCGTTGCCCGTGGCGGTGGCGCCGCCGCAGGCTGCCAGCAGCAAGGGCATGGCGGGAAGGATGGCATAGAGTAATGAACTTCTGTGTTTCATCGACGTCTCCTGGTGGTACAGCTTTGCGGCGGGCGAACACGGGCCTGCGCGCCTGCGCCGCGGTTGAAAAACTGGGTGGATAGAAAAAACCCGCTACGGCAACTGCTGCGGTAGCGGGTTGTGCAGGCTTAGTACTTGCCGTCGAGCGCGAAGATCGGCTTGCGCGATTTCCACTGCCCGCCCGTGAAGTCCGGGAAGTCCAGGGTCTGGAAGTTGGCCGCGATCGACTGTTCGGACAGCGGCGTGATGGCGCTCCACGTCACGGCATCGTAGATATCGATCGGCATAGGCGCATTCGCCTTGAGCGCTTCGACAAAGGCGTGGATGACGAAAAAGTCCATGCCGCCGTGGCCCGCGCCTTCCGCCTGCGCCGCGTATTTGCGCCACACCGGGTGGTCATATTTGTCCTGGTAGGTCTTGAAGTCATCCCACTGGTGCGGTTTGCTGACGCCTTCGATGTGGATCGAATTGTTCAAGTCCATCCACAGGCCGTCCGTGCCCTGCACGCGGAAGCCCAGCGAGTACGGGCGCGGCAGGCTCGTATCGTGCTGCAGGATGATGGTTTCGCCGTTCTCGCACGCCAGGGTGGTGGTGACCACGTCGCCCAGCTTGAATTTCACCTTGGCGTTCGCATGCTGCGCGCCGCCCGGCTGCTTGACGATGTAGTCGTGCAAGCCGCGCGCCTTGGTGGCGAAGGCGTTGATGCGCGTAAAACGGTTGCCGCGGTTGATGTTGGTGTACATGGCGCACGGGCCGATGCCGTGGCTAGGATACAGCTCGCCATTGCGCTCGACCGAGTGCTGCGTGCGCCAATGGGCTTCCGACCAGCCCTTCTCGCCGAATTCCACGCCGCCGCCATACGGCTTGGCCGGATTGCCGCTGTTGAATTTCACGGCGCGCAAATCATGCTGGTAGCCGCCCTGCAGGTGCAGCAGTTCGCCAAACAGGCCCGCGCGCACCATCTGCAGCGCGGCCATCACATCGCGGCGGTAGCACACGTTTTCCAGCAACATGTACGGCGTGCCCGTCTTCAGCTGGGTGTTCAGGACGTCCCAGTGGTCTTGCAGGGTGATGCCGGCCACCACTTCGCAGCCGACGGCGATCTTCGCCTGCATGGCGGCGATCGCCATCGGCGCATGGAATTCCCACGGCGTGGCGATGATCACGCCATCGAGGCCGCCCGCGTCCAGCATGCGCTTGTACGCTTTCTGGTCGCGGTCTTCGCCGTACGTGCGCGGACGCGGCTTGCCGGCCTTGGCCACCTGGCCCAGCGCGTGCTTCAGCATGATCGGTTCGATGTCGCACAGGGCCACCACTTCCACGTCGTCGCGGCGCACCAGTTCGGCCAGCAGTACCTGTCCCCGCATGCCCGTGCCGATCAGGCCCAGGCGGACCTTGTCGCGGCCGGCGGCGGGTGCGGCGTTGGCCTCGCCAGGCAGCAAAGTGCTGCCGGCCATGGCGCCACCGGCCAGCGCGGCGCTGGCGGACAGGAAATTGCGTCGATTGAATTGTGTCGTCATTGGTCTCTTCTCGCTTCCATTGGTAATGATCGTCGCCGGCCCGCCGCGCGGCAGGCCGGCTGCAGTTTAATAGGTGTATTCCGCCGTGAAGCGCACGGAACGCGGCGCCGTGCGGCCGGCCACCTGCAGATAGCTGCGGGCGATGGCGCCATGGTCTTCGCGCGTCTCGTTGTAGCGGGTCACGGTCTGGCTGTTGAACACGTTGAAGACGTCCACTTTCAGGCTCAGGCCCTTGATGGCGCTGGGAGTATAGGCCACATTCATGTCCAGCTGGGCTTGCCATGGCAGGCGGCCCTGGCTGCCGCGCGGCGCCGGCTTGCCATCGCAATAGAAGTAGGAATCGCCGTAGTCGTTCTCGAACTTCAGGTTGTCGGGCAGCGCGCCGATGCAGTTGCGCGGCGCGCCCGAGGTCAGCGACAGGTTGGCGCCGACCATCACGTCCGGGATGAGCTGCATGAAGCCGTAGGCCTTGAAGGCGTGGCGGTGGTCGCCCGGAAGGTAGCCATACGCGTTGTACATCAGTTCCTTGTGGTCGTCGCTGACCGTCAGGCCCACGTCGCCGCCGCCGATGCTGTCCGTCTGGCCTTCCATATTGCCCTTCAGCGCAGACAGGGTGTAGGTCAGCTTGCCGTACCAGCCATTCGTGTACGGGTGCTCGACGAACATGTTCAGGGCGCGGTAGGTGCGCGATGGCAGCGGGTTGCCCCACTCCGCCGCCGAAATATCCACGCGGCGCAAGCCCTTGCCGTCGTCGAAGTCCACCATCAGGCTGTTGTCGCGGCCCGGGTTGATGATGGCGCACTGGAAGCCGCCCCAGTTGCTCGTGTCGACGCCGTTGCGCGTGGCCCAGGCTTGCAGCGGACGCGCGTCGCAAACGTCGTCGTTGGTGTCGTTCAGCTTGCGGTACAGGACACTGGCGCCCACCACCAGCTTCTTGCTCAGGGCGCGCTCGAAACCGAGCGAGAATTCGTCCTGCGACAGCGGTTTCAGGCCGATGGCCGTCACTTCGCGCGCGTCGCGGCTCTGGCCATACGCATTGTTGGCCGAATATGGCTTGCTGATCGCATGCAGGCCCGTCGGCGCGCCCGTGACGGGATCGACGCCCGTGTACGTGTACATCTCGCTGGTGGCCAGGAAGGGGCTGGCCATATTGCTCGACAAATTCGATGGCACCGGCAGGTGGTAGCGGCCGCCGTTGGCGAAGAACTTCAGGGTGCCGTCGCCCAGGTAATCCCAGGTGGCGCCCACGCGCGGGGCGATCATGTTGCGCTGGGAAATGAAGGCCACGCCATCGGTGCTGTAGTTGGTGAACTGTTCGCGGCGCAGGCCCAGGTCCAGCAGCACCCGTTCCGTGACCTGGTAATGGTCCTGGATGTATTGCGCCGATTGCACGCTGGTCGGACGCGCCAGGTTGGCGTTCAAGTCCTTGCTGACGTAATAGCCCTGCGCGCCGTAGCCGCCGCCCTGGGCCGGCGTTTCAAAGGCGCCGTTGATGGCCCGGTTAGGATCGGTCGCGCGCTGGTAGCTCCAGCGGTAGCCGCCGGCCAGGCTCAGGCCCACTTTCGATTCCACGTCGATGCGGTCGATGCCGCCGCGCAGCGAGTGCTTGCCCAGCTTGTATTCGAGATCCAGGCGCTTGGCTTTCTGGCGGTCTTCCGACGATGGGTCGACCAGGGTGCCCGTCACCGTTTGCGGATTGGCGTACGTCAGGCCGGGCACCTGCGTCGACGTATTCGACGACGTTTGCGCCAGCAGCGGGTTGTAGCCGTTCGGCGTGCGGGTGTGCGAGGTGCGCGATTCGCCCATCATGGCCGTTACGGTCAGGTTGTCCGTCAGGTAGCCCGTGTATTTGAAGATGTCGATGTTGGCGCCCGGCGCGGCCGAGGAACCGCAGCAGTTGACCGTCGTCTCGCCCTTGCCTGCCTGTACGCCGTTGCTCGCATGCGTGGCGTAGCTGTAGCCATACGCCTGGCTGTCCGTTTTCGTGCGGTCATACAGCTTGGTGTATTCGAAGTGATGGTCGTCCGTCAGGTTGTAGTCCAGCTTGGCCATCATGCGGTCCACCTTGCTCTGGCTCGTGCTCCAGCCGCGCGCCAGGGCCGTGCCGGAATCGGCGGCGGCGGCAACGGACTGGCTGTCCGTGCGCGTCTGTTCCAGCGCCACGAAGGCGAACAGCTTGTTCTTGATCAGCGGACCGCTGCCGTACAGGCCCACCACCTTGCTGGTGCTGCCATTGTCGCGGTTCCAGTACAGCAGATTGCCGTCCGTCTTGGGATTGGCGCCCGTGTTCGGGTAATAGGTGTTTTCCGGCTCGCCCTTCAGCGAACGGGGGATGATGGAGACCTTGCCGCCGAATTCGACCTTGTTGCCGCCGCTCTTGGTGGTGATGTTGATCACGCCGCCCGTGGAACGGCCAAATTCCGAACCGTAGCCGCCCGACAGCACCTGCAGGTTCGAGATCGCGCCAAACGGCAGCTCCGACGCGCCCACCTGGGTCAGGATGTTCGTGATGGGGAAGCCGTTGACGTAGAACGCGTTTTCCGACTGGCCCGAGCCGCCGATCGATGGCGCATTGCCATACACGCTGTTGGTGCCGCGCGAAACGCCCGGCGTCAGCTGCACGATGGACGCCACGTCATTGCCGACCGGCAGCGCCTTCAATTCCTTGGCCGTGAAGATCACGCCATTGTTCGTGTTCGACACGTCGATCGGATTGCGTGACGCCTTCACCACGACGGTCTGCTCCTGGCCCACGGCGCCAGCCGCGCTGGCCGGGCCGAAGTTCGCTTCCGCGCCCGCGCCGATCAGGGCTTCGACTTCCTGCGACGCTTCCACCGAACCGGCACGCAGCACGCGCACCGCATAGCGGCCTGGCGGCATGGAGTTGGCCACATAGCGGCCCGACGTATCCGGCGTCAAGGTGCGCTGCACGCCCGTCGCCAGGTTTTCCAGCACCACGGTGGCGCCGGCCGGCGCGCTCACTTCGCCGAAAATGGTGCTGGTGGCGTTCGACTGTGCCCAGGCCTGGCCTGGCACGCCGGCCGCCAGGGCGATCACGATCGCGGCGGCGCGGCTGATGTCGCGCAATTTGAGTCGGGTGGTATGCATGGTGTCTCTCCGTCTATATCGAGGGTTATGCGCGCCCTCCCCGCTCCAGGGCGAAGTCGGGGGGATGCAATTTTTATGGTGGTCGTCGGAAGGTAGCGCCAGGCAGTTGCACCTTCCGGGAACCAGTCCGTATCGGCTGATTTTCTTTTCTTGGGATTACTTTAAAAAGAAAAATAAGTATCGTCAACAAAAAGAAAGTTACAACGGCAATTTATCGCTATATTCAGCGAATTCAGGCTTTTTATCTTTCGCTTCGATCCAGTTCGCGGAAAATAACTTTCGTTATCGTGGCGTAACAGATACACGCGGCTGTATTGACGTGCAAAGAAACGGCGAATCAGTGCAAAAAATTGGGGAGAAAAACGCGAAAGCAGGCCTGACTATCTGCTTTCACTTACGTTTATCTTTCGTATTGCGCATTTCGGAATATTGTCTTTTCTTTTCCACGACAATACCCCGGCCAGCTGGCGGGCCGGGGCATCGTCACGGATTAAAAGAACTTGTAGCTGGCCGACAGGGCGAACTGGCGGCCGAACAGGTCCTGGCTATGGTTGTAGCCTTCCCAGCCGTTCGGGTCATAGTAAGGCTGCTTGTTGAACGCATTTTTCACGTTCAGGCCCACGTCGAGGTTCTTCATCGGCTTCCAGCTGAAGGCCAGATTCACCGTCGTGTACGACGGCGCGCCCTTGCACTGGCCGGCCGGCAACGCCACCGAGGCGGCGGTGCAGTTTTCCGGCGTGTTGTCCTTGTCCCAGGGACCATAGGCCCAGCGCGTCTTGCCCGAATAGTTGATGAAGACGCTGCTGACGAAGTTGCGGTAGCTCCAGTCGGCGTTGACCGTCGCGCGGTAGCGCGGCGAATCGTAGTAGCCGACGGTGTTGCCCTTGATGTCGCTGCCGTCTTCGCTGTCGTGGGTGTCGCGCTTGCGGATGGTGGCCGCGATGCCCGTGCTCAGCTTGCCCCAGTCACCGAGCCCGAAGCGCGTGCGCGCGTCGATGTCCACGCCGTCCATCAGCGTGCGGCCCCGGTTCGAATACGAGTTGATCAAGCCGCCCAGGTTGCCCACCGAGTAGCCGGGCACGCCGCCCGCGCACACGCCCGCGTTGGCGGGATTGGCGCACATGGCCGCCACCGCCGCCACGTTGCCCCGGTCCGCATCGGTCAAGCCATTGCGGATGGCGCTGGGCGTGCCGGCCAGGGTCGGGCCGTACTTGTCCACCACTTCCGTAAACAGCTCGTTGAAGTCCTGCCGCACGATTTCATCGCGGCGGTTGATGAACCAGTAATCGATGGAGATGCTCACGTCCTTGGCCGGCTGCAGCACCAGGCCCACGGTGGAAATCTTGGCCTTTTCCGGGCGCAGGTTCTGGTTCGGCGGCGTCAGGCCGCCCACCGTCGTCGAGCAGTTCGAGTTCAGCAAACTCTTGCCCAGGTCCGCATCCGTCGCCACCTTCGACTTCATCAGCGCGCGCGCCATGGCGTTCGTTTCATCGCAGCGCACCGTGTCGCGGATGCCGCCCACCTGCGCAAAGACGCCGCCCGTGCCCGATTCGGCCAGGTTGGGCGCGCGGAAGCCTTCCGAATACGTCCCGCGCAGCATCAGGTCGGGCCGCGCGCGCCAGATCACGCCCAGCTTGGGCGCCAAGTTGGCCGAGAAATGCGGATACTTGTCCAGCCGCGCGGCCGCATTGACTTCCAGGGTGTCGCTGAGCGGCACCACCACTTCGCCAAACACGGCGGCGATGGTGCGCCGGCCGTCGAACCAGGAACCGCCCTGCTGCGTGATCAGGCCATTGGCCGCATCCGCGTTGCCGGGCGTGAGAAAACTCTCGCGCATGATGTTGGTACCCACGGCGGCGCGCACTTCGCGCTCGCCCAGCTTGAACAGGGTACCTTCCAGCTTCGCATCCCACGTCATCAGCTTGGTCCACGATTCGATGGCAAACGTCGGATAGGCGGCACGCAGGAGCGCCGCATTCGCTTCGCTGATTTCGCCGAACTGGTAGGCGGGATTGTCGGAGATATATGTGCGGCCGCTGACGGGGTCCTTCGTGAACGGGCCGAATGCCTGCTCGAAGCCCTTGATGTTGATGTTCGCCGTCTGGAACAGGGTCGAATGGCTGCCCGCCACGCTGAGCGCCGTTTCAAAATCCCAGCCGCCGCCGATGCTGCCGCGCAGGCCGACGAGCGCGCGGTAGTTTTCATCGACGTTCTTCTGGCCGAAGTGGCCCGTCGCATCTTGCAGCAAATAGTTCAAGCCGGCCGCGCCGCCCATCTTGGCCACCATGTCGGCATCGAGCTTGCCTTTCAGGTAGACGTTGTTGGGACTCAGGAAAGGCGTGGCGAAGGTATTCAGGGTATTGCCCGTATTGCGCGCAAACCAGTTGTTCGTGCTGCCGCTGTTGAAGGTGGACGGGCCGTTCTCGCCGCGCATCTTGATGTGGGTGAAAGCGCCTTCCGCGAACGCTTCCATGTCGCCACCGAGCTTCAGCCGGCCGCTCACGTAGGCCGTGGCGCGCTCCGAAGTCGGGCCCGTGTCGAGCTGGTTCGGCAGCGCATTCCACACGCAGCGCGTGCCCGACGCTTCGGTGATGCTGGTGTTGCAGCCATTGACGGCACGCTGGGTGCGCGCATTGTTCTTCGCCTTGTCGAAGACAAAGAAGGTCCCGGGATTCATCACGCCCGGCTCGCTGCCGACGCCCACGCGCATGTTCGGGATGAAATTGGGATTGTTCACATAAAAATACGAGGGACGCTTCTGGTACGTATCGGCCAGCGCGATGCGGTCGCGCTGGTAGACGTTCACGGAACCGTAGATGTTGTAGCCGTCGCTGGCCAGGTCGCCCAGGCCATACAGTACGCTGGCCTGGCGCTCGCCATACGCTTTCACGCTCGGCGAAAACTCGCCGTTGGCGCGCGCTTCCAGGCCCTGGTACGATTTCTTGGTGATCACGTTGATGACGCCGGCCACGGCGTCGGAGCCATACACGGCCGACGCGCCGTCCGTCAAAATTTCCATGCGCTCGATGGCGGCGGCGGGGATGGCGTCGATATTGACGAACATGGTCTGGAAGCCGGCCGGCGCGCCGTAGAACGACAGGCGGCGGCCATTCAAAAGCACCAGGGTGCCCTGCGCACCCATGCCGCGCAAGTTCGCCTGCGAGCCGCCATCGGAACCCGTGAACATCGAGCGGAAGTCCTGCTGCGCCGGGCGGGCTGCGGGCAGGTTGTCGAGCACTTGCAGCAAGGTGAGCGCGCCCATGTTCTCGATCTGCTTGGCGTTGATCACCTGGACGGGCGACGCCGTTTCCGCGTTGATGCGCTTCAGGCTCGATCCCGTCACTTCGACACGCGCCAGTTTCTCCTCCTCCGCCGCCAGCGCTGTCGACGCCAGCCCCACCGCCACCATCGCGGCCATCAGTTTTTTCAAGTGCATACTCAACTCCCTTTTTATAAGTGATTTGTTTTCGTCAGGTTGCAAGAGCCCCTCCCCGGTCCGCAGAGGGGCTCTTTTTTAGTGAAATGATTGAAGCAGTTAGCGCGGCTTGACTGTCGCGCCTTCCGTGCCGGTGAGTACGGCGTTGGCCCAGTTGCCGCAGACCTGGGCCGGGTGGGCGCCGCGCGCGCCCAGGGTGCGCAAACTGAGCTGGCTCAGGCCGCGCACGTCGATTTCGGGTTTGACCACCCCGGGAGCCGTGACCAGGCCGCTGTCATACAGCAGCCGCTCACCGCTCCATACCTGGAATTGCAAGCCGCCCGCGCTGCGGCAGCTATCGTCCACGCCCAGATCGGCGCGCAGCAGATTCCAGTTGCCCGCCAGTTGCAAGTCGATGCGGCTGGCAGGTCCCACGCCGAGGCCCTTGCGGAACCACAGCCCGTTCATGCGCATCTCGGCCGCCTTGCCGGCCGGCCGGTCTTTCGCGATAGTCTTCGGCAACGCCAGGTCCGACAGGTAGCGCTGCACTTCCTCGCCTTCGGCCACTCTGTGCTCGAGCACGCGGAATGCGGACAAGGTGACGGGTGCCACGTCGGTCGCCAGCGCCGCGTCGAACGCGCGCGCCACCGGACCCGCTTGCGCCGCCGTCACCATCGGGTCCAGGGACGCCGCGCCATCGCCTTCCGGATTTTGCGTGCTCATGACCCGGAAGCGCAGCAAGCGCCCGGCCGTCGCGGGGAAGTTGATCGTCTGCGTGCCTTCCTGCAGCTTCAAGGTGCCCCGCTGCAGCGGCGCGCCCCACTCGCCATTGTTGTCGCCGATGTAGATTTCATAGTCGCGCACCTGGCCATGCTTCCAGTGCTGATCGTTGCGCGGCGCCAGTTCGATGCCGTCCACCAGGCGCCGTTCCGTGAAGCCGATCACCCATTCATGCGGCCCGCTTTTCACGGACGGGCTGCGCACGGTGCGGAACCATGTCTCCGGCTTGCCGTCGAAAGCGTTTTCCAGCGGATAACCGCTTTCCTCGGCAGGACGCGCCACCACCTGCATGGCGTCGGCCGGCAAGGCACGGCCCGGCACGGGAGCGGCCGGGAAGTCGGCATCGACTCTGGCCACGGCCAGCGCGCCGGCGACCTGCAAAGCTAAAGGCTGGCGGATATCCTGCGCCGCCACTTTCACGTGCAGGGTGCCTTGCCTGTCCGCCGCGTCGAAATACCAGGCATCAAACGCCTTGTCGTAGGCGGCACGGTCGGCGGCAGCCGCGATCAGGCGTTCACCGGCGCGCACGGCGGCCGGCGCCTGGCCCGCCAGCATGCGCAGCGCATAGCCGCGGCGCGCTTCCTGGCCCTGATACTGGCCATCGACGGCGCCGATGTCGACCTGCACGTCGGCGCCCGTCTGGCGCATGCGGATGACTTGCTGGCTGTAGGCGCCGCCTTGGTACTGGCGCGTGCTGCCATCGTCTTCATACAGGGTGTAGTGGGAATCGCCGTGCGGGTAAATGTCGAGGGTGAGCTGGTCCTTCGGCTTCTGGCCGTCGTACAGCATTTCCGGATACATGGGCAGGATGGCCCCGGCGCGCACGAACACGGGCAGCTTATCGAGCGTCACCCGCATATCGAGGTCGCGTCCCTTGGCGTCGGCCGTGGCCTGCCGGCCATCCCAGTAGTCGTACCACGTGCCTTGCGGCAGGTGGATGCCCTTGCGCCAGCCGCCGCTGACGGCCTGGCTGCGGTAGACGGGCGCCACCAGCACGTCGCGGCCCAGGAGGAACTGGTATTTATACGCTTCCGTGTAGGCGGCCGGGTCTTGCGGGTAATCCCACATCAGGCCGCGCACCAGCGGCGCGCCCGATTGCTCCGCTTCGCGCACCAGGGTATACATATACGGCGTGAGGCGCATCTTCAGTTTCAGGTAGCGGCGGTTGATGTCGCGGTACGGTTCATCGAACCACCACGGATGCTTGCGCTCGGCCGCAGCCCAGCCGGACATGCCCATCAGGACGGGCGTAAAACTCTTCCACTGCAGGTCGCGCAGATAAGTTTCCGGGCTGCCGCCGAAGATGGCGTCCACGTCGCCCGATGCATAGGCCTGGCCGGACAGGCCCGAGCCGATCAGGGTCGGGATGTGCCAGCGGATGTAATCCCAGCTGGCGCTCTGGTCACCCGTCCACGCCACGGCGTAGCGCTGGATGCCGGCCCAGCCCATCACCGTCCATAAAAACGGCCGGCTGTCGGAGTTGTTCAGGATGCCGTCGTAGGCGGACTTGTTCGCGTCCATGGCGAACTGGTAGCCCTTGCCCGTCCACGCCACGTCCAGCTTTTGCACGCGGCTGCCCGCCTGGCCCACTTCCCAGGCGATCTTGTCGACGCCGTTTTCCGTCCACAGGCCCGTGCGGAAGCCATAGCCGGCCAGGCCCTTCACCGTTTCCGGCAGATTCGTGTAGCCGCAGCCGTAGCCGTCGTTGGGCAGTATCCAGCCGCCCGGCATGTCGTGTTCGCGGTACTGGCGCGCCACGGTTTCCACCACGTCCGGCGTCTTGCCCGTGGGACCATCGCTCCAGCCCTTCGGCACGGAACCGGGCTTTTTCACGTTGTCGCCATCGTTGTAGCAATCGGCGTCGCCGTATTCCAGCGCCCAGCGGGGCAGCATGCGGGCGCGGCCCGTCAAGTCCGTGTAGCGCGCGACGACGTCGCGCAAGTCCTTGCCGACAAAGAAATACGCATCGAAGCGCCCTTCCGCGTGCTGCAGCGAGATCTGCTCCTTGTCGCGCAAGTCGTAATTGCCGTCGGACCAGGTATTGCGCAACATGCCCCAGCCGCGTGAACTCATGAGGAATGGCGCGGGATTCGGCCGGTCGCCCTCTTCCCAGCCGCCCGAATACGACACGGGTAGCTGCTTGCCCTTGAATTCGAAGCGGCCGTTTTGCTGGCCGCCGCCAAAATAACGCTCGCCCGGCAAGCTCGATAGCACCTGCACACCCTGCTTGTCGTCGAGCGACAGCGGCTGCACTTCGCGCCACAACGGCACCGTGTCGCCTGCCCGCAGCAAGGTAAAGCGCAGCGGTTTGCGGTCGATGCGCAGGCTCAGGGCGGACGTACTGATCAGGATATGGTCGGGCTGTTCCTTGATCTGGTACGCCACCTGCGCGGACGGCTGGCCCACGACGATGGGCGCGGCCTTGTCGCCGGGACCCGTCAAGCCGGCCTTGCCGCCCGCCTGGATACGCAGCACGTCCGCCTGCGGCAGGCTGATACGCAGCTGCATGCCCGTGTCGCTGCGCACGTCCCAGCCCAGCGCCTCGCCCTTGGCCACGTCGGCCGCGTGCACGGCACTCAAGCTGCTCAGGTTACCGATGGGCGCGGCCTGCAAGCCAGGGGCAGCCAGGGTGGCCAGGGCGGCCAGGACACAGGCGGCAAGGGTGCGACGGGGAAGCGGGAGAGGTTTCATCTGCTGGCTTTCAGGAAATCAAAGTGATGGAAATACTTTAAGAAGAAAAATAAATATCGTCAATCAAAAGAAAGTTAAAGCGGCAATTCATTAATAAAATGCCCAGAATTGGCGCAATTTTCTTACGTTTCACCAAAATGTCACAAAACATACTTTCGTTATCGTGGCATTTCAGCGACAGGCCGCGCCGCCACGGGCTTTTGCGCTGCACCGCAGCATGCTTCACCGCCGTGAAAACGACATTATTTCGCAAGCCGGCAAACTATTTACTTTCGTTTTACTTTCGTATTTGACTTTTCGAAATTTAGTATTTATGCTTTCTCACAACAAACACTTTACTGACCTCTCATGACTACCCTTCTTCAGCGTGACATTCAAACCTGGCGCGACATCGGCGGCTTGCACACGGCCGAGGAGATCGCGCAGCAGCCGGCCATCTGGCGCGCGCTGGCCACCATCTTGCGCAAGGAGCAGGCAGCACTGGCCGCCTTCCTGGGCAACGCCCTGTCCCATCCGCAGCAGCGCGTCATCCTGACGGGCGCCGGCAGCTCGGCCTACGTGGGCGAAATCGTCGCCGATACCTTGAATGCGGCCTGGCCCGCGCAGATCCGCGCCATCGCCACCACGACTTTGCTGACGCACCATGAGCTGTACCTGGAAGCGGACGCGCCCACCCTGCTCGTCTCGTTTGCCCGCAGCGGCGACAGCCCGGAAAGCCTGGCCGCCGTGGAACTGCTGCGCCAGGTCGTGCCCGGCGCGCGTTTCCTGAACATCACCTGCAACGCCGATGGCAAGCTGGCGCGCCAGGGCGCGAACGACAGCAATACCTATAACCTGCTGATGCCGGAAGGCAGCTGCGACCGCGGCTTCGCCATGACCAGCAGTTTCAGCAGCATGCTGCTGGCGGCCCTGTCGGTGCTGGGCAAGGACACGGATCTGACCCGCCTGGACACCCTGGCGCAGCTGGGCGAGCAAGCCTTGCGCGACTGGTCGGCGCCCGTGGCGGACCTCGGTTCGACACCGGTGCGGCGCGTCGTCTACCTGGGCAGCGGACCGCTGGAAGCGCTGGCCAAGGAGGCCGCATTGAAGATCCTGGAATTGACGGGCGGCAGAGTGATGGCGATGGCGAATACGCCGCTGGGTTTCCGCCATGGCCCGAAATCGGCCGTCACCACGGAGTCGCTGGTGATCCTGCTGCGCAGCGGCAAGCCATTGGCACGCCAGTACGAAGACGACCTATTGAAAGAACTGCAGCGCGACAGCGTGGCGCAGACCTGCCTGACCGTGGGCATCGGCGGCGACCTGTCTGCCGACGCGCCGGCCTGGCCCGACGCCTGGTTGGCCCCATTGTGGCTGCTGATGGCGCAGCAATATGCGCTGCACCAGTCCGCGCTGCTGCAACTGCGCCCCGACAATCCATTCGCCGGCGGCATCGTCAATCGTGTCGTGCAAGGCGTCACCATCTATGGCCATGACCAATTCTAATCCCACCGCCGGCTACCACGGCATCGACATCGGCGGCAGCAAGATGGAGCTGGTGGCCTTTGCCGACCGCGACGGCGCGCTGACGGAAGTGTTCCGCGAACGGGTGGCCACGCCCGGCGACGATTTTGCCGCCTTCGTGCAAGCCATCGTCGACCTGGTGGCGCGCGGCGACGCGGCCCTGAGCACGACGGCGCCCGTCGGCATCGGCTTGCCCGGCGTGATCGACAGCGCCAGCGGACGCCAGCTCAGCTCCAACGTGCCGGCCCTGAACGGCCGTCTCGTGGCGCAAACCCTGCAGCAAGCCTTGCGGCGCCCCGTCGCCATCGGCAACGATTGCCAGTGCTTCGCCCTGTCGGAAGCGCAGGGCGGCGCGGCAGACAATGCCGCCAGCATGTTCGGCGCCATCCTCGGCACGGGCGCCGGCGGCGGCTATTGCGTGGGCGGCCAGCTGCTGCGCGGCTTTAACGGCGTGGCCGGCGAATGGGGTCACTGGAGCCTGCCCGCCGCCCTGATGGCGCAGCACGGCCTGGCCGATTACGCCTGCCCGTGCGGCAAGGCGGGCTGCCTGGAGCGCTATGTCTCCGGCCCCGCCATGCGCAAGCTCCACGCGCATTTCGGCGGCGACGGCGCCGAGCCGCTGGCCATCGTCGCCCGCGCCAACATGGGCGACGCCGTGGCCCAGCGCACGGTGGCCGTTCACCTCGACGTGCTGGGCCACGCGCTGGCCGGCCTCGTGCTGGCCTACGACCCGCACGTCATCGTGCTTGGCGGCGGCCTGTCCAAACTGCCGCACCTGTACGACAAGCTGCCGGCCGCCGTGAAGCGCCATCTGTTCCCAGGCGTGCACGTGCCGCCGATCCTGCCGCCCCGCTTTGGCGACGCCGGCGGCGCGCGCGGCGCGGCCCTCTTGATACGACAACATATAAAGGCGTAACCATCATGAAACAAGCGGAAAACCCGACTTTTACCCTGTCTCCGATCCAGCAAGTGATCAAGGCGCACCGCCGCGGCGAGCGCGTGGGACTGTACGCCGTCTGCTGCAGCCACCCGAGCGTGCTGCGCGCCGCCATGCGCGTGGCCAGCGAGTACGACACGGTGCTGCTGGTCGAGGCGACGTCGAACCAGGTCGACCAGTTCGGCGGCTACACGGGCATGACGCCGGCCGTTTTCCGCGACACCATGCTGGCCCTGGCCCGCGAACAGGGTTTCCCCGCCAGCCGCCTGGTGCTGGGCGGCGACCATCTGGGTCCGAACGCCTGGCAGCACCTCGATGCGGCCACCGCCATGGACCACGCCGAGACCCTGATCGCCGCGTATGCGTCGGCCGGCTTCCATAAAATCCACCTCGATTGCAGCATGCGCTGTGCCGACGATCCCTTGCAGCTCGACGATGAAACCGTGGCCGCCCGTTCGGCGCGCCTGTGCATCGTGGCCGAGGAAGCGGCGGCCGCCGCCGGCTTCGCGCCGCCCGTCTACGTGATCGGCACGGAAGTACCGGTTCCCGGCGGCGAAGCATCGCTGGCACAGGCAGGCGCCGTCACCAGCCCGCAGGCGGCGCGCCGCACGCTCGACGTGCACCGCCGCGCCTTCCTCGACAAGGAATTGCATGGCGCCTGGCGCCGCGTCATCGCCATGGTGGTGCAGCCGGGTGTCGATTTCGACCAGAGCAGCATCCAGCATTACGACGCCGATGCCGCCGCCGAACTGTCGGCCTTCGTCGCCGAACAGCCCGGCCTCGTGTTCGAAGCCCATTCCACCGACTACCAGCGCGAAACGGCGCTGCACGCCATGGTGCGCGACCATTTCGCCATCCTGAAAGTGGGCCCGGCCGCCACCTTCGCCTTGCGCGAGGCGCTGTTCGCGCTGTGCCAGATCGAGGAAGAACTGCTGCCGGCGCACGCCACGTCGCAGCTGATGCAGGTGCTCGACGACGTGATGGTGGCCAAGCCGAAGAACTGGATCAAGCATTACCTGGGCACGCCGGAAGAACAGCGCTTGATGCGCCGCTACGGCTTGAGCGACCGTTGCCGCTATTACTGGGGCGAGCCGGAAGTGGCGGCCGCCGTCGCCAAGCTGCTGGCCAACCTCGATACGGTCGCCATTCCGCTGCCGCTCCTGAGCCAGCATTTGCCGGAGCAGTACCTGGCCGTGGTGCAGGGCAGCCTGCCGGCGCAGGCGCCGGCCCTGATCGAGCACAAGATCGGCAGCTTGCTGGCGCAATATGCGCGCGCCTGCAACCGCAATGCGGCAGTCCCCGTCATTGCCGAAGCGGCAATCTGTTAAGCTCGGTATTTTCACTTTTTACCGAGCCCGCCACCATGCGAAATACCAGCCAACGCCGTGAATCCATCCTCCAAATGCTTGCCCAGCAGGGCTCGGTGCAAGTGACCGACTTGGTGGAAAAGCTCGGCGTGTCCGCGGTCACCATCCGCAGCGACCTGAATGCGCTGGAAGCGCAAGGCATGGCCACGCGCAGCCACGGCGGCGCGACCCTCACGCGCACGCCCCCGCTTGAACACACGATACGCCAGAAGGACGCCATCAACCACGAGCAGAAGGAGCGCATCGGCGCCTATGCGGCGCGGCTGGTGGAACCGGGCGACAACATCATCATCGATTCGGGCACCACGACCATCTCGCTGGCGCGCCATCTGCGCGACGCCACCGGCGTGACGGTGGCCACGAATGGCCTGAACATCGCATGGGAACTGGCCGACGCGCCCGGCGTGGACCTGATCCTCACGGGCGGCCTGCTGCGCAAGCAGTCGCTGTCGATCCAGGGCAGCCAGGCGGAAACCTGCTTGCAGGCCTACAGCTTCGACAAGCTGTTCCTGGGCGTGGACGGCTTCGACCTGCAGTTTGGCGTGACCACCCACCACGAAGCGGAAGCAAGCCTGAACCACAAGATGGTGGAACGGGCCAAGAAAATCATCGTCCTCACGGACGCCTCGAAGTTCGGCCGCGTCAGCCTGCACCGCATCGTGCAGCTGGACCGGGTCGATACCGTCATCACCGATGCCAGCATCAGCCAGGAGTACCGCGAAGGGCTGCAAAAGCTGGGCATCGAACTTTTTATAGCGGAATAACACATGCTGAGCGGCAGAATCCTTACCCCATCTGGCTGGATCACGGGCACCATCACCTTTGACCAGCGCATCGTCCAGATACAAGAAGACCCTGCCGCCGACAGCGCGCTGACCATCCTGCCCGGCTTTATCGACCTGCACGTGCATGGCGCGGCCGGCGTCGACATCATGGAAGGCGGGGACGCGGGCGCCACCGTGGCGCAAGTGCACGCGCGCCACGGCACCACGGCCCTGCTGGGCACCACCCTGACGGCCAAGGAACCCTCGATTTTGCGCGCCCTGCAAGGCCTGGCCGGCGTCATCGCCGAGCGTCCCGCCAACGGCGCGCGCATGCTGGGCGTGCACCTGGAAGGACCGTTCTTGAACCTGCACCGCCTGGGCGCGCAGCCGCCCGACGTGGTGCAGGCCAGCCTGGCGCTGGTGCAGCGCTTTCACGCCATCGCCCCCATCAAGGTCCTGACCATGGCGCCGGAAATCCCCGGCCATCTGGAACTGATCCCGCAACTGGCGGCCATGGGCATCCGCGTGCAGATCGGCCACAGCGCCGGCACGTATGACGAAGGCGTGGCGGCGCTGCAGGCCGGCGTCTCCGGCTTTACCCACCTGTACAACGGCATGACGGGCATGACGCATTACGACCCGGGCATGGTGGGCGCGGCGCTCGCGCACGCCGAATATGCGGAAATCATCCCCGACCTGCAGCACGTGGCCAAGGGCGCCCTGCGCGCGGCCCTGCGCGCCATCCCGCGCCTGTACGGCGTGACGGACGCCACTTCGGCCACCGGCATGCCCGATGGCGAGTACGGCCTGGGCACGCAGCGCGTCTACAAATGCCTGGGCTGCGTGCGCCTGGCCACGGGCTCGCTGGCCGGCAGCGTGCTGACCATGGACCAGGCCCTGCGCAATTTCGTCGACCTGGGCCTGGACCTGGCCGACGCCTCGAACCGCCTCTCGCTGTACCCGGCCGATTACCTGGGCGAGTCCGAACGGGGCCGATTGGCGGCGGGCGCCTGGGCCGACATCGTCGTCCTCGATGCCAACTTGCAGCCCGTGTCCGTCTTCGTCGAAGGCGCGGCCATCGATCTTTCCACCCGCTAGACCATCCACAACCTCAACCCCGTCCCGGAGTTACCATGCACGACACGTCACACAAGGCCCCCGTGTGGGCCATGCGCTACCTGCTATTTATTGCCGGCATGGGGGGATTGCTGTACGGCATAGATATCGGCATCATCGCCGGCGCCCTGCCCTACCTGGAATCGACGGCCTCCGTGGCCTGGAAACTGACGGCCCAGCAGTTGAGCTTTATCGTCGCCGCCGTGCTGCTCGGTTCCGTCCTGTCGTCACTGTTCGCCGGCGCCCTGGCTGATATCCTGGGCCGGCGCTGGGTGATGTTCCTGGCCGGCGCTCTGTTCAGCGCCAGCATCCCGCTGATCGCGCTGGCCGACGGCTACACGCCGCTGCTGCTGGGCCGCCTGCTGCAAGGCATCAGCGGCGGCTTGATCGGCGTCGTCGTGCCCCTGTACCTGGCCGAATGCCTGCCCGCGCAGCAGCGCGGACGCGGCGCCGCCCTGTTCCAGCTGCTGCTGACCATCGGCCTCGTGGCCGCGGCCCTGATCGGCCTGATGCAGGCGCAGACGGTGGAAACGGCCACGCAGGCCGCGCAAGCGTTGCCCGAAGCGGGCCGCGCCGCCGCCATCTTCACGGCCAAGGACCAGGCCTGGCGCAGCATCTTCTGGGTCTGTTTGACGCCGGGCCTCGTATTTACCGTCGGCGCGCTGCTGCTGGCCGAGTCGCCGCGCTGGCTGGTCCGCCGCGGCCGCATCGAGCAGGCGCGCCAGTCGCTGCTGCGCACGCGCCTGCCCGCCGCCGCCGACGTCGAACTGCGCGAGATGCAGGATACCCCCGAAAACGCCGCCAAGGCCGGCGGCAAGGCGAAAGACCCGCTGCTGAGCCGCCGCTACGTGCTGCCCTTCCTGCTGGCCTGTTTGATCCTCGCCTGCACGCAGGCGACGGGCATCAATTCCATCCTCGCCTATGTCGTCAATATCCTGAACCAGGCGGGCCTGTCGGGCGCCTCGGCCAACATGGCGGACGTCCTGCTGAAAGTGCTGAACGCCTTGATGACGGTGGTGGCCGTGCTGCTGGTGGACCGCAAGGGCCGCAAGTTCCTGCTGATGCTGGGCACGGGCGGCATCGTCGTCTCGCTGCTGGCGGCCGGCCTGCTGTTCCGCGGCGCCGAAGCCCACCTGGTCGACGTGCGCCCCGCCATCTCGGCGCAAGTGCAGGCGGACGGCCTGGCCTTGCAGCTCGATGCGGCCACCTTGACGGCCCTGGGCGCGGCGGCCGATGGCACGCCGCAGCAGCTGACCATCGCCTATGCCTACGGTCCGTTCACGAATGTGAAAAGCCTGCGCAGCGACGACCCCGTGCTGCGCCAGGTGACGATCGCCCGCGACGACGCCGTGCAGCCTGACAGCGTGATCGGCGTGTTCTTCCGCAAGCTGCACCTCAATCCGTTCGCCGACCCGGCCGCCGGTCGCGAGGCGCCCTTGCGCATCGAGAAGGCCAGCCTGGGTCCCGTGCCATCGTCCACGCACGGCTGGCTGGTGGCCATTGCCATCTGCGTGTTCGTCTCCAGCTTTGCCGTGGGACCGGGCGTGTGCGTGTGGCTGGCCCTGTCCGAACTGATGCCGACGCGCATACGCTCGAACGGCATGAGCATCGCGCTGCTGGTGAACCAGTTCGTCTCGACGGTGATCGCCGCCATCTTCCTGCCCACCGTGGGCTTGCACGGCTATTCGACCCTGTTCTTCTTCGGCGCCGGCTGCACGGTGCTGTATTTCCTGGCGGCCGCGTTTTTGCTGCCCGAAACCAAGGGCAAGACGCTGGAAGAGATCGAAGCGCACTTTGCAAAGTAAGCCAGAGTAACCAACTGTAGCAGTCTCCTTTACGGCCCCGGTCCATCATCCCGGGGCTTTTTTTTGCCTGCCGGACAAGTTTACAGGGCTGCCGCGCACGGCACTGTACGGTTTTCCTTCTGGAATCAAGGGTGCGTGGGCTAGAATCTGGCTGCGTCGTGCTACTCACGAGGCGGCAATGGCGCCATGACAAAAACCAACAGGAGACACAGTGAGCTTATTTAGAACCAAGAATTTGGATGACATGATTGCCCACAGCAAGAAACCGGGAGGTCTGGCGAAAGTGCTGGGACCCTTCGACCTTGTCCTCATGGGAATAGGCGCCATCGTCGGCACGGGCATTTTCGTGCTGACCGGCACCGGTGCGCTGACGGCCGGCCCCGCCCTGTCGCTGTCGTTCGTCGTGGCGGCCGTCGCCTGCTGCTTCGCCGCCCTGTGCTATGCGGAATTCGCTTCCACCGTGCCGGTCGCCGGCTCCATCTACACCTACAGCTATGCCACCCTGGGCGAGCTGGCCGCCTGGATGATAGGCTGGGACTTGCTGCTCGAGTACGGCCTGGCCGCGGCCGCCGTCTCCGTCGGCTGGTCCGGCTACTTCCAGTCGCTGCTGTCGGGCTTCGGCATCACCCTGCCCGTGGCCCTGACGGCCGCGCCGGGCGCGCTGCCCGGCGTGACGACCTTCATCAACCTGCCCGCCCTCGTCATCATGCTGCTGCTGACGGCCATGCTGGGCTGGGGCGTGCGCGAATCGGCGCGCCTGAACAACATCATGGTCGCCATCAAGGTGGGCGTGGTGCTGCTGTTCATCATCTTCGGCGCGCGCCACGTGCAGCCCGCCAACTGGCAGCCCTACATGCCGTTCGGCTACCACGGCATGCTGAGCGCCGCCGCCCTCGTCTTCTTCGCCTTCATCGGCTTCGACGCCGTCACCTCGGCCGCCGAGGAAGTCAAGAAGCCGTCGCGCGACCTGCCGATCGGCATCATCGGTTCGCTGGCCGTGTGCGCCGTGCTGTACGTCGTCGTGTCGGCCATCATGACGGGCATCGTGCCGTATCAAAAATTCCTCGGCGTCGACCATCCCGTCTCGCTGGCCCTGCAATATGCGGGCGAAAACTGGATCGCCGGCTTCGTCGACCTGGGCGCCATCCTCGGCATGACCACCGTGATCCTCGTGATGGCCTTCGGCCAGACGCGCATCATCTTCGCCATGTCGCGCGACGGCCTGCTGCCCAAGCGCCTGTCGACCGTGCACCCGCGCTTCCACACGCCGTTCTTCGCCACCTGGCTGGTCGGCATCGTGTTCGGCCTGATCGCCGCCACGATCCCGCTCAACATCCTCGCTGAGCTGATCAACATCGGCACCTTGGCCGCCTTCACCATGGTCTCCGTCGCCGTCGTGGTGCTGCGCAAGCGCCGTCCCGATCTGCCGCGCGCCTTCCGCTGCCCCGGCGTGCCGTACGTGCCGGCGCTGGCCGTGATCCTGTGCGTGGGCCTGATGAGCTTCCTCAGCTGGGTGACCTGGATGGCCTTTTCCATCTGGCTCGTGATCGGCCTGGTCATCTACTTCGGCTACGCGCGCCGCCGTTCGCTGCTGCATCCGCAACAGTAATCCTCCCGCTGCGCCATCGCAGTAAGATGGCGGTCTCGCAACCCTGCAGGCCGCCATCGATGCAACGCTCCCCCGACCTCATCAAACAGCTGGACCACAGCACGGACCAGCTCAAGCGCGCGCGCCTGCGCAGCATGCAGTGGCTGGCCGCCGGCTTGCTGCTGCTCGCCGCGCTGGTGTTTGCCGTGGCCCGCTCGCAGCGCGGCGGCCACCCGGCCTGGGGCTATGTGGAAGCGTTCGCCGAAGCGTCCATGGTGGGGGCGATCGCCGACTGGTTCGCCGTCGTCGCCCTGTTCCGCCACCCGCTCGGCATCCCCTTGTGGCATACGGCCATCATCCCGAACAGCAAGGCCGACATCGGCCGCAGCCTGGGCGCCTTCGTGGAAAACCATTTCATTACCGAGCAAGGCATCGCCGAGCGCATCGCGCAAGCCGATCCCGCCGCGCGCCTGGGCGCCTGGCTGGCCGACGAGGCGCACGCGCGGCAGCTGGGCATGGCCAGCGCCGGCGTGGCGAAACAGCTGCTGGCCATGGCCGACCACGACAAACTGGGAGACCTGCTGCGCCGGCAGGCCAGCAGCTATCTTGGACAATTGAACCTGTCGGACGTGGCGGCCGACTGCATCGACGCGCTGATCGCCGACGACAAGCCGCAGCAGTTGCTGGATTTTCTGCTCGACCGCGGCGCCGCCTACCTCGATGACGAGGCGCACCACGCGGCCATCGGCGACTTCGTCCTGGGCGCCTTCCAGATCGAGAACGCGCTGGTCAAAAAAGCCGTGAAAGCGTACGAGCCGCGCATGATCGCCTCGCTGCAAAAATTCGCCCTCGCCGTGCGCCTCGATCCCGGGCACCCGCTGCGCCAGCGCATCGCCGGCTGGATCGCCGACAGCGCGCTGCACCTGAAGGCCGACCCGCAGTGGCAGGACACGGTGCGCCGCTACCAGTTGCAGCTGATCGCCAGCGATACGGTGCAAGCGATGCTGGGCGACCTGTGGAAGCATATCAGCGCGCGCGTGCTGGCCGACCTGCACGCGGACCGGCCCGTGCTGGCGCAAGCCATCGCCAGCGTGGCGCGCAACACGGGCCAGGTTCTGGGCAAGGACGACCATGCACGTGCATGGCTGAACGGCGCCATCGTCGCCGGCAGCGGATCGCTGGTGCGCCGCTACCGGGGCGAAGTGGGCGCCTTCATCGCCGCCCGCCTGGACCTGTGGAGCAAGGAGGAAATGAGCGAACGCATCGAACTGGCCATCGGACGCGACCTGCAATTCATCCGCATCAACGGCACCGTCGTGGGCGGCCTGGCCGGTCTGCTCATTTACGCCGTCAGCCAGGCCTGGTAAGAACGCCTACCTGCCGAGGCCGCTGTCCGGCGGCGCCACGCACGACACGACGCCGCACATGGCGGTAAACGGCACCGGCACGCCGGCGCGTCCCGTGGCGACGCAGCTTGCCGCCGGCACCACGGCCAGCAGCAGGGTCAGGTAGCCGACCGTTTTCAGGCGCCGCGCGGACGTATGGCCGATGTCCGCGCCCGGCCAGCATGGATCTCCCTTGCCCGCCTCTACGCTGTTCCTTGCCGACATCTTCGTATGCATGGCCATCTCCTCTATCGACCGTTATGGGTATTGCCTCAGTGCATTTTGCTACATAAATTTACCAAATACAATAAATAAATTCACGGAAAAATCATTTTTCTTTTTTTGCGACACGCGAAATGGAGAAAAAAAACGCGGCGTCCAAAGGAGAACAGGGGAAAACAACAGGCTTCCCGCTTTGCGCGTCCTGAGCACGCCATCTCAAAAATCAAAATAAAATCATGATAATCACAATAATCGTTGAAATCATTTTTATTTGGTGTATGATGAGTCCAAAGGAGAACGCAAGGCAATGCCCTCGGCAGCCCGGTATCTCCGCCTTCGTTATAGGGGACAAGCACATGAACAAAATCCTGGCCTTGCGCCTGCTCGACGCGGCCGACGACGCGGCCGTCATCATCGATGCGGGCTCGCGCATCCGCTATGCGAACGACGCCATGTATGCGCTGAGCGGCTATGCCGCGGGCAGTCTGTCGGGCCAGCAGATCGAAGCGCTGCTGCCCGACGCCGTGCGCGAGCAGCATGGCGCACAGATCGGCGCCTACCTGGCCGGCCAAAAAAAGTCCCGGGTGCTGGGCCACAAGCGCCATTTCGCCATACGCCACCGCGATGGCACGATACTGCCCATCGTGCTCAAGGCCATGGATCTGGGTACCCTGGACGACGAAAACTTCATGGGTGCCTTTTTCATCGACCAGCGCCACGAGCTGGCCCTGGAACAGCAGAACGCGGCCCGCTGGCAGCAGCTGCAGCGCATCGCCCTGAGCGATCCCCTGACCCAGTTGCCGAACCGCCGCGCCTTCGAAATCGACGCCGTGCGCACGGCGGCGCGCGCGAAGCGCTCGGGCCACCCGATGACCATCGGCATCGCCGACATCGATTTCTTCAAGCGGGTCAATGACCAGCATGGCCACGCGGCCGGCGACGCCGTACTGCAAGCCATCGCCGCCATCATCCTCGCCCAGGCACGGGCGGCCGATGTCGTCGGCCGCGTGGGCGGCGAGGAATTCGGCTTGCTGTTCCCCCATACGGACCTGGCCAAGGCGCGCCAGGTGGCCGAGCGCATCCGCCTTGCCGTGGCCGCGGCGCAGGTCGACGTCGAGCACGCCTCCATCGCGGCGACGATCAGCATCGGCCTGGCGCCGCTGCCTGCGGACGGCGACTGGAAAACCGGCTTCACGCAAGCCGACGCCGCCCTGTACCAGGCCAAAAAGAATGGCCGCAACCGCGTCGAGCAGGCTTGAACGCCGCCCGGCCACCCTCGCAGTTTCATCCAACACGCAGCACCTGACAGGAGCAAGCACATGGAAACCACCACGACACATGCCGCGGCAGCGGGCCAACCGGCGCAAGCGGGCGCGCGGGAATTGCTCGTCTTTGGACTCAGCAGGGAAGAATACGCGGTCGACATCGGCCTGGTGCAGGAAATCCGCGGCTACGGCGCCGTCACCCGCATCGCCAATGCGCCCGCCTTCCTCAAGGGTTTCATCCACCTGCGCGGCAGCATCGTGCCGCTGGTCGACCTGCGCATCGCGCTGGGCCAGGCCGCACCCGCATACGACGCCTCGACGGTGGTGATCATCCTCGTCTTCGCGCACGGCGCCACCGGCATCGTGGTCGACCGCGTGGCCGACGTGGTGCCGCTGGCGCCGGCACAGATCAAGCCGCCGCAGCAGCTGCACGGCTCGGCCATGTCTGGTCACGTGACGGCCATCGGCGCCCTCGACGAGCGCATGCTGATCGTGCTCGACATGGACAGCCTGCTGACGGGCCTGGGCATGCACGCCACGGGCAAGCTGGCCGCCTGAGCCCGCCCTTGCCATCCCGTTCCACACCTGACCGCCACCCGCCGGAGGCACCATGAGCATCTTGATCGTCGATGACAACGACACCAACCTGAGCCTGCTGGCGACCCTGGTGAGCAAGGCCAGCAGCATCGAGACGGTCTGCATGAGCGATCCCGTCGATGCGCTGTACTGGTGCGCATCGCACGTGCCGGACCTCGTCTTGCTCGACTACCGGATGCCCAGCCTGTCGGGCAACGAGTTCCTCGGCATTTTCCGCAAGATGGGCGGCATGGCCGACATCCCCATCATCATGGTGACGACCGAGAACGACCGCGCCGTGCGCAAACAGGCCTTTTCGCTGGGCGTCACCGAGTTTCTCACCAAGCCCGTCGACACCATCGAGTTCAGCCTGCGCGTACGCAACCTGCTGGCCCTGCGCGCGGCGCAAACCATGCTGGCCGACCGCGCCAAGCTGCTCGAACACGAAGTGGCCCAGGCCATCGCCAACGTCACGGCCCGGGAGATGGAGCTGGTCACGCGCCTGGCGCGGGCGGCCGAATTCCGCGATCCCGAAACGGGCTCCCACATCATGCGCATGGCCCGCTACTCGGCCCTGATCGCCAGGAACCTGGGCATGGATGCGCCATGGCAGGACCTGCTGCTCAAGGCGGCCCCCATGCACGACGTGGGCAAGCTGGCCACGCCCGACCATATCCTGCTCAAGCCGGGGCGGCTGGACCCCGATGAAATGGCCATCATGCGCCAGCATGCGAAGATCGGCGGCCACATCCTGGCCGGCAGCGACTCGCCGCTGATCCGGCTGGCCGAGGAAATCGCCTGCGGCCACCACGAAAAATATGACGGCAGCGGCTATCCGGACGGGCTGGCGGGCGAACAGATACCGCTGTCGGCGCGCATCGTCGCCGTGGCCGACGTCTTCGACGCCCTCAGTTCGGAGCGCCCGTACAAGCCGGCCTGGCCCCTGGCGCAGGCGCGCCAGTACCTGGAACAGAACCGGGGCAGCCATTTCTGCCCGCGGTGCATCGATGCCTTCCTGGGCGCCTGGGACGAGGTGCTCGCCATCCGCGACAGCCTGCCCGATCCCGTCCAGCACGACGCCCACCCACTCTCGGCGAGGAGCCTGCCATGCGCGTACGACAACTGATCCTGAACGGCTATGCCGACTTCGACGCGGCACTGGCGCCGCTGGCCGCCATGGCGCCCGAGCTGGTGCTGGTCT
Source organism: Janthinobacterium sp. 67 (assembly GCF_002797895.1). NCBI lineage: Bacteria > Pseudomonadati > Pseudomonadota > Betaproteobacteria > Burkholderiales > Oxalobacteraceae > Janthinobacterium > Janthinobacterium sp. 67. Next base: position 749,199 of record NZ_PGES01000001.1, on the reverse strand, counting down.
TCGGCGCCTGCGCCTATTTTGCCGCGCCTGAACTGAGCGCGGCGCTGCGCCGCCAGCTGCCCGGCGCCGTCATCGCCGGCTGCTCCACGGCGGGCGAGATCGCCGGCAAGCGCGTCTACGACGACAGCTGCGTCGTCACGGCCATCGCCTTCGAGCACACCACGGTGGCCATTGCCGACGCCATCATCTGCGACATGGCCGACTCGCGCGACGCGGGCGAGCGCCTGGCGCAGGCCCTGCCGCAGGACGGCCTGGCGGCTGTCTTCATGCTGGGCACGGGCGTGGCCATCAACGGCAGCGCCCTGATCGCCGGCCTGCAGGCGAACCTGCCGCCGGGCGTGACGGTCTCCGGCGGCCTGGCGGCGGACGGCGGCGCCTTTCGCCAGACGTGGACCCTCGGTGCGCGCGGCGCGACCGACAACACCATCGTCGCCATCGGCCTGTACGGCGAACATATCCGCCTCGGCTACGGCAGCCATGCGGGCTGGGAAGCGTTCGGCCCCGCGCGCAAGGTGACGCGCAGCGTCGGCAACGTGCTGTATGGCCTCGACGGCGCGCGGGCGCTCGACATCTACAAGCTGTACCTGGGCGACCATGCGCGCGACCTGCCCGGCTCGGGCCTGCTGTTCCCGTTTGAAATGCTCACGGCCGCACATGAAAAAAGCAATGTCTTCCGCACCATCCTCGCCGTCGATGAGGAACAGGGTTCGCTGACCCTGGCCGGCGACATCCTCGCCGACGGCTACCTGAAACTCATGCACTCCAGTACCAACCGGCTGATCGACGGGGCCGAGACGGCCGCGCGCGGCGTCGAACCCCACGCCGATGCGGCGGGCGACCAGCTGGCATTGCTGGTCAGCTGCGTGGGCCGCAAGCTGGTAATGGGCGACCGGGTCGAGGAAGAGGTCGAAGCCGTGGCCGACCTGCTGGCCGGCGCGCCCTGCATCGCCGGTTTTTACTCGAACGGAGAAATCGGCATCACGCAACCGCATGGCGCATGCCAGCTGCACAACCAGACGATGACCGTGACTGTATTGAGCGAAGCATGAATCGCACGCTGGCACGCCAATTGAACCGCGTCTGCGCCATCGACTCGGACGCCGCCTGCGCCGCCCTGCTGGAACAGGCGCAAGCACTGTGCGGGCGCGCGGACACGCCGCCCGAACTGGCCGGTTTCCTGGCCGGCCTGCCCGCCCTGCTGCAGCGCATCGACGGCGCCTACGAACAGTCCGAACGCGACCTGGAGCTGCGCTCGCGCAGCCTGGAACTGAGTTCGACTGAACTGAGCATGACGAATGACCTGCTGCGCGCGGAGCTGGCCAGCCGCAACCGCGTGATCCAGTCGCTGCGCGTGGCGGCCGTGCGCCTGCTCGACAACAACGATTCCGGCCTGCGCCTGCCGCAGGAAGACGATATCGAGGGCCTGTCGGCGCTGCTGGCCGAGCTGGTGGCGCAGCAGGAACTGCGCCGCATCGAATTGCTGAACCAGCGCTTTGCCATGGACCAGCACGCCATTGTCAGCATCACGAACACGGCCGGCGTCATCATCTACGTCAACGACAAGTTCTGCGCCATCAGCGGCTTCGCGCGCGAGGAACTGGTGGGCCAGACGCACCGCCTGATCAATTCGCGCGCGCATCCGGACGCCTTCTTTGCGCAGATGTGGCAAACCATCACGGCCGGCCAGGTCTGGCACGGCGAAATCTGCAACCACGCCAAGAATGGCCAGCAATACTGGGTCGACGCCACCATCGTGCCCTTCCTCGACGCGGCCGGCAAGCCCTATCAGTACATCGCCATCCGCACGGAAATCAGTGACAGCAAGCGCATGGCCGAGACCATCGCGAAAAGCGAGCGCGAATACCGCAACGTCGTCAACAGCCTCAATGAAGTGGTCTTCCGCACGGACCTGCACGGCGCCTGGACCTTTCTCAACCCCGCCTGGCACACCATCACCGGTTTTGCCATCGCCGACAGCCTGGGCAAGAACATCCTGCAATTCGTCGAGCCGCGCGACCGCGACCGCGCCGACGCCGGCCTGTCCCAGCTGCTGGGCGGCCAGGTGGACAGCATGCGCCATGAGGCGCGCTACGTCACCTGCGACGGCCAGGTGCGCTGGATCGACGTGTGCGCGCGCGCCGAACGCGATGGCCAGGGGCGGCTGGCCGGCACCACCGGCAGCCTGACGGACATCACGGAGCGGCGCCAGGCGGCGCGCGAGCTGCGGCACAACCTCAACTTCGTCGACGCGCTGATCGAAACCATCCCGATTCCCTTGTACCTGAAGGATGTGCAGGGCCGCTACCTGCGCGCCAACCGCGCCTTCTGCGCCTTATTCAACCTCGACCAGGCGCGTATCCTGGGCCTGACGGTGGCCGACATCCTGCCGCGGCAGGAAGCGCAGGATGTGCGGCAGCACGACCTGGACCTGCTGCAGGACCGGGGCAAGCAGACGTATGAAGACCGGCTGAGCATCGGCGCGCGCCAGGTCGATGTCCTGTTCAGCAAGGCGGCCCTGCTGAAATCGGACGGCAGCCTGCACGGCCTGGTGGGCACCATCGTCGACATTTCCAGCCAAAAGGCGGCCGAGCGCGCCCTGCTGCTGGCCAAGGAAGTGGCCGAATCGGCCAGCCGCTCGAAGAGCGAATTCCTGGCCAACATGAGCCACGAGATCCGCACGCCGATGAACGGCATCCTGGGCATGACGGACCTGGTGCTCGATTCCGAGCTCGACGCCCACCAGCGCAAATACCTGGAAATCGTCAAGGCCTCGGCCGACGCCCTGCTGTGCATCATCAACGACATCCTCGACTTCTCGAAGATCGAGGCGGGCATGCTGACCCTGGAAAGCATCCCCTTCGACCTGCGCCGGCTGCTGCAGGAAAGCATGCGCGCGCACGCCATGCGGGCACAGGCCGGCGGCCTGGAACTGGTGCTCGACGGCGACCCGGCGCTGCCGCACACCCTGCTCGGCGATCCGGGCCGGCTGCGCCAGGTGCTGACCAATCTGGTCGGCAACGCCATCAAGTTCACGCCGCATGGCGAAGTCGTCGTCAGCGCCCGGCTGCGTGCCAGCGGCGATGACGTGACCCAGCTGCGCCTGTGCGTGCGCGACACGGGCATCGGCATCGCGGCCGACATGCAGGAAGCCGTCTTCGACGCGTTCCAGCAGGAAGACGGGTCGACCACGCGGCGCTTCGGCGGCACGGGACTGGGCCTGTCGATCACGCGCCGCCTGGTGACGATGATGCAAGGCAGCATCGGCCTGACGAGCGAACTGGGCAAAGGCAGCTGCTTCACGGTCGACCTGGCCCTGCCGGCATGCGAGCAGCAAGCGCCGCTGGCGCCGTTTGACGCCTCGCTGGCGGGACGCGGCATCCTGCTGGTCGACGACAACCCCGGCAGCCTGACCATCCTGCGCCGCATCTTCGAGCACAGCGGCGCCACCGTCACCGCCTGCGAATCGGGCGAGGCGGCGCTGGACAGCTGCGCGAGCGGCTTGCCGGCGGACTGCATCATCATGGACTTCGCCATGCCCGGCATGAACGGCTTCGACACGGCAGCGGCGCTGGCCGCCCTGCCCCACTGGAGCCAGGTGCCCATCGTCATGCTGTCGTCCTGCGGCAGCCTGGGCGACGCGGCGCGCTGCCGCGAACTGGGCATCGGCGGCTACCTGCTCAAGCCCGCCAGTCCCGAGGAACTGCTGGCCACCACCATGAGCGTGCTGGGCACCTGCCGCGACATGCCCGGCGCCGCGCCTGCGGCGGCCCGCCACCGCGAGCAGGAAGGCATGCCCGGCCTGGAGATCCTGCTCGTCGAGGACAACGCCATGAACCGCGAACTGGCCACCGTGCTGCTGTCGAATGCGGGCCACCGCGTCACGCATGCGGAAAACGGCCGCATCGCCCTCGATCGCCATGCCACCGGCCATTTCGACCTGATACTGATGGACTTGCAGATGCCGGAAATGGGCGGTTTCGACGCCACCGCGCACATACGCGCGCGCGAAGCGCAGGGCATGCCCAGGAGCGTCATCGTCGCCATGACGGCCAGCGCCTTCGAAGGCGACCGCGAACGCTGCCTCGCCAGCGGCATGGACGACTACCTGTCCAAGCCTTTCAGCACCGCCGCCTTCCAGAGCCTGATCGAGCGGCACGCGCGGCAAATCAGCGGGCAGACACGGCCACCCTTCGGCTACGGCGCCGCGCTGGAACTGGCCGACGCCGACGTGGTCGGCATCATCGGCGCATCGTTCCTGGCCAGCTTGCCGGCGCAGCTGGACGCCCTGCGCGCGGCCCTGCTGGCGGGCGACCGGGCCAGCGTCAGCCGGCAAGCCCACACCCTGGCCGGCTTGCTGGCCAACTTCCGCGCGACGCCGGCCGTCGCCATCGCCGCCGCCATCGAGCGCGAAGCGGCAAAGGCGCCGCAGAATGCGCTGCTGGCGCGGCTCGCCGCGCTGGAAGAGCAGTTGGGGGGCTTTGTGCAGGAAACGGACGCGGCCATCCGGGCCGCCAGCGACATGCTGCACGCATCCGGCCAAACTTGATGTAGATCATAATTTTTTGAACAAGCTCTTGCTATCCTGTAAAAAAATGACAGGGAGCACCGGATGAGCAAGACGCAGCCGAGCGATGCGCAGCAGACAGTGGAGCATGAGCGCCTGGGCAGCGCCTGGCAAGGGGTGCCCGCGCCCGGCTATCCGGAAAGCGCGCCCGAAGGCGCCACCCTGGACTTGCTGCTGAACGCCTGGCTGGGCAAGTTTACGGGCGGCATTTCGCCTGCCGCGCTGGGCAACGCCTATGCCGACTGGCTCAGCCACCTGGCGCTGGCGCCGTCGAAGCAGCAGGCGCTGCTGCAGGAAGCGTGGAAGAAGATCGGCCGCTGGCAGCAATATGCCCTGCAATCGGCGCTGCCCGGTGCGGCTTCGGAAACGCCGTGCATCGCGCCGCTGCCGCAGGACCGGCGCTTCGACGACCCGGCCTGGCGGCGCTGGCCGTACAACCTCGTCTACCAGGGATTTTTGCTGCAGCAGCAATGGTGGCACCGCGCCACCACGGGCGTGCGCGGCGTCGCGCCGCACCACGAGGACGTCGTCACGTTCACCGTGCGCCAGTGGCTCGACATGCTGGCGCCGTCGAACTTCATGCTGACCAATCCCGTGGTGCAGCAAGCCACCATGGAAAGCGGCGGCGCCAACCTGGCGCGCGGCCTCGTCCACGCGGGCGAGGACTGGCGCCGCGCCGCCATGGGGCCGTATGCGCCCAACACGCGCCGCTACAAAGTGGGCGAGAACGTGGCCGTCACGCCAGGCAAGGTGGTCTATCGCAATGACTTGATCGAATTGATACAGTACGCGCCCACGACCGCCACGGTGCATGCCACGCCGCTGCTGTTCGTGCCCGCGTGGATCATGAAGTTCTATATCCTCGACCTGTCGCCGCACAATTCGCTGGTGCGCTACCTCGTGGGACAGGGTCATACGGTGTTCATGATTTCCTGGAAAAACCCCACGGAAGAAGACCGCGAACTGTCGCTGGAAGACTACCGCCAGCTGGGCGTGATGGACGCGCTCGACGCCGTTGGCCGCATCACGGGCGCGCCGCAGGCGCACGCTGCCGGCTACTGCCTGGGCGGCACCCTGCTGGCGATCGCCGCCGCGACCATGGCGCGCGATGGCGATGCGCGCCTGGCCAGTATCACCATGCTGGCTTCGCAGGTAGACTTCAAGGAACCGGGCGAATTGTCGCTGTTCATCGACGAGAGCCAGGTGAGCTTCCTGGAAGCGGCCATGTGGAAGCAGGGTTATCTCGATACGAAGCAGATGGCGGGCGCCTTCCAGCTGCTGCGCTCGAACGACCTGATCTGGTCACGCCAGCTGCGCCATTACCTGCTGGGCGAAGATGAGCAGGACAGCGACCTGATGGCGTGGAATGCGGACGCCACGCGCATGCCCTGCCGCATGCACTCGGAATACCTGCGCCGATTGTTCCTGCACAACGACCTGGCCGAAGGCCGCTACCGCACGGCGGGCCGCCACATCGCCCTGCCCGACATAGCCGCGCCCATCTTCGCCGTCGGCACCTTGACGGATCACGTGGCGCCGTGGCGTTCCGTGTACAAGCTGCATCTGCTGACCGATACGGACGTCACCTTCCTGCTCACCTCGGGCGGCCACAACGCGGGCGTGGTCTCGCCGCCGGGCCAGCCGCGCCGCAGCTACCAGCTGGCCACGCACGGCCACGATGCGCCCTACGTCGACGCGGACAGCTGGCAGCGCGACGTGCCGCACCGCGACGGCTCGTGGTGGCCCGCCTGGCAAGCCTGGCTGGCGCAGCGCTCCGGCGCGCAAGCGGCGCCGCCGGCCATGGTGCCCGACCTGGGCGACGCACCGGGCCGCTACGTGCTGCAAACCTGATCACCGACAACCGAGGAAAACGCCATGCCCTACACCACCCTGCTGGTCCACGTCGACAATTCCCGCCACTGCGCCCAGCGTATCCGCCTGGCCGTGCGCCTGGCCGTCGCCGAAGGCGCGCACCTGATCGGCTCGGCCATGAGCGGCATTTCGCGCTACGCGTATGGCGGCGGCGTCAACGCGCTGCAATTCGCGCCGGCGCAGATGCAGGCGCTGCGCACCCAGGCCAGTGAGGCCTTGCACGACTTCGAGCGCATCGTCCGCGAGGAAGGACTGGGCACCTACGAAACGCGCTTCGTCGACGACGACGCGCAAGGCGCGCTGCTGCTGCAGGCACGCTATTGCGACTTGCTGATCCTGGGCCAGACGGACGCGCAGGATACGCCGTCGCGCGTCATCGCCGGCACGGCCGAATACCTGATGCTCCATTGCGGACGGCCCGTGCTGATGGTGCCGCACGCGCCTTCCGCCACGCCGGCGGGCGCCGCCCGGCATCCGCTGCTGGCCTGGAACGGCAGCGCCGAAGCGCTGCGCGCCATCACCGATGCGCTGCCGCTGCTGCAGCAGGCACGGCAAGTCACGCTGGCCGTCGTCAATTCGCACGCCCAGCCGGCCGCGCATGGCGAGCAGCCGGGGGCCGACCTGGCACTGTACCTGGCGCGCCATGGCGTCAACGTCGAGGTGCTGCAGCACGACACGCCGCCGGGCCAGGACGTGGGCACGGCCCTGCTGGCCATGGCGGCCCAGCGCCACTGCGACCTGGTCGTGATGGGCTGCTACGGCCACATGCGCCTGCGCGAAGCGCTGCTGGGTGGCGTCACGCGCACGGTGCTGCAGGACATGACGGTGCCGGTACTGGTGTCGCACTAACGGCCACGGCCACGGGCCTGCGCATCACGCGCCGCCCAGCAGCTCGCAAAAACGCTGCATGTCGACGTTGCCGCCGCTGATCAAGATGCCCACGCGCTTGCCGCGCAGCTGCTCTTTCATTTGCAGGGCGGCGGCGAAACCGAGGCAGCCCGTCGGCTCGATCACCAGCTTCATGCGCGAGGCGGCAAAGCCCATGCGCTCGACCAGCTGCGCATCGCTGACCGTCAGCACGTCGTCGACGTCGCGCCGGATGATGGGGAAGGTGATGTTGCCCAGGTGCTGCGTCTGCGCGCCGTCGGCGATGGTCTTGGGCGTGTCGATGTGCACGATCCGCCCCGAGCGGAACGATTGCTGGCCGTCGTTGCCCGCCTCCGGTTCCACCCCATACAGCTTGCAGGCGGGCGCCAGCGCGCGCGTGGCCAGGGCCGATCCGGCCAGCAAGCCGCCGCCGCCCAGGCAGACGAAGAAGGCATCCAGCGGTCCCGTTTCCTCGAACAGTTCCCTGGCGGCCGTGCCCTGGCCGGCGATCACGTGCGCATGGTCGTACGGCGGAATCAGGGTCATGCCCCGCTGCTCGGCCAGTTCGCGGCCGATCTGCTCGCGGTCCTGCGTGTAGCGGTCGTACAGCACCACGTTGCCGCCATAGCCGCGCGTGGCGGCGATTTTCGCGGCCGGCGCATCCTGCGGCATGATGATGGTGGCGGGAATATCGAGCAGCCGGGCCGACAGGGCGATCGCCTGGGCGTGGTTGCCCGAAGAAAAAGCCACGACGCCGGCGCGGCGCTGCTGCGCGTCGAACTGCGACAGCGCGTTATAGGCGCCGCGAAACTTGAAGGCGCCCATGCGCTGCAGGTTCTCGCACTTGAAAAAGACTTCGGCGCCAAACTCCGCGTCGACCGTGCGCGAAGTGATGACGGGCGTCCTGTGGGCATGGCCCGCGATGCGGCCGGCGGCCGCCACCACGTCGGCGTAGGTGGGAAGAGTCGGGTTCTGCATGCTGTGTACCTTTCAAAAAGCGGGCAATGGCCCTACCACGGCCAGGAAATGTCGATGTCGATGCCGGCGGCCGCCGCCCGGCCATGGACCAGGCGCGCAACGGTCAGGTCTTGCAGGGCCAGGCCTGTCAGATCGAGCAAACTGCGCGATAAAGCCTTTCCATTCGGCTGGCCGCATGATCTGCTCCCACGAGGAGCACGCCATGCGCCAGCCCGACGACAGGACACCGCATTTCCACACCCGCAGGCAGGTGCTGCTGGGTATCACGGCCCTGGCCGCGCTGTCCGCCTGTGGCGGGCGATCGGGCGCCGCCAGCGTCACGGACCGGCAGGTCGCCGCCGCCCCCGACGTCAGCCTGCATGTGCGCGACTGGCCATCGGCAAAGGGTTCCGGCAAGCCGCTTCCCACCGGCGCTGACACCTATGCCCCCACCACCCTGGTGGCCGACCTGCTGGCCGTGCTCGACGCCTTGCACATCAAACGCATCATCCTGGCCGGCCACTCGATCGCCGGCAACGAACTGACCCTGTTCGCCGGCAGCCACCCGCAGCGCGTACGGGGACTTGCCTACCTGGACACGACCTGGGATTACCTGGCCCTTGGCGGCCATGAAGAACCCACGCCTTCCTCCCTGGACGAACCGCAGCCCGGCCCCGCCGACCTGGCGTCGATGGCCGCCTCGATCAACTTTGCCAAACGCCTCAACAAGCAATGGTGGCCGGCGCTGGAAGCGAACTGGCGCGACAGCCTGGACGTGCTGCCCGGCGGCGCCGTGCGGCCGAATGCCCCGCCCGCCATCGCCACGGCCATGCACATGGCCGCGCACAATCTTTCGCCTGACTACCGCCGCGTGCGCGCGCCAGCGCTGGTCATCACCGTCGATCCCGGTAGCTTGCGCAATCTGTTTCCTTGGCTGTTGCAAGCCGATCCCGCTACCTTGGCCGCTGCGCAGGAACAGCTGGACTTTTTCCGTCCGCTGCGTCTGGCCGACGGCGAGCGCCTGGCCGCCGCCCTGCCCGGCAGCAAGCATCTGCTCATCCACAACGGCTTCCACGGCGATTTCTTCATCGAGCATGAAAGCACCGTGGTCGATGCCATCGAGGCCATGCGCTGGGAAGGTCTACAATAGGCATGCAGCTGCCCGCCGCGCAGTGAGCAGTCTATCCCCGCGCGGTCTTCGCCGTTTCCCTCGCCCAAGGAGTACTCGCATGAGCAAGCAAGCCACCATCGTCCTCGTCCACGGTTTCTGGGGCGGCGCCGCCCACTGGAGCCGCGTCATTGTCGAATTGCGGCGCCAGGGCCACACGGCCATCCGCGCCGTCGAACTGCCGTTGACGTCGCTGGCCGACGACGCCGAGCGCACGCGCAAGATGGTGGCGCAAGTCAGCGGTCCGGTGTTGCTGGTAGGACACTCCTACGGCGGCGCCGTCATCAGCGTGGCCGGCAATGCGCCCAATGTCGCTGGCCTCGTCTACATCGCCGCCTTCGCGCCCGACGCGGGCGAAAGCCCGGGCAGCATCACGCAGGAACACCCGCCCATCGGCGCGGCCAGCCTGGAAGGCGACAGCGACGGCTATCTGTGGGTGAAACCCGAGCAATACCATGATAGCTTTTGCCAGGACCTCGACGCGGAAGAAGGCGCCGTGCTGGGCGTGGTGCAGAAAGCGCCGCTGGCCAGCACCTTTGGCGACACCGTCAGCGACCCGGCCTGGAAGCATAAGCCCAGCTGGTACCAGATTTCCAGCGCCGACCGCATGATTTCCCCCGTCAACCAGGACCGCATGGCGGCGCGGCTCAATGCGCGGAAAGTCATCACCTTGAATGCCAGCCACGCCTCGCTGGCGTCGCGCCCCGTCGAAGTGGCGGCGCTGATACTCGAGGCGGCAAACGCGGTGGCAGGCGGCTAAGCGTGCTCCGCTACAGCCAGCCCTCGCGCTTCAGGCGCCGGTGCAGCCAGAGGCAGCCGGCGATGATGACGACGATCACGGCCGGATAGCTGCCGCGCCACTTCAGTTCCGGCATGAATTCGAAGTTCATGCCGTACAGGCTGAAGACCATGGTGGGCACGGCCAGGATGGCGGCCCAGGCGGCCAGGCGCTTGACGACCTCGTTCTGGCGGATCGAGATTTGCCCCAGCGCCACCTGCATGGCCGAATTGACCAGCTCGCGCATCTGCCCCGCCGTGTGCGTGACCCGTTTGACGTGGTCGAGAATGTCGCGGTAATAGATGCGGTTTTCCTTGGGCACGATGTCGCCATGGAAGCGGATCAGCTGGGTGCAGATGTCGTGCAGGGGGTTGACGGCCGCGTCGAGCTTGAGCAGCTCCGTCTTGAGCTGGTAGAAATCCTGCAGCTTGTCTTCGGAGAGGCTGGGCTTGAACAGCTGCAGTTCGTAGTGCTGGAAGCGGGCCTGCAAATGGTCGATGCAGGGCTGGTACTGGTCGACGATGAAATCGATGATGGAATACAGCACATAGCCGGGGCCGCTGGCCAGTTTCCCGGGCACGCTTTCCTTGCGCTCGCGCAGCTTCGCATAGCCGGCCGAGGGACCGTGGCGCACCGTGATGATGAAGCGGGGGCCGAGAAAGACGTGGGTTTCGCCATAGACGATGGCCTCGCCATCGAGGGTGGCCGTGTGCATCACCATGAACAGGGTGTCGCCATATTCTTCCAGCTTGGGCCGCTCGTGGGCGCCCTGCGCATCCTCGACGGCCAGTTCGTGCAGGCCGAACGCCGATTGCAGCGCCTGCATGGCCGTGGCGTCGGGGCTGGCCATGCCGATCCACACGAAACAATCGGGATCGCCGAGAAAGTCGCCCACCTTGTCGATGTCGAAATGGGCGATCTTCCTGCCGTCGCGATACGCTTCGCAATTGACGACGGCGGCGTGGGTACTCAAGTCCATGGTGGTTTTCGGCTAAGGGTGGCAATATCGGGGGCCAGTATAGCGGAAAGGCCTTGTTCACAGTGCCACCAGGCGGGCCAGGCAAGACGGTGCCGCCGCACCATTGACAATTGACGATCACATGCATGCATCCAGTATCCCCGGTACCGAAGGCTATGCCGACAATGCCGAACAGCTCATTGCCCGGTATGACAGCGTCATAGCCGCTGACAAGAAGCGAGGCGATGGGAAATATCAGCAAGTTGCTCAAGCCGGGCGCGTTGCTTGTCATGTCGCTCAGGCATGGTCCCGCCCCGGCAAACCGGCGCATCTTTGATGTCTCTGCCCATGAAACGATCGCCCTTGCGGCATCACACCACCTCAAGGTCGTTTTGAGCGCGCACACGCGCCGTCCGTTCAGCGGCAGAACCGCCAGGCTGGGGTCGGCTGGTCCTGGCTGGCCTTTGAGAATACCTGATGCCGCTGCCGGTGCTGTCACGGCTAGCCCGTCGAAATCACCTGGTTCAAGGCGCGCCGCAATTCCTTCAGCCGGGGCGGCTTGCCCAGGACGCAGTTGACGTGTTCGGGATAGTCGCTGTCGGCTTCCAGGCGCTGGCCCCAGCCCGTGAGCATGATGATGGGCGTGGCCGGCGAACACTGGCGCACGGCGCTGGCCACCTTGCGTCCGTCCACGTGCGGCATGCCCAGGTCCGTGATGACCACGGCAAAATCCTCGTGCCGGTCGCGCGCGGCGAGGAAGCAGTCGATGCCGGCCTGCCCCCCATCGGCGGACACCACGTCGTGGCCATCGATTTCCAGGATGTCGCGCAGGGACTTGAGCACCATCGGGTCGTCGTCCACCACGAGGATGCGCAGGCGCGGCGGCACGGCGAAGGCCGCGTCGGGCGCCGGTTCCCCCGCGTCCGCCGCGCAGGCGGGAAACGCCAGGCGCACCGCCGTGCCCTGCCCCGGCGCCGTGACGATGTCGATGCTGGCGCCATGGCGCTCCATCATGCCGTACACCATGGCCAGGCCCAGGCCCGTGCCGCGCTCGCCCTTGGTGGTGAAAAACGGTTCCAGGCAGCGGCGGCGCGTGTTCTCGTCCATGCCGACGCCCGTATCGGCCACTTCGATCAGCACCTGCCGCGTCAGCTGGCCGGGCGCGCCCACGCCGGCCGTGCGCACGGTCAGGGTGCCGCCATCGGGCATGGCGTCGACGGCGTTGAAGACGAGGTTCGTCAGTGCTTCGCGCAGTTCGCCCGCGCTGCCGGGCAACATGGGCAACGCGTCCGCCAGCTCCGTGCGCAGGGCGATGACAATGCCGCGCTGCTGCGGCATGTCGCTCCAGCGCGCGCGCGTCAGGTCCAGCACCTGCTGCACCACCAGGTTGGCATCGATGGGCGACAGCGACAGCTGCGGTTCGCGCTGGCGGTAGAATTCGCGCATGCGCGCCACGGTGGCGGCCACGTCGTCGATGGCCCGTTCGATCACTTCCAGGCAATGCCGGCCCTGGGGACTGAGACTGGTTTCCGTCTCCAGCAAGGACTCGGTGTACAGGGCCACGGGGGAAATGGCGTTGTTGATGTCGTGCGCGATGCCGCTGGCCATCTGCCCCAGCGCGCGCAGGCGTTCCTGCTGCATCACCGACTGCTGCGTCTGGCGCAAATCGTCATACGCGCGCTGCAGCGCGCCGTAGAGCTGCACCTGGTTGGCGGCCAGCGCCACGTGTTCGCTCAGCTGGCTGAGGAATTCGCACTCGCCGCTGGTAAAACTGTTTGCGGCGCGGCGCGCCACGATCAGGATGCCGAAGACCGTGTTTTCGGCCAGCAGCGGCGCCATGACGAGCGCGCGCAGCCCCCCTTGCGCCAGCCGCTGCGGAAACGGAAACGCCACCTGCGCGATGTCGGCTTCATACACGAGCTGGCCGCGCACGCAGCTCGACAAGCCATTTTCATCGATGGGAATGTGCGCCTGCTCGCCCATCATGAACGACTGCGCCAGCGCCTCGCTGCGCACGCCCACGCACGTCACCTGCAGCGCGTGCTCGGCTCGATGGTACAGGCAGATGCAGCTGAAATCGATGGGCAGCTGGTCTTCCAGGCTGCGCACGACCACCTGGAAGATGCTGCGCAAGTCCTGCCGCTCGCCGATCGAGCGCGTGATCTGCTGCAGCAGGTTCAGGCGCTCGACCTGCTCATGCACCTTGCGCTCGGCCAGCTGGCGCTCGGCGATCTGCGTCTCCAGGGCGGCATTCGTGTGCGCCAGCTCGTCGCGCGAGACGGTGGTGCGGCGCAGCTTTTCCGTCATGCCGTCGAAGGCGCGCGCCAGGTCGCCGATTTCATTCCTGGTGTGCACGCCGAGCGCAAAATCGAGCTTGCCGGCGCCGACGATCATGGTCCCCTGGCGCAGCTTTTCCAGCGGTCCCGTGACGCTGGTCATGGTGAAATAGATCAAGCCGGCCACCAGCGCGATGATCGTGCCGCCAAACAGCATCACGGCCACGTTGGCCCGCTGCTGCGCCTCCAGCACGCCTTGCCGGCTCAATTCGGACAGCCGCATCGCATCCGAGATCATGCCCTGCACCTTGCCCATGATCTGGCCGGACAGGCGCGACTCGAGCTCGCCCAGCACCTCGCGCCGCTGCGGGTCCTGCCCCAGCTCGCGGTGATTCGCGACGAACAGCTCGAACAAGGCGCCCACGCCAGCCAGGTCGCCCCGCAATTCGCGCAGCAGCGCGCCTTCCTCGCCGGCGCTGAAGACCGATGTGGACAGCAAGCCGGTCGACAGCGACTCGCTGCGCAGCTGCCACTGGGCACGCGTGCGAGCGCCATGGTGCAGCGCATATTCGATCGACAGATAGCGCAGCGACGTGACGGCTTGCAGGATATCGGCCGCCGCCCTGTTCTTCGCCAGTTCGCGCTGCATCGCCATGGTGGTGGAAAACAGCACGGCGACGATGATGGCCACGAGCGCCACGCAAAACAGTTCGGCCAGCTTGAAGCGCGTTACGATTTTCACGGTGGTCTTCTCAGTGTATGACCGTCACGGCCGATGGGGCCACGGCTTCCAGGCCGTCCAGGTAGACGGTGTCGAGGAAATTGGGCATGTCGCCGCCTTCGGCCAGCTGTTTCCTGATGGCCCAGCGCGCCTCGTCTTCCAGCGCCAGCAGCAAGCCCTGGTCGAGCACGACGCGGAAGCGGTAATCGTGCCAGGCCGCCCGCAGGCGCGCCGCTTCGCTGGCCGACGCCCTGGCAAACAGGGCGCGTGCGGCGTCGGGCTCGTCGCTGCAAAAGCGCGCGCCCGCGATCAGCGCGCGCAGCACCTTGCGCATCGTGGCCGGGTGGGCGCGCACGTACTCGCCCGTGCCGGCCACGTTGAACAGGCCCGCATACACATCCTCGCCATAGAAGATGGCCGCCTTGCCCCCGATGGCATGCGTCATGGCCGTCAAAAACGGCTCCCAGCCGGCCGCCGCGTCGACCTCGCCCCGCGCCAGCGCCCCGGCCAGCTGCTCGGGGGCGTAGTTGCGCACGGTGACTTCGGCGGGCAGCAGCTTCTGGCGGTTCAAAAAGGCGTCCAGCGTGAACTGGCCGGACGTGCCCACGGTCACGCCGATGCGCTTGCCGTTCAGGCTGGCGGGCGTGGACACGCCGCGGTCCAGGCGTCCCACGATGCCGTGGTCGCGTTCGGCCTCGAAGATGCTGGCGATGATGACGACGGACTGCTTCCGCAGGCTGGCCAGCACCACGGGAATATCGGACGCGGTGCCCAGGTCGGCCCTGCCTTGCTGCACGGCTTCCAGCGACGCCTTGCCCGAGGAATACGGCTGCAGCAGCGCCTCGATGCCTTCGCGGGCGAAATAGCCCTGCCCGTGCGCGGCCAGGACGGGGCAGCTGCCCACGTATTCCGCATTCACGGCCAGGCGCAACGGTTCCACGGGGCCGGCCGGCGACGCCGCACGGCCATGAAGCCGCCAGAGGGCCACGGCGGCCAGTGCCAGCAGCATGGGCAGCAGCACTGCGGCCGCCAGCCTGAGCGTGCGGCCATTCATGCGCTGCACTGCGCCGTGACCGACTCCAGCGCGCTGTTGATGGCCTCGGAAAACGCGGCCACGTCGACCGGCTTGGTCAGATAGCGGTAAAAGCCCGCCGCCAGCCCCTGGCGGACGTCGCCAGGCCCGGCCACGGCCGTCAGGGCGATGACGGGGATATGCGCGGTGCGGGCATCGGCGCGCAGCAGCTGCATGACTTGCGTGCCGCTGATGTCGGGCAGGTCGCAATCCATCAATATCAGCTGCGGCAGGTGGCGGCGCGCCATGTCCAGGCCCGCCTGCCCGTCGCCGGCCGACAGCAGGTCGAGATCGGGGCGAAAATGGATCAGGCCCGCCACCAGGGTCACGTTCAGGGGATTGTCTTCCACGTACAGCAGCGTCTTGCGCTCCGGCAGCCGTACCGCTTCGGCCGGCCGGACGATGGCGGGCAGGCGCGGACTTTCCAGCAGCGGCTGGCGCGCCGGGCAACTGGCGATATCGAGCCAGAAGGTGCTGCCGCGCCCGGGCGTGCTGGCCACGCCCAGCCTGGCCTGCATGGCTTCGGCCAGGCGCTTGCTGACCACCAGTCCCAGGCCCGTGCCCTCCTCGTCGCGCGCATCGCGTCCCAGGCGGTTGAAGGGCTGGAACAGCGCCTCGAGCTGCGCCGCGCTCATGCCGGCGCCCGTGTCGCGCACGGACAGGCGCAGCTGGCGCGCATCGACGGGATGGCAATCGACGTGGATCTCGCCCTGTTCGCGGTTGTACTTGACGGCGTTCGACAGCAGGTTGATCAGCACCTGCTTGAGGCGCGTACGGTCGGCCAGTACGTGCACGCCGCCCGCCTCGACGAACGTCAGGGTGATGCCGCGCTTCCTGGCCAGCGGTTCCATCATTTGCCAGCATTCGTGGTAGATATCGGCCAGGCCCACGGATTCCATCGACAGCGACATATTGCCCGACTCGATCCTGGCGATGTCGAGGATATCGTTGATCAGGGTCAGCAAATGCCGGCCGGCGCCGAAGATGTGCGAGGCAAAGGTTTTCTTTTCCTGCGCCGTCGAGGGGATGGAGTCGGACATCAGCATCTGCGAAAAGCCCAGGATGGCGTTGAGCGGCGTGCGCAGCTCGTGGCTCATGCTGGACAAAAAATTGGTCTTTTCCTCGTTCGCCCGCTCGGCCACTTCGCGGGCCAGCCGCAAGTCCTTGTTCATGGCGTCGAGTTCGGCCGTGTGCTGGCGCAGCAGCAGTTCCAGGCGCGCATTGGCGATGCGCAGCTGGCGCGTTTCCAGCGCCCGCGCCAGTATCAGCAGGATACCCGACACCTTGAACGGCTTGACGACGTAATCGAGCGCGCCCGCCTGCATGGCCTGCACGGCCGAAGCAATCGTGCCTTCGCCCGTCATGATGATGCAGGCCAGGTCGGGGTCGATCTTGCGCGCCGCTTCCACGACGGCGATGCCGTTCATGCCCGGCATCATCAGGTCCACCAGCAGCAGGTCGAACGACTCGACGGCCAGCAGCGACAGCGCCGCCTCGCCCGAAGCGAGCCCCGTCGTGTCGTAGGCCTGGCCGCGCAAGGTGTCGCACAGCGCGCGCACATGCGCCAGCTCGTCATCGACGATCAGTATCCGCGGCGGCATTGGTGAGCTGTTCATGCATTCTCCTGGCGGCATGGCATTGCGGACAGGAAACTTGCCGCGCAACATGCGTTCCGAGCATAGCACTTGAAAATTACCAAAAATACACGCATTGTCACGCGCGGCGGCGTGAGTGCGAGCTCATCACATGAGCGGCAGCCCCCGCAGCAGCTTGTCCAGGGTCAGCGGATAGTCGCGCACCCTCACCCCCGTCGCGTTATAAACGGCATTGGCGACGGCGGCCGCCGCGCCGCAGATCCCCAGTTCGCCCACGCCCTTGGCTTTCATGGGCGAGGACGTGGGGTCCGTTTCATCGAGAAAGATGACCTCCTGGTGCGGGATGTCGGCGTGCACGGGCACTTCATAGCCGGCCAGGTCGTGGTTGACGAAAAAGCCGCGGCGCTGGTCGACCACCAGTTCTTCCATCAGGGCCGCGCCCACGCCCATGGTCATGGCGCCGATGACCTGGCTGCGCGCCGCTTTCGGGTTCAGGATGCGGCCGGCCGCACACACGGCCAGCATGCGGCGCACGCGCACTTCGCCCGTGTCGCTGTCCACGCCCACTTCGACGAAATGGGCGCCGAACGTCGATTGCTGGAATTTTTTATCGAGGTCGCCGTATTCCATGTGGTCTTCCGCGACGACGTCGCCATGGTAGGCGGCGGCAGCGAGCGGCACGCTGCGCTCGCCCTGGCTCACCTGGCCATCGGAAAAGCGCGCCTCTTTCTCGTCGAAGCCCAGCTTGCCGGCGATGGCCTGGCGCAGGCGCACGCAGGCCGCGTACACGCCGGCCGTCGAGCTGTTGCCGCCCCACTGTCCGCCCGAACCGGCCGAGACGGGGAAATCCGAATCGCCCAGGCGCACGAGCACCTTGTTCAAGGTCACGCCCAGCATTTCCGCAGCCGTCTGGGCGATGATGGTGTAGCTGCCCGTGCCGATGTCCGTCATGTCCGTTTCCACGGTCACGATGCCGTTGCCGTCCAGGCGCACACGGGCGGCGGACCGCATGACGAGGTTGTTGCGGAAGGCGGCCGCCACGCCCATACCCACCAGCCAGCGGCCGTCGCGCCGCATGCCGGGCTGGCTTTGCCTTTCTTTCCAGCCGAATTCCACGGCGCCCGTGCGCAGGCAATCGATCAGGCGGCGCTGGGAAAACGGCCTGCTTGGTTTTTCCGGGTCCACTTTCGTGTCGTTCAGGATGCGAAAGACGATGGGGTCCATTTTCAGTTTTTCCGCCATCTCGTCCATGGCGATTTCCAGCGCCATCATCCCCGGCGCCTCGCCCGGCGCGCGCATCGCGTTGCCTTCCGGCAAATCGAGCACGGCCAGGCGCATGGCCGTCATGCGGTTCGCCCCCGCGTACAGCAGCCGCGTCTGCATCACGGCCGTTTCCGGCTGGCCCCCTTTCAAGTCGCCGGACCACGATTCATGGCCGATGGCCGTGATCTTGCCGTCGCGCGTGGCGCCGATGCGCAGGCGCTGGATGGTGGCGGGCCGGTGCGTCGTGTTGTTGATCATCAAGGGACGCGTCAAGGCGACCTTGACGGGACGCTGCGCCGCGCGCGCACCGAGGGCCGCCAGCAAGGCTTCCGCGCGCACGAACAGCTTGCCGCCGAAACCGCCGCCGATGTAGGGCGAAACGATGCGCACCTTGTCCTTCGGTATTCCCAAGGTGCGGGCCAGGTCGCCACGGCCCCAGTCCACCATCTGGTTCGCCGTCCACACCGTCACCTTGTCGCCTTCCCAGGCGGCAATCGAGGCGTGCGGCTCCATCATGGCGTGCGACTGGTCAGGTGTCGTGTAGGTGGCATCCAGGCGCACGGGAGCATGGGCATAGGCGCCGGCGAAATTGCCCGCGCGGCTGTCGGGCTTGCCCTCCTTCGGTTTGATCGCGCCGCCCTTGGCCCTGGCCAGGTCGAACACGCCCTGCTGCTCGACATATTTCACGTCGAGCAGCTGCGCGGCCGAGCGGGCTTGTTCGAAGGTTTCCGCCACCACCAAGGCGATGGCCTGGTGGTAGTGCTCGATCTCGGGCCCGCCCAGCAAGGTGGCCGTATTCATCTTGCCTTTGCCCAATTTCCCCGCCGACTCCGCCGTCACGACGGCCAGCACACCCGGTGCGCGCCGCGCGGCGCTCGTGTCGATTGAGGCGATGCGCCCCTTGGCAATGGCCGCGCCGACGACATGGCCATAAGCCGCATGCGGCGCGGCCTTGTTCCGCTCGTATGCGTACGGCGCCGTGCCCGTGGTTTTCAGGGGGCCGTCGATGCGGTCCGTGGGCCGGCCCACGATTTTCAGCTGGTCGATGGGATTGGTGGTCGCCGGTGTCGTAAATTTCATGGCCCTAGCCTTTCTTCGCTTGTGCTTGCGCCAGCACCGAGGCAATCGTGCGCTGCGCCAGGGTCGCCTTGAAGGCGTTGTCGTCAGTCGGCCTGGCGCCGGCCAGCAGGCGTTCGCTGACGGCGGCGGCGCCCTCGGGCAGCGCCTGTTCGGCGGCAAGCACTCGCCAAGGCTGCGGCGCGACGCCGCCCAGGGCCAGCCTGCCCGTGCCGTTGGGCAAGATGATGGCCGCCACGGATACGAGCGCGAACGCGTACGAGGCGCGGTCGCGCACCTTGCGGTAGACGTGCGTGCCGCCAGCGGGCGGGGGCAAGGTGACGCTGGTGATCAGTTCGCCCGGCTGCAGCACGGTTTCCACGTGCGGCGTGTTGCCCGGCAAGCAGTAAAAGTCGGCGATGGGGATGCTGCGCGTGCTGCCGTCGGCCCGCACCGTGTCGATGGCGGCGTCGAGCACGCGCATGGCCACGGCCATGTCGCTCGGGTGCGTGGCGATGCAGGCATCGCTGCCGCCCAGGATGGCCAGCGGCCGGCTGAAACCGACTATGGCCGAGCAGCCGCTGCCCGGCACGCGCTTGTTGCAGGCCTGGTTCGTGTCGTAAAAGTAAGGGCAGCGCGTGCGCTGCAGCAGGTTGCCGGCCGTCGTCGCCTTGTTGCGCAATTGCGCCGAGGCGCCCGCCAGCAAGGCGCGCGACAGCACGCCATAGTCGCGCCGCACCGTGGCATGCGCGGCCAGCGCCGTGTTGCGCACGAGGGCGCCGATGCGCAAGCCGCCATCCTTTGTTGCCTCCACTTTATCCAAGGCAAGGCCATTGACGTCGATCAAGTGCGCGGGCGTTTCGATCTCCAGCTTCATCAGGTCGAGCAGATTCGTGCCGCCCGCGATGAAGCGGGCGCCCGGCGTGTTCACGGCGGCCGCCGCCGCTTCGGCCGGCGAGGCGGCCTTCTGGTAGCTGAATACCTTCATGCCGGCCTCCCCGCCACATCGGTGATCGCCTCGATGATGTTGGAATAGGCGCCGCAGCGGCAGATGTTGCCGCTCATGCGTTCGCGCAATTCTTCCGGCGTCGCCTGCGGGATCGCGGTCAAGTCCGCGCTGACGTGGCTGGGGATGCCCTGGCGTATCTCTCCCAGCGCGGCGACGGCCGAGCATATCTGCCCCGGCGTGCAGTAGCCGCACTGGTAGCCGTCGTGCGCGATGAAGGCGGCCTGCATCGGATGCAGCTTCTCGGGCGTGCCCAGGCCCTCGATGGTGGTGACCCTGGCGCCGTCATGCATCACGGCCAGGGTCAGGCAGGCATTGATGCGCTGGCCGTCGAGCATGACGGTGCAGGCGCCGCACTGGCCGTGGTCGCAGCCCTTCTTGGTGCCCGTCAGCTGCAGGTGTTCGCGCAAGGCGTCGAGCAAGGTGGTGCGCGTGTCGAGTTCCAGGCTGTGGCGCCGGCCGTTGACGTCGAGGCTGACTTTCATCAGGACGGGTGGCGCCTGGCCGCTCGTGCTGACGGCCTGCGCCGCGCCCGGCAAGCCAGGCACGGCCGCCGCCGTGGCCGACAGCACGCCGGCGATCAGCAAGCCGCGCCTGCCGGCATTGATGTGATTCGATTGCGTCATCTCGCGCTTCCTCCTGGCTGTGGACTGGCTGGGTGGGCGCATGCAGGCCCGAAGCACCAGTCTGGCAGCCGGATTCCTGAGAGTCTGTACGCGAACGAACGTTCAGCCCCCTGTCGACACGAACAGCGATGTATGGCGGCAATAAAATACATGGCAAACATGACGGCTTCGTGACATGCTTGCCATCAGTAAATTTCGCCATGCGGGACGTCGGGCGCGGCTGTGATTTCGGCTACACTGGCTGCTACTCTCCCATTCAGATGCCTGATGATCGAAAAGAATCTGCCCGAACTGGTCATGCTCAAGCGCCTCATCGACGACGGCGGCAGCCACCTGGAAGTGGCCGCGCCCTGCAGCATCGCCATGGATGGGCGCGAATTTCCCGTCTACACGATTGCGCTGGGCAATCCCAGCCCCGACGTGCCCGTGCTGGGCTTCTTTGGCGGCATCCACGGCTTGGAGCGCATCGGCACGCAAGTGTTGCTGTCTTTCCTGGAAAGCCTGATCGCGCGCCTGCGCTGGGATGCCACCTTGCACCAGCAGCTGGAAACCATGCGCCTCGTGTTCATGCCGCTGGTCAATCCCGGCGGCATGTGGCAAGCCACGCGCAGCAATCCGCGCGGCGTGGACCTGATGCGCAATGCGCCCTTGAGCGCGCGCGAAAAAGTGCCGTTCATGCTGGGCGGACAGCGCTACAGCGCCCGCCTGCCCTGGTACCGCGGCGCATTTGACGCCCCGATGGAGCTGGAAAGCCAGGCCGTGTGCGACCTCGTCGAGCGCGAACTGCTGTCGCGCCAGTTCAGCATCGCCCTCGATTGCCATTCCGGTTTCGGCTTGCGCGACCGCATCTGGTTTCCCCACGCGCATACCAAGGTGCCCATAGCCCACCTGGCCGAGATCGGCGCGCTGGAAGAACTGTTCAGCCAGAGCTACCCCAACCACAACTATGTGTTCGAGCCGCAAAGCCGCCAATACCGCACGCATGGCGACCTGTGGGACTATCTCTACCTGAACGGCACCAGCTACAGCGGGCGTGTGTTCCTGCCCTTGACCCTGGAAATGGGCTCGTGGCGCTGGGTCAAGAAAAACCCGCGCCAGCTGTTCAACCGGGTCAGCCTCTTCAACCCCACGGCCGCGCACCGCCTGCAGCGCGTGCTGCGCCGGCATCTGGTGTGGTTCGATTTCCTCATGCGCGCCGCCAGCAGTCATGGCCGCTGGATGCCGGAAGGCTTGCTGCGCAAGGCGCAGCGCCGGCGCGCCCTGGCGCAATGGTATGAATCATGAGCGGATCGCCCACCTGGGTCCTGCTGCGCGGCCTGATGCGCGAACAGCGCCACTGGGGCAGCTTCCCCGCCACCCTCGCGCGCGCCCTGCCCGGCGCCAGCATCGTCACGCCCGACCTGCCCGGCAACGGCATGCGCCACGCGCAGGACAGCGCCACCCGCGTGGCCGACATGGTGGAAGCCTGCCGCCAGGAGCTGCAGACACGGGGCATCCCCGCACCCTACCACTTGCTGGCCCTGTCCCTGGGTGGCATGGTGGCCGTCGAATGGGCAAGCCGCTACCCGCAGGAAATCGCCCGCTGCGTGCTGATCAACACCAGCATGCGGCCGTTCAATCCGTTTTACCGGCGCCTGCGCTGGCAGAACTATGGCGCCCTGCTGCGCCAGCTGCTGCTGGGCGACGGGCGCAGCCAGGAAAGCCTGATCCTGCGCCTGACCAGCCGCAGGCATGCCCATGGCAACCCCGCCCTGCTGGCCGACTGGCTCAGTTACCAGCAGCAATACCCGGTCAGCCGCCGCAACGCCCTGCGCCAGCTGCTGTCGGCCGCCCGCTACCGCGCGCCCGCCAGCCGCCCCGCCATGCCCGTGCTGGTGATGGCCGGCGCGCAAGACCAACTGGTCGACCACCGCTGCTCGCAACGCCTGGCGCGCGCCTGGCAGGCCGATTGTCTGATCCACGGCGACGCCGGCCACGACCTGCCGCTCGACGAGGGGCAATGGGTGGCGCAATCGGTGGCGAGGTGGCTGGGCGTGGCAACGGCAGACGATAACAAGATAAACACGGCACAATCAATATGCAGATAAGCAACCATACAGAGCAACTGACAGCGCTGGTGGAAGCCGGCGTCCGCGCACAGATTTTTCCAGGCGCGGCCTGGGTCGTGGGCACCCTGGACGGCCACGCAATGGGCGCGGCCGGGCGGCTCACGCCCGAACCGTCCAGCGCCGCGATGCAGGTCGACACCCTGTTCGACATCGCGTCGCTGACCAAGATCATCAGCGTGTGGTCGCTCATCGGCAGGCTGCTAAGCCAGAAACGCCTGGGCCTGGATACCCGGCTGGCCGACGTCTTGCCCGGCACGGCAGGCTACGCGCTGGCGCCGATCACGATTTTCCAGCTGCTCACGCACACGGCCGGCTTGCCGCTGCGCGCCCGCCTGCGCGCCAGCTATGGCGACGTGTACGACGATATCGTGCACGGCGTGCTGCGCGAGCCGCTGGAAGGCATACCAGGTCGAGCCGTCGAATACACGGACCGCGCGGCCCTGATCCTCGGCCTGGTCATCGAGCGGCTGCTGGGCATGCCGCTGGACGTGGCACTTGCCGAGCACGTGCTGCAGCCGCTGGGCATGGCCGCCACGGGATATGGTCCGGTGGCGCCACGGCACGGCCAGCGGGTCGCGCCGACCGAATACTGCGACGAGGCAGGCGCCCACCTTGCCGGCACGGTGCATGACTTTTCGACCCGGCTGCTGGGCGGCGTGTGCGGCATTTCCGGCCTGTTTTCCAATGTGCCGGACTTGCAGCGTTTCCTGCGGGCGATGCTGATTCCGCATGCCGCGGTGTTCGATGCCGATTGGGTGAGGGAATCGCTGAGGGTACAGACGGGCGAGCTGCAGCCCTCGCGCGGCCTGTTCTGGCACCCGGCGGCGGCCACCGGGCCGCAGGACGACATCTGGTGCCACCTGGGCTTCACGGGCACGGCCATGTGGCTCAGCCCCCGGCGCGGCCGCTATGCCGTGCTGCTGACGAACAAGCTGTATTACACGCGCGAATTCGACAGGATCAACGACATCCGCCGCGACTTCATGCGTTGCGCATTCGATCTCTGATTTTCACAGCCGCAGGCTGACGATCATCGCCAGCAGCAGCGCGCCAGCCGCCGCCAATAATGCGCTGTTGAAGCTGTGCGACTGCGCATACAGGCTGCCGGCCAGCACGGGGCCGATGATCTGTCCGATGCCATACACCACCGTCATGATGGCCATCATGTTCGAGCCAAACTTAGCTGCCTTGACGGCGGCACGCTGCGCGGCCGGCATGGCGATGGTCACCGTGCCGACAAACGTGCCGCCGACGAGGATGGCGCTGAGCAGATAGCCGACGGCCGTGGGCGCCAGCACGGGCAAGGCCACGCCCTGCGCCTGCAGCAGCAAATTGAGCCTCAGCGCCTGGCGCGTGCCAAGTCGCTCGTGCAGCCGGTGCCACAGGAAGCACGACGGCGCCGCCCCGAGGCCGAACACGGCCCACACGTGGGCGGAGTTCAGCCCGGGCAAGGCAGCGCCGACCAGCACGGGCAAGTACGTGGCCGTGACGATATAACCAAATCCCGCCAGCCCGTAGATCAGCACGAGCGGCCACGGCGCGACGGGCGCCAGGATCGATGATGCGGCGGCTTGCGCCGGTGCGGCCAGGGTTGCCTGGCCACTGGCGGCAATGGCGGGTGCGGCCGCCAGCCCCGCCAGCGCGGTGACGCCGGCCAGCAGCAGCCACATACCGGCGCTGTGCCAGCCCAGGCGCGAGGCCAGCACCAGCAATTCGGCCGACACGGCGATGCCGGCGCCCACGCCCGCATACAACAGCGGCGCACCGCGGCCATGTCCGCGCTGCACCAGCAGCCATAATGACGCGGCCACCATGGCCAGGGCACTGAAGACGCCCGCCACGCCACGCACCGTCACGATGAGCCAGACGGGCATAGTCAAGGCCAGCACGCCCAGGCACAGCGCCGTGCCGGCCACCGACCACAGACACAGCCGGTGCGCGCCGTGGGCGCGCACGCGCATGGACAGGATGGCACCCAGCAAATAGCCGGCGTAATTGGCCGATGCCGCCAGGCTGCCGTCGTGCAAGCTCAAGACGCCTTCCTCGACCATGTGCGGGTAGATGGCCGTAAAGGCGAAACGGCCGAAACCCATGCCGATGGCGAGGATGACGGCCGCGGCGATGGCGGCGCGCAGCCTGGCCGCCGCGCTCATGGCGCCGCCTCGCCAACCTGCGCCAGCAGATGCTGGAAGGCGGGCACGTCGAACCCGGCGCGCCACACGAGCACCGTGTCGATCTCCCCTGCGGGCAGGGTTGTCAAGGTGGCCGGCGCGTCCGACAGCGCCAGCACGCTGGCCGGCAGCAAGGTCACGCAGGCGCCGGCCGCCACGCAGGCGATCATCGTGTGATACGAACTCATTTCCTGCACCTGCCACTGCGTGCTGCCGGCCACGCCCAGCAGCTCTTCGGCGATGCCGCGGTAGGTGCAGCCCTGCGGGAAGGCCGCCAGCGAACGCGTGCGCACGTCCATGGCGCTGCGCGCCTGCCCTTCGCTGGCTGGCAGCAGCAAGCACAGTTCCTCGCGCCACACGGGCGTCGATGCCAGGCCCAGCTCCGCCAATGCGGCGGCGCCGCCGAACGCTGGCGGCAAGGCGACAAAAGCGCAGTCGAGCAAGCCCGTGCGCACTTGCTCGATCAGGGGGCGCGACGGCCCCGTGCTCAGCGCCAGGCGCGTCGCCGGATGGCGGGCGTGATACGCGGCCAGCAGGGCCGGCAGTCGGCTGGCCGCCGTGCTTTCCATGCTGCCCACGCGCAAGGTGCCACCCTCGCGCCCGCCCGTGACGACGTGCCGCGCTTCTTCCGCCAGCGCCAGCAAACGCTGCGCATACTCGAGAAAGCGCTCGCCGGCCGCCGTCAGCGCCATGCGTTTATTCGTGCGCACGAACAGCTCGGCGCCGATATCGGCTTCCAGCTGCTGGATGCGCGTGGTGACGCTGGACGGCGCGCGCCCCAGCCTGGCTGCGGCCTGGGTGACGCTCAGTTCACTGGCCACGGCACAAAAGATCGTCAGGGATTCCATGTCCATCGCGTTCTCTATTTGAAAATGATTATGCTATTATATTCTTCAAATACGAACATTGCACAATATCCTCAACTTGTGAAGGAAGCATCATGACTTCAATCCAGCCCTTCCTCGACCGTCTCGGCTTGCAGTTACCCATCATCCAGGCGCCGATGGCCGGTATCTCCACGCCGCGCATGGCAGCCGCCGTGTCGAACGCGGGCGGCCTCGGTTCGCTGGCCATCGGCTCCGGCACGGTGGCGCAGGCGCGCCAGATGATCGTCGACACGTACGCGCTGACGGACCGTCCCTTCAATGTGAACGTGTTCTGCCATGCGCCGGCGGTGCGGGATGCGCGGCGCGAAGCGGCCTGGCTGGCCCACCTGGCGCCCCTGTTTGCCGAGCTGGGCGCGACCGCGCCCGCGGCGCTCGGCGAAATCTACGAAACGTTCATCGGCAATGAGGCGGCATTCGAGCTGCTGCTGGAACAGCGTCCCGCCGTCGTCAGCTTCCATTTCGGCTTGCCGACGCCACCGCAGATTGCCGCCCTGCGCCAGGCCGGCATCTACACGCTGGCCACGGCCACGAATCTGCGCGAGGCGGTGCTGATCGAACAGGCGGGAGTCGACGCCATCGTGGCGCAGGGCGTGGAAGCGGGCGGCCATCGCGGGGTTTTCGATCCGCAAGCGCCGGACGAGCGCCACAGCGCCAGCGTGCTGCTGCGCCTGCTGGCGGGCCGCACCGCCCTGCCCCTGATCGCCGCCGGCGGCATCATGGATGGACAAGGCATCCGCGCCGCGCTGGACCTGGGCGCCGCAGCCGCCCAGCTGGGCACGGCGTTCCTGCTGTGCCCGGAATCGTCGGCCAACGCCGGCTACCGCGCCAACCTGAAAAGCGAACGGGCGGCGGCCACGCGCCTGACCAGCGTGCTCTCGGGCCGCCTGGCGCGCGGCATGGTGAACCGTCTGATCGAACACGGCGAAGCGCCAGGCAGCCCGCCGCCAGCCGACTACCCGGTCGCCTACGACGCCGCCAAACAATTGAACGCGCTGGCCAGCCAGCACGGCAACAGCGAATTTGCCGCACAGTGGGCCGGCCAGGGGGCGACGCTGGCGCGGGAGATGGGGGCGGCGGAACTGGTGTTGACCCTGGCCAGGGAAATGGCGCGCTGATGTCAGGATGCCGCTGACATGCGTGCGGCCAGGACAACGCAACCCCTGGCCGCATGCGATCTTGACTCGACGCTGCGATCGCAATGCAGTGTCCGCTTTTGGCCCCGAAGCGGACATGCGAGGATCAGGTGATCGGCGATTCTGTCGACCGCCGTCACTTTGCCTACGGCCGAAATATCGTGAAGGTCTCCGAATGCTGGTTCACTGACCGTATTCGCGCTGCTGAACTCGGAAGTTATCGGCCGGCACGACAGAGAGCGCCGGTGCACTGCATGGAATTGTAGTCAAGCACCGTGGAATGACCCAGTTTACCCGCCGGAACTGGCACTCCCTTCGGCACAATAAAAGTCGCCGAGTGTGCACCGTATAAGCCGACTGGCAGCTCAAACCCTTTCAACACAACGTAACCGTTATGAATTTCGCGCGTCGGGAGCGGGTTTCCGCCCGCGACTGGCGGAGTGTCGGCAGACGCCGCCTTCCTGGTGGCCGCGTCCCAGGCACGGACATCGGCTGCTGTCGCCACCCGCAGGATGCTTTTGCGTACTGCATCCGCCAGTCCGGCAGGTCCGGCCAAAACTGCCTTTTGATCGCGAAACGAATCCGGTGTCACATCGGCCGATGTAAGGAGCGCAGTTTGATGATCAAAGGGCTCGCCGATCACGACTTTGCCCTTTCTCGACAAATATACCTTGTCGACAGCCCGCCCGAACACGCGTCGGGCCAGTGGATTGAGTCCGTCCAATTGATCGGCTTTTATATAAAAATGACCGCATGGACCCCGGTTGTCGTAGGTGCTGTTGATGATTGGCGTGTCCTTGGGCAGACCAGCCACCGCTTGCCGGTGGTAGCCGCTCACGAGAACGCCGACAATTTCGGTCCCGCGGGTCCACCCGATGTTCCATACGGTAGGCTCGTATGCCCCCAGCATCAGGATGACGGGCTTGTTGCTCGAGTTGACCAAGGCATCAATTCGTGTGGCTTCGTGCCCGGACTGATCGATCTGGAAATCGGTAGGCCGACCGCCGTATTCGCCAGCAGCGAAAACAGCAAAGTCGGCCGGGAGTGGCGACGTGAACGCGCACGTCGCCGATGCCATGTCGCTAGTCGAAAACTCGAACCGTTTGAGGTTTTGGGCCGTTGCTCCTGCCACGGCACTCGCCAACGCGGTCGCCATCCCGAACCGTGCCAGCGTGACCATATTTGGTTTCAACACAGAAAACTCCTCATCTTGCATCTACAAATGGACTATGCTCGGTTTTTTCGATTGGTCCAAGGTCAGGTATTGGCCGAACTCGACCGGCCGGCACAGTATAGTAGGTTGCTCGGCGGAAAAATTCACGAACTGTCACAGAGGGCCGATCCCGCCCCAATGCGGACGCTGGCCACTATTGCGGATCATCAGGTATTGGGATCTGGTCACGAAGGTGCCAGCGTCGAATGATACCGAGTAGAGCCACGTTGATCACTCCGATCTCCTGCCGATAAGACAGGTGGAATTGTGCTACTAACGTGGGTCAGATTCCGTTGCAAATTCGTGGGGAAAGTGGGTCAATTTTCAGTGCAACTTAACACACAAAATACCTCTGCAACCTCGGTTTGGAGAAACCACTCGTCTGATTGCATTACGACTTCACCAGCTCCGAATGCGAGCCGTGTGCCATCTGGATAATTGAGGCTTGGGCTTTCCTTGTAGCCTCTATAGTGGCGTCCGGTCGCCTCTCGGCGTTCCAGCATGCACGTGATTCCGCCGCCAGCGACCTGCACATAGTTTCCTTTGTCATCGCTCAATACGGCAAATGAGCTTGGACCGAAGCTCCGGAGGCGCGCAATCGTATCTCTGATCTTTTTTTTCACCGGGCTGCAGAATCGGGGGCTTTTTTTCAACCTCAAACTTAATCATGCCTGCGCTCTTTGTGGTTAGGTCCTCGATTTCCAGGCTGGCGCCGCCCTGAAGCGAAAGGGCGGCATTTCCGTGCATGCGTGGCCGTTTCGCAGCGGGGAATCAGTACCATTGAAAATTGCAATTATTGAAATGCCCGCCACCCCTGCTACGGTGTCACGAGCTGCGCAGAAGCGCTGCCTTCGGGGATAATCAGGGCAAAATCGTAGCCGTTGATCAGGTTGAACATTTCAATGTCGCCCCCCGCCAGTTTGCGCGAGCCTGGCCGCAGTGACCGCAGATCAAATAGAGACCAACTGCCGTCGGTGGCGCCTGCACTGGCCAGCAGTTTGAAGGCCGAGCTGTCAAGTTTGATTGGCGTCGGCTGATATGGCTTGCCCGCTCCCGCAAATCTCAGTTGCGTACCCTTCGCCGCCATCACGATCAGGTGCAGCGTGGTATGGCCCTGGCCTTCGGCGCGTTCAGCCAGAAAGTTGCCAATGTCACGATTGTTGAGTGGATTAATGCCCTTGTATGCGTGATTTGCGCCGACCTTGACCACCAGCTTTTGCTCTTGCATGCCGAGTCGGGTTTCCAGGGTGCGCTTTAACAGCGTCAAACGTAAGCGGTTGGACAGGTCGCGATCGCCGGGCACTTGAGAGGCGCTTTTCTGATAGATGGCGCGTGTGGCCAGCAATGCATCGAGCAGGCCTAGCGCGGTTTGCTCTTTGGGGCCGGCAAGTAGCGGGCGCAACGAGCTCAGTTCCTCGCTTGAGGCCGACAGCATAAAGTACTCTAAGGGATTGCCGGTGGCTGCCGCCTTTCGAGACGCGACAGCTTCCATTTGACGCAAGGCTTCCAGCTTCGCGCGGGCGGCCGGATTAACCGGCTGGGCCAGCATCAGGGTGATCAGGTATTTGGCCGCACCCACGAATTCCTGATCGATGCCCCAGTGCTGGAAGCGCGGTCCTGCGGCCAGGGCAAAGCCGGCGAGCATCTCCGCTTCCTGGCGCATGGTGTAGAAAGCAACGGAGTCCGGGTAGATGGCGTCGAATCTGGCGATAGCAGCAACCGCGTCGTCGCCCTTGAGTATCCCTTCGAGCGCACTCGTCACGGCTGGACCATTTTCGGTGACCAAGGTCGTGAAGCCGGCAGCGGGCAAGGCATTGAAGTAGGCGGATGAGAACTGGGCGATCTCGGCGACACCATGATCCTCGCCGAGGAGGACGTACTGCGCCTGGCGCGAAGCCTGCAGCAGCAGTGCCGCACCGGGTCCCGATAACGTGCCTTTGTCAACGGTGATAGCGAGCCGGCTGGCTGTGAGTTTTTCAAGGACGGCGGTATCGGCGACGGCAGTATCGGCGAAGCCGAGCGTCAGGGTGGCGGCAAGGAAGGCGAGACGGAAGAACATGGTAGTGTGGGCCGATCAGGGAGGTCAGTGAATGAGTCAACAGTTTAAACTGTCGCCAGGAAGGCCGGCTTCTGGCCAATCTCAGCCATACAGTGTACGGCAACTGTCGCCCCCAGAGTAGGAAAGAGCGCTACATGTTTAATCGTGCAAAACAATCTGAACTTCGATGCTTCGCGTTGTCGCAAGCGCGCGGAGAAAGGTGCGGAGCATTCGAATCTCATCTTCATCTCCAATCGCGCCGCTGGCACTTGGCAGGCCACTCACTAACACCCGCGCAGCTAATGCAAACTCGCTGGAATTACAGAGCAGATCTTGAAGGAAGACCCAAGTTATTTCCCTATCGATTGGCACGCCAAAAGCGACCGCAACGGATTGACGAACGAACAATGCATTCTTCGCGTAGGTAATATCTATCGTTACTTGCTTGTTGCACATATCTGTCGAGTCCATCATGGCCGGGTGTAGCTTTAACGCAGCACCCGCTTCTGGCCGCTTGCAGCAGGCACTGGTGCAACGGCGATTGAGGTCAGATTTCCAAAGGCTTGCCCTCGATCAGTATGCGTAATCGTTCACCTGAAAATCCAGCCAGGTGACTTCCGTAAATAGCCGTGCCGATAGACTCATAATATATGGAATCGCTGGCCTCGATAGAAACGATCACACCCGATTTTTCGGGACACATTTTGTCAAGAGCTCCCGCAACATCACTTGTTGAACGTAGTTTTACGCCATTCAAGTCCACGCCGTCATTATCAAAAATTTGCAAAACAATTATCTTGTCCACAATCGTTGCTCCAGAAATTCAAAGAAGCGATGCTTCAATTCTTACATTGGTGAACGGGAGTTTCTGGCCGGTTGCCGTCGCTGGCAGGTTCCGCCCACAAGAGACATACGATTTGCTCCGCAACCGACGTTCTGCGTTCGCTTGAATGACTAGTCAGGCGAAGGCATTGAATTGCATGCCGGGCGAATCTTCAGGTCGTGAGGAAAATCCAAGTTTTTCGTAGAATATCGACTTGCCTTTGGCGCTGAAAAGCTGAACATCTGAAATGCCGGCGTCGCGGCAATCGTCAAGAATTGAACTGAGCAAAGCTGCTCCGATTCCTCGATGCTGAAATTCGGGGTGAACAATCATCTCGGTCACAAACGCGTGCAAGCAACCATCCGAAATGACACGCACAAAACCAACAAGTTGGCCGCCAAAATAGGCTGATCGCGAACGCCAAGAGCCGTCAAGTGAATCTTGATAGAACGCGGTCTTACGTGAAATTGGCCCCCAGCCAGTCGTGTCGTACAGTGCCTTAAACGCCTCGGCGCATGGCTGATCGGATGTGTAGTTAATACTCATAGACTCGATTGCATAATACGGTTCCCCTGGAGATTGCCACGGCGTCAGTGAATTTGGCCTCCGCTCGACTGACTGAAAGTAGTCGCCAGCGCCCCGAGAGCATAACGAAAAGCCACGCGAGAAAAGTCACCTATTGTCACGTCAACGTGAATGTCCGCTTCTGGCCGCTTGCCAGCGTTACCAGATTGCGCCGGAAAACAGACGCCTACAACGCATGAATTCATCGTACCTGCGCGGCTTTCGCGCAGGCCTGCTTCGCTAACGGGCTGGACGCCGATCCCGTGGGATTCCCTCAGGACGTCTTCTGCACGAGCTGTTCGGCTAGCCCGATGAGGATTCCCTCGGGGCCACGGATATAGCAGAGCCGATACATGTTTTCGTACTGGACTACTTCGCCGACCAGTTGCGCGCCGCGCTTGACGAGCCGGACGAGCGTATCGTCGATATCCTCGACGGTAAACATGACACGCAGGTAACCGAGAGCGTTCACCGGGGCGTTGCGGTGATCGGCGACCACGGGCGGCGCCAGGAAGCGCGATAATTCGAGACGGCTGTGACCGTCCGGCGTACGCATCATGGCAATCTCGACGCGCATGCCGTGCAGGCCGGTGACGCCATCTGCCCAGTCTCCTTCAATGGGGGCGCGCCCTTCGAGTACGAGACCAAGTTCGGTAAAGAA
Organism: Janthinobacterium sp. 67; assembly: GCF_002797895.1. Taxonomy (NCBI): domain Bacteria; kingdom Pseudomonadati; phylum Pseudomonadota; class Betaproteobacteria; order Burkholderiales; family Oxalobacteraceae; genus Janthinobacterium; species Janthinobacterium sp. 67. The sequence goes on along the minus strand of NZ_PGES01000001.1, from coordinate 716,822 downwards.
CGCAATGGCGGCATCGATGTCTGCTACCACGATGCCGACGTTGTCCATGCGCTTGACTGTCATGTTGCCTCCTGGCTGTCTAACGTAAACTGGACGTCAAATTGACGCCTTGACGAATTTAATCGTAAGCGTCTGGTCAGCGACGTATTGAATGGCGCAGCAATTTAATCGATGATGGCATCACACCGCTGGGAAGCGGCGTCATCTCAAAGGGCTGCCGGTAGGTTGCAGTTCCAAGGCAAGAAATCATCAACCCGGTTGACGGGATGATCGGCGATATGCGTCAGCACGTGACGCAACCAGGCTTCGGGGTCGACACCGTTCAGCTTGGCCGTGCCGATCAGCGAGTAGATTGCGGCAGCGCGTTCGCCGCCGCTGTCGGCACCAGCAAACAGGTAGTTGCGACGCCCAATGGCGACGCCACGCAAGGCGCGTTCGGCCGCCGAGTTATCAATCTCGATGGCGCCATCGTCGCAGTAACGCAGCAGCGCCGGCCACAGCTTGAGCGCGTACAGGATTGCAGCGGCAGTGTCGGATTTGCGTGACAACGTGTCGAGTGTGGTGCGCAGCCAGCGTTCCAGCTCATCGAGCAAAGATCGCGCACGTGCTTGCCGAACCTGCCTTCGTTCCTCTGGTGGCTGGCCTCGGATCTCCGCTTCGATCACGTACAGTTCGGCAATGCGGCGTAGCGCTTCGGTAGTCAGCGCGGTCGGTCGCGCCGCATGCAGATCGTAGAACTTACGACGGGCGTGCGCCCAGCAGGCCGCTTCGCGGACCGTGCCGTCGTCGAACAAGGCGTTGAAGCCGGCATAGGCATCGGCTTGCAGTACGCCTTCAAACTTGGCCAGGTGCGTTTGTGGATGGATGCCTTTACGGTCGGGCGTGTAGGCAAACCAGACGGCTGCTGGCGTCGTGTCGCCAGCTGGCCGGTCATCACGCACATAGGTCCACAGGCGCGCGGTTTTGGTCTTGCCATTACCCGGTGCCAGCACCGGAATCGGGGTGTCATCAGCATGCAGTTTCGATGCCGCCAGCACATGGCGTCGAATGGCGTCAACCAACGGACGCAGCAACGCGCTGGCTGCACCGACCCAGCTGGCCAGCAAGGCGCGATCAAGATCAACGCCTTCGCGAGCATAGATCACGGACTGCCGGTACAGCGGCAGATGATCGGCGAACTTCGCCACCAGAATGTGCGCGAGCAAGCCAGGACCGGCGATACCGCGCTCAATGGGCCGGCTTGGTGCTGGCGACTGGACGATGGCATCGCAGCAGGCGCATGCCAGCTTGGGACGCACATGGCGGATCACACGGAAGCTGGCCGGTACGAATTCCAGTTGCTCAGCGACGTCCTCGCCCAGCGGCCGCAGGCCGCCACCACAGGCCGGGCAGTCTGCGGCTGTGGGCGCATACACTTTCTCGTCACGTGGCAAGTGTTCGGGCAAAGGCTGACGCACTGACTTCTTGCGCGGCGCCTGATCGGCGGCCGGCATCTCACGCGCAGCCTCGGCCTCGTCGGCCTGCAGGTCTTCCAGTTGTAGCTCCAGCTGCTCGATCTGGTGGTCCAGCTTTTCCGACTTGCGGCCGAACTGCATGCGCCGCAATTTGGCAATCTGCAGCTTGAGGTGTTCGATCTCGACGGCGCGTGTGTTGAGTTGTTCCGCCAGTCCCGCCAACTGCGCATCGCGCTCTTGCAGCATGCGCTCACTGGCCAACAGCAACGCCTTCAAGGCATCGATATCGTTGGGGAGGTCGGCTGGGCTGAGCATGCGCCAAGTTTACGCGAGGTGCCTTACGTTTACAAGGCCGACGTTGGCTTCCAAGTGCGTTCTGGCCGCCGCCAATCGATACCCTCCAGTAGCATCGACAACTGCGCCTGCGACAGCGCTACCGAGCCACTAGTCGCCTGCGGCCAGATGAAGCGACCACGCTCAAGGCGCTTGGCCAACAGGCACAGGCCATCACCAGTCCACCAAAGTAATTTGATGAGGTCGCCGCGCCGGCCACGGAACACAAACACATGACCACTGAACGGATCTTCCTCCAGCGCCGACTGCACTTTTGCAGCAAGGCCATTAAAGCCGGAGCGCATGTCCGTAGTGCCGGCAGCCAGCCATACCTTGGTGCCAGCAGGCAGACCGATCATCGTAGCACCCGATCCAACACTTGCGCCAGCGTGGCCGCATTGGGCTCGCCTTCAATCCGCACGCGGACCTCGCCCATTTCAAGCACGATAGTGCCGTTGGCATGGGAGCTGGTGTTGCTCGGCGCAGGCGCCGTTGGCGCCAGCACCACCGGCAAAAGGCCATCTTCTCGCAACAATGCAGGTACGCCAAGGCGTCCTTGTTGATACAGCCGGCGCCAGCTGAAGACTTGGTTGGCATTGACGCCGTGCTCACGCGCGATGCGCGCGACCGAAGCGCCAGGCTCCAGCGACAGCGCCACCAGGGCTCGCTTGAACTCCAAAGGGTGCTGGCGGTAATGGCCGCGTGAATTCGTGGAAATGATCGGTTGAAAATTTGTGTCCATAATCGAAAATTGTGGGCACAAAATTGTGCCGAAATTCGATCATGGATGACGTTGGTCACGCAGTCCAGACGGCGCTGGGAAGACGCTTACATTTAATCTGCGCGGGAGGCGTCTTCAAGAAAGAAACCTCAACCGTCATCCACGCTCAGCTGACTAACTCGTCTAATCGCTTCAATTTTTTCGCATGGTGAATGACTGCTTCTGGCCGGAACCGGCATCACAGTTTCTGATACAGAAATGTTGGACACGTTCCCGTCCCATCTTTGCTAAATTTAACCACCTGAGTCAGCACAGTGGTGACGTCATGATACTCGGTCAGCGGCAAAACCTTGTCTTGATCGGTATCACGCTCACAAGACAAGACCGCGTTGGATTCGTAGCGCAGAACGTGCAACAACGCTTGCAAAAACATATCCGCGCTTGGCCAGAGATATGCACGCTTACGGTCAAGTGTAGGCAGTAGAGCAATCACTTTTCCCTCAGCGTCGCCACACTCCATAATTTTGCCAAGCAAAGTCTCGCCCACATAGCAAAGCAATTCGTCAGTCTCTCCGAAGGGCGTGACAAACGGCTTTATCGAAATAGTTTCTACTTGTGCCGGAATACGTAACCAAAATGAATCCGGTGAGAATACGAACGTTGAGGTCATTACAAATCTGATGCGGTTGAAGTGAGGTTCTAGGTGTCTTCCTGTGGCCGCTTGCTGCCATTGGCAACTTCCGCCCCGAAGAGCCGCTCGCTTAACGAGCGTAAAGTAGAGTTAAAGTTTCGTACCTTTCCAAAAAAAGGAGCGCATCTTATCGGCGAGTACATCCATGTCACCCTTGCGAAAAACGTGGATTGCTTTTTGGGACTCATCGTCATCATGGAAACCGGAGACCATGATCCCAAGCTTGAGCGACACAACAAAACCGACGCATTCTTGAAGTTCGGTATCTTCTACCGCTAACCAGTCAAGAAATTCAGTCGTCCATAGAATTGCAATGCCATTGATCGTTCCATTGCATCCGGGCAGTAACGTAACTTCACGAAGGGCGCCGGACGGGGCTTCATGCCGCAAGATGATGCCCGGATAGTGTAACTCCTGGTCTCCTGCCCGATTATGGGTTCGCCTTTCGGGAGTGCCGAATACGGCGATGACGCAGGACTCCTGGACTCCGAACGCTATTTTATTGATGCTTTCGTAGGAAATAATATGGGTCATGTGTAGATGGGTAGTGACTATCATGTGCTCTCGTCAATTGGCAAATTTCAAGGACGTTCCCTTTTGGCCAGTTGCCATCATGCACAGATTCCGTGGCCAAAGCGATCTTTCCAAACCAGAGCTCAACTGACGTTTATACTGCGTCGTTACCACACAGTATTTTTACGCGCCTCATTGAGCCACTTTTCTGCCAAAGTAGGAAGAATCTCAGAGGCCTTGCCTCGCAAGAATGTGAAACCATACGGTAGCTTTTCAATAGCGAGAGAAACCAGCACTTTCATGGCCCTGCCGCGTGCAGCCTTGACTAAAGAAGCAGCTGGGAAAACAGATAACGATGTGCCGACCACAAGGACTCGGGACGCGGTGGCGATATGGTAGCGTGCCTCTTCGAGAAACTGTACAGTTTCACCGAACCAAACAATGTCTGGCCGAAGTTGTGTTCCATCTTCACAAACCTGCCCCATTAAAATGGGTGCAGCGTCAATTCGGTAGCGGTTGCGTGCTTCCGAAGTTCCACGTGCATAAACAAGTTCTCCATGCAGATGAATCACTCTTCGTGACCCTGCGCGCTCATGCAACTCGTCCACATTCTGGGTAATTACGACCACATCGTAGGCCGCCTCAAGAGAAGCGATTGCTTGATGGCCCACATTCGGAGATGCTTGCGATGCTTTAAGTCTACGTTCGTTATAAAACTCCAAGACAGCTTCAGGGCGACAATTCCAGCCATCAGGACTAGCTACCTCTTCCCACGAATACGTTTTCCAAAGGCCATTTGAATCGCGGAAGGTTGGCAAACCGCTTTCCGCGCTGATGCCCGAACCTGAGAGAACAACGATCTTGTTGGGCTGAACTTCTGGCTTCATATCGACTATACGGAGTGTATTAAAGAATAAAGGGCTGTATTGTTTGTGGAGCGTATCTGTCGTCCGCTACTGGCCGACAGCTGCAAGCGCCCCGCTACGGCAACCGGTGCCGGAACGTCGGCTCGATATTACGCGCATGCAGCCAGCGCACGATGTCTTCCAGGCTGGCGTCCTGCAGCAGCAAGCCCGGCTGCGTCGGTGACTGGGTCACCACCGTTGGCAATGGAGCGGCGACGGGAGCCGGCACGGCATTTGCCAGCCCCGCATGTCCCTGCAACTTGGCCAGCGCCTGCGCGAATTGTCCCGGATTGATGCTGCGCAAGCCTTCCAGGAAGCCCAGCTGTGCCGTCGGCGGCGGCGGCATGTCCAGGCCAGGCTCGTCGACGAAAGCGGCGCCCATGCTGGGGTGGATGAAGGCGGCCCATTTGCCCGACGGCTGCAACGCGGGCGGCAGCGCCGCCTGTTCCACGTAGTCTGGCGGCGCGGCGGCGAGGATGTCCGTCGAAACGGGTAAAAAGGTGGAGCGCAGCAGTTGCACGAACTGGCGCGCCTGGGTGACGGGCACGGGCGTGGCCAGGGACAGCCACAACTGGAACGCCGTGCCCGAAATGCTGACGGCGGGCGCCGGCAAGTCCAGCTCGTGCTGTACGGCATTGGCGATCGTGCACAGCGCGCTCCAGTGCGCTTCGCCGCCGCCCTTGCCACCGAACTCCAGTACCAGCGCGCGCGTCAGGCCGCTCCCGGTCACCAGTTGCACCGCCACCGTCTGTTCGCCCGACAGATGGCGCGCCAGCACGGCCGGCGTCAGCAGCTGCGCGCCGCCGTCCGCATCGACGTATTGCTGCTGTTCATCGAACAGATACAAACGGGTGAGTTCGGAAATCAGTTTGTGCATGGGCGGCCTCGTAATGACGTTGAGCAAGACTTGTCAACATGCCCGGATTATAGCCTCCCCTGCCCCCGGGTCTCGGCGCGGACGCCGTTGCCTCGCTTGAGCCAGCGCAATCGCCCACCGCACGCCAATAGCCGATTGCGCGTGCGCGCGTTGATCGCGCGGCGGCACAGGTCTATAGTGGCATCTTCCCCACCTGTTCAAGGATAGGATCGCCATGAAACTCTTTTACTCGCCGGGCGCCTGCTCGCTGGCGCCGCACATCATCCTGCGCGAAACGGGCACGCCGTTCACCCTCGTCAAGGTCGACCTGGGCCAGCACCGGACGCCGGAAGGCGGCAGTTACTATGAACTCAACCCCAAAGGCCAGGTCCCGCTGCTGGCGCTCGACGATGGCACGACCTTGAGCGAAGGCCCGGTCATCGCCCAGTACATCGCGGAACTGGCGGGCAGGCAGGATTTATTGCCGCCCGTGGGCAGCCTGGCCCGCTACAAGGTGCTGGAATGGCAGAATTACATCACGTCCGAGCTGCACAAGTCGTTCAGTCCCCTGTTCGATTCCCGCATCGACGCCGCCACCAAGGCCATCTTCATCGAGCAACTGGGCAAGAAATATGCGTGGATCGACAGCCGCCTGGAAGGCCGGGCCTACCTGACCGGCGACACGATGACCGTGGCCGATCCCTACCTGTTCGCCGTGACTGGCTGGGCGCCGCAGCTGGGCGTGGACCTGTCGCAGCTGGCCAATGTGCAGGCATTCCTGGGCCGCATGACCGAGCGCGACAGCGTCAAGGCGGCGCTGGAAGCGGAAGGACTTGCCCAGGCCGCCTGAACGCCGCTGCATGGGGTTTCCCCGGGCTGGCGGCGCGCGACAGTCCCGTGCTAAGATCGTGGCGTCGAAAAAGGTGGACCGGCGTGGTGAGCCCCGGTCAGCCGTCCGCCTGCGGACGGTCATATTCCAGCCCTGGGGGCCGCGGACCACGACGAAAAGCGGACGTGCGCCGTTTTTTCGTCGGCGTGCGTTCCGTCACCCTGCTGCCTGAACGGCGTTCCGCCTGCCGCGAAAAATCACCACGTCCTTGACCGAGTGTGCTCTGCACAACCTCCAGGACGACATCATGAAACCAGCTTCAATCCACACCCCTGTACTCATCATCGGCGGCAGTCTCGTCGGGCTTTCAGCCTCGCTCTTCCTTGCATGGCGGGGCGTGCCGCATATCCTCGTTGAAAAACACCACGGCAGCGCCGCCCATCCCCGCGCCACGGGCTTTACGGAACACACGCTGGAATTTTTCCGCGCCGCCGGCATCGCCGAGCGCATTCCCCAGGTACCGCCCGGCGCCACCGTGCGCCGCGCCCGCGTGGAAAGCCTGGCGGGCCAGCACTACGAGGAATTGCCATGGACGCCAGGCCAGCCGGAAGAGCGCGACGGCAAGGCCTCGCCCATGGCCGGCGCCGCCATCGCGCAGGATTTGCTGGAACCGATACTGCGCGAGGCCGCCCGCGCACGGGGCGCGGACCTGCGCACAGGCGTGGAACTGCTGTCCGTGCAGCAGGATGCGCAGCGCGTCACGGCCCAGCTGCGCCAGCGCGACACGGGCGCATGCTATGCCGTCACGGCCGATTACCTGATCGCCGCCGATGGCGCGGCCAGCCCCATCCGCGAACAGCTGGGCATCGCGCGCCAGGGCGCCGGTCCCCTGCGCGTGCTGCGCAGCGTGCTGTTCCGCTGCGCGGAGGCGGACGCCTTTCTGGAACGGGGCATCCGCCAGTTCGACATTGACCAGCCAGGCTTCAAGGGTTTCCTGGGCACGTATTCCGATGGACGCTGGTTCCTCATGTTTGAAGAACAAAGCGAGAGCACCGACGCGCAATTGCGGGCGCTGGTCCGCCAGGCCCTGGGCAAGGACATGGCGTTCGAGCTGATCACGACGGGGCGCTGGGAGCTGGCCGGCCTGATCGCGGACAGGTTCAGCGAGGGGCGCATTTTCCTGGCCGGCGATTCTGCCCATCAATTGCCGCCCACGCGCGGCGGCTACGGCGCCAACACGGGCATCGACGACGTCTACAACCTGGCATGGAAGCTGCAAAGGGTGGTGCGGCAACAATCGCGCCCTGCCCTGCTCGACACCTATACGGATGAGCGCCGGCCCATCGCCTGGCTGCGGCACCAGCAAACCTTCGCCCGGCCGGACTACGCGAAATGGGTCGGCGACGGCTACCAGGACGCGCCACTGTATGGCAACCTTGCGATGGAACTGGGCCAGCTGACACGCTCCAGCGCCATCCTCGGCGCGGACGCGGTACTGCCGCCGGCCGCCCACCCGCGCGACTGGAACGGCCAGCCAGGCACGCGCGCGCGCCACGTATGGGTACGGCATCGCGGCAACAGCGTCTCCAGCATCGACCTGTTGACCGAGGATTTCGTGCTGCTGACAGCCGATCCCCGCTGGTCCGCCGCCGCCGCGCACCTGTCGTTGAAGACCTTGCTGGCCGGCGCCGACGTGATTTTCCCCGCCGACCAGGCGTTCGGCGACACTTTCGGCACAGGCGATGACGGCGCCGTGATCGTCCGGCCGGACGGCATCATCGCCTGGCGCTCGGCCCCGGCGGCAGTACCGGACGCCATGCTGCTGCGCGCCGTGATGGAAAAAATCGCCTTGCCGCACGGCTGACGGCAACGGCGCCGCCGCGCTGTGCGAAAATGCCCGCCTTTGCCATAGCCGGACTTTGCCCATGCCGCACGCTGCCATTGCTACCCTTGCTACCCTTACCGAACGCGACGCGCGCCGCATCGCCCGCCACGCCCAGGCGGCCGATGCGGCCCGCTTTTTGCATCCGGTGCAGCAAGCCTTGCTGCACCGGCGCGGCTGGCTGACGATGCTGGCGCCGCGCGGCGCGGGTGGCGCCGAGCTGCCCCTGCCGCAAGTGGTGCGTCTGGAAGAAGCGGTGGCCGCCGTCGATGGCAGCATGGGCTGGGTGCTGACCCTGTGCGCGGGCGCGGGCTGGTTCGCGGGCTTTCTGGCGCCGGACATGGCGCGGGCCATCATCGGCACGCCCCGCGTCTGCCTGGGCGGCAGCGGCGCGGCGACTGGTTACGCGGACGAAGAAGGCGACGGCTACCGCATCACGGGCAGCTGGGACTACGCCAGCGGCGCGCCGATGGCCACGCACTTTACCCTGAACGCCCTGCTGCGGCGCGATGGCCAGCCCCTGCTCGATGCGGACGGCAAGCCGCGCATCCGCGCCTTTCTCGTCCCCGCCGCGCTGGTGCAGCTGGTACCCTCGTGGAACAGCATCGGCATGCGCGCCAGCGCCTCGCACAGTTACCGCATCGATGGCCAGTGGCTCGGCAAAGAACATGGCTTCACGATCAGCGCCGACACCGCGACGGCCGATGGCCCCCTGTACCGCTACCCGTTCTACTCGCTCGCCTACGTGACCCTGGCCGCCAACGTGGCCGGCATGGCCGCGCATTTCATGCAATTGGCCGAGGAGTGCATGCGCCACCGCCGCCACGCGCGCGCCGGCTTGCCGTTGCTGGACGTGCCGGAAGTAGCCGCCATGCTGCAAGGGAAAAAAGATGCCTGCACGGCCGCCCGCGCCCGCTTCTATGCCGTGCTGGACGACAGCTGGGCCCAGGTAGCGGGCGGCGCGGCGCTCGACGCGGACGGCATGCAGGCCGTACAGACGAGTTCACTGGACCTGGTCGCCGCCTGCCGCACGGCAGTCGATGGCCTGTACCCGTACTGCGGCCTGTACGCGGCCCGCGAAGACAGCACCATCAACCGCGTCTGGCGCGACTTTCATACGGCCAGCCAGCATTCATTGCTGCTGCCCTGACGGCCGCAGCTTCAGCGGTTCGGCGATCGTCAACACCACGAGGAAAGTCAGGCAGGAAATGGCTGCCATGAAGCCGAACACATAATCCCAGCCGTAATGATCCAACAGCATGCCGACGATCCACGGCGTGGCCGCGCCGCCCAATTGGCCGCCCATGTTGACGACGGCGTTCGCCACGGGGAATTTTTCCTTCGAGACGAATTGCATCGGATACACCATGTAGGCGGAAAAACCTATGCTCAGCAGCACGCCCGTGAGGAATAACAGCGCACCGTATTGCAGCGGGTCGGCCGGCGCATGGATCAGCAAATACATCATGACGGCCGTCGACAGGGCGGAAATGAGCATGCCGGGCTTCCTGCGCTTGTCGAGCACGCGGTCGGCCAGCAAGCCACCGAGGATATTGCCGAAGACGGCGCCCACCCACGGCGCGGCCGCCACCATGCCCATGTTCATGATGGAAAATTGTTTGACGGTCAGCAAATACGTGGGGATCCAGGCCAGCAGCACGCTGGAAATGCCCAGCTGGCAGCAATAGCCGAGCGCGCAGCCAAGGATATTCCACGAGGCAAACACGCCACGGCTGGTGGTAACAGCTGGCACCTCGCGCACGCGGATCAGCTTGTCGAGCCAGGGCATGGGCCGCGACGTGGCCGCCGTGCCGGTGCTGCTGCCATCCGGCGCCTTTTCCTCGATGACGGCCAGTTCTTCGGCGTTGACGAAGCGGCTTTCGCCCGGCTTGTTGGTGACGAGGAAATACCAGAAGATGGCCAGGATCACGCCGGGCACGGAAAACCAGATGAACACTTCGCGCCAGCCCCAGGCGGCGATGATGGCCGCGCCCAGGATGGGCGTGATGACGGGACCGAACTTGACGGCGGACAAGAACAGGCCCGAAGCCGTGCCCTTCTCGCGCGAGGGAAACCAGTGATTGATGGTCGTCGTCACGCCGATCGGCAACGGTCCTTCCGCCAGGCCCAGGCCGATGCGGCACAGCTTTAATGACAGCAATGAACCCACGAGCCCCGTCAGCCCGGTGGCAATCGAGGTGAGGATCATGGAAATGGTAAACACCCTGCGCACGCCGAACTTCGACAGCAGCCAGGCGGAAGGCAGTTGGGCCAGCGCATAGGCGACGAGGAACAGGCTGACGAGCCCGCCCGCGTCGGTATTGCTCATTTCGAACTCCTTGCGCAGGAATGGCAAGACCACGCCCAGGTTGGCGCGGTCGGCGGCGGCAATCGTGTAGACGATGAAAAACAGGGCCGCGACGACCCAGCGGTAGCGCGTGGGACGGCGGGCGGCCAGCGGTGCGGCCGGCGCCGCAGCCGGGGCGGTGGTAATGGTATGCATGAGATGTCTCCTGATTTTTTTCTAGTGATGGCGGATGTCAGCGCAGTTCCAGCCGGCGCAAGGTCTCTTCCAGGCCCAGCAGGTCGACGGTCGTGGCGCCGTCTCGGATCTGCTGGCGAAATTGCGCTTCCTTTTCTTCGCGCTGGCGGCTTTTCCGCAGCACCGCGTCCACCTCGTGGCGCTTCACCACCACCACGCCGTCCTGGTCGCCGACGATGACGTCGCCGGGATCGATGGCGACGTCGCCGATGGTGACGGTCACGTTCAGGCGCCCCGGCTGGTGCTTGCCCGTGCCCTTGATCGACAAGCCCCGGCTGAAGACGGGAAAGCCGGCCTCGGTCATGGCGGCCGCGTCGCGCACGGCGCCGTGGATCACCAGGCCGGCAAGGCCGATCCGCTGCGCCTGCTCGGTAAACACGTCGCCCCACACGCCCGCTTCGAGGAAACCCTTGGCGTCGACCACCAGCACGTCGCCGGGCCGGGCCTTGAGCATGGCGTAGTGCAGCATCAGGTTGTCGGCCGGGCGCGTATCGACGGTCAGGGCGGGGCCGGCCAGGCGCATGCCGGGCGCAATCGGCTTGATGCCGCTGTCGAGCGCGCCTTTCGCGCCCTGTGCTTCATAGATGGTGGCCGCACCCAGCTGGCGCAGGGCGTGCAAGGTGGCAATGGAAACATGCTGGTCCATGGTGTGCTTTCTGAGAAGTAAATAAAGAGGGAGCTCAGGCGGCCGCAGGCTTGCGCTGCAAGGTGTGGTAGCCGAACTGGCGCCGCGCGTCGCGCAGGGACATGCCATCCAGCGCGGCGGCAACGATGCGCAATTCCACGGCCTGCATGGCCAGGGCGCGCTCGAACACGGCATGCGCCCGACCCGCCGGCACGATGACGACGCCATCCTGGTCGGCCACGACGATGTCGCCTGGCGCCACGCGCACGCCGGCCAAGGTGACAGGTGCGCCGACGGCGTCCACCTGCACCCGGTCCTTGCCGGTGCGCATGAAGCGCCCCAGCGCAAACAGCGGGTAGCCGGCGGCGTCCGCTTCGGCCGTGTCGCGGCACACGCCGCCGATGACGGTGCCGGCCACGCCCCGGTGGGCCGCCAGCTGGCTCATGATGCCGCCCCATACCGTGCAATCGCTGCGGCCGGCGTTGTCGAGCACGGCAATGGCACCCGTCGGAATATCGTCGAGGTAATCGCCCACCGTACCGGGCGACTGGCTGTCGACGGGGGCGAAGCGCACGGTGAAGGCGGGGCCGAACAGGCGCCGCGGCCCGGCCACGGGGACGAGGCCGGGCACGCTGCCGGGCAAGCCGAAATAGTCGAGCGCGTCCGACACTTCCGCGCTGCTCAGGCCCTGCGCCTGCGTGAATACACTGTCTTCCATGAAACGTCTCCTGATCTTGTTGTCGTGGAGCCCAGTTTCATATAAAGTGTTTTCAATATCAAACATCGATTATTGACTCTTGGATCAATAAAAATGAACCTAAGACAGTTGCGGTATTTTTGTGAAGTAGTAGAAGCGGGCAGCGCCACGCACGCGGCCGAGCGCCTGCACGTGGCACCGACGGCCATCAGCATGCAGCTGGGGCAGCTGGAAGCCCACCTGGGCGGCGAGCTGTTCGACCGTTCGCGCCGCCCCATGGAGCCGACGCCGCTGGGCCGGTTTTTCTATCCGCGCGCCAAGGAGCTGCTGCTGCAGGCGGCGCGGCTGGACGACGAGGCCAAGGGCCTGGCGACGGGCAGCCACGGCTGGCTGGGCATCGCGTTTACCCGCTCGGCCACGTTTTCCGTGCTGCCGCGGGCCATCCGCCAGTTTCGCGCCGCCTATCCGCAGGTGCAGCTGGACCTGGTCGAGGCCCTGTCCGAATACCAGCCGGCGCAGCTGCGCCAGGGCCGCATCGATATCGGCCTGTCGCGTTTCATCGGCCCCTGCGAAGCGCCGCCCGACCTGCGCCACGCGGTCACGCTGGACGACCCGCTGGTGGCCGCCCTGCCCCTGCGCCATCCATTGGCGGGACGCACGTCGCTGCGCGCGGCCGAGCTGGCGGACATCCCTTTCATCCTGTATCCGAAAGACCCGATCAGCCCGTTTGGCCAGCAGATCGTCGCCGCGCTGAAGGCGGCGGGCGCCGAGCCGGCCGTCGCGTATTCCGCTGTGGAAATCTACACGGCCCTGTCACTGGTGGCCGCCGGCCTGGGCGCCACCTTGGTAGCCCGCTCGATCGCGGAAAACAACCGCACCGACGTCGTCTTCCTGCCCGTGGACGACATCGCTACCAGCACCACCGTGGTGGCCGTCACGCGGGCCGATGAAAAAAGCCGCCTGGTGTCGGCTTTCCTCGACATCCTGGCGCACGGCGAGGCACGCTGACGGCGCATCAGAGATCAAGGTGTTGCGTCCGTGTTCCAGGCAAAGGCTGGCGGACGCCATGCGGACTGTATTGCCTGATACTATGAGGCATTGCTACTTTTCGCTCTCCCACCCATGCACGTCAACACCCTCAGCAGCCTGGCGCAACTTTTGGCCAGCGCCGAAACGGAAACCCTGGCCTTTCCCACCAGCATCAATACGGCCCTGCTCCTGCAAAAGGAACTGGCCAACCCCGATTGCCACTCGACCGACATCAGCCGGCTGCTGCTGTGCGAACCGACCTTGTCGGCGCGCGCCGTGGCGCTGGCCAATTCGGCCATGTTCGCGTCCGGCCACACGCCCGCCATCACCAGCGTGCGCGCCGCCGTCGAGCGGCTGGGCCACCGCAACCTGTATGCGCTGGCGACGGCGGCCGTCATCCGCCAGCTGAACGCGGGCATCCGCGACGAAGCCTTGCGCGCCCGCGCCACCCAGCTGTGGGCGCACACCGTGCACGTGGCGGTGCTGGCGCATGGTCTGGCAGGCACGGTCACGCGGACGGACGCCGATACGGCGCTGTTCGCCGGCATCGTGCATGAAGTGGCCGGCTTTTATCTGCTGGCCCAGGCGGACAAGACCCCGGGGCTGTACGACCACCTGGAAACGCAGATGGCCTCCACTCTGGAAGTGATCGGCCGCGCACTGATGCGCCAGCTGGGCGTGCCGCAGCCGGTGGCCGATGCCGTCAATGCCTTGCCCGGCTCGACCATCATGCTGCCGCCCGAAGGCTTGCGCGACACCCTGCTGCTGGCCAAGGCGCTGGCGCCCGTGCCTTCGCCGCTGCCGCAGGCCGGCATCACCGTCAGCACGCCGCTGCAAGAGTACCTGGAACACGATCCCGTGCTGCAGGCGCTGCGCACGCAGCCATCGGCCGAAGCGAAAGGCCTGATCGAGGTACTGCTCAGCTGATGGCCGATCTGCTATGATGGCGCAGGCCGGGATGGACCCGGTCCGCTTTCATTGATGTTGACTGGAAAACTGCCTTGACTACCTCCTTACGCATGCTCGGCCTGGCCGCAGCCCTGACCATGGCGTGCAACGCCAACGCCGACAGCTTCGTTTCGTCGGCCTCCAGCGCCGGCTCCCAGTCGAGCGGCAGCATTTCCGATTCGCTCAACGGTTCGAGCAACAGCTCCTCGCGCGACAACAAGGTGGCCAATGGTCCCTACCGCATCATCGACGTGGCAGGCACGCCAGGGCGTGACGGCATGACGCGTCTGACCATGCAGGCCGACGCCACGGCAACGCCGCTGGTGCTCGACTTGCCGCAAGCGGCGCTCGACAAGCAGCAACTGGCGCAAGGCGACATGGTGTATGCGCAAAACCGCGCCTACGGCATCGAATTTTCGCGCAACGACACGCGCGCCGCCGTCTTCCTCGTGCTGGCCGACGACTGGTACGGCGAACTGGCCACGCGTCCCGTCAGCCTTTGATTCGTTTTTTCCCGCGCCGCCCGGCACTGCTGCTGGGCGTTTGCGCCATCTTCGGCGCCGGCGCCGCGCAGGCGGGCGCTTCGCTCGCCTCCTCGCGCTTTTGCGACCGCGCGCAGGAACTCACGGCCACGGAACAGGACCGGCTCTTGCGTTTTGCCGCCGTCGTGCGCGAGGAACTGGCCGCCAGTGAAGGCAGCGTGGCCCTGATCAGCCGCTCCGGCCTGGACCTGGCCCGCTTCGGCATCCGCTATTCGCATGCGGCGCTGGCCTGGCGCCACGACAATGACAGCGGCTGGTCCGCGCGCCAGCTGTACTACGCCTGCGACGAAGGCCGCCCGCGCATCTTCGACCAGGGCACGGCCGGTTTCGCCATGGGCACGGAAAACCCCGCGCTCGGCTACATCTCGCTCGTCAAACTGCCCGCCGAAACCGTACCGCCTCTGCGCCGCGCCCTGCTCGACCCCGTGCGCGTGCAGCAATTGCTGGCGGGCCGCTACAGCGCCAATGCCTATGCCTACAGCCTTAAATACCAGAATTGCAATCAGTGGGTGGCGGAAATGCTGGCCGCCGCCTGGGGCGAACTGGCCACGGGTGGCGACTTGCGCGCGCGCGCCCAGGACTGGCTGCGCGCCGCGCCCTATGCGCCCGCCCCCGTCGACGTGGGTGCGCGCTGGCTGATGCTGGGATCGATCTTCGTGCCCCTCGTGCACATGGACGACCACCCGCAGGAAGCCATCGGCACGATGCAGCTGGAAGTGAGCTTGCCGGCCAGCCTGGAAGCGTTCGCGCGCCAGCGCCTGCCCGCCAGCGAGCGCGTGGAAATCTGCCACGACGGCAAGCAAGTGGTGGTGCACCGGGGCTGGGATGCGATCGCCGACGGCTGCGTGCCCGGCGCGAACGACCGGGTCATCGCCCTCGACGATACGCCGCACAGCACTCCCTGACGACAGTCCCTAAGCAGCGGCCAGCGCCGCTTCGACTTGCTCGAACAGGCGCGCCGGCTGCAACCCCTGCCCCATCCGGCGGGCCACCTCGACGCACGCCAGCTGGACCTCGGGCGCGGCCAGCAGGCGCGCCAGCTGCCGCCGCATGCGCCCCGCCGACAGGCGTTTGGCCAGCAGGACATCCCCCACGCCGAGCCGTTTGACCCTCCAGCCATTGTCGAACTGGTCGTACGCGAACGGCACGACCAGTTGCGGGATGCCCGCGCGGAACGCGTCCGCGCTCGTGCCGATGCCGCCGTGGTGCACGACGGCCGCCACGCGCGGCAACAGGGCCGCGAACGGCGCGTGCGCCTGCCACATCACGCCAGGGGGCAAATCCTGCGGCACTTGCGCCGCATGCGGCGTCATGAACAGGCCGCGCCGCCCCAGCCGCCGCAAGACGTCCAGCGCGATGCTGAAATAGCGCTGCGCGTGCTGGTGGCCGGTACCGGGCGTAAAGACGATGGGCGGCGCGCCCTCGCCCAGAAAGCGTTCGAGCTCCGGTGGCAGGGCCGCGGCGCCATGCGTGGCGGCGCCGGCGAAACCAGTTTGCACGAAATGCGGCGGCCAGTCCGCCTGCGGGGCGGCGAACCAGGCGGGAAACAGCCCCAGCGAAGCATCCGGCGCGGCCAGCATGTGCGCAAAAAAATGCGATTCCGGCGGCAAGCCGTGCTGCGCGCGCGCGGCGTTCAGGCCAGGCAGCATCAGCGGGTCGATCATCGTGCGGTGGATCATCCGCCACAGGGCCTGGCGCCAGGCCAGCGGCACCCAGGCGGGAATGCGCAGGGAACCCGTCGTCAGCAAGTCATGGCTGCTGCACACATTCGATGGCGCCAGATACGCCGCGACGATGCGCAGGTCTGGCCGCGCCGACCTGGCCAGGGCCGCCATCGGCACGAGGATGGGGTGGCACAGCACCACGCAATCTTCACCGTCCGGCAAGCCTTGCACGACGCCGCGCACGGCGCCCAGATGCGGCACGAGGCCTTTCCATATCACGCCCCAGCCCTTGCGCTCATCCCACAGGCCGGAGTCCCCGAGCATGGCCTGGCCCTCTGCCGCGCTGCCAAAGGTGTGATATGGCAGCCTGGACGCCTGCGCGGCCGCTTCCTGCCAGCCCGGCACGAGCAGCAACACGCGCCGGCCCCGCTGTTGCAAGCCCTGCGCCAGCGCGATAAACGGCTGCATGTCGCCGCCCGTGCCGCTGCTGGCGACAATGACGAGCGGCGCGGTGGCCGCCTGGCCCGCCGATGCGTCAGCCCGGGACAGCATCGAGCGCCTCGCCGATCGCATAGAATCGCCCGTCGGCGATGTAATGCAGGCTGCGCCACGATGGATCGGCGTCCTCGAAATGCCAGTGCCCGTCACGGAACACGCGCGTGTCGGCCCAGGCGCCCACCACTTCGCCGATGAACAGGTCATACGCGGCCTGGTTGTGGGGCTCGGGGATCAGACGGCAAGCCAGCCAGGCGGAACAGCCGGCCACGAACGGCAAATCGTATCCGTCCATGTGCAAAAGCCGCACGCCGGCGCGCGCCAGTTTGTCGGGCTGCGCATCGAGGCCGTGCGTGCCGACGGCGTGGGTCAGCTGCAGCTGCGCCGCCGTCGGCACCTGGATGACGAACGTGCCGCTGCCTTCGACGAGCGCGCGCGTGCGCGTCGCCTTGTCCAGCACCACGGTCAGTTTCGGCGGCGCGAAATCGAGGGCGCAGGCCCAGGCGGCGGCCATCACGTTGTCGATACCGCCATGGCGGGCCGAGACGAGGATGGAGGGGCCGTGATTGAGCAAACGATAGGCTTTTTCCAGCGGCACGGCGGCGACGTGGCCGTGCGCATCGTCCCGTTCATTCAGCGGCAGCAGCATGTCCCACTGGTCCATGCCGGGTCCGAAACCGTCCGGCGTCACCTTGACCGGTTCAAAGCCGAAGCGCGCATAAAAGGCCTGCGTATGCTGGCTGGTGTTCATGCTCACCTTGACGACACCCGGCACGGCGCGGATGGCGTCCAGGCGCGCCTGCGTCAGCGCCCGGCCCAGTCCTTGCCCATGCAAGTCCTGCGCCACCATGCCCCAGCACAGGCTGGCGACGGTGCCGCCCGCCTCCAGCGCATGGCCGCCGCAGGCGACGATGTTCCCGTCGCGTTCGATGACCAGGTAGGGATGGGTCGAATTTTCCAGCCAGGCGGCAAAGTCCGCGCGCTCGGACGGGTCGAAAAAGCGCGGCGTATTGCCGTCGAAAAGGGCGAGGCAGGCATCGCGGTCGCCGGCCTGGTAAGGACGCACTGTTTGCATTTGTTGTACTTAAAAAAACATGAATGGCAATTATAAGGGGCGCGCGGTCAAGCCAGTTGTTCCGGCCCGACGACGTGCACGCCCGGCGCGCCAGCCAGCGCCGCTTCCAGCAAGGCGCTGGCGATACGTGGCGCGGGATTGATGCGCCAGCGGCGCGGCAGCACGGGGCCCAGCACGCGCAGCAGGCGCAAGGCAGCGCCCTCGCCCGCCCGCGCCTCGTCGCGCTCGCCGCCGATCAGGCCCGGCCGCACGTGGGTAAGCGATCTAAAACCCAGCGCTTCGAGGTCGCGTTCCAGCTCGCCCTTGACGCGGTTGTAGAAAAAGCGCGAAGCCGCGTTGGCGCCGGCGGCGGAATTGAGCGCATACGTGCGCGTGCCGGCCGCCAGCGCCAGCCGCGCCGCGGCAAGCGGATAGTCATGGTCGACCCGCCAGAACGCCTGCCGCGTACCGGCCACCTTCATCGTCGTGCCCAGGGTGCAGATGACGGCATCCGCCTGCCACCAAGGGGCGTCCAACGGCAAGCGGTCAAAGTCAACGCGCGGCGCCTCGAGCTTGGGATGGCCGGGCAACGATTTGCGCACGGGCGCGACGATGGCCGTGACGCGCGCATCCATCAACGCCAGGCGCAGCACTTCGCGGCCCACCAGGCCCGTGGCGCCCATCAGTATCAGTTTCATTCCTTCCCCCCGCAAGCACTGGACGCCACACGATACAGTATCAGGCGCCCGCGTGCGTGTGATAGATCTTGTTCACGATGGTCCATTCGCCCTGTACCTTGAGCAGATTGAAAAAATCGGTGAAGCGGAAGCCCGAGATGTCGTCCGTATCGACGCGCGCGCTGGCCGCCGTGCCCACGATATCGATCCGCGCGATGGCCGCCCTGGCCTGCGGCGACGGCCGGAACGCGCTGTCGATGATTTCAAACAGGCCTTCGATGGGACCGCCCGTCAGTTGATCGTCGCCGTCGACGCCGAAAATGGTGGCCTCGCTGCTGAAGGCCGGGCGCATGATGCTGCTGTCGGCCTGCGCGCCGCCCGCATTGTATTGATTCAGCACGGCGACGATGGCCTGGTATTCCTGCACATAAGTGGTGGTGTTCATGTTGCGCTCCTTGGTTGGGTGAAAAGAAAAATCAGTACTGGCTTGCGGGCCAGTCGGTGTAGCCGCTGGCGCCGCCGCCGTAATACGCCGCGCGCGGCGCCACGGCCAGCGCCACCCCATGGCGCAGGCGGGCCACGAGGTCCGGGTTGGCGATGAAGGGACGGCCAAACGCCACGGCATCGACCTTGCCTTCGGCGCGGCGCGCCAGCGCCAGCGGCAGGTCGTAATGGTTGTTGCCGATGTAGGGGCCGTGGAACAGCGCCCGCAGCGCGTCGAGGTCGACGCCATCGGGCACGTCGCGCGAGGTGGCCGTCGCGCCCTCGACGAAGTGCAGATAGGCCAGTCCGTGCCGGTTCAACTGTCCGATCAAATAGCCATAGGTGGCCATCACGTCGCTGTCGACGGGCGTGTTGCCCGCGTCGGGCGTGACGGGCGACAAACGGATGCCTACCTTCGCCGCGCCCCAGATGTTCACCACGGCCTGCGTCACTTCCAGGGTCAGGCGCGCGCGGTTGTCGATGCTGCCGCCATAAGCGTCCGTGCGCCGGTTGGTGGAATCGCGCAGGAACTGGTCGAGCAGGTAGCTATTGGCCGAATGCACCTCGACGCCGTCGAAACCGGCGCGCAGCGCGCATGCGGCCGCATGCGCATACTGGGCGACGATGCCGGCGATTTCCCCAGTTTCCAGCGCGCGCGGCATGGAGACAGCTTGCATGCCGCTGGCCGTGTAAGTGCTGCCCTCGGCCCGGATGGCGGAAGGCGCGACGGGCGCGGCGCCATCTGGCTGCAGGCTCGTGTGCGAAAAGCGTCCCACATGCCACAGCTGGCAGACGATCTTGCCGCCGGCCGCATGCACGGCATCGGTGACCAGCTTCCAGCCCGCCACCTGCGCGTCGGACCAGATCCCCGGCGTCAGGGCATAGCCGCGTGCCTGGGGCGAGATGTTCGTCGCCTCGCTGATGATCAGGCCGGCGCTGGCCCGCTGGGCGTAGTACTCGGCGTGCATGGCGTTCGGCACGCCATCGTCGCCCATGCGGCTGCGCGTGAGCGGCGCCATGACGATGCGGTTGGCCAGGGCCAGCGCGCCCAGATCGACTGGAGAAAATAAATCGCTTTCATGTTGTTCGCTCATCGTATTGCTTTCGTATTCTGTGAGAAAAACCGGCAATAACTGACCGGTCGTCTAGTATATGATTAAAAAAAACGGCTAGGACAGCAGCCGTTGCGTGGTCGACATGGCGGCGTCGAACGGTCCGCCGTTCCGGGCCACCTTGACCATCAGCGAAGCGCCCAGCCACAGCTGGTACAGCGATTCGGCCAGCACGCGCGCCGGCGTCGCCGCCGCCACGGAACCGTCGAGGCGGCCCGATTCGATGCACTGCGTCAGGCGGTCCAGGATGGCGCCCGTGCCCTGCTGCAGCACGGCGCCCATGTCCACGGACAGGTCGCACACTTCGGCACCCAGCTTGACCACCAGACATTTGCCTTCCGGGGCGCTGTCGGCCTGGGTCGTGCTCCAGTAGTCAAAATAGGCCAGCAGGCGCTCGCGGGCAATGCCAGGCCCCGCCAGCAAGGCGTCGACCGTCTGCAGATAGGTGGTGAAGTAATCGTCGAGCAAGGCCTGGCCAAACTCTTCCTTCGACTTGAAGTAATAGTAGAACGAGCCTTTCGGCACGCCGGCCGCCGCCACCAGTTCGGCCAGGCCCACGGCCGTATAGCCCTTCTCAGCCATCAGGGCCTTGGCGATGTCGATCAGGTGCTGACGCATGTCGGCGGAAGATTTTTTGCTCATGCGGCCAGTATAGCAAAAAATCTGACCGGTCGTCTAGTAAGCCATTGCCTGCTCCGCCATCACCCCAGGCGCAGGGCCAGCGCCGCCAGGGTCACGAGCAGCACGGGCACGGTCAGCACGATGCCGACGCGGAAATAGTAGCCCCAGGAAATGTGGATGTTCTTGCTGTCGAGCACATGCAGCCACAGCAAGGTGGCCAGGCTGCCAATTGGCGTGATCTTCGGTCCCAGGTCGCTGCCGATGACGTTCGCGTAGATCATCGCTTCGCGCACGGCCCCCTGCACCGTCGTCGGGTCGATGGCCAGCGCGCCCACCAGCACCGTCGGCAGGTTGTTCATCACGGACGACAGCAAGGCCGTCAGCACGCCCGTCCCCATGGCCGCGCCCCACACGCCGTACTGCGCGAAGTGGTTCAGCATGCCCGTCAGGTAAGCCGTCAGGCCCGCATTGCGCAAGCCGTACACGACCAGATACATGCCCAGCGAAAAGACGACGATCTGCCACGGCGCATGGCGCAGCACGTGGCGCGTGGAAATCACGTGGCCCCTGCCGGCCACCACCAGCAGCAGCGCGGCGCCCACGGCGGCGATCAGGCTGATGGGCACGCCCAGGTGCTCCTGCGAGAAAAAGCCCACCAGCAGCAGCGCCAGCACCAGCCAGCCGGCGCGGAAGGTAGCAAGGTCGCGGATGGCGGCGTCAGGGCGTTTCAGCTGGTCGATTTCATAGTCGCGGGGAATATCCTGGCGGAAAAAGAGCAGCAAGGCGGCCAGGGTCGCCAGCACGGCGACGACGTTGACGGGCACCATCACGGCAGCGTACTCGGCAAAGCCGATCTTGAAGAAATCGGCCGAAACGATATTGACCAGGTTCGACACCACGAGCGGCAGGCTGGCCGTGTCGGCGATGAAGCCGGCCGCCATCACGTAGGCCAGGGTGGCTTTCGCGGAAAACTTCAGCGCCCGCAGCATGGCGATGACGATGGGCGTCAGGATCAGCGCGGCGCCGTCATTGGCGAACACGGCGGAGACGAGCGCGCCCAGCAGGACCAGCAGCACGAACAGTTTTCTGCCGCTGCCCCCGCCCCAGCGCGCCACGTGCAGCGCGGCCCACTCGAAGAAGCCGGCCGCGTCCAGCAGCAGGCTGATGATGATCACGGCAACGAAGGTGCCCGTGGCGTTCCACACGATATGCCAGACGACGGGAATGTCGCCCCAATGGATCACGCCGGCCAGCAAGGCGACACAGGCGCCGATAACGGCGCTCCAGCCGATGCCCAGGCCGCGCGGTTGCCAGATGACAAGGACCAGGGTGGCGAGAAAGATGAGGAAAGCGGTCAGCATGGGGCGTGGTTCCGTTCGATGCGGCATCGCGGGCACCATGCGCCGCAGCCTTGGACATTCAATACTTCAATGATAGTGGAATTATTGAATTAATGCAAAATCTCCTGGCCTGTACGCTGGTGCAAAAATACTCCAGCCTTCCAGCCTCATCATTATCTTTAGGCAACTAATTCAGTGTATAGTCCAACGACAACACGATCCGTGAAAAGAGGCGCCGGTGACAACCGTATATCAGACATCAACGATGGGCGAGGCGCGCGTGCGCATCGCCCTGGTGGACCGAGACGGCGCCGACCTGCTCGTCCACCGCGTGGGCAGCCGGGGTCTGGCGCAGGGCGACGCCCTGTGGTTCATCACGCGCGAGCCCCAGAACGCGAATGTCCACGTGTACTTCACGTCGCAAGGCATGGCAGAGCTGAGAGTGTGTTTTGTCGACAACCGTGGTGAAGCAGGCTGGACAAAACCACATCCTTTGCATGGCCGGCTATAAGAATGCAATGCTGTTTTCCCGATGACAGGAGTGATCACCATGGATTTGATTTTGCTGGAACCCGGCAACGGGGAACTCGTGTTTGGCAAGACGCCGGACGATGGCAGCGGCAGCATTGGCGGCAGCCTTGTGGACGCCGGCTGGCGCGACAACCCCGCCCTGCGGGACCTCGGCCGCTGCATCGAGCTGGTCTCGTTGCACCAGGGCATGAAGCAGCAAATCACGACGGACGTCAGCAATTCGGCACGCACGTCGGGGCGGCCCGTGATCACGGAATTTACCTGCGTCAAATATGTCGACCGGACCTCGGTCAACTTGTACGACCTGTGCCTGCGCGCCGAACCACTGGGCAGGGGTGCGGCCCAGCCGACCAAGCTGTACATCGCACGCAACTCGGGCGACAGGACGGCCAACATCATGACCATTTGGCTGCGCGACGCCATCATCAGCGAAATCCAGCTGCAAACCCATCCCGATGACATGCCGACCGAGCAGTTCAAGCTGAATTTCACGGAAATCCTCTGGAGCCACAGCGTGCAGCAGGCCGACGGCAAGCCTGCCTCCCAGCACACGACAGGCTGGAGCCTGGCGCGCAACCGGCCGATCGGCGCCTTCACAGGCTAAGCAAGGCCCCTACTCTTCCAGCCCTCCCCCCAGCGCCTTGTACAAGGCCACGGCCGACTTGAACTGGTCGCGCCGGACGTCGAGCAAGGCTTGCTGGGCCGCATACGACTGGCGCTGCGCGTCGAGCAATTCCAGGCGGCTGTCCTGGCCCGCGTCGTAGCGCAGCTGCGACAGGCGCAGGCGCTGCTGCGCCGCCGCGACCACGCGCTGCTGGGCATCGATCTGCTGCGCGTACGTGGCGCTGCCGGCCAGACCGTCGCGCACTTCACGAAACGCCATCTGGATGGCCTGCTCGTACTGCAGCACGGCGACGTCCTTGCGCAAGCGCGACAGTTGCAGTTCCGCGCGCAGCTGGCCGCCCTGGAACAGCGGCTGCGTCACTTGCGGCGCGAACGACCAGCTGCGCGCGCTGCCGCGGAACAGGTCACCGAGCTCCGGGCTGGCAAAACCCAGCGACGCCGTCAGCGACAAACGCGGGAAGAAGGCGGCGCGCGCGGCGCCGATTTCCGCGTTCGCCGCCACCAGCGCGTATTCCGCCTGCAGGATGTCCGGGCGGCGCGCCAGCAAGTCCGACGGCAGGCCGGGCGGCAGCTGCGTCAGCACGGGCTGGCCATCAAGTGCGCGGCCGGGCGGCAGGTCCGTTGGCAGCGGCGCGCCCAGCAGCAATTCCAGGTTGTTGCGCGCCAGGGCACTGGCCCGTTCGCGCGCCTGCACGTCCGCTTCCGCCGTGGCGACCTGCCCTTGCGCCTGCGCCACGTCCAGGCCACTTCCCTGCTGCGCGCCGTGCAGGCGCTGCGTCAGGACCAGCGCCTGGCGCCAGTCAAGCAGGGTTTGGCGGGCCAGCGCCAGCTGTTCCTCGGCCAGCCGCTGTTCCAGGTAGGCGTCGGCCACGGCGCCGATCAGGGCCATGTGCGCGGCGCGCTGGCCCTGCTGCGTGGCCAGGTAGCGGGCAAACGCGGCGTCCGACAGGGAACGCAGGCGGCCGAACAGGTCGATCTCGAACGCGCTCATGGCGATGCCGGCAGTGAACTGATTCTGTGTCACCGCATCGGCGCCGCGTTGGCGCACGCCGCCCGCATTCGCGCCGATGGCCGGAGTGCGGCCCGCATCCTGGATCTGGTACTGGGCCCGCACGGCTTCCACGTTGAGGGACGCCACGCGCAAGTCGCGGTTGTTTTCCAGCGCGATGTCGACCAGGCGCTGCAGGCGCGCATCGAGCAGCATCTGGCGCCAGCCCAGGTCCGCGGCGCTATCTGACGCGGAGACTTCCCCATAGCTGGCCGGTATCGGCGCCGCCGGCTTGACCAGCGGCGGCGTCAAGGAACACGCCGACAAAGCCAGCGCGGCCAGGGGCGTCATAAAGAATAAACGCATTACAATTCTCCTTCCACCGCCTTGACGGCGATGCGATGACTGCGTTTGTTGAAGTACTTGCTCATCTTGTCGACGGCGCCCAGCACCACGACAAAGAACACGGGCACGAAAAACACGGCCAGCACGGTGGCGGTGATCATGCCGCCGAACACGCCCGTGCCGATCGCGTGCTGCGTCTCGGCGCTGGCGCCCGTGGCCAGCATCAGCGGCACGACGCCCAGCGCGAACGCCAGCGACGTCATCAAGATCGGGCGCAAGCGCAATCTAGCCGCCTCCACCGTCGCTTCGACCAGTCCACGTCCTTGCGCCTGCAGCTGGCGCGCATATTCGACGATCAGGATCGCGTTCTTCGCCGACAGGCCGATGATCGTGATCATGCCCACCTTGAAGAACACGTCGTTCGGCATGCCGCGCAACATCACGGCCAGCACAGCGCCCAGCAATCCCAAAGGCACGACCAGCATCACGGAGACGGGAATCGACCAGCTTTCATACAGGGCAGCCAGCACGAGGAAGACCACCAGCATCGACAGCGCCATCAGCATGGGCGCCTGCGAGGCCGATTCCTTCTCTTGCAGCGACTGGCCCGTCCACGCGAGCGCGAAACCGGGTGGCAGCTGCTTCACGAGCCGCTCCATTTCCAGCATGGCGTCGCCGCTCGACACACCCGGTGCCGCGCTGCCCGAAATGCGCGCCGCAGGATAACCCTGGTAGCGCACCAGCTGCAGCGGCGACTCGCTCCATACGGGGCGCACCAGTTCGCCCAGCGCCACCATGCCGCCCGCGTTATTGCGGATGCGCAGGGCCAGCACGTCGTTCAGCTGCATGCGCGACGGCGCATCGGCCTGGATGATCACCTGCTGCATGCGGCCGGCATTCGGGAAATCGTTGACATAGGTCGAGCCCATGGCCGCCGTCAGCATGTCGGCAATGGCCGTAAACGACACGCCCAGCGCTTCGGCCTTGGTGCGGTCGATATCGAGGCGCACGCTGGCGCCGGGTGGCAAGCCGTCCGGATACACGCCGGCCACCTTGCCGCTTTGCGCGGCCAGTCCCAGCAACTGGTTCTGCGCCGCCTGCAGGGCAGCGATGCCCTGGTTGGCGCGGTCTTGCAGGCGCAGGGAAAAGCCGGACGAGTTGCCCAGTTCATCGATGGCGGGCGGCATCAAACTCATGATGACGCCCTCCTTCGCCTGCGACATGGCCGCCTGCGCCAGCGCCACTTCTTCCTGCGCCGTGGCGCCGTTGCGCTGTTTCCAGTCCTTCAGCATGGTGAACGCCAGGCCCGCATTCGGCCCCGCGCCGGAAAAACTGAAGCCGAGAATAGACTGGTTCACTTCGATGCCGGGCCGCGTGGCCACGTGCTGCTCGTACAGCTTGACGACGTCGAGCGTGCGCTCCATCGTCGCGTCGGACGGCAGCTGGATCGAGGTGATGAAATATCCCTGGTCTTCTTCCGGCAAGAAGGCCGACGGCAGCTGCATGAAAGCCACGCCCAGCGCCGCGACGATGGCGCCATACAGCACCATCGAGCGGCCCGCGCGCTTCACCATCGCCACCACGCCCTTTTCATAACGCGCCGTCATGCGTTCAAAATGGCGGTCGAACCACAGGAAGAAACCCTTCTTGTCGTGGTCGTGCGGGCCGATCGGTTTCAACATGGTGGCGCACAGGGCCGGCGTCAGGCTCAAAGCCAGAAACGCCGAGAACAGGATCGACACGGCCATGGCCAGGGTGAACTGGCGGTAGATCGCGCCGACGGAACCGCTGGCCAGCGCCATCGGGATGAACACGGCCGTCAGCACCAGGGTGATGCCCACCACCGCCCCCGTGATTTCGCGCATGGCCTTCGACGTCGCCTCCTTCGGCGACAAGCCTTCGGTGGCCATCAGGCGCTCGACGGCTTCCACCACGACGATGGCGTCATCGACGATAATGCCGATGGCCAGCACCATGCCGAACATGGTCAGCACGTTGACGGAATAGCCGGCCATCAGCATGACCGTAAAAGTGCCCATCAGCGCGATCGGCGCGACGATGGCGGGAATCAGGGTATAGCGTATCTTTTGCAGGAACAGATACATGACGAGGAAGACCAGCACCATCGCTTCGAGCAGGGTGACGACGACCTTCTCGATCGAGATCTTCACGAACGGCGCCGTGTCGAACGGCACCGAATACTTGATCCCGGCCGGCATGGTGTGCGCCAGTTCGGCCATGCGCGCACGCACGGCGCTGGCCGTCTGCACGGCGTTGGCGCCCGGCGACAGCATGACGGCGGCGCCCGACGCGGCTTGCCCGTTTTCGCGGATGCTGAAGTTGAAGCTTTGCGCGCCCAGCGACACTTTCGCCACGTCGCCGATGGTCACTTTCGAGCCGTCCGCATTCGCGCGCAGGACGATGGCGGCAAATTCGGCCGGCGTTTGCAGCTGGCCCTGCACCGTCAGCGGAATGGTCACGCGCTGGCCGTGCACGGCGGGCGAATCACCGAGGCGGCCCGGGGCGATCTGCGCATTTTGCTGCGCGATGGCGGCCGTCAGCTCGCCCATGGCGATGTTGTACGACACGAGCTTGGCCGGATCGACCCAGATGCGCATGGCGCGCTCGGAGCCGAACAGCTGCACCTTGCCCACGCCGGGAATGCGGCGCAGTTCTTCCGTCACGTTGCGCGCCAGGTAGTCGCCCAGCGCCACTTCATCGTGCTGGCCATTGTCGGAAATCAGGCTGACGATCATCAGGAAGCCCGACGACGCCGATTCCACCGTCAAGCCGTTTTGCCGCACGGCTTGCGGCAGGCGCGGTTCGATGGCTTTCAGGCGGTTCTGCACGTCCACCTGGGCCATTTCCGGATCGGTGCCGGGCTGGAAGGTGACGGTGATCGAGGCCGAACCCGACGTATCGGTGGACGACTCGAAATACAGCAGGTGCTTGACGCCCGACAGTTCGCGTTCGATCAGGCCGACCACGGAATCGTTCATGGTTTGCGGCGTGGCGCCAGGGTAGTTGGCGCTGATGCTGACGCTGGGCGGCGCCACCGAGGGGAATCGCGCAATCGGCAATTGCGGTATGGCGATCAGTCCGAACAGGACGATAAAGACCGCCACCACCCACGCAAAGACGGGGCGGTTGATGAAAAATTGAGGCATGTCGTTAAACTTTCAATATGTACGAGTCAGCGCACGGCACTGACGACAGGTGCGGTGGCCACGGCGGCGGCGCGCTTCCACGGTTGCGGCGCGGCGGTGACGCCCGGCTGCAGGCGTTCCTGGCCTTCGATGACGACGGTTTCGCCCGCCTTCAGGCCGCCGTTGACCACGTACTGATGGTCGATCACATCGCCCACGGCGATCGTTTTCAGGCTGGCTTTGTTCGTGCCATCGAGCACCCAGGCCTGCGCCTGGCCGCCGCTGCTGCGCAAGACGGCCTGCTGCGGCAGCAGCACGCCATTTTCCTGCACGGCGCGGGCGATGCGGGCGCGCACGAACATCCCCGGCAACAGCTGGCGCTGCGGATTGTCGACCAGCACGCGGATGACGGCGTCGCCCGTGCCCGCATCGACGCTGATGCCGGAGAACAGGATGCGTCCCGTGACGGGATGCGGCTGGCCATCCGCGCCCAAAATGGTCACGGGCAGCTTGTCCGCGCCCCCGTTGCCCGAGGCTTGCAAGGCGGCCAGCGCGGCGGCCGGCTGGCGCACGTCGACGTACACCTTGTCGATCTGCTGGATGCGCGCCATCGGCGTCGCATCGGCCAGGCCCACGAGCGCGCCTTCCGTCACCAGTTCGGAGCCGATGCGCCCGGCAATCGGCGCCTCGATGCTGGCAAAAGCGAGGTCCAGGCGGCGCCGCGCCAGGGCCGCGCGTGCCTGCGCCACGGTGGCCACGGCCTGCTCGCGCTGGGCCACGGCGTCGTCATACGCCTGGCGGCTGATGGCGTCCGCCTCCACCAGCGGTTTCAAGCGGTCTGCCTGGCTGCTGGCGCGCTTCGCCGTGGCCACCGCATGCTGCAGGGCGGCGGCGGCCGAATCGACGTCCGCCTGGAATGGCGCCGGGTTCAGCTGGAACAGCTTCTGTCCCGCTTTCACTTCGGCGCCCTGCTCGAACTGGCGGCGCAGCACGATGCCGCCCACCTGCGGGCGGATATCGGCCGTGCGGAAGGCGGCCACCCTGCCCGGCAATTCATCGCTGAGGACAACGGGCGCCGCTTGCAGCTTGAGCACGGTGACGGCGGCGGGCGGCGCGGCGCCTTCTTCCGGCGCGGGTTTGGAACAGGCGGCAAGGCTGAGCAGTGCCGCGGCGATCAACATGTTTTTCCTGGTGAGGTACTGTACTGGCATGACTTTTCTCTATGGCTGATCCCAACCGGCGGTCCGGTCGACAGATAGGCCGCAGCATAAAAGTCTTGCGTGGATGTTCCGTCAAAGAAATGTGGAGATTCGATGGAGACAGCGAAGAATGCTAGACTATTTGCATGAACTATCATCACAGCGCCAGCCAGCCCTCCTTCCTTGCCACCACGCCGCCTTCCGCCCTCGTCCTGATCGCCGAAGATGAACCGCAAATCGCCCGCATCCTCGCCGGCTACCTCGAGCGCGACGGCTACCGCACGGCCTTCGCGCACGATGGCCAGGAAGCGCTGAACCAGCACCTGGCGCTGGCACCGGACCTGCTGCTGCTCGACGTGCAGATGCCCAGGGTCGATGGCTGGGGCGTGCTGGCCGAGGTGCGGCGGCGCGGCGAGACGCCCGTCATCATGCTGACGGCGCGCGACCAGGATGCGGACAAGCTGGCCGCCCTGCGCGTGGGTGCCGACGACTACATCATCAAGCCCTTCAATCCGGCCGAAGTGGTGGCCCGCGTGGCGGCCGTGCTGCGCCGCTCGCGCGTGCGCCACCACCCGGTGGGCGGCCAGCGCCTGCGCTGCGGCCCCATCGAGATCGACCAGGAAACGTATGTGGCCAGCGTGCTGCACGATGGCATGGCCGTGGCGCTCAGCCTGACGTTGACGGAGTTCCGCCTGCTGGCCCACCTGGCGCGCACGCCGCGCCGCGTCTGCAGCCGCCTCGAATTGCTCGAGTCGTGCATGCCCGAGAGCAATTCGATGGAACGCACGGTGGACAGCCACGTCAGCAAGCTGCGCAAGAAGCTGGAAGAAGCGGGCGTGATGAACATGCCGGCCAGCCTGCGCGGCGTGGGCTACCGCCTGGAAAGCGAACTCTGATGCGCTTCACGGGCCTGAACCGGCAAATCATCCTGTCGATGTCCGTGCTGATGGTCAGCAGCATCCTGATCATCTGGATCGGTTCCTGGACCTTCTTTGCCATCGCCTTCAAGATCGATCCCGGCATGCTGTCCGAGCCGGACGACTGGTCGCCCAGCACCGTCGAGTGGCTGTGGATCTTCGCCATCACCATCTTCGGCCTGGGCCTGGCCGCGTTTTTCGCCCTCAAGCTCGCTTCGCGCATCCTCAAGCCGATCAATTCCGTGATGGACAGCGTGCGCCGCGTGGCCCATGGCGACCTGTCTGCGCGCGCCTTCGCCGGCGACCGCAGCCTGGGCGAGACGGCCATGCTGGTCGACGATTTCAACAGCATGGCCGAACGCCTGCAGCGGGCGGCCAAGGAAAGCGAAACGTGGAACGCGGCCATCGCGCACGAACTGCGCACGCCCGTGACCGTCCTGCGCGGCACCTTGCAAGGCGTCGTCGACGGCGTCTTCAAGCCCGAGGAAGTGCCGTTTTCCAGCCTGCTGGCGCAAGTGGAAGACCTAGGCCGCCTGATCGAGGACTTGCGCACCCTGAGCCTGGCCGACAGCGGCCACATGCAGCTGCGCATGGCGTGGACGGACCTGACCCTGGAAATCGAGGAAGTGCGCCGCCTGCTGGCGCCGGACATGGCGGCGGCAGGCTTTACCCTGCAGCTGCACCTGTCCGACCATCCCGTCTGCTGCGACGCGGCGCGCATCCGTCAAATCGTGCTGGCCCTGCTCGACAATGCGCGCCGCTATGCGCATCCGGGCCTGCTGCGTGTGCGCACCCGCGTGCTGGCGGGCCAGTACTACCTGAGCGTCGAGGATGCGGGCCCCGGCATCGCGGAAGACCTGGCGCCGCACGTGTTCGAAGCGTTCCGTCGCGGCGACAGCGACGGCGGCGACCTGAACGCGGGCAGCGGCCTGGGCCTGGCCGTGGTCGAAGCCATCGCCCGTGCCCACGGCGGCAGCGCCGTCTGCACGCGTGGCAAGGCGGGCGGCAGCCTGTTTACCATCAAGTGGCCGGTCGAACATGTGGCGCCGCCGCCCGCCGGCTGAATGACTAGGCCCCCGGCACGCGCAGCATGTCGACAAGGGCGCGCAGGACGGCCGGCATCTGCCGCCGGCCCGGGTAGTACAGGAAATAGCGCGACGGCGGCGGCAGGCAGTTCTCCAGCACGCACACGAGGCGCCCGGCCGCGATATCGGCGCGCGCATCGGCCTCGTACACGTATGCCAGCCCCGCGCCATCGCGCGCCGCGCGCAGCATCAGTTCATCGTCGTCGAACACGAGCGGCCCGCCGACGGCGATGCTGACGGCTTCCCCCGCCTGTTCAAACTCCCACGCGTACTGGCGTCCGCTGGGAAAACGCCGGCCGATGCAGGCGTGGTTCAGCAGCGCGCGCGGCGTGGTCGGCGCGCCATGCGCGGCCAGGTAGGCGGGCGAACCCACCACCACGAACGGCTGCGGCAAGCCCACGGGCACGGCGATCATGTCGGCCGCCACCTGCTCGCCGAAGCGGATGCCCGCGTCAAAACCGTCGCGCACGATGTCGATCATGCCGTCGTCGGTGACCACTTCGACCTGCACGCGCGGATAGCGCGCGACAAAACTGGCCAGCATGGGCGCCAGCAGCAGGCGCGCGGCCGGACGGGGCACGTTCAGGCGCAGCTTGCCTGTGGGTACATCCTGCAAGGCGCTCAGGTCCAGCAAGGCATCATCGATTTCGCGCATGGCCGGCGCCAGCCGCGCCAGCAGCAGCTGTCCCGCCTCCGTCGGCGTGACGCTGCGCGTGGTGCGGTTCAGCAGGCGCACGCCCAGGCGCTCTTCCAGCGCGCGCAGCGCATGGCTGAGGGCGGAGGCGGACACGCCCCGTTCGAGGGCCGCCTTGCGAAAGCTGCGCAGGCGGGCGACGGCCGCAAAGGCCGTCAATTCATTGAGATCAGCCATTATTCATGAGTTTCATTCAGTAATACATGCAGGATAAGGCATCTTATCGCATGCAGTTCCTTCGTCCATACTCCTGGCATCTTTTTTTGAAAAGGAATGACAATGGAACACAGAACACTGGGTAACTCCGGCTTGCGCGTCGCTCCCATCGGCCTGGGCTGCATGGGCATGAGCTTTGCCTACGGCGGCGCGGACGAGGCCACCTCGCTGCGCGTGCTGCACCGC
This sequence comes from Janthinobacterium sp. 67, assembly GCF_002797895.1. Lineage (NCBI taxonomy): Bacteria > Pseudomonadati > Pseudomonadota > Betaproteobacteria > Burkholderiales > Oxalobacteraceae > Janthinobacterium > Janthinobacterium sp. 67. Next base: position 684,878 of record NZ_PGES01000001.1, on the reverse strand, counting down.
GCCGTGGAACTGGGCGTGACCCTGATCGATACGGCGGAAGTCTACGGCCCCTACGCCAACGAGGAATTAGTAGGCCGCGCCCTGAAGCAGCTGCGCGGCAAGGTCCAGATCGCCACCAAGTTCGGCTTCAAGATATTGCCCCACGGCCAGGGCGTGGAACGCATGGCGGGCGTGGACAGCCATCCCGAACACATTCGCCAGGCGGTGGAAGCGTCGCTGTCCCGGCTGGGAATCGAGTGCATCGACTTGCTGTACCAGCACCGCGTGGATCCCGCCGTGCCCATCGAAGACGTGGTCGGCGCCATGGCCGGTCTGGTGCAGGCGGGCAAGGTGCGCCATCTGGGGCTGTCGGAAGTGTCGGCCGCCACCCTGCGCCGCGCCCACGCCGTGCATCCGATCGCGGCCGTGCAGTCCGAATACTCGCTGTGGAGCCGCGACGTGGAAGCGGAAGTGCTGCCCGCCTGCCGCGCGCTCGGCGTCGGTTTCGTGCCCTACAGCCCGCTGGGCCGGGGATTTCTGACGGGCCAGCTCGCATCCAGCGCCAACCTGGCGCCAGACGACTACCGCCACAGCCTGCCCCGCTTCCAGCCGCCCGCGATGGCGGCCAACGCCCACCTCGTTGCCCAATTGCAGCGCCTGTCGGCCGCGCGCGGCGCCACGGCGGCCCAGCTGGCCCTGGCCTGGCTGCTGGCGCAAGGCGACGACATCGTGCCGATTCCCGGCGCCCGCAGCCTGGCGCACCTGGAAGAGAACGTCTCCGCCACGCAGGTCCTCCTCAACGAGACCGAGCTGGCCGCCATCGGTGCCGCCATCGCGCCCGCTGCCGTGCAGGGCGCGCGCTACCCGGCGGTGGAACTTGCCATGCTTGGCCTGTAGACAACCGTGCATGCGTGCGCTATACCGGTACTTTTTTGTCCAGCGCACTTGAAATGCCCGAATCCGCTATCATTTCCAATCTGAACTATTCATTATGAAAGGGATTTACATGTCCGCACTGCTCGAAACACTGCAATGGCGCTACGCCACCAAGAAGATGGACCCGACGAAAACGGTGCCGCAAGACAAGGTCGAGCGCATCCTGGAAGCCGTGCGCCTGACGGCCAGCTCCAGCGGTCTGCACCCGTACGAAGTGTTCGTGGTGACGAATCCGGCCCTGCGCGAGCAGATCAAGCCGCACGCATGGAACCAGTCGCAAGTGACGGACGCCTCGCATTTGCTGGTGTTTGCCGCCTGGGACAATTACACGGTAGAGCGCATCAACGCACGTTTTGACCTGGTCAACGAAGTGCGCGGTTTCAAGAACGAAGGCTGGGAAGCGTACCGCCAGCAAATCCTGGCCACGTATCCGCAGCGCGATGCGGAAACCAACTACCAGCACGCGGCACGCCAGGCCTACATCGGCGTGGGCACGGCCCTGATCGCCGCGGCGCAGGAAAAAGTCGATTCGACGCCGATGGAAGGTTTTGATCCGGCCAAGGTCGACGAGATCCTGGGCTTGCGCGAAAAAGGCCTGCGCTCCGTCGTCATGCTGCCGCTCGGCTACCGCGCCGACGAAGGCGACTGGCTGGTGGACCTGAAAAAAGTGCGCCCCGCGCGCGAGCAATTCATCACCGAGCTGGCGTAAGCGCTTCGCCTGTGCCTGAAAAGCGGATGCCCTCACCGGCATCCGCTTTTTTCATTGCGGCTCGTCCATGCCCCGTCATATTAGCCCGGCCAAGCAACGCAACCGCTTCGCAGCAAGAACGTCACTGAATATCATTGATGTGAGATTTGGTGAGTAATTGCCTCTTTCCAATGTGTTAATGTGGTTCAATGAATGTTTCTATAGCAAATTAGTTTCAAAATAGACACGAAATTCATCGAATTCATTAACGGGGAAGTACGTGGAACAAGTAGAAGACCAGGCGGAACAACCCGTCAAAGCAACACCTGAGTACGCAATTCGAATCTCCAATGCCAGCAAGCTGAACCTGGCAGACTTTCAGAACTCCATTCCTCTGCTGCGTGAACTGACCATTGTCAATGACGGTAATGGCGAGATCACCGATTTGCGGCTACGCCTAGAATCGTTTCCTCCGTTTTTAAAATCGAAAACCTGGCTGATCGATGCATGCCAGGGAAAGTCCAACTACGACATCAAGGATTGCGATGTGCAACTGGACGGCATAGTACTCGGCAAACTGACCGAGGCCGAGACCTCGACAATTACATTGACATTGCTTGGCAAGACAGACGCGTCCACAGAACGCGTGCTTGCGACAGAGGAGCGCAAGGTAGAGCTGTTGCCGCGCAACCAGTGGGGAGGACTTTCCCACCTGCCCGATCTCGTTGCTGCATTCGTGCAGCCAAATGAGCCGGCAATCGACCGGTTGCTCAAACAAGTCGCCGACGTATTGCGACAGGCGGGGAAAAGCCCCGCGCTGGACGGTTATCAGGGTGGTGCAAAACGTGCATGGGAGCTTACCTCGGCTTTGTGGACAGCCGTGGCAGGACTAGGGTTGGACTACGCTCTTCCACCAGCCAGTTTCGAGCACCGGGGCCAGAAGGTACGCAGTGCGGCACAGGTGATGGACGCCCGCATCGCCACCTGCCTTGACCTGACGCTGATGTTTTGCTCGGCGCTGGAACAGGCGGGCTTGAATCCCATTGTGGTATTCACGAAGGGTCACGCGTTCGCTGGCGTATGGCTACACCAGGAAGAATTTTCCACAGTGGTTATCGATGACGTGACAGCCATCCGCAAACGCATCAGGTTAAAGGAATTAACCCTGTTCGAAACGACACTGATTACCTCGCGGCCGGCGCCATCCTTTACGTATGCCACCGATCTGGCCGCCAGTCAGGTCGCCGAACAGGTCGAAGAGCAATTCGAGTTGGTGGTTGATATCCGGCGTGCCCGCATGCAACGGATCAAACCGCTTGCCAGTGGTGCAAGCCAGGATATCCTCGCCCCCGCCGACAGCGCGATGAAAGCAACCGCCGCCACATTTGACGACGGCGCACCTGATTTGCCAGACTACGGAACGACGAGCGAGGCGCCCGGGTTCGATCCGATGGACAGACTGGCCCGATGGCAACGCAAGCTGCTTGACCTATCGCTGCGTAACAATCTCCTCAATTTCAAGAGCGGCAAGAAGTCTCTCAGAATCGATGCACCGGAACCTGGCATACTGGAAGATGTGCTGTCCGACGGTGCACCGATACGACTGTTGCCAAGACCAGATCTGATGGATGGGCACGACCCACGCAACCAGGCAATACACGAACAGCGCGCACGTGAAGACGTACGTCGCGAGCATGCCCTCGATGCACTGAAACGGCGCGAGGTATTCGTCAGCGTCAACGAGCAGGAGCTGGAAACCCGGCTAGTCGATCTTTACCGTAGTGCCCGCACGGTATTACAGGAAGGCGGAGCCAACACGCTATTTCTGGCACTAGGCTTTTTGAACTGGACGCGCGACGACAAAGTGGGACAGAAGTGTAAAGCGCCGTTGATCCTGATTCCAGTTTCGCTTCAGCGCAAGAGTGCGCGCTCCGGCTTTACCTTGTGCCTGCATGAAGACGAACCACGCTTCAATCCCACGCTGATTGAGATGCTGCGGCAAGACTTCAATCTCAACCTGGGCGTCATGGATGGCAAGTTACCGCAGGATGCCGCAGGACTTGACGTCGCGCTGATATGGCGTACCGTCTCGCATGCCGTGCGGGACATCAAGGGCTGGGAAGTATCAGACGAAGTGGTGCTAGCTTCGTTCTCGTTCGCCAAATACCTGATGTGGGTCGATCTGACGCAACGCACGGATCAGTTGCGTCAGAGTCCGGTCGTGCGCCACCTGATCGACAGTCCGCGCGACCCCTATCCATCCACGGTAGCGTTTCCGCTGGCGAAAGAACTCGATGCGCAATTTTCTCCTGACAAGACTTTCTGTCCACTTCCTGCCGATTCATCGCAACTGTCAGCGGTCATGGCCGGTGCCAAGGGTAAAAATTTTGTACTGATCGGGCCACCAGGAACGGGCAAGAGCCAGACCATTGCCAACCTGATCGCACAGTGCCTGGCCGAAGGAAAGCGGGTGTTGTTTGTGTCGGAGAAGATCGCAGCGCTCGATGTGGTGTATCGGCGCTTGCGCGAGGTGGGCCTGGGCGAATTCTGTCTCGAACTGCACTCGAGCAAGGCACGCAAGCTCGATGTGATCAACCAGCTGCAAAGAGCTTGGGAAGCCCAGGGCGCTGTTGATCCAGAGGAATGGCAAGCGCAGGCAGCCAAATTGAAGCGGCTGCGCGACGAATTGAACCAGTATGTCGCTCGACTGCACCATCGGCATCGTAATGGTCTGACAATTTACAAAGCGATCGGTATCGTGGTCGATGGCGAAGATGTGCCTAAACTCGATCTTTCTTGGAACTCGGCCGATGTACACGACCATACGCAGCTTGACGCCATGCGCGACTTGACTACCCGTCTGGAAGTCAACGCCGGGGCAGTTGGTGCCCAGGAATTACTCAAGGGTCCGCTGATGGTAGTCGGACAAGCGGAGTGGACTCCTTCTTGGCAGCAAGCATTCATCAGTGCTACGAGGACAGTGGTACCGGCAGTTGAAGAGCTACAATTGGCCATCACCAGTTTTGAGAACGCAACCAATCTTGCGGGCTTGCCGACTGGCCGGCGCGCGCGCCTGGCAGTGGCCGATCTAACGCAAGCACTGCCCAATGCCTTTGGCCGTCAATGGGGCTTCGTGTTCCGGTCTGACGCGCGCGAGCTACTAACTCATCTGCGTGATGGATACCAACTACTGCTCCAGCATCGTGATCTGAGTGCGCACATCCATCCTGCATGGACCGAGTCCGTCGTCGCCCGATGCAAAAAAGCACTGGCGCTGCTCGAAGAGCGTGACCGCGTGATGTCGCTGCTGGGCCAACCCTGGTCTGACGATATTCAGGCCGAGTTCGAGAAAGGATTGCAACTGCTCGACATCCTGGCCGCGAGTGTAAGCAACCTGTCCGTGCAGTATGGCGAACAAGTGGACGCACTGAACGTGCACCAACTACAACGTGGCTGGGTGGAAGCAGAACGCAGTGCATGGCCCTTGTCGTGGATGCGCAAGCGCCAGCTCACAAAAGTGCTGACCGAATGCGTGATCGACGATGGCGATGCCGATATCGGCCGTGACCTGCCTTTGCTGGTCCGTATTCGCGAATTGCGGTCCGCAATCGACAAGGTGGAAATAGGTACGGTAAGTGACGGTATTTGGGCGGGTTTGAAGACGCGTCCTGAATTTGTTCAGACAGCGCTACGCTTGCAGCATGTGCTGGGACAAGCACGCCGGCAAGAAGTCTGGAATGATCAGGGATTTGAAATCATCGAGAGCGGACGTTGTGGCAAGTTGCTTGCACTGGAGTTGGAACGTTTGCGGCAACTACGCACGCTCAATAGCGAAATCGCCGATATGCAGTCGCTGTCCGCAGAGACAGGCGGCCTGTGGGATGGCCAGGCGACACGCCCTCATTTGCTGGCAGCGGCCATGCGCTTTGCGATTGCCTTGCGCGCTGTGCAGGACGCCGGCGCGCTGCAAGGCGAGCATGATGAGATCGCGACATCAAGCTGTGGCGCGGGGCTGGCTGCTGACTACCAGCATGTGCGTCAGCGCGCTATCCTTGAAGAAAAGCTGCGCGCCTTTGATTATTTGCGCGCCTCGACCGGCGGTACTTGGGCAGGCCTGCAGACACGCGCCGACGACATCGACTGCGTGGCGACCTTTCATGCAGTACTTACATCGGCAATTGCCAACTTGGCAGAGACAGTCGAAGACGCTGACGTGCTGCGTCAAGCATTTGAACAATTGGTTGTAGAAGGCAACACATTACTAACACCGTCCGGTGTACTGGCCAGCAGCGGCGCACAGTATCGGGCCTCGCTTGAGACCTTGCAGCCCGTGCTCGCCAGTCTTGCCGCCATAGGTACATTCAGCGAAGGCGTAGCCATGCAGTTCAACGAGCTGCCATTGAACGAGCTGATCACCTGCTGCAAGCAAATCGTTGCAGCAGAACCACGCCTGAAGGCATGGTGCGCCTGGCGCAAGGTACGCGCAGAAGCGCTGTCGTTATCGCTGATGCCGCTTGTCAACGCAATGGAGGACGGCACAGTGCAGCCAACAGAAGCGCTGCGCGCCTTTGAAACCAACTATAGCCGCTGGTGGCTCAATCAAGCTGTCGACAACGAGGCCGTCATCCGGAACTTCGTTTCTGTCGAACATGAAAAGCGGGTCGGGGACTTCCGCGCACTTGACAGGCAGTTTACAGATGTCACACGCGCGTGGGTGCGTGCCTCGCTTTGCGCGGGCATGCCGCGCTCCGAGGAAGTAACGCGCCATTCGGAATGGGGCGATCTGCGCCATGAAATCAACAAGAAGAAGCAGCACATGCCGTTGCGCGAGCTGATACAAAAGATTCCCTCTGTGCTGGGCAAGTTGGCGCCATGTCTGTTAATGAGTCCTTTATCGATTGCCCAGTACCTGGCTGCCGATGCCAGTGCATTTGACTTGGTCGTGTTCGACGAAGCATCACAGATTCCGGTATGGGATGCGATAGGTGCCATGGCCAGAGGCAAGCAGGTGGTAATGGTGGGCGATCCTAAGCAGTTGCCGCCGACCTCATTTTTTGACCGCACAGAATCGTCGAACGACGACGGGGATGTCGAAGACGACCTCGAAAGCATCCTTGATGAATGCATGGGCGCGAACCTGCCGACAATGAATCTGGCTTGGCATTATCGTAGCCGCCACGAGTCACTAATCGCGTTTTCAAACCATCGTTACTATGGCGGAGGCCTGGTGACATTCCCATCGCCGGTCGCCGACGACCGTGCCGTCAGCTTCCATCACGTGGCAGGCGTGTATGAGAAAGGTGGTGCGCGCATCAACAAGCGCGAAGCGAAGGAGTTAGTGGCCGATATCGTTGCAAAACTGCGTGCGCCGAACTTCAGGGAATCGAAACTGACGATCGGCGTCGTCACCTTTAATACGGAACAGATGAACCTGATTGAAGATTTGCTTGACGAAGAGCGCCGCAAGGACCCATCTCTGGAACCATATTTTTCGGAGACTGAACTCGAACCGCTGTTTATTAAAAATCTGGAATCGGTGCAAGGTGATGAGCGCGATATCATCTACTTCTCGCTTACCTATGGTCCAGACTTGGCAGGTGCGATATCGATGAACTTCGGTCCGATGAACCGCGATGGCGGCGAGCGCCGACTGAATGTCGCAATCACGCGCGCGCGCCAAGAGTTGCGAGTATTTTCAAGTCTGAAGCCAGAGCAATTCGACCTGTCTCGCACGCAAGCCGCTGGGGTGCGAGACCTCAAGCAATTTCTGGAATTTGCCGAACGTGGCCAGCGTGCGCTGGCAGAGGTGAGCAAAGGTAGCATGGGTGGCTTCGACAGTCCATTTGAAGAAGCGGTGGCCGCAGCACTGGCCTCTCGCGGCTGGCTGGTGCATACTCAAATCGGCGCATCGTCATTTCGTATTGACTTGGGCGTAGTGCATCCAGATGCGCCCGGCATATATCTTTGCGGTGTCGAGTGCGATGGCGCTACTTACCACCGCTCGGCAACGGCGCGTGACCGTGACATGTTACGTGAGCAGGTATTGCGTGGTTTAGGCTGGGAAATCGTGCGCATCTGGTCTACCGACTGGTGGATAGACCGAACCGGTACACTTGAAAAGACGCATGCGGCATTGGAACGCTTGCTTGAGCTCAGCCGGCAACAGCGTAGCAAGTTGGCGGAGCGCGAAGCGGCTGAGGCGGAGGCAAAGGAAATCCTGACCAAAGCGCAAACAGAAACAACGGCGTCCACAGAAATGATAGAACTGACAAGCCCTGTTCTTGATATTCAATATGCCTCACGTGTTGTCGCCAGTCCGGATATTGACTCGACGAACACCACGCGAAATGAAGTGATTGAGCCTGCAACGGTAGACAGCATGAATGCCGACACTTTCTTTGATGCTTCCTACGATGACCAGCTTCGACACATGATTGAGCAAATCGTTGATCTCGATGGACCATCACGCGATACCGTACTGGCGCGTCGCATCGCGCGGGCGCACGGTTGGCAGCGTACCGGCGCACGCATTCAGGAGCGCGTCTCCTCGATAGCGCTTTCGTGCCTGAAATTTACGGAGGAAGATGTCGGCATGTTCTTCTGGGCGCGTGACCGAGAGCCTGAGCGAGCTATCCTATTCAACCACGACGGAAAGGGTGGGCGCAACGTCGACGAAATTTGCATGGCTGAACTCATATCCCTCGCCCAACTGGTCGCCAGAGAAGGCCGGGCTGGCGACGACGCTGTGATGGCAATGGCAAAACGGCTTGGCATGCATCATGTTCGGGCCAGCAGCCGCAAGAGACTGGAGACCGCGCTTGACAATGCTATGAGTTAGAGCAAGCACATCATTTTTAGCATATTGCGTAGTGATGTCATGCTGATCGGCATCCGATTTTTCTTCACTATTCACGCTGCCTGCGGAAAACGCACCGTCACCTGCAATCCCCGCCCCGCCTCCCCATCGGCCAGCGCGATGTCGGCCTGGTGGTGCTCGGCGATGTGGCGCACGATGGACAGGCCCAGGCCGCAGCCCCAGGCGTCGTTGCCGTCGGGGCGGAAGAAGCGGTCGAACAGGCGCGCATGGTGCTGGCGCGGCACGCCGGGGCCGTTGTCGGAGACGCGCAGCAGCGGCCTGCCCTCTTCCACCGCCGCCTGCAAGTCGACCCTGCCTCCCTGCTGCGTGTAGCGCAAGGCATTGTCGATCAGATTATTCAGCAACACTTGCAAGCCGTCGGGATCGGCCTGCACCAGCACCTTCGCCGGCAATGTTTCCACCACGCCCAGGTCGATGTCGCGGCTGTCGGCCAGCGCGCTGTGGTCGGCCACGGCCGCTTCCAGCAACTGGCCCAGGTCCACCGTGTGCAACTGGCTGGCCGTGAGCGCCGTTTCATGGCGCGCCAGGCTCAGCAGTTGGCGCACGAGATGCGTGCTGCGGTCCAGCCGTTCGTGCAGGCGCGCCAGCGCCACGCGGCGCTCTTCCTCGCTGCCGGCCCGCTCGGCCACCTGCAGCTGCAATTTCAGCGCCGTCAGCGGCGAGCGCAATTCATGCGCGGCATCGGCGACAAAGGTGCGCTGCGCCGTCAGCGCCGTCTCGAACTGCCCCATCAGGCTGTTCAACGCCAAGGCCACTGGCCGCAATTCGGGCGGCATGTCGTCGGCCGCCAAGGGCGTGAGCGCATCGGGCGAACGGCCGGCCACGGATTCGGCCAGCCGGTGCAGCGGCGCCAGCGTGCGCCCCACGACGGCGACGATCAGCAGCGCCAGGATCAGCGCGAACACCAGCAGCGGCGCGCCGGCCCGCATGGTCATTTGCCAGGCCAGCTGGTCGCGCACGGCCTGCGCCTGCGCCACCTGCACGTAGCGGCCGCGCCGCGTCTCGCCGTACAGGCGCCAGTCCTCGCCGTGCAACGTGACATCGGCAAAGCCGGCCAGCGCATAGCGCGGCAATGCCGGCTGGCCCTGCAGGACGGGCAATGGTTCCCCGTCCTCGTCCCACGCCTGCAGCACGAACGCTTCTTCCGGCTCCTGTGCGGCGGCCAGGCCCGTCTGCGGCTCGAACTCGTCGGGCAAGGCCACGGCCAGCTGGCGCAGCTGCAAGTCGGCCAGTTCATTGGTTTCTTCCAGCAGCGAGCGGAACAGCGAAATGCCGGCACCGAGCACGCACAGCAAGGTGGCGGCCAGCAAGCCGAGCAGCAATTGGCGGCGGATGGTCAGCATGACGCCAGCCGCATCTTGTAGCCCACGCCGCGCACGGTCTGGATGCAGTCCGCGCCCAGCTTCTTGCGCAACTGGTACACGTAGACGTCGACGGTATTGCTTTCCACTTCGCTATCCCAGCCGTACAGCTTTTCGCTCAGCTGGCGCTTCGACACCACCTTGCCCGGATGGTCGAGCAAGGCGCGCAGCACGGAAAACTCGCGCGGCGGCAGCTTGATCTGCTCGCCTTCGAACGTGACGTCGTGGCTGGCCAAATCGAGTATCAGCGCGCCATGCTCGATGACGGAACGCGTACGGCTGACCCGGCGGCGCAGCAGCGCGCGGATGCGCGCCAGCAGCTCGTCGAGGTCGAAGGGCTTGACCAGGTAATCGTCGGCGCCGCTGTCGAGCCCTTCCACGCGGGCCGGCGTGCCGTCGCGCGCCGTGATGATCAGCACGGGCAGTTCGGCACCCCGCGCGCGCATGGCGCGCAGCACGTCCATGCCCTGCTTGCCGGGCAAGCCCAGGTCCAGCAGCATCAAATCGTAGGCGAACCCGGCCAGCGCCAGCTCCGCATCGTGGCCGTCGCGCACCCAGTCCACGGCATAGCACTCGCCGCGCAAGCCCTCGACCAGGCTTTCTCCGATCATCGGATCGTCTTCCACCAGCAACACGCGCACCCGGGCCCCTGTTTATCTTGAAAATACCGCTATCTTAACGTGGCTGGAAGAAGCTCGCCGGGCGCACCGCAGCGACAGCATGTGTCCGTCGCGACGCGCACGAATTCACGATGCGGTGACTATGTGCGCATTTGGCGCATTTTTTATGCGGTATATTTTCCTTCCCTTCATGCATCTGGAAAGGCGCGCCATGTCCAGTTCCTCCCAAGATACCGTCATCGTCAAGGCGGCGATCTATCCGCCCATCGGCATTGCCCGCGTGGGCAACAGCCCCCACGAATACTTTCTGGGACCGGAGGTGCCGGAACCGGCGGCGCGGCCTGCCGGCTACTACCGCGATGCGTCCGGGGCCATCAAGCGCCAGGCGGCGATCTTTCGCCTCTATGGACTGAATGCGGCCGGCGTGGCAGTGGCCGAATTGAACGCCAGCAATGCCGACATCGAATGGTCCGTCACCCTGGCCAACACCAAGGCGGCGTGGTACCAGTTCCAGATCGCGCTCGATATTCCCGAGGCGCACGTCACCCAGCCCTCGTTCCTGCGCAACATGGCCGTCACCGACCGCGCGCAATTGTCGATCACGCCGGGCGAGCGCAAGATCAACGGCAAGGAACAGCCGGCCGTGACCTTCGACAGCGGCAGCTTCCTGGGCACGCCCGTCTACCTGGGCGAATTGCGCACGGATACCATGGGACGGCTGATCGTGCTGGGCGGCCATGGCAAGTCGGCATCCTGGAATGGCGCGCGCGCCATCACCTTTGCCAACAACGAAGGCTGGTACGACGACACGGCCGACGGCCCCGTCTGCGCCACCGTGCACTACCAGGGCAAGGCCCTGCCCGTCGACATGGCCTGGGTGGTCGTCGCACCACCCGACTACGCGCCGCAGCAAAAATCGGTGCGCACCATGTGGGACTTGATGCGCGACTTGTTTGTTTCGGAAGGGAAACTTGCAGCACCTGCCATTCCCTCGTTCCAGGACGATATCCGCCCCATATTCGAGCGCCTGTCCAATCTGCAATGGGTCAATGCGGGCTTCGCTGCCGCCTTCGGCTGGGACGGCAGCACGCCGTTCAGCCGCGACGAGTGGATGGCCCGCCTGGCCAGCCCGTCGGCAAGCCGCAGGGAGTGGCGCAACGTCATCTATAACCAGTTCCGCCAGTTCGAGCGCGACGCCTGGGCGCCATCGCCATGGCCGTGGCTGTATGGCGACGCGATGGCCATCCCGCCGGCAGACACGCCGCGCCAGAACTGCACGCTGAGCAATCTGCAATTGCGCTTCCTCAAGCAATGGGCGGACGGCAAGTTCACGGACGACTATGCGCCCGGCAAGGTGCCGCCGCAAAGCCTGGCCGACGTGGACGTGGCCCAGCAACCGGACACCCTGCTGCGCGCGGCCATGGAATTCTGCCTGGCCGATGCCTTCCACCCCGGCTGCGAAATGACCTGGCCCATGCGCCAGGCCAGCATGTACAGCGCGCCTTTCCGCCTGGCGCACCGGCCGCCGGGCTGGGTGGAGCCCGACTACGGCGCCGTCCTGACGCCGGACAATATCGGCAGCCCCTGCTCGGCGCAGATCGCCGGCGGCGTGACGCGCTGGATGGCCGTGCCATGGCAGACGGACACGGCCAGCTGCCGCTCCGGCTACCAGTCCGACTACGATCCCTACGTGCCCACGTTCTGGCCCGCGCGCGTGCCCAACCAGGTGATGAGCAAGCTGGCCTACGACGCGGTGATGAACCGCGAAGTGCCCATCGATGACCGCCTGGCCGCCTTTGCCCGGCGCGCCGCGTGGATACGCCCGCTGGGCAACATCAGCTATGAAGAGCAGATCAACAACATGATCGCCGACCTGGCGCAGGTGGGCGTGGTCGAGGTGCGCCCCGGCCCCACGGACGTGGCCGGCTTCCCCGCCTTCCTGCAGGTGGAAAACCTGCCGCCGCCGGTAGCCGGCAAGCACCAGCTGCGCGCGGCGGCGGCCATACCGGACGAGTTCGTCGACGTCGACCTGGAGGGCACGGAAAAAGCGCGCCATCTGCAGCGGCACCGCCTGTGACCGTGCTGCAGGCCGACGTGCTCATCGTCGGCGCCGGTCCGGCCGGCGCCACGGCCGCGCTGAACCTGGCGGGGCGGCACCGGGTCTTGCTGGTCGACCGGCTGGACGCGCCGCTGGCGCGCATCGGCGAGTCGCTGCCGCCGGCCGCCGCGCGCCTGCTGCGGGACATGGGCTTGCTCGACGCCTTCCTGCGCCAGGGCCATGCGCCCTACCACGGCAACCGTGCGTGGTGGAACGGTGCCTGGACGCAACACCACTTCCTCAGCGATCCCGATGGCCACGGCTGGCACTTGGCGCGCGGCACCTTCGACCGGTGGCTGCGCGACGAAGCGCGCCGGCGCGGCGCCGCCCTGCTGACCTCGGCCACAGTCGCGGGCATCGCGCAGGAAGATGGCGGCTGGAAAGTACGGCTGCGGACGCAGCATGGCCCCTGCGACGCGGCCGCGCGCATCGTCATCGACGCCACGGGACGCAGCGCCCGGCTGGCCCGCGGAATCGGGGCACGGCGCCAGCGCGGCGACCGGCTGGTCTCGGTATGGCAATACGGGCTTGACCGCACGCCCTCCGCGCGGGGCTTGGCCCACATCGAAGCTTGCGAAGACGGCTGGTGGTACAGCGCGCCCCTGCCCGGCCAGCGCCGCGTGCTGGCTCTGCATACGGATGGGGACTTGCTCGCCAACGACGCCTTGCGCGACGCCGGCTGGCTGGAAGCGGCGGCGCGCCTGCTCCCCGCCACGGGGGAATTGCTGGAGCGGCAAGGCTATGCGGCCGATACACAAGCCATGGCCACGCCCGCCCATACGGCCAGCCTGGACGCCGGTGCGGGCCCAGGCTGGTTCGCCGTCGGCGACGCGGCCCTGAGCTTCGATCCACTGTCGTCGCAAGGCATCTTCAACGCCCTGTACACGGGCCTGGCCGCGGCCGAGGCTGCCGACCGCACGCTGCAGGGAGAGCTGCAAGCCTGTCAACACTACAATGGGGAATTGGCGGCCATCGGCGCCGCATACGAGCGCCACCTGGCCTACTGCTACGGCCAGGAAACGCGCTGGCCGTCGGCGCCGTTCTGGAGCCGGCGCCGGCCAGGCGACAGGCCCTGAACAGTGCAGGGCCTGGTATTACAGTTACTGCGCCAGGTAGCGTTCCGAACGGGGACCATACAGCAGGCCGTTCGGCACGCCAGCCGACAGCAGCCGCGCATTCGCCGTGCCAGCCAGCGGATGGCTGGCATCGGTGCTGGTATTGATGATCTGCTTGACGGCCGCCGTCACCAGGGCGCCGATCAGGCCGCCGCCGCTATTATTGTTGCCTTCATTGCTCGATGCGCTGGCCGCGCCCTGCCACAGCAAGGTACCCGTCTTCAGGTCGACCAGCTTGGCATCGACCGACACCACCGTCACGCTGTCGATCACGGCGTACGTCGTGCCGTACTTGGAGATCGTCACGTACAGGCCCGCATCGGCGCCAAAGATCTCGTTGAGCTTCTTGGCATCGACGCCGTGGATATCGGCGGCGTTCGTCAAGCCGTTCTGCTTGAAGGTTTCACCGACCACGGCCACCGGCAGCACGTAGTAACCCGCTTCGGCCAGCGGATACGTTACTTGCGCGTAGACGCTGTTGCCGGCATTGACTTCCGGCGAATTGTTCAACGGCGGCAAGACCACGATCGAGCGGGGCTTGGCTGCCTTGAAGGCGGTGTAATCGTATGCCGCCTGCTTGGTGGCGCAACCGACCATGAAGATGGCGGGACCCAGGCACAGGGCCATTTTCAACATGCGCGACATCATAATTTCTCGCCTTTCTTCAATTTACCCAACAGGAAGTCCATGTACGGCGTCGATTCCGGGAAGAGTTTCTTCTCGTCTTCGAATTGCGCGGCAACCTGCTCCGGCTTGCCCGCGATCGAGTACAGCATGCCCAGGTGGGCATGGAAGCCCGGCGGCGCATGATTGCCTTTCGCGGCGATCATTTGCAGGTCTTTTTCCATGGCGGCCATCTGCTGCTCGGGGCTTTCACCCTTCAGGTACTCATACACTTGCGGCTGGTAGCCTTCCCACTGGTACAGGGTCTTCGATTGCGTGGCGCAACCGGTCAGGGCGGCACAGGCGAGCATGGCCAGCAGGGCCGCGCCCTTGTTCATCATTGTTTTCATGGGATACCTTATTGTTTGCGCAATGCGCCCGCTTCGACGCCAGCCACCAGGCGCTCGACCGCTTCGCGCATGGCCAGGTCCAGGACTTTGCCGTTGAGGGTGGCGTCATAGCTGGCGGTGCCGCCAAAACCCAGCACTTCACGGTTCGACAGGCTGTATTCGCCGGCGCCGCCGGCCGAGAACACGACTTCGGACGTGGCGATATTGACGACGTTCAAGGTGACCTTGGCATACGCCACTTGCGTCTTGCCGCGGCCCATGATGCCGAACAATTGCTTGTCGCCCACTTCCTTGCGGCCGAATTCGGTCACGTCGCCCGTGACGACAAAGTCCGCGCCCTTGATGTTCTGGCCTTGCTTCTTGAAGTCGGCTTCCTGCTTGAGCTCGGCCATGTTGTCGCGGTCGAGGACGTTGAAACGGTTGGACGTCTGCAGGTGCGCAATCAAAATCGTTTTCGACTGGCTGCCCAGGCGGTCGACGCCATCGGAAAAGATGCCGCGCATGAAGTTGGAGCGGTTGTCGAACTTGCCGACAGCGATCAGGGTGCGGGGACCGACGTAAGGACGGGCCGCGCTGGCGACTGTGGGAACAGCCAGGGCTTGGGACGATTCGGAAGCGCAGCCAGCCAACGCCGCGCCAATCAGCGCTGCGATCAACAACGCGCCAGGTTTATTCTTGTTCATAGTGCCCTTTAGATATGGAGGATCAGGAATAAGCCGCAAAATTGAATTTTGGCAAGTTAATTTCCTGATTGCAATTATATGAGATTGCAAGTCTCACAATTCTCTCCAAAAGTAACGATGGCGAAGATTGCATTGTTGTCCGCCACATACAGACGCGACCCTGCTTGACTTCCCCGTTCCGATTCATTAACTTAGCAGTAAAAAAGCGTGTCGTCCGCGCCACTTCCACCGCACGCTATCCCCTACCTGGATGGGTCTCAGGCCATGCCGATACACGATCATTCCCCGTCCCATCCGCTGGCCACGGCGCTGGCCCTGTCGCTGGGCGCCGCCGTCGCCCTGGGCCTGTCGCGCTTTTCCTATGGCTTGCTGCTGCCGCCCATGCGTGCCGACCTGGGCTGGTCCTACCTGCTGGCCGGGGCCATGAACACATTCAATGCGCTCGGCTATTTTCTAGGCGCCCTGGCCACGCCGGCGCTGATGCGCCGCCTGGGCGTGTGGCGCTTGCTCATCATCGGTTCCGTGCTGGCCAGCATCTTCATGCTGATGTCGGGCCTCGTCAGCGACACGGCCACCCTGTTCCTGCAGCGCGTATGCGCGGGCGTCGCCAGCGCCTTCATTTTCATCGCCGGCGGCGTGCTGGCGGCGCGGCTCGGTTCCATGCACAGCCAGCGCGCCGGCTTCTACATCGGCCTGTACTACGGCGGCACGGGCTTCGGCATCGCGCTGTCGGCCCTGCTGGTGCCGGCCGCATTGGCCGCCGCGCAAGACCATGGCGCCGCGCACGCCTGGCAATGGCCGTGGCTGGCACTGGGACTCGCCTGCCTGCTCGCCACCGCCATCATGGCACTGCCGGCCAAGGCAATCGGCGAAGCGCCGCGCGCTCTCGACACGCCGCGGCGCTTCGCCTGGCGCGACTTTGCCCCCAGCCTGGCCGGCTACTTCATGTTTGGCGTCGGCTACATCGGCTACATGACCTTCGTCATCGCTCTGCTCAAGCAGCAAGGGATGAGCGCCACCCTGATCACCGTGTTCTACACCTTGTTGGGGTTGGCGGTGGTGGCGTCGTCGCGCATCTGGGCGCACATGCTGGACCGCTACAAGGGCGGCGAATCGCTGGCGATCCTGAACGGCGTGCTGGGCACGGTCACCGTCCTGCCCGCGCTGACGAGCTTTGCGCCCGTCGTGTTCCTTTCAGGACTCGTGTTCGGCGCCGTGTTCCTGTCGGTGGTGGCGTCGACCACGGCCCTCGTGCGGCATAACCTGCCGCAACAATCCTGGACGGCCGGCATCAGCGCCTACACGACGGTATTCGCGCTGGGCCAGATCGCCGGCCCCATCGCGGTCGGCTGGATCGCCGACGGCCCCGCCGGACTGGAGCGGGGCTTGATCGCGTCGGCCATCGCCCTGTTCATCGGCGCCGCATTGGCTTCGCGGCAGAAGGCGCTGGCGGCGGGCGTGTGAACGGCGTCTTCAGTTGCCGCCCTTATTGCGGTTTGGCATACCTTGCGACGCCAGTGACATCGAACAGGACACAACGCTGGTTGCCAACCACCCAGGCATCGTGCCCCGGCGGCATATAGAAGACGTCACCCGGTCCATATTCCATTTCAGCGCCATCATTCATCCGTACCACCATCCGCCCCTCGAGAACCATGCCGGTATGCGCTGCCTGGCACGAATCGGTTCCCACAATCGGTTTGACATGCAGGCTCCAGCGCCAGCCAGGCTCAAATTCACCGCGCCCCATCGTCTGTTCGCCTAGCGTAAAGACAGCCATCCGGCCGGCGCCATCCTTGAATGGGCGCACTTCATCCGGCTTGTCGATGGATTTCTTTTCTAAGATCGCACTCATGACTCGTCCCCCCTTTTGATTTTCTGGAAGTATTCAATTTCCGAATCGGAATAACTGACATGATATAAAAATCACATCATTTTCCAATATAGTTTAATAAAGGAAATTTACAAGCAGAGCACCCGCCGCATTTGTCTCTCACGAGGAGCGGGACTCGTACAATTGACACTTCCCGGCCAATACCGCAATATCCATTTAACCTTCGCAGAAAGAACACGATGAACACCGACGCACGAAAACTCCCGCCAGCGATGGATGCCGAAACCCTGGAATTCATCCAGGGCCTGTTTGCCCTCGTGCGCGAAGGCGACACGCAGCAGCTGGGCGCCATGCTTGCCCAGGGCGTGCCGGTCAATTTCCGCAACGAAAAGGGCGACAGCCTGATCATGCTGGCCAGCTACCATGGCCACGTAGAAACATCGCGCCTGCTGCTCGAAGCGGGCGCCGACGCCAACGTCCCCAACGACCAGGGCCAGACGCCGCTGGCCGGCGTAGCCTACAAGGGTTACCAGGACATCGCCGAACTGCTGCTCCAGCACGGCGCGCATGTGGAAGGCGCCAGCCCGGATGGCAAGACCCCCTTGATGATGGCCGCCATGTTCAACCGCCTCGCCATCCTCGACCTGCTGCTGCAACACGGCGCCCGCATCGATGCCGTGGACAGCCGCGGCATGAACGCCGTCAAGCTGGCCACGAGCATGAATGCGCAGGAGACCCTGGCTCGGCTGGTCAGCCTGGGGCAGATGGCTTAGGCTTCGTGCCCAGGCTGGCAACCCGGCATTATTGCCGTTGCATGGCCGTGATCGGACTTGCAGCGTGGCGGTGCATGCCGCTACACTGCGGCGCAAGGAGCAGCATGCAATGTCCCCCTATAAACTGCTCATACGCGCAACGCTTTCCCTGAACATATTGTCCTCATATTCCAATTGCATGGGAAATATTCCAGTTGCAACCGTGACCGTGAAATCGCAGCTCGTCCACGCGGGTTGATTCTGGCTGACCATCAATCGCCGATTCGAGCTCAGCAATTCATGCATCTTCATCTCCTCATCCCTGGTGAAAATTGACCTTCCTTGACACCATGGTGTGAATACGACTCCTGCTGACCGACATCACCTTCCGGCGACAGCGCCGCGATCAGCAAAATGGTCTTGACCTGGCTTGGCCAGGATAGGCCTGGCGCGATATTGTCCATGCAAGAAGCAGGCGTGCAGCGCGCCCAAGTCTTCATCGCAGAGCGTGGCATCTCCAATGAATTCGGACAACCTCCGGATACCGACCACGGTGGCCGGCTGCGCCCGTCGACCATGAATTCCCTGGCCGTGCGGCTATGCGAACGTGCCGTCAGCCATGCCGTGAAAACGATGTACGGCGCCACCATTACCACGATGATGGCCATATCCACGTGTACGAGCGTACTCATGCCGCAATTACTGGGCCACACCGCAGGCATAGTCCCCGTCGCTTCCGGCACCTAGGCCGGGGCCCACGCGGTCAGCTGGAATGCCACATTGCCTGGCCCTGCGCCCGCCTGTTAGTCCCCTGCCCTGCCTTGCCTGTCGCTTGCCCCGCAAGGAAAAAAACTTGAAAAATCAGGCGCCAAGATAAAGCATTGCAGACCTATAAAATTCGGTACAGCGCCACCGGCCCGTCCTGATACACCAGCGCAAACGACTGGTCGAAGCCCGCCTGAGTGGTAATACCCGGCCAGCGCGTGGCATGCACCAGCATGCTATCGTTGCCGCGTTCGCGCAAGGCTGCCGCCAAGGCCGCCGGCGTCAGCGTGGCGAAATCGCGGTAACGGCCCGGTCCGAAATGGTCGCCCGACGTCTGCAACGGCGCGTAGTACAGCGCATCTTCCAGGCCAAACTGGTAGGTTTGCCGCATCGGATGCTGGCGCAAATACGCCAGCACAGGGTAGCCGGTGATCTTGCGTTCCAGGATCGCTTCGCGCGCCGCCATGGTCGGTGCGATCAGGGCCCAGTTGCCCGCCCATTTGTTGGCGACATTCGGCAGCAACGCCAGCAGCGTCAACACCGCCAGGGTCGCAGCCGCGCGACGCTGAATATTAGCGATGCGCACAGGCGCCGGCGATCTTGCCAACCCGCCGATCTTTTCAAGTCCGGCCATGAACAGCCAGCGCCACACAGCCGCCGCAAGCAATGCAAGGATGGGAAAATACGGCATCAGATAACGCGCATAGTGCGATGTCAGATACCAGACCACCATCGCATACGCGCTCAGCATCATTGCCGCGCGCGCCACAGGCAATTGTCGCAGGCCGGGAACCAAGGGTGCTAGCAAGGCTGGCCAGAGCACGAAGTGCGGCCAGTCCGCATGCATTTTGAGGTCGATGAATTGTCCGGCATAATCCCCCGGATTCCAGTCCGTGAAGCCGAACAGTTTGCCGCCGACAGGCGCAAACGGATCGCCCGTCATCAGATAATTGCGAACGTACCAGTAAATGCAGGGTAGCAGCAGGCTGAAGCTGACCACAAGCCAGG
Organism: Janthinobacterium sp. 67; assembly: GCF_002797895.1. Lineage (NCBI taxonomy): Bacteria > Pseudomonadati > Pseudomonadota > Betaproteobacteria > Burkholderiales > Oxalobacteraceae > Janthinobacterium > Janthinobacterium sp. 67. The sequence continues at coordinate 665,149 of NZ_PGES01000001.1, read as the reverse complement.
CACCGGGTTTGCGGGTTCGCAGCAACAAGGCCACGGCCAGCGGCAGCAGCACCGTCAGCGACTGGTATTTGGCGCCCACTGCAACGCCGAACAGAAATGCCGCGCTGGCCAGCCAGCCAAGTTGCCGCGGCTGTTCCATCCAGCGCACAAAACCCAGGCAGCCGGCAAACATGAAGGCTGTCACGCCGAGGTCGATCATCGCGCTGTCATAGTCCCAGCGCGTCAACACCAGGAAAATGATGGTTGCCAGGCAAGCCAGTCCGGCACCGCCATGACGCTTGCCGGTCTGATACACCAGGAAAGTGGCCAGCCAGCCCATCAGCGCGTTGAGCATGTGTGGCATCACATCGTCCTGCATCAGCATGCCGCCGGCAAACAGCACATCGATATTGTAGGGAAACCATGGATAGCGCAGCCACGCGTTGACCGTGAGTTTGCCGTGGAGTACCCACTGCTGGGCATGCGGCAAGTGATACATCACTTCGTCCCACGCCAGTGGCGGGCACAGGGGGGCGATCAGCGTGGGTAACAGCAGCAATGCGATGATCAGTCCGGCGCCACGCAAGGGCCAGCTGGCGGCGCGCCAGCGCTTGCCCCACGACGGCCAGGCCAATGGGCCTAGCGCGCGTAGCTGCACGGCCCCCATCAGCGCGCCAGCCACTACGATGCCGAGCACTGGCGCGTGACGGAATTGACCTGCAATTGCCAGCCATTGCAGGAAGCAAATCGACATGCCGATGCCGACCATGGCGCTGTACGCGTGCAGGAAGGGGCCATCGGAAACGGTTGATTCGGATGCCGGTATCGACGGCAATGGCGGTCGCGTGAAACGCCGCAGCAGGAAATGGCCATAACCCCAGCTTGAGAACAGGAAGGCCAGCAGCGTCAGGTAATGCAGGGCGGCATAGCCGAATTTGTCCATCATGAATTTGCCACAACAAGATGGGGCATCGTATGCTCACCAGTACACTAAAATTATCAACTATAATTATTGATGATGCGTATCATCGCGTCAAGCGCGGTGCATGATGCCCCCTTCACACTGGCAGGCCTTCCTCGGTACGCTTTCGCCCCATGACTATCCCCCCACAGGAACAACTTAATGATCCAACAGCAGCAAATTGCAGTCCTCATTCCCTGTTACAACGAAGAAGTCGCCATCGGCGCCGTAGTCCGTGATTTCGTGGAGGCCCTCCCTGGCGCCACCGTGTATGTGTTCGACAATAACTCCAGCGACCGCACCAGTGAAATTGCCAGGGAAAATGGCGCGGTGGTGTATAACGTGCCGCTGCAAGGCAAGGGCAACGTGGTGCGGCGCATGTTTGCCGACATCGAAGCAGATGCCTACGTGCTGGTCGACGGCGACGACACCTACGCGGCCGCGAGCGCACCGGCAATGCTGCACAGCCTGTTCGCCAATCAACTCGACATGGTGGTGGCGCGTCGCATCACCGAAGAAGTCGCGGCGTACCGGGCCGGACACCGGCTCGGCAACTGGCTGCTGACCGAGTGCGTGGCGCGCCTGTTTGGTCGTTCCTTCAGCGACATCCTGTCCGGCTACCGCGTGTTTTCACGACGCTACGTGAAGTCCTTCCCCGCCCTCGCCAACGGTTTTGAAATCGAGACCGAACTGACGGTGCACGCGCTTGAACTGCGCATGTCGGTAGATGAAATTGCATCTGCGTACAAATCGCGTCCCGTTGGCTCGCATAGCAAATTAAACACCTATCGCGACGGCGTGCGCATCCTGCTGATGATAGTCAAGCTGTTCCGGCTGGAGCGTCCACTCGCATTCTTTGGCGCCATCGCCGCGCTGTTGGCAGTATTGGCGGCCTTGCTGGCCATACCCTTGTTCATCACCTACGCGGAAACGGGCCTGGTGCCGCGCTTCCCGACCGCCGTGCTGGTAACGGGCATGGGCATCACGGCAGCGCTGTCGGCTGCCTGTGGACTCATACTCGACACCGTCACTCGTGGCCGCCAGGAAATCAAACGTCTGATCTACCTGCAAATCGCCCCGCCACAACGCCCGAGATGAGCCAATTTGTCCGCTTTTGCCTGGTCGGTGCGTTGGGCTTCCTCATCGATGCGGGCGTGCTGCAAGTATTGCTGCGGACGGTAGCCACGAACCCGTACAAGGCGCGCATTTTCTCGTTCCTGGCGGCAGCCAGTTTCACCTGGTTTTGCAACCGGCACTACACCTTCCGCACCGCCAACCGGGCCAGCCGCGCCGAATGGCTGCGTTACATTGGCCTGATGGCGCTGGGCGCCCTGGTCAACTACGCGGTATATGCCCTGTTCATCCTCACCATGGCGTACGCACGGGCGCAGCCATGGACCGCGGTGGCGACGGGTTCCGTGGCCGCCCTGGGAGTTAATTTCACGCTGTCTCGTTTGCTGTACCGGCCAAAATCGTCCGGCAACTGATACAGACGGGACGAGACTGCCCGAAACTACCCGATGCCACTTTGCCGCAGGACATGGCGGACAAAAACCCTTAAAAGTCAGTGGCTTGGCTGTTTCATTGACCCGGCGTTACCTTACGCTGCCGGGTTGAAAATTATTCCCACTCGATGGTCGCCGGCGGCTTGCCCGAGATATCGTAGACGACGCGGTTGATGCCGCGCACTTCGTTGATGATGCGGTTCGAGACCTTGCCCAGCAGGCTGTGCGGCAGGTGTGCCCAGTGGGCTGTCATGAAGTCTTGCGTCTGCACGGCGCGCAGGGCCACCACGTATTCGTAGGTGCGGCCATCGCCCATCACGCCCACCGATTTGACGGGCAGGAACACGGCGAAAGCCTGGCTCGTCGCTTCGTACCAGTTGGTCGGAACGCTATCCTGGTCGAAGCCAGGCACTACGACCGGCTCATACGGCGTGTTGCGCAGTTCTTCGATGAAGATGGCATCGGCGCGGCGCAGCAGGTCGGCGTAGTCTTTCTTGACTTCGCCGAGGATGCGCACGCCCAAGCCCGGGCCCGGGAACGGGTGGCGGTAGACCATGTCATGCGGCAAGCCCAGGGCGACGCCCAGTTTGCGCACTTCGTCCTTGAACAGTTCGCGCAAGGGTTCGAGCAATTTCAGCTTCATGGTGTCCGGCAAGCCGCCCACGTTATGGTGGCTCTTGATGGTCTGGCCTTTCTTGCCCTTGCCCGCCGATTCGATGACGTCCGGGTAAATCGTGCCTTGCGCCAGCCATTTGGCGTTGACCAGCTTGCCCGATTCGACCTGGAACACTTCGACGAATTCGCGGCCGATGATCTTGCGCTTTTGCTCGGGATCGGTCACGCCGGCCAGGTGGCCCATGAACTGCTCTTCCGCATCGACGCGGATGACTTTCACGCCCAAGTTCTTGGCGAACATGTCCATCACCATCTTGCCTTCGTCCAGGCGCAGCAGGCCGTGGTCGACGAAAACGCAGGTCAGCTGGTCACCGATGGCGCGGTGAATCAGCGCTGCCGCGACGGACGAGTCGACGCCGCCGGACAGGCCCAGGATGACGTCGTCGGTACCGACTTGCGCGCGGATCTTTTCCACCGCTTCGCTGATGTAGTCGGGCATGTTCCAGTCCGATTTGCAGCCGCAGATTTCATGCACGAAACGGCCGAGCATGGCCTTGCCCTGCACCGTGTGCGTCACTTCCGGGTGGAATTGCACGCCGTAGAACTGGCGTTCTTCGTCGGCCATGGCGGCGATCGGGCAGCTCGGGGTGTTGCCCATCAACTTGAAGCCTGGCGGCATTTCCAGCACCTTGTCGCCATGACTCATCCACACTTTCAGCATGCCGTGGCCTTCGTCGGTGACGAAGTCGGCGATACCGTTGAGCAACTTGGTGTGGTTGCGGGCGCGCACTTCGGCGTAGCCGAATTCGCGCACCAGGCCGTTTTCCACTTTGCCGCCCAGCTGGGCCGCCATGGTTTGCATGCCGTAGCAGATGCCCAGCACGGGCACGCCCAGCTCGAACACGGCTTGCGGCGCGCGCGGCGAGTCGCCGTCCAGGGTGGAATTGTGGCTGCCCGACAGGATCACGCCGGCGGCGCCATAGTTGCGCACGAATTCGTCGCTGACGTCATACGGGTAGACTTCGGAAAACACGCCGGAATCGCGCACGCGGCGGGCGATCAACTGGGTGACTTGGGAACCGAAATCGAGAATGAGGATTTTAGAATGCATGGTCGGAGCTTTATTCAAGGTCAATTGCAAAACCGGCGCACTGGGCGCCGGTCTGGACTTTCGTTACCGCTTACTCGGAGCGATAATTTGGCGCTTCTTTCGTGATCTGCACATCATGGACATGCGACTCGCGCATGCCGGCCGAAGTGATTTCCACGAATTCCGCTTTTTCGCGCAGTTCGTCGATGGTGGCGCAACCGCAGTAACCCATCGATTGACGCACGCCGCCCACCAGCTGGAAGATGATCGCCAGCACGCTGCCCTTGTAGGCCACGCGGCCTTCGATACCTTCCGGCACGAACTTGTCGGCCTTCATGGTGGCGTCCTGGAAATAACGGTCAGCCGAACCATCGGACATGGCGCCCAGCGAACCCATGCCGCGGTACGATTTGTAGCTGCGGCCCTGGTACAGGATCACTTCGCCCGGTGCTTCTTCCGTACCGGCAAACATGGAACCCATCATGACGGTCGAGGCGCCAGCGGCCAGCGCTTTCGAGATATCGCCCGAGAAGCGGATACCGCCGTCGGCGATACATGGCACGCCCGTGCCTTCCAGTGCTTCGGCAACATTCGAGATGGCCGTGATTTGCGGCACGCCCACACCGGCGACGATACGCGTGGTGCAGATCGAGCCAGGACCGATGCCGACCTTGACCGCATCGGCGCCGTATTCGACCAGCGCCTTGGCGGCGGCGGCGGTAGCGATGTTGCCACCGATCACTTCGACTTGCGGGTACTTGGTCTTGATCCACTTCACGCGGTCCAGGATGCCTTGCGAGTGACCGTGGGCCGTGTCGACCACCAGCACGTCGACGCCGGCAGCGACCAGCAGGTCGATGCGCTCTTCATCCTTGGCGCCCACGCCGACGGCAGCGCCGACCAGCAGTTTGCCCTGGCTGTCTTTCGACGCGAACGGGTGCGATGTCGACTTCTGGATATCCTTGACGGTGATCAGGCCGCGCAGTTCGAACGCGTCGTTGACGACCAGCACGCGCTCGAGGCGGTGCTTGTTCATCAGGCGCTTGGCTTCGGCCGTATCGGCGTCTTCCTTGACGACCACCAGCTTTTCGCGCGGGGTCATCTTGGCGGAAGCTTCCGCGTCGAGTTCCTGCTCAAAGCGCAAATCGCGGTTGGTGATGATGCCGACGACTTCCTTGCCCTTGACGACAGGGAAACCGCTGATGCCGTATTGTTCCGTCAGGGCGATCACGTCGCGGATTTTCATTTCCGGCGGGATCGTGATCGGATCACGCAGCACACCTGCTTCGAAACGCTTTACGCGGGCCACTTCACGTGCCTGGTCCTTCGGATTCAAATTCTTGTGGATGATGCCGATGCCGCCTTCCTGTGCCATCGCGATCGCCAGACGGGCTTCCGTCACCGTATCCATGGCTGCGGACAGCAAGGGGATATTCAAGGTGATATTGCGGGTCAGGCGAGTTTTGAGGGACGTATCGGCGGGCAGAACGTTGGAGTAGGCTGGGACGAGCAGCACGTCATCGAATGTGAGTGCTTTTTGAAGTAGACGCATAGCATTTCCTATTGGCGCAAAAGCAGATTATACAGAAAAAAACGCCCTCCGTCCTTGCAGCATAGAAAAGATATTTGGAAATAGCAAAAAATGGCGCTCACCAGGCAGCGACCGCCCTGTCCGCTCAGCCCTTGGCAGGCTTGCTCCCGGCGCGGCGCCGGCGCGCCTCTTTCGGGTCCGCCTGCAAGGGCCGGTACACTTCCACCCGGTCATGCTCGCGCAGGATGGTATCCAATGGCTTCTTCTTGCCATAGATGCCGACCATATTGACGGCCAGGTCGATGCCGGGGATGGTCTGCAGCAAGCCGCTCTGCGCCACCGCCTGCTCGATGGTGGTGCCCACAGGCACCGTCAGGGCGCGCAGGAAGCTGCTATCGGGCAAGGCGTGGCAGACTTGCACGGTGATACCATGCGTGCTGACCTCAGCCATACACGGTCTCCGCGCGCTTGCAGAAGGAATCGACCATGCTGTTGGCGATCATGCCGAAGACGGGGCCGATGATCTGTTCCAACACGCGGCTGGAAAACTCGTAGTGCAGATCCAGTTCGATCTTGCAGGCATCTTCGCGCAGGGCCTTGAAGGTCCACACGCCATCGAGGGTCTTGAAAGGACCGTCCACCAGCTTCATCTTGATGGAAGTCGGCGGCACGTTCTCGTTGGACGTGGTGAAGCTTTGGCGCACGCCGTGGTAATGTATGCCCACGCTGGCAACGACCGTGTTCTCGCCCCGCTCGCGAATCTCGACCGCGCCGCACCAGGGCAGGAATTTGGGATAATCCTCCACCGCCGCCACCAGCGCGAACATTTGTTCGGCGCTATAGCCGAGAAAAACTGATTTATGTACTACTGCCATTGAAGAACCATTTGCTATGATGTTGGATACATTTGATTTTATCGCGCTTGCGCGAGACAGTAGTTTAACCGACCCGCGCACATTTACCATCTCATGACCATAGCAGACAACAGAAAAGCCTTCCACGACTACTTTATCGAGGATCGCTACGAAGCGGGCATCGTGCTGGAAGGCTGGGAAGTCAAAGCCATCCGCGACGCCCGCGTACAAATCAAGGAAGCCTACGTCGTCGTCCGCGGCGATGAACTCTTCCTGTTCGGCGCGCATATCAGCGCCCTGCCGACCGCTTCCACCCACATCCATCCGGAAGCCGTACGCACGCGCAAGCTGCTGCTGCACCGTACGGAAATGGATAAACTGATCGGCAAGGTGGAACGCTCCGGCTACACCCTGGTGCCGCTCAACCTGCACTACAAGGGCGGCCGCGTGAAATGCGAAATCGGCCTGGCCAAGGGCAAGAAGCAGCACGACAAGCGGGCGGCGGAACGCGACCGCGATGGCGCGCGCGAAGTGCAGGCGGCAATGAAGTCGCACCGCCGCTGATCCGGCAGCGCATGCAGCGCGCTGCGATCGCAACAACAAGCCCGGCCATATGCCGGGTTTTATTTTGCCGATTGCGCGTGGCACGCGAGAAATAACTGGGCGCGGCGGGAATAAAACAGGAAAAGGAAGAGATACGACGGAATAAGACTGGTATTAGCGAAAATACCGCGGAGATAATCGATGGGAATCAGCTTTGCCTGCCTGGCCAAAGACGATAAATCAGGAAAGTTCCGGATGCTTGCATACTGCCTTGTATCACACCTGCCCTACCGCACAGGACAAGCATCCGAATGAATGGCGTATTACATTACACCTTCAGCAGATCACGCGACTTGCCCGAATCGGTCCACTCTTTGACCCATTTCGGTTGACGGCCACGGCCAGTCCATTGCTGCGTCGCATCGTCCGGATTGCGATAGCGTACGGCAACGGTACCGGTTTTAGCGCGGATACCCGTACCAACCAGATCTTTGACGGAAACACCGACGCTCTGGGCGATCGCCAGGATTTGTTCGCGCGCTTTGGACAGATCGTCCTGTTCGCGTTTCTTCATTTGCTTCTTGATGTCGTCCTGCAAGGTGCGCAGTTCGGACAGGGATAAGCTGGACAGATCCATGATATTTCCTTGTGTGAGTTGAAAAATATAACTGAACAGTTAAATTCTATCCAATTGTAACGCGACTGAGGTAATTTTTTTGAAGATTTGATTGTTTTTTACAATTCTTTTACCAAAAATCCTACTTCCCCGGCTTTCAAGCGATGCAGTTCTTCAATCAAGGGGCGGACATCGCACATGGACCCATCCGTGCAAGCAGCTCTGCTTTGTGCGGCGGCGATTCAATACGACATCATCGGCCGCCTTTATTCCGCAGTACTTCATTGCAAATTATAGTAATTCTAAATTGCAATTCAAAATATACTCGGAGCCGATACTATCGACCATTGCGCACCGGCACCAAACTCGTCCCGACATCCATCGCGGACATCGGTGCAGCAGATTCTACTTCAATCAAAAAGATAAACGTCGCACGACAGCATATAATCCCGAAAGTGCGCACAGCATAGCATAGAGAAAAGATTTTCAACGCTATTGCTTCAAGCGCCGATACACGAACCCCGCTGCCAGCATATATTCCAATAGCGCAAATGAAAACTGCCCGCGATACGGCGGGCAGTTTTGACGACTAACTTGCTACGAGTTTGCTATTCACCAGACAATCAGGGAATCGCCACGCCGCTTTTCGGCTTCTGGGTTTTCACCACCTGCATCGCCGTGGCGATCAAACCGCTCATATCGCCCAGATTGGCCGGCACGATAATCGAGTTATTCGTTTTCGCCAATTGCGCAAAGGCGCCCACATACTGCTCGGCCACTTTCAGGTTGACGGCATCTTCACCGCCGGGCTCGCGGATGGCCGCGCCCACCTGGCGCAACGCCTCGGCACTGGCCTGCGCCAGCGCGACGATGGCTGTGGCCTGCCCTTCTGCCCGGTTGATCGAGGCCTGCTTCTCGCCTTCGGAACGGGCGATGGCCGCTTCGCGCTCGCCGCTGGCGATATTGATCTGCTCCTGCTTGCGCCCTTCCGAAGCGGCAATCAGCGCACGCTTTTCACGCTCGGCCGTAATCTGCGCCTGCATCGCATGCAGGATTTCCTTGGGCGGCGTCAAATCCTTGATTTCATAACGCAATACCTTGACGCCCCAATTCGCCGCCGATTCATCGATGGCATTCACGATGGCCGTGTTGATATGGTCGCGTTCTTCAAATGTCTTGTCGAGTTCCATTTTGCCGATTACCGAGCGCAAGGTCGTTTGCGCCAGTTGCGTAATGGCGGCAATATAATTCGACGAGCCATAGGAAGCACGCATGGCGTCGGTAATCTGGAAATACAGAATGCCATCGACCTGTAATTGCGTGTTATCACGCGTAATGCACACCTGCGGCGGCACGTCGAGCGGAATTTCCTTTAACACATGCTTGTAGGCGATGCGGTCGACAAACGGCACGACGATATTCAGTCCAGGCCCCAATACGGCATGGAATTTTCCCAGACGCTCGACCACCCAGGCATGCTGTTGCGGCACCACATTGACGGTCTTGAAGACAAATACCAATGCCAGCAATAACAAGATCAGCGACACGCTTCCAATGTTTACTTCCATAATCTACTCTCCAGGTTATCCAACAATCAAACGGCTGCCGCGCACGGCACGTATGGTGTAATGACCGGCCTGCGCGTCGCTGCCGGGTATCAATTCCACATCCCACAAGGCGCCGCGATACATGACGCGCGCCACGCCATCAACCCAATGCGCCACGGCCACGCTTTGGCCGATATCGAGATTCACATTCGGATCCTGCGCCGCATCGCGCCGCGCCGCCTTGCCAAAACGGCTGCGCCGCAATAACAGGGTGGCCGCCACGCCGACAATGGCCGCCGTCACGGCCTGCCAGCTGCCATTTCCACCCGCCAGCGCCACCAATCCCCCGGCACTGACGCCGATGGCGATCATCAGCAGATAAAACGTGCCCGTGAACAATTCCAGGATCAATACCACGCCAGCCGCCACAAACCAGCCTACCCATTCAGCCATGATGCCTCCGTCCTATTGAATCCGAAAATAAAAAACCCCGCAGCCTATATAAGCGACGGGGTTTAATGCGCTGTACTGCCTGATATTATTCTTGCCAACACCTATATACAAGCAGTCTAACGCAATTCCGGGTGGCGTCAATAGCCAAGGGCGAATTAGCGCCGCCGGAAAGGCATTTACTCTTCCAGCAGGCTGCGCAGCATCCACGCCGTCTTCTCATGCAAATCCAGGCGCTGCGTAATCAGGTCGGCCGTCGGCTGGTCATTGGCTTTTTCCAGCAGCGGGAACAGGCGGCGCGCCGTACGCGCGGTCGCTTCCTGCGCCGACACCAGGTGGCTGACCATTTCCAGCGCCGGCGGCACGCCGTCGATTTCCTTGATCGAGGCCAGCTTGACGAATTCCTTGTAGGTGCCCGGCGCCGGGTAGCCGAGGGCGCGGATGCGCTCGGCAATCAGGTCCAGCGCGGCCCACTGCTCCGTGTATTGCGTCATGAACATCAGGTGCAGGGTGTTGAACATCGGTCCCTTGACGTTCCAGTGAAAATTATGGGTCATCAGGTACAAGGTGTAGCTGTCGGCCAGCAGGCCGGACAGGCCTTCCGCAATCTTCGCGCGGTCCGCTTCGGAAATGCCGATGTCGATCTTTGCCACTTTGCTCGGTTTCTTGCTTGCCATGTGAACTCCTGTTTCAATGTATTGGTGGAATCATTTTAGCTGATCTGGCGCAAGCCCATCGGATACTGGCGTGCGCCGCGTGACAGGCATAAAAAAACCCGCTGCCGGGTCAGCGGCAGCGGGTTTTAAAGGGGCGGAAGGACGCTTACGCTTTCAGCGCAGCGAGCTTTTGCCACGTGTCGATTACCGAGTCGGGATTGAGCGACATCGATTCGATGCCCTGCTCCATCAGCCAGACGGCGAAGTCAGGATGGTCCGAAGGCCCCTGACCGCAAATGCCGATGTACTTGCCGCGTGCCAGGCAAGCCTTGATGGCCAGGGCCAGCAGGGCTTTCACGGCAGGATCGCGCTCGTCGAAGTCGGCCGCCAGCAATTCCATGCCGGAATCGCGGTCCAGGCCCAGGGTCAGCTGGGTCAGGTCGTTCGAACCGATCGAGAAGCCGTCGAAATGGTCGAGGAACTGGTCGGCCAGGATGGCGTTCGACGGCACTTCGCACATCATGATGACGCGCAGGTCATTCTCGCCGCGCTTCAGGCCATTTTTTGCCAGCAAGTCGATGACTTTCTCGGCCTGGCCCAGGGTACGTACGAATGGCACCATGATTTCCACGTTCGTCAGGCCCATGTCATTGCGCACGCGCTTCATCGCTTCGCATTCCATGTTGAACGCTTCGGAGAAGTCGGCCGACAGGTAGCGCGCCGCGCCGCGGAAGCCCAGCATCGGGTTTTCCTCGTCCGGCTCGTAGCGCGAACCGCCGATCAGCTTCTTGTACTCGTTCGACTTGAAGTCGGACAGGCGCACGATGACTTTTTTCGGCCAGAACGCGGCGGCGATGGTGGCGATGCCCTCGGCCAGCTTGTCGATGTAGAACGCCTTCGGCGAAGCGTGGCCGCGCGCCACCGATTCCACGGCCTTTTTCAGGTCGGCATCGATGTTCGGGTATTCCAGGATCGCGCGCGGATGCACACCAATATTGTTATTGATGATGAATTCCAGGCGCGCCAGGCCCACGCCCGCATTCGGCACGGACTGGAAGTCGAACGCCAGCTGCGGATTGCCCACGTTGAGCATGATCTTGGTGTCGAGCTTCGGCAATTCGCCGCGCGACACTTCCGACACTTCCGTTTCCAGCAAGCCGTCGTAGATCTTGCCTTCGTCGCCTTCGGAGCAGACCACGGTGACGAACGTGCCATCTTTCAGCACGTCGGTCGCGTCGCCGCAGCCGACGACGGCCGGCACACCGAGTTCACGGGCAATAATTGCTGCGTGACAAGTACGTCCGCCGCGGTTGGTGACAATGGCCGAAGCGCGCTTCATGACCGGTTCCCAGTTCGGGTCCGTCATGTCGGCAACAAGCACGTCGCCTGGCTGCACGCGCTCCATGTCGGCCGGGTCGTGGATCACGCGCACGGGGCCGGCGCCGATCTTCTGGCCGATGGCGCGGCCGGACGTCAGCACGGTGCCCGTGCTTTTCAGCTTGAAGCGTTCCTGCACGTCGGTCGCCTTTTGCTGCGACTTGACGGTCTCGGGACGCGCTTGCAGGATGTACAGCTTGCCGTCGCGGCCATCCTTGCCCCACTCGATGTCCATCGGACGGCCGTAGTGGTTCTCGATGATGACGGCGTATTTGGCCAGTTCCACCACTTCGCTGTCGTTCAGCGAATAGCGGTTGCGCATTTCGACGGGCACGTCGACGGTTTTCACGGAACGGCCAGCTTTCGCTTCGTTCGTAAATTCCATCTTCAGCAGCTTCGAGCCGATATTGCGGCGGATCACGGGCGACTTGCCTTTTTCCAGCATCGGCTTGTGCACATAGAATTCGTCGGGATTGACGGCGCCCTGCACCACGGTTTCGCCGAGGCCATAGCTGGACGTGACGAAGACGACGTCCTTGAAGCCCGATTCCGTGTCGATGGTGAACATCACGCCGGCCGCGCCCAGGTCGGAACGCACCATGCGCTGCACGCCGGCCGACAAGGCCACTTCAGCGTGCGTAAAGCCTTTATGTACGCGATACGAGATGGCGCGGTCGTTATACAGCGAGGCGAACACCTGTTTCATGGCCTCGAGCACGTTGTCGATGCCGACCACGTTCAGGAAGGTTTCTTGCTGACCAGCAAAAGACGCGTCGGGCAAGTCTTCCGCCGTGGCGGAGGAACGCACGGCAAACGACATTTCCGTGTCGGAATCGGCCACCAGCTTGGCGTAGAACTGGTCGATTTCGGCGGCCAGGCGTGGCTGGAATGGCGTTTCCACGATCCATTGACGGATCTCGGCACCGGCTTGCGCCAGCGAGCGCACGTCATCGATGTTCAGCCCTTCGAGGCGCTGGGCGATGCGTTCGGCCAGCGGCAAGCCGCCGTTGGCGCTATACGACAGGAAATCGCGGAATGCCTGCGCCGTGGTGGCAAAGCCACCGGGCACGCGCACGCCGGCTTCCGCCAGCTGGCTGATCATTTCGCCCAGGGAGGCGTTCTTGCCGCCGACGGATTCGACATCCGTCATGCGCAAATGCTCAAACGAGGCAACATACACCGCGTCCTTGTCCTGCTGTTGCGATACTGCGTTGGTCATAATGACACCCTTACTGATGATAGAAATCTTTACGCGCGGCGCACAGACAGTCTTCTTGTTATTCTTGGCGTCGTGCAGCACAATCATACCGTTACAGCCATTTTACCTTGTGCGGCGCAAATTGACGACGCACAATCTTGATCCGAAAACCCATGACACAAGATCCACGCCCTCCTCTGCCCTCCGCGGCCCGCACCGTCTTCTTCGTTTCCGACGGCACCGGCATCACCGCCGAGACGTTCGGCCACTCGGTGCTCACGCAATTCGATCTGCGCTTCCGCCAGATCCGCCTGCCCTTCATCGACACCATGGACAAGGCCCATGAGGCGGCGCGCAAGATCAACGAAGCCTTCGCCAGCGACGGCCAGCGTCCGATCATTTTCTCCACCCTGGTGAAGAACGACCTGTCGGCCGTGATCCGCAAGTCCAGCGGCATGCACATGGACCTGATACAGACCTTTGTCGCCCCGCTGGAGCAGGAACTGGGCGTGATGTCCACCCATACCATCGGGCGCTCGCACAACATCGTCGACAGCGAGGAATACAAGAACCGCATCGAGGCGATCAACTATTCGCTGGCGCACGACGATGGCCAGTCGCACAAGAACCTCTCTTCGGCCGATGTCATTCTGGTGGGTGTTTCACGCTCTGGCAAGACCCCGACCAGTCTGTATCTGGCCATGCAATACGGGATCAAGGCGGCCAATTATCCGCTGATTCCCGACGATTTCGAGCGTGACAAGCTGCCATCGGCCCTGCTGGAATTTAAGAATAAAATTTTCGGATTGAGCATTACGCCCGAACGTTTGTCGGAAATACGCAACGAAAGACGCGCCGGAAGCAAGTATGCGGCCATCGAAAATTGCCGTTACGAGGTCAACGAGGCGGAAAAGATGATGAAACGCGAAGGTATCCGCTGGCTGTCGTCGACCACCAAGTCGATCGAGGAGATCTCCACGACCATCCTCCAGGAAATCAAACCGAACCGCCGCGAGTATTGAGAAAAGCGCCTGGCCAGACCTGCTGCGCGTGGTCTAGTCAGGTGTTCGCCAGGCTGGAGTTCACTTCGCTGGAGAGCACCGTCAGCGCGGCCACCAGCTGATCGAGTTCACCGGTGGTGGTCGTGGCGGCCACCGTGGCGCGCACGACATCGGTATCGCCGATATTGCGCTGCACGGTAAATACGCCAAAGCGCTGCAGCAAGGCTTGCTGCAGTTCGCGCGCGCTCATGCCATCGACGGCAAAGGCGACCAGCGCCGTGCCGCGCCTGGCATCGAGCGGAGACAACATGCGCACGCCGGGCAGTTGCGCGGCGCGGCTGACCCAATAGTCGCGCAGCCAGGCCAGGCGTTCATTCTTGGCCGGCGTGCCGCCCAGGCGCGCATGGAAGTCCAGCGCGGCCGGTGCGGCCAGGATGGCGCCGATCGGCGGCATGCCCATGTGCAGGCGGCTGCGGATATCGTCCAGCGGATAGTCATCGTCGCCATAGTGCGGCTCGATCTTGTGCAGCTGCGACGCGCGGATATACACGACACCGAGTCCCGCCGGCGCCCCCAGCCATTTATGCAGGTTGAAACCGGCGAAATCGATGCCCATGGCCTGCACGTCCACGTCGACCTGTCCCAGCGCATGGGCGCTGTCGAGCAGCACGTCGATGCCGTGTTCGCGCGCCAGCGCCATGATCTCATTGAGCGGCAGTTGCTGGCCGTTGGCCGGCGTCACCTGCGACAGCAGCAGCAACTTGGGCTTGACTGCCTGGCGCATGGCTTGCGCGTAGCTGGCGATGATCTCGTCGTCGCCGATGGGCAAGCTCAATTGAACTTGCGTGCTGGTGACGCCGCGGCGCTGCGCCAGCCAGCGCATGGCCGTGCGCATGGCAGGAAAGTCGAGATTACTCCACAGCACCGTATCGCCGGGCGCCAGGCCGTGGTACTGCGTGATCAGCACCTGCATGGACTCGGTGCCGCTGCGGGTCAACAGGATTTCGTGCGGCTGCGCACCGATCAGCGCGGCGACGCGCTGGCGCAGAATGTCCACGTGCGTGCGCGTGAATTCGCCGCGCACGAAGGGACTTAATTGCTCGTTGGTGTAGCGCACGGCCTGTTCGAACGCCGCGTGCACCGGGCTGGCCATGGCGCCGAAATAGCCATGTTCGAGATTGACGATGGCGTCAGGCGGCGCGGGATAAAACGCGGCGACCTGGCGCCACCAGGCCTCGTCACGTACGGCACCATCGGCAAGCGGAGGAAAAGACATGGTTACCCCGTTCAGGACTGGCCCTGGCGCAGCTGCTCGAAGAAGCAGACGGCGGCGCAGGCGGCCACGTTCAGCGATTCGATCTGGCCCAGGTGGGGAATGACCACCTGGTGCGTGGCCATCGACAATAAATCGTCGGCCACGCCCTGCCCTTCATGGCCGAACAGCCAGGCGACGGGCTGGCGCAGGTCGACGTCGTACAACCGCTTCGTGGCGTAGCCGCTGGTGGCCAGGGTCGCCACCTTGGCCTCCGAGACCAACGCCGCCAGGTCGACGTTTTCAAAGATATCGAGCACGAAGTGCGCGCCCATCGCCGCGCGCAGCACCTTCGGCGACCAGCAGAAGGCCGTGCCGGCGCTGCAGTAGACCTGCGTGATGCCGGCGGCGGCCGCGCTGCGCAAAATCGACCCCACGTTGCCCGGGTCTTGCAGGTTATCGAGCAGCACGGCCGACACGCTCAGCGGCTGCGTGACGGCCCGTTCCGGCGTCTCGATGAGGAACATTACGCCCACGCCGTGTTCGACCTGGCTCACCGCGTGGTACAGCGCGTCGGGCAAGCCCAGTACGTGCGCGCGCTGGCTTTCCAGCTGGCCGACGATGTCCGCCACTTCCGGGTTCTGCAAGGCGCTTTCGCTGACGATGCACTGTTCCGGCATGCCCCGCAGCTGCAGGTACGACTGGCACAGATGCACGCCGTCGAGCAAGGTGCGGCCCGACTTGCGGCGCGCCTGCGAACTGCCCGCCAGTTTCAGCAAATCCTTGTATTGCGCATTGTCGCGCGAAGTGATCGTCTTCATGCCGCCACCTCCTGTCCGCCAAACAGGGCGATCACGTTGCGCACGGGCGCGAACGAGCGCCGGTGCACGGGCGAGGCGCCGTGCAGGTGCAATCGCTCGAGGTGCAGCTTGGTGCCATAGCCCTTGTGCTGGTCGAAGCAGTATTCGGGATAGGCCGCATGCAGGTGCACGAGGGCCGCGTCGCGCGCCGTCTTGGCCAGGATCGAGGCGGCGGAAATCGAATCGACCTTGTCGTCGCCACCGACGATGGCCATGCCGCGTATCGGCATCACAGGACAGCGGTTGCCGTCGATCAGGGCCAGGGTCGGCACGGTCGCCAAAGCCTCGACGGCGCGGCGCATGGCCAGCATCGACGCCTGCAGGATGTTCAGGCGGTCGATCTCTTCTTCCGACGCTTCGGCGATGGCCCAGGCCAGGGCCTTGGCCTTGATCTGCGGCGCCAGCAAATCGCGTTTCGCTTCGCTGAGTTTTTTCGAATCGCGCAAGCCGTCGATCGGCTGGTTCGGGTCGAGGATCACGGCGGCGGCGAACACGGGGCCGGCCAGCGGACCGCGGCCTGCCTCGTCGACGCCGCAGATGATTTCATCGAGCGAGAATGGCAAGTCGTCAAACAGGCCGGGATAGATATTTTTCACGTTGAATCTTTGGTAGGAACTGCGATTGAAACGGTGCTTACTTGCGGTTGGCGGCGATGACCTGCATGACGGCATTCGCGCTTTCCTGCGCGCTGTCGCGCAGCAGGCTGTGATGCATGTCCGTGAAGCGCTGCACCAGGCGCAAACGGCCCGGCACGTCGCTCAGCTGCTGCCACATCGCTTCGGCCAGCGCTTCCGGGCTGGCCGCGTTCTGCAGCAGTTCGGGCACCAGGTAGTCGCGCGCCAGGATATTGGGCAGGCCGATCCACGGCTGGTAGCCCATGTGGCGCATGATTTCCCACGATGCGCGCATCATCTTGTAGGCGATGACCATCGGCTTCTTGTACAGCGCCACTTCCAGCGACGCCGTGCCTGACGCCACCAGCACCGCATCGGCGGCGCAGATGGCCGTGTGCGAGCCGCCGTCCGTGAGCAGTATCTCGACGTCCTTCAGGCCCGCTTCCGCGATCAATTGCAGGAAGTACTGGCGCTGTTTTTCGCCGGCCATGGGCGCGACGAAACGCAGCGAGCGGTCGCGCGCCAGCAGCAGCTTGCAGGCGCCGACAAAGGCCGCCGTATTGTATTTGAGTTCGCCCATGCGGCTGCCCGGCATCAGGGTCACCACATTGGCATCCTCGGGCAAGCCCAGGGTGCGGCGCGCGGCCGCTTCGTCGGGCTGCAGGGGGATCATTTCGGCCAGCGGATGGCCGACATAGGTGACGGGCACGCCCGCCTTGCGGTAGATTTCTTCCTCGAACGGGAAGATCACCAGCATGTGCGAGACGGCCTTGATGATTTTCTTGATGCGCCCGCCGCGCCAGGCCCATATCTGCGGCCCGATGTAGTGCACGGTGGGGATGCCGCCTTCCTTGAGCTGCTGTTCCAGTCCCAGGTTAAAACCCGGATAGTCGGCGCCGATGAAGACGGCGGGACGCTCGGCCAGCAGCCGGTCGCGCAGCGCGTTCTGGATGCCCTTGATCTCGCGGTAGCGGGGAATGATCTCGAACAGGCCGCGCACGGTCAGCTTCTCGAGCGGCCAGTCGGACACAAACCCGTGTTTTGCCATGTGCTCGCCGCCGATGCCATGGAAGCGCGCGCCGGGCAGCTGCGGCACGAGGCCGGACAGCAGCCGGCTGGCCAGCAAGTCGCCCGACACCTCGCCGGCGACGATGGCGACCGACAGGTCGCTGGAATGGTCAGCGGACGATGCCACGCGAGGCCACGCCAAGGAATTCACGCATGGCGCGAATGTGTTGCGCCACCTCGGGCGACGATGCCGCTTCTTCTTCAAACAGGGCTGCCTTGGATTCTTCTAGGGTCAGTCCCGAGCGGTAGATGAGTTTATACGCGGTACGGATGCCGTTGATCTGCTCGCGCGTAAAGCCGCGGCGTTTCAAGCCTTCGATATTGACGCCATGCGCCTGCGCCGGATTGCCGTTCAGGAGCACGAAAGGCGGCACGTCCTGCGTCAGGCTGGTGCTCATGCCGACAAAGGCGTGTGCGCCGATCTTGCAGAACTGGTGCACGTTGGCGAAGCCGCTCATGATGACCCAGTCGCCGATCTCCACGTGGCCCGCCATCTGGGCATTGTTCGAAAAGATGGTGTTGTTGCCCACCAGGCAGTCGTGCGCCAGGTGCACGTACGCCGAGATCCAGTTGTCATTGCCCAGGCGCGTGACGCCGCCGCCCTGCACGGTGCCCGTGTTGAAGGTGCAAAATTCGCGGATCGTGTTGCGGTCGCCGATTTCCAGGCGCGTCGCCTCGCCCGCCCATTTTTTATCCTGCGGCTGTGCGCCGATGGAAGAAAACTGGAACAGGTGGTTGTCGCTGCCGATCGTCGTGTGGCCGTCGATGACCACGTGCGGGCCAACCTTGGTGCCGGCGCCGATGCGCACGTGCGGACCGATGATGGTGTACGGACCCACCTCGACCGAGCTGTCGAGCTCGGCCTTCGGATCGATGACTGCCGTGGAGTGGATGGCCGCCATGTTACTGCCCCGCTGGATGGCTCGCAGATTGGCTCGCATCCTGGGCGCTGCGGATGGTGCACATCAGTTCCGCTTCCACCGCCAGCTTGCCGTCGACCGTACCGACGGCCTTGTATTTCCAGATGCCACGCGATACGCGCAGGATTTCCACGTCCATCTTCAGCTGGTCGCCCGGCTCGACTGGACGCTTGAAGCGTGCATTGTCGATGCCGACAAAGTACACGACCGAATTTTCATCCGGTTTCACGCCCATCGACAGGAACGACAACAAGGCCGCCGTCTGCGCCAGCGCTTCGATCATCAGCACGCCGGGCATGACCGGCTTGTGCGGGAAATGGCCCTGGAAGAACTCTTCGTTGACCGTCACGTTCTTGATGGCGGTGATGGTTTTATCGGCTTCCCAGTCCAGCACGCGGTCGACCAGCAGCAGCGGGTAGCGATGCGGCAGCAGCGATTTGATGGCGAGGATGTCGAGGGTCTTTTTTTCAGTAGTCATTTTTCGTCTTGCGTGGTCAGTGTTTTAATTGTTTTTTCAAGCGCGCGGATCTTCTCGCGCATGCTTGACAGGTTGCGCACGATGGCGGCGCTCTTTTCCCAGTCGGCGTTCTTGGCCAGCGGATAAAAACCCGTGTACTGGCCCGGCTCCGCGATCGAACGCGAGACCATGCTGCCCGAGCCCACATGGACGCGGTCGGCGATGGTCAGATGGCCCAGCACCATGGCGGCGCCGCCAAAGGTGCAGTACTTGCCGATGATGGCGCTGCCGGCCACGCCGACGCAGCCGGCCATGGCCGTGTGCGCGCCGATGTGGCAGTTGTGGCCGATCTGGATCTGGTTATCGAGCTTGACGCCATCTTCGATGATGGTGTCGGCCAGCGCGCCGCGGTCGATGGTGGTGTTGGCGCCGATGTCGACATCGTCACCGATCACCACCCTGCCCGTCTGCGGAATCTTGATATATACGCCGCCTTCGTTGGCGAAGCCGAATCCGTCGGTGCCGATCACGGCGCCCGAATGGATGATGCCGCGCTGGCCGATCACGCAGCGCGCGTGGAAGGTCACGTTGGCGAACAGTTGGGTGCCGGCGCCGATGACGGCATCGCGGCCAATCACGCAACCAGGCCCGATGACGCAGCCGGCACCAATCACGGCGCCCGCTTCGATCACGGCGCGCGGCCCGACCGAGGCAGTGGCGTCGACCTGCGCGCCATCATCGACGATGGCGCTGGCGTGGATACCCACGGGCGCCTTGATCTCGGCCAGGGCGGCGAAATACTGCGCCGCGCGCGCGAAATACACATAGGGATTCGGGGTGACGATGCGCGCGCCTGCGTAGTCGCCGCCGATCAACGCGTCGTCGGCCGGCGTGAGTATCAGCGCGGCGGCGCCGCTCTGGGCCGCCTGTGCGCGGAATTTGCTATTGCTGAGAAAGCTGATGTGCGAAGCGCCGGCGTCGGCCAGCGGCGCGATCCCTGAAACTTCCAGGTTCGGATCGCCCGCCAACTGTCCGCCGAAGCGTTCGACCAATTCACCTAGTCGAGTGCCCATCGATATACCCTTATAAAAACGCCTGACTATGCCTACTGCGCGGCGCGATTTGCGGTATCCGATGCTCACTGCCTCG
Organism: Janthinobacterium sp. 67; assembly: GCF_002797895.1. Taxonomy (NCBI): domain Bacteria; kingdom Pseudomonadati; phylum Pseudomonadota; class Betaproteobacteria; order Burkholderiales; family Oxalobacteraceae; genus Janthinobacterium; species Janthinobacterium sp. 67. Next base: position 644,906 of record NZ_PGES01000001.1, on the reverse strand, counting down.
GGCGGCCCCGTACATTCGCACAGATCCGCTTCTCAACCACAACTCACATCCGCTCGCTACGGCACTGTCAGGCTTAAAACCGTTGCTGTTACTTGTCCAGCGCCTTCAAGACCTTGTCGGTAATGTCGATGCGCGGGCTGGCCCACAGGGCTTCCTGCAGCACGATGTCATATCCCTCGATATGCGCCATCTGCTGGATGATGGTGTTGGCTTTTTCCGCGATGGCGCTGCGCTCTTCGTTCGTGCGCTGGCTCAGGTCTTCACGGAATTCGCGCTGGCGGCGTTGCAGTTCCTTGTCCAGCTCGAAAAACTCGCGCTGGCGCTTGGCGCGCTCCGCCTCGCTCAGGGTCGGCATGTCCTTTTCCAGCGCTTCGTTGGCCACCTTGAAGCGGGCAGCCAGTTCCTGCACGGCTTTTTCCCGCGAGCGGAACTCTTCGGCCAGCTTGGCGCTGGCCAGCTTGGCCAGCCTCGATTCGTTATAAATACGTTCGCTGCTGATCCAGGCGATCTTCGACTCCTGAGCCTGCGCCTGCACCGGCAACAGCGAACTCCAGCACAATGCGATCACGGCAAGGGTCTTGGGCAGGGTAGCGGATGCGGTGTTCATGATACTCCATGGTCAAAAAGTGAAAGCTGTCGCCCCGGTTCAGAGGGTCCGGTCAGAAACCGGTACCCATCTGGAACTGGAAGCGCTCCAGGCGGTCCGTCGGCTTGGCGTTCAGCGGCTTGGCGTAGCTCAGCTTGAGCGGGCCCACCGGTGAAATCCAGCTGATGCCCAAGCCAGCAGAATAGCGCAATTGCGAGATCCGCATTTTTTCGCCTTCCTGGTAGACCTGGCCGCCGTCGAGGAAACCGAACCAGCGCAAGCTGCGGTCATTGCCCGAACCGGGGAATGGCATCTGCAGTTCCGCGTTACCGATCAGGCGCGAAGCGCCGCCCAGGGCATCGTTGGTGCTCGGTTCGACCGCGCCCAGCGAGGAACTCAGGTAGCCGCGCACCGAACCGATACCGCCGCCGTAGAAGTTCTTGAAGACCGGATACACGTGCTTGCCGATGCCGTGACCGTAATCGATCTCGCCCTTCAGCGCCAGGGTGACCTTGCTGAACAGCGGACGGAAATACTGGTGCTCATAAATGGCACGGAAGTATTTCTGGTCGCCGATCAGGTCAGCCTCCAGGTTGACGCGCTGGTAGCGGCCGATCGATGGCGTCAGGGCGCTGTCGCGGCTGTCGCGCTGCCATGCCGCCGTCAGCGGGATGGAATTCGTCGTGGCCGAACCGATACCATCGGACGGGCCGCCATTGTCGATCACGTACTGTTTGAAGCGGATCGGGCTGGTGATGTCGGTTTCGATGCGCGAACGCTCGGCGCCGATACCGAAGAAGACGGTGTCGACTTCCGAGAACGGCACGCCGAAACTGACGCGGCCACCGGTCTGCTTGATCTTGTAGCTGCCGATGTTCAGCGCCGGCGGTTCCGTCGTACGCAGGTAGACTTCAAAGCTGCGCGAAATGCCATCGTCCGTGAAATACGGATTGGTCTGCGAAAACGCGATCGTGCGGCTGTAATGGCTGGTATTGAGTTCGATGCCGACCGTATTGCCGCTACCGGCGAAGTTGGCTTGCGAAATCGATGCCGACAGGGTGAACTTCTCCGATTGCGAGAACGCGCCGCCGATCAGGAAGTTACCGGTTGGCTTTTCCACCACCGTCACGTTGACGTCCACCTGGTCGGTCGTGCCCTGCGCTTCCGGCGTGTCGATGGTCACGTCCTTGAAGTAGCCGAGGCGGTCGACACGGTCGCGCGACAGCTTGATCTTGTTGCTGTCGTACCAGGACGATTCGAACTGGCGGAATTCGCGGCGGATGACTTCATCGCGCGTGGTGGTATTGCCGGCGATATTCATGTGGCGCACGTACACGCGCTTGCCCGGATCGATGAAGAAGGTGAAGCCCACTTCATGCTTTTCGCGGTTGATCTCGGGATTCGCGTTGACGTTGGCGAACGCATAGCCGAACGTGGCCAGGCGGTCCTGAATGCGCTTGTTGGTCGCCGTCAGGCGCGCGCCCGAGTAGATGTCGCCTTCGCGCATCAGGTTCAGCGCTTTGAGTTCTTCTTCGCGGCCGAACATCTCGCCTTCGAACTTGGTGCCGGCGATCTTGTACTTCTCGCCTTCGGTGATGTTGATCGTCAGGTAGATATCTTTTTTATCGGGCGTGATCGACACTTGCGTCGAGTCGACCTGCATCTCGATATAGCCGCGGTCCAGGTAATAGGACTTGAGCGCCTCGATGTCGCCCGTCAGCTTGGTCTTCGAATACTGGTCGGCCTTGGTGTACCAGCTGAACCAGCCGCCCGTGTTCAGGGCCAGCTGTTCGCGCAGTTCCTTGTCGCTGAACGCCTTGTTGCCGACGATGTTGATCTGCTTGATGCGGGCCACGTCGCCCTCGTCGACGGCGAACACCACGTTGACGCGGTTGCGCTCGATCGGCGTGACGGTGGTGGTGATCTTCACGCCGTACAGGCCATGCGACAGGTACTGGCGCTTGAGTTCCTGTTCCGCGCGGTCGACGGAGGCCTTGTCGAAAATCTTGGCTTCGCCGACGCCGATTTCCTTGAGTGCCTTGACCAGCACGTCTTTTTCAAATTCCTTGGTACCGGTAAATTCCACGCTCGCGATGGCCGGACGTTCCTCGACCAGCACCACCAGCACGTCGCCATCGGCTTCCAGGCGCACATCCTTGAACATGCCCGTCGCATACAGGGCCTTGATGGCGGCAACGCTCTTCTCGTCCGAGAACGTTTCGCCGACGCGCACAGGCAGGTAGGCAAACACGGTGCCCGCTTCAGTACGCTGGATCCCTTCGACCCGGATATCCTTGACAGTAAATGGCTGGACGGCCAGGGCATGGCCGGAACAGAAGGCCATGACGGCGGCGCCGATCAGGCTGCGGCGAAAGGAAGGCAAGGCAAAACGAGCAGAATGTAATTTCATTGGGGTTATTCAATGGGTAAATCAATGGACAACATACACAAAAGATTGCTTGTGCGACTCACGCAATGGCATCAACCACCGCCCTAATTCAGCAATCGCAACACGTCATTAAAGACGGCAAGCACCATCAAGGTCAGCAACAAACCGATCCCCAGGCGCTGGGCAATCTCGCCTACGCGCTCCGGCAAGGGGCGTCCGGTCAAAACTTCCAGCGAATAATACAGCAAATGCCCGCCATCCAGAACAGGAATGGGTAGCAAATTCATCACGCCCAGACTGATACTGATGAAGGCAATGAAGCTCAGGTAGCTTACCAGGCCGATGCGCGCCGTCTGGCCCGCGTAATCGGCAATGGTAATCGGTCCCGTCACATTCTTCAGCGACACCTGGCCGGTGATCATTTTGCCCAGCATTTTCAGGCTCATGACACTGGTATCCCAGACCTTGGCAGACGCCTTGCCCACGGCAGAGAACGGTCCCGATGCCACGGTGATCATATCCGGCACCTGTCCCAGCTTTGCCTGTATCTTACCAACTGTTACAGCTCCCTCCGCCCCGGCGCCCGGCACGGCGTCCGGCGTTATGGACAGGGTCAGGCCCTGGCCCTGGCGCAGGAGCTGCAATTGCAAGGTCTTGCCCGGCGCCTGGCTCAGGGTGGCGATGACGGCCGCCACGTCGTGCACGGGCTGTTCGTCGATGGCGAGGATCTGGTCGTTCTTCTGCAGGCCGGCGCGCGCGGCGGCGCCATCGGGCATGATTTCCATCAGCGTGGGCGCGGAACGGGCCAGGGTCAGGCCCAGCTTGCCCAGCACGTCGCCTTCCAGGTCCGCTTCCGTCAGGCTGGCCGTCGGCAAGGTCGCTTCCTGCTGGCCACGGTCGGGCCGGCGCACTTCGATGCGCGCCGGCTGCTTGTCGAGAGTCGCCTGGATCAATTCCCAGCGCAGCTCGGACCAGCTGGACACGGCCTTGCCATTGACGGCTTCAACCGTGTCGCCGCTGCGCAAGCCCGCCATGTAGGCTGGCGTCTGCTCGGCAACGGGGCCGAGTTTACTCGACGGCTCTTCGATGCCATGCATGAACAAGCCCGCGTACAGCACGATGGCGACGAGAAAATTGGCCAGCGGGCCGGCGGCCACGATGGCGATGCGGCGCCACACGCTCTGGCGCGTGAATTCGCGGCGCAATTCGCTTTCCGGCAAGCCGCTGAGGTCTTGTGCGCGGCTGTCGAGCATGCTCACATAGCCGCCCAGCGGCAGCGCGGAAATCGCCCATTCCGTCTGATCCTTGCCGAATTTGCGCGAATACACCACTTTTCCCATGCCGATCGAGAAACGCAGCACTTTCACGCCGCACCAGCGCGCCACCAGATAGTGGCCCAGTTCGTGCAAGGTAATCAGTGAACCGAGCGCGACGATAAAGGCCAATAAAGTGGTGATGAGCGTCATGCAGCCAGCCTTTGGGCGATATACGCTTGCGCGGCCGCCCTGGCCAGGCGGTCCTGCTCCAGCACGGCTTCGATGCTCGATGCGGCGCCATGCGGCACCGTCTCGATCACGTGGGCGATGACCCGGTCGATCTGGCGGAAGCCGATCCGTTCGTCAAGAAATGCCTGCACGGCCACTTCATTGGCCGCGTTCAGCAGGGCCGGCGCCGTGCCGCCCGCGCGCAAGGCGTCAAACGCCAGCGCCAGGCAAGGGAAACGGCGGAAATCGGGACGCTCGAACTGCAGGGTCGCCACTTGCGCCAGGTCCAGCTGCGCCACGCCGGAAGCGATGCGCTGCGGATACGCCAGCGCATGGGCGATGGGCGTGCGCATGTCCGGATTGCCCAGCTGGGCCAGCACGGAACCGTCGATGTACGACACCATCGAATGGATCACGCTTTGCGGATGGATCAGCACTTCGATCTGGTCGGCTGGCGCACCGAACAGCCAGTGCGCCTCGATCACTTCCAGGCCCTTGTTCATCATGGTGGCCGAATCGACGGAAATCTTGCGGCCCATGGCCCAGGTCGGATGCTTGCACGCCTGGTCCGGCGTAACCGCGTCGAGCGTCTCGACGTCGCGCGTGAGGAAGGGGCCGCCGGATGCCGTCAGCACGATTTTCGCCACGCCCGCGGCGCCAGGCACGCGGCCATGGGCGTGCGGCATGCATTGGAAAATGGCGTTGTGTTCGCTGTCGATCGGCAGCAGCACGGCGCCGTTGTCATGCACGGCATCGATGAACAGCTGGCCGGACATGACCAGCGCTTCTTTATTGGCCAGCAATACTTTCTTGCCAGCACGCGCCGCCGCCAGGGTAGGCGCCAGGCCGGCCGCACCGACGATGGCCGCCATCACGCCCGTCACTTGCGGCGCGCTGGCGATGGCGCACAGGGCCTCCACGCCGTACTCGACTTGCGTATCGACGCCCTGCCCGCGCAGCAAGCGCGTCAGTTCAAGGGCGGCGTCCGCCGTGCCGACGACGGCGCGCCGGGGACGGAACTGCAGGCACTGGGCAGCCAGTTCGGCTACGCGGCTGTGCGCGCTCAGCGCATACACGCTGTATTGCTCGGGATGACGCGCGAGCACGTCCAGGGTGGACACGCCGATCGAGCCGGTCGCGCCAAGGATGGTGATGTATTGCATGAGTTTCCTTAAAGCCAGCTGGCCACGAGGGCGGCAAATGGCAGGACCGGGATCAAGGCATCGATACGGTCAAGTACGCCGCCATGGCCAGGCAGCAGGCTGCTGCTGTCCTTGATGCCGGCGCGGCGCTTCAATTGGGATTCGAACAGGTCGCCGACGATGCTAGCGGCAACGACCAGCAACAGCACCAGCAAGGCCACGAGCCAGCCGCGGCGCAATTGCAGCTGCACGGCGAAGGTGTCTTGCAAGACCGGCAGCGATGGCGCGGCCACGATGGTGATGGCGGAAATGAGCAGCACGGCGATGCCGCCGCCGATGGCGCCTTCCCAAGATTTACCTGGAGAAATACTTGGCGCCAGCTTGCGCTTGCCGAAAGCCTTGCCCGAGAAATAGGCGCCGATATCGGCGATCCACACGAGAGCCATGACGGACAGCAGGTACAAAGGGCTATGCAGGAACAGGGCGATGATGGCAACGAAGCAGCCGACGATGGTCACCGGGTACACCAGGCTGAGCAAGGTATTGCCCAGGCCTTCGGTGGGCGGCAAACCCGTCGCCAGCGAGGGCACGAAGCGGATCAGCCAGATGGCCACGCACAGGGCGAACCAGAAATTGAGCTGCGCCATGCCGTTACCGACAAAGAACGTATAGGCGAAGGCGGCAGTCCAGACGGCGGCGATCGGCAGCGCCTGGCGATTTTTGAAGATGCGGAAGCTTTCCCATACAGCGGCGCCGAAGAACGCCGTGGCGATCACGGCGAAGGCGGGGAAATAATTCAGATACAGAACCGGCAGCAAGACCGCCAGAAGGACCAGGGCGGTGATTATCCGTGTTTTCAGCATCAGTTTGTCTTTTCAGTTAATTGCGCGCTGGTACGGCCAAAGCGCCGTTCGCGCTGCTGGTAAGACGCGATTGCCGCGTCGAGGCACTCGTCATTGAAGTCGGGCCAGAAAGTCTCGGTAAAAAACAGCTCGGTGTACGCCAGTTGCCACAGCAGGAAATTGGAAATGCGCTGCTCGCCGCCCGTGCGGATGAACAGGTCGGGCTCGGGCGCGTAGGCCATGGCCAGGTGCGGCGCCAGTTGCTCTTCCGTGTAGGCGTGAGCGGCAGGCTGGCCATCGGCGGCAGCCTCGGCCGTCATTTTGTTGACTGCTTGCATGATGTCCCAGCGGCCACCGTAATTGGCGCAGATGGACACCGTCAGGCGCGTATTGTTGGCCGTCTTGCGCTCCGCGTTGGCGATCAGCGTCTGCAGCTGCTCGTTGAACCGCGACAGGTCGCCCACGACCTTCAGGCGGATATCGTTCGCATGCATCTTGACCACTTCGCGTTCCAGCATCGTGACGAACAGGCGCATCAGCATCGACACTTCTTCTTCCGGGCGGCGCCAGTTTTCCGAACTGAAGGCAAACAGGGTCAGGTATTCAACGCCCCGATCGAGACAGGTCTCGACGACACGGCGCACGGCGTCCGCGCCCTTGACGTGGCCAGCCACGCGCGGCAGGACGCGCTTGGTTGCCCAGCGGCCATTGCCATCCATAATGATTGCCACATGGCGCGGCACCGTGCCCACCTCAGGTACTGCCGTTGTCGAACTCGAATAGATCATGAAAACACGAATACCAAAAATAAAAGATAACTATTATGCGCCAAATAGCACTGCCCGGAAAAGCCATGCTTTCCCGGGCAGCGTCAAAAGCACTGAAAACTAGACCGTCAGCACTTCTTTTTCTTTGTCGACAACCATCTTGTCGATGTCGGCAATAAACTTGTCCGTCAGCTTCTGCACTTCTTCCGACGAGCGGCGCTCGTCGTCCTCGGAGCAGGCTTTTTCCTTGACCAGTTTCTTCAGCGACTCATTCGCATCGCGGCGAATGTTACGCACGGCAATCTTCGCGTCTTCCGCTTCGCTCTTGACCAGCTTGACCATTTCCTTGCGGCGCTCTTCCGTCAGCGGCGGCGTCGGAACGCGGATCAGGTCACCCTGTGCCGATGGGTTCAAGCCCAGATCGGCGTCGCGGATGGCTTTTTCGATGGTCGAAGCCATCTTCTTTTCGTACGGCTGCACACCGATGGTGCGCGCGTCAATCAGGGTCACGTTGGCGACCTGGGTCAGCGCCGTCGGCGAACCGTAGTATTCGACCATCACGTGATCCAGGATACCCGTATGGGCGCGGCCGGTACGCACTTTGGCCAGGTCGGCCCGCAGTGTTTCCAGCGATTTCGTCATACGTTCCTGGGCGTTCTTTTTAACGTCAGCTAAGGACATGCTGCTCTCCTGTGGTGGCGCCTGTCAAAACCTGCTGCGCGTCGGCATAGGCGGCCTGCGATGCTCACCGTACCTCGGTACGGTTGCGCCTCTCGGCCACCTCTCCCTTCCGCTCGCGACGGTTTTGTCAGGCGCTGTTAATGATAATAAATCTTGAAATGACTACCAATACTAATTTAGACGTGGACCAGCGTGCCTTCATCTTCGCCCATGATGACGCGCATCAGCGCGCCTGGCTTGGTGATCGAAAACACCTTGATCGGCAGTTTCTGGTCGCGGCACAGGGCGAATGCCGTGGCATCCATCACTTGCAGGTGCTTGGCGATGGCGTCGTCGAACGTGATCGTGTTGAACAGAGTGGCGTTCGGATCCTTCTTCGGATCGGCCGTGTAGACGCCGTCGACCTTGGTGGCCTTCAGGACGATCTCGGCGCTGATCTCGGAACCGCGCAGGGCCGCTGCCGTGTCGGTGGTGAAGAACGGGTTGCCGGTACCGGCGGCGAAGACGACCACTTTACCTTCTTCCAGGTATTGCAGGGCTTTCGGGCGGACGTACGGCTCGACCACTTGTTCGATGCCGATGGCCGACATGACGCGCGCCGTGATACCGACGTGACGCATGGCGTCAGCCAGGGCCAGTGCATTCATCACGGTGGCGAGCATGCCCATGTAGTCGGCGGTGGCACGGTCCATGCCTTGCGCGCCGGGCGCGACGCCGCGGAAGATATTGCCGCCGCCAATCACGATTGCCAGTTCCACACCCAACTTTGCCACCTCGGCCACATCGGCCACCATGCGCTCGATCGTGGCGCGGTTGATGCCGTAGGGATCATCGCCCATCAGGGCTTCGCCGGACAACTTGAGGAGGACGCGCTTGTAGGCTGGTTTTGACATGAGCTGGGGCTCCATAAATGAGGTTATTCGAGTATGACATGGCACAACGCCTTGCAGCGCCGGATAGGCGGGAGGAAGCTGCCCATGCCGCCGCCCGGCACGACGGGTGCGGGCGGGCCAAAAAAACGGGCCTCTCGGCCCGCTTTACTTACGCTCCCTGGGAGGCAGCCATCTGTGCTGCGACTTCTGCTGCGAAGTCGTCTTGCTTCTTCTCAATGCCCTCGCCCACTACGTACATGGCGAAACCTTTGACGGTGGTGTTAGCCGCCTTCAGCATTTGCTCAACCGACAGCTTGTCGTTTTTCACGAAAGCCTGGTTCAGCAGGGACACTTCTTTCAGATACTTCTGTACGGAACCTTCCAGGCGCTTGGCCAGGATTTCCGGCGATTGCGCTGGCTTGCCTTCGGCGGCCGCTTTGGCTGCGTCTTCTTCGGCTTTCAGTTGTGCAACCGAACGCTCTTTTTCGATCAGTTCCGCTGGAACTTCGTTCGACGACAGCGACACTGGCTTCATTGCAGCGATGTGCATGGCCACGTCTTTGCCCACTTGCTCATCGGCGCCGTCGAATTCGACGATCACGCCAATGCGCGAGCCGTGCAGGTACGATGCCAGCTTGGCGCTGGTTTCGAAACGCTGGAAGCGGCGGATGGTCATGTTTTCGCCGATTTTGCCGATCAGGGCGGCGCGCACGTCTTCCAGGGTCTTGCCATCGAGTGGCAGGGCCAGCAGGGCAGCGACGTCAGCCGGGTTGTGTTCCGCTACCAGACGGGCAGCGTTGTTGGCCAGTGCCAGGAAATCGTCGTTTTTCGCAACGAAGTCGGTTTCCGAGTTCACTTCGACCAGGGCGCCTACGCCGTTGGCGATGTAGGTTGCCACGACGCCTTCAGCGGTGATGCGTGCCGATGCTTTCGATGCCTTGCCGCCCAGTTTGACGCGCAGGATCTCTTCCGCACGCGCCATGTCGCCATCGGCTTCGGTCAGTGCTTTTTTGCATTCCATCATTGGTGCGTCGGTTTTGCCGCGCAATTCGCCTACCATCGCTGCTGTAATCGCTGCCATGTGTTTCTCCTGATTCGGTGAGTCGATAGTCGCGGCCGGGCATGCATGCCTCGCCAGCGGTCACTATCGTTTTTTTGTTAAAAAAAAGGGGGAGCTGCTGCCACCCCTTTTCCCTTACTGCTGTGCTTACAAACGGCTATCCTGCGATAGCCTGGCCATTAAGCCTGTTCGTTTACTTCGACGAATTCGTCGCCAGCGGCTGCTTTAACCATTTCAACAACTTCGTTACCGGCAGCTGCACGGCCTTCGATGATTGCGTCAGCAACACCGCGAGCGTACAACATGATGGCTTTCGAGGAGTCATCGTTACCTGGGATCACGAAGTTCACGCCTTCTGGGGAGTGGTTGGTATCGACAACGCCGATGACCGGGATACCCAGTTTGGCCGCTTCGGTGATCGCGCCTTTGTGGTAGCCGACGTCGACGACGAAGATTGCGTCAGGAACGCCGCCCATGTCCTTGATGCCGCCGATCGATTTTTGCAGCTTGATCATTTCGCGGGAGAACATCAGCGCTTCTTTTTTCGACAGCTTCTCGATCGAACCGTCTTCGACCATCGCTTCCATGTCCTTCAGGCGCTTGATCGAGGTTTTGATCGTTTTGAAGTTGGTCAGCATGCCGCCCAACCAACGTTGATCAACGAAAGGCACGCCAGCGCGTTGTGCTTCAGCAGCGATGATTTCGCGAGCTTGACGCTTGGTGCCAACCATCAGGATGGTGCCACGGTTTGCAGCCAGTTGACGCACGTGCTTCATTGCGTCCTGGTACATCGCCATGGTTTTTTCCAGGTTGATGATGTGGATCTTGTTGCGATGGCCGAAGATGAACGGTGCCATTTTTGGATTCCAAAAACGGGTTTGGTGACCAAAGTGGACACCGGCTTCCAGCATTTCGCGCATTGTTACGGACATTATTAACTCCAGGGTTGGGTCTGGAATCCGATCAGTCACCATACAGGCACCCTTGTCGACCGGATTCGCGTGTTTATATAAATTAAAGACACTGTTTTACTGCATTGCTTAAAAGAGAATTCAAGCAACCCGGGATTCTACACTGAAATGCCTGCGGCATCAAGTCCGCGCTGCAAATCGCGTGCCTGACGGAAAGGCCCGACGCACCATGCTGGTGCAAGCTGTGGCGTCATCGCCCATTCGTCCGCGTTCCACCGACAAATCCCTGCCCTGCCATAGGAAGGACGCGGCGGATTGAGGGCGCCTCGTTTATAATTTCGACATATTTGCAGACTTTTTCCCATTTAGCAGGAATCGTCTGTGCTTTTCACCTGAATTCTTGCAGATTGCGAATCACACCATGTCCACCATCCGTATCAATACCGCCGCCGACATCGAAGGCATGCGCGTTGCCGGCAAGCTCGGCGCCGAAGTACTCGACTACATCACCCCCTTCGTCAAGGTCGGCGTCACGACGGGCGAACTGGACCGCCTGTGCCATGAATACATGGTCAACGTGCAAGGCACCATCCCTGCCCCGCTCAACTATTGCCCGCCCGGCTATACGCCATACCCGAAAGCCATCTGCACGTCCGTCAACGACGTCATCTGCCATGGCATTCCCGGCGACAAGGTGCTGAAAAGCGGCGACTCCGTCAACCTCGACATCACCGTCATCAAGGATGGCTACCACGGCGACAACAGCCGCATGTTCCTCGTCGGCACGCCCACCATCCTGGCCAAGCGCCTGTCGGAAATCACCTATGAATGCATGTGGCTGGGCATAGACCAGATCAAGCCGGGCGCCCACCTGGGCGATATCGGCCATGCCATCCAGCAGCATGCTGAAAAGGCCGGCTACAGCGTGGTGCGCGAATTCTGCGGTCACGGCATCGGCAAGGTCTTCCATGAAGAACCGCAGGTATTGCACTACGGCAAACCAGGCACCCTCGAGCGCCTGGAAGCGGGCATGATTTTCACCGTCGAACCGATGATCAACTCGGGCCGCCGCGAAATCCGCGAAATGAACGATGGCTGGACCATCAAGACCAAGGACCGCAGCCTGTCGGCGCAATGGGAACACACGGTGCTGGTCACGGAGACAGGCTATGAAGTGCTGACCGTCTCGCCCGGCATGCCGCCGCCGCCGGCCTTTATCACCAGCAAAGCCTGATCCATACTGCCTGACCCCACCCGACCCACCGCCACCCCAGGGCCCAGATGAAAAAGCAAGTTCGGGAACAGCTGAAACAGCAACTGAAAGCCGACCGCCAGGTCGTCATTGCGGCCTTCCAGGCCGACGGCAAGCCTGAAAAACTGCTGCGCAGCCTGCGCCACAGCGTCGATGGCGTGCTGGCGCGCGCGTGGCAGGAAGCGGGCTTGCCGCCCGGTACGGCGCTGGTGGGCGTGGGCGGCTATGGCCGGGGCGAACTGTTTCCGTATTCCGACGTCGACCTGCTGATCCTGCTGCAACAGGCGCCGGACGCCGCCACGCAGGAAAAGCTCGAGGAACTGGTGCAACTGCTGTGGGACCTGGGCCTGGAAATCGGCCACAGCATCCGCACCGTCGACGAGTGCCTGGTCGAATCGAAAGCCGACATCACCGTGCAGACGAGCTTGCTCGAAGCGCGCCTCGTGTGCGGCAATGCGGACCTGTTCGCGCAACTGCAGCAGCGCTATGACGCGGCCATGGACCCGCAGGCTTTCTTCCAGGCAAAAACGGCGGAAATGCGCCAGCGCCACGCCAAGTACGAAGACACGGCCTTCAGCCTGGAACCGAATTGCAAGGAAAGCCCGGGCGGCCTGCGCGACTTGCAGGTCATCCTGTGGGTGGCCAAGGCGGCCGGCTTGGCGAACTCGTGGCGCACCCTGGCCACGGGCGGCCTGATCACCCTGACGGAAGCGCGCCAGCTGATGGAAAAGGAGCGCGCCTTCAAGGATATTCGCGTGCGCCTGCACCTGCATGCGGGACGGCGCGAAGACCGCCTCGTGTTCGACGTGCAGACGGCCATCGCCGAATCGCTGGGCCTGCAAGCGACGGGCAGCGGGCCGCACATGCGCCGCGCCAGCGAATTTCTCATGCAGCGCTACTACTGGGCCGCCAAGACGGTGACCCAGCTCAACACCATTTTGCTGCAAAACATCGAGGCACGGCTGTTTCCGCAAGACGACGTGGCCGTACCCATCAACGAACGCTTCAATGAAGTCAACAGCCTGATCGACATCAGCGCCGACGATACCTTCGAACAATACCCGTCGGCCATGCTGGAAGTGTTCGTGCTGATGACGGAACGTCCGGCCCTGAAGGGCATGACGTCGCGCGCCACGCGGGCCCTGTGGCACGCGCGCTTCAAGATCGACGCCGCCTTCCGCCAGGATCCCGTCAACCGCGCCCTGTTCCTGCGCATCATGCAGGCGCCGGTCGGCATCATCCATGCGCTGCGGCGCATGAACGAAATGAGCATCCTGGGGCGCTACCTGCCAAATTTCCGCCGCATCGTGGGCCAGATGCAGCACGACCTGTTCCACGTGTACACGGTCGACCAGCACATTCTGATGGTGGTGCGCAATATGCGCCGCTTCACCATGAGCGAACATGCGCACGAATACCCGTTCTGCAGCCAGCTGATGGCCGACTTCTCGCAGTCGTGGCTGCTGTACGTGGCGGCCCTGTTCCACGACATCGCCAAGGGCCGCGGCGGCGACCATTCGAAGCTCGGTGTGACCGACGCCACCCAGTTCTGCCAGGACCACGGCCTGTCACAAGAAGATACGGAACTCGTGGCTTTCTTGGTGGAAAATCACCTGACCATGTCACAAGTGGCGCAAAAGCAGGATTTGTCCGATCCCGACGTCATTGCCGCGTTTGCGAAAGTGGTCAAGGACGAGCGCCACCTGACGGGCTTGTACCTGCTGACGGTGGCCGACATCCGCGGCACCAGCCCGAAAGTGTGGAATGCCTGGAAGGGCAAGCTGCTGGAAGACCTGTACAAGATCACCCTGCGCGTGCTGGGCGGCGAGCCGCACACGGCCGACCGCGAGCTGAAAAACCGCCAGCAGGAAGCGCTGGCCACCCTGCGCCTGTACGGCTTGCCGCCCGATGCCCACCTGAAACTGTGGCAACAGCTGGACGTGGCGTATTTCCTGCGCCATGACGCGTCCGACATCGCCTGGCAGACGCGCTCGCTGTATGATAAGCTTGACAGCAAGTTGCCGGTGGTAAAATGCCGGCTGGCGCCCATCGGCGAAGGCTTGCAGGTAGCCGTGTACATTCCCGACCAGCCCGACCTGTTCGCACGCATCTGCAGCTATTTCGACCGCAAGAATTTCAGCATCCTCGACGCAAAGATCCACACGACGAAAAACGGCTATGCGCTCGATACCTTCCTCGTCACCGAGCAGAACTTCGCCAAGAGCTACCGCGACATCATCAGCCTGATCGAGCATGAGCTGGGCGAACTGCTGCAATCGCAAACGCCGCTGCCGCCGCCGGGCAAGGGGCGGCTGTCGCGCCTGTCGCGCACTTTCCCCTTCCAGCCGACCGTCGACTTGCGGCCCGACGAAAAGGGCCAGTATTACTTGCTGTCGGTGGCCGCCAACGACCGCACGGGCCTGCTGTATGCGATCGCCAACGTGCTGACCAAGTACCGCATCAACTTGCACACGGCCAAGATCATGACCCTGGGCGAGCGGGTCGAAGACGTCTTCCTCGTCGATGGTCCCGCGCTCAACAATGCCCGCAACCAGATATTGCTGGAAACCGATTTACTCGATGCGCTGAAGGTGTGATGACCTCCCGCGCAGCGCCTACCCTTACTGAAACTGAAACAACATGACCGAAGAATTATTACGCTTGTCCAAACGCATGTCCGAACTGGGCCTGTGCTCGCGCCGCGAAGCCGATGAATGGATCGCCCGCGGCTGGGTCCGCGTGGATGGCAAGGTGGTGTCCGAGCTGGGCAGCAAGGTCTACCCGAGCCAGAGAGTCACCGTGGAACGCCAGGCCGCGGCCGAGCAATCGAAACGCGTTACCGTGCTGATCAACAAGCCCGTCGGCTACGTCAGCGGCCAGGCCGAAGATGGCTACACGCCCGCCGTGGCACTGATCAAGGCGGAAAACCGCTGGGCGGAAGACCGCAGCCCGGAACAGTTCCACCCGACCCAGCTGCGCAGCCTGGTGGCGGCCGGCCGCCTCGATATCGATTCCGTCGGCTTGCTGGTCCTGACGCAGGACGGCCGCGTGGCCAAGCAGCTGATCGGCCACGATACCGATATCGACAAGGAATACCTGGTGCGCGTGAGCTACACCAAGGGCGGCACCCTGCCCGACAGCGAGCTGAAAAAGCTCAACCACGGCCTGTGGCTCGACGGCAAGCCGTTGTTGCCGGCCAAGGTGCGCTGGCAAAATGAAGATCAGCTGAGCTTTACCCTGCGCGAAGGCAAGAAACGCCAGATCCGCCGCATGTGCGAAGCCGTGGGCCTGAAAGTGCTGGGACTGAAACGCGTGCGCATCGGCAAGGTCAAGCTGGGCGACTTGCCGACCGGTCAATGGCGCTACTTGAGCGCGGACGAACAATTCTAGGCGGCGGCGTCAAGCAGGCATGCTGTCAGGCATGCCTGGCCACATAAGCAACAGGAATCTAGTGATATAAAAACAATTATTGTGATTTACTTAGTAAATATTGCTTTAAACCTATACACTATTCCCCATCAGAACAAAAGAGATACGCTGTCGTGAACGATCCCATCCCCAATCCCCTGCGCAAGGGCGCGCCCAGCCTGGCCGACGTGGCCGAGCCGATGGCGCCCGGCACCAAGCCGCACCACATGAGCGATCCGTGGGATATCGGCGAAACCCTGTGCAGCCTGGCTGACAACGGCGACGCCATTTCCATCTACCCGGCGGGCGGCGAAGACGTCATCCTGGCGCGCATCCTGTCCGTCGACGACGACTTGCCGCAATTCGTGCTGGAACTCAATGAAGGCGCGACCCTGCCCGAAGGCGGCGCCACGTTTGTGTCCTGGGTGCAAAGCGCCAAGCTGCAATTTACCATCAATGGCGAATGGCAAGCGTATCCCGACCGTCCCAACGTCTACCTGGCGAATTTCCCCAGTCATTGCCTGGTGCTGGAACGGCGCGAATCGGCACGCCTGGAGACCCCGCTGGGCGTGTACTACCTGGCCGCCTTTGTGCTCGAGGGGCGTCCGTATGAATTGCAGCTGTATGATTTCTCGGCCGGCGGCATCGGCATGCGCGCCCATCCGCGCGACACGATAGGCCTGTACGTGGGACGCAAATTGTCGCGCGTGCGCCTGGAACTGGGGCCGAACAAGGTCATGATCGCCGACCTGGAAATCCGCCTGTCGCGCACCTTCCGGTCCTTCCTGCTGGGCGAGCAGGTGCAGATCGGCTGCCGCTTCCTGAGCCTGACGGATGCCATGCAGGATGAATTGAAGAACTTGCTCGATAACCTGGGCAGCAACCGCAAGGTGCGCTAGGTTTGCCGCGCATATAAAAACCGCAATACTGGGGTCAGACCCTCAACGCCGGCAACACAAAGCTCTGCGCTAACGCATCCGGGGGTCTGACCCCGGATGTCAACTGATTAATCGTCGTCGTTGGGATCGAGATCCGGAAACATGACCTCGGTATAACCGAACTGCGTGAAGTCAACGATGCGCATCGGATACAAAATGCCATGTAAATGATCCACTTCATGCTGCACCACGCGAGCATGGAAGCCATCGCAGTCGCGGCTGATGGGCTGGCCGAACTGGTCGACGCCTTCATAGTGCAGCTCGCTCCAGCGCGGTACGCTGCCGCGCAAGCCGGGCACGGACAAACAGCCCTCAAAACCCTCTTCCTTGCGCTCCGACAAAGGCGTCAGCACGGGATTGATCAACACGGTTTCCGGCACTTGCGGCGCATCGGGATAACGCAGATTCTGCTTGAAGCCGTAGATCACCAGCTGCAGGTTGACGCCGATCTGCGGCGCCGCCAGGCCCGCGCCATTAGCCGCATGCATGGTATCGAACATGTCGGCGATCAAGGCATGCAATTCGGGCGTATCGAATTCGCGCACGGGCTCGGCCATCCGCAGCAGGCGCGGATCACCCATCTTGAGGATTTCACGTACGGTCATTTTGCTTCCAGTGCCGATTGCAGTTCTTGCAGATAAGCGCGGAAGGCCGCGCCCGTTTCCGGATGTTTCATGCCCATTGCCGTCGTTGCCTTCAGATAGCCAAGCTTGGAGCCGCAATCATAACGCTGCCCCTTGTAACGGTAGGCCAGCACGCGCTCTTCGCGCATCAGGGCGGCGATGCCGTCCGTCAGCTGGATCTCGCCGCCGGCGCCCGTACCGATGTTTTCCAGGTGCTCGAAAATGCGGCTGGTCAGCACATAGCGGCCCACCACGGCCAGGGTCGATGGCGCCTCTTCGGGCACGGGCTTTTCCACGATGGCCGAGACCAGTTCCAGGTCGCGCTGATAATTCTTTGCCGATACGATACCGTACTGCTTGGTTTCCGCGCGCGGTACGTCCTGCACCGCCAGCAGCGAGCAATTTTCATACTGGAAGACATCGGTCATCTGCGCCAGCACGGGGCGCACGCCCTCTTCCACATCCATGAAATCGTCGGCCAGCAAGACGGCGAACGGCTCGTCACCGATCACGGGACGGGCGCACAGCACGGCATGCCCCAGGCCCAGCGGCGCCGACTGGCGTATGTAAATGCAGTTGATGTGCTTGGGAATGACGTTTTGCACCATCTCGAGCAACTGGCGCTTACCCGCCGCTTCCAGTTCCGACTCGAGCTCATAGGCCGTATCGAAATGGTCTTCGATAGCGCGCTTGTTGCGGCCCGTGATGAAGATCATTTCCGTAATACCCGCCGCCACGGCCTCTTCCACCGCGTATTGGATCAATGGCTTGTCGACGATGGGCAACATTTCCTTCGGTTGCGCCTTGGTCGCAGGCAAGAAACGGCTGCCCAGGCCGGCGACGGGAAAGACTGCTTTTCTGATTTTTTTCATGGGCCTTCTGCAATATGTTGAATGGTTAGTCCTGCGCCAACAGGGCCAGCAAACCCGCCTCGTCGAGGATGGCCACGCCCAGTTCCTGCGCCTTGGCCAGCTTGCTGCCGGCGTCCGAACCCGCAACGACATAGCCTGTCTTCTTCGACACGGAACCGCTGACCTTGCCGCCGGCCGCCTCGATCAGCTCCGCGGCCTCGTCACGGCTCATGTTGGGCAAAGTGCCCGTCAGGACAAAGGTCTTGCCGTCCAGCTTGCCGCCGGCGGCTGGCATTTCAGGCAATTGTGACATTAATTCATTTCGCAGGGCGTCCAGTTGAACCAGCAGCTTGACATGACTTTCATCGGCCAGCCACTGCGCCAGCGATTCGGCCACGGCAGCCGGCAAACCGGCATGGAAGCTGGCGCCTTGCGCCGCCAGGCTGGCCAGGGTCACGCCCCGCTCCACCAGCTGCTTGCTGCGCGGCTCCGTCAGCTTCGGGATGCCGATGGCGGCCAGCAATTTGGTTTCCTCGAGCTGCGTGCGCAGCTTGGCGCTGGGCGCGTGTTCGCCCTGCGGCGTGACGCCAGCGTCCAGCAAGGCCTGCAGCGCCTGCTGGTTCTTTTCTTCGGCAAAAAAATCGGCAATCGATTCCGCCACCGTGCCGCCGATGTCGGGCAGCACGCGCAGCAAGGCCGCCGGCGCTTGCCGCACATACGCCAGGCTGCCCAGCCACTCGGCCAGGGTCTTCGCCGTCGATTCGCCCACATGGCGAATACCGAGCGCGAACAGGAAACGTTCGAGCGGCGGACGCTTGCTCGCTTCTATGCCTGCCAACAGGTTTTCCGCCCACTTGGTGGGAATCTTGCCTTGTTGCACTGTTTCCGGCGTCGAACCGTCACGTTCGTCGGCGCGCAGCTTCATTTCCAGCAATTTATCGAGGGTCAGGCTGTACAGGTCAGCCAGGCCATGGACGTATTCGAGTTCGACCAGGGTATCGATATAACGTTCCCCCAGGCCTTCGATATCCATCATGCGGCGGCCCGCAAAATGACGGAACGCTTCCTTGCGCTGCGCCGAGCAGAACAGACCGCCCGAGCAGCGGGCAATCGCCTCGCCCTCTTCACGCACCACGTGCGAGCCGCACACGGGACACGCTTCGAGCATCTTGAACGGCGGCGGCACCGGTTCCGGGCGCCTGTCCAGCACCACGCTCAGCACTTCGGGAATCACGTCGCCGGCGCGGCGCACGACGACGGTATCGCCCACGCGCACATCCTTGCGCAGCACTTCGTCTTCATTGTGCAAGGTGGCGTTGGTCACCGTCACGCCACCCACGGACACGGGCGCCAGGCGCGCCACGGGCGTCATGGCGCCCGTGCGGCCCACCTGGATATCGATGCCCAGCACCTGCGTCAGCGCCTCTTCGGCTGGAAATTTATGTGCAAGAGCAAAACGGGGCGCACGCGACACAAAACCCAGCTCCTGCTGGTCTTCCGTCGCATTGACCTTGTAGACGACGCCGTCGATTTCGTAAGGCAAGGCGGGGCGGCGCGCGCCGATATCGGCGTAGTAGGCAAGCAAACCCTGCGCGCCCCGCACCACCTTGCGCTCCTTCGACACGGGGATGCCCAGGGTTTCGTACCAGTCCAGCAAGGCCGAATGCGACACCGGCATGGCCGCGCCATCGAGGGCACCGATGCCGTAGGCATAAAAACGCAGCTTGCGCTGCGCCGTGATGCGCGAATCGAGCTGGCGCAGGCTGCCGGCGGCCGCATTGCGCGGGTTGGCGAATTCCTTCTGCCCCGCCTCGCGCTGGCGTTCGTTCAGGCGGGCAAAATCGGCCTTGAACATCATCACTTCGCCGCGCACGTCGAGCAGCGCCGGCACGTGGCTGCCATGCAAGCGCAAAGGGATGCCGGAAATGGTGCGGATATTGGCCGTCACGTCCTCGCCCGTGGCGCCGTCGCCGCGCGTGGCCGCCTGCACGAACAGGCCGTCCTCATAACGCAGGTTGATGGCCAGACCGTCGAATTTCACTTCGGCCGCATATGCGACGTCCTGCCCATCGACGCCCAGGCCTTCGCGCACGCGGCGGTCGAAATTGACGATATCGTCGTCGGAGAAACCATTATTCAGCGACAACATCGGCACCGTGTGCGTGACTTGCTCAAATTGCGGCAAGGGCGCCGCGCCCACGCGCAAGGTGGGCGAATCGGGCGTGCGCAAGTCGGGATGGGCCGCTTCCAGCACCTGCAATTCGACGAACAGCTTGTCGTACTCGGCATCGGGAATGGTGGGGTTGTCGAGCACGTGGTAGGCGTGCAGATGCCGATTGAGTTCGGCCGTGAGTGCCAGGACGCGCTGGGCGGCGTCCTGGTTGATCGGATCAGTCATTGTTGCGGGATTCTTCAGCTAAATAAACGCAGGGCGCGGGTGGAGCCAGCCGGAATGTCGGCCGCGTCCATTTCCTGGTAAAACTCTTGCACCTGGCCGGCGATCTCGGCCAGCGCCGCATCGGACAGGGCCTGGTTGTAATCATCGACGATGGTGGCGTCGAGGCGACCTACCAGTGCCTTGGCGCAAGCGACCATGGCGCCGAAGCCGTCGCGCGCGGGCGCCACGCAGGGCACGTCCAGCAGCAGGGTCAGACGGGGCGTCGTTTCCTCGGCCAGGGTGACATTCGTCGACAGCGAGAACAGATAACCGCCTTCGCCATCGGGCATGACGAAGCGGCCGTCCGGACGCACGTCAAAGCCCTGTTTTTCCAGCGCGAACAGCAAGGTGGAAATGGCCCATGGCGCGCCATTCGTGTGCAGATTCACGCCCAGCTGGGCATCGTGACCGGCAACGAAACGGTGCAGATTGCGCGCTTCAGCCATCACTTCCATCATGTCCGGCACTTCCGGCTCGGCGCCGATCTCGTCCGCCACGCCGCGCAGGCGCGTGACCAGTTCCGAGTATTCGAGCTCGTTCAGGGCCGTGCTGCGGCTGGCCAGCTGCACGCCGCCCTGCATCTTGGTGTAGACACCGCCATGCGTGATCGGTTCCCAGTCGCCATTCACGTGTAAACCGATGAAGTGCACGGGCTTGTTGCCCACCAGGCGCAGGGTTTGCAGCACGGGCAGGATCTTGTCGCCGCGCACGGGCGCTTCCAGTGACAAAGGCAGCAGGCAATCGATGAGCGGATCGACCAGGCTGGTCGCCTGCTCGCTGGCGGCGCTGACTTCCTGCTGCACGGGTGCGGCAGGGACGGCCGGAGCCGGATCCGCATCGGCCAGCGACGGTTCCGCATGCACGGGCGCGTCGGCGACGGCGACGACTGGCGGCGCGCCGAACGACGGTTCTGCCTTGGCGGCGGGCGCGGCGTCAAAGCGCGGCTCCTGGCGCAGGACGGGTTCCTGGGCTTCCACTGCGGGCGCATCGCCTTCGCGCATCAGCACGTCGTCGTGGTCAGTGGAAAAAGCCCGTTCCACGCTTTTCTTGGCCTTGTATTCCTGCCATTTGTTGTACGAGAAAACGCCGACGATAAAGACGCCGCCGGCGCCGAACAAGGTAATTTGAAGGTCTGTCATGCTGCTTGTGCCTCGGTTGCAAAATTTGCGGCGGACTCCATGTCCACCGCCACGATGCGCGATACGCCCTGCTCCTGCATCGTCACACCGATCAATTGATGGGCCATTTCCATCGCAATCTTGTTATGCGAAATGAAAAGGAATTGGGTCTGGTCGGACATGCGCTTGACCATGCGGCAGAAGCGCTCCGTGTTCGAATCGTCCAGCGGCGCATCGACTTCGTCGAGCAGGCAGAACGGCGCCGGATTCAGGCGGAACATGGAAAACACCAATGCGGTCGCGGTCAGCGCCTTCTCTCCACCGGACAACAGGTGGATGGTGGCATTTTTCTTGCCGGGAGGCTGCGCCATGACTTGTACACCGGAATCGAGAATCTCGTCGCCCGTCATGGTCAGGCGCGCCTGGCCGCCGCCGAACAGGATCGGGAACAGCTCGGAAAAGTGGTGGTTGACCTTGTCGAACGTGTCTTGCAGCAAGTCGCGCGTTTCCTTGTCGATCTTGTGGATCGCGTCTTCCAGGGTATTGATCGCTTCCGTCAAGTCGGCATTCTGGGCGTCGAGGAAATTCTTGCGCTCGGACGCCTGCGCCAGCTCGTCCAGCGCGGCCAGGTTGACGGCGCCCAGTGCCGTGATGGCGTTGGTCAGGCGCGTCACTTCGCCCTGCAGATACGATGGGCGCATATCCGGATGCAGCTTTTCCGTCAGGGCCGCCTCATCGGCGCCCGATTCCAGCAATTGCTGGGCGAATTGTTCCTGGTTCAGGCGCGCGGCCTGTTCCTTGAGCTGCATTTCCATGATCTTGTCGCGCTGCGGCTGCAAGCTGCGTTCCGATTGCGTGCGCGCATCTTCGGACAGGCGCAGCTGCTGCGTAATTTGATCGAGTTCATGACGCGCGTCCGCCAGCGCCCGCTCCTGCGTCGTGCGGCGCTCGAGCAGATCCTGCAAGC
Organism: Janthinobacterium sp. 67; assembly: GCF_002797895.1. NCBI lineage: Bacteria > Pseudomonadati > Pseudomonadota > Betaproteobacteria > Burkholderiales > Oxalobacteraceae > Janthinobacterium > Janthinobacterium sp. 67. The sequence goes on along the minus strand of NZ_PGES01000001.1, from coordinate 622,578 downwards.
CGTCGGCGGCCGCGCCGCTTTCCAGGTTGGCCAGTTCCAGTTCGCCCGCCTGCAGGCTGGCCGTCACTTGCTGGGCCTGCGTACTGGCCGTGGCAATGTTGCGGCGCAGTTCCTCGATCTTCGCGCGATGGGCTTTTTCCGCGTATTCCGTATCCTTGGCGGCCCGCTCCAGGTCGCGCAAGGCTTCGCGCGCTTCGGCCAGGCGCTGCTCTTTCTGCAGGAAATCCGTATGGCCGTCTTCGTGCGCTTCCTGCAGATTGCCCAGTTCCATGTCCAGCTGTTCGAATTTTTCTTCCGACTCGGCCTTGATCTGCTGCTGTTCCGCTTCCTGGGCGGCGATTTCCGCCAGGTCCGCGCCGATCTGCGTGCTGCGCTGATTGAAGCGCGCTTCCACTTCCGACAGTTTCACCACGTCCAGCTGCAAGGTATGCACGGATGAAGTGAGCTGCTGTATGCGCAGGCGCAAGTCGGACAGATTGCGCGTCAAGGCGCCCACGGCCGCGTCGGCCCGCACGGAACGGGCGCGTGCCTCTTCGGCCAGCAATTGCTGTGCGCGCAACTGTTTGCCGATATTCTCGATTTCCTGCTGGCGGCCCAGCATGCCTTCCTGCTCCGAATCGGCCGCATAGAAGCGCACGCTGGTGGCCGTGACCACGTGACCGGCGCGCGTGACGAAATAGCCGCCCGGCGGCAACTTGCCGCGTTCAGCCAGGGCTTCGGCCGCGTCTTCCACGGCGTAGGCGTTGTACAGCCAATCCTGCAGCAAGCCGCGCAAGCCCGGATCGTTGAGTTTGAGCAAATTCAGGAAAGGCTTGAGGCCCGGCACTTCCGGCAGGGGCAGCGGCGCCACGGTCGATGGCGCATACAGGGCCAGCTTGGCTGGCGGCGCGTCCGCAAAGAAAGCCTTGGCCCAGTCGATGTTCGACAGTTGCAAGGCCGACGTGCGCTCGCGCAAGATCGATTCCATGGCCGCTTCCCAGCCCGCTTCGATCTGCAGCTTTTGCCACAGACGGGGCAAGGTGTCGAGCTCGTGCTTTTTCAGCCATGGCTGGACCTTGCCCTGGGTTTGCACTCGTTCCTGCAACTGCTTCAAGGCAGAAAGACGCGCTTCCAGCTGGGCGTTGGCGGCCGTTTCGGCATTGACCTGTGCCTGCGCCTCCATCCGCTCCTGCTCCAGTTTCGGTTGCTGCTCCAGCGCTTCTTCCAGGTAGAAACCCTGTTCTTCCAGGGTTTGCTGCTTTTCTTCCAGCTGCAGTTTCAGGTTTTCCAGGTGGCTGCTGTCGGGCAAGCTGAGGCTGTTCTTTTCCTGCTGCAGGCGCTCGCGGCGCGTGAGCAGGCTGGCCAGGATGTTCGAGGCGTTGCGCTGGTGCGCCGATTCCAGTTCCAGCTGCTGCTGGGCCTGCATGATCCGCGCGCGCGATTCCGTGCTCTTGTTCTGTGCTGCACGCCAGGCGGCATCGAGCTCGGGCAATTGCTCGCCCTTCTGCTCGGCCATCATCTGCGACTGCTCGACCTTGGCAGCCAGTTCCTCGAGGTGGAACTCCGCTTCTTCGATCTGCTCCTGGTATTCGGCGCCCTGGCTGTTCCACTGGTCGCGCTGGGCCGTCAGGGTCGCCAGCTGCGCCTGCAGGCGGGCGCGCGATTCGATGACGAACTTGATCTGCGCTTCCAGGCTGCCGATTTCCGCATTCGTCTGGTACAGATGGCCTTGCGCCGTATGCAGGCGGTCGCCCACGGCAAAGTGCGCCTGGCGCATCTGCTCCAGGGTCAGTTCCACGTTGCGCAGCTTGGCCGTCTGTTCTTCCAGGTCCGTCTGCGCCTGTTCCACTTCGCGGAAATAGCGCGTCTGCTCGTTTTGCGCCTCGTTCTTGCGCAGCAGCCACAACAGCTTCTGCTTTTCTTCCTGGTCCGCCTGCAAGGCGTGGAAACGGGTGGCCACGGCCGCCTGCGCTTCCAGCTTTTCCAGGTTGGCATTGAGTTCGCGCAAGATGTCTTCCACGCGCAGCAAATTCTCGCGCGTGTCCTGCAGGCGGTTTTCCGTCTCGCGGCGGCGTTCCTTGTATTTCGACACGCCTGCCGCTTCCTCGAGGAAGACGCGCAATTCTTCGGGGCGCGATTCGATGATGCGCGAAATCATGCCCTGGCCGATGATGGCGTAGGCGCGCGGGCCGAGGCCGGTGCCAAGGAAAATATCCTGGATGTCGCGCCGGCGCACGGGCTGGCCATTGATGTAATAGGTGGACGTGCCGTCGCGCGTCAGGGTGCGCTTGACGGCGATCTCGGCGTACTGGCCCCACTGGCCCGACGCCTTGCCATCGTTATTGTCGAACACCAGCTCCACGGAAGCGCGCCCGGCCGGTTTGCGGTGGGTGGAGCCGTTGAAAATGACGTCCTGCATCGATTCGCCGCGCAATTCCGACGCTTTCGATTCGCCCAGCACCCAGCGCACGGCGTCGATGATGTTCGACTTGCCGCAGCCATTCGGCCCGACCACGCCCACGAGCTGGCCTGGCACCTGGAAATTGGTGGGATCGACGAAAGACTTAAATCCCGACAACTTGATGGAAGAGAGACGCACGTGTTTTAGAGTTCCTGGCCTATGCTGGCGGTTATATTATGGGTGAACCCGGTTCATATTCAGTTCAGATGCGGCATCGCGACGGCTGCCTGGCCATGCACCGCAAAAAAAGTGGTTCATCATACCATTTCCTGATGCTTTTCTGGCCAAAAAACAGCGGCGCCAGGCGCCAGTTGGCAGCGGATCACCGGGCAGGACGGCCATCCTGCGCCAGTTTCCAGTCCGCACGGGAAAAAACGCGCTCATGGCCGGACAGCACCATGGCCAGTTTTTGCAGCCATTGCTCGGTCGGCATGGGTTCGGCCTTGAAGCTGAGCGCCACCATCAGCACCAGGCTGGCCAGGGCCAGCGCATGGCTGACGGCGAAATCGACGGCGCCGCGGGCATTCCACATGAAGCCCAGCGCCAGCGCCAGGCCCAGCACGCAGCCGCTGACGGCTTCCGACACGCTGTGCGCATGCACGACCACGCGGGAAATGGCCACCAGCACGGCAAAGGCCACGCCGACAAGCACGCCGGCATGGCGCCAGCGCGGTTCCGCCCGCTGCAACAGCACATACATCAGCACGGGAAACACGGCGCCGGCGCGCATGGCGTGGCCGCTGAAACCCGTAAAATCGAGCGTGCTGCTGCCCACGCCCCAGCTCATGAAGGCCAGCTTCGACAGCACCACGAGGGCCAGGCCGCCGCCGTACCACAAGCTCCAGCTGAGCACCAAACGCCACTGGCGCGACACAAGCAGCCACAGGGCGATCGCCACGCCAGCCGGCCCCATCACGGACATGTCGGCCGCAAAAGAAATCCCATTCCACCAAGTCATCGTGCACGCGCTTATTTCATGATCAGCTTGCACTATGCCATGACTCCGCCCTGTTCCGCGCAGCTTTTGCTGTGCTGCAGCGAAGAATTACATTCGATTACAAAATTCCACGCCAGGACCAGCCGCCCGGGCATCAGATATTCGTCAGGCGCTTGCCCTTGGGCGGCGCAAAGTCGCGGATCGAATCGATCATGCCCACGTCCAGCGCCTGCTCGGCCGTCAGGTGCAGGTCGGAATACGCGTGCACCTGCCACTGCTCTTGCGTCAGGTTGACGTGGCCGCGCAGGATGCGTTCCGTACGCATGTCGTCGGCGCGCAAGCCCTCGACGATAATGCTGAGCGCGTCGGGGCGCGAACCGGGCGAGGCCGTCGCATGCGACTTGTGTACCATGAAGCGGGCCGTGTCGCTGGCATGGCGCTGCCGCCCCGCCAGGAACAGGGTGACGGCGATGGACGCCACGGCGCCCGCATTGTAGGTAATGATGTCGAGCGGCAACTTGCTGAGGAAGTTGTACAGACAGATGCCATCGCTGACATAGCCGCCGTTGGACTGTATCAGGATGTGCGCGGTGGTGAGCTTGTCTTCCGTGATGTCGGCCGCGGCGTTGAAGACGCGCCGCACCATGTCACTGTTGACGTCGCCCGAGAGGGTAAAGTAACCGTGCTGCTCGGTGTTGTTTTGTGTCTCGCCTTGTATCTCGTCTTGTGTCTCGCTTTGTGTCGTGTTCATGGCAGCCACCCGCAAGAAAGCCAGGACTTCATCATAGCGCATTCCCGCGCGGCGCGGCGCCCACTTGCGTTGAGCCAGCAGCCCCCCGCAGCCCCGCAAACCGTGGCTTTTGCTGCAATCTGGCAACGTCTTTTCAGATTGACAGAAACACCCTGCTGGCATATATTCCTCCCACTTGATCGGGAGAGGGCAACCCAGCGTTGCCGCCGAAGGGGCACTACCCAAAAACTCTCAGGCAAAAGGACCGATCAGGCGGACTGAAGCTGTTGCTTTGGCGACATACTCAGCTCAACTCTGGAGAGCGGCCGCGGCTATTGCCGGCGGCCCACCGAAGGGGCGCACGGGGCAAGCCCCCGTAATCTCTCAGGTACAAAGGACAGGGGGGTCAGTGATCACGCTGGAAAGCCGTGTTTGGCTATTCTATGTTTTGTTAACTCCCCTATTACCTTCGTCCCGAGGAATCCATGACGCTCAAAGCGACCCCACTCAACAACGCCCACCGTGCCCTCGGCGCCCGCATGGTCGATTTCGGCGGCTGGGACATGCCCGTCAACTACGGCTCGCAAATCGAAGAACACAACGCCGTGCGCGGCGACGCCGGCATGTTCGACGTGTCCCATATGTGCGTGGTCGATATCGAAGGTCCGAACGTGCGCGCCTTTTTGCGCGGCTTGCTGGCCAATAACGTCGACAAGCTGCAAGTGTCGGGCAAGGCCCTGTACTCGTGCATGTTGAATGCCGAAGGCACCGTCATCGACGACCTGATCGTCTACTTCTTCAATGAAAACTGGTTCCGCCTCGTCGTCAACGCGGGCACGGCTGAAAAAGACGTGGCCTGGATGCAGCAGCAAAACACCGCCACCAGCAGCGGCCTGACAATCACGCAGCGCCGCGACGGCAACGACGCCATGGCCCTGGTGGCCGTGCAAGGCCCGAACGCGCGCGCCAAGGTGTGGCAGGTGCTGCCGCAGACGCAAGCCGCGTCCGAAGCCATCAAGCCGTTCAACGTCGTCATCGTCAAGGACACGCCATTTGGCGAAGTCATGCTGGCGCGCACCGGCTACACGGGCGAAGACGGCTTTGAAATCGGCGTGCCCGCCACCCAGGTGGAAGCGCTGTGGAACGCATTGATCGCGGCCGGCGTCAAGCCGGCGGGCCTCGGCGCGCGCGACACCCTGCGCCTGGAAGCGGGCATGAATCTGTACGGCCAGGACATGGACGAAACCGTCAACCCGCTCGACGCGGGCCTCGCATGGACCATCGACCTGGTCAGCGAGCGCAACTTCATCGGCAAGGCCGCCCTGCAGGCCAAAGGCCAGAACGCGCAATTCGTCGGCCTGATCCTGCGCGAAAAAGGCGGCGTGCTGCGCGCCCATCAAAAAGTCATCATCGCCGGTAACGAGCAAACAGGCGAAATCACGAGCGGCACCTTCAGCCCGACGATGCAGGAAGCGATCGCCCTGGCGCGCGTGCCGAACGGCGTCAACGTGGGCGACACCGTGCACGTGGAAATCCGCGGCAAGCAGCTGGCCGCCTCGGTAGTCAAGCTGCCTTTCGTGCGTAACGGTAAAATCCTGGCTGCGTAAGCGTATTAGAGCCGCCCGCAAGACTGAATAAACATAATCAATAACGAACATTTACTATCTGGAGCCACACATGAACATTCCTGCAGACCTGAAGTACACCGCTTCCCACGAATGGGTACGCCTGGAAGCCGACGGCACGATCACCGTCGGCATCACCGAGTACGCGCAGGATGCGCTGGGCGACATCGTCTTCGTCGAACTGCCTGACGTGGGCGCCACCTTCACCGCCGGCGACGACGCCGCCGTGGTGGAATCGGTCAAGGCGGCAAGCGACATCTATGCACCGCTGTCGGGCGAAGTCGTGGCCGTCAACGACGACGTGGTCAATGCGCCTGAATCGATCAACGCCGACGCCTACGCCAACTGGCTGTTCAAGATCAAGCCAGCCGACGTGTCGGCCCTGGACGGCTTGCTCGACGCTGCCGCCTATGGCGCCACCACCAGCGCCTGATCGCGTTTGACTCACGGGCCGCGTTTGCGGCCCGTTTGCATTTAATTTTGTAGCTATGCCCGGCGCCGCGCCCGCGCGCCGCATCCCGGTTTTTCAGTCTTTTTTGGCCTCTATATCATGACCCGCACCAGCCTGACCCAACTCGAAGCACGCGATGCCTTCATCGCCCGCCACATCGGCCCTTCCGCCACCGAACAGCAAGCCATGCTGGCGACCCTCGGCTATCCATCGCGCGCCGCGCTGATCGACGCCCTGGTGCCGGCCAACATCCGCAACAAGGGCGCGCTGCCCCTGGGCGCGTACTCGCAGCCGATGCCGGAACAGGAAGCCCTGTCGCGCCTGAAAGCCATCGCCGGCAAGAACCAGGTGCTGAAATCCCTGATCGGCCAGGGCTACTACAACACGTTTACGCCTGGCGTCGTGCTGCGCAACATCTTTGAAAACCCGGCCTGGTACACGGCGTACACGCCTTACCAGCCGGAGATTTCGCAAGGCCGCCTGGAAGCGATTTTGAACTTCCAGCAAGTGATCACCGACCTGACCGGCATGGGCATCTCGAACGCCTCGATGCTGGACGAAGGCACGGCCGCCGCCGAAGCGATGACCCTGATCCAGCGCGTGGGCAAGTCGAAGTCGAACGTGCTGTACGTCGCCAATGACGTGCTGCCGCAAACGCTGGAAGTGGTGCAGACGCGCGCCCAGCCGATCGGCATCGAAGTGCGTACCTTCGACCCGGCTGAAATCGAGTCGCTGGACGCCTGCTTCGGCGTGCTGCTGCAATACCCGGGCGTGAACGGTGTCGTGCGCGACTACCGCGCCGGCGTGGAAAAACTGCACGCGAATGGCGCCATGGTCATCGTCGCGGCCGACCTGCTGGCCCTGACCATGCTCACGCCACCGGGCGAATGGGGCGCCGACGTCGTCGTCGGCAACAGCCAGCGCTTCGGCGTGCCGCTCGGTTTCGGCGGCCCGCACGCGGGCTACCTGTCCACGCGCGATGAATTCAAGCGCAATATGTCGGGCCGTCTGGTCGGCGTGACCGTCGATGCGCAAGGCAACAAGGCGTATCGTCTGGCCCTGCAAACGCGCGAACAGCATATCCGCCGCGAAAAAGCGACGTCCAACATCTGCACGGCGCAAGTGCTGCTGGCCGTGATGGCGTCGATGTACGCCGTCTACCACGGCCCTGCCGGCCTGCTGCAGATCGCCCAGCGCGTGCACCGCTTTACGGGCGTACTGGCCGCCAACCTGAAGACCCTCGGCTATGGCGTCGTCAACGCCAGCTATTTCGACACCCTGACCATCAACGTGGCCGATGCGGCGCAGCTGCACGCGACGGCCATGCACCACGGCGTCAACCTGCGCAAGATCGACAACACCCACGTCGGCGTGTCGCTCGACGAAACCACCACGCGCGACGATATCGCGCTGCTGTGGAAGGTGTTCGCGCACGGCCTGGCCAACGCGCCTGCCGCCCCGGACCTGGACGCAGTCGAAGCCAATGTCACCAGCATGCTGCCGGCGAATCTGACGCGTGAAAGCGCCTACCTGACCCACCCGGTCTTCAACAGCTACCACTCGGAACACGAAATGCTGCGCTACCTGCGCAGCCTGGCCGACAAGGACTTGGCGCTGGACCGCACCATGATCCCGCTCGGCTCGTGCACGATGAAGCTGAACGCCACGTCGGAAATGATTCCCGTCACCTGGCCCGAGTTCTCGAACATCCACCCGTTCGCGCCAGATGCACAAACGGTCGGCTACCGCGAAATGATCGCGCAACTGGAAGAGATGCTGTGCGCATTGACGGGCTACGCGGCCGTCTCGCTGCAGCCGAACGCCGGCTCGCAGGGCGAATACGCGGGTCTGCTGGTGATCAAGGCGTACCACGAATCGCGCGGCGAAGGCCACCGCAACATCTGTCTGATTCCATCGTCGGCGCACGGCACCAACCCGGCATCGGCCAATATGGTCGGCATGCAGGTCGTCGTCACCAGCTGCGACGCCAACGGCAACGTGGACCTGGCGGACCTGAAGGCGAAAGCGGAAAAGCACAGCGCCAACCTCGCTTGCGTGATGGTCACCTACCCGTCCACCCACGGCGTGTTTGAAGAAGGCATCCAGGAACTGTGCGAAATCATCCATTCGCACGGCGGCCAGGTCTACATCGACGGCGCCAACATGAACGCGCTGGTCGGCGTGGCCGCTCCCGGCAGTTTTGGGGGCGACGTGTCGCACCTGAACCTGCACAAGACCTTCTGCATCCCGCACGGCGGCGGCGGACCAGGCGTCGGCCCGATCGGCGTGGGCGCCCACCTGGCGAAATTCCTGCCGAACCAGCGTTCCTCCGGCTACCAGCGCGACGCAGCCGGCATCGGCGCAGTCAGCGCCGCGCCATTCGGCTCGGCCAGCATCCTGCCGATTTCGTGGATGTACATCGCCATGATGGGCGCGGAAGGCTTGACGGCCGCCACCGAGACGGCGATCCTGGCGGCGAACTACATCGCCCGCCGCCTGGCGCCGCACTACCCCGTGCTGTATTCGGGCCACGATGGCCTGGTCGCGCACGAGTGCATCCTGGACCTGCGCCCGATCACGGACGCCACCGGCATCAGCAATGAAGACGTGGCCAAGCGTTTGATGGACTTCGGTTTCCACGCGCCGACCATGAGCTTCCCCGTGCCGGGCACCCTGATGATCGAGCCGACGGAGAGCGAATCGAAAGTGGAGATCGACCGCTTCATCGACGCCATGATCGCCATCCGCGCGGAAATCGCCAAGGTCGCCAGCGGTGAATTCGACCATGACGACAACCCCTTGAAAAACGCGCCGCACACGGCACAAGTGCTGATGTCGGACAGCTGGGAACGCAAGTACAGCCGTGAAATCGCGGCCTACCCCGTCGCTTCCCTGCGCCAGCGCAAATACTGGCCGCCGGTCGGCCGCGCCGACAACGTGTATGGCGACCGTAATCTGTTCTGCGGTTGCGCGCCGATCAGCTCGTACGAAGAAGAGTAAGCGCCAGGCGCCCGCTTAGGCGGGCGTGCCAGCGACAGAAAGGCAGGCCACGCGGCCTGCCTTTTTTCATCGTAGGTCGGATTAGCGGAGCGTAATCCGACATCACCATATACGCCAACCATGTTGTCGGATTACGGCCCTTCGGGCCTAATCCGACCTACGCGATCGGCAACGCCAGCAAGACCGCGCCAGGCAAGCCCAGCACGGTGCCCAGTACCGTCAGGCACACGACATCGCGCCGCTCGCAGCGGGCGCGGTGCGAACTCCAGGCGGCGAACAGCAGCGCCACGGCAACGCCGCTGAGCGCAATTCCCACTTCCGTCATGCCAGCTCTCCCGTCATTGTCTCTTCCTTCATCGCTCTCATCCTTTTCATTGACTGAACAAGCTACCTACCGGTAGGCAGTAAGTGTACAATAAAAAACACGGCGGCGTCCATGCCCCGTTTTTTTCACGATATGAAGGAAGCGCGATGCAGCAGCAAACCACTATCCCCGCCGCCAGTCTCGGGCTGGCCGCTTCGCTGGCTCTCGTGGCCGTGCTTGGTCCGGCAGGCATCGACATGTATCTGGCCTCGATGCCGGCCATGGCGCGCGAGCTGCACACCTCGTATGCGAACGTGCAGCTGAGCCTGACGGTCTTCCTGCTGGCCCTGGGCGGCGGGCAGCTGCTGTGCGGGCCGCTCACCGACATGCTGGGCCGGCGCCGTCCGCTGCTGGCCGGCATCGCCGTGTACATCGTGGCGGCCGTGTGGGCGTCGCAGGCGGATCAATTGAGCACCCTGCTGCTGGCGCGCACCGTGCAGGGCTTGGGTGCGGCGCTGACCCTGGTCGTGGTGATGAGCATGGTGCGCGACGTGGCCGATGGGGTCAAAGCGGCGCAGCTGTTTGCCCTGTTGATGACCATTGTCGGTCTGGCGCCCGTGCTGGCGCCCGCCGTGGGCGGCTTGCTCGACGCGCACTACGGCTGGCGCGCCGTGATGCTGGCCCTGGCCGCGCTGGGCGCCTTGACCCTGCTCAATAGCGCATTGTTCCTTCCGGAAACGTTAGCGCCCGCCCGCCGCGTCTCGCCCCAGGGCATGCACCGCACCTATGCGCGCATCGCGCTGGACCGCGCCTTCCTGCTGCCCGCGCTGGCCTTGTCCGCCACTTTCTTTTTCCTGTTTGCCTATATCGGCGGCGCGTCGCTCGTGTACCAGCGCGATTTCGGCCTGTCCGCCAGCCATTTCGGCCTCGTCTTCGGCGCCACGGGCGTGGCCGTGCTGCTGGGCGCGATGGCCAGCGGCCGCCTGGTGGAAAGGCACGGCGTGGCGCGCCTGAGCGTGGCGGGCAGCGTCGCCATGCTGGGCGGCGCGGGACTGGCCATGCTCGGTGCCTGGACGGGAGCGGGCATCGCGGCCGTCGTGCCGGGCATGTTCGTGGCCCTGTTCGGCCTGGGTATCGCGGAAGCGGCGCTGATGGCCATGGCCATGGGTTCGCAGCAACGCGCGCTCGGTTCCACGGCCGCCCTGCTGGGCGCCATCCAGATGACCTTATCGTCCTTGGCCACGCCTCTGGCGGCCAGCCTGTCCGAATGGGGACCATTGCCATGGCTGCTGTTCTTGACCGTGGCCGGCCTGCTGGTATCATGGCTGACCCTGGCCACTGCGCGCATCCATCCGGTCCATGCCGACAGCCTGGGAGCGCACTGACGCCTCACCCACTCTCACCCCAATGATGAAAAAACGCTCGGCCTCGGCCGATAACATCTGCGCCGTCGCCGTCGTGCACTTTTCCGAGCGCGGCTACGATGCCTCGTCGCTGAGCGACATCGCCGAACAGGCGGGCATGCGCAAGGCTTCGCTGTATTCGCACTTCGCCGGCAAGGACGCCCTCTTCCTCGACGTGTTTGCCGACGCGCTGGCCGAAGAGCAAGCGTTCATGGACGGCTGCTTTGCCGACGAGGCTGTGCTGACGACGCCCGGCGGCCAGCAGGCCGGCGCCCTGTACTGCGACCGCATGGCGCAGCGCTACGCCGAGTCGGCCCATCTGCGCTTTTTGCTGCGCACGGCGTATTTGCCGCCCACGCCCCTGCGCGTGGAAGTGGGCACGGGCTATGAAGCGCTGCTGGCGCAATTGCAGCGACACTACGTGAAGAGCCTGGCGCGTCTTGCACCTGCTTTACCGCCGCAGCGCATCGAACTGTACGCGCAAGCCTACCTGGGCATCGTCGACAGCCTGCACGTGGAGCTGATCTACGCGGGTGGCGCCGCGCTGCAGCAGCGCCATGCGGCGCTGTGGCAGATATTGTCCGATTCGCTGGCGCTTGCCACGCAACATGCCTGAGCGTGGGGCTGCAACAGTCACATTACACTTTGGAAACCTAAGATTTCTTCAGTTGACACCCCGGCAGCCCATCCATAAGATGCCCTCATTATTCATTTACGGAGTCCCACGTGGGTACTTGTTCTAGTGACAGTAGCCGATCTTGTATCGGTGATTGCCTCGGCAGCTAAACAGCAAGCAACGCGGAACTTCCTTTCCTCCGTGCCTTGCTGAGCAAGGTGCGGTGTCTCTCGCGGCCAGTACGGCCGCGCGCCCTCCCCTCTTTCCGATCGCGACCGGCTACTGACCCGGATTGCCCGCCAGCGCCATGGTTCGCCATGTCGCGCTGGCGGCACGCAAGTCTTGCCTGCGGCTGCGCCGCCCGTCAACACCTCGTCGTGAAAGGAAGAGCCATGAACCTCTTCACCCGCTTATTCGAATCGTTCCTGCGCAAGCGCCATACGGCCGGCAACTTCCGCCGCCGCGCCATGCCGTTGGAAAACAGCACGGCCCGTCCTGTGCCCGACCACCTGGCGCGCCAGCTGCTGGCGGCCGCCCATGAAGACCTCGACAGCGCGCTGAACCGCCTGCACACGCGCCTGGAAGGCTTGCGCGATGCCGAGGCGCAAGTGATCGGCGCGCAAACGGGACCGAACGAGGTCGAGCATGAAAAACCGCTGGCCTGGTACCAGCACCTGTGGCTGTGCTACAAGAATCCGTTCAACCTGCTGCTCACCGTGCTGGCCATCGTTTCCTACCTGACGGAAGATCCGAAGGCGACCATCGTCATCGGCACCATGGTGATTTTGTCGACCCTGCTGCGCTTCGTGCAGGAAGGCCGCTCGAACCGGGCCGCCGAGCGCCTGAAAGCCATGGTCAGCAATACGGCCACCGTGCTGCGCAACGGCCAGCAAAGCGAACTGCCCATCCGCCAGCTGGTGCAGGGCGACATCATCGTGCTGTCGGCCGGCGACATGATTCCCGCCGACTGCCGCTTGCTGTCCGCGAAAGACCTGTTCGTCAGCCAGGCCGCCATGACGGGCGAATCCCTGCCCGTGGAAAAGATGGCCGAGCTGTCCGACGCCCATGGCAAAGACCCGATGGACCTGGCCAATCTGCTGTTCATGGGCACGAACGTGATCTCGGGCGCCGCCACGGCGCTGGTCCTGGCGACGGGCAACCGCACGTATTTTGGCACCATCGCCACGAGAGTGACGGCCACGGAGCGCACGCCGACGGCGTTCGAAGCGGGCGTCAACAGCGTCAGCTGGCTCTTGATCCGCTTCGCCCTCGTCATGGCGCCGCTCGTGTTCCTGATCAATGGCTGGACCAAGGGCGACTGGATGGAAGCATTCCTGTTTGCCCTGTCCGTGGCCGTCGGCCTGACGCCGGAAATGCTGCCGATGATCGTCACCAGCACCCTGGCCAAGGGCGCCGTGAAACTGTCGAAAAAGAAAGTCGTCGTGAAACGCCTGGACGCCATCCAGAACTTCGGCGCCATGGACGTGCTGTGCACGGACAAGACGGGTACCTTGACGCAGGACAAGATCGTGCTCGAGCGCCACACGGACGTGTTCGGCCAGCCGTCCGACGAAGTGCTGCAATTCGCCTATTTGAACAGCCACTACCAGACGGGCTTGAAAAACCTGCTCGACCGCGCCGTGCTCGACCATGTGGAATTGCAGACGGAAATGCAGCTGGCCCGTGATTACGTCAAGGTCGATGAAATCCCGTTTGATTTCGTGCGCCGCCGCATGTCCGTCGTCGTTTCCGAAAAGAATGACCACCATGAACTGATCTGCAAGGGCGCCGTCGAGGAAATCCTCGCCGCCTGCAGCCATCTGCGCCTGGGCGGCGTCAGCATTCCGCTTGATGCGGCCCTGCTGGCCAAGGTACTGGAAACCACGCACGGCCTGAACGCGGAAGGCTTGCGCGTGGTGGCCGTGGCCGTCAAGGAAGTGCCGCCCCATAAAACCGTGTACGGCGTGGCCGATGAAACGGCGCTGACCCTGATCGGCTACGTGGCCTTCCTCGATCCGCCGAAGGAATCGACGGCGCCCGCCCTGCGCGCGCTGGCCGAGCACGGCGTGACGGTCAAGGTCTTGACGGGCGACAACCACCTCGTGACGGCGAAGATTTGCCGCGAAGTGGGCTTGGCCGTGCATGGCGTGCTGCAAGGCCCGCAACTGGATGACATGGACGACGCCACCCTGGCCAGGGCGGCCGAGGACAACACGGTGTTCGCCAAGCTCAGTCCGCTGCACAAGGAGCGCCTCGTGCGCGCCCTGCGCGGCAATGGCCACATCGTCGGTTTCATGGGCGACGGCATCAACGACGCGCCCGCCCTCCGTGCGGCCGACATCGGCATTTCCGTCGATTCGGCCGTCGATATCGCCAAGGAAGCGGCCGACATCATCTTGCTGGAAAAGAGCCTGATGGTGCTGGAAGAAGGCGTGCTGGAAGGCCGGCGCACCTTCAGCAACATGCTCAAATACATACGCATGACGGCCAGCTCGAACTTCGGCAATGTGTTTTCCGTGCTGGTGGCCAGCGCCTTCCTGCCGTTTTTGCCCATGCTGCCGCTGCACTTGCTGGTGCAAAACCTGTTGTACGACGTGTCGCAGATCGCCATTCCCTTCGACAATGTCGACGCCGAACTGATCCAGCAGCCGCTGAGCTGGAACCCGCGCGACATCGGCCGCTTCATGGTCTTCTTCGGCCCCATCAGCTCGATCTTCGACATCAGCACGTTTATCCTGATGTGGCATGTGTTTGGCGCCAATACGCCCGAGCAGCAGACGCTGTTCCAGTCCGGCTGGTTCGTCGTGGGCCTCTTGACGCAAACCCTGATCGTGCACCTGATCCGCACGCCCAAGCTGCCCTTCATCGACAGCATCGCGTCCGTGCCCCTGCTGGTGGCCACGACCCTCATCATGGCCGTGGGCGTCTTCCTGCCGATGGGACCGCTGGCGACCTACTTCAAGCTGCAAGCGCTGCCGCTCGGCTATTTCCCCTGGCTGCTGGGCATCCTCGTCTGCTACACCGTGCTGACGACGTTCATGAAACGCGTGTATCTGCGCAAATTCGGCTGGCAATAGTATGATGAGCCGCTCTTTCTCCTCACAAAGGCACGCATGAGCGGCTCCCCCCTTTCCAAACGTCATCTCGCCCTGCTGCTGTCGGCCCTGGTGTTCCCCGGCAGCGGGCATTTTGTATTGAAACGCAAGGCGCGCGGCTGCCTCTTCCTCGTGCCCGCCCTGATCGCGCTCGTGATCGTATTGCGCCAGATCATGGCACGTTTGGACCAGCTAATGGCACAGATCGACAGTGGCGCCCTGCCCCTCGACGTGCAGCTGATCGCGGAAAAAGTCGATGCGCTGTCCGCCAATGACGGGCCCGCCATGACGGTGGCCGTTGCTGTGCTGGCGGCATGCTGGATAGGCAGCCTCATCGATACCTTCCTGATCAAGCCATGACGGAAGAAGCAGCGGCGCGAAAACTGCGCAAGGAAGCCAAGATGCAGGCGCGCCGCGCGCAGCTGGCGCTCAGCCGCCAGGACCATGGCGGCCCGCTGGCCTGGCGCGGCTGGTTCGACGGTTCCGCCCATCCGAATCCGGGCAAGCTGGGCATAGGCGCACTGCTGCTGGGACCGAATGGCGAACGTATCGAAGTGAGCGAGGCGGCCGGGTATGGCAGCAGCAGCGACGCCGAATATGCGGCCCTGACAGCCGTGCTGCAGGCGGCGTTGGCCGTGCGGCCGCCACCCGTGCAACTGCTGCTGTACGGCGATAGCCAGGTGGTGATCAATGATGTGCTAGGCGCGACGCCCGTGGGCGCCAAGGGGCTGGAAACGCAAAGGGCCACCGTGGTGGCCCTGCTGGAACAATTCAATGAGGTCAGCTTGCGCTGGCTGCCGCGCCACAGGAATGGCGAGGCGGACCGGCTATCGCAGATGGCGGTTGCAAACCTTACCCCAGAGTCCTAAATACCGGGGTCGTACCCTCCAGGGTACGACCCCAGCTTTTACGGGGTAAGCAACTTAAGCGGCCCGGCCGATCCGCAACGCTTGCTTCTGCTCTTTTGCCACCGGACGCTTCATCCCCTTCAAACCGCTGACACTGGCCTGCTGGGCATTCAGCTTGAAGACGCTGACCACTTGCGCCAGGTTATGCGCCTGGTGCTGCATGGATTCCGCTGCGGCGGCCGACTCTTCCACCAGGGCCGCATTTTGCTGCGTGACGGCGTCCATCTGGCCGATGGCGCGGTTGATCTCGTCGATGCCCACGCTTTGCTCGCTGCTGGCGGCCGTGATTTCCGTGATGATGTCGCTCACGCGCTGCACGCTGTCGACGATATCGTTCATGGTCGAACCGGCTTGCGCCACCAGCATGCTGCCCGCGTTGACTTGCTCGACGGACGCGCCGATCAGGGTCTTGATCTCTTTCGCGGCCGATGCCGACCGCTGGGCCAGGTTGCGCACTTCGGACGCCACGACGGCAAAGCCGCGGCCCTGCTCGCCGGCGCGCGCCGCTTCCACGGCCGCGTTCAGCGCCAGGATATTCGTCTGGAAGGCGATGCCATCGATGACACTGATGATGTCGACGATCTTGTTCGACGACGCATTGATCGATTCCATCGTGCCCACGACCTGCGCCACCACTTCGCCGCCCTTGACGGCCACTTGCGCCGCCGAGGCCGCCAACTGGTTGGCCTGGCGCGCATTGTCCGCATTCTGCTTCACGGTGGAAGTCAGCTCTTCCATCGACGACGCCGTTTCTTCGAGCGAACCGGCCTGCTCTTCCGTACGGGAAGACAGGTCCTGGTTGCCGGCGGCAATCTGCGTCGAGGACGTGGCGATGCTATCGGTGCCGCTGCGCACTTCACCGACGATGTTGAGCAGGCTCGTGTTCATGTCCTTCAGCGCTTGCAGCAATTGCCCGGTTTCATCCTTGGCGCTGGCGTCGATCTGCGCCGTCAAGTCGCCATCGGCCACCTTGCGGGCAATCTCCACGGCCGTGCGCAAAGGGCGCACGATGCCCGTCGTCAACAGCCAGGCGCACACGACGCCAAAGCCCAGCGCCAGCAAGGCCAGGGTCAGCAGCAGGTTGCGGCTGGTGTTGGCCACTTCGTCGATCTCGCGCGCCGTCGTGTCGATGCTGGCGCGCTGGTGCTGCAGCATGTCGTTGACCACCTTCAGGTATTGCGTCGAACCGGGTACGAAGATGCCCTGGAACGCCTTCTCCGCTTCCGCTTCCTGGCCATCCGCCTTCAGCTTCGACACTTGCGCGCGCGAATCGAGGTAGACCTTGCGCTGTTCGCTCACGAGGCGGAACAGTTCCTTTTCTTCCGGGCTGGAAATCAAGGCTTCGATTTTCTTTTGCAGTTCGCCCGAGACCACCGACGACTGCTTGGCTTCTTCCGCAAAATACGCGCCCAAGGTCGTGTCGCTGCTGCGCGCGATGGCCGTGGTGCGGCGCACGCCGCTGTCGATCTTCGCATACCAGTCGGAAATATAGCGCTCCTTGGCCAAGGGCAATTCCATCATGGTGCGCGTGGCCGTGGCCACGTCATGCAAGCGCCACACGCTGATGCCGGTAATAAGCATGGAAAACAGCAAGATCACGGCAAAACCCAGGCCGAGGCGCACACCAATACTGACGTTTCTTAACAAATTCATGTGAATATCCTAAAAAAGCGGAACCAGACGATATAAAAAAGAGGCAGAAGCCGATATCAGCGTGAGCCGAGGCGCAAGGCGGTTTGCGGCGCTGCCGGGCGTTTCAGCGTCTGCTGGCCATTCAACTTGAAGACGCTGACCACCTGCGCCAGGTTATGCGCCTGGTGCTGCATCGATTCGGCGGCCGCCGCCGATTCTTCCACCAGGGCCGCATTTTGCTGCGTGACGGCGTCCATCTGGCCGATGGCGCGGTTGATCTCGTCGATGCCCACGCTTTGCTCGCTGCTGGCGGCCGTGATTTCCGTGATGATGTCGCTCACGCGCTGCACGCTGTCGACGATGTCGTTCATGGTCGAACCGGCTTGCGCCACCAGCATGCTGCCCGCATTGACTTGCTCGACGGACGCGCCGATCAGGGTCTTGATCTCTTTCGCGGCCGACGCCGACCGCTGCGCCAGGTTGCGCACTTCGGAGGCCACGACGGCAAAGCCGCGCCCCTGCTCGCCGGCGCGCGCCGCTTCCACGGCCGCGTTCAGCGCCAGGATATTCGTCTGGAAGGCGATGCCGTCAATGACGGAAATAATGTCGACGATCTTGTTCGACGACGCATTGATCGATTCCATCGTGCCCACCACCTGCGCCACGACTTCGCCGCCCTTGACGGCCACTTGCGCCGCCGAGGCCGCCAATTGATTCGCCTGGCGCGCATTGTCCGCATTCTGCTTCACGGTGGAAGTCAGCTCTTCCATCGACGACGCCGTTTCTTCGAGCGAACCGGCCTGCTCTTCCGTGCGGGAAGACAGGTCCTGGTTGCCGGCGGCGATCTGCGTCGAAGACGTGGCGATGCTATCGGTGCCGCTGCGCACTTCACCGACGATGTTGAGCAGGCTCGTGTTCATGTCCTTCAGCGCTTGCAGCAATTGCCCGGTTTCATCCTTGGCGCTGGCGTCGATCTGCGCCGTCAAGTCGCCATCGGCCACCTTGCGGGCAATCTCCACGGCCGTGCGCAGGGGGCGCACGATGCCGGTCGTCAAGACCCAGGCGCAGACGACGCCGAAAGCCAGCGCCAGCGCAGCGAGCACCAGCATCAGGTTGCGGCTGGTATTGGCGACGGCGTCGATCTCGCGTGCCGTCGTGTCGATGCTGGCGCGCTGGTGTTCCAGCAAGTCCAGCACCATCTTCTGGTACTTGGCGGCGGCCGGCACGAAGGTCTTTTCAAACACCTCGTTGGCGGCGTCGACCTGCGCTTCACCCTTCAGCTTGTAGACCTGGTCGCGCGAACCGATGTAGACCTTGCGCTGTTCCAGCAAGCCCGCGAACATGGCTTTTTCTTCCGGCTTGTCGATCAGCGCCTCGATTTTCTTTTGCAGTTCGGCCGAGCTGGACGACGAGACTTTCGATTCTTCGGCGAAATAGCCGCTGAGCGAGGTATCGCTGCTGCGGGCAATGGCGATGGTGCGGCGCACGGCGCTGTCGATGCGGCCGTACCAGTCGGAAATATAGCGTTCCTTGGCCAGCGGCTGCTCCATCATGACGCGCGTGGAACTGGCCACGTCGTGCAGGCGCCAGACGCTGATGCCCGTAATGAGCATGGAAAACAGCAAGATCACGGCAAAACCGAGTCCGAGGCGGACACCGATGCTGACGTTGCGTAATACATTCATGTGACTATCCTAAAAAGCCCTGATGCAGCGCGCCGAACGGCTGGTGGCATCCCTTGGAACGCTCAGTGGCTGCGCTATCAAGACGGGCATGAAAAGTGAAACCAAAGTGAAACTGGCGCACGGTTCGGCTGAACCGTGCGCCAGGAAAGGCGCTAGCGTGCGCCTTGCAGAAAAACCAAGCAATGTCGAGAGTCAATTGTTTTCGACAAATCCAGTCAACATGAGCGGCGGGGGAAAATCAAGCGGCTAGTTTTTCGATCAAGCCCATGTCGGCGCTGGACATCAGCTGGTCGATATCGACCAGGATCAGCATGCGCTCGTCGATGGTGCCCAGGCCGATCACGTATTCCGTGTTGATCGAACGGCCCATGTCCGGCGCCGGCTTGATCTGTTCGGGCATCAGGGTGGTGACGTCGGAAACGCGGTCGACGACCATGCCGACGACGCGGTTGCCGATGTTGAGGATGATGACGACGGTGAACTGGTCATAGCTGGGCGTGCCCAGGTTGAACTTGATGCGCATGTCAACGATCGGCACGATGATGCCGCGCAGGTTGACCACGCCCTTGACGAACTCGGGGGCGTTGGCGATGCGGGTCGGCGTTTCATAACTGCGGATTTCGCTGACTTTCTGGATGTCGATGCCATATTCTTCCTGGCCCAGGGTAAAGGCCAGGTATTCGGCAGCCTTGGCAACGGTTGCGCCAGTGTCGCTGGAATTGGTGTTCATGATGATCCTTTCGTTAACTCGCCTGGGGCGCATGCAAAGGCACGCTGCACGCAAGCCTTGGATGTGAAAGCCATGAGGGAATCGCTTTCACTTGTATGTTTTTGCAAATACTTTCTCGCAATTAGCTTATGCTTCCAATTTCCGTGCGGCAATGTTACCCCATGTAAATTTTACATGCACTAAAAAAGAGCGACCGACTGGTTGACACTTTTCAAAAATACAACTTATGTGGCAAATACGGCACGCCGCAATGCGGACTCCACGCCGCGCGCAGCGGCGTTTTATGCCACACTGGCGGCCCCTGCTTTTTACGACTCGAACCATGCACTCTTTGCTTCCCCAATGGCAACCACGCCTGCTGGCGCTGGCCACGGCCGGCCTGGGCGATGACAGCGCCCACGACATCAATCACCTGCACCGCGTCTGGCGCAACGCCAGTGTCCTGCTGCAGGAACATGCGCAGGCCGACGCCCTGACCGTGATGGCCGCCTGCTACCTGCACGACCTGGTCAACTTGCCGAAAAATCATCCCGAGCGCCATCTGGCCTCGCGCCAGGCGGCGGCGCTGGCTTGCCGCCAGCTGGCGGAACTGGATTTCCCGGCGGAAAAATTGGCCGGCGTGGTCCACGCCATCGAGACGCACAGTTTTTCCGCCGACTTGCCGCCGCACACGATCGAAGCGCAAATCGTGCAGGATGCGGACCGCATCGACGCACTGGGCGCCGTGGGACTGGCGCGCCTGTTCTATACGGCCGCGCGCATGGACAGCGCGCTCGCGCATGGCAGCGATCCGCTGGCCGTGCATCGCCCGCTCGACGACAAGGCCTATGCGCTCGACCATATCGTCACCAAGCTCGACAAGCTGCCCGGCAAGATGCAGACGGCGGCCGGCCGCGCGCTGGCCGAACAGCGGCTGGCCGTGCTGACAAATTTCCGCGCCGCCTTTGCGGGCGAATGGGGAATGAGCGCATAACTTGGGTGGCGATAGCCAGCAGCGTGCATGCTGTCTATAATGCAAGCCTCAGCTATCGCGCCGCGCGCCAGCAGAAAACTGCAAGGCGCCGGCGCAACACCAACGCGCCGAAAGCATGCATGTCCGATAAAACCAGCCCCGACAGCCATTCCCCGTCAGCCGCCGCGCCAGCGCGCGCCGGCAATCTCAATTTCATCCTCGTCTGCGTCTTCATCGACATGCTGGGCATCGGCCTGGTCGTGCCCGTGCTGCCCATCCTGATCGGCGACTTTGTCAGCGGCAAGGATGCGCAAGCGTTCTGGTACGGCATCATGGCGGCCGTCTTCGGCTTGCTGCAATTCATCTTCATGCCCATGCTGGGCGCCATCAGCGACCGCGTGGGACGCCGCCCCGTGCTGCTGTACTCGATGGCCGGCATGGGCGTCAACTTTCTCGCCACGGGCTGGGCGCCGAACCTGGCCTGCCTGTTCATCGGCCGCATCATCGGCGGCGTCTCGTCGGCCAGCATGTCGGTCGCGTCCGCCTACGCCTCCGACATTTCCACGCACGACAACCGCGCCAAGAGCTTCGGCAAGATCGGCGCCGCCTTCGGCCTGGGCTTCATTTGCGGCCCCATGCTGGGCGGCCTGCTGGGCGAAGTCAATCTGCACCTGCCGTTCTACGTGGCGGCGGGCCTGTCGGCGGCCAACTTCATCTATGGCTATTTCTTCGTGCCCGAATCGCTGCAGCCGGGTGCGCGCCCGCCCTTCACCCTCGCGCGCATCAATCCGTTTGCCGCCCTGCTCAAACTGGTGCGCCGCGTGGAAATTCGCGGCCTCGTGCTGGCCTTCGGCCTGATGACGTTCGCGCAAATGATGCTCAACACCACGTGGGTGCTGTACACGCACTTCCGCTTCGACTGGACGCCGCGCCAGAACGGCATCGCCCTGTTCTGCGTGGGCCTGTGCGCGGCCGTCGTGCAGGCGGGTTTGCTGGGCATACTCATCAAGCGCTTTGGCGAAGTGCGCTTGTCCCTGCTGGGCATGGCGTCGGGCGCCCTCACCTACCTGCTGTACGGCATGGCGACACAGGGCTGGATGATGTATGCGCTGATCCTGTGCAACCTGCTGGCCTTTGCCGCCGGCCCGGCCCTGCAAGGCATCATCTCGAAGTCATCGAACGCCAGCGAACAGGGCGAACTGATGGGTTCCCTGCAATCGATCAGCAGCCTGGGCATCATCATCATGCCTTTGCTGGGCAGCCTGATCCTTGGCGAAGTGAGCCATTTGCCGCCGCAGGACTGGCGCATCGGCAGCACGTTCTACCTGTGCGCCATCATGCAAACCCTGGGTATCGTGGTGGCCTGGCGCTACTTCAAGGCGCAACGCCAGGCAAGACTGATGGTTTCCACCACAAAGTAGGCGCCGGCATAATATTGCATTTGAGAAATAAATAGGCGAGAATGGGATAATCAGCGGGGCGTTACCGATGCCCGGCATTCGATGGCAAGCAAGGATGGGTATGACTGACTTTTATTCCAGCGCCTGGCGCCGAACCATGGCCGTGCTGGCGCTGGCGCTGCCGTCGCTGGCCGGCGCGCAATGCTCGCGCGACATCCAGGTGCCCGTCTCCGCCATCGGCGCCAGCGTGGTGATCAATGGTGCCAGCATCGGCGGCATCTATCCCGACTTGCTGCGCAGCATGGGTGCCAAGCTCGGCTGCAACTTCGTCTTCACGGCCGTGCCCCGTGCGCGCCTGGAAGCGATGTTCGAGGCGGGCAAGGCCGATATGCTGATCCCGGCCAGCAGCACGCCGCGCCGCGACCAGCATGGCCTGTTCATCCCCCTGATGGGCAATCGTCCCCTGCTGATCTCGCTGCAAGGCGCGCGCGCGCCCATCAACACCATGCAGGAACTGATCGAGCGGCGCGAATTGCGCGTGGCCCTCGTGCGCGGCTACGACTATGGCGTGCCCTACCAGGCGCTGGCGAAGGAGCTGAGCAGCCAGGGACGCCTGTTCTACGAAGTCGATGCGCTCTCCGTGGCGCGCCTGATGCAAAGCGGCTTCATCGACGCCACCATCATGAGTCCCACCATCCTGGCCGGCGCGGCGCAAAACGATGCGCGCGTGTATGGCCTGGCCGACCGATTGCGCCTGGAAGCCTTGCCGGAATTGCCGTGGGGCATGAGCGGCGCCTACCTGTCGCGCAAGTCGCTGACGGCGGAAGACCAGGCCATCCTGCGCGAACTGCTGGAAAAAGCGGGCCGCTCGGGCACCCTGATGGAGGGTTTCCAGCGTCATCACCGCCAGGAACTGTTGTCCCAGAGCATACGCCCCCGCTAAGGCCCGCATGTCCGGTTTCGTCGTCGCCGTCGTCCTGTTTGCCGCGCTGCTGCACGCGAGCTGGAATGCCATCGTCAAGTCGGGCAAGGATACCTTTCTCAGCACGGTGCTCGTCTCCGTCGGCGCGGCCCTGATCTCGCTGGCCGTGCTGCCCTTCGTCGATGCTCCCGCGCCCGCCAGCTGGCCCTGGCTGGCCGCCTCGGCCGTGGCGCAGCTGGCGTATTATTCCCTGCTGGCTGCCGCCTACAAGGCCGGCGACATGAGCCATGCCTATCCCCTGATGCGCGGCAGCGCGCCTCTGATCGTGGCGCTGGCCAGTTGGCCGCTGATCGGCGAACGCCTGTCCGCCATGCAGACGGGCGCTGTCGCCTGCATCTGCGCGGGCATCCTTGGCCTGTATCTCGCCGCGCGCCGGCCCGCCACGGGCACCGCGAACAACACGGGGCGCGCCACGGCCTTTGCGCTGGGCAACGCCTGCGTCATCGCCAGCTATACCCTGATCGACGGCATCGGCGTGCGCCTGTCCGGCGCGCCGGCCGCCTACACGATGTGGATTTTTGTCTTGAACGGAAGCGGGCTGCTGCTGTGGACGGCGTTGCGCCGCCCCGCCGACTTGCTTGCCTATGCGCAAACGCAATGGCGTTTGGCCGCCTTTGGCGGTTTCGGCACGCTCGCTTCGTACGGCCTGGCCCTGTGGGCCATGACGCAGGCGCCCGTGGCCGCCATCGCGGCCCTGCGCGAAACGTCGATTTTGTTCGCCATCGCCATCGCGGCATTGTTCCTGCGCGAAAAAATCAGCCCCCGCCGCTACCTGGCCATCGCCCTGGTCGCGGTGGGAGCTGTGCTCATGCGCGCCGGCTAGCGGGCGTCGAGCGGCGCAATCGGCAACTCGATGGCGCTGGCGGCACCTGCCGCGTGGTACACGCGCTGCGTCGCCTTTTTATAATCGCCAGGCTGGGCCAGGAAGATGTTCGGCACAAAGGTTTGCGGGTTGCGGTCGTACAGCGGGAACCAGCTCGACTGCACTTGCACGGCGATGCGGTGGCCGGGCAGGAAGACGTGATTCGCGTTCGGCAAAGCGAAGCGGTAGCGCTCCACCTTGCCGGCTGGAATGGCCGTCGGGTGCTCGAAGCTGTCGCGGTAGCGGCCACGGAAGATATCCATCGCCACGCCCAATTGATAGCCGCCCATGGCCGGCTGCGACGGCACTTCGTCCGGATACACGTCGATCAGTTTCACGACCCAGTCGGCATCCGTGCCGCTGGTGGCGGCGAACAGGTTGACCATCGGCGCGCCGGCGATGCGCACGGCCGTTTTCAACGGTTCGGAAACATAGCTGAGTACGTCCGTGCGGTCGGCATAGCCGCGCTGGTCGCTGACCAGCCATGGCTTCCACTGGTCGCCATCGCCAAGACGCACGGGACGGGGCACGAAAGGCACGGGTTTCGCCGGATCGGCCACGTATTCATCGAAGGCGCCTTCGGCCGCATCCGCAGCGCCCGCTGGCGCCGCAAAGCCCAGCCGGGAGCCGTCCTGCAGGTAGATCGGCGTCAGCCTGGTGTCGCACGTCTCGCAAGCCAGCGGCCACTGCTGCAGGCGCTGCCACTGGTTCGTGCCGCTCTGGTAGGACACGACGGGCGCCGTGTTCGCTTCCGGCGCATCATCCTTCAGGTATTGATTGAGGAATGGCTGCATGACTTTTTCACGGAACTGGCGCGCCGTATCGCCGTCAAACTTCAGTGCGCCCAGGCTTGAGCCTTCATAATTGACGCCGCTGTGGCGCCACGGGCCGATGGCCAGGTAATTGAGGTTGTTGTGCTTGTCGCGCCCTTCCATCGCCGTATAGCTGGCGTAGGGACCGTAGATGTCTTCCTGGTCCCACTGGCCCACCACGTGCATGGTGGGTACGATCAGCGGGCGTTTCGCCAGGATTTTATCCAGCGCCTGTTCCTGCCAGTAGCTGTCGTAGGCCGGGTGCTCGAACAGTTTTTTCGTGTACGTCAGCTTGTCGATGCCGAATTTCTTCGCAAAATCGCCCGCCGAGCCGATGCGCAAATATGCCTCGTAATCGTCGTAGACGCCCAGCACGGGCGATTCGGCGCTGCCGCGCACGCTCGTCTGCCACGCCAGGTAAGACAGACTCGGCATGCGGAAGGCGCCGTTGTGGAACCAGTCGTCGCCGCGCCAGCCATCGACCATGGCGCTCATGGGAATGGCCACCTTCAGCGCCGGATGCGGGTCGACCAGGGCCATCAGCACCGTATGCCCTTCGTACGAGGAGCCGAGCATGCCCACCTTGCCGTTGCTTTCCGGAATATTCTTCGACAGCCAGTCGATGGTGTCCCACGCATCGGTGACGTTATCGACCTTGGTATTGTTGAGCGGGCCGCGCACGGGGCGCGTCATCACGTAATCGCCTTCGGAGCCATGCTTGCCGCGCACGTCCTGGAACACGCGGATGTAGCCGTTTTCCACCAGGGTGTCGTCGCCTTGCGGCAAGGTGGCCAGCATGCTGGCGCTGGTGGCGCGCTGGGCGCGGCGGGCCGCGTTGTACGGCGTGCGCGTGAGCATGATGGGCGCCCGTTTGGCGTCTTTCGGCACGACGATGACCGTGTACAGCTTGACGCCGTCGCGCATGGGGATCATCACCACGCGCTTGACGTAATCATTGACGTCGGGCATCACCAGCCTGGCGCCGATGTCGGGCGTCATGGGCGGCGTTTTCGGCGTTTGCGCCATCGCGGGCGCAGCAAAGAGGGAGCTTATAACCAGGGCCAGGCCGGTGAGCCGGACGGGGGACGACACGCGCATACTGTTCTCCAATGATTCATGCCACGCAAAAGTGGCCGAACGGCAATAGTACCCGGAAAGCAAGTTCCGCAATAGGCAAGCTTCTGACGCAGCGCAGCAGATAAATCCGGGCGCAACTTGACAGAACGCGCACGAACTGCAACCATAACGCCATGAAATTTATCCCGTCACAACACGCCTGCTTGAATTGGTGGTCCCGCTCACTTCCGCGCGGCCACTCTATAGTGATGTGAATTTGATCCACGCCGCCTCGATCGGTGGCGTAACAGGCTCAGCCTGGATCATCCCCGATGCAGGCGGCTCAAAAGGAAACTTGATGAGCTTGCCTAACACCCCAGATACCCAAGACCAGAATGACGCACCGGCAGCACCGCTGTCGCCCGCCGCCATCGCTTCGCAATCCGTGATCCTGACGGGCGACCGCCCTACCGGCCCCTTGCACCTGGGCCACTACGTGGGCAGCCTGCGCGACCGCGTCAGCTACCAGAACAGCTACAAGCAATTCATCATGCTGGCCGACGCGCAGGCGCTGACGGACAATATGGACGACATCGACAAGGTGCACCGCAACGTCGTCGAAGTGGCGCTCGACTACCTGGCCGTCGGCATTGACCCAAGCAAGACTACCGTGTTCATCCAGTCGCAAATCCCGGAACTGGCCGAGCTGACGTTTTACTACCTGAACATCGTCACCGTGGCGCGCCTCGAGCGCAACCCCACCGTCAAGGAAGAAATCCGTTTGCGCGGCTTCGAGCGCGACATTCCGGCCGGCTTTTTGACCTACCCGGCCAGCCAGGCGGCCGACATCACGGCCTTCAAGGCGGGCGTGGTGCCCGTGGGCGAAGACCAGATCCCGATGATCGAGCAAACGAATGAAATCGTGCGCCGCTTCAACCGCATGTACAACCGCGAAGTGCTGATGGAATGCAAGGCGCTGGTGCCCGATATCGGCCGCCTACCCGGCATCGACGGCAAGGCGAAGATGAGCAAGTCGCTGGGCAACACCATCAACCTGGGCGCGACCCCGGCCGAAATCACGGCCGCCGTGAAAAAAGTCTATACCGACCCGCTGCACCTGCGCGTGGAAGACCCTGGCCACCTGGAAGGCAATATCGCGTTTACCTACCTGGACGCGTTCGACCCGGAAAAAGCGGCGCTGGCCGACATGAAAGCCCATTACGTGCGTGGCGGCCTGGGCGACAGCATCGTCAAGAAGCGCCTGGACGTGGTCTTGCAGGAAATGCTGGCGCCGATCCGCGCCCGCCGCGAAGAGTTCGCCAAGGACAAGGGGCAAGTCATCCAGATGCTGAAAGAAGGCACGTTCAAGGCACGCGAAGTGGCGGCCCGCACGGCCGATGAAGTCAAGTCGGCGCTGGGTCTCAACTACTTCTGATCACAGACAGTCAGCAAACTGATGCGCTCAGGCGGAGTCGGGTAGAATCCCGTCTCCGCCGGGCCATTTTTTTGCCTAACCCAACAACAAAGTCCGGGGTCGGACCCTCAGGGTCCGACCCCAGTACTTTTATTAGGGTCACCATAATTGAAACATAGCCAATGACCGACTCCGCTATCGAACAGCTGCTGCAGCAGCATTTTTCCATCGATGCGCTGCAACAGGCACCCGCGCCCCTGCGGCAGGCGCTGCGCATGCTGGGCGGCTGGCTGGCCGCCGAACGCGACACGGCCTATCCGCACACGCCGTATGCGGAACTGCTGACGCAACTGTCCGACACCAGCCTGCCCGCACACGGCATGGCCGTGGCAGATTTCCTGCAAGAACTCGACACCACCGTGCTGGCCAATACGGCCCAGCTGAACCACCCGCAATACATCGGCCACATGACGCAGGCCTTGCCGTGGATCAGCGTGCTGGCCGAAGCGTTTACGGCCACCCTGAACCAGAACCAGGTCAAGATCGAGACGGCGTACGTGTCGACCCTGATCGAAAAACAGATCCTCGGCTGGCTGCACCGTCAGGTCTACCAGCAGGCAGATAGCGTCTACACGCAGGCCATGGCCGTCACCAGCGGCGCGCTGGGCAATGTCGTCAATGGCGGCACCATGGGCAACTTGACGGCGCTGGCCGTGGCGCTGGAAAGCCAATTGCCGGGCACGCGCAAGCGGGGCCTGTTCACCGCCATGCAGGAGTCGGGCTACGCGGGGCTGGCCGTGATCGGCTCGGCGCGCAGCCATTATTCCGTCAAGAAAGCACTGGCGACGTTGGGACTTGGCGAAAACGCGCTGCACCTGGTGGCCGTCGACCGCGACAACCGCATCGACGTGGCCGCGCTGGAAGACACGATCGCCGATTTGAAACTGCGCAGTATCAAGGTCGTCGCCATGATCGGCATCGCCGGCACGACGGAGACGGGCGCCATCGACCCGCTGGCCGCCATGGCCGCCATCGCCGCGCGCGAATCCATCTGGTTCCACGTCGATGCGGCCTGGGGCGGCGCGCTCTTGATCGCGGAACAGTACCGGCCCCTGTACGACGGCATCGCCCTGGCCGACTCCGTCGTCATCGACGGACACAAGCTGCTATGGGTGCCGATGGCGCAAAGCATGGTGCTGTTCAAGGACAGTGCCAGCCTGAACCTGTTGAAACACAACGCCAACTACATCCTGCGCGACAACTCGGGCGACCTGGGCCAGACCTCGCTGGAGGGCTCGCGCCGCTTCGACGCCTTGAAACTGTGGACCTCGTTCAAGGTGCTCGGTGTGTCCGGCTACACGACCTTGCTGCAGCAGGCGGCCACCCTGTCCGGCCAGTTGCAAGACTTGCTGGCAGACCAGCGGGATTTCGAACTGGTCACGCGCTCCGATACCTTCATTCTCACCTACCGCTACGTGCCCGCGCACTTGCGCCAGCGCATGGAGGCCTTGCTGGCCGGCGACCAGGTGGACGCTGCCACCGAACTGAACAAGCAGCTGAACACCTTGAACGCCAAGCTGCAAAACCGGCAAAAGGCGCAAGGCCACAGCTTCGTCTCGCGCACGGTACTGGAATCGACGCGCTACCCTGGCCCGACCAACGTGCTGCGCGTGGTCATGACCAACGTCAAGACGCGCCCCCACCACCTGCGCGCGATTCTGGATGAGCAGCGCGCCATCGGCCAGACGCTGGTGGCGGAACTGGGCCTGTAGGAAACTCCCACCCATCAGCCTTGACTGGATGCACGATGCAGCGTCTTAGCGCCCTCACCGATCTACTAAAGCATCTGTTGAAATGGCTGCTGCTGGCCTTTGTCGTGGCCGTGCTGGCCGGCACGGCCTCGGCACTCTTCCTGTTTGCCCTCGACTGGGCGACGCGCACGCGGATGGCGCACGCCTGGCTGATCTGGCTGCTGCCCGTGGCCGGCTTTGCCGTCGGCTGGCTGTATCTGCGCTACGGCGGCGGCGTCGAAGGCGGTGCGAACTTGCTGATCGATGAAATTCACGACCCGAAAAAAATCATCCCGCTGCGCATGGCGCCGCTGGTGCTGGGCGGCACCGTCATCTCGCATCTGTTCGGCGCCTCGGTTGGACGCGAAGGCACGGCCGTGCAGATGGGCGGTGCGCTGGCCGACCAACTCACGCGCCTGTTCCGCCTGAACAACGAAGACCGCCGCATCATCCTGATGGCCGGCATCAGCGCCGGCTTTGCCTCCGTCTTCGGCACGCCGCTGGCGGGCGCCATCTTCGGCCTGGAAGTGCTGGCCATCGGCCGCCTGCGCTACGAAGCCATGCTGCCCTGCCTGCTGGCCGCCGTCATCGCCGACCAGGTGGGCTTGCTGTGGGCGCCATTATTGAACATTCACCATACGCATTACGCCGTGCCGTTGATCCCCGCCCTCTCCGCCTGGACCTTGTGCGCCATGGTGATCGCCGGCGTGCTGTTCGGCGTGACGGGCAAAGTGTTTGCGCAAGCCACGCACGGCTTGAGCGGCCTGATGAAGCGCTGGATCGGCTACGCCCCGCTGCGCCCGCTCGTGGGCGGCCTCGTCGTTGCCATTGCCGTGTGGCTGATCGGCACGGACAAGTATATCGGCCTGGGCATCCCCACCATCGCCGACGCGCTGAAGGAAACGCTGCCCGCCTGGGATTTCCTCGGCAAGATGGCGTTTACCATCGTCTCGCTGGGCACGGGTTTCAAAGGCGGCGAAGTGACGCCCTTGTTCTTCATCGGCGCGACCCTGGGCAATGCGCTGGGGCCGCTACTGCACCAGCCCGTTACCCTGCTGGCCGCCATCGGCTTCGTTGCCGTCTTTGCGGGCGCCGCCAACACGCCGATCGCCTCTACCCTGATGGCGATGGAACTGTTCGGCACCGAGATCGGCGTGTACGCGGCCCTCGCCTGCGTCGTGGCCTATCTGTTTTCCGGCCACGCGGGCATTTACCGGGCGCAACGGGGCGGCCATGCCAAGCGCATGCCCCGCAAGGACATCGACGCATGACACAGAATATCTACGATAACGACAGCTTCTTCACCGCCTACAGCCAGCTGCCGCGCTCCATCGGCGGTCTCGACAGCGCCCCAGAATGGCCAGCCCTGCGCGCCCTGCTGCCCGAGTTGCAAGGAAAAAGCGTGCTGGACCTGGGCTGCGGCTATGGCTGGTTCTGCCGCTGGGCTGCCGAGGCTGGCGCGGCGCGCGTGCTGGGCGTGGACGTGTCGAAAAAGATGCTGGCGCAGGCAAGCGCCATGGGAGAACACCCGACGGTCAGCTATGCGCGGCTTGATCTGGAACAACTGGCCTTGCCGCCAGCCAGCTACGACCTCGTCTACAGTTCGCTGGCGTTCCACTACATCGAAGGTTTCGACACCCTGCTGGCCGCCATCCGCCACGGCTTGAAGCCTGGCGGCAAGCTGGTGTTTTCCATCGAGCACCCGATCTTCATGGCGCCGCGCCAGCCCGGCTGGCTGACGGATGCGCAGGGCCGCAAGACCTGGCCCGTTGACAGCTACCAGCAGCAAGGCCCGCGCATGTCGGACTGGCTGGCGCCAGGCGTGATCAAGCAGCACCGCACCCTCGGCACAACCTTGAATGCTTTGCTACGCGCCGGTTTCCAGCTGGACCACGTGGAAGAATGGGGACCGACCGATGCACAGGTGGTGCAGCAGCCGGCCCTGGCCGAAGAGCGCGAGCGGCCGATGCTGTTGCTGGTGGGGTGCGGTCGGCCCTAGCTCTCAATCCCACGAAATCGATCACTAAGTAAGTTTTTTAACAGATGTATTTTTCGGAAATACATCGATACATGTGGTTGAATTTCAAGTTAAAGATAAAATAGCACTACACGTAAAGTAGCATTAGCCGCGTCGTCTAGGATTGGCAAATGTACGTGCCTAGAGCTTTGGTCTCCGTACCTCATTCTACGTAGTCTCAAGCACCATCATAGATGGGTAACACTACGATCTTCGGCAAAATTTATTTCAGCCGCACACCTTAAGTTAGGTTATGATTTCAAACATACTATAGCTGAAAATTCGAGGAAACCTATGTTAAATTCTGTAATCGAGTGGTTGATCAGCCACACACTTGAGGCAATTCTATCAGGAACAATTATTGCATTTATAGGAATTGGCGTCATTGTAAAAATTCGCAAAAACTCCGTCCAACTTAAAAAAAATATCCTGAATAATCAAAGTGCTGCTAGAGACATTAAAAATGCGACAGTTAAAGGCAATGGCAATAACATTAATATTAGATAAAGTGCATAGCAATGTCTCAACAAATGGCCGCCGGAGGATCAATTGTAAATGTCACTATAGATGGCAACAATAATCATGTAATTCTAGCCCCAGACGCTGAGGCATTCGCAGCTGAATTAGAAAGATTAACAGCTGATCGGAAATACAAAATTTTATTTTGCATTCCATCAACAATTAAACATAGGCACGCTTGGGAAGACTTTTCTGACTCACTATCCAATGAACTTTGTGCAAAAGGCTTCGAAATAATTCGAGCAGGAAATGCCGTAGAACGAGAACAGCACGAATTAATTTATACCGCAGAACAGCGGCATTTGGGCGATAAGAGTTGTCATGCACTTTTAATATTGGCCTGCGATCACACAACCCTAAGTCAATTAACACATTTAACAAGTACTGCTCTAACTCGAAAAACATTCCGAAAAGATATAGTAGTAGTTTCTGACAGCTCATTAGTTTCCGGCGAACCCTATTTTGAAGATGGCGCGATCAAAGCAGCATCCACGTTAGGGAGAGTTATAAATACTGAAATCGGCATCGTACCAACAAAAAAAGAAATTGATGAAATCGTTCAACATTTTTTATTTTTGCGAAACATTCTCCGATAGTAAAAACACCATGAATTATTCTGATTCCCCATGAGTTTACCTAGAATTAACGAATCTCTACTACTGTGGGCAGTTGGCGTTATCCAACCAACGTCCCCCTTAGAAATAGTCCAATTTATCGAGTATGTCACGCGCGGCACAGTGCCACCAGGGACATTAGAAGGCATAGAACAACAATGCCAGCACTATACTAAACGTGGATTATTAAGGTCAGTCAGTACGCGACATAATTGGTTTAGTTTAACCTATGCAGGGGACGTTAGCATTCCAAAAGAAATGCGCCGCCGCCGGGATAGGATGAGATTGTTCTTGCTAAAAAAATGCTGGCAATCTAGAATTCACCATGTAGGGGTACCGCGTTCGCAGAAGTTGATCGATGTTTCGTCGATCAGTCAGCACAGTGGTAAAGATATACAAGAGGTTCCGCGGCCAACGAAAAGTTCTAACCGCGGCGAGCGCGGCCGCGAACGTTTTCGCTGGCCACGGATCTTTGAGCAGATTCCTATCGGATCTGGTTCTGCTATTGGTACCCCTACACCCCCCCCTCCAAACACTTTGACATTTTTTACATTTTCTGCACAGCATCGTAGTGAGGCAGCGGGAAATCCTTACCCAATAAATGCAAAGGAACTGGCACTAGGAATCGGAGTTAGTGCGAGGCTACTTACGTCTATTGCAAAGACTCCTGAAAAACATTACCGAAAATTTCAGATTCCCAAAGCAGATGGCAGCCATAGAAATATTGCATCCCCTAGATTGTTTTTAAAGATCTTGCAATACTGGATAAAAGACTACATTTTATTTCGACTACCCATACATCAATCTTGCTACTCCTTTCTTCCCGGCGTATCAATTATCGACAATGCCACGCCGCACATTGGAAAGAATTTTGTTGCTACTATTGATATAGAAAATTTCTTTGGCTCCATAACTCAACAAGGAGTTCAATCTTTAATTGTTCGGGCTGGATACACAGCCGCACTCGCGAGAATAATTTCAAAACTTGCCACTTTGGATAACACACTTCCCCAAGGGGCGCCGACAAGTCCTATAATTTCAAATTCTTATCTATTCAGATTTGATCAAAGCATTTCCGCTTGGTGCGCGCGACTGGGCTGCACCTATACTCGATATGCCGATGACATGACGATTAGCGGCACAGATCGAGTGACTGTTAACAATTGCCTCGAACGTGCAACGAATTTATTAAATCGATATGGATTAAAATTAAAATCAAGTAAAACTCGGATTCAAAGTCGAGGTGGCCGACAAGCGGTCACTGGCCTCGTAGTAAACGAAATCGTCCAACCCCCAAGAGAGCAAAGGCGATTAATCCGCTCTATGATAGACAGATACAGGCGTGATTTATTAGATCCGGCAGACCTAACAAAATTACGCGGCTGGGTAAGCTATTTTCAGTCATTTCACCATCTGAAAAATAAATACAATTACGATGAAATTTCAGATTTAGAAAAAGATAAAATTTGACACTTATTGGCTATACATAATAGCGAGCAATGCCAAAAAACAGGTAATTCTGGTTAATTCATGTTGCCAATACACTATCTGAAATTAGAACCTTCCGATATCTTTAACAATATTAATAGCACTAAGTTTCACACCCAAACCGCTACTTGCAAATTTTTAAATAAATCTTCATTACATGACTACATTGCGCGTAAAGCGCAAAGTGGATGCACCCGCATTCACGTAGGCATACGCTTGCGCGCTGCTGAACACAAAAAATTCGCCCGTGGCCAACTGCCTGGTTTCCGCCGCCAGCACGAGCTGCAGCGTCCCTTCCAGCACGTAGAGCATTTCGCTGAAGCCGGCCGGATCAGCTTGCGCATCGTAGCGCTCGCCTGGCGCCAGGGTCCACGACCACAGTTCCACCTGCCGGCTGGCGGGCGCCGCGCCCAGCAGCACGGCCTGGCTGGCCTGCGTCGCACTTTGCCACATCAGCACGCGCAGGCTGTCGTGCGCTTGC
Source organism: Janthinobacterium sp. 67 (assembly GCF_002797895.1). Lineage (NCBI taxonomy): Bacteria > Pseudomonadati > Pseudomonadota > Betaproteobacteria > Burkholderiales > Oxalobacteraceae > Janthinobacterium > Janthinobacterium sp. 67. Next base: position 588,635 of record NZ_PGES01000001.1, on the reverse strand, counting down.
TGCGGCGGCTGCACGAGGTCGACAAAGGCCACGTTCAAGGCGGCCGCCACATGGTCGAGGTTGGCCAGGCTGATGTTGGTGCTGCCCGCTTCGACGCCATTGACCATGCGCCGGCTCAGGCCAGACCTGCGTGCCAGTTCTTCCTGACTGAAGCCGGCGGCAAGGCGCAAGCGCCGCAGATTGGTGGCCAGGTGTGCCAGTACGCCACCGGCCTCGGCTTGACTGCGCAATATATTGCTCCTATGATGATGGGAAATATTTTGCTCATAGCATAGCCTCCCATGAAAACACATGCAAGTCCCCCGCCCGCCTTCGGCCTGCCCGAACTGGCCCTGATCGCCATCACCTTCATCTGGGGCGGCACGTTTCTCGTCGTGCAACATGCCGTGACGGTCAGCGGCCCGCTGGCCTTCGTGGCTGCCCGATTTGCCGTGGCCGCCGGCATCGGCGCCCTGATTTGCCGGGGCCAGCTGCGCCATCTGAGCAAGGCCGAATTGCTGACGGGCATGGCCATTGGCGTGAGCATCTTTGGCGGCTACGCGCTGCAAACCTATGGCTTGATGCATATTTCCAGCAGCAAGTCCGCCTTCATCACGGCCTTCTATGTGCCCATCGTGCCGCTGGTGCAATGGCTGGTCTTCAAGCAGCGGCCCCATCCCGCCGTGTGGGCAGCCGTCGTGCTGGCGTTCGCCGGCTTGCTGCTGCTCACGGGCACGGACGGCCTAAACATGGTGTTTGGCAAAGGCGAGCTGATCACGGCCGTGGGCGCCATCGCGATTGCCCTGGAAATCATCCTCATCAGCCGCGTCTCGCCGCAGCTGCACATCCTGCGCGTGACCATCGTGCAACTGGCCACGGCATCATTGATCGCCGTACTGCTGATGCCCGTCATGGGCGAAGCGCCGCCAGCCCTGAGCCAGACCTTCATCCTCAGCGTGCTGGCCCTGGGCTGCGCCAGCGCGCTGATCCAGTATGTGATGAACTGGGCGCAAAAGCGCATCTCCGCCACGAAGGCGACCTTGATCTATGCGGGCGAGCCTGTGTGGGCGGGCGTGATCGGGCGCATCGCCGGAGAACGGCTGCCGGCCCTGGCCATTGTGGGCGCGATACTGATCATTTGTGCGGGCATCCTCAGCGAATGGCGGCCCGGGCGCCTGCGCGCCGACGGCAAGGCCATCGTGCCATCGGATTAAGCCTCGGTAAGCCCCAGCGCCATCTCCCCATGCAGTGCCAGCGGCACGGCCCTGGCCCAGCGGTTCGAGGAAAGGGAAAACGTCAGCGCGCGCACCTGGTGGTACCAGCCGGCAGGCACGTACAGCATGTCGCCCGGCTCGACGATGCATTCGATCATGGCGGCCTGGCGTGCCAGGGGAAAACGCTCAAAATCGGGCGCTTCCGGGTCGAACGGCGAGCCGAACAGGATGGCGTTCGCTTCGCTCGGATAAAGAAAAGCGTCGTGGTGCGGCGGCGACAAAAAGATGCGCTTGCGGCCCCACACCTGGGCGAAGATATTGTCATCATAATCGCAATGCAAGGGCGTGACCGTGCCGGCCGGCCCCACCCAGAAACGTGGCGGGCCCATCTTGTCGAAATACGTGGGCCAGTGGCACAAACGGTTCAGTTCGCGCAATTCCAGGTTGCCCAGGTAAGGCGGCAGCGCGTATTTGCCCTCCGCCACCAGGTCCAGGTATTGCCCCATCGACATATCCTGCATGGCGCGGTCGGCCGCAAAGGCCGTGTTGACGTAGTCGCCCACCCGCGCCCGCACGGGCACGTGGCTGAACTGTTCACGCAAGACGCCAGGCTCCAGCTTGGATAAGGGCCAGCGCCGCACCAGCCCGCGCATCAGGAAGGGCAGGCCCAGTGCGGCACGGGCGCGGAAAGCGGCCGCGTCCAGCATGGCCAGGCGCGGCACCTCGGTGATGGTGGGCAAGTCACGCGCCGCCTGCTTGATGGCCTCGCGCATGGCGTCGATAGAGGTAACGCCGCGCACCTGCGCATCCTTGGCTTCGCGCGCCTGCTTGCGGGCCAGGGCCGCTTCGGGCGAACTGAATTCTGCTGGCGGCCGGGGCGGCAGCGCGCGCGGCAATATGGGGGCTGCCGCAAGCGGAAGCGGCTCTTTTTTCTCTGCAGACATAAACTTTCTTTGCGATCAGGCGTCGCGCGGCATGGCGCGACCGTGCGCTATTTTAAGCCAGCAAGGCCCGTTTCAGCACATCGGCCTGCTCGCCCGCCTGGCGCGCCTTGGCCGCATACTCGCTGGCCGTGCCCGGATGCAGCCAGGCCTGGGCCTTGGCTGCCAGGCTCAGGTACAGCTTTTCTTTCTCCTGCAGCGCCCTGACGGCGGCCCAGATGGCGTCTTCCGCCTTTTCATGCTGCAATTCGCCGAGCATCCGCGCCGTGAAACTGTGGCCCGTGTGACAGCGAAAACGCTGCGGCTCCCGGCCATGCAGCTCCCACAAGGTGCCCTGGCATTCGGGACAGGTGAACGTCGATGGCGTGGCAATTTTTTCCAGTTGCTCCATATCCCCCACTCCCCGGGCAAAACGGTTTTCCACGGCGACCCACAGGGGCGGGGGCGGCAAGGACTGCGTCCCGCTGGCCGCTGCCGGCGTGCCGCTGGCCAGCGCCAGCAGGGCCGGGCCGATCTCGGCGGACGGCAGGCGCCAGTCCACCTCGGCATGATCGATCGCGCTTTGCGGCATCGACGGCGCCACCGCGTCCTGCGGTTCCTGCACCAGCGCCCTGCCGCCGCAAGCCTTGATGGCTTGCAAGCCTGCCGTGCCATCGTCGAGGTAGCCGCTGAGGATCACGCCCACCACCTTCGGTCCGAAAGCGGCGGCTGCGCTGCGAAACAGGGGGTCGATGGCGGGACGCGTGTGGTTTTCCTTCGGTCCCCGGGTCAGCTCGACCATCGCCTGCCCGGCAAGATTGGCAACGAGCATGTGCCGGTCCGGCGGCGCCAGCAGGATGCGCCCCGCGCGCACGGGTTCGCGCTCTTCGGCAAAGCGCACGGGCAAGGCGGAGGTTTTGCTGAGGATCTCGGGCAGCACGCTGTTGCGCGCCCCCACGTGCATGACGGCCAGTATCGCCGCGGGAAAATTCGCCGGCAAGGCGGCAAAGATGGTCGACAGTGCGCTCACGCCGCCCACGGAAGCTCCCATGACGATCAGCGTTTCCATGCCTGTCCCTTTCGCGCCCGGATCACTGAACTATTTTGCCGCGCCTGATAATACGATTCCGTGCGCCGGCTAACAGAGCCCCCTAACGTAACGACTTCAAACAGGCGTCTTGAATATTGGATCGACGATGAACTGCTGCGCCTTGATGCGCAAGGTGCGCTCCTCGTCCAGCTCGGCGCGCGTTTCGCCCAGCTCTTCGCGTTCCGCTTCCAGTTCCAGGCGCACGGCGGCCAGTTCCGTTTCCACGCGCGTCAGGCTTTCCAGCTTCAGCTGGGCCTGGATCAGTTCGGCGCGCGCCGCTTCGGCAGCCTCTTCCAGACGGGGGATGCCTTCGAGCTTGAATTGCGCCTTGGCCAGGTCCATGCGTGCCTGCTCGGCCGCCTCTTCCAGGCGCGGCAAGCCTTCCAGGCGCAGCTGCGCCTTGGCCAGGTCCGTGCGGGCCTGGTTCGCCACTTGCCGCTCGCGCTCGAGTTCCTCGCGCAAGGTTTCCAGCTCGCCCGCCTGCAGGTCAAGCACTTCCTGCTGGCGCTCGTTCTCGCTGGCCAGGTCCATCAATTCCTGTTGATTGTCATTCATCTCGGCTTCATGCGCGCTGTGGCTGGCGCTTAATTCCTGTCCTACATAATCGAGGATGGCTTGCTGCAACACGGGCGACAGTTCGGCGGCCGCCGCGATCTGGCGCTGCGCACCGGCCTTGCGGCGCTGCAAGAGCTTGCTGATGGTACCCAGGCAGGCGCCGTTGCCCAGCCGTTCGCGCAAGGCGCGCACCGTGATGACCTGGCCTTCGCCCGCCATCGCTTCCATTGCCGCATTGATCTGTTCCGCGCTTACTTTTGCCATGTCGTGTGCTCTTGAATGTTGCCCAGGGCAATCTTGCCCAGGGGCATTATCTTATGCCAGCGGCGGCAAAGCGTAAAGTATTTCTCAATAGAAATTGCAATTGCACAACGGAACAATGAGAAAACATGCGGCCCTGGATGTTTTACTCTTCGAGCAGACCATTTTCCGTGAGCATATCCTGCACCAGTTCCAATCGCAGCACGGGATTGTCCTGGCTCAGCAGCAATTGCTTTTGCATGGCGCTCAAGGACAGCAGCTCGCACCAGCGGTTCGCCACCCAGCCGCACTCGTCGAGGCGAAACGGTGGCTGCAAGGGCATTTGCTCGGGCGGGATCTTTTGCTCCTGCAAGGTGCGGATCAGGGCGCCGAGCGCGTCGGCCACGTTCTGCTGCTCTTGCGGGATGGGAATGGCTTTGTCGGGCGGCAAGGTTTCGATCTGCGCCATCCACAGGCCGTGCTTCATCTGTTCGCTGGAAACGATGTGAAAGCGCTGCATGCCCATGCATTTGATTTGCAGCAAACCCGACAGGGGCGCGGCCCAGTCAACGACGCGCGCCAGGGTGCCCACGGGCGCCAGGGTTTCCAGCTGGCCCGGCTTGCGCACTTCCGTGCCGTCCAGCAGTTGCACCACGCCGAACGGCTGCTCGCCCATGATGCACTTGCGTATCATGTCCAGATAGCGTACCTCGAAGATCTGCAGGGGCAGATAGCCATCGGGATACAGCACCGTATTGAGCGGGAACAAAGGTATCGAGGTCATAAGCGCATGATGGCACGAATGGCATATCCGTGCAGCGCGCCTCGCGCCCCCTCGATTATTTGTAGAAGCGCCTTTTCTTGGCCCGCTCCGCCGCCTTTGGCGCCAGCACTTTCACGGCTTTTTTCTGGATCGTGCCGCCGGCGGACGTACCCGGCACGCGGTGCTCGGCCTCGTAACCGGGTTCTTCGCCGCGTTTCAGGGTTTGCCGCGTCAGCGCTTCGACGGCCGACAGCAATTCCACTTCGTCGGCGCAGACGAGCGAAATCGCTTCGCCCGAGGCCCCCGCGCGGCCCGTGCGGCCGATGCGGTGAATATAGTCTTCCGCCACGGTGGGCAAGTCGAAATTGACGACGATCGGCAATTGATCGATATCGAGGCCACGGGCGGCCACGTCGGTGGCCACCAGCACCTGCACCTCGGCCGCCTTGAAACGGGCCAGCGCGCGCAAGCGGTTCGGCTGCGTCTTGTCGCCGTGAATCGAATCGGCGCGCACGCCCTGCTCCAGCAAGGTCGCCACCAGTTGCTCGACGCCCTTGCGCGTCTTGACGAAGACCAGTACCTGGCCCCAGCGCTTTTTCTTCAGCAAGTGCAAAAACAGTTCCGGCTTGCGTTTCTTGTCGCACACGATGACCGATTGCTTGACGGCCTTGACCGTGCTGTTGCGCGCGCTGACCTCGACCGAGACGGGATCCTTCAGCATGGTTTTCGCCATGGCGCGGATGGCGTCCGAGAAGGTGGCCGAGAACAGCAGGGTCTGGCGCTGCTTGGGCATGGTCATCAGCAATAAATCGAGCTCGCGCTCGAAACCCAGATCCAGCATGCGGTCGGCCTCGTCCAGCACCAGGGTTTGCACCTGCTCGAACTTGACGGCGCCCTGCGTCTGCAAGTCCAGCAAACGGCCGGGCGTGGCCACCAGCACGTCGAGGCCCTTGCGCAATTTGCTGATCTGCGGCTCGATGGGCACGCCGCCATACGCGACAAAGCTGCGCAGCGGCAAATTGCCGCCATAGCTGCGGAAGCTGACATAGACTTGCTCGGCCAGTTCGCGCGTGGGCACGAGCACCAGCACGCGCACGCACTGGGGCGCCACCACGCCTTCCAATGTCAGGCGCTGCAGCAGTGGCACGGCGAAACCGGCCGTCTTGCCCGTACCCGTCTGGGCGGCGGCCATCAGGTCGCGCCCGGCCAGCACGGCAGGAATCGCTTGCGCCTGCACGGGCGTGGGCTTGGCATAGCCGAGCTCGTCAAGTTTGCGGACCAGGGGATCGATCAGGCCGAGGGAGGAAAACGTCATGGGGAAAGCAATCTTGGCAAAGTAAAAGGTGGCGCGCACGGACGGGCCGTGCGCGCGATTGCCGAGATTATAGGCCAGCGGGGATGCCGGCCGGGGTTTTCAGTATAGAAACAGCGCGCTCAGAACTTCATTTCCAGGGTCGCGCGCGCCTGCGGCGAACTCGGCGAAATACTGTTACGGGCTATCGTGCCGCTGGCGTCCGCATACGCGGTGGTGCTTTCGAAGTCTTGCGCCAACAAGTTCGACACGGCCAGACGCAGCTGGTTCTTCGCATCGAATTTCCACAGCGCATAAATGTCGACGTCGCGCCGCGGCGAGGTGTAGGCGCTCTGGCGCTCCGTGATGCGCACGGGGCCGCCATTGCGGAAGTTGAAGCTGCCGCCCGTCGTCAGCACGCCGTCCGGCGTCTTGTAGTCGAGACCGAAGTTGCCGCTGACGGGGGTTTGCTGGTCGAGGCGGTTGTCCGGCCCCGGCACGCGTTCGACTTGCGACCAGTTGCGGCTGATGCTGGCGCGCAAGTCGATGGCGGGCACGGGCGCGGCCATCACGGCACGCAGCGGGAACTTCGCTTCAAGTTCCAATGTCTGCGTATTGGCGCGGCCATCGTTGACGGGCGTCGATACCCAGCGGTCATTGATGAACAGCAAGCCCTGGCGCGTATAGCCATCGATACGGCGCGCCGAGGCGCGCGCGCTGAGCAAGGCGCCTTCGGCCCAGTAGTGCTCGTACGAGGCGTCGATGCCCAGCGCCAGCTCCGGTTTCAGGTAGGGATTGCCTTCGCGGTCGGGGTCCGTCTGGCTATTGTTGGTCGAGGTATTGCGGCGCGGAATCAGGCTCGCCGTGGGCTGCGCCTTGTAGGTGCGCGTCAGGGCCAAACGTACCTGGTCGCCACGGGTAGAGGGCAACTTCCACAGGGTTTGCAGCAGCGGGCTCCACACGCTGGTGCGCTGGTTCACTTCATCATAGGTATCGCCCGCGCTGCGCGTATCGATGCCTTCCCAGCGCACGCCCGCATACATGGACCAGCGCGGCGTGATTTCCCAGTCGTCCTGCACGTACAGGGCCAGGCGCTTGATGGTGGCGTCGAAACCTTCGTCGCTGTTGACGGGTGGACGCGCGCCCAAGACAGCCAGGGCCGCTTCGCGCTGCCGGCGCGTTTCGTCGCGCTCCGTGTAGGCGCCGTCCCAGCCCATCGACAGGGCATGGCCGGGCAGCAAGGGCGACGAATATTTACCCGTCGAACTGACGCCGTTTTCCGTCGCCTTCACGCCCACCTTGCGTTCGAGCGCCAGGCCGCTGCCATCGACAAAGCCTTGCTGCAGGCTGTCGGACGTATTGCGGGCGGCCGAGGCGCCGATTTTCAGTTCCAGTCTGGCGCCGCCGGTCAGCTTGTGCATCCACGTCAGGTCGCTGCGGCCGAAGGCATTGTGGTTGCTCGAGCTACCCATGTTGGTGTCGTAGTCGGGACGCAAGCCCTGCTGCGTTTCCGCGCGGCTGAAGTTGCGGTGGTTCGAGCGCCCGCCATTGAAGAAGAATTGCGCCGTCACGTTATCGCCATTGGCCAGCACCCAGTTCAGGCGTGGCGACAGGTTGATGCCTTCCGGGCGGCCGTCGCCCGTGCCGTTCGTGCGGCGCAGCAGGTTTTGCCGGCCATCGGGGGCGTAGCCCAGTTCCAGGCCGGGATTGTCGTAATGGTAGTCGTAGCGGAACAGCGAACCGGCCATCGAGTACGAGAAATTGCCGTCGCGGTCGGAAAGCTGCACGTTGACGCTGGGCGAAAAGCTCACGTCACTGCCCTGCACGCCCAGCTTGAGCTCGCGCTGCGCCGTCTTCACGGCCTTTTTCAGCACCACGTTGATGGTGCCGGCGATCGACTGCGTGCTGTACTCGGCGCTGGCCGCATGCAGAATTTCGATGCGTTCGATCACGTCGGGCGACAGGGTGTCGAGCGAGAAACCGGCCGGCGCCCGCTCGCCGTTGAGCAGGATCTGCGTGTAGCCGCTGCCCAGGCCCCGCATGCGGATTTCGCCGCCCGAGCGTCCGGCCGCGCCGGAGACGGTAATGCCGGGCAAGCGCTTGAGCACGTCGGTGACGTTCGAGTCGCCGTACTTGAGTATCTCTTCGCTGCTGACCACCATCTTGCTGGCCGTATCGTCGCGGCGCGGATCATAGCCGCTGCCCTTGACTTCCACGGTTTGCATGGCGGGCGCAGCGGGCTTGTCAGCCTTCAGCGGCGCAGCGGTGGAAGCGGCGGCGGCGGCTGGCGCTTCGGCTTGCCGGGCCTGGGCATTCCAGGCAAGTAACACGGCGGAACAAATAACGGTAAGGCGGAGGCAACGGCGTGGCATCATGACCTGGCTGAAAAAAGTTGGCTGAATAAAAATGGCTAAAAGCTAAAAAACAGGCCGCCGTATTGTGCTGCAATTTTTATCGGGTAGCGCAGTTTCCCGAAAATATTTCTTATGGCAAATTAAATTCGGCGGCGAAGCGTGATACGCCCCCTTGCATACGGCGCATATCATTGCGCGCCACATCGCCGCTATAATGCGTTTTCACCATTGTTCCCATCACCCCGTCAAAGGCTTCCCATCGTGTCTGACCGTCTTGCCGTCCTGCCTCAATATCTGCTACCCAAAGGAGCACTGACCAACTTTGCCGGCCGCATCGCGGGCGCCAAGGGCGGCGCCATGACGACGCGGCTGATCCGCTGGTTCGTCGGCCGCTACAACGTCAACATGGATGAGGCGCTGGACCCGGACATCACGCACTACACGAGCTTCAACGACTTTTTCACGCGCGCGCTGCGTCCCGATGCCCGTCCGCTGGCGCAGGCCGACTACATCTGCCCCGTCGATGGCCGCATCAGCCAGTTCGGCACGATCGACAAGGACCAGATCTTCCAGGCCAAGGGCCACAACTTCAGCACGACGGCCCTGGTCGGCGGCGATGCGGCCCTGGCGGCCAAGTTCGAGCATGGCAGCTTCGCCAACCTGTACCTGAGCCCGCGCGACTACCACCGCATCCACATGCCGTGCGACGGCCGTTTGACGCGCATGATTTATGTGCCCGGCGAACTGTTTTCCGTCAACCCGACGACGGCGCGCGGCATTCCCGGCCTGTTCGCCCGCAACGAGCGCGTCGTCTGCGTGTTCGACACGGCCAACGGCCCCTTCGTCATGACTTTGGTCGGCGCCACCATCGTCGGCAGCATGGCCACCGTCTGGCACGGCGTCGTCAATCCGCCGCGCACGGGCCAGGTGCGCGACTGGAGCTATGCGAACGACAATGTCGTGCTGAAACAGGGCGAAGAGCTGGGCCGCTTCCTGCTCGGTTCCACCGTCGTCATGCTGTTCCCGAAAGACACCGTGCAATTCAACGCCAGCTGGCAACCGGCCGGCCCCGTGCAGCTGGGCGAAGTCATGGGCAACCTGCCCAAGTAAAGCATCCGGACGCGCGCTACACGGGCGCGTCCGTCTTGTACATCTCTTCCATCAAGTCCAGGAATGCCCGCGTCTTGGCCGGCATCAAGCGCCGGCCGGGAAACACGGCCCAGCCCGTAACCAGCGGAAAACTCCACTCCGGCAGCACGCGCACCAATTCCCCCGTCGCCACATAGGCCATGGCAAAGCGGTCCGTGCTGGCCGCGATGCCCACGCCCGTACACGCCATGCGCACCAGCAATTCCGGAGAATTGGCCAGCAGGCGCACGGGCAGATCGCGCTCCCACGTCGTCTTGCCGCGGATCAAAGTCCAGTGCACGAGGCCATGCACGGCGCGGGGCAAGCTGAGCAGATTATGGCCGTACAGATCGTCGGGATGCTCGGGCAAGCCGTGCACGCTCGTGTATTGCGGCGAGGCGTACAGGGCGAGCGTACTGAAGGCCACGCGGCGCGCGGACAGGCTGGCGTCGTCGGGCAAATTGCCCATGCGGATGGCCAGGTCGAAATTTTCTTCCAGCAAATCCACGCGGCGCGCCGACAAGTCCAGTTCCAGCGAAATGGCCGGATAACGGCGCACGAACTCGGCCAGTACCTGGCGCATCAGGGTGTCGCCGAAATCGGCCGGCATGGAAATGCGCAGCAAGCCGCTGGGTCCGGCCTGGCGGTGCTGCGCCAGGGCGCCGGCCGCTTCCGTTTCCTCGACCACCTTGCGCGCATGCTCGAGCAGGCTGGCACCAAACTCCGTCAGCGCCAGCTTGCGCGTGGTACGCAGCAGCAATCGTTCGCCCAGTTTCGCTTCCAGCAGCGAGATACGGCGCGACAGGGTCGACTTGGGCAAGTCCACGCGCACGGCGGCGCGACTGAAACTGCCGCATTCGACGACGCGGGCAAACAGCAGCAGATCTCCGGGATCGATATCCATACAACCTCATTGTTCCATTGGTGGGTTAATGTTATCCATTTTAACGGCTTCCGCATCAATTTTGGAATTGCTATAGTTCATCCATCGCAAGACACCTCACAACGGAGAAAACAAGATGAACATCCTGCAAATCAATTCCAGCGCCCGCAGCACCGGTTCCGCCTCGACCCGCCTGGCCGACGCCATCGTCGCCCGCGTACAAGCCGCCAACCCTGAAGCAAATCTGACGCGCCGCGACCTGGCTGCCGCACCGCACCCCGTGCTCGACGAGCCGACCCTGCAAGCGCTGTTCACGCCAGCGGACAAACGCACGCCGGAACAAGCGGCCCGTATCGCCCTGGACGACGCGCTGATTGCGCAAGTGCAAGCGGCTGACGTGATCGTCATCGGCGCGCCGATGTACAACTTCGGCATCACCGTGCAACTGAAAAGCTGGTTCGACGCGATTGCCCGCGCCAACGTCACCTTCAAGTACACGGAAAACGGCCCAGTTGGCCTCTTGACGGGCAAGAAAGTCTACGTGGGCCTGTCCCGCGGCGGCTTGCACCGCGACAGCGCCAACGACAGCCAGGTGCCTTACCTGAACACAATGTTCGGCTTCCTGGGCATGACCGACGTGCAATACGTGTATTCGGAAGGCATGGGCATGGGTCCGGAAGCCGTGGCCAAGGCGCAAGCCCTGGCGGACGCCGAGATCAACGCCATTCTGGTGTAATAGCTGACTGCAGCAACAAGGGGTCAGACGGGGACGCCGAGTTCCGGCGGGTCTGACCCCAAACAGGAGAAAGCAATGAGCGACATCACTACCGTCAACAAGCCACGCGCCGTCGAGCGCGTGATCGCCGGCCAGGCTGTCATGGATGGCGCCGGCGTGAAGATCAACCGCGTGCTGACGCAGCAGCTGCAGCGCCGTCTCGACCCGTTTTTGATGCTCGACAATTTCGCCAGCGACAAGCCGAACGACTATATCGCCGGCTTCCCCGAGCATCCGCACCGTGGCTTCGAAACCGTGTCGTACATGATCACGGGACGCATGCGCCACAAGGACAGCGCGGGCAACGAAGGCTTGCTGACGTCGGGCGGCGTGCAATGGATGACGGCCGGCAGCGGCGTGATCCACTCGGAAATGCCGGAGCAGGAAGAAGGCGTGATGGAAGGTTTTCAACTGTGGCTGAACCTGCCCGCGCGCGACAAGATGCGCACGCCGTGGTACCGCGATTTCACGAGCAGCGACATCCCCCGCTACACGACGGACGCGGGTGTGGCCGTGCAAGTGATCGCCGGCGAGAGCCATGGCGTGACGGGCGCCGTGCAGCGCGAGCTGACGGAACCGCTGTACCTTGATATCGACTTGCCGGCCGGCACCAGCTTCGAGCAGCCATTGCCGCCAGGCCATAACGCCTTCCTCTACACCTTCCGTGGCGAAGTGCAGGTCGACGGCAAGGCCGTGCCCGCCCTGCGCATGGCGATCTTCAGCAACACGCCGGGCAGCGACGGCGTGCGCATCGAGGCGCCCGAGGGCGGACGCGTGATTCTCGTCGCCGGCCAGCCCTTGAACGAACCGATCGCGCAATATGGCCCGTTCGTCATGAATACCCAGGCGGAAGTTTTCCAGGCCGTACAGGATTTCCGCGATGGCAAGTTCGGCGAGACGGCGGCACAGTAAAATTATTTGCTCCAGGTAAAACCTGCAGTGCCTCGCGGCCTGCAGGTTTTTTTATGGGCAGACTGTTTTGTTGCTTTTCAATTACACTGACGGCAAGATCATTCAACAAAGCATTCCATGCAGCCCACGCACACCGAACACGACGCCACCCATTTGCACGCCCACCTGAAAGGCGACGCCAAGCACACCCACTCGTTCGAGGGACGCAGCCAGAGCATCCTCGCGTGGGCGCTGGGCCTGACCCTGTCGTTTGCCGGCATCGAGGTTGCGGCCGGCTTCCTGTCCAATTCGCTGGCCCTGATTTCCGACGCGGGCCACATGGTCACGGACGCGGCCGCGCTGGGACTGGCCCTGCTGGCGCAGCTGATCGCCCGCCGTCCTCCCTCGCCGCGCCACTCGTTCGGCTTTGGCCGCGCCGAGGCGCTGGCCGCCTTCGTCAACGGCCTGGCCATGCTGTGCGTGGTGGGCTGGATCTGCTATGAAGCCGTGCTGCGCTTTTCCGCTCCGCAACCGGTCAAGGGCGGCATGGTCTTCATCGTCGCCTTCATCGGCCTGGCCATCAACGTGGTGGTGGCGTGGGTATTATCGAAAGACAAGCAAAGCGTCAACACGCGCGCCGCCCTGGTGCACGTGATGGGCGACTTGCTCGGCTCGGTCGCCGCCATCATCGCAGGCGCCGTCATTTACTTCACGGGCTGGATGCAGATCGACCCGCTGCTGTCCGTGCTCGTGTCGCTGCTGATTTTAAAATCGACGTTTGGCGTGCTGCGCGAGTCCTACCATTTCCTGATGGAAGGCGTACCGATGCACATCGACTACATCGAGGTGGGCACGGACGTGGAACAAGTGGACGGCGTGATTGCCGTGCACGACCTGCACGTGTGGGACATGTCGCCCGGCCAGCCTGCCCTGATCGGCCACGTGGAAATCGAGCACCTCGACCACTGGCCGAAGGTCTTGCGGGCGATCAAGAAGATGTTATTGAGTAAGCATGGAATAGACCACATCACCCTGCAGCCGGAGACGGCGGCGATGGCGGGGTTGCATGCGGGTGACAAAACCCACTAGCAAGGACTGGGGTCGTACCCTCAGGGTACGACCCCGGCATCTGTCCTTGGGGTGCAAAGACTAGCTACGCCGAGCCTCAAGCACGCCACTGACATCCTTGATCACATTCAGCGCCTTCAGCAACTGCGCCGTCGAGCTGATCTCGGCCGTGAAGGTCATGCGGGCCTGGCCCTTGGCGCTTTGGGTATTGACGCCGATGACGTTGATCTTTTCGCGCGAAAAGATTTCGGAAATGTCGCGCAGCAAGCCCTGGCGGTCGCCGGCGAGAATAAAGATGTCGACCGGATACACGGTGTCGTGCCCGCCCGTGCTGCCCCACTCCGTGAAGATCACGCGCTCGGGCGCCTTGGCGCGCATTTCCTCGAAATTCTTGCAGGTGGCGCGGTGAATCGACACACCCTTGCCGCGCGTGACGAAACCGACGATGCTGTCCGGCGGCGCCGGCTTGCAGCACTTGGCCAAGACCGTCATCAAGCCTTCCGTGCCCACCACCAGCACGCCGGACTTGGCGCCCTGTTCCACGCTGGAAGCACGGCTTTTGCCGACCAGCACGGCGTCTTCCGGCACCACCACTTCGCCATTGTCGTGCAGCGCCTGCTCCACGTGGCGCAAGCTGAATTCATCCTTGCCGACCGACAGGAACAGCTCGTCGACTTTCGCAAAGCCCAGCTTTTGCGCCAGCGCTTCGAGGTTGACGGCCGTCTTGCCTTCGCGCTGCAAGGACTTTTCCACCAGCGCGCGGCCGTGGGCCAGGGTTTCCTGCATGTCGATCGCATGGAACCAGGCACGGATTTTCGAGCGCGTGCGCGTGCTGACGGCGTAGCCGGCGCTGAGCCAGTCGCGCGACGGTCCGGCCGTACCCGGCGCGCCCTTGGCCGTGATGATTTCGCAGGTCTGGCCGTTTTTCAATTGCGTATTCAGGGGCACCATGATGCCGTCGACCTTGGCGCCACGGCAGCGGTGGCCCACGTCCGTGTGCAAATGATAGGCAAAATCGACGGGCGTGGCGCCGACGGGCAATTCCAGCACGCGCGCCTGCGGCGTCATGACGAAGATGCGGTCGTCCAGGGTGGCCGATTTGAGCTTTTCCACCCATTCGCGCTGGATTTCTTCCTGGCCCACGACGGCGTCGGCCACCTCGGTTTTCCAGGCCAGCAGCTGGCGCAGCCAGGCGATCTTTTCGTCGTATTTTTGGCCGGCAAAATTCGAGCCGCCCTCTTCCTTGTAGCGCCAGTGCGCGGCCACGCCGTATTCGGCAAAGCTGTGCATTTCATTCGTGCGGATTTGCACTTCCAGCGGCCGGCCATCCTCGGCCGTCACCACCGTGTGCAGCGACTGGTAACCGTTCGGTTTCGGCCGCGAAATGTAATCGTCGAATTCTTTCGGGATGGGGGTCCAGATATTGTGGACCACGCCCAGCACCGTGTAGCAGGTTTTCACGTCGGCAACGATGACGCGGAAGGCGCGCACGTCGTACAGGGCCGTAAAGTCCAGCTCCTTGCCGCGCATCTTGTTCCAGATGCTGTAAATGTGTTTCGGGCGGCCAAACACTTCCGCCTGGATACCGGCCGACGCCAGCTCCGTCTGCAGGCGCAAAATCGCCGAGGCAACGAAACCCTCGCGCATCATGCGCTTTTCTTCCAGCATCTTGGCGATGCGTTTATACGCTTCAGGCTCGATGAAGCGGAACGACAAGTCTTCCAGTTCCCATTTCAGCTGCCAGATGCCGAGGCGGTTGGCCAGCGGCGCGTACAGGTCCAGGGTTTCCTTGCCGTACTCGTAGGTCATGTCGTTGTACAGCTTCAAGTCGGCGAAATAACGCAAGGTCGTCACGCAGGACGCCAGGCGCACCAGCACGACACGCATGTCGGACGCCATCGCCAGCAGCATCTTGCGCAAGGTTTCCACCTGGGCCACGGCTTGCTGCGCCGCATTCTTGCCCCGTCCGGCCGTGCCGCCATGCTGCGCCTGGGTCAGCGCGCGCAGGCGGATCAGCTGGCGCACGCCTGTTGCCAGGTCGCACACCTGCTTGCCGAAGCGCGGTTCGATGTCGGCCGCCGTGTCCGGTTCCAGCAGGGTCAGCTCGAACATCAGGCCGGCAATGCGCGTTTCCGCATCGCTGCGCAGGAAGGCCAGGGTGGTGGCCACGCCGATGGCGAACTCCAGCGCGGAGCGGCCCGCGAAGGTCTGCTTGTCGCCATACGCTTCGGTGGCATACGCGAGCGCATCCAGCACGCGCGCGCTGTCCGGCGCACTCAAGCCCTCTACCAGTTGTTCCGATGTGGCGCTATTCGGGGCCGAGATGGAAACCATGTATTACCTTATAAACTGAATGACTGAACAGCGTGATAACTTAACGTTCTGCAGCGATGATGACGATTTCAACCAGGCATGCCGGATTGGCCAGTTTCGCTTCCACCGTGGCGCGCGGCGGCGTGTGGCCCGAGGCGACCCAGTCGTCCCACACTTCATTCATGCCGGCAAAGTCTTTCATGTCGGCGATGTAGATCTGGCACGACAGAATGCAAGTCTTGTCGCTGCCCGCTTCCATCAGCAGACGATCGACGTGGCCGAGCACTTCGCGCGTCTGGCCGACGATGCCTTGCGTCGTGTCTTCGGCGATCTGGCCAGCCAGGTAGATGGTGCTGTTGTGTATCGCTACTTCGGAGAGGCGTTTGCCTACGTGCAGTCGTGTAATTTCCATGCTTCTTCTTTCGGTTGTTTCAAAATCGGTACAGCGTTACTGCCTATTATTTACCCAGCAAAAACTTGCGCGCGATGGCGATCTGGTCGTCGTGGACGAAAGTGGGCGCGTGGCCCACGCCGGCGATTTCCACCAGTTCCGCTTTCGGGCCACGGCCCAGCATCAGCGTGGCCGTCGCGTGCGACAGCAGATCGGATTCCGACCCGCGCACCAGCAAAGTGGGGCAGCGCACGGCATCGTACGCGGCCCACAGCATGGCTTCGTCGCTGGCCGCCGATTCCGGCGTGGCCGAGCGGAACGGCATGGCCAGCCCCATATCATAGTGGCGGCGCCAACGGCCATCCTTGTCTTGCCGCAACACATCGACCGCCAGTTTATGCCATTCCGCATCCGTGTGCGGGCCGAAGCTGGCGGACACGTCGCGCACAAACTTGGCGCCCTGCTCGAACGTTTCGAAACGCAAGTCCTGGCCGATGTAGTCGCCGATGCGCTGCAAGGCTTCCGGCGCCAGGGTCGGGCCGATATCGTTCAGGACCAGCTTGCTGATCGGGCTGTGCGGCAGGGACGCCAGGCCCAAGCCGATCAAGCCGCCCATCGAGGTGCCGAACCAGTCCACCGTCTGGCGCTCGCCATTGGCCAGCACGCGCGCCAGCAGGGTCACCATGTCGCTCACATATTGCGGCACGCGGTAGAACTGGGGATTGGCCAGCCAGCCAGAGCGCCCGCGGCCCACCACGTCGGGGCAGATCACGCGGTAATCGCTGGCCATGGCGCGCGCCAGGTTGTCGAAGTCGTCCGCCACGCGCGTGACGCCATGGGCGCAGACGAGCACGTTCGGATTGTCTGGCGCGCCCCACTCCTTGTAGGACATGGTATGCAAGCCTGCGGGGGAAATGCACTGCACGGATTTGATGCTCGCTTCGATCATGCCATTCCTTTAACACCGGAGAAAACCTGCTGCGCGTCGGTGGTTGCGGCCTGCGATGCTCACCGTACTTCAGTACGGTTGCGCTTCTCGGCCACAACTCCCTTCCGCCCGCTACGGTTTTGTCCGGCGTCGTTATTTGGTAGTAAAAAACAAAGAAACCGGCGATTTGCCGGCTGCCTCGCGCGCGACGCTACGGCAGTGTAGCGCAGCGCGGGCAATGCTCCAAGCGCGCGGCTGAAATGCTGCGCCGCAGCACATTACTGGCACGCCCGCCATGGCGCAATACCCGATATAGCGAAAATGCATATCTGCGGTTATCCACAATTGAGCCGGCCCGGCAATGGGCGGATGATCGCAGCATCAACCCGCAAGAGGAGACCACTCGTGAAAAAACCATTCTATAAAATCCTGTACGTACAGGTGCTGTTCGCCATCGTCGCCGGCGTGCTGCTGGGGGTGTTCTACCCTTCGAACGCCGTCGACATGAAACCGCTGGGCGACGGCTTTATCAAACTGATCAAGATGATCATCGCCCCGGTGATTTTCTGTACCGTGGTCTCCGGCATCGCGGGCATGCAGGACGTCAAGAAAATCGGCCGAGTGGGCGGCAAGGCGCTGCTGTACTTCGAAGTGGTCTCCACCTTCGCGCTGGCCATCGGCTTGCTGGTTGCTAACATCCTCAAACCGGGCGCCGGCTTCAACGCCGATCCGGCCCACCTGGACGCCAAGTCGATCGCGCAATACACGCATGCCGAAGGCCTGTCGACCATCGACTTCCTGATGAACATCATCCCGAAGACCTTCGTCGACGCCTTCGCCAAGGGCGACATCCTACAAGTACTGCTGATCGCCATCCTGTTCGGCTTTTCGCTGTCCCTGCTGGGAGAGCGCGGCCGTCCCGTCACCAAGCTGATCGACGAGCTGTCGCATGCCATCTTCGGCATGGTCAACATCATCATGAAAGTCGCTCCCGTCGGCGCGTTCGGCGCGATGGCCTTTACCATCGGCAAATACGGCCTGGCATCGCTGATCCCGCTGGCCAAGCTGATGGGCTCGTTCTACCTGACCTGCTTCTTGTTCGTCTTCGTCGTGCTGGGCGCCATCGCCAAATACACGGGCTTCTCCATCGGCCGCTTCTTGCTGTATATCAAGGAAGAACTGCTGATCGTGCTGGGCACGAGCTCGTCGGAATCGGCCCTGCCGGCCCTGATGAAGAAACTCGAGCGCCTGGGCTGCTCCAAGCCAGTCGTCGGCCTGGTCGTACCTACCGGCTACTCGTTCAACCTGGACGGCACCAACATCTACATGACCATGGCTGCCCTGTTCGTTGCGCAAGCAACGAATACCGACCTGACCATCTGGCAGGAACTGACCATCCTGGGCGTGGCGATGCTGACCTCGAAAGGCGCGTCCGGCATCACGGGCGCCGGCTTCATCACGCTGGCCGCGACCCTGGCCGTGGTGCCGACGATCCCCGTGGCCGGCATGGCGCTGATCCTGGGCATCGACCGCTTCATGAGCGAATGCCGCGCGCTGACCAATTTCGTCGGCAACGGCGTGGCCACCATCGTCGTGTCGAAATGGGAAAAGGAACTGGACATGGACAAGCTGCACAGCGAGCTGGCCCATCCGACCCACCCGACGGAAGACGCCTACGTTGCACCGACCGTCAATATCGTCAAATAAGCCCTACTCTCTCCATTGGAAGCCCCGCAGAGCGATCTGCGGGGCTTTTTTTATGGCTATGTCACCGTCAGATGTGGGAATGCGCCCAATGTTGCCTTCAATAACGTTTCGGGTGAGCGGATGCGCCTGGCATCGAGGATCCAGCGCCATCCCAGGTAGTTCGGCAGATAGCGCGTCGCCACGCCGTGAAACGGGCCCAGCCATTGTCGCAATCGGCTGTGATACGCATTGACGTTCTGCACATGGGCGGCGCCCTGCACGCGGATGCCGGCGCGCAAGTTGACAGCCTGGTGACTGATGCCCGCTTCCCTCGCAAAAGCCCGGTAGGCGGCATGGCCATCGGTGACCAGCAGCACGTCCTTGTCGATGACGGGCAATAAACAGCGATGCAGCTGCGCCTGCGTCAGCGCCCCTTTGCCCGTGACGAAATCCAGGGTCTGCCCCGTGCGGTCGCGCGCCACTAGGATGCAGACTTGTTCATTGGAAATGCCGCGCTTGTGGGCATGGCCGCCCCGGCGGCGGGCCGGACGCGTCATTGTTCTGGCGCCCTTTTCCGATTCCAGCAGATACAGCTCGTCCGCTTCGGCGATGCCGTGCAGGCCGTGCGGCCGGTCCGTCCTTGCCAGCGATAAAAACCGGTGGCGCCAGCGAAAGGTGGTGTTGCGGTGCACGCCCAGCTGCAATGCCGCCTTGCGGACGGAATCCGATGCCAGCAGACAATCGGCGTAGTCGAGCCACAGCGCCTTGTGGCGCAAGCGGGCCAGCGGCGTGCCGGTGAGCGCATTGAAGGTACGGCCGCACGGCACGCAACGGTAGCGTTGCAAGCCGTGCGCATGGCCGTGCCGGTGCAAGTGCGCCGAGTGGCAGGCGGGACAGGCCAATCGCGGTTGGACCACACTTTCCAGCAGCGCGATGGTCGCGTCGTGTGGAGAGTTACCATGCAGCAGGGCAATGCCTGCCTGCCGCTGGCGTTGACTCAACCGGGCAAACTGCGCGATAAAACTGATCCATTCGTCTGGCCGCATGATTGGCTCCCGCAGAGTGAGTATGCAGAGTCAGACAGCACGGCCACAGGAAGATTCCGACTTTTCCCCTACTTGCCGATGACAGAGCCTTTTTTATTGCGCGCGGGCTTCTCGCATCATCAACACAGAGTAAATCATGCATCAATATTTATCACGATGATCAATGAATGAAAAACCATTACAGTACTGCTTACTTTTCGCCGCCAGGCTCCCGCATAATGACATTGCGTTAATGCAAGCCTGACACCGAACCATCTTCACTTTTGAATGGAGCACTCATGTCCCTCTCGCCCGCCTTTTACGCCACCTGGAGCCCACGCCTGCTGGGCCTGCTGCGCATCATCCTCGGCTTTCTCTTCCTGCAACACGGCACGGCCAAGCTGTTCGGCGCGCCGCACGTGGCCATGTTCGACGGCCTGCAACTGTTTTCCGTGATGGGCGCGGCCGGCATCATCGAGCTGGTCGGCGGCACCTTGCTGCTGGTCGGCCTGTTCACACGCCCCGTCGCCTTCATCCTGTCGGGCCAGATGGCGGCCGCCTATTTCATGGCGCACGCGCCAGCCGGTTTTTTGCCCATCCTGAACGGCGGCGAAATGGCCGTCATGTATTGCTTCACCTTCCTGTACTTCGCGGTAGCGGGCGCCGGCGCCTACAGCCTGGACGCATTGCGCGGCAAGGCGAGCGCATAAAAAAAGGGCGGACATCGCTGTCCGCCCCGCTTCACCAGCAATATCCGTTGCTTACACGGCGGAAACGTCCAGTTCCGCGCCCGTGGCCGCCTGCACCTGCTCCTTGGTCACGCCCGGCGCCAGTTCCACCAGCTTCAAGCCGTTTTCCGTCACGTCGATGACGCCCAGGTCGCTGATGATGACATCGACCACGCCCACGCCCGTCAGCGGCAAGTCGCACTGTTTCAGCAGCTTGTGCGACGTCGTGCCATCCTTGGCCGTGGCCACGTGTTCCATCAGCACGACGACGCGCTTGACGCCGGCGACGAGGTCCATCGCGCCGCCCATGCCCTTGACCATCTTGCCTGGGATCATCCAGTTCGCCAGGTCGCCCTTTTCCGACACTTGCATGGCGCCCAGGATGGCCAGGTTGATCTTGCCGCCGCGAATCATGCCGAACGAATCGGCCGAGCTGAAGTAGGCGGCGCCGGGCAAGGCCGTCACCGTCTGTTTGCCGGCGTTGATCAGGTCGGCGTCGACTTCATCTTCCGTGGGGAACGGGCCGATGCCCAGCAAGCCGTTTTCCGACTGCAGAAATACTTCGATGTTCTCCGGCACATAGTTCGCCACCAGGGTCGGCAAGCCGATGCCCAGGTTCACATAAAAGCCATCCTGCAATTCTTTCGCCGCGCGCGCGGCCATCTCATCTCTAGTCCAAGCCATTATCGTCTCCCAATCTTGTATTTAATCGGCGCGCACGGTGCGCTGCTCGATGCGTTTTTCCGGATTCGCATTGACCACGATGCGGTGCACGAAGATGCTCGGCGTGTGGACCTGGTCCGGGTCGATCTCGCCCACTTCCACCAGTTTTTCCACTTCGACGATGGTGATCTTGCCGGCCATGGCCACGTTCGGATTGAAATTGCGCGCCGTCTTGCGATAGACCAAATTGCCCGCGCGGTCGGCCATGTAGGCTTTGACCAGCGCCACGTCGGCCACGAGGCTGCGTTCCATCACATATTGCTCGCCATCGAATTCGCGGATTTCCTTACCGTCGGCAACGATGGTGCCCACGCCCGTCTTGGTGAAGAAGGCAGGAATGCCGGCGCCGCCGGCGCGCAGTTTCTCGGCCAGGGTGCCTTGCGGCGTGAATTCCAGTTCCAGTTCGCCAGCCAGGTACTGGCGCGCGAATTCCTTGTTTTCACCCACGTAGGAAGCGATCATTTTCTTGATCTGGCGCGTGGTGAGCAACTGGCCCAGGCCGAAGCCGTCCACGCCTGCATTGTTGGAAATGGCCGTCAGGCCCGTCACGCCCGAATCGCGCAAGGCGCCGATCAGGGCTTCGGGGATGCCGCACAGGCCGAAGCCGCCGACGGCGATGGTCTGGCCATCTTGGACGATACCGGCCAGCGCCGAGGCGGCGTCAGGATAAACTTTATTCATGGGTGTCCCTCTATCTTTTGTTAAGCTTAGGTCTTGAGTCCATGACTCAGGCAGCGACTCAGCATAAAATACGCGAGTGGAAAGTACAATACCGTAGAACTACCGGCGCCGTGCCGGCAATCCCCCTGTGAGAGTGATACGTATCAGATGAACGCCGCGTCAGCCATCGATTATGAAAGCATCTTCCTGCACGCGCCCGTGGGCATGTGCATGTCGGAAAACCGTATCATGCGCAGCTGCAACGAAGCGCTGGCGGCCATGTTCGGCTATGCGCGCGCCCAGCTCGACGACCAGTCCTTCGAAGTACTCTACCCCACGCACGACGAATTCCTGCGCACCGGTGACCGCATCATCCCCATCATGAACGCCAGGGGACGCTATTCGGACGAGCGCATCATGCGCCGCAGTAATGGTGAATTGTTCTGGTGCCACGTCACGGGCCACGCCATGCTGCCGCAGGAACCGCTGGGGCCGGGCATCTGGACGTTCGAGGATGTCAGCGAGAAACGTCCCGTGACGGCGGAGCTGACGCCGCGCGAGCGCGAAATCGCCGCCCTGCTGGTGGAAGGCAAGACCAGCAAGGTCATCGCCCGCCAGATCGACCTCAGCCCCCGCACGGTGGAAATGCACCGCGCCAAGCTGATGCGCAAGTTCGCCGCATCGACATCGTCGGAGCTCGTGCACAAGCTGGTGGGGCTGCAGCTGCAGCGCTAGAAGGTACTCATGCCACCGTCTGCGGAGATGATGGCGCCGTTGATGAAATGCGAATCCTCGCCCGCCAGCAGCAACAGCAGGCCGTCGAGGTCTTCCGGCTTGCCCGGACGTTTATTCGGCAGCATTTCGATCAGCTTCTTGCCCTGCTCGGTGGCAAAGTAATCTTCATTGATTTCCGTGGAAATATAGCCGGGGCAGATGGCGTTCGTGTTGATGCCGTACTTGCCCCACTCCACGGCCATGGCGCGCGTCATGTGCACCATGCCCGCCTTGCTCATGCAATACACGCCGATCTGCGGCAGCACCTGCAAGCCCGCCATCGAGGCGATATTGATGATGCGGTGCTGTTTTTTCGGGTCGCCCTTGGCGCGCGCGATCATGCGCTTGGCCGTTTGCTGGGCCACGAAGAACGATCCGCGCAGATTGGTGTCCATCACGAACGAGTAATCTTCGGGCGTGACGTCGACCAGGCGTTGCGTGGTAGAGACACCGGAATTGTTGACGAGGATATCGATGGGGCCCGCTTCTGTTTCCGCATGCGCGATGGCCGACTTGATGCTGGCGAAGTCGGTCACGTCGAGCGACACCACGTGCGCGGCGCCGCCATCGGCTTCGATTTCGGCCCGCAATTCCTTCAGGCGTTCGGTGCGGCGCGACGCCAGCACGACCTGCGCGCCGGCCTGTGCCAGCACTTTCGCAAAGCGCGCGCCGAGGCCGCTCGATGCGCCGGTAATCAGGGCAATCTTGCCCTCGAAATTGACTTCTATGCCCACGAGCTACTCCTGTTTTATTTTAGATAACACTTTACGCCGTGCCACTGGCACAGGGGCAAAATACCCTGCGCCACGCTTGAGCCAAGGTAAACGCCATCATTACACAAAATGGCCGGATTTAGATTGCGGCGAGGGGCAATGTCACGCAAAATGGCGCCAAAGTTGCAATCCTCGCCAAAAACAAGCACACTCGTGCTTAAATTTATTCGAAGATTCATCCCCCACCCATTTAGTGACTAACAATCGAGACCATGACACAGCCTAATAACTTAGTTGAACAGTACGGACCGCGCGAGACCATGGAGTATGACGTGGTCATCGTGGGCGGCGGCCCCGCAGGCCTGGCGGCCGCGATCCGCCTGAAGCAGCTGGCCGCTGAAAAGAGCCAGGAAGTGTCCGTCTGCGTGCTGGAAAAAGGCGGCGAACTGGGTGCGCACATCCTGTCGGGCGCCATCATGGACCCGAAAGCGCTCACGGAACTGATCCCGAACTGGAAAGAACTGGGCGCGCCCCTGAACACGGAAGTGACGGAAGACCGCATCCTGTTCCTGACCGAAACGAAGGCGTATAAAACCCCAGGCTTCGCCGTGCCGGCCTGCTTTGAAAACCATGGCAACTACATCGTCTCGCTGGGCAATGTGGTGCGCTGGATGGGCCAGCAGGCGGAAAACCTGGGCGTGGAAATCTTCCCGGGCTTCCCTGCCGCGGAAATCCTCTATAACGACGACGGCTCCGTGAAAGGCGTGGCGACCGGCAACATGGGCGTCAAGCGCGACGGCGAACCGGGTCCCGACTTCCAGCTGGGCATGGAATTGCACGCCAAGTACACCCTGTTCGCCGAAGGCGCGCGCGGCCACCTGGGCAAGCAATTGATGGCCAAGTATGACTTGAACGCCGGCAAGGACCCGCAATCGTACGGCATCGGCATCAAGGAATTGTGGGAAATCGACCCGGCCCAGCACAAGCCGGGCCTGGTGATCCACTCGAGCGGCTGGCCGCTGGACACGAAAACCTATGGCGGCTCCTTCCTGTACCACTTGGAAAACAACCAGGTGATGGTCGGCTACGTGGTTGGGCTGAACTACGAAAACCCCTACCTGTCGCCGTACGAGGAATTCCAGCGCTATAAGACGCATCCGGAAATCCGCAAGTTCTTCGAAGGCGGCAAGCGCATCTCGTACGGCGCGCGCGCGATCGCGGCCGGCGGCCTGCAATCGTTGCCGAAACTGGTGTTTGCCGGCGGCGCGCTGATCGGCTGCGATGCGGGCTTTTTGAACATGAGCCGCATCAAGGGCAGCCACGCGGCCATCAAGAGCGGCATGCTGGCGGCGGACGCGGCCTTCGGCGCGCTGGGCGAACAGCGCCAGCACGACGAACTGACGAGCTACCCTGTCGCCTTCGAACAATCCTGGCTGCATGAAGAACTGCACGTGGCGCGCAACGTCAAGCCATGGCTGTCGAAAGGCCTGTACCTGGGCAGCCTGATGACGGGCATCGACCAGCTGATCTTCCGCGGCAAGGCGCCGTGGACCCTGCACCACTCGCACGGCGACCACGAATGCCTGAAACCGGCGGCACAGTCGAAACCCATCGTGTATCCGAAACCCGATGGCAAGCTGACCTTCGACAAGATGTCGTCCGTGTTCATCTCGAACACGAACCACGCGGAAGACCAGCCCATCCACCTGACGTTAAAGAACGCCAGCGTGCCCGTCGACGTCAACCTGGCCACGTATGCGGGTCCGGAAGCGCGTTACTGTCCCGCCGGCGTGTACGAGTTCGTGAAGAACGACGACGGCGCCGAACGCCTGCAGATCAATGCGCAGAACTGCGTGCACTGCAAGACCTGCGACATCAAGGACCCGACGCAGAACATCGTGTGGGTCACGCCGGAAGGCGGCGGCGGGCCGAACTATCCGAATATGTAATCCCGTTTGGGGGCATGCCGCAGCGGTAGCGCTGCTCCGCAGCGGCGGCCATCCCCTTACAGATACTTGTCGCTGGCCACCCGGCTGCGTATCGTTTTTGCCGGCGTACCATAACTGACGCACAGGTCGGCCACGGGCCGTGTCACGACGGCACCGGCACCGACCACGCAGTGACTGCCTATGCGCACGCGCTGCAGCAGCAAGGCGCCCATCCCCAGGGCGCTGCACGTGCCGATGAAGCAGCCGCCGCCCGTCGCGGCAGCAGGCGCCAAGCTGGAAAATGCTTCCATCACGGAATCGTGATCGAGCGAGGCACGCGTATTGACGATACAACCGTGCCCGACGTCGCTGCCGGGATTGATCACCGCCCCCGCCATCACCACGCTGCCCGCGCCGATGCGCACGGTCCTGGCGACACTTGCCTGCGGATGCACGGCGCTGACGAATGGCAGTTGCGGGCACAGCGCCGCCACGCGGGCTGTCACGCTTGCCCGCACGAAGTTATCGCCGATGGCCACCAGCACTCCTGCCACGGCCAGCTGCTCCACCAAGGCCGGCAGATCGGACTCGGCGCCCAGGACGCGATAACCCGAGGTTTCCTCGCCCACCGTCCGGAACGCATCGATCAAGCCGGCGATACGAAAGAGCCCCTGCCGTTCGACGACGTCGATGACGACCTTCGCGTGGCCGGATGAGCCAATGATTAAAATGTTTTGCATATCTGAGCTGAAAAGTGAACGATACCGGGCAGCGGCCATCCCGCAAGGACGGCGCCAATCCCAGGCATCATACCAGCAGCCCGGCGCTAGATATCCCGTCCAGCCGGCGGCAAGGTTTTTAAAACAGCCACTTTTCCCCACGCTTTGACCTGCCAGCAACACCAAGTTTGCATTGCGACAGCATTCCTGGATAAATTCCACCTGGAAAGTTTCTCAGAGGCACTTCCACCAGTTACAATTCCCTCTGCTAAATACTTCAACTTCCGCCCGCCCATGAACGCAAACGCCCTTCCCGCAGTGCCCCTCGACGCCGAATTGCAGCAGGCAATCACCGAACACCAGGCTGGCCGTTATGCCGAGGCGGAAGCGCTTTACCTGGCGATTTTGCAGGCGCAGCCGTATCACGCCATCGCCAACCACAATATGGGTTTATTGGCGGGACAGGTGGGGCAATACCAGGCGGGCTTGCCATACCTGCACAAGGCGCTGTCGGTCAATCCCGATGAAGGCCAGTTCTGGCTGTCATATGCGGATGGCTTGCTCAAGGCGGGCGAACGCGAACAGGCGCTGGAGATCGTCACGGCGGCCATCGCGCGCGGTCTCGACAACGAACAGTCGCAAAGCTTGCGCAGCCGTATCGAGACGGCCATCGCCAGCACGCCAACAGCGCAGGAAACCCACCACGTCATTGAGCTGTATCAGGCCGGCCACCATGCGGAACTCGAAGCGGCCAGCCGCGCCCTGACGCAGCGCTATCCCGATTCCGATTTTGCCTGGAGCGTGCTGGGCACCGCCTTGCAATTACAGGGCAAGGATGCCTTCGAGGCACTGCAAAAAACCGTGCAATTGGCGCCAAACGATGCCGAAGCGCATGGCAACCTGGGCACGGCATGGCAGGAACGGGGCATGTACGACCAGGCAATCGACAGCTATTCCCGCGCACTGGAATTGAATCCGGACTTTGTCGAGGCGCACGGCAACCTGGCGGCGGCACTGCAGGCGCAAGGCAAACTGGAACAGGCCGAACAGGCATACAGGCGAGCCCTGGCGCTGCGTCCCGATTACGCCAAAGGCCATTTCAATCTCGGCAATACACTGCAAGCCATGCAGCGCAGCGCGGAAGCCATCGCCTGCTATCAAAGCGCGCTGGCCCTGCTGCCGGGCGACGCGGAAATTTATCTGAATCTGGGCAACGCGCAGCTAGACCTGAAGCAATGGCAAGCGGCCATTGTCAGCTACCGCGCCGTGCTGCAGCTGGCGCCCCACACCACGGCGGCGCATGCCAACTTGGCTGCGGCGCTGCATGAGGCTGAAGAGTACGAGAGTGCGGTGAAAATTTGCCAGTCTGGCATCATTTTGCATGCAGACGACGCCAAGCTGCACAATAACATGGGACGCGCGCTTCAGTGGCTGGGGAAGGCTGAGGAAGCCATCGCCGCATATGAACAGGCAATCGCGCTCGATGGCGATTTCCCCCAGGCGCTAAGCAATCTGGGCTTACTTCAATGCAAACAGAAAAACTACGCGGCAGCCATCGAGTACTGTACGCGTGCGTATCACCTGCAACCAGACGATGCACAAATCAACGCCCAGCTCGCCATCGCCTACGGAGCTGCCGGGGACAGGGATAATGCGCTGAAGTACTTTCAACAGGCCATCGATATAGCGCCTGAGAACGCCGCAATACACAGACATCTGGGCGACTACTACAATTCCATCAAGCGCTTCGAGAAAGCCGTAACATCATACCGCAACGCACTTGAGTACGAACCGGACAATAGTGAAACGCATAACAATGTCGGGGTTGTGTTGCAAGAATTGAAGGCGTTCGACGAAGCGACCGCCGCCTACGCACGTGCGTTGGAATTGAACCCAAAAAGCACTTCGGCACTATGTAACCTGGGGTCGAAACAGCAGGCACAGAATCAATTTGAACTGGCAAAGCAGACTTATCTGGCCGCGCTCGATATAGACCCCACATTCGATCGCGCTCACTTTGCGCTCGGCAATTGCTACGTGCTCATGAACGAGCCTTTGCTGGCGCTGGAATGCTATCACAAGACAGTGGAAATCAATCCCGACTATCGTGACGCCTACGTCAACATCAGCGCCACTTTCAGCAACATCGGCAGGATAGAAGAAGCCATTGAAGCATGCCGCAAGGGCCTGGCCGTCTGCCCGCTGTGGGAAACCCTGTTCAGCAACTACCTGTTTCTGTTGTCGCATAGCACCGACATCAATCCCCAGCAACTCTTTGCGGAGCATCAACGCTTCAGCGCCACCTTTGAAACGCATATCGCGCAAGGACATGCGGGGCACAGCAACATCCGCGACCCGCTGCGCATCTTGAAAGTCGGCTTTGTATCGGGCGACCTGCACAACCATCCGGTGCCGCACTTCCTCATTCCGATACTGGAAAATATCGCCGATGGCGCCAAATTGTCACTGTATGCCTACCACAACAATCCGCAAAACGACGATATCACGGAACGCCTGCGGGAAGTCATTCCCCACTGGCGCCAGGTAGAGCGCCTGTCCGATCCGGACCTGGGCCAGATGATACGCGACGATGGCATCGACATCCTGATCGATTTGTCCGGCCACACGGGCAAGAATCGGCTGCTCATGTTTGCCGCCAGGCCCGCCCCTGTCCAGGCAAGCTGGATCGGCTATCCCCTCACGACAGGGCTGCAATCGATCGATTATTATCTGGGCGATAAGTTCTTTACGCCACCGGAGGCATTGGGCGACCAGTTCTCCGAGAAACTGTTGCTGCTCCCCGCCTGCGTGCCATTCCTGCCTTCCAAGGTGGCACCCAGCATCCAGCCCGCACCCATATTGACAAACGGCTACATCACGTTTGGCAGCTTCAACCGCACCAATAAAATCAATCGCCAGGTCATCGCGCGCTGGGCCCGGGTGCTGCGCGCCATCCCCGATGCCAAAATGATCGTGGCGGCCATGCCGAAATCGGAAGCGCCGCCGCAACTGGCGGCCTGGTTTGCGGAAGAAGGCATTGCACCGGAGCGCCTGACCTTCGAAGGACGCACAGGCATGGCCCAATTCATGGCCATCCATCACCGCATCGACATCTGCCTCGATGCCTTCCCGTATTGCGGCAGCACGACGACCCTGCATGCGCTGTGGATGGGCGTGCCCACGCTCACGACGGCCGGCCCGACCATGCCTAGCCGCGCAGGCAACATGATCATGCGCCAGGTCGAACTCGATGACTTCATCGCTACCGACGAAGACGATCTCGTGCGCAAGAGCGTGGCCATGGCAGCCAACCCCATGTTGCTGGGCGCCTACCGCTTCAGCATGCGGCACCGCCTGGAACGCTCCGTCCTGGGCAAACCCAAGCTGATCACGGAAGGTTTGGAAAACGGCTTACGCATCGTCTGGCAGCGCTGGTGCGAAGGCTTGCCGCCCGTCTCATTCGAAGCACCCGTGGCCGTGCCCAACCCGCCGATCGGATTATGATGAGCGCTCAAAAAAACAAACCAGTCTATGTGACCCAGCCGCTGCTGCCGCCGCTGGAAGATTTCCTGCCGTACCTGGAGACGATCTGGAACAACAAGATCCTGACCAATGGCGGCCCGTTCCACCAGCAGCTGGAACAGGCGCTGTGCGACTACCTGGGCGTGAAACACATCTGCCTGTTCGCCAATGGCACCTTGGCCTTGATGACGGCCCTGCAGGCGCTGCGCATCAATGGCGAAGTGATCACGACGCCTTATTCGTTTGTCGCCACCGCCCATTCGCTGCTGTGGAACAACATCAAGCCCGTCTTTGCCGACATCGAGCCGCACAGCCTGAACCTCGACCCGGGCAAAATCGAGGCGGCCATCACGCCGCAGACCACCGCCATCATGCCCGTGCATTGCTATGGCCGGCCATGCGACATCGAAGCCATCGAGAAAATTGCCGACAACTACAACCTGAAGGTGATCTACGATGCGGCGCATGCGTTCGGCGTGCGCCATCGGGGCGGCAGCGTGCTCAATCACGGCGACCTTTCCGTGATCAGCTTTCACGCCACCAAGATCTTCAACACCTTCGAAGGCGGCGCCATCGTCTGTCCCGACGCCAAGACCAAGCAACGCATCGACCATCTGAAAAACTTCGGCTTCGTCGATGAAGTTACGGTCGTGGCCGCCGGCATCAATGGCAAGATGAGCGAGATCAATGCCGCCTTCGGCTTGCTGCAACTCAAGGGCATCGACGGCGCGCGCCAGAAACGCAAGGCGATCGATGCCCATTACCGCCAGCAGCTGGCCGGCATCAATGGCATTACCTGCGTGCAGCAAGGGGATGCCGAAGCCGCCAACAATGCGTATTTTCCCATCCTGGTCGGCCCAGGCTACCCGCTGTCGCGCGACGCCCTGTTCCAGCTGCTGCGCGACCAGGATATCTATGCGCGCCGCTATTTTTACCCGCTCATCAGCGACTTCCCCATGTACCGCGGCATGCCGTCCGCGGCGCACGCCAACCTGCCCGTGGCGCGGCTGGCGTCATCGCAAGTGATCTGCCTGCCCATCTACCCGGATCTGGAGATGGCAACCGTGGACACCATTATCGCCATGATCGCCGCCCCAGCGCTGCAACAAGAATTAATACGGAACATCGCCTGATGCATATTTCCACCGAAACCAATTTCTCTGGCGTGGCGGAGAACCATGCCTGGTCGGCGCAATTCACGGTACTAAGCTACGCGGATGGCGCCATCAGCACCCTGCCCCATCAATTTTTCCGCGACTGGCTGGACCAGGAGCCGGAAAACGGCCACTTCTACATCGGGCGCGCTTCCTGTTTCGGCGTCGGCTCGCTCGTGAAATATGACAGCGGACAGCAAAGCCTGTGCGTGGGACGTTATGTGGCCGGCGGCTCGCGCCTGAGTTTCATCCTCAATGGCCAGCACGAGATGCGCACGATCTCGACGTACATGCTGTCGATCCTCGGCGGCGGATTGAAAAATACGCATCCGCCACAGTATGCCGACACGGTGATCAAGAACGACGTGTGGATCGGCGACGAAGTGATGGTGCTGGGCGGCAGCGTGATCGAAAACGGCTGCATCATCGGCGCCCGCTCGCTGCTGCCTCCAAATTTCCGTTCGGAACCCTATGGCATTTATGCGGGCTCGCCGGCGCGCCTGATCCGTTACCGCTTCACGGAAAAAGTCCGTGCCGCGCTGCTGGAGCTGGCATGGTGGGAAATGCCGCTGGAATGGGTACGCAACAATAACGCCATGTTTCTGGAAGATTTGTGCGCCGACGAAGCGAAGGCCTTGCGGGTCATCGACATCCAGAAAAGCAGCCGCAGACAATGGGAAGCGGAACATGGCGGCGTGGCGGACTGAACTAGCTTGCCACTCAGACAAAAAATAAATTTCCACACGGCATTTAATAAAGCAAAAGGAATGGTCGTCTTGTACAGGTAGGAGCAGATAAACCGTCGCTCCTCACCGTAACCACCCAATTAGGAATGACACCATGCTGAGTCTTCACACCAACGCTGCTTCCCTGTCGGCACAAAATTCGATCTCGAATACCCAATCCAAACTGTCGACTTCGATGACGCGCCTGAGCACCGGCTTCCGCATCAATTCGGCCATGGACGACGCTGCCGGCCTGCAAATCGCCACCCGCCTGAAAGCACAAACCAGCGGCATGACCGTTGCGATGAACAACACGCAAAACAGCACCTCGATGCTGCAAACGGCCGAAGGTGCGTTCGCTGAAGTGACCAACATGCTGGTGCGCATGAAGGATTTGGCAACCCAGGCAGCCGATGCTTCGTCGACCGGCGCCGACAAGACCGCCATGCAAGCAGAGTACAATGCACTGGGCCAGGAGCTGTACAATGTGATGACCAACACCACGTTCGGCGGCACCCCGCTGCTGGGCAAAGGCGCCACCGCAGCTGACGGCACCCTGTCGACCTCGATGACTTTCCAGATCGGTGCCAGCTCGACCGAAACGATGACCTTCGACGTGTCCAGCAATCTGAGCGCACTGAATACTGCTCTTGGCACCCTGAGCAAGAACTTCTCCAACGCCGCTGCGGCAGGCGCAACGGAACTGACCTCCAATGCCAACGCCAGCATCGGCCTGCTGGCTACCGCCATCGACAGCGTCAGCACCGTGCGTTCGGCACTGGGCGCGACGGCCAACCGTCTGGACCACGTCAACACCAACTTGTCGAACATCGCCACCAACACCAAAGCCGCTACCGGCCGCATCATGGACACCGACTTCGCCACCGAAAGCTCGAACATGACGTCGTCGCAAATGCTGCTGCAAGCTGGCACCGCGATGCTGAAACAAAGCAACAGCATGTCCTCGATGGTCATGTCCCTGCTGCAATAATATGGACTTGGCCGCTCGCGGCCAGTCTCTCGAAGCCAGACTCCGGTCTGGCTTTTTTTTCGCGCGCGGCTTGCGCAAGCATGCCGCAAGGCGAGCCGGACGAACCGGCGGAACAATAAATACGATTTATTTTCAAAAATTTCCTTAAAGCATTTAATTAAGGTGGCGGCACGGTCGTCTTGTACTGATAGGAGCAGCTACAAGTCGCTCCTCACCGCAACCACCCAATTAGGAATGACACCATGCTGAGCCTTCACACCAACGCTGCCTCCCTGTCGGCACAAAATTCGATCACGAACACCCAATCCAAACTGTCGACTTCGATGACGCGCCTGAGCACCGGCTTCCGCATCAATTCGGCCATGGACGACGCTGCCGGCCTGCAGATCGCCACCCGCCTGAAAGCACAAACCAGCGGCATGACCGTTGCGATGAACAACACGCAAAACAGCACCTCGCTGCTGCAAACGGCCGAAGGCGCGTTCGCCGAAGTGACCAACATGCTGGTGCGCATGAAGGATTTGGCAACCCAGGCAGCCGATGCTTCGTCGACCGGCGCCGACAAGACCGCCATGCAAGCAGAGTACAATGCACTGGGCCAGGAATTGTATAACGTGATGACCAACACCACGTTCGGCGGCACCGCACTGCTGGGCGACGGCAGCGGCGCAAACAAAGGCACCCTGTCGACCTCGATGACCTTCCAGATCGGCGCAAGCTCGACCGAGAAGATGAGCTTCGACGTATCGACCAACCTGGCCTCGCTGAATACCGCCCTGGGCGGCTTGAGCAAAAACTTTTCCAGTGCCGCTGCGGCAGGCGCGACGGAACTGACCTCCAGCGCCAACGCCAGCATCGGCCTGCTGGCTACCGCCATCGATAGCGTCAGCACCGTGCGTTCGGCACTGGGCGCGACGGCCAACCGTCTGGACCACGTCAACACCAACTTGTCGAACATCGCCACCAACACCAAGGCCGCTACCGGCCGCATCATGGACACCGACTTCGCGACCGAAAGCTCGAACATGACGTCGTCGCAAATGCTGCTGCAAGCTGGCACCGCGATGCTGAAACAAAGCAACAGCATGTCCTCGATGGTCATGTCCCTGCTGCAATAATATGGACTTGGCCGCTCGCGGCCAGTCTCTCGAAGCCAGACTCCGGTCTGGCTTTTTTTTCGTCTGCAGTGCCTGGCATTTCCCGCATATTGAACTAAATTGCCATCACGTTTAACGATGTTGCCGGCATAGTCGCCTATACAAGGTAGAACACCGAACAACCGCTTACTGGAGCCGCCGCGTGCTGAGCATTCATACCAATACTGCCGCACTGTCTGCCCAGCGGGCCATGGGCTGGGCACAGCAAATGCTGTCGACGTCGATGACGCGCCTCTCCACGGGCTTTCGCATCAACTCGGCCATGGACGACGCGGCCGGCTTGCAGATCGCCACCAGGCTCAGCGCCCAGACCAGCGGCATGGCGGTGGCCATGCGCAACACGCAAAACAGCACTTCCCTGCTGCAGACGGCCGAAGGCGCGTTTGGCGAAGTCACCGCCATGCTCGTGCGCATGAAGGACCTGGCCACCCAGGCGGCGGACGCCTCGTCGAACCAGAAGGACCGCGACGCCATGCAGGGCGAATACGATGCGCTGGGCGCCGAGCTGTACAACGTCATGACGAACACCCGCTATGGCGGCACTTTATTGCTGGGCAACGGCAGCGCCGGCATGGGTACCTTGTCGCAAGCGATGACGTTCCAGATCGGCGCCACCGGCAGCGAAACCATGCAGTTCAGCGTGGCGGCCGACATGGGCACGCTCAATACTGCGCTGCAGGCGATCTCCGTCAATTTCGCGCCAGGCGCCACAGCCGGCAGCGAGTTTGC
This sequence comes from Janthinobacterium sp. 67, assembly GCF_002797895.1. Taxonomy (NCBI): domain Bacteria; kingdom Pseudomonadati; phylum Pseudomonadota; class Betaproteobacteria; order Burkholderiales; family Oxalobacteraceae; genus Janthinobacterium; species Janthinobacterium sp. 67. The sequence goes on along the minus strand of NZ_PGES01000001.1, from coordinate 554,618 downwards.
CAGCAACAGCAGCGCCAACGGCATGATCGACCTGCTGGCGGCGGCCGTCGACAAGGTCGGCAGCGTGCGCTCGGCCCTGGGCGCCACCGCGAACCGGCTCGGCCACGTCTACAATAACCTGTCGAACATGGTCACCAACACCAAAGCCGCCATCGGCCGCATCATGGATGTCGATTACGCGGCCGAAAGCGCCAACATGACGTCGGCGCAAATGCTGATGCAAGCAAGCGCGGCCATGCTCAAGCAAAGCCAGAGCATGAGCAAGCTGATTCTTTCTTTACTACAATAATTACCGGCAGGACGCGATGGCGGATCGAATGAATAGGTACCAGCAGGAAGCAACGGCATGGCGATAGACCGCATTGCATCGGGCAACCCGGTGCCCCTGATTACCCAGCGCTTCGACGTCAGCCCCGCAACGCCGATGGTGCCTGGCGTAGTCCAGCCGCTCGTGCCCATCGGCCCCTACATGGCGCCCGCGCCCGACGCCGGCACCCTGCCCGCCCAGCTGCAGCAGGGACAGGACGGCCTGGCGTCCCTCATCAAGCCCAATGCCGATGGTGCGGGCGGCGCCATGCCGCGCGATAGCAGCGCCATGCAGGTCAACCAGCTGTTCTTCACGCGCCAGCTGGTCTGGCAGCCGCCCGACGCGGCGCAGCTGGCCGCCTCGTGGCGCGTGATGGTGCGCACGTATGGCGAGCAATATGCGGCCCTGCAGGAACAGGCGCGCGGCCAGCACGTGCCGGGCAGCCTGTTCATGGCCGAACAGCAACCGGCATTGCTGCGCGAAGGCGCCCGTCCGCCCTTGACGGTCGACAGCGAAGCGTGGCGCTTTGCCGTCTATGGCTGGGGCGGCCAGCGCCTGCTGCTGCGCGTGCTGGCCAGCGACGAGGATGAAGAAGCAACGCCCAGGCGGCGCGGCAAGGTGGCGCTGCGCGTCGAACTGATCATCATCGGCATCGGCCGGGTCGTGATCCAGATGGAGCCATCGGGCGACGGCGTGCTGCTGGAACTGGCCGCCGACGAGGAAGCCGCGCAACGCCATTTGCGCCTGGCCCTGCCCGAGATCGCCGACGCCGTGCGGCGCGCCGGCCTGCGCGTCGTGCGCTGCCGCCTGAACCGCCAGCTGCATGCGCAGCGCGTGCACGGCAACTACCCGATGCAGGCGGGCGCCGCCGCGCTGTCGCTGCCCCTGTTCCGCGCCATGGCCGAAGTGGCCCTGCTGCTGACGCAGCCGGAAGCGGAAGTGGCGGCCGATCCCGATGCGCCCGCGGCACCCGCGGCCGAGCCGGAAGAAGAGATCATCGCCTCGAAGGAAGTGGCGGCGCCGTTCGGTTACGACTATGGCGACGAGGAAGACACGGCGCCAGGCGGCGCCGTGCTGCTGCTGGCCGACGGCCAGGAACACGAGCTGCTGCCGCCCATCGACGAGCAGGATTGACCCAACAGAATTGATACGGCTGGATTGACGCAACACAAAAAAACGGCGCCCGCAGCGCCGTTTTTCATTTTAGCCCACCGTGCCGATGATGCTCACTTCGCGGTTTTCCGGGATTTCGTTGTACGACAACACGTGCAATCCCGGCGCAAACAGGCGCGCATAGCGGGCCAGCAGCGGACGGATCTGCGGCAGCACGAGCAGCAGCGGCGGCGTGGCCTGCTGCTTCATCTGCTCGCGCGCCACCGGCATGTTCACCTGTAATTGCGACAGCAGATGCGGGTCGATCGGATAGTTATCGAGTGTCACCTTGCCCGCCTGGCGCGCCTGGTTCAGCGAACCGAGCAGCATGTTTTCCAGTTCGCCGCCCAGGTTAAACGCCTGCATTTCCATCTTCTGGCCAAACAGGCCGCTGACGATCTGGCGCCGCAGCGCGCAGCGCACCTCGGCTGCCAGCAGGATCGGGTCCTTGGTCGTTTCGGAGCTGTCGAGCAAGGTCGTGGCGATGGGCACGATATCCTTCAAGGACACGTTTTCCGTCAGCAAGACGCGGAACACGCGCAGCAGCTGCGTGTGCGTCAGCGCCTTGTCCAGCGCGCCAGCGAGTTTGGGCGACAGGGCCGTCAGGCGCTCCATCATGTTCGACACGTCTTCATGGCGGAACAGTTCCGGCAAGTATTCGCGCACCATCTTCGACAAGTGCGTGGCGATCACGCTGGGGGCCTCGATGACCTGGTAGCCCAGCCCCAGCGCATGCGCCTTCTCGCTCGGTTCGATCCACGTGACGGGCATGCCGTAGGCCGGTTCGATGCCGGGAATGCCGTCGAGCTGGCCATACACGTTCGGCGACGGGATCGCCATCAGGCGGTCGGCTTGCACTTCCGCCTGCGCCACCACGGTGCCCGACAGCACGATCGCATACTGCGACGGTTTCAGGGCCAGGTCGTCGCGCACGCCGATGTTCGGCAACAGCAAACCCATGGCTTCGGACAGGCTCTGGCGCACGCCCTTGACGCGCTTGTTCAGCGGTTCGCCCTGGGTCTTGTCCACCATGCCCACCAATTTGTAGCCGAGCATCACCATCAGCGGCTGCACGGCGGGCAGCTGCTGCCACTCGAGTTCGGCCGGCTTGTCGTCGCGCAAGGCCGCCTCGATGGCGGCCAGTCCGGCCGCATCGGGTCCCTTCACGCGCTTGGTCAGACGCCAGGCAACAAAGGCCAGCACGGCGGCAAAGGTCATGAACATGAACCACGGCATGCCTGGAATCAGGGCCAGCGCCACCATCATGCCGGCCGCGCTGAAGATCACCGTTGGCGAGGTCAGCACCTGGCCCGCCACTTGCTGTTCGAAGTCGCCCGAATCGCTGATGCGGGTCACCAGGATGGCGGCCGCGGCCGACAGCAGCAGCGCCGGGATCTGCGCCACCAGGCCATCGCCGATGGTCAGCAGTGCGTACTGGCGGAAGGCGTCGCCGAACGACAGGTCGTGCATCAGCGAGCCGATGGCCACGCCGCCAACCATGTTGATGATCAGGATCAAGATACTGGCGACGGCGTCGCCGCGCACGAACTTCGACGCGCCGTCCATGGCGCCATAGAAATCCGCTTCGGCGGCCACGTCCTTGCGACGGATCTGGGCTTTTTCCTGGTTGATCAGGCCGGCGTTCAGGTCGGCGTCGATCGCCATCTGCTTGCCCGGCAAGGCGTCAAGGGTAAAGCGCGCGGACACTTCCGAGATACGCTCGGCGCCCTTGGTGACGACGGCGAAGTTGATGATCATCAAGATCACGAAGACGACGATACCGACGACGAAGTTACCGCCGATCACCACGTTACCGAAGGCCTCGATCACCTTACCGGCCGCGTCCGCGCCCGTGTGCCCGTGCAGCAGCACCACGCGCGTCGACGCCACGTTCAGGGTCAGCCTGAGCATGGTGGTGGCCAGGATCACCGTCGGGAAGACGGAGAAATCGAGCGGCCGTTTCGCCGACACGCTGACGAGGATGACGATCAGTGCCAGCACGATATTGAAAGTGAACAAGATATCGAGCAGCACGGGCGGCAGCGGCAAGATGATCATCGCCAGGATCACCAGCAGGAACAGCGGCGTGGCGAACTTGTGGCGGCGCATTTCGGCAACCAGTCTGTTCAGGAAATTCATGAAGGTACTACCTCGCTCAAATGAGATGGCACGACCACCTCGGTGGGAAATGGGGGCTGGGCGGCGCGCTGCCCAGTACGGAATGCTTTCAGCTGCAAGATGTAGTTGAGTACCTGCGACACGGCCTGGTACAGCTGCACGGGAATCTGCTGCTGCACCTGGCTGGTGTTGTAGATGGCGCGCGCCAGCGGCGGCAACTCCAGCGTTTCGATATGGTGCTCCTTCGCCACTTGCCGGATGTACAGCGCCATCTCGTCGACGCCCTTGGCAACGACGAACGGCGCCTCGGCGCGGTCCTGGTCATACTTCAATGCAACGGCGTAATGCTCGGGATTGACGATCACCACGTCGGCGTCGGGCACGGTCTTGCGCACGCTGCGCCGGCCGATCTGCTGCTGCAACTGGCGGATGCGCTGGCGCACTTCGGGCCGCCCTTCGCTGCTTTTATGTTCTTCCTTGACGTCCTGCTTGCTCATGCGCTGGTTGCGGGCAAAGAAAAACGCCTGCGCCGGCACGTCGATGATGGCAAACAGCACGAAGACGGAAATGAGCGCCATCAGGCCGTCGAGCATCAGCGCCGAGCCATCGAGCATGGCTTGCTGCAGGGGCCGGTGTTGCAAATCCACATATTGCGTCAGACTGGAGCGGCTCACATGCACGAGCACCATGCCCAGCACGACGGCCTTGGCAATCGACAGGCCGAATTCAAAGCCATGCTTGGGCGACACCAGGCGGCCCAGGTTCTTGGCCGGGCTCAGGCGCTCCATCTTCGGCATCCAGTTCTTCGTGCTGATGACCCAGCCGCCGGGGATCAATGAGCCGAGCACGACGAACAAGGGCACGCAGAACAGCGGCACGATCATCTTGATCAGCAAACTCACCGACGTCGTAAACGCCATCGACATGGCATTTTCCAGCGCGCCCTTGCTGTCGAGCGGCATGAAGGCCATGGCGAACAGCGCGCGAAAGCTGAGCAGATAACCGGGCAGCAGGTAAATGAAGACCTTCATGCTGATCAGGATGCCCAGCGCCGTCGACAGGTCGCGCGAACGCACCACCTGCCCTTCCTGGCGCGATTTCTTCAGCTTCTGCGCTGACGCCTTTTCTGTTTTGTCGCCCGTGCTGCTATCCGCCATGGGCCACCCGCATCTGTTCGGCGATCATGTCGAGCACGCGGTTCGTCATGGCGACATAGTGCTCCGGGATAAAGCGCACGATCTGTATCAGCATCAGCAGGCCGAACATGGTGATCATGGAAAAGCCCAGCGAAAACAGGTTCAGCGACGGCGCCACCCGGTTCAGGAAGCCAAAGCCCAGCTGCACCACCATGGTGGAAAACACGATGGGCAGGGCCAGCAGCATGGCGGCGGCGAAAATCCACGCCACGTTGTAGGCCACCGTCTGCAGCAGCATGGGGCCGTAGCCCTGCCCCACGGGCCAGGCCGTGAAGCTGGCGCCGATCACGCCCGTCAGCACGAGGTGGCCGTCGATGGCGAAGAACACGATCATGCACATGATGGTGAGCAGGCCCGAGATCACGTCCGACGAGGTGCCGTTGAGCGGGTCGTTCATGACGGCCATGGAAAAGCCCACCTGGCTCGATACCAGATAGCCGAGCACCGACATGACGGACATGGCGAAGTGGAAAGCCAGGCCCAGGACGAAGCCGACGATGGCCTGCTCCAGGGTCGCGACGGCGGCATGCAGGGAAAACGGATCGATCTTCAGCAATTCGTGCGAGGCGCCCGACGCCTGCATCACGGGCAGCATCAGGATCGCCAGCACCAGCGACAGCAGCACCCGCACGGGGACGGGCACCATCGCGTCGCCGATCACGGGCGAGGCGCTGAGCATGGCCAGGATGCGGCAGAACGGCCACCACACGGCCAGCAGAAACGGCAGCACCTGATTGAAAATCTGATCCATGGCGCGGTGCTATCCGACCAGGGTGGCGGCGCGCTGAAAAATGGACACGCAATAATCCATCAGGTAACCGGCCATCCAGCGTCCGGCCAGGATCAGGGCCAGCAGGGTGACCAGCAGGCGCGGCAGGAAACTCATGGTCTGCTCATTGATCGAGGTGGCCGCCTGCACCAGCGCGACCAGCAAGCCCATGAGCAAACCCGGGACGACCAGGATCACCACCAGCAGCATGACGACATGCAGTGCTTCGATGATCAGGTCGACGGCGACTTCAGGGGTAAACATGAATTAATAGCCCTGTATGCTGGTAACTAGGGTGTTGACGGTCAGGGTCCAGCCGTCGACGAGCACGAACAGCAGCAGCTTGAACGGCAAGGAAATCACGAGCGGCGACAGCATCATCATGCCCATGGCCATCAGCACGGACGCCACCACCAGGTCGATGATGAGGAAGGGGATGAACAGCATGCAGCCGATCTGGAACGCCGTCTTCAGTTCGGACAGCACGAACGCGGCCAGCTTGACCGTGAAACTGTGGTCTTGCGGGCGCATCGTCGACGGCTCGCCGGCCAGGTGGGCGATCTGCGCCAGCGCGGCCTTGCTCGTCTGCGCCAGCATGAAGCGCGATATCGGCACTTCGGCAATTTTCAAGGCTTCCTGCATGCCGATCTGGTCGCGGTCGTAGGGCACGAACGCCTCCTTCCACACCTGGTCGCCGATGGGACGCATGACCAGCAAGGTGAGGATCAGGGCGATGCCCGTGACGATGCGGTTGGGCAAGCCCTGCTGCAGGCCCAGGGCCTGACGCAACAGCGACAGCACGATGACGAAGCGGGTAAAGCTGGTCATCATCATGACCATCACGGGCAGCAGCCCGAGCAGGGTCATGACGACGAGGATCTGCATCTTCACCGACAAGTCGGTCTTCGCGCCCGGCACCACGCCGGACAGCAAATCCTGCGCGCCGGCGGCGCTGCAGCACAGCATCAGAACGGGAACAGCCAGCGCGGCGGCCAGCGCGCCGCGGCGCCGGCTCAAACCGGGTACCGCCAGCTTCATGCTGTCATCAGGTCGAGATTGAGGCCGTCGAGGTCGATGACTTTCAGGCCATAGTTCTCGCCGGCCACCACCACTTCGGCACGGCCGATCGGCGTGCCGTTGACCTTGATCACCAGCGGTTCGCCGGCCAGCATGTCAAGTTCGATCACGCTTTCCGGGCCGATGGCCATCAACTCTTCCAGCGAGATGCGGGCCGAGCCCACTTCCAGGGTCAGGGTGACGGGAATCTTGCGCATCATCTGCGGAATGTCGCGGCGCGCGCGGGTGCTGGCCACGTCGGCGACGTCGCCCTGGTCGATGATCATGTCATCGCCCAAGTCTTCCAGCAGGGTTTCGCTCTGGTTGGTATCGGTCATATTCATATTATTCGACATCTTCAAATGAGGTTAAACAGAGCTTGCCCTTGTGTTCGGAAACAGCCGCTGTAAATAAACGGGAATCGTCGAGCATGACGTCGGTACGGCTCAGGCTGACGGGAATCACGTCGCCCACGCGCAGGTCGAACAAGGCGCCCAGCTGCACCTGCTTGCTGACGAGGCGGCCTTCCAGGGTCACTTGCAGGCGTGAAGCGAGCGGCCGCACGCTGCCGCGCAAGGCTTTCTTCGCTTGCGCGCGCTCGGGCAGCAAGCCGCGCAGCACGTCGGCCATCAGGCGCTTGTCCAGCGAAAACCAGAACTGGCCGCTCTGCCCCGCCTCGACGTCGCTGAGCGCCACGGTGACGACCCAGCTGCCGCGTGCCGGATGCACGCCGGACTGCACGGCGACCTCGGCACTGGTGTCGATGTCGCTGCTCTTGCCCAGGGTTTGCAGGTTTTTGTGGATGCGGGCAAACAAGCTGCCCACCAACTGTTGCCCCAGCACCACAGCCAAGCGCTCTTCCGTGGCCGTCACGCGCACTTGCGCCGGATCGGGCAGCGCGCCCTTGGCACCGGCACTACCATAGCGATAGTTCAGCACGCTCAAGAGTATCTGCCGCTCGAGCGCAAAGCCCGGCTGGCCGGCCGGCGTGGAAAAACTCAGCCAGCGGTTCGTGCCGTCCTCGTTTTCCACGCGCGACAAGGTCACGGCATCGATCTGGAAATTGCCCCAGTAGCGACGGCTCATCGGCTGGCGCAGGGCCACGGCCAGGTCGTCGCGCAGCTGGGCGCCGAATACATGCAGCAAATGGACAGGACGTCCAAGCAGACAGGAATCGAGGACTTGATGGCGCACAGTTTGATCTGTCTTAGTGGTTATCATGAGGGTCATGTCGTATTGCGGTGGCAGAACAAATTATACGGATCGCCCGAAATTAAATACAGCATCATCTTGGTCTTGCAACAGACCTGCAAGCAAACGATTGCGCATCGTATCGCATGCTCGATGACTACGGTGCTGAACAATACATGAAAAAGCCAAATATTGCCATGTATCAATATTCCTTGAGCCAATCCTCTCTTTACTTTATAGTTGCCCCGAGGTAAGCTTATAGCGACAAAATAATGATTTGCAGTGCGCCATTCCGCTTACCTGATTCCGGTTTTTTATGGCAGTTTTCAGCCCTTCTTATTGCCACCAGCAGAAACTTTTATCAGATAAATATTCATTGTCATGGCCCTGTAAATCCTGTCGGCGCAGGTTTGCTGAGTTTGTTTGAGTCTGCTTGAGCGGATGGTGTGGCAACTGATAAAACTGATGGGCCCTGCGGATCGGGCCGGGCGGAATGGCATGACATGCACTACTGCCGGATTGGCAACACCAGTAATTCTGATTGATACGTCACCGCATAATGAAAGTAGAGGGCAAGATGAGCAACGAACTCGCAGGTCTGATCAAGGCCGATCTGGCAGCACTGAGCAATGACGCGCACGCCCTGGGTGCCAGCATCATGCCCGCCGCCCAATTCGGCGCGCCGGAACAATCGGGCTTCTCCTTTGCGCAAAGCATGAAAGACGCCATCGGCAAGGTCAACGGCGACGACCGCATGGCCGCGCAGAAAATGAGCGACGTCGACAGCGGCAAGAGCGACGACATGGTCGGCGCCATGCTGGCCAGCCAGGAAGCGAGCCTGTCCTTCTCCATGTTGATGCAAGTACGCAACAAGGTCATGGGCGCCGTCGACGAACTCATCAAACTGCCTCTGTAATCTTCACGTCCTGATCCACGCCCAGCCTCCCAGCGAAAGTTACCCCAAGTGATTACCACCATGAAGTCCGCATTTGCGCGCTGGCGCCCTGGCGCCCAGCCCGCCATCCCGCCCGCCCTGCTGAAAAACCTGGTTCCCATCGTCGTGCTGGCCATCGGCATCACCGCCATGGTGACCATGTATGCCTGGCGCGACCAGGCCAACTACAAGCCGGTGTTTGGCGCGCGCGAAAAAGTGGCCGTGACGGACATGATGGCAACACTCGACGCCGAGCACATCCCCTACCGTTTGCATCCGGACAGCGGCCAGGTGCTGGTGCCCGACGCCATGCTGGGCAAGGTGCGCATGCTGCTCGCCTCGAAGGGCGTGACGGCGCAGTTGCCGGCCGGCCTGGAATTGATGGACAAGAACGACCCGCTGGGCGTGTCGCAATTCGTGCAGGACGTGCGCTTCCGCCGCGGCCTGGAAGGCGAGCTGGCGCAAAGCATCATGACGATGGACGCGATCGCTTCGGCGCGCGTCCATCTGTCGATTGCCAAGTCGACGTCGTTCGTTGCCAGCGACGGCGACAAGTCGTCGGCTTCCGTCGTCGTGGCGCTGAAACCGGGCCGCACCCTGGCGCCGGAACAGATCGCCGCCGTCATCAACATGGTGGCCGGCAGCGTCGCCAGCCTGGCGCCCACGCGCGTGAGCCTGGTCGACCAGGGCGGCAACCTGCTGTCCTCGCACGTCGACCTGACGGACGGCTTCGACGCTTCGGCCGCCGGCAACGAAGGCGCGAAACGCTTCCAGGACGAGATCCGCCGCAACGTCACCGGCTTGCTGGGCCCGGTCATCGGCGAAGACAACTTCAAGCTCAGCGTGACGGCCGCCGTGAACAACGACCGCGTCGATGAAACGCTGGAAAAATACGGCGAAGCCCCGAAAGTGACGAGCGAGGCGATGCGCGAAGAACAGGAACGCAACCGCACCGTGGCCGGCATTCCCGGCAGCCTGTCGAACCGTCCGCCAGCGGCCGCCGTGCCGGCACCGGCCGACGCCGCCGGCGCCGCCCCCGCCGATGGCGCACCGAAGCCGTCCGACGATGGCACTGCCCGCAAGAACGCCACCACGCGCCAGTATGCGTACGACCGCAGCATCACGCAGATCAAGCGCAGCCGTGGCCGCCTGGAAAAACTCAGCGTGGCCGTCGTCCTCAACAGCGCCGCCGCACCGAATCCGAAAACGGGCTGGACCCCTGCCGAACTGGGCAATATTGAAAAGATGCTGGCCAGCGGCCTGGGCATCAATGCCCAGCGCGGCGACAGCCTGAGCCTGACGGCGCTGCCCTTCCCTGCCAAGCCGCCCGTGGCGCAGTGGTGGGAAGAGCGCGACACCGTCGTCGATTTCAGCGGCTGGCTGCTGTACGCGCTGGGCGCCGTGCTCGGCTACTTCCTGATCCTGCGTCCGCTGCTGCGCCTGCTGACCTCGCGCCTGGCGCCGGCACCACTCAAGCAGATCGATCCGGCCCTGGCGCTGGGCGGCGGCAGCGCCGCCGCCGGCGCCAATGGCGTGGCCGTTGCCGGCGCGCCGGCATTGGGCGTGAACGGCAGCCGGCTGGCGCTCGAAGGCGAAGCGGCCGCGCCTGGCAACATGCCGGTCGTGCCACTGCTGGAAAACTATGACTTGCCGCCACCAGGCTCGGCTGTCGACGTGATGGTCGACCACCTGAAAGTCCTGGCGGAAAAAGAACCCGAGCGTGTCGCCGAAGTCGTCAAACAATGGATGCAGAAAAATGGCCGAACTCAACAACAGTAATCCCTCCGACGGTGCAGAGTACGAAAGCGCCAGTCTGAACCCCGTGGAACAGGCCGCCATCGTGCTGCTGAGCATAGGCGAAGAACAGGCCGCCAACGTGCTGCGCTGCCTGTCGCGTGAAGAATTGCTGGAAGTCACGCAAGTGATGTCGCGCATGAGCGGCATCAAGGTCGAATCCGTGAAAACGGCCATGCAGACCTTCTTCGACGACTACCGCCAGCAAAGCGGCGTGCATGGCGCCTCGCGCAGCTACCTGAAGCGCTCGCTGGACATGGCGCTGGGCAGCGATATCGCCAATAGCGTCCTGAACAACATCTATGGCGACGCCATCCGTCCAAAAATGGCGCGCCTGCAGTGGGCCTCGCCGAAATGGCTGGCCGAATACATCGTCAACGAGCACGTGCAGATGCAGGCCGTCTTCCTGGCCTTTTTGCCGCCCGCGCTGGCCGGCCAGATCCTCGATGCCCTGCCCGCCGAAGGCCGCGATCTGGTCTTGCTGAACCTGGCGCGCCTGGACGAGATCGACCGCGACCTGCTGGTCGAGCTCGACGAACTGGTGGGCCGCTGCCTGGGCACGCTCGACACGCAAAGCACCAGCGTGGAAGGCATCCGCCAGGCGGCCGAGATCCTCAACCGCATGCCTGGCAACCGCGCCGCGCTGGTCGAACTGCTGCGCGCGCACGATCCGGACGTGGTGTCGGAAATCGAACTGAGCATGTACGACTTCCTGATCCTGGCCACGCAGAGCGATGTCACGCTCACGCGCATCCTGGAAGACGTGCCGATGGAACAATGGGCCATCGCCCTCAAGGGCGCGGAACCGGCTATCCGCGACGCCGTGCTGAAAACCATGCCGCGCCGCCAGGCGCAAAGCTTCGAGGACATGATGCGCCGTTCCGGCCCCGTGCCGCTGTCGCGCATCGAACAGACGCGCCAGGAAATCATGGCCACCGTCAAGGGCCTCGCCGATGCGGGCGAGATCGAAGTGCAGCTGTTTGCCGAAGCGGTGATCGAATGAAACACTTCCGCTCGTATCGCTTCCCTCCCCTGTCGCAATTCATCGCCGCCGGCCAGCGCGCCGCCAGCGAGGACACGGATGGCCAGTGGCAGGCGTCCGTCTCGGAAGGTTTCGAGCAGGGCCAGCGCGACGGCTACGAAGTGGGCCTGGTGCAAGGCCAGCAGGACGGCTACGACGCCGGGCGCAGCGACGGCATGGCGCAGGGCCGCGAAGAAGGCCGCAATGAAACCCTGGTGGCGCTGGACCGCCTGGCCCGCCCCGTCGACGCGATCTTGCGCGACCTGAAAAAAGTGCGCGCCGATTACCGCGAAGCGCAGCGCAAGGAAGTGGTCGACCTGGTGGCCAAGGTGGCGCGCCAGGTGATCCGCGCGGAACTGGCGCTGCAGCCCGTGCAATTGCTGGCCCTGGTCGACGAGACCCTGGCCTCGATGCCGCCCACGCGCGAGGAAATCGACGTCTTCCTCAATCCGGAAGAATTGAAACGCATCAGCGAACTCGATCCGAAGCGCGCCAAGCGCTGGAACCTGATCGCCGATGCGCGCCTCGACGCGGGCGAATGCCGCATCAAGGCGGGCGACAATGAAGTCGACGCGGGCTGCCATCAGCGCCTGTCGGCTTGCATGGAGCAAGTCAGCAGCCACCTGGCGCTGGCCGCCGAACACGCGGACCAGGGCGCGCCTGCATGATCGCCGACACGCTGCGCAGCTTCGAGATCGGCGATATCCCGGTCGCGACACCGACCGGCCGCCTCGTCGGCGCTTCCGGCCTGCTGCTGGAAAGCGCCGGCTGCCGCCTGCACACGGGCCAGCGTTGTCAAATTGAAACTGTGAACGGCGAGTGGCTCGATGCGCAAGTCGTCGGCTTTCGCGAAAAGCTGTCGTATTTAATGCCGTTCAAGAAGGCGACGGGCCTGACCACGGGCGCGCGCGTCCTGCCCCTGCCCGACAAGGCCAGCCTGCAGATCGGCCCCTCGTGGCTGGGCCGCATGGTCAATGGCCTGGGCGAGCCGATCGACGACCTGGGCCGCCTCGGCGGCGAACACATACTGGAAGTGACGCCACCAAAGATCAATCCCCTGAAGAAACAACCGGTGGTCGAGCCCCTGGACGTGGGCGTGCGGGCCATCAACAGCATGCTGACCCTGGGCAAGGGCCAGCGCGTGGGCCTGATGGCCGGCTCCGGCGTGGGCAAGAGCGTGCTGCTGGGCTTGATCACGCGCCAGACGGTGGCCGATGTCGTCGTCGTCGGCCTGATCGGCGAACGGGGTCGCGAAGTGCGCGAATTCGTGGAAAAGTCGCTCGGTGCCGAAGGTCTCAAGAAGGCCGTGCTGGTGATCGCGCCGGCCGATGAATCGCCACTGATGCGCATCATGGCGACCGAACTGTGCCATTCGATCGCCGCCCATTTCCGCGACCAGGGCAAGCACGTGCTGCTGCTCGTCGATTCGCTGACGCGCTATGCGATGGCCTTGCGCGAAGTGGCGCTGGCCCTGGGCGAGCCGCCGGCCACGCGCGGCTATCCGCCATCCGTGTTTTCGAACCTGCCGCAACTGGTGGAAAGCGCCGGCAATGGCGCCCACCCGGAAGGCAGCATGAGCGCCATCTACACGGTGCTGGCCGAAGGCGACGACCAGCAGGACCCGGTGGTCGACACGGCGCGCGCGATTCTCGACGGCCACATCGTGCTCACGCGCGAGCTGGCCGAGCGGGGCCACTACCCCGCCATCGACATCGCCGCCTCGATCAGCCGCTGCATGGCGCAGGTGATCACGCCCACGCACATGCAGGCAGCGCGCGCGCTGAAAGCGTCGATGGCGCGCCATGCGCGCGTGCGCGACCTGATCCCGCTGGGCGCCTACGTGCCCGGCGCCGATCCGATCACCGACCGCGCCGTGCAATTGCACGCGCCCATCGAAGCCTTCCTGTGCCAGGGCACCAAGGAAGAGGCGCCGATGGGGCCGTGCATCGAACAACTTGAACAGATCATGGCCTAGGAGCATACGTGAGCGACGCGCATACCATCCGCAACCTGACCACGCTGGTCGGCCTGCGCAGCACCGAAGTGGAACGCCTGCAAGGCGAAATGGCGGCGCAGACGGCCGTGCGCGAGCGCTACCAGAAAAACCTGGAGCGCCTGACGGGCCTGTACACGGATAGCGGCCCCAGCGGCGTCCTGCCCCTGGCCCTGTCCGTCAACTGCGGCAACTTCAAGCAAGCGGTCATGCAGATGGCCGACCAGCACCGTACCGACTTGCATTTGCACGAAGCCAACATGGCCGTTTCGCAACGCGCCTTGAATACGGCCTGGGCCAAGCGCGAGGTGCTGGATCAGGTGCTGACGCAAAAACAAAAGCATGTTGCAAATGAGCAACACCGAGTCGATGCCAAGCGGCAGGATGAGCTGGCGACGCAATTCTGGTTCCGCGGGCAGGTAAAATGAGGTTTGTGTAAGTTTCTTTCAGGAAAACTTCACGAAACGGGAATGGGGGTCGCCTTGTACCGGTATATCCCTTTATTCAGGAGTCTGGCATGGCAAACGTAATTACTGCACCGCAATACGATCCTATCGTCACGGCAAAAAATCTGGCGACCAAGTCGGTAGCGGCGCAACAGGCCGCCCTGGCTGCGCAGACCGCGCTGGCCAACAATACCTCCAGCGCGCTGGGCAACCTGAAATCGGCGATCTCCGCATTCCAGCTGGCCATGTCGTCCATGACGTCCAGCAAATCCGTGCTGAGCCAGTCCGCCACTTTCAGCAATACCGCATATGGTTCGGGCACGGCAGGCATCAAGGCGGCGCCGGGCAGCTATGCATTCTTTGTCGAACAACTGGCCACGGCCAGCCAGACTTCGTATGGAGGCTTGAGCAGCACCACGCCCGCCAACGGCGGCAACATGACCATCCGCATCGGCGACCCGGCAGCCGCCGTGACCGCCGACAACGCCTTCGACATCGACCTGGCCGCCGCCAACAAGGATGGCGACGCCTACCTGACGCCGCAGGAAATCGCCGCCGCCATCAATGGCAACAGCAAGAATAATGCGCGCGTCACCGCTTCCGTCATCAATATCGGCAACCAGGCGCAACTGGTGCTGACGTCGAATGTCACGGGCGTCGCCAATGCCGTCTCGATCGACACCAACAGCGTGACGGATCCGGGACTGCAGACGGCGCTGCAGAGCGACATCAAAGCCATCGCGGCGCCCAAGGATGCCATCGTCTGGCTGGGCGCCCAGGGCACCGGCACCAAGATTACCCAGGCATCGAATACCTTCACCAACGTGCCCGACGTGAAAATGACGTTCACCAAGGCCATGAGCGCTGGCGAGAGCCCGATCACCGTGACCGTCGGCACCGACAACACGGGCACCATCGCCAATGTGCAAGCCTTCGTCGACGCCTACAACAAGCTGAAAAGCGTGATGGATGGCCTGGCCAGCCCCGGTAATCCGGAGAAGGACATCGCCGCCGGCCTCTTTGCCCACGACTCCGGCCTGAACGCCCTGCGCTCGAGCATGGGCGATGCCTTGCGCCTGAATGTCGATGGCGTATCGCTGGTGGCGTATGGCATTACCGCCCAGCGCGACGGCACGATCAGCCTCAATACGGCCAAGCTGACGGCCAAGCTGGCGGACAATCCTGGCGGCCTGGACAAACTGTTCGGCAATAACAGCCTGTCGGCCCCTGCCGGCGTGCTCGGCGGCCTGGACAAGGTGCTGGGACAGTGGAGCAATGTCACCAAAGGCCAGATCACCCAACGCCTGGCGGCGACGGACAAGTTGCAGAAAAGCCTGGCCCAGAGCAGCGAGCGTCTGACCAATCAGTACAACACGGCGTACAACCGTTTCCTGGACCAGTTTTCCCGCCTGCAGGTATTGCAGGAGCAAATGACGCGCAATTCCGACATGTTCGATGCCATGTTTAATAACAGTAAATCCTGAGGCGGACGTGCCAGCCGCGCCGCCACAGTTAACATAGCGAGAAGATAATAATGTTGAACAATGAAGCTTACGGCAGCTACCACGCCGTCAACCTGGACTCCCAGACCGCCCGCGCCACACCGGTCGAGCTGGTACTGGTGCTGACGGATGGCCTGCTGGAAGAACTGGCGCGCGCGCGCGGGCACATCGTGGGCAAGCGCTACGAGCAAAAGGCGATCAGCCTGGACAAGTGCACGCAAATCATCAACGGTTTGTCGAGCTCGCTCGATTTCGACAATGGCGGCGAAGTGGTCGTCAACCTGGCGCGCCTGTACGACTATTGCGTGGCGCGCCTGTACACGGCCGGCATCAAGCTCGACCCTACCCTGATCGACGAAGTGACGACCTTGATGACCACCATCAAGCGCGGCTGGGTGGGTGTCCAGGCCAACAATGCCTAGGCGCGCGGCGCTGCAGCAGCTGAGCCGGCAATTGAGCGCGGCGCTCGCGCAACCGGACTGGGCGGCAATGGAACAACTGTCGGCCAGCCTGGCGAAAAACATCCCGTTGCTGGCCGAACGGGGCGCATGGACTGCGCAGGAACAAACAGAATTGTTGCATTTGCGCAAAATTCACGCGCAAGCGGTTAAAATTTGCTCTGAGGAAAAAGAACGCCTGGGTCAACACCTGGGTGCATTACAGGCAAATAAGGAAGGTTGGGTCGCCTACGCCGCGCTCGGCGAATACGACTCGGACGGGAATCAAGCATGATCATGAACTTCAACACGGCGCCGGCAGCACCGGCACGGACGGCTTCCGCCGCGCCTGCATCGGCACCGGCACCGGCACCGGCGGCAGCATCGGCGCCAGCGCCGTCACAGGCCGCCGCCTCGCCCGGCACGCCAGGCTATGGCAGCACCGCCCCTTCCGCCCTGCCCCTGTTTGCGCAGGTGCTCGATGTGACGGGCGGCGAAACGGCCGACGCCGGCACGCCCGCGCCCGCGCCCGCCAAGGATGGCGATACGGACGACCAGGCCGACAACGGCCTGCCCGCCATGGCCGCCCCCGTCATCGGCTTGCCGGTGACGATGCTGCCGCCAACGGATGCGGCTGCGGCCGAGGCACGCGCCGCCGCCCAGACGCAAGCACAGACATCAGCGCAGACATCAGCACAGGCGAACGTGGCGCAGGTGAACGTGGCGCAAGCCAATCCGGCACTCAACATCAGCCTGCATCCGGCGGCCATCACCATCACGGCACAGGGAACGGCGCAAGCTGCAGGCCGCGATACGCGCGAACCGCTGGCCGCCGCCAACCCGGCGGCAACCGCCAAGGGCGGCGCGCCTGCACAGCCGTTCGAATCGCTGCCGCAGCAAGGCGCGCCGGCCACAGCCGCGATCGCCGCCCCTGTGGCCCCTGCCGCGCGCGAAGGCGAACGCGGCGCCGCAACGCCGGCACCCGCCGCGCCGAACCTGGGACTGACGGGCGCCATCGGCAATACGGCCACGGCGGCCCAGCCTGGCGACACCATCAAGCTCAACGGCCCAGCCCAGCAATGGCAGGAACCGCTGCGCGAAGCGCTCGGCGAACGCCTGCAGACGCAGATCGGCCGCAACAGCGAACACGCGACGATCCGTCTCGAGCCGCCCATGCTGGGCCGCATTGAGATTTCCATCCGCCACACGGCCGGCGCACTGCAGGTGAACGTCACGGCATCGAACTCGGAAGTATTGCGCCAATTGCAAGGCATCGGCGAAAACATGCGCAGCGACCTGGCGCAGCGCCAGTACACCGACGTGGCCGTCAATATCAGCGCCACCCCGCGCAGCCCCGCCGCACAGGCGTTTGCCGAAGGCGACGCGCGCGGCCAGCGCCAACCGGGCCGCCAGCACGATGATGCCGAACCGGGCCGTGCCCTGTCCGACGGCAGCACTGCCAGTACCACTTATGCCATGCACGAGCGAGAAAGCGCCTGATGAATATGAAAATGAAACTGATAGCCGGCTTTGTCGGCGTGGCCGTGCTGGCCGCCGGCGCAGCTGGCGGCGCCATGTGGTACCTGGCCAAGCCCGTTGCCGGCCATGCCGATGTCGCCGAAGCGAAAGCCCCGCCGCCGCCCGCCACGGGCAAGAAGGCGCGCAAGTTCCTCACGCTCGACAAGGTCATCGTGATGCTGCGCCGCGGTCCCGGCGATGGCGAAACGCACTACCTGTCGGCCGACCTGGTGATCGCCACCACCGAGGAAAAGGAAAAGCTGACCAAGGACCACTTGCCGCTGATGCGCTCGATCGCCGTCAGCACCCTGTCGAGCTTTCCGCTGGACAAGGCGCAGACCATGACCGTGGAACAGTATGCCGAGCAGATCAACAAGGCTTTCAACGTCAGCTACGAGCGCGAGCAGATGGAAAAGCCGTTCACCGAAGTCATGGTCGGCAAGCTGATCATTGAATAAGCCAACACGCCAGACGACCTAGTGGGAGATCCCTTGGCCTATGTAGAGCAATACCAGGAAGCGTATGGCGCCGGCGAATATGCCGCCGCCAGCGCTTGCGCGGCCGTGCTCAGCGTTGCTGAAGAGCAACAACATCTGGTGGCGTACTCCCCGTTAGTGAAACGCATCGTGCGCCAGCTCAATTCGCAGGTGTCGGGCGCCATCGACCGCGACGACATGGAACAGATCGGCCTGATGGGGCTGCTCGAAGCCTTGCGCCGCTACGGTGTGCCGGACCAGTCTTTCGGCAGCTATGCCAGCCTGCGCATCCGCGGCGCCATCCTCGATGAACTGCGGCGCCAGGACTGGCGCCCGCGCGCCGTGCGCCAGGAAAGCCACCGCCTGCGCGACAGCGTGCGCGCCCTGACCCGCCGCCTGGGGCGCGAGCCGCTGGATGCGGAAATCATGGCCGCCCTGAAGCTGACGCCGGAAGCCTTCCAGGAATACCAGCTGGCGGAAAACGCCGAGCTGATCGCCAGTTTTGACGAAGTACTGCAGGAAAGCCTGGGACAGGCCGACAGCGCACCGAGTCCGGAAGAGCAATTGATGGTGCGGCGCAGCCTGGAACAGGCGCTGCGCGCGCTGGACGAACGCGAGCAGCGCGTGATCCAGATGTATTACGAATTCGAACTGAGCTACAAAGAAATAGCCGCCGTGCTGGACCTGAGCGACGCCCGCGTCTGCCAGCTCAACAAGACGGCACTGGGCAAGATGAAAGCCATGCTGCAAGACGCATAAGTTTCACTATCCATCAAATTGACGCAGCACAATGACGCAGAAAGGCAGTTGACATGGTAATTATCGGTATCTTAATCGTGATGGGGTGTGTATTCGGAGGCTTCGCCCTGATGGGCGGCACCGTCCACGCGATCTGGCAACCGGTCGAGCTGATCATCATCATCGGCGCCGCCGTCGGCGCCCTGGTGCTGGGCAACCCGAAGCATGTACTCGGTGAAATGCTGCACCAGATGCGCAAGATCGTCACGCACAAGAAGCAAGGCTCGGAATTCCAGCGCCAGTTGCTGCTGCTGATGTATGAACTGCTGCAAACGGCCGCCGGCGGCCTGAAAGCGCTCGACGCCCACGTCGAGGCGCCGCGCGAAAGCGCCCTGTTCCAGCGCTACCCGCTGGTGCTGGAAGAGCCGAAGCTGCTGGCCTTCATCGTCGACAACTTCCGTTTGATGGCGATGGGCAAGATCAACGCGCATGAACTCGAAGGCGTGCTGGAACAGGAACTCGAAGCCATCCACGACGAATTGCTGCAACCGTCGAAATCCTTGCACAAGATCGCCGAAGCCATGCCCGGCTTCGGTATTCTGGCCGCCGTTCTGGGCATCGTGATGGCCATGAATTCCGTGGCCGACGGCGCCGATGCGGCGGAAATTTCGGAAAAAGTGGGCGCCGCCATGGTCGGTACCTTCATCGGTATTTTCTTTTGCTACGGCGTGCTTGATCCGATGTGCAACATGATGAAGCAGCTGGTGGGCGAGGAAGGCTCGACCATGGAATGCGTGAAGGTCGTGCTGGTCACGCACGTGGCGGGCAAGCCGCCGCTGCTGGCCATCGATGCGGGCCGCCGCCTGGTACAGCTGAACATCAAGCCGAGCTTCGCCCAGCTGGAAAGCTGGATCAATGCGCTGGAAGATGGCGGCGCCGAACAAGAGCAAGGCCAAGGCCGGGGAGGCCGCCGTGCTAAAGCCGCATGAGAAACATGAACAGGCCATCATCAAGCGTGCGGGACGCAAGCATGACGACGATGGCCATGGCGGCGCCTGGAAAGTAGCGTTCGCCGACTTTTGCCTGGCCCTGCTGTCGCTGTTCCTCGTGCTGTGGCTGATGGCCGCGCGCGAGCAGCAGGCGATGAAGGAAATCATGATGGATGCGTCGGCCAGCAGCCGCCAGGGCGAAGGCCAGGGCGTCATGCCGGAACAGAGCGGCGGTCCGCGCGGCAGCCTGATCGAGCGCTTCCCCATGCCCCGCAAGGGCTCGGGCGATACGCGCACGGAAGGCAAGCAGACACAGGAAGGCAAGGCCGGCGCCGCGCCGCAAAACCAGACCAAGGTCAGCTACCAGTCGCCGGAAGACCTGCTGTCGCTGTCGCGCGCGCTCGACAAGCTCAGCGACGAAGCTGGACTGAAGAGCAATCTGCAATCGGTGATCACGCCGTACGGCTTGCGCGTCATGCTGCACGATACGGACAAGCAAGGCATGTTCGTGCGCGGCAGCGCCGTGCCGACCGACCGTTTCCGCAAGCTGCTGCGCCAGATGGGCCCGGTATTCGCGCAAATGGAAAACCAGATGCTGATCGTCGGCCATACCGACTCGATGCAATACGCCAATACCGGCTATGAAGGTTTTTCGAACTGGACCCTGTCGGCCAACCGCGCCATGTCGGCGCGCGCGCAATTGCTGATCGGCAGCATGAGTCCGGACAGCGTGCTGCAAGTGGTGGGCATGGCCGACCGCGCGCCGCTGGACGTGAAAAATGCCAGCGCCGGCATCAACCGCCGCATCGAACTGTTAATATTGACGCGTGGCCAGGCCGACAGCATCGCCGCCATGTTCGGCATGGCCGGACAAAAGCCGCAAGGCGACGAGCTGCAGGTGGGCGAACCGGACTCCGGCACCCTGCAACGGTTGCGCGACAAGCTGGGCCTGCCGGCAAAGAAGGAACGGGACGAGCATGCAAATTAAGGGCAAGGGACAACGTATGAAAATCTCCTCCGGCAACACCGGTGCTACCGTGCGCAGCAGCGCCGTCGCGCCGGCCGAGGCGATCGCCGAGCACGCGGGCGCCGCAGGCGCCATGGCCGGCTCATCGGCCGGGGCGGAACTGCAATCGGCCGTGCTGCAACCGGCCATGGCCGCCCTGCGCGCCATGCCCGAGATCGACCACGAGCGCGTGGCCATGCTGCGCGATGCGCTGGCCAAGGGCGAATTGCCCTTCGATCCATCGAAACTGGCCGGCTTGATCCAGCGCTTCCACGGCGGCGAATCGTGACCGCGCCGCGCAAGGGCATCACGCGCCAGGAAGCCGTGCGCCGCGTGCTGCTAGGCATGGCGGATGACCGCGCCGGCTACGCCGCCCTGCACACCTTGTTGGAAGAGCAATTCCAGGCCACCCTGCACCACCAGAGCGCCCGGCTGACGGCGCTGGCCGACCAGGTCATCGCCGCCGTCGAACCGCTCGATGCGCGCCGCCGCCAGCGTGTCAGCCTCGTCACTGCCCTGCTGGGCCCGCAAGGCGATATGGCGCAATTGTTTGCGCTGTTACAACAAGACGCGCGCAGCAAAGCTGCGGCCGACTGGGCCGCGCTCGAGCAGATGGTGCTCGAATGCAAGCGCCTGAATACCCGCAACAGCGATTTATTAACAGAGCAGTACAGCATCATGCAGCGCGTGCTGCATGGCGAGGAAGATACGTATGCGCCAGGCTGATTTCCTGACCACCCGCGCCACGGCGGCAACCCCATCGACGGCAGCCACGTCCGCCGTGCAGAGCAATATGCGCGCCACCGACGCCACTGCCTCGACCGGCAACTTCAGCAGCGTGTTCCGCCAGGTACAGGGCGAAGTGGCCCGTTTCATCGAACAGGGTGGCGGCAACGCCACCAGCCTGAGCCCGCAAGGACGCGCCTACCTGGAACAGAGCCAACCCGTGAATGTGCTGGGCAGCATCAACCAGGGCGGCGAGATCGGCGAAACGCAGCAGCAATTCCTCGCCTCGATCAAGCCGTGGACGCAAGAAACGGGCGCCCGCCTGGGCGTGGCGCCGGAAATCGTCGCCGCCCACGCGGCGCTGGAATCGGGCTGGGGCCAGCGTCCGCTGCGCCAGGGCACGGGCGCTGACACGAATAATCTGTTCGGCATCAAGGCCGGCGGCAAATGGCAGGGCGACGTGGCCAGCAACATGACCACCGAATACGAGGCGGGCAGCGGCACGGCCCTGAAGAAAACGGAACGCTTCCGCAGCTACCCGGACCAGGCCAGCGCCTTCCGCGACTATGCGCAAGTGTTGCTCGACAACCCACGCTACCGCGCCGCCCTGAACACGGGCGCCGATGCGGGCGCCTTCGCGCAGGGTTTGGCACGGGGCGGCTATGCCACCGATCCCAACTACGCCGCCAAGCTGACGCAGCTGGCGACGCGCCTGCAGCGCACGGCCGCCGCCGACTGATCTCCTTAACGGCCGACAATATCGGCCGGTTCCACCACGCCCGCATCGACCACCCTGGCACGTATGACCGTGCCGCTGGTGGCGTTGCGCACGCGAATCACCTCGCCCAGCGCGCCCGGATCCATCGCTTCGCCGGCCATGCTCACTTCCACCTGCTCCTTGCGCGCCACGATGTTGACGGCACTGCCCCGCTTGACCAGCACGGGCGACGCCAGCTGTCCCTGGCGCAACACTTCGCCGGTGCGCAGGCTGCGCCGACTCGACAGGCCAACGGCGCCAGCCAAGGAGGCTATGCTGTCGGGCACCATCGTCACGTCGCGCCGCGCCAGGGTCACGTCGCCCGCCTGCAGCGGCGTATTGGCCGTAACGGGGGCGCTGGTGACGGCCACCTGGGCCGTGATGCTGCCGCGCGCCAGCATTTCATAACGCCATCCGTTGCTTCCAGGACACACCGCGACAAAACGCATGCGCTGCGCCGAGCGGCTGTCCGCCGTTTCCAGCGCAACGGGCGCCGCGCACGCCGGCATGGGGCGCGTGCTTTTCACGACAGTCACCTGAAACTGCGGTTCCAGCAGTCCCGCCGAGGCTGCCTGCTGTGCCAATTGCTCCCGCGCCAACTGTTCCACACGTGAAAATATATTGTCGGCTGGCAATTCTGCGCGACCTGCACTACTATATAGGCTGGCCAGTAAAAAGAGGCCAGGAAGCAGTATGCAGCGATATTGCGCCTTGTTCCACATCACGGAATAGTTCTCAAAGTAAATCATTGCTAACCTTAATCAAAGATACTGAAGCGGCATGACCTTACCATGCGTCAACATGACCAGGCTGGGATTTTACCTCTGCACCACCTGTTTTCTGGCCCGAACCGCAAAAAGCACGATCGAATTCAATACAAAGGATGACCATGGGGATTAATTTCAAGGATGCGCTGGGCGTGCACGCCGATGCACTCGCGCTGCGTGCCGACCGTACCCGCGTGCTGGCGGCCAATATCGCCAATGAAAACACGCCCGGCTTCCAGGCCATGGACATGGATTTCGGCAGCGCCCTGCAACAATTGCAGGACAACGAAGCCGGCCTGCTGTCGACCGATGACGATGCCAGCGCCCTGTACCGCGTCCCCTACCACCCCAGCCGCGACGGCAATACCGTCGAAATCGGCGTCGAACAGGCGGCGTTTTCGCAGAATGCCACCGACTTCCAGACCAGCCTCACTTTCGTCAACATGAAACTGAAGGGTCTGTCCAAGGCCATTTCCGGACAATAAGGATCAGCATGAGCTTCCAGGATATTTCCAAGATCGCCGGTTCGGCGATGGCGGCGCAAACCGTGCGCCTCAATACCATCGCCAGCAACCTGGCCAATGCCGATTCCGTTGCCGGTTCCGAAGGCGAAACCTACCGCGCGCGCAAACCCGTGTTTGCGGCCGTGATGGACGGCCCCGGCGCCAGCGGCGCGGGCGGGCGCGTACAGGTGCTCGACGTGGTGCAAAGCGACGAGCCGCTGCGCAAGGTGTATGAACCGGGCCACCCGATGGCCAATGCCGATGGCATGGTGTTCTACCCCAACGTCAACCAGGTCGCTGAAATGACCGACATGATGTCGGCGTCGCGCGCCTTTGAAACCAATGTCGAAGTTCTGGGCCGCATCAAGTCGATGCAGCAATCGCTCCTCAAATTAGGTGAAGCATAATCCATGGAAACCAATCTCTTTACAAATAACACCAGCGGCAGCAACAACGGCAGCAATGCCGTCAAGTCGCAAGGCAATGCCACCCAGGACATGTTCACCAAATTACTGGTCGCCCAGATCAAGAACCAGGACCCCCTCGCGCCGACCGACCCGAGCCAGTTCGTCAATCAATTGACGCAGCAGGCGCAGACGGAAGCGATGCAAAACCTGTCGGCGCTGACCAGCGCCAATGCCAGCGTGCTGCAATCGATGCAGGTGCTGGCCCTGGGCGCGCAAGTCGGTTCCGAAGTGATGGTCAACAGCGAAACGGTGCAACTCGACAAGAGCAAGGTCAACGGCAGCATCGCGCTGGCCGCCAGCACCACCAAGACCACGGTGACCCTGAAAGGCATCGACGACAAGGAATACAAGATCGAACTGGGCGCCAAGTCGGCCGGCACGGTGCCGTTCACCATCGACCCGGTGGCCCTGGGCCTGCCTGCCGGCACCTACAGCATGACGGTCAGCACAGGCGGCACCGAAAAACCGACGGTCGACATCGCGGGCAAGCTCAACAGCGTGCGCCTGTCGTCCGGCGGCGCCATGATCCTGAGCGTATCGAACCTGGGCGAAGTCAACCCTGGCGCGATCACCGGCTTTAACGGCAAGACGGCCTGATCCGCCCTTCCCTTTGTTTCCAGCACACTAATCTCGTCCTTCACTAAAGGAAGTCAACATGAGTTTCGACATCGCCCTGTCCGGTATCCAATCCATCAACCAGCAGTTGAACAGCACCAGTAACAATATCGCCAACGCCGGCACCTATGGCTTCAAGAGCAGCCGCGCCAACTTTTCGGCCATGTACGCCGGCTCGCGCGCGACGGGCACGGAAATCGGTTCGATCACGCAAAGCATGTCGCTCAATGGCGGCGTGCTCAACACAGGCCGCGCGCTCGACGCGGCCATCGACGGCCGCGGCTATTTCGTCGCGCGCGATGCGCAAAACACCATGAGCTACAGCCGCGTCGGTATCTTCTCGGCAAGCAATGACGGCAAGCTGATCGACTCGAACGGCCGCCTGGTGCAAGGCTACGCCGCCGTCAAGGGCAGCACCACCCTGGGCACCATGGGCGACATGCTCATTCCGACGGGCCAGATTCCCGCCGTGGCGTCGACCAAACTGGCATACGCGGCCAATATGTCGTCCGAATGGGCCGTCAAAACCCCCGCTTTCGACAAGACCAATGAGCTGAGCTACAACAGCGCCAAGTCCTCGATCGTCTACGATTCGCTGGGCGCCAAGCACTCGCTGGGCCAGTACTTCGTCAAGACGGTGACGGGCGTGGATGTGCACTACACCTTCGACAACGCCGATGTGACGCCAGTGACGAGCATGACGTTCGACACGAACGGCAAGCTGGTGACCGGCACGTCCGCCTCGCCAGTGCTGCCGACGCCGCCTGGCGCGGCGGCGCTGACGATCGCCATCGACTATACGGGCACCACCCAGTTCGCCGGCGAAGCGACGACCTCGACCGACCGCGCCGACGGCTATGCCTCGGGCACCTACACAGGCGTGGAACTGGCCGATGACGGCTCCGTCGTGGCGAAATACACGAACGGCCAGAAGCAAAGCATCGGCGTGATCGCCCTGGCCACCTTCCCCGACGAAGGCGCGCTGACGGCCGTCAACGATACGAGCTGGGTTGCCTCGACCACTTCCGGCACCGCCATGTATGACCGCCCAGGCGTAGGCATGGCCGGCAAACTGGTGACGAGTTCGCTGGAACAGTCGAACGTCGACATCACCTCCGAACTGGTGGGCCTGATGACGTCGCAGCGCAACTACCAGGCCAACTCGAAGGTCATCTCGACCGAGAACGCCATGCTGCAATCGCTGATGCAAGCGCTGTAATCCACGATACGCAAAGGTAAAGAGCAATGGATGCGCTGATTTATACCGCCATGAGCGGGGCCGACCGTGCCTTGCGGGCACAGCAGGTACACGCCAACAACCTGGCCAATATCGAGACGGGCGGCTTTCGCGCCAACCTGGAAGTGTCCACTGCCCAGCCGCTGCAAAACGGCTACGGCTACGACGACCGCCACATGACGCAGACGCAGTCGAGCGCCGTGGGCACGCGCACGGGCACGATCAAGGAAACGGGACGCGAACTCGACGTGGCCGTCACGGGCCCCGGTTTTCTCGCGGTGCAATGGCAAAACGGCGAAGCCTACACGCGCGCCGGTGCCATGGACCTCGATGAAACGGGCGCGCTGACCATCAACGGCCGGCCCGTGCTGGGCGAAGGCGGTCCCATCACGATTCCCGAGCACACCAGCCTGTCGATCGGCGCCGATGGCACGATTTCCATCCAGGTGCCGGGCACCGCGCAAATGCAGACCGTCGACAAGCTCAAGCTGGTCAACGCGGAAGCGGGCGAGCTGACGAAGAACGAGGCGGGCCTGATCGTGGCGCGCAGCGGCGAAGACTTGCAGGCCGACCCGGCGGTGCGCCTGCGCGACCGCCACCTGGAAGGCAGCAACGTCTCGGCCGTCGAGGAAATGGTCGCCACCATGAGCCTGAACCGCAGTTTCGAGATGCAGATGAAAATTTTCAAGGCCAGCGACGCGATGACCGAGTCGGGCAACCGCCTGCTGGGCGCCTAGGCCCAACGCCAACCAATTATCAGGAGTAAATCATGAATCCAGCAATGTGGATCAGCAAGACCGGCGTGCAGGCACAAGATGCCAAACTGCAAGCCATCGCAAATAACCTGGCCAACGTCAATACCGTGGGCTTCAAGCGCGACCGCGTCGTCTTCGAAGACCTGTTTTACCAGGTCGAGCAGCAGCCGGGCACGCAGCGCGCCGACAATACCCTCTCGCCATCGGGCGTACAGCTCGGCAACGGTACCCACATGGTGGGCACGCAAAAGGTGTTTACCACCGGCAGCCTGCAAACGACGAGCCGCGAATTCGACGTCGCCATCACCGGCAACGGCTTTTTGCAGGTGCTGCGTCCGAACGGCGAAGCGGCCTACACGCGCGCCGGCCAGCTGGGCATCAATGAAAACGGCGTGATGGTCAATGCCCAGGGATTGCCGCTGGTGCCGCAGATCACCGTACCGAACAATGCCACGGCGATCACCATCGGCGAAAACGGCATGGTCACGGCCACCGTGCCGGGCAATGTCAACGGCACCCAGCTGGGCCAGCTGAACCTCTCCAGCTTCGTCAACCCGACGGGCTTGCTGGCACTCGGTGAAAACCTGTTCCAGGAAACGGCATCGAGCGGCACGCCGACGGAAGGCCGTCCCGGCGAAGGCGCACTGGGCAAACTGAAACAGTTCGCGCTGGAAGGCTCTAACGTGCAGGTGGTCGAAGAGATGGTCGACATGATCGCTGCCCAGCGCACCTATGAAATGAACACCAAGGTGCTGTCGGCCGCCGACAACATGCTGCAATACCTGGCGCAAGCGGCACGCTGATGACGGTCGCCATGAAAGCCGCGGCAGCCATGCTGCTGGTATTGATGGCCGGTTGCGCCAGCCGGCCGGCCGCGCCGGTGGCGCCCAGCTTCTCCGATACGCCGCTGCCCGTGGCGCCGCGCGGCGGCGCGCGCGGCGGCGTGGGCGGCGGCGTGTTCAATGCCGACGCGGGCCTGGACCTGATCTCGGACAGCCGCGCCTTCCGCGTCGGCGACGTCGTCACGGTGGCCCTGCAGGAAACCACGCAGGCCAGCAAGAAGGCCGGCACCTCGTTCAACAAGGGTTCGTCCGTCGGCGTGAATGCAGCCAACATCCTTGGCAAGACCTTCCCCAAGACGGGCATCGACCTGTCGGCCGACCGCAACTTCGCCGGCGATTCGACCAGCACGCAGCAAAATGCGCTGTCCGGCGCCATCACCGTGATCGTGCAGGAAGTGCTGCCGAACGGCTTGCTGCGCGTGCAAGGCGAGAAAACCCTGACCCTGAACCAGGGCGAGGAATTCGTGCGCCTGCGCGGCTACCTGCGCGCGGCCGACATCGATTCGAACAACCAGGTCTCGTCCTTGCGCATTGCCAATGCACAGATCGCCTATTCCGGCCAGGGCACCCTGGCCGAAGCCAATACACCAGGCTGGCTGACGCGCTTCTTCGTCGGCCCATGGATGCCGTTTTAAGGTGAGCTCATGAAATTTCGTTCCGCCCTGCCTCTGGCAGCCATGCTGGCCGCGCTCTCCGGCCTTGCCCTGCCCGCCAGCGCCGCACAAGTGCTGCGCAACCTGGTCAGCATCGAGGGCGTGCGCGACAACCCGCTGGTCGGCTACGGCCTGGTGGTCGGCCTGAACGGCAGCGGCGACACCACCCAGGTGAAGTTTTCCAGCCAGTCCGTCGTCAACATGCTCAAGCAGTTCGGCGTGAAGATGCCGGACGGCGCCGAAGCGAAAAGCAAGAACGTCGCCACCGTCATGGTCAGCGCCGTGTTTCCACCAGGATACCGCCGTGGCCAGGCCATCGATGTCACCGTCTCGTCGCTGGGCGATGCGAAAAGCTTGCGCGGCGGCACCTTGCTGCTGACGCCACTGCGCGCCGCCGACAATGAAACCTATGCGTTGGCGCAAGGCAACGTCGTCGTCGGCGGCCTGAACGCCACCGGCAAGAGCGGCTCGTCCGTCACCGTCAACACGCCCACCTCGGGCCGCATTCCCAACGGCGCCAACATCGAGCGCGAAATCCTCAGCGATTTCTCGACCAGGCCGACCGTCACCCTGAACTTGCGCCACCCGCATTTCGAGACCGCCATCAATATCGTCGAAGCCGTCAACCGCCGTTTTGGCGCCGTCGCCACGACGCGCGACGCCACCAGCGTGGAAGTGCTGGCGCCGGAAAACCCGACCCAGCGCGTGGCCTTCATGGCCAAGCTGGAAGCGCTCTCCGTCGATGTGGGCGTCGATACGCCGAAAGTGGTGTTCAATTCACGCACCGGCACCGTGGTCATCGCCGAAGGCTTGCGCGTGAAGGCGGCCGCCGTCACGCACGGCTCGCTGAAAGTGGTCATTTCCGAAAGCTCGGCAGTGAGCCAGCCGGCGCCGTTCGGCCGCGGCCAGACCACCGTCACGCCGCAATCGAAAGTGTCCGTCGACCAGGGCAACGGCAATATGTTCAAATGGCCGGCCGGCGCCAAGCTGCAGTCGATCATCGACGTCGTCAACAGCCTGGGCGCTTCGCCCGATGACATCATGGCAATTCTGCAAGCCCTGGATCAAGCCGGGGCCATCGAAGGCGAACTGGTGGTGATCTGATGCTTAATATCAACGACAGCAGCAGCGCCCTGCCCTCGGCGCTCGACGACAAGTCTCCTGCGGCAGCCACGCCGGCCGACCCGCGCTATGCGGCCAAGGCCACCGAGGCGGCCGTCAAGTTCGAAGCCTTCTTCATCTCGCACATGCTGCGCCAGATGCGTTCGGGCACGCGCGAGATGGCGGGCGAAGACAGCGTCTTCAAGGACCCGATCAACAGCGACATGCTGGAAATGGCCGACAACCTGGTGGCCGACAAGATGGCCGGCCAGCGCGCCTTCGGCATCGCCGACGCCATCCTGCGCCAGCTGCTGCCGCCGGCCGGCGCCCCCGTGGCGGCCAACAGCGCTGTCAAGACCGACAATATTGCAGCGCCGCTTAATAAATCCGTCTGAAGCGTCGCCTGTACAAGGTAACAACGATTCAAGGCTTGCCCATCGGCACGCGCCACACTCTTCACGAAAGAAACTTGCCCAATGAGCATCATCAGCAATGCATTGTCAGGCAGCATCGCCGCCCAGGCCGCACTCAATGCGGCCAGCCAGAACATCGCCAACCTGCAAACGGCGGGCTACACGCGCCAGGGCGTGCTGTTGTCCTCGCTTGGTGCCGGCGTGGGCGTGCGCTCGGCCGGCAATGGCGTGGAAGTGTCGGCCCTGCTGCGCTTTGCCGATGCCTATAAAAGCCAGCAAATGTGGCGCGCCGCGTCCGACCAGGGCGCCCGTTCGCAGACCCAGCCTTACCTGACCCAGCTCGAGCGCGTGATGGGCGACGATGCGTCCAGCATCAGCAACGGCATCGACGGCTTTTTCGCCGCCCTCAATGCCTCGGCCGTCGACCCGACGTCGACGCCGCTGCGCCAGCAGATCGTCACCTCCGCCGACGCCATGGCGCAGCGCTTCAACAGCATCAGCACCGTCATGGGCAACCAGCTGCTGTCGGTGCAGCAGCAACGGGCAGCCATCGTGCCGCAAGCCAACACCACCCTGGCCAATATCGCCGCGCTGAACCAGCGCATCAGCACCTCCACGGCATCGGGCACGAACGTGTCGTCGCTGATGGATGCGCGCGACCAGCTGATCGATGGCCTGGCCTCGCAAATGGGCATCGAAGTGCTCGACCAGCCGGACGGCTCACGCAATGTCTCGCTGAAGTCGGGCCAGCCGCTGGTCATCGGCAGCCTGGCCGGCACCCTGAGCAGCAGCATGACGAACACGGGCGAGCAAACCCTGAACCTCGATTTCGCCAAGTCCTCGTACAAGCTCGACCCGGTCGCCATCGGCGGCCAGATGGGCGGCCTGGGCGAGTTCGAGCAAAATACCCTGAAACCGCTGCAGCAGTCGCTGCAAGACATGGCCACCCAGCTGACCAGCAAGGTCAACGCACAGCTGGCTCTGGGCAAAACCATGGCCGGCGCGCCAGGCGGTCCCCTGCTGGTCTACGCGAATGGCAAACTGAGCATTACTCCCGGCTTCAACGCCAAGGACCTGGCCCTGTCGCTGACGGGCGCGGCCGGCGACAGCGGCAACCTGCAGAAATTGATCGAGATCAAGAATCAACCGATCACCGTCAGCTGGGTCGGTTCCGTCCTGATGAGCGACGCGGACACGCAACTGGTCGGCAAGCTGGGCATCTACAGCCAGCAGAACCAGGCCTTGCTGAAGACGGCCAACACGGTGCGCTCACAAGCGATCGACGACTGGAAATCGACCAGCGGCGTGAACAAGGACGAAGAAGCGATGAGCCTGGTCGAATTCCAGAATATGTACCAGGCAAACATGAAAGTCATTTCCGTGGCGAATAGCCTGTTTGACGCCACTTTGCAAATGATGGGTTAAGGAGAAGATCATGCGTGTCGCCAGTAGCCAGTACCAATCGCTGATCAATATTTCGCTTCAGCAAAACCAGGAACGCATCAACTTCCTGACCCAGCAAATGTCGTCGGGACTGCGCATCCAGCTGCCGTCGGACGATCCGATCGGCAACGTGCGCATTTCGCGCCTGACGCGCGAGCAAGCGATGGTCACCCAGTACCAGGACAATATCGCCACAGTGAAAGTGCGCCTGCTGAAAAACGAAAACTACCTGTCGAGCATGGTGACCGACATGGGCCAGGCGCGCGACCTGCTGGTGTGGGCCGCCGACGGCAGCAACACGCCGGGCGACCTGAATGCGATGACGCAATCGCTGACGGCCATGCGCGACAGCGTGCTGTACACGGCCAACCTGAAGGACCAGGAAGGCCGCTACATGTTTTCCGGCACCGCCACCGACCAGCCAGCGATCAAATACGATCCGGCGGCAGCCGTCGGTTCGCGCTACACCTATGTCGGCAATACCGACACGCAGACCGTGGTGGTCGGCAATGGCGTGACCCAAGCGGCCAACGTCGACGTGAAGAACCTGGAAGTGTGGCTCAACAAGATCGACAAGGTCGTCGACACCCTCGGTGCGCCCGGCGTCAACCCGAACGACCCGGCCGTGCGCGCCATCGTCAACGACGGCCTCGGCGGCACCGATGACGGCATGGATTTACTTTCTGGCAAGATCGCCATCTTCGGCGGCGCGCAAAACATCCTCACCACGCTCTCGGGCAACCTGGCCAATGTCTCGCTGTCGAACAATTCGGCCCTGCTGGACTTGAAAAAGACCGACATGGGCGCCGCTGCCATCGAACTGACCGGCTACCAGACGGCCCTGCAGGCAACATACAAAGCCTACGCCAAGGTTGGCACCATTTCCCTGTTTGATCTTCTCTGACCATCATGCAAATCGTTCAGACCTCCTCCTCTTCCGGCGTCAATGCCAAAGGCGCCGGCACAGCCCGCGCCGTCGATGACGCGTCCGCGGCCATCAACGGCGGCGCCAGCGCGCGCAGCGAGGCGCCAGCGGCGAAGAGGTCGACGGCGAGCTTGCAGCGTGGCCTGAGCAACTGGGACCACCAGTTGCAGGGAGAGATTTCCAACGCTCAACAGACACTCGACTACCTGGAACGCAGCAGCAGCCAGTTGCAGGCGCTGAAAAGCGAACTGGCGGCCAAGCTGGCCGCGCGCCAGGGCCGCGAAGGGCAAGTCGAGGCAAGAGTCCGCCAATTCAGCAATACCTGGCGCCAGCGCGCCAGCGCCTCGGGCGGCACGCTCGACGCACAGCTTGGCTATACCAGCCCGCAGGCGGCACAGCAGCAATTCAGCATCCGCGGCCTGACCATGGCCAGCCTGCAGGAAGGCCCGAAGGAAGTGCTGGCGTTTTCCGTCGGCGGCGCGAATCAGGCCTTGCGCTCGGTCAATATCGAACCTGGCCTGAGCGCGAATGAAATCGTCTCGCGCTTCGACCGCGCATTGATGCCGTCAGGCATCAGCGTCAAGCAGGGCGAGAACGGCGAACTGGTGTTCAGCACGCCGGAGGCGAACTGGGCCAACGTGCGCGACAGCCTGTCCGTGCGCGGCAGCGGCATCCGCTACCCGACCGGCCAGATGAGCCGCGTGCGCACGGATGCGGAACCGGCCGCCATCGCCCCGGAAGAATGGAATACGGGCGACGTGGAAGCCCTGCGCGCCACCTTGCAGCAAGTGGTGCAGGCGCTGGCGCAGTTGCAGGCGGCGCGCAGCTCCGTCAGCCTGGCCCTGGCGCAAGCGACGGGACGGGTGGCCCGCGCGCAACCGGTGCAAGTAAACGTCAGCATGGATACCCTGGCGGAAAACTTCACGCAAAAGGCAAGCGAGCCCGGCTATGAATCGCTGCTGGCGATCAGCTCGGCACTGGTCGGCATCAGCCGCGAGCGCGTTGTCGCCCTGCTGGGCCTGGAATAATCGCTCCCGGCGCGTGCGCCGCCCTGGCGCACGCGGCAATAAAAAGGACGCGCACCCTGGCCCCGGACAGTGGAAATCCGTAAGATGCTGCTGTCGTTGGCCAATTCACCAGTACGCCAGCGCATTCCGTCATCCACTTCCGGAGTTCCCTTGATAAAAACCGCCGCCCGGCTGATCAGCCATGCCCTGCTGGGCAAATCCGGCAAGCAGCCCCTCGATATCGCCAAGGTGCGCAAGGTGCTGATTTTGCGCAACGACAAGATCGGCGACATGATCGTCACGTCAGCCCTGCTGCGCGAACTGAAGAAAAACTATCCGCACTGGCAGATCGACGTGGCCGCCAGCAGCGCCAACCGCGACGTCATCGCGGACAATCCGCATGTGAACGAGATCCTCATCTGGGACAAGCAGCCGCTGCTGCGCGACTTGCGCACCACCATCGCCGACCTGCGCCGGCGCCGCTACGACGTCATCTTCAATCCCTACAACCGCTTTTCGATTCCCTTGCTGCTGCGTATCAAATGGCTGGGGGCCCGCTATCTGACGGGCTTTGCCATTCCCA
The DNA here is from genome assembly GCF_002797895.1 of Janthinobacterium sp. 67. Classification (NCBI taxonomy): domain Bacteria; kingdom Pseudomonadati; phylum Pseudomonadota; class Betaproteobacteria; order Burkholderiales; family Oxalobacteraceae; genus Janthinobacterium; species Janthinobacterium sp. 67. The sequence goes on along the minus strand of NZ_PGES01000001.1, from coordinate 521,181 downwards.
AGTACGGTACTTCGACGGCGAAGCTGGGCATGTTCGACCATACGGTACCGTGCGACCGCAGCCGCCACATCCTGCACAGCTTTTTCGCCACGTTCGAGGGGTTTGGCCTGCGCGACATCGACATGCGCTATGAACTGTTCGGCGTGGACGCGCATGCGGCACGGGTCGACCTCGCCTGCGACAGCCTGCTGCGTGCTCATGAAGGCTTGTTCTGCCTCAATTTCCAGGGCAGCAATGCGCAACGCACGGTCAGCGTGGCCGATGCACAGCGCTGCTGCGCCGCCCTGGCGGCACGCTATCCGCGCCATGCGCTGCTGGTGATCGCCGCGCCGGGCACCGAGGCGCGCGCCGCCGAGATCGTGCGTGGCGCCGCCCATGCCAACGTGATGAGCGCGCCGCCCACCGGCCACATCCTGGAGCTGGCGGCCCTGATACGCCGCTGCGAACTGGTGCTGTCGCCCGACACGTCGGTGATCCACATCGCTTCGGCGTATGACAAGAAAATCGTCGGCTACTACATCCGCACCGACAACTACCGCTGGTTCTATCCGGCCAGCCGCCACTACCGCGTCATCCTGGCGACCGGGCTGACCCTGGCCTCCGTCAGCGCTGCCGAAACCCTGGCCGCCGTGGAACAGCTGATGGAGGGCGCCGGACCGGCGCAGGAAACGCTTCAGGCCGCCGGCTGAGACGCTAGCAGCCGGTCCATCTGTCCCGCCGGCACCGCGCGCGAAAAGAAATACCCTTGCGCATAGTCGCAGCCGGCGGCGCGCAGCAGGTCGCGCTGCGACGCCGTCTCCACGCCTTCGGCCACGACTTTCAGACCAAGCCGCTGCGCCAGGGCAATGATCGCCTCGCACAGGCCCTGCCCCGCGCCGTCGCGTCCCAGTTCGCCGACCAGGGAACGGTCGATCTTGAGAAAGTCGATATCGGCCTTCCGGATGCACGCAAGCGACACCTGGCCGCTGCCGAAATCGTCGAGCGCCAGCGCCAGGCCCATGGCGCGGAACTGGCGCAGCCGGTCGACCACCTGGCGCGCCTCGTCGAGCAGCACCGCTTCCGTGGTTTCGATGACGATGGCGCCCGGCGCCAGGCCCTGGCGCGCCAGATGCCCGCCCCAGTCCTGGTACAGCGCGGCGTCGCAGCGAAATTCCACGGCCGACTTGTTGATGCTGATCTGGATCGAAGCGCCATGCTCGTCCTGCCACTGCCGCGCCTGGCGCACGACCTGGCGGAACACCCACTCGCCGATATCGATGATCAGGCCGTTCGCCTCGGCAAAGCCGATGAAATCGGCGGGCGCCAGCAAACCGCGCAGCGGATGGCGCCAGCGCAGCAGCGCCTCGGCCCGCTCGATGCTGCCATCGCACAGGCGGATGATCGGCTGGTAATGCACTTCGAACTGGTCCTGCGCCAGCGCCAGGCGCATCTCGCGCACCGTGCTGCGGCGCAATTCGGCCGCCTGCTGTAAGGCCGGCGTGAAATAGCTGTAGCCGTTGCGCCCCGCGCTCTTGGCCGCATACATGGCCTGGTCGGCATGCCGCAGCAAGGTGTCGGGCGCCTCGGCGTCGGCCGGATACAGGGCCACGCCCACGCTGGCCGACACTTGCGCCGTATCGCCGTCTAGCACGAAAGGCTGGGCCAGCGCGGCCGTCAGCTCCTGCAGCACGCGCTCGATGCCGCCCAGCTGTCCCACGCCGGCCAAGATAACGGTAAATTCGTCGCCGCCCAGGCGCGCCACCGTATCGGTGGCGCGCACGCGTTCGGTGATGCGCCGCGCCGCCTGGCGCAGCAGCATGTCGCCCTTCTCGTGGCCGAGGCTGTCATTCACCTGCTTGAAATGGTCGAGGTCGATGAACAGCAGGGCCAGGCAAGCGCCCTCGCGTTTGGCGTGGGCCGCCTCGTGCTGCAAGCGGTCGAGAAACATGTGGCGGTTCGGCAAGCCCGTCAGCTGGTCGAAATTAGCTTGCCGCCAGATGCGTTCGGATGCCGCGCGCTGCGCCGTGATGTCGCTGACCAGCGCCAGCGCGCCCAGGTAGGTGCCGCTGGAGTCGAAGATGGGATTGGTGGCCAGGGTAGCCCACAAGGTGCTGCCATCGCGCCGCAGGAACTTGAATTCGTGGCGCTCGACGATGCCATCCTGGCGCCGCGCAATGTTGCGCTCGAGGATGGCGCGCCCCTCCTCATCCATGAAAGCGGCCAGCGGCTGGCCCAGCATATCTTCGATCTGGCAATCGAGCATCTGCGCCATCTTCGGATTGACAAAGCTGGTCAGCGCCTGCGCATCGATTTCCCAGATGCCCTCCTCGGCGCTGTGCACGATGCGCCGGAAGCGCTCTTCGCTGCGTTCGAGCGCGGCCAGCTTGCCCTCGGCCTGCTCAAGCACCAGCCGCAGCGCCTGGCCGTTCGGGTCGGCGCTGCCCAGCAGGCTGACGGGCAAGCCCGCCTCGCGCACGCCGGGACGCGGCGGGGGCAGTTGCACCTGCAGCTGGATGCGCTCGGGCTCGCTGCTATTGAGCACGCGTTCCACGAACTGTTCGTAATCGCGGCGGAACGCCTCGTGCACAAAAGAACGGAACAGCACGTGGCCAGGACGCCCGCGCGCCAGGCCGAACAGTTCGGCCGCCACCAGGTTGACCTGCAGGATCACGCCATCGAGGCCCAGCACGAAATAGGCGACGGGCGCCAGCAGGTATAAATCGTTGAAATACGCTTGTTCGCGTTCGGCCTTCATCCGTTCCGGACTGAAGACACCATCGTCAAGCAGAGGCGCGACATGCCGCGGCACGCCGTCGTGGCCGGGCGGAGAGGAATCCAGAGCAGGTACCGCTTGCGGTGGTGTATCCATGGCTGTCCTTGGCACGGCCGCCCGGGGAAACAGGTGGGTGCAGTAGCGAGACTAGCACGGGCCACGCGCAGTGTCGAGCCATGCCTGCCGATATGCCACTTTCACCACAAATGGTCAGGACAGCTACGCCGGCAGCGCAGGGGCGCGCGAGCGGCCACGCGTGAGCGCATGCCAGCCGGCACGCAGGGCAAGCAGACAGGCATCGGCGAACATGGCGGCGCCACCGTTGAGGCGCCGGCGCAATACGTGTGCCGCCATCCGGTAGCGGCCGGAACCATACAGCTGCTTGACCAGCCTGCGCACGGCGGAGGCATGCATCAAGGCATCGTCGCACATGAGCAAGTAATCACGCAGCGCCACGTCGTCCAGCACACGGCCAAAGTTGAAAAAACCATGGAAACCGAACGTGGGACCGGTGGGTTCAACACATTCGAAGGCAAAGCTGGAGGCCAGGTCGGCGTCGGCAAAGCGCACGCCAAAATCCTCGCGCAATCGGTCGCCATGCAGCTCGCAGATCGCATAGTCCTCGGGATGGACTTGCGTGATGGCCAACTGAGGCAAGACCTCATACAGGCGCCGCGATCGCAACGAAAAGCCGCCATTGCCGACGGCCACCGGGCGATGCGACCACGGTGCGCCTATGTAATCGCAGTCCAGGAAAGCGTTCTGCCATTGGCGCACATCCACGACGAAACTGTCCCACTGCATGATGAGCACATGCGTGCCGCTGAAATGGGCGCCCAGCTCATGCACCATGAATGCCGAATACGCCTCCACGCTCTCGATGGGCGCAATCAGTACCTGGCGTATATGCGGGGGCAAGTCATGCAGGCGGGAAGTGAACAGCAGGCATTCCTTGAAATCGGCGCCGGCCAGGCAGCGCTCGATGGCAAAGCTGGCCAGCTCGGGATAACGCGTTTCCACGCACACCAGGCTGATGTTGCGGAGGTCCAGCTTATCATTATGCATCGCAGGCTTTTCAATCGAAGTATAGGCGGAAGGCATGCTAGCGTGGGCATGGCATATTTTACAACGCCAGCATCTTACAGCGCAAAGCGGAGCCGGGCAAGGGGCATGACCCGCCCCACTGCAGTGAAAACGGCTCAGCGCCCCATGCCACACCGGCGCAAGCCGAAATCATGGCCCACCACCAGCAAGGTGGTGGCCACCAGGCTCGACAAGCCCACGATCAGCTGGATCAGCTTATCGTCGGGCAAGATCCACAATGATGAGGCCGGCGTCTCGCAGCCCGTGGCCGCGCTGATCAAAGGAGAGACCCAGGCCGCGTCCGGCGTCACGTCCAATACGACGGCGCCGTCGGCGCTCGTCTGCATATAGATATCGCCCCCTTCGGCCAGGGTGAAGCAGATGCCCACGCCCGTTTCCGTGGCGCGGATATTGTCCTGCATGCTGCGGTTATGTTCCTCGATCCACACTTCCACGTCGTACGGCGTTTCCAGGTGTTCCCATGGGCGGGGGCGGAAACGGGGACGTTCGTCCGCGCTGGCGGGGGTGCCGGGAACGTCGGGGATGTTGCTGTCTGCTGCGCCTTGCATGCTCGTTGACCTTTTCTGCGGTGATGCGGCGGGACCGGTTGCCCGCCAGCCGCCATTATCCCCCGTTCGCGGCCAGCATGGTATTCCCACGCCGAATCAATCAGAAAAACTGACAGCTATCGACTTCAAACATCAGCATACCTGACTTAAAATGACCGCCATCTCTTCTTTACAGGCTTTACATGCAAGGCATCAAACGCAAAATCGTCTACGTCACCGCCTTTGAAATCATCGGCATGGCCATTTCCACGGCCTGGCTGACCCTGCTTTCGGGCGAATCGCCCACCAGCACCGGGCCGCTGGCAATCATGATCACCACCATCGCCGTGATCTGGAACCTGCTCTACAACACGGCATTCGAATACTGGGAAATCCGCCAGGTGTCGCGCACGCGCACCGTCTGGCGCCGCATCCTGCATGCGATCGGTTTCCAGATCACCTTGGTCATCTACCTGATCCCGCTGATCGCCTGGTGGCTCGACATCAGCCTGTGGCAAGCGTTCGTGCTCGATTTCGCGCTGATGCTGATCATCCCGTGCTACAGCTTCATCTTCAACTACTTCTTCGACGGCCTGTTCGGCGTGCCCCTGTCGGCGCAGCAGCCGAAGGAAGAGCCAGCGAATGTTCAGGCCGCTTCACTGAGCAACTGAAGAAAGGACCGCGCCGCCATCCCCAGCGGCCGGTCCTTCATCCACACGAGGTGGATGGGCACGACGAGGCCATTGCCCGTATTCTTGAACGCCACGCAGCGCACCCGCCCCGCCGCCAGCGAGTCCTGGATGGCCGAGGCGGCGAAGTTGCCCCAGCCCAGTCCCGCCTCCACCATCGCCAGCGCCATCGGCAAGCTGTCCGTGCGCCAGTAGGACAGCCCTACGACGGGGCGCGCATCGGCCAGGTCGAGTTCGCGGCTGGCCACGATGATCTGGCGCAAATTCACCAATTCCTCGATATACAGGGGCCGGCCCGCCGCGTCGGGCGGATGCTGGGTGGAGATAATGGCCAGCAAGGCATCGCTGCCCACCAGCTGGAACTGTTCCTCGTGATTGATGCGTCCGCCAGCAAAAGCCATGCAGGCGCTGATGCGGCCCCGGTGCAGCATGTCGAGCACGTCGTCCTGCGGCGCCGTCAGCACTTCGATGTCGAGCAGCGGATGGCGCTGCGACAGCGCGCGCACGGCGGCCAGGAAGGGCGTATGGTCGAGCTCGGCCGCGATGCCCAGCGAAATGCGGCTTTCCAATCCCTGCGACAATTCCTGCACGTGCAGGTGCAACTGCTTCAACTGCTCGGCGATCAGGCGCGCGTGCGGAATCAGCGCCATGGCGGCCGGCGTGGGCACGGCTTCGCGCGTGCCCCGGTCGAACAGGGCGATGCCCAGTTCCGCCTCGATATTGGCGATCGCCATGCTGACGGCCGATGGCGCCCGCCGCAAGGCGCGCGCGGCGGCCGAGAACGAACCGCCATCGACGACGGCCAGGAACAGTTCGATGTTATGGCTGGACAGTTTCATGGGAATATGCAAAGTGCGGTGGAAAGTGCGGCACTTTTGCGCGCCAGGGCGGTCAAAAGGGAACATCATGGGAGGACACGCATGCGCCATCGACTACCGTACCGCCGCAGCGGCTATGTCTCCGACTTTACCCGCTTTATCGACGGCTATTTGCAGACGCACCCGGAAGTACTGGAAAACCAGCGCCGCGGCTGGCGCATCTGGTGGGAGCGCCCCGCCAACCTGCACGAACTGGAACTGATCCACGCCGACAGCGTGCCGGAGCCGCCCTACCACTACGATTAGTCAAAAACGCCTGAGCAAACTGTTTTGTCAGGCGTTTTAAGCGTAGGCTTAACCTTTCCAGGTGCGTTGCAATCCCGTGTCTGCGTGAATCCAGCCGCCACGGGGGCCGGAGCGGTAATAAAAGCCCACGCCGCCCTGCTTGAAGCTGCGCACGAGCGAACCGAGCACTTCCGCGTTCAAATTGGCCACGCGGATATCGGCGGCGCGGCCCGAGATGTGCAGCGACTGGCGCGCGGCGGGTACGCCCGCTTCGCGCAGCTTGCCGTTCGATTCGGCCGTGCGGTAGCCCGACAGGATTTCCAGCGGCTGCTCGATGCCGTAGCGGGCCACGAACGCTTGCGTGCCCCACAGGGTTTCCAGCAGTTTCGGATCGATGGGCGCCGTCTTCTTGCCGTTCACGTCGCGCAGCAAGTGGCACAGTTCCTGGTAGGCCGAATCGATGACTTCGCCATCTTTCCAGTACAGCAATTTCGCCTTTTCATTGCTGGCCGGGCGCACCACTTCCAGGGTGCGGGGCTTGAGCCAGAATTCCAGGTCCAGCGCCTGCGCGTCGAAGATGTCGGGCGGCGGTTCCATCTCGGTGATGGCCTGGCGCGACTGCGAGGTGATCGAGCGGTCGACGCTGGCCAGTTGCGTCGGCTGGGGCGGCACGCCCGTGCGCGGCGCGCGCGGCTTGGCGCTGGCCGAAGCCGAGGCGGGAGCGGCCGTGCGAGAAGCGCAGCCGATGAGAGGAGTGGCAACGAGGCCCAGCGCGGCCAGGCCCATACCGTGATGTAGAAAATTTCTGCGCGATGCCATAGTCAGTCCAATTTAACGATGGGAATACTATAGCGTATTGTGCTGCGAAGAAAAACCCTCCATGCCTATCGTACGCGCCTGATTGCCCCGCTTTTTGCGTCAGGCGGCCGCTACGATGGACGCGACGCCCTCTTTCGCCTGCGCGAGTGCCGTCAATGGCTTGTCCAGCAAGTATCCCTGGGCGACGATGGGCAAGCCCGTGGCGGCGCCTATGCGCTGCAGCGCGGCCAAGGCGGCCGGTGTGTCGAGGCGTTTGAAGATGACGCGGATTTTCGCCGCATGGCACACGGTGACGAAACTGGCGACGGCCTGCTCGTCGCTGAGATTGCCCGCGTCCAGCTTGAACGCATGCGGGTGCAAACGCTCCAGCATGCCCGTTGCCTCCTGCACGCTGGCCACGTTGATGGCCAGGCGGAAACCGTTACGCCGGTAATTGTCGGCCACGTAGTTGAGCAGCCAGCCCTGGTTAGGCGTGACCGTCGGCAATTGCAGCACGATGCGCTCGATGGGCAAGCCCAGCGCGTCGAGGATGCGCTGGAAAGCGTGGCCGTGATTGCTGCTGACGGCGCTCAGCAGCCGGTCATGCACGTTCAGGTACAGGTCGGCCTCCTCCGCTTCGCTCTGGCGAAAGAAATTGATCGCATGCAGCATGCGGCACAGCCGGTCCAGCTCCACGGATTCGTCGTCGCTGGCCGCGTGATCGAGCAAGCGCCACAGCGACAAGCCCTCGTCCGCCTTCGACACGCTGCGCGCCAGGCCCTCGAACGCCAGCAGCTTGCCGCTTTCCAGTTCGCGCAGCGGCTGGAAAGCGCTCGTCATGGTGCAATTGAAAAAGCGCCCCAGCGCCCTGCCCTCCCCGTCGAGCCAGACGCTGGTGCCGGCCTGGGTTTGGTGCGACAGGCGGGCCAGGTAATTTTTCAGGACGGGAAATGGCATACGTGCTCCTTCATCGGGCTGCGCCAGCTGCCCTCATGGGGAAGGCGGCGCCAAAGTGTGCAGACTAAGGCAGCGCCAAGCAAAGGAGAACGAATGGTTTCGCCATTTGATATGCGCCCAGCACATAAGCGATGCGACGGCCGGCGCATAACGATACTCGGAAACATTCCTTCCCGCCCCCGGCGCCCGCCTTTACTGTGGGCGTGTACCGATATCATCAGGAAGGGCCGCCATGTGCCAGTTACTCGCAATGAACAGCAGCAAGCCGGCCGCGCTGGGATTTTCCTTCGCCGGCTTTGCCGAACGGGGCGGACGCACGGACGAGCACCGCGACGGCTGGGGCATCGCCTATCATTCCGGTAGCGGCTGCACCCTGCTGACGGATCACCTGGCCGCCATCGATTCGCCGCTGGCGGCCCAGGTACAGCGCCATCCCGTGAAGGCGAAAAACATCGTCGCGCACATCCGCAAAGCCACGCAGGGCAGCATCGCGCCGGAAAACACCCACCCGTTCGCCCGCGAACTGTGGGGCAAGACCTGGTCGTTTGCCCACAATGGCGACTTGAAAACGTGGCGCGCGCCCGCCAACGCGCACTACCGCGCCAGCGGCGACACGGACAGCGAACAGGCGTTCTGCCACCTGCTGGCCAGCCTGCGCGCTCAGTTTCCCGCCGGCGAACCGGCACGCGCCGACTTGCGCGCCGCCATCGCCGAGGTCGCCAGGAACATCGCCGCCCATGGCAGCTTCAATTTCATCCTGTCGAACGGCGAGCTGCTGTTTGCCCACTGCTCCACGCATCTGCACTACGTGATACGCGAATACCCGTTTTCCGTGGCCCAGCTGATCGACTGCGAGCGCAGCATCGACTTTCGCCAGCACAACCACCTTGACGACCGCATCGCCGTCATCGCCACGCATCCGCTGACGCAAAACGAAAACTGGCTGGCGTTCGCACCGGGCGAACTGAAACTGTTTAGCGGCGGCACCTTGCTGCCGTCAAACGATGCTGCGCCGCAAGGCGTGTATATCCAGATCAGTTATTAAGAGAGAGCAAAAGAAGGGAAAGGCCCGCCGCCGGATGGGCGGGCTGAAGTGCAGGACAGGCGTCAGGCCGAATTGCAGTTGCAAAAGCGCTTGCGCTTGGGGTCGCCGCTGGCGATGCCCGCGGGATCAATCTGTTTCCAGCAAAATACCGTTTCCACGCCATAGGGCGAGCGCACATTGCCCGCCTCGACATAACCCTGCTTGACGAAAAAGTCCTGACTCGTTGCCGTGCTGTGCAGCTGCAGGGCCTTGATGCCCCACTCGCGCGCCTGCGCTTCCAGCTGCGCCACCAGCGCCTTGCCGGCGCCGCGGCCTTGCGCCTCGGGCAGCAGGTAGCACAGGGCCAGCTTGCCGGCGCGCGTCAGCAAGCCGACGCCGACGACGGCGCCCGCCTCGACTGCGACCAGCGAAAAATTGGTGGGCGACGCGAACCAGCACGCCACCATCTGCGGTGTTTTATTGCCCAGCCAGGCTTCCAGGATGGCCGGATCGTCCCGATGATCGAGGCTGCAGCATTCGACGATGGAGCGTCGTAATACATTGCACGCCTCGAAAGCGTCGGTCGATGTTGCAATACGAATTTCAAGACTCATGTACGCTCACAAAATATTCCAGTTGCCGATGCAGACGGTTTTACCCCTGTATCGCGCGATTCGACTATACACCAAGCGGCGCAATCGGGTTTTTTGCCGCACGCCACAGACCGGTTCTGCCTATGGCGCGATGCTTGCAGACTAAGTGCTGATGCGCGCCTTGCCCACGAATGTTTCCAAAAATCGATATCTGTTTTTTAGCGTAAACGGGAATCAAATCTAAGCATATTACGAAAAATTCGTTTCTTTTCCGGCCGGAATTTTAGACTATGTCTATCTATTCTCACAACAAGAGTTCAACATGACCCATTCCAACGCCGTATCGACTGCCGCAGCCACGTTCACCCAACGCTCGCGCCGCTGGTTCCTGGCCAGCGCCCTGGCCGCTTCCGCAGCCGCCATGAGCCTGCCGATGACCGTGTCCGCCGCCGAACCCGTGGTCTTGCTGAACGCCTCGTACGACGTGATGCGCGAACTGTTCAAGGATGTGAATCCCGCATTTATTGCTGACTGGAAAGCCAAAACGGGCGAAACCATCACCATCAAGCAGTCGCACGGCGGCTCGAGCAAGCAAGCGCGCTCCGTTGCCGATGGCCTCGAAGCGTCCGTCGTCACCATGAACCAGGCCAATGACATCGACATCCTCGTCGATCGCGGCCTCGTGGTGGCCGACTGGGCCAAGAAATTCCCGAACAACGCAGCGCCGTTTTACTCGACCATGGTGTACCTGGTACGCAAAGGCAACCCGAAACACATCAAGGATTGGGACGATCTGGCCAAGCCCGGCATCAAGGTCATCGTGCCGAACCCGAAAACCTCGGGCAATGGCCGCTACACCTACCTGGCGGCCTGGGGCTATGCCGTGAAAAAAGGCGGCAGCGAAGCGCAGGCGCGCGAACTGGTGAGCAAGCTGTTCAAGAACGTGCCCGTGCTCGACGGCGGCGGTCGCGGCGCCACCACCACCTTCACGCAGCGTGAAATCGGCGACGTGCTGGTGACGTTTGAAAATGAAGTACAACTGGTGCGCGCCGAATTCGGCGACAACTTCGAAGTCGTATATCCAAGCATCTCCATCCTGGCCGAATCGCCGGTGGCCGTCGTCGACAAGGTCGTCGACCGCCGCGGCATCCGCAAGGAAGCCACGGCCTACCTGCAATACCTGTACTCGGAACCTGGCCAGGAACTGGTCGCCAAGCACTATCTGCGTCCCCGTTCGGCCGCAGTGGCCAAGAAATACGCGGCCAGCTTCAAGCCGATCACGCTGTTTACCATCGATGACGTCTTTGGCGGCTGGAAACAAGCGCAAAAGAAACACTTTGACGATGGTGGCGAGTTCGACAAGATTTATCAGAAATAATCTTCGCCACATCAGCAAAAACCGGGACATGTCCCGGTTTTTTTAGGCTATGTCACCGTCAGATGTGGGAATGCGCCCAATGTTGCCTTCAATAACGTTTCGGGTGAGCGGATGCGCCTGGCGTCGAGTATCCAGCGCCACCCCAGGTAGTTCGGCAGATAGCGCGTCGCCACGCCGTGAAACGGGCCCAGCCATTGTCGCAAACGGCTGTGATACGCATTGACGTTCTGCACGTGGGCGGCGCCCTGCACGCAGATGCCGGCGCGCAAGTTGACGGCCTGATGACTGATGCCGGCTTCCCGGGCAAAAGCCCGGTAGGCGGCATGGCCGTCGGTGACCAGCAACACATCCTTGTCGATCATGGGCAACAAACAGTGGTGCAACTGCGCCTTGGTTAGCGCCCCTTTGCCCGTGACGAAATCCAGGGTCTGGCCCGTGCGGTCGCGCGCCACCAGGATGCAGACCTGTTCATTCGATATGCCGCGCTTGTGGGCATGGCCGCCCCGGCGACGGGCAGGACGCGTCATTGTTCTGGCGCCCTTTTCCGATTCCAGCAGATACAGCTCGTCCGCTTCGGCGATGCCGTGCAGGCCGTGCGGCCGGTCCGTCCTTGCCAGCGATAAAAACCGGTGGCGCCAGCGAAACGTGGTGTTGCGGTGCACGCCCAGCTGCAATGCCGCCTTGCGCACGGAATCCGATGCCAGCAGACAATCGGCGTAGTCGAGCCACAGCGCCTTATGGCGCAAGCGGGCCAGCGGCGTGCCGGTGAGCGCATTGAAGGTGCGCCCGCAGGGAACGCAGCGGTAGCGCTGCAAGCCGTGCGCATGGCCGTGCCGGTGCAAGTGGTCTGAATGGCAGGCGGGACAGGCCAATCGCGGCTGGGCCACACTTTCCAGCAGCGCGATGGTCGCGTCGTGTGGAGAGTTGCCATGCAGCAGGGCAATGCCTGCCTGCCGCTGGCGTTGACTCAACCGGGCAAACTGCGCAATCAAGGTGATCCATTCGGCTGGCCGCATGATTGGCTCCCGCAGAGTGAGTATGCAGAGTCAGACACCACGGCCACAGGAAGATTCCGGCGTTTCCCCTACTTGCCGATGACAGAGCCTTTTTTTATGGGGCAAAGGTCATTGCTTCTTCAGCACCAGTTTGAACTGCGGCACCCAGCGCCCGTCCACCAGCATCTCGCTGGCCGCCTCATAGGCATCGCCCGAGGGCGTCCAGCGCACGCGGTAAGTCAAGGTCTTGCCCTTGGCACCCACGTACTCGGTAGCGGGAAAGTCGAGGCCGCCGTCCGCCGGCAGCATCGTGCCACGGCTGTGGCCGCCGCTGTTTTCCAGATACAGGAAGGCGACCTTGTTTGCGGCGGGATCGTGGTAATACGTGGTTTCGCCCACGTAGTCGGGCATGCCGGGGCTGCGCACCGTGTGCACGTCGCGCAGCATCTGGCCGCCATACAGCCACTGGAAACAGTGCTCATCCGTTTGCTTGCCGCCAGGGAACTCGCCCTTCCAGCAATGGCCGGCCAGGAAAGCCATCGGCTGCAGCGCCGCGGGCGGTTCCGCCAGCGCGGCAAATGAGGGCAACAGCAGCAACAAAGGCAATGGACGCATGGCAAACCTCCAGGATGTTGCAGCCAAGTATAGGCGAATAATGTGCTTGCGTCAGCGCTGGCGCACGCTTTGCGCATATCGATATGCGCATCGATTCGTGGTCAAAAGCGTGCGCGCACCGTACTCTGGCCTTGTCGCGCCGCATGGCGTATTACGGGCACAAAGGAAATATCATGGCTATCTCGGAAGTGAATGTACGCAACCAGTTTCGCGGCAAGATCAAGGAAATCATCTTTGGCCCCGTGGTCTCGGAAGTGGACGTGGAAACGCCGCACGGCATCGTCACGTCGGTAATCACCTCGCGTTCGATCAAGGACCTGGACTTGAAAGTGGGCAGCGAAGTCATCGCGCTGGTCAAGTCGACGGAAGTGTCGATCGCCAAGATCCAGTAAGCGCTGGGTGCTTGCCTTGCACGCTAATCGCGAAACAGATACGTAAACGTGCGGCTGACGGGCAGCTTTTCCGTACTGCCGCGCACCAGCACCTGCATGCGCTCGGCGTCGATGCGTTCGGCCGCCTCGATGGCCTTGACGTTGACCATGGTGCCGCGGTGGATTTGCCAGAACTGTTCCGGATCGAGGCCGCCCAGCAAATCCTTGAGCGGCGTGCGCACCAGCGCTTCCGAACCGGCCAGCACGACGCGCGTGTACTTGGTGTCGGCCTGGAAGAACAGCACGTCGTCGATATCGATCAGGCGGATCTGCTTGCCCACGCTGGCCTTGATCCATTTCAACTTGTCGCGCGGCGGCGCCGGCAAGGCGGCGCGCAGCGACTGCAATAGATTGGCCATGTCGGCCGGCTGGGCGCCGAGCTTGTCGCGCAGGCGGGCCAGCGCCCGCTGCAGGCGCTCGGCCTGCACGGGTTTGAGCAGGTAGTCGACAGCGCCCGCGTCGAACGCATCGACGGCGTACTGGTCGTAGGCCGTGACGAACACCACGTGGGCGCGCTTGCCGATGCGCTCGGCCACTTCCAGGCCCGACAGGCCCGGCATGCGGATGTCGAGAAAGACCACGTCCGGCTCATGCTCGAGGAAACCGTCCCAGGCATCGTTGCCGTTTTCCGCCACCAGCACGACGTGCGCTTCGGGCCAGGCTTGCGCCAGCAGCATGAGCAGGCGCTCGCGCATCAGGGGCTCGTCTTCGGCGATCAGGATGGTGGTATTCATGCGGCAAGTTCTTTCAGGCTCGTTTCAATTTTGATAGGCAGCAATATTTCAGCGATCACGCCACCCTCTTCGCCGTCCCGCAGGCTCAGGCTGGCGGACGGATCGGACAGCAACAGCCGGCTGCGCACGTTTTCCAGGCCCAGGCCGCCGCTGGGGGCGCTGCCAGTGCCACTTTCCGGCAAGCCCATGCCCGTGTCCTGTACGCGCAGGCGCAGCATGCCATCGACCCGCAGGGCCGACAGGCGGATCTCGCCGCCGCGCAACGATGGTTCAATACCGTGCTTGATGGCGTTTTCCGCCAGGGTCAGCAAGATCATGCTGGGTATGGTCGCGTTTGCAAACTCGGCCGGCAAATCCAGCACATAGCGCAGGCGCGAACCCATGCGCGCCTGCATCACGCGCAAATACGCGGCCACCATGTCGAACTCGCTTTGCAAGGGCACTTGCTCGCTGCGCATTTCCGCCAGGCTGGCGCGCAGGAAGGCGATCAGGTCGGCCGTCAATGCGGCGGCCCGGCCTGCGCCTTGCGCGCCCTGCTCGGCCAGCTGCTGCACGGCGCCCAGGGTATTGAACAGGAAATGCGGCTCGATCTGCGCGCGCAGCAGGCGCAGCTGCGATTCGCTCAGCTCGCGCGCCAGACGGTCGCGCTCGGCATCCTGCTGCAGTTGCAGGGTCAGCGCCTCGTACTGGCGGTTGCGCCAGATGGCCACCATGGTCATCGGTATCAAATAGACCAGCCCGGCCGTGAGCGCCGCCCAGCCGCCCACGCGCACGCCCCGCTCCAGCGCCAAGCTGAACGGGCTGCTGCCTTCGAGCATTGTACGCGCGACGCCGATGGCGCCACCGACCAGGGCAGGAACCAGTAGCAGCGCCAGCAACTTGCCCTTCGTGCGTGTTGTGCGCTTCTTGCGCGCCAGCTTGCGATAGTTGAACCAGACGCCCAGCACGCCCCAGGCCATCGCCAGCCCAATGCCATTGCTGACGGCCAGCGCTTTGATCCAACCAAGCTTGTCGGGGAACATCAGATGCAACGCGCCGCCAATCATGCTGAACAACAGTATCAGCTTGACCAGCACGACGTAAAAGCCGACGCCACGGTATTTGAGCATAAAAGCATGGAATTGCTGGCGCTCGATGGGCGTCAAGGTGAGTACTCTGGACGCTACCCAGCGCTGCCAACCGCTGGACGCTTGCGCCGCGGTCTCGGGGCTTTGAAGCAGCAACAAGGCTTCGTCATCACGGCGGCGATACCATCCGGCAAATTTTTTCCACATGCTGCGTTCTCCTTGTCGTGTCAATCAGGCATGAACGCAGTCTACGGTGCCCCTGTTGCGGGGTATAGCGCGGGGCGACGAAGCACGAAGCGGCAGGCATGAACGACGAAGCGCGCGGCACCTGCCAGGCCTACGCTGCCAATATTGCTGAAATCATACGAAGTTTCCAAGATGAAATCAATAAATGCGTAACAATTTTCACTACGGCAAGAATAGCCATTTTTATTTGCCAAATTGGCCGCGACACCGCTTGTTGCGGGCTTGCGCCGTAGACATCGCTTGATCTTTAATGGTATTGTTTAAGCTTGGCAAATATTGCCTCCGAGATACACGTCGCGTCCCCGCGCGGCCCCGTTCCGGATTTGCGCGCAGCGCCCACGATGGCGCCCCAAAACTGCTTTCCCACATACAATCCCATGCTCAAAAAAATGTTCGCCGCGGTGCTGATGACGCTTTCGACAGCGGCCATCGCCGTGCCCTTCGGTTCCCAGTCGATACTGGTGGTCGAAGACGGCACAGGCAAAGTCTTGCTTGAAAAAAATTCCAACGTGGTGGTGCCCATCGCCTCGCTGACCAAACTCATGACGGCCATGGTCGTGCTCGACTCCAAGGCCAATATGCAGGAAGAGATCAGCATCGACCGCGAGGATGTCGACACCCTGAAGCACAGCACCTCGCGCGTGCCCGTGGGCGCCACTTTGAGCCGCCACGACGTGCTGCAACTGGCGCTGATGTCGTCCGACAACCGCGCCGCCGCCTCGCTGGCGCGCACCTACCCCGGCGGCCCGACGGCGTTTGCCGTGGCCGTCAACGCCAAGATCAAGGCCCTGGGCATGCACCAGACCGTGATCGAAGAGCCGACCGGCCTGTCGCCGAACAACCAGTCGACGGCGGCCGATCTCGTCAAGATGGCCGTGGCCGCCTCGCGCTACCCGGAAATCAGCCGCATCACCACGGATTCGAAGGACGTCATCCAGATCAAGGGCCGCGACGTGGAATACCACAACACGAACCGCCTGGTGGGCGCCAAGGGCTGGGACATCGGCCTGTCGAAAACGGGCTACACGAATGAAGCGGGCCGCTGCCTGATCATGCGCATCAAGTCGGCCGGCAAGTTCGCCACCATGATCCTGCTCAACGCGCGCGCCAATTCCGTGCGCGCCATGGACGCCGTCAACATCCGCCGCATGCTGGCGGCCGAGAACGGCATCGAAGAGCCGAAGGTGGTGCGCGCTTCCGTCAGCCGACACAAGAAGGCGCCGGCGAAGCCGTCGAAGCGCCGCCGCGCCCGCTAAGCACGGCTGAATGCCGGGGTCAGACCCGACGGGTCTGACCCCGGAACTATTTCGCCTGCCGGTTGGTCATGATGACGCCGGCTATCGTCACCGCCCCGCCCACCAGCATCGAGGCGAGCACCGGCTCGCCCAGCAACACCGCCGCCAGCACAATGCCGAACACGGGCACGAGGTTGTTGAACACGGCCGTGCGCGACGGACCCAGCGCTTTGACGCCCTCGTAATACCAGACAAAGCCGATCACCGTGCCGAACACGCCCAGGTAGCCGATGGCGGCCCACACTTGCCAGCCAAAGCTGTGCCATGGCACGCTCGGGAATTCCACGGCCGCGCCCACCAGCAAAAACGCCAGGCCCCACATCGCCGCATACGTCGTGGCGGCGATCGGACTCAAGCCCTTCAGCGCCACCCGGCCGATCAGGGTGTAGGCGGCCCAGCTGGAAATACCGCAAAACATGAAGATTTCACCGGCGCCGATGCCGCCGCCGTTACCGTGCAGCACGCCGGCAAGGTCGCCGCGCGTGATGACGATGGCCGTGCCGCAGAACGCCAGCATGATGCCCAGCCACTTGAACGATCCGAGCCGTTCGCGGAACAGCATGGCCGAGGCCAGCGCCGTGACGATGGGATTCAGTGCGACAAATAAAGCCGTGCGCCCGGCCGGCATGCGCGACAGGGCCGCCAGGAAACACAGGTTGTACAGAAAGATGCCCGTCAGGCCCAGGGCCGCCGTCGTCATCAGCTGCTTGCGGTCCAGGCGCGGCAAGCCCCCTTCCAGCTTCCACGCCAGCACGACGAGCAGCAGCACGGCCACGCCGAAACGTCCGCTGGCGGCCGTCATCGGCGGCATCTGCTGCGCCAGCACGCGGCCCGCGATAAAGGTGCCGCCCCAGAACAGGGCGACGAAAATCAGTTTCAGGTAGACCAGCGGCGATTGCACGGAAGGCAAGGCGGCGGAAGGTATGGCGGTAGTGCGCATGGAAAGTCCTATGATGTCGCTTGTGCAGCGGATGCTGCAGATATATATTAATACTAATATCAACTCATGAAATAATGAGCGAATACTCATACACCAAAGAAACCACACCATGACCTTCACGCAACTGGAAATTTTTACCCTGGTGGCCGAACTGCACGGCTTTTCCGCCGCCGCCGCGCAGCTGGGCATCAGCCAGTCGGCCGTCTCGCACGCCTTGAAGGCGCTGGAAAAGGAGATGGGCGTGGACCTGATCGTGCGCCACCAGGCCTCGGCCGAGCTGACCGACGTGGGCCGCCAGCTGCTCGTGCGCGCGCGCGAAATCCTCGGCCTGTCGGAAGCCATGCGCCAGGAAGCGGCCGACGTGCTGGGCCAGCGCCAGGGCACCCTGCGCATCGGCTCCTTCGGCCCCACGTCGTCCTTGAATCTGCTGCCGGCCATCACGGCGCAATTCCGCCTGCGCTATCCGGGCATCGACTTGCGCATCGACGAAGGCGCCGACCATGAAGTGGTGCAGTGGATACGCGAACGCCGGGTCGACGTGGGCTTCGTCGTGCTGCCCGACGAGCGTTTCGATACGGCGCCGCTGGTGGAAGACCAGATGATGGCGCTGGTGCCGCGCAGCCATGCGCTGTCCGGCGAAACGTCCATCACCCTGGCGCAGCTGTGCGAGGGGCCATTCATCATGTCCGAGGCGGGCTGCGCCTGCCTGATCGAGCCGCTGTTCGCCAACGCGGGCTTGCAGCCGCAGGTGCCGTACCGCATCAGCCAGGTGATCACCATCCTCGACATGGTCAGCCGCGGCGACGGCCTGTCCATCGTGGCCGAACTGGCCCTGCCGCAGCGGCTGCGCGAACAGTATCCGGAACTGGTCGCCCTGCCCCTGAATCCGCCCGTCAGCCGCAAGGTGGGCCTGGCCGTGCGCGACCGGCGCCAGAACACGCCGGCCACGAATGCTTTTTTCGAGGTGGCGAAACAGATGGCGCCGACCCTGGCGCCCCGCCGCGCTTGAAGGTTTAAAACGTCTCCCACTCCTCGCTGCGTTCGGCCTTAACGGCGGGCGCCGGTGCCGGCCGGCTGGCGAGGCGCGGCGCGATGGCGGCGCGCACCGGTTTGACAAGCGCCGGCGCCGGCCCGTCATCGAGCTTGAACACGCCCACCACCTGCGCCAGGGTACTGGCCTGGTCCTGCAGGCTTTCGGCGGCGGCCGCCGCCTCTTCCACCAGGGCCGCGTTCTGCTGCGTCACCTGGTCCATCTGCGCAATCGCCTGGTTCACCTGTTCGATGCCGGAACTCTGCTCGACGCTGGCGGCCGTGATCTCGCCCATGATGTCGGTGACGCGGCGCACGCTGTCGACGATTTCCTGCATCGTCGCGCCAGCCTCGTCGACGAGGCGCGCGCCAGAATCGACCTTGCCCACCGAATCGTCGATCAGCAGCTTGATTTCCTTGGCCGCCCCTGCGGAACGCTGGGCCAGGCTGCGCACTTCCGTCGCCACCACGGCAAAGCCCCGTCCCTGTTCGCCCGCGCGCGCCGCTTCCACGGCCGCATTGAGCGCCAGGATATTCGTCTGGAAGGCGATGCCGTCGATGACGCTGATGATGTCGACGATCTTCTTCGACGAGTCGTTGATCGACGCCATGGTGTCGACCACCTGCGCCACCACGTGACCGCCCTTGCTGGCCACGCTGGAAGCCGAAACGGCCATCTGGTTGGCCTGGCGGGCATTGTCGGCATTCTGTTTCACCGTGCTGGTCAGCTCCTCCATCGAGGCGGCCGTCTCTTCCAGCGAACTGGCTTGCTGCTCCGTGCGCGACGACAGGTCCTGGTTGCCGGCGGCGATTTCCGACGACGATACTTTCACCGATTCGCTGGCCGTGCGGATTTTCACGAGCACGGCGGCAATCTTGTCGATGAAGCGGTTGAAGGCGCCGGCGATCTGCGCCAGTTCGTCCACGCCGGAAGCGTCGAGCCGGCGCGTCAGATCGCCCTCGCCCGAGGCGATGTCGTCGAGCGCGTCGCGCACCAGTTCCAGGCGCTTGAGCATCTTGAACACCAGCAGCGACAGCAGCGCCGCCGCCAGCCCCGTCAGCAGCGCGGCCGTGACGGCGGCCGTCGTCAGCATCGTCTGCAAGGCTTGCATGGCTTCCTGCTGGTCGAGCACCACGGCCAGCAGCCAGTCGGTGCCGGCCACGCGCGTGACGTACAGCTTGCCGTCGCGATCATTCAGGCGCACGGCCTCGCTCGTGCGCGTGCTTTCCAGGCGGTTGACCTGCGCGGCCGACAGCGCCGCATCGAGTTTCGCCACCGGCTGCAGGCTCAGGTCCTTGTTGGCATGGGCGATGATGGTGCCGCTCTGGTCGACGAGGAAGGCAAAGCTGTGCGGCGTCGGCTTGATCGCCACCACGTTGGCAATCACCGTATCGAGCAGCACGTCCGCGCCCGCCACGCCGACCAGCGCCTCTTTCGGCCCGACGGGCGCCGTGAACGACACCACGAGCTTGTGGCTGGCCGCATCCACGTACGGCGGCGTGAGCATCGGCACGCCCGCCTTGACCGTATCCGTGTACCAGGCGCGCGCCGTGGGATCGAAATCGGCCGGGCGGCCCGGATGGGTAAACACGGAGCGCTTGTCCGCGTAGCCGATGAACACTTCCGAAAAATCGCCGGCCTTTTCCGCGATCTGGAAGGCGCGCAGCGGATCGGGCGTCTCGGCCGACATGACGACGGACGCCATGACCTTTTTCTTGCCATCGACCCATTGCGCCAGCACGGCCGACTGGCTGTGCAGCAGCTGCTGCATCTGCTGGTCCGACGACGCCAGCATGCTGCTGCGCGTGGTGACGTAATTGGCGACCGACAAGGCCAGCATGGACAGGACGACGATGGCCACGCAGATGAGCACCAGCCGCGTGCGAAGGGAAGACAACATGATGGACTCCTCGTTTCGATTTTAGTGGCAAGAAATAGTGGCAAGAAACAATGCTCTGCACTACTTTCTCTATGAAAGCATTTTCACACAAAAATCGGAACAATTATCATCAATATTCGGAATACAACACATATATTTCCGTGCAGAAACCTACCTAACCCTGTCAGCCGATCAACCCTCTCAAGCCGCTTGCCCGCTGCGTGCGGCGCAGAATCGCGTCGAACAGCACGGCCTGCGTGGGCGAGACGAGGGTAAAGAAGTCGCGCGCGCGCGTGATGCCCGTGTAGACCAGTTCGCGCGCCAGCATGGCGCCGCCTTCCTGCGGCAGCACCAGCACCGTGTGACGGAATTCCGAACCCTGCGATTTATGCACGGTCATGGCGAACGCCGTTTCCACGTGGCGCAGGCGCGTGGCCAGCACGCTGCGCACGTTTTCCCCTTCCAGGAAATACACGCGCAATGATCCCGGCCGCGCCGGGTCGCGCAGGGTCAGTCCGATGTCGCCATTGAACACGCCCGTACCGTAATCGTTACGCGTGACCATCACGGGACGGCCCACATACCACTCGCTGCGGCGTATCAGCCCCTCTTTTTCCAGCCGCAGCTCGATGGCCGTGTTCAAGCCGGCCACGCCCCACTCGCCTTCGCGCACGGCGCACAGGATGCGGAATGCTTCAAACGCATGCAGCACGGCGCGCACCCAGTCGTCATGCTGCGCGTACGCGGCCTCGCCGGCATTGACCAGCGCCAGGTAGGGCTGGTAGCCGCCCGGTGCCTCCGCGCGGCCGCGCAAGGCCAGGCGCAGCACGTCTTCCTGCTGCGCGGGCACGCTCCATGCCAGCTGACCGCCGCTGTCGCCGGCGAAACAGGCCTTGGCAAGATCGGGCCTGCCGCCATTCACGGCCAAGGCCAGCTCGCCGATCGGACCGCTGAAACGGTGGCTGTGGCGCAGCATCACCGTCTGCTGCGCCAGCGCGCCGGCCGTCCCCGCAAAGGCGGGCGGAATGGCCACGCCGCTGGCCGCCTGCGCATACGCGATGGTGGCGTCCGTGTAGCCACCCGCCTGCGCGTCATGGCACAAGTCGCCCAGCACGGCGCCCGCCTCCACGGACGCCAATTGGTCCTTGTCGCCGAGCAGGATCAATATCGCCTTGGGCGGCAAGGCGTCGAGTACGGAGGCCATCATTTCCAGGTGCACCATCGACGCTTCATCGACGATCAGCACGTCGACGTCGAGCGGATTGCCCGCATGGTGGGCAAAGGCGCGCGTATCGGGCCGCGCACCCAGCAAGCTATGCAGGGTGCGCGCCGCGCCCATGCGCCGCGCCAGTTCCAGCAGGGGCAACGCATCGCCCGCCTTGGCCGCCAAGCCTTCCAGTGCCTTGTCGATCGACTGTTTCAGCCGCGCGGCCGCCTTGCCGGTCGGCGCGGCCAGCGCGATGCGCAGCTGCTCCGGTTGTGGCGAGACGGCAAACAGCAAGGTGAGCAAACTGGCCACCGTGTACGTCTTGCCCGTGCCGGGGCCGCCGGTGATGATGGCCACCTTGCCGCGCAGGGCGATGGCGCACGCCACTTTTTGCCAGTCCGGGCCACCGTCCTTGGACGGCTGGTCGAACAGGATATCGAGCCATAGCCGCACCTGCGGCAGCGGCGGATTCGTCAAATCCTGCGCGCGCGCGGCGATTTTTTCGCCCACCAGGGTTTCGTCGCGCCAGTAGCGGCGCAAATACAGGCGGTCGCCATCGAGCACCAGCGGCTGGCGCACGTCGGCCGCGCCCACCGTCCACACCTGCGGCGCGCCGGCCAGCAGCGCGCGCCAGCCAGCGACGCTGCCCGGCAGCGGACCGGAAACGGCCAGCACGCCATGCCACAGCTCCTCGCTCCAGCCCAGCAACTGCGACGGTTCGCTGGCCAGGTCTGCCAGCATCAGGCAGCTGTGCCCCCGCCCTTCCAGCTCGGACAGCACGACGCAGGCCACGGCCAAGGCGGACGCATTCGGCGCGCCCTCGTCCAGCGTGGCGATGAAGCGTGCAAAGGCGGCGCTCAGGCGGCGCAGATGGCCCCCCTCGGCGAGGCCGTCGACATGGCTGAACAAGGCATCCATCTGCAGGGTATCCAACTGCGCGTCATGCTGCATGGTGTTCCGTTTCTTCTAACAGTTGATCGAGGCCGTCCAGCAGTTCCAGTTGCGGCGCCAGCCAGTAGCAGCCATGCGTGTCCGCATTCGCTATGCCGCGCAGGAACAGGAAGATGGCGCCGCCCAGGTGCTCGGCCGGGTCGTAGGCATCGCCAAGACGGCTTTTCAGCAGCCGGTGCAGGGCCAGCATGTAGATGGCGCCCTGGATGTCGTAGCGGTGCTGCGCCATGCCGGCCGCCAGCGCCTGCGTGTGGTAGGCCGCGTCGTTGGCGCCCAGCGCGTTCGACTTGTAGTCGAGCACCCAGTAGCGGCCATCCCGTTCGATGACCAGGTCGGCAAAGCCTTTCAGCATGCCGTGCAGCTGGCGCCGCGGCAGCACGGGACGCGGCGCGCCATCGAGCAGCAAGCGCGTGCACAGTTTATCGAGCGCCTCGGTGGACAAATGCTCGCTGGGGAACCAGAACTCCATCTCGGACAGGGTGCTGTCCAGCTGCGACAGCGAGGCATCGAGCAGCGGCAGCGGCGTGATGGCGATTTCCCGCAGCCAGGCGATGGCGTCGTCCTGGCGGTGGCCCCAGCCGGCCCGCTCGCAGCGCGCGGCCAGGCGGGTGTCGAAGTTGTCATCGTGGACGCTGTCAAACCCTTCGCCGCCCATCCACTCAAGCTGCTCGTGCAGGAAATTGCCGGGCACGGAGCCGCGCGGGAAGCGGTGCCACGGCGCGTCGCCCATATGCGTCGGCGCGACCACGGCCACCGCCGTGCCATCTTCCAGCAGGGTTTCTTCCAGCGCCCGCTGCGGCACGTGCGCAGCCGTCACGGCGCCGATCTGGCGCGTCAGCGACGTAAAGCTGCCCACCGACCAGTCGCGCTCGAATTCACCCGCGAACACGGGCGCGGGCCGCAACTCGGGCCGCCGCTCCACCCGGTCCAGCACCGTGCAGGCGTCGGCCTGCCCCAAGGTGCTGACATAGATGGCGTCGCAGCTGCCCGCCACCTGCTGCCAGCGCAGCAGCAGCTGGTCGAACGGCAGCTTGTCGCCGCCCGTCAGCAGATAGCCGAGCGCCGATTCGTGCAAGGTGTTCTCGCCCGCCTTGCGCGCGGCCTGGGCGGCCACGCCCAGCCACAAAAAGTGGCGCGCCCGCGTCAGCGCCACGTACAGCAGGCGCAAGTCTTCCTCGATGCGCGCCTCTTCCACCGCCGCCATGGCCTCGTCGGACAAGGACAGGTCGAGGCGGCGTTCGCCATCGTCGTTCGCATAGTCGAAGAAGCTGCGGTTGCGCTTGTCCACCTTGCGTGCCGTGACGGCGAACGGCAGATACACGAGCGGATATTCGAGCCCCTTGGATTTGTGCACGGTGATCACCTTCACCAGTTCCGCATCGCTTTCCAGGCGCAGCACGCGCTCGTCGCCGTTTTCGCCTTCGCCGGCGATCTGCTCGGCCAGCCAGCGTATCAGCGCCTGCTCGCCATCGAGCTGGCGACTGGCCGATTGCAGCAGTTCGGCCAGGTGCAGCAGATTCGTCAACCGCCGTTCACCGCCCGTCTGCTGCAGCAGCATGGCCGGCAGCTGCAATTCGTGGATGAAGCGGCGCAGCATGGCCAGCACGCCCTGGCGCTGCCAGATCAAATGCAGGGCCTTCAGTTGTTCGACCCGGCGTTCCCATTCCAGTTCATCGCTCGACAGGCGCGCCAGCTCGCCCAGCGACAGGCCGATGGTGCGCGTGGCAAAGGCGGCCCGCGCCAGTCCCCCGTCGAGCGGGTTGGCCAGCGCCGCCAGCCAGCGCAGCACGTCTTGCGCTTCCTCGCTGTCGATGACGGAATCCTTGTCGGACAGGTAGACGCTGGCGACCCGGCGGCGCGCCAGCGCGCGGCGGATGGCGGCCGCCTCCTTGCGGTCGCGCACGAGGATGGCGACGTCGGCCGGCTGCAGGCGCGCAAACCCGTCGGGGCCCGTAAAACCGGCTTGCGCATCGCCCAGCATGGCGACGATGTGTTCGGCGCAGTGCTGCGCGAAATACTCGCGGTAGCTGTCGCCGCGCAGCGCTTCATCGCTGGCGCAGGCAGCCAGCAGTGCCGGCAGCGGACCGCCGGCGTTCACCAGGTGTTCGGCGCGGCCCTTGGCGTCGACGGCCTCGAAGGGTAGCGGATTCTCGCCGTTTTTGCGGTAGCGGAAGGCGCCCGCCGGCACCTCGTCGCGCTCGGCGTGCAGGAACAGCTGGTTGACGGCCGCCACCAGCGGCGCCGTCGAGCGGTAGTTGGTGCCCAACTGGTAGTGGCGTCCCGTTGTCGCACGCCGTGCCGCCAGGTAGCTCTGGATGTCGGCGCCGCGAAAGCCGTAGATCGACTGTTTCGGGTCGCCGATCAGGAACAGACCCAGGGCCGGATCGTTGTCGGCAATGCGGTACAGAGAATTGAAGATCTGGTACTGGCTTGGCGCCGTATCCTGGAATTCATCGACCATGGCCAATGGATACTGGTCGATGATGCGCTGGCGCAGGGCCGCGCCATTCTCGCCGGCCAGCGCGTCGTGCAATCGCTGCAGCATGTCGGCAAAACCGAACTGGCGCGACTGGCGTTTCAACTGATCCATGCGCCGGGCGATGGCCGCCGCCGCATGCAGGTGCAGCTTGTGCGCCAGCGGCGTGAGGGCCGCCAGGGAGATCCCCAGCGCCTCCGTATGCTCGAAGCACTCGGGCACCTGCGCCGTGAAACTCTTGGCAAACGCATCCTCGATGCCGAACGGCGTTAATCTCTCCCACGCCTTGGCCGTGATGGCCGGCAGCAGCAACAGGGGATCTTGCGCCCATTTACGCAAGCCGTCGAACCACTTCGCCAGGTTTTCCGGCTTCATCTTGACGCCGTTAAAACATTTTGGATTGGCCGCGCGATGGTCGTTGATCCACATCGCCATCTGGTCGACGCGCTCGACCCAGCCCGCCTTCAGGGTGGCCAACTGGGCGGCCAGCGCCCGCTGTTCGCGTGCGATCAGCATGGATAACGGTTCCTCGTCCGCCATGCGCATGATGTCCGCGCGGCGCGCCAGCTCGCGCGCGCCCTTCTTCAGCGCGCCGACGTCGGGCCAGCAGGCCAGCAGCACGTCGAGCGCCTGCGGCGGCAAGGGATAGACTTGCTGGCGCCAGTAATCGTGGGCCGCATCCTCGAACAGGGCTTGCTCGTCGCTGACCAGTTCCTCGTCGAACAGGCTGCCGCTGTCGAACGCATGCTCGCGCAGCATGCGCTGGCACCATGCGTCGATGGTGAAGATGGCCGCTTCATCCATCGTCTCGGCGGCCAGCATCAGCCGGTGCGCGGCCTTTTGCCGTTCGCTCTCGTCGGGATAGGATTCGAGCAAGGCGTCGAGAAACGGGTCGCTGCCACCGGACTCATGGCGGAAATAGGCGGCCGCCTCGATCAGGCGCTCGCGCACGCGGTTCGACAATTCGCGCGTGGCGGCGCGGGTAAACGTCATCACGAGGATGTCGGCCGGCAGCAGCGGACGTGTAAAGCGGCTGTCGTCGTCGCCATGCCCCAGCACGAGGCGCACGTACAGCGCGGCGATGGTCCAGGTCTTGCCCGTGCCGGCCGACGCTTCGATCAGGCGCGAGCCGTGCAGCGGGAACGCCAGGGGGTTGAGCAAATGGCTCGTCATGCTTCTTCTCCCGCGCCATCATCGGGCGCGCTGATAGGGTCGATCGTGATGTGCTGTTGCAGCCAGTCGGCCAGCGGGCCATACAGCTCGCGGGTGCAGTCTTCCCACGCTTCTTCCAGCGCCAGCGCGGAAAACTCGGGCCACAGGCGCGCCAGGCACAGTTCCTCGCGTTCGCCCGACATATCGAAGCCACCGTCATACACGGCGCGCGGGTCGCCCTGCTGCACCAGCGCCAGGCCCGTCTTGCAGGCCGTGGGCAGCGGATGGTTCATGCCTTCGCGCCACAGCGCCAGCAAGGTAGCCAGCGCGTCGCGCGAAGCGGCGGGATCGAGCGGCGCCATGCAGACGATGGCGTCGCGCGCCACCAGGTAGCCGGTGACGGGAAAGCCGAGGGCGGCGGCGGCCAGCTGGCGCAGCCACATCAGCATCAGCTTGTCGCCGCGCGCCAGGCCGCCCTTGTCCGTCACCTTCGAGGAAATCTGCATCAGCCAGGCCGTGTCCTGCCCGTTGCTGCACAATTTGTCGAGCCAGTCGTCGATCTGCACTTCGCCAAACGGCAAGTTGATGGCGCGCTTGTCGGCCGCGTAAGGGAAGGAGGCCCGCAAGGACAGCCATGCGCTACGCACGGGCACGAGCGCCTCGACCAGCTGCGCCTGCACTTGCCGGCCGATCAGGCCGATCGGCAGCACGCCCTCGCGCGCCAGCCGCTGCGCGCGCGCTTCCAGGCTGGCGCGCACGTCGCCGATGTCCTCCACGGCACCGCCGTCATCGAGCATGGTGTCTTCCAGCAGATAGCGTTCGAGCGCATTCAGGCCGAACGGTTCTTCATCCTCGCCCAGCATGGCCGCATCGGCGAAATGCACGCTCAGGCGGCGGCGGAAGAAGTATTTGACGGGCTGGCGCAAAAAGCTGGCCAGCTCGCCCAGTTTCAAACGCGTGCCGGGATCGAGTTCGTAGGGACCCAGCGCCAGTTCCTCGGCCTGCACCAGCGCATCCGCATGCGCGACGCGCCATTCGCGGGCGTACGTCAGCAAGCCATCGGCCTCGAAATAGCGGCGGCTGAAGGGCTGCAGCGCGTGCTCGGTCGTCAGGCTTGCCAAATGCCGGTCCAGCGACCAGCCGGCGGCCAGGTAGTCGCGCAGCTGCGACACGAGCACGGACGGCGGCTGCTCGGAATTGTCGCGCACATTGCGCCCCACCCAGCTCACGTATAGTTTGTCGCGCGCGGCCAGCAAGGCTTCGAGCATCAGGTA
The DNA here is from genome assembly GCF_002797895.1 of Janthinobacterium sp. 67. Lineage (NCBI taxonomy): Bacteria > Pseudomonadati > Pseudomonadota > Betaproteobacteria > Burkholderiales > Oxalobacteraceae > Janthinobacterium > Janthinobacterium sp. 67. The sequence continues at coordinate 493,964 of NZ_PGES01000001.1, read as the reverse complement.
GCGGTCATCGTCGCGGCGCGAGCGGTCGCCCGGACGCGCCATGCCGGGCAGCGCCAGCAAATCGAAATCGGCCTTTTGCGCGCGGCGCGGGAAGTCGCCATCGTTCATGCCCAGCAGGCACACGACGCGGAACGGCACGGCGCGCATCGGCATCAGGGTGCAGAAGGTGACGCCGCCGGAGACGAATTGATGGTTCAGGGTCGGCTCGTCGAGCGCGCCCAGCCACGCCACGCGCAGCACGGACAGCGGCACGGACTCGACAAAGCCCGCGTGCTCGCACGTTTCCAGCCAGCCCTGCAAGGCGCCTTCCAGCTGCGCCAGGGTCAATCGGTCGCCCTCGTCGTCGGCGTCAAAGAAGGCGGCCAGCAGCGCGCGCGCCTGCACGCCCCACTCGGCTGGCGTGCGCGTGCCGGCCAGCACGGTGCGCCAGTGCAGCAGCGCCTCGACCAGCTGCGCCAGCGAGCCCGCCAGCGCCGCATCGAGACCCCCCACTTCCGCATACGGTTCGATGCCGCCAAAGCTGGCGCCACTGCCGCTGGCATAGCCGAGCAGCATGCGCCGCACGCCGAAGATCCACGCATTCTGTTCGCCGGCCGCACCGAGCCCCAGGCCGGCGCGGTGTTGCTGGTCCAGGCCCCAGCGCACGCCCGCCCCTTCGATCCAGGCACCGAGGGTGGCCAGGTCGTCCGGCTGCAAGCCAAAGCGGGCGGCCAGCGCCGGCACGTCGAGCAGGTCGCGCACCTCGCTCTGGCGGCAGCGCTGCTGCGGCAGCTGCAGCAGCCACTCGAGCGCGACGAGCAGCGGGTTGACGCTGCGGTCCTTCACGTCGCCGATCTCGAACGGGATGAAACGCTCGTCGTTGCGCCGGTACTGGCCGAAGACGGCGTGGATGGCGGCCGTGAAGGTGTCGATATCGGGCACCATCACCACCACGTCGCGCGGACGCAAGCCCGTTTCGGCGCTGTGCGCAAACATGGCCAGCAGCTGGTCGTGCAGCACTTCCACTTCGCGCTGCACGCTGTGCGCCACGTGAAATTCGATCGAGCGATCGGCCGCATCGGGCGGTACCTGTTCATGCTCGGCCAGCGGACGCAGTTCGCGGATGGCCACCTGCACCTGCTGCAGCAGGGTTTCGCCCGTTTCCTCGCCGAACAGGTCGATGCGCAGGCTGTCGTCGCGCCCTTCCGCTTGCGCGTGTTCGTCGAATTCGTCGAGCATGCGGATAAAATCGCGCCCTTGCCTGCCCCAGCTGGCCAGCAGCGGGTGGCTGTGCGCATGCAGCGCTTCGAGCGGAATCTGCGCCAGGTCGGTGCCGTTGCGCTGGCGCTGGCGCTTGTTTTCCGCGCGCAGCAAGTCGCGCCCATCGATGATGTCGCCCCAGTAGAACTGGCAGGGATTGGGCACGGCCAGCACCACCTGCGTGTGGCGCGCCAGCGCGGCCAGCGCCTGCAAGGTCTGGTACGGCAAGGCCGACACGCCAAACAGCACGACCCGGCGCGGCAGCTTGCCAATCGGCGCATTGCCGGCGGCAATCGCCGCCAGGAAGGCCTCGTGGATGTCGGCGCGGCCCGTGTCGCGCTCGGAAACCTCGACATCCAGACCCACGGCGCGCCACAACTGCGCCTGCCAGCGCTGGTCGTCCTTCAAAACGATGGATTCACCGCGCGCCGTGCGCAACTGGTCGCGCCCCGCCGCCCAGTCGGCCAGCCAGTCGGCGCGGTAGACCTGGTATTGATCGAACAGGTCGGCCAGGCGCTCGGCCAGCTGCAGCCGGCGTTCGCAATCGCCATCGGCCAGGAAGTAGCGCAGCGGCGCAAACACGGGGTCGGCCAGCAGCGAGGGCAAAAGACGCATCAAACGCCACGTCAGCGGGGACTTGTCGAACGGCGACACGCGCGGGACTCTGTCACGCCCCAGCATGCCCCGGTAGCTTTCCCACAGCAGGCGCGCCGGCAGCGCGATGCGCGTGGCGGCGCACACTTTCATTTCCTCGGCCAGGGCGATCTTCAGCCATTCGGCCACGCCGTTCGACTGCACCAGGAAGATATCCGTTTCCAGCGGCGCCAGCGGATGCTGGCGCAGCCACTGGAAGACGGCGGCGCGCAGCTGTTCCAGCTGGTTGCCGTGCAGGATGAGGAGGCCGGGCGTGACGGGTGTATGCATGCTGATCCGATGAGTTGCCGCGCCTGCGGCCAGGTGGCCGCAGACGTCAAACGCCTATTATCGCCGCTGCGTGCGTCAGGGGGCGTCGCTGGAAGCAAATTCCATGGAAATTTGTTCCGCCACCTGCGCCAGCGCCGGCCCCAGGGCCGTCAGCAAGGCGCGCGCCTGCTGCATGTCGCCGCCCAGACGCAAGCCTTCGATCGACGTGCACAGGCTGGCAAAGGCATGCGCACCCACGGCCAGCGCCGACGATTTGCTGCGGTGGCCCAGGTCGGCCAGGCGCCCCAGGTCTTCCAGCGCCATGGCCTGCTCCATTTCGGCGATGCCGTCGCGCGCCGTGTCGAGAAACAGCTGGGTGTACTTGCGCATCTTCCCGACGTCATTGCTGAACGTGAGCGCCAGGGTGGCAAGGTCGAGGATGGCCGTGTCACGCAGCTCCGACGGCGTTTTCGGCGCCGCCAGCCCGTCGCCCGCGCGCGCATGGCCGATGCCGCCAATACCACCGCGCAGGCGGAACCATTTCGCCAGCAGGTGAAACAGCAGATTCGGGGCGATCGGCTTGGTCACGAATTCATCCATGCCGGCCGCCAGGCAGCGGGCGCGGTCTTCGCTGCCCGCATTGGCCGTCATGGCGATCACCAGCAGGCCGGCAAGCCGCGGGTCGGCGCGGATGCGGCGCGTCGTCTCGAAGCCGTCCATCTCCGGCATCTGCACGTCCATCAGCACGCAGTCGTAGCGCTGGCGGGCCAGCAATTCCAGCGCTTCGCGGCCATTGCCGGCGACACAGACGGTGGCGCCGGCGTCTTCCAGCAATTCGCAGCCCACTTGCTGGCTGAAGACGTTATCTTCCACCAGCAGGATGGACGCGCCGCGTATCACGCCCAATACTTCCGGCTCGACTTCGGCGATGCGCTCGTCGGACGCCTGCGCGCTTTTCTCCAGGTGCGCCGTGAACCAGAAGGTGCTGCCCAGTCCCGGCTGGCTGTAGACGCCCACCTTGCCGCCCATGAGCTCCACCAGCTGCTTGCTGATCACCAGCCCCAGGCCGCTGCCGCCATATTTGCGCGTGGTCGATGGGTCGGCCTGGTGGAAGGAGCGGAACAGCTGCGCCACTTCTTCCTGCTTCATGCCGATGCCCCGGTCCTGCACTTCGAAGCGCAGCATGCTGTGACTGCCCCGTTCCTCGGACTGGCGCACGCGCACGAAGATGCTGCCATTGTCGGAAAACTTGATGGCGTTGCTGGTCAGGTTCAGCAGGACCTGCTCCAGGCGCAGCGGGTCGCCGCGCCAGCGCTGCGACAACTCGGGCGCGATATCGAACTGCAGCGCCAGGCCCTTGACGGCCGCCGCGTCGCCCAGCTGGCTGGCGACGTTCGCCAGCAGGTTGTCGAGACGGAAGTCCAGCACCTCCAGTTCCAGCTTGCCCGCCTCGATCTTGGAAAAGTCGAGGATGTCGTTGATCAGCCCCAGCAAATGCTGGCCCGAATGGTAGATTTTTTGCAGGTAGTCGCGCTGGCGCGCGTCGGCCACGGATTTCAGGGCCAGGTGCGCCATGCCGATGATGCTGTTCATCGGCGTGCGGATTTCATGGCTCATGTTCGACAGGAAGTCGCTCTTGGCCTGGCTGGCCGCGTCGGCCTGCTCTTTCAGGCGGTGCAGCTCCGTCACGTCGGTGGACAGGCCGATCAAGCCCGTGACGGGACCGGGCAAGCCCAGCGGCACCTTCACGCTCCACAGGTGATGCACCTGGCCCTGCGCATCGACGAAGCGCTCCTCGCCGACGAACTTGGCGCCGCTGTCGAAGACCTGGCGCTCCGTGCGCTGCGCGGCAGCGGCCGCATCGCCGAGCATCAACTCGCCGTCCTGGCGGCCGATCAGCTGCTCCGCCGGACGGCCCAGTATCTTCGCCGTGCGCGCATTCACGTAGCGGTAGCGCAGGTCGGCATCCTTCATGTAGACGTAGGCGTCGACGCTGTCGAGCACCGTATCGAGCAGGGTGCGCTGCGCCACGGCGTTGCGGCGCGACCGGTACAGGGTAAAGATGTAGCCATAAATGAGCAGGGTGCCGGCCAGGCCGACGACCAGCGCCAGCCACGGAAAATAGCGGTCGAAGGGGCTGTACAGTTCAGCCTTGCGCACGCGGAAATGGGCTTTCCACAGGCCGCCCTGGTAGGCGACGGGCAGCACCTGGTCGAAATAGTCGGCATCGCTGCCCGGTTGCGGTGGTGGCGCCGACAGGTCGCCGTCATCGTTGAACAGCAAACGGTCCTGCGGCGTGATGGCCAGGGCCCCGCTGGCCGGCAAAGGGCCGGCCGCGCTGTACAGGGTCAGGTGCAGCGGTTCCAGGGCGCTGCGTTCGAGCGCGCTGTGCACCAGCTGCGCCACGCCGAAGCCGATGCCGACGGAGCCCTGGTAGGCGGCGCGGCGCTCGGCCACGCTGCCCTGCGGCATGTCGTTGCGGTACACGGGCAGGCGCATGCCCAGGCCCACGTGCGCGGGCGGCCCCTTGATCATGATCACCTGCCCCGACGCGCTCACTTCGCCGCTGTCGCGTGCCTGCGCCAGCGACTGCGCCACCAGCGGGTTGGCGGCAATATCGACGCCCATGCGTTCGGCCAGCAGGGAATCGGGTTCCAGGTAAGTGAGCACCGTGTATTCCGGCCGTTCGCCTGCAGGCCGGATGGTGAAGGCGGGATAGCCGCGCGGCGCCAGGCTGGTATCTTTGCGCACGGCCTCGATGAAAGCGGCGCGCTGCGCCGCCGGGACGGCCGCCGCGTAGTTGACCGATTCGATGGCAGGGAACTGGCGCACGATATCGAGGCCGGCCACGTAATCGTGGAACTGGCGGCGCGTCAGATGCTCGCTGGTGCGAAACAGGGCTTCGAGTCCTCGCAGCAGGTCGGAATAGCTTTTGACGCGCGTGATCAGGCTATGCTGGGCGCCATGCGTGAGATTGTCGAAACGCTGTTCGGCATCGTCGTTGACCGTGCGCGCCGCACCCGCATACAAGGCGCCGCCCACCGCCAGGGCCAGCAACAGGCCACCCGCCCAGATCCTGATGCCTGATCCCGCCCCGCCCTTGCTCAAAGTGTGCATTGTCGATCGCTTATTCCGGTTTCCTCGAATGGGCGGCGCTGCGGCCGCCCAGCAAGTACGAGGATACTATCAAAGCCCCTGCCCGACGCGCTTGTGGAAGAAAAAAAGCGCGTACGATGGTTGCACCGGAAAACAACACGCTTACGCCGCCTGCAGCGCGCCGGCCAGGAAGTCGCAAAAGGCGCGCACCTTTTCCTGCACATGGCGTCCATCGGGCATCAAGGCATACACGCCGCGCCTGGCCATGCCGTGCGACGGCAGCACGCGCACCAGGGCGCCGCTGGCCAGCAGCGGTGCGGCGACGAACGACGGCAGCGCGCCCACGCCTACCCCCGCCACCAGCATGTCGGCCAGCAGCAGGCTGCTGTCGGCGGAAAAGCGCACGGGCAAGATGATGCTGCTGTTCCCTTCCGGGCCGGCCAGCTGCCAGACGCCGGGGCTGTCGGCCAGCCGGTAGGCCAGGCAGTCGTGAGCGTGCAAGTCCTGCGCCTGCCGGGGCGTGCCGCGCCGCGCCAGATAGGCGGGCGACGCGCAAATCATCTGCTCGACATCGCCAAGGCGGCGCGCCACCAGGGAAGAATCGGCCAGCGCGGCGCGGATGCGCAGCGACACGTCATAGCCTTCACCCACCACGTCGCGCAGGCGGTCATCCAGGGTCATCTCGATCCTGACGTCCGGATAGCGGGCCATGAAGTCCGGCAGCAGCGGCGACAACACCTTCAGGCCAAACGACAGCGGCGCATTCACGCGCAGCCGCCCCGCCACCTTGCCGGTGCAACCGCGCGTGGCCAGTTCCAGCGCGTCGATTTCATCGAGCAGGCGGCAGCATTCCGCATAGTAGGCCCGGCCGCCATCCGACAAGCTCATGCGCCGCGTCGTGCGTACCAGCAGCACCGTACCCAGATGCGCTTCCAGCTGGCGCACCTGCTTGCTGATGGCGGCCGCCGACTGATTCATATCGAGCGCCGCCTTGCTGAAGCTGTCGCGCTCGACGACCGTGCGAAACACGCGCATGTGCGCCAGGACATCCATGATTCTTTCCCCTCAGTTAAATATCTTATTAATTTATCGCTGATTATCATTGAAATTGAAAACAATATGATGGTGACTTCTTCATTCATGTCACGCAAGGAGTACCCCATGTTCACACCATCGATCACCCTGACCGCCCTGCTGCTGGCCCTGCTGGCCGGCACGGTGCAGGCCGCCCCGGCCGCCGCCCTGCCCGAAGTGGGCATCAGTCCTTGGGGGCCGAAAGACGAGATAGGCCGCCTGAACCTGATGACAGCGGCCTCACGCGCCGCCATCCTCGCGCGCATCGACGGCGGCAAGAGCTACGACCTGGCCGTCGATTTCTATGTCGGCATGCCCAGCTGGCAGGCGGCAGGCGACCCGCCCTACCAGATGTGGATGACGCACACGCCGAAGGGCAATGTGGTGGCCGACTCGATGCGCGTGGGCGAGTCCATGAACCGCCACGTCAGCTACACGGGTTCGGCCGTGTCGATGTATGCGCACATGGGCACGCATATCGACGCGCTCAACCATTTCGGCTTGAACGGCAAGATCTGGAATGGATTTACGGAAGAGCAATACCTGGGCGACCGGGGCTGGACCGTGACGGGCGCGGAAAAGCTGCCGCCCATCGTCGCGCGCGGCGTGCTGATCGACGTGGCCGTGGCCAAGGGACTATCGCAGCTGCCCGACAATTACCGGGTCACGCGGCAAGACTTGCGCGCGGCGCTGGCCAAACAGAAGGTGACGCTGGAAAAAGGCGACGTGGTGCTGATACGCACGGGCCGCATGCAGCATTATGAGCAGGCGCAAGCGTACATGGCCAATCCGCCCGGCCTGTCGCTGGACGCGGCGAAATTTCTCGTGGAAGACGGCGGCGCCATGGTGGTGGGCGCGGACAACCTCAGTTTCGAGGCGTTTCCCTCGGAAGTGGCGGGCAACTACCTCCCCGTGCACACGTATCTGCTGGCGCAGCAGGGCACGCCCATCCTGGAACTGGTCGACCTGGAAGCACTGTCGCGCGACAAGGTCTACCAGTTCGCCTTCATCGGCGCGTCATTGAAATTCCGTGGCGGCGACGCGGCGCCCATCCGTCCCGTGGCCCTGCCGATCCGCTGAGGTCAGACCGAGACAGCCTGCAATGTGCTTGCGCCATGGTCATCCCAGGCGTCGGCGCAACGCACCACGTCGCCCACGACGATGATGCTGGGACTGCCCAGGCCGCTGGCCAGCAAGTCGCCGGGCAACGTTTGCAAGGTGCTCAGCAACTGGCGCTGGGCGGCCAGGCTGGCCGATTGCACCACGGCCACGGGCGTGCCGGGCGCCATGCCGCCAGCCAGCAAGCCGGCCTGGATGGCCGCCACACGGGCCACGCCCATGTAGATGACGAGGGTGAGCTTGCTTTGCGCCAGGGCCGCCCAGTTCGGCTCGGACGCGGCATCCTTGCCGTGTCCCGTGACGAAGATGGCACCCTGGCTCCAGCCGCGGTGCGTGAGCGGCACGCCGATGCTGGTCGGCGCGGCCAGGCCGCTGCTGATGCCGGGTATCACCTCGACGGCCACGCCATGGCTGCGCAGGTAGGCCCGCTCTTCGCCGCCCCGTCCGAACAGATACGGGTCGCCCCCTTTCAGGCGCACCACGTGCAGGCCGGCGCGCGCCTCGGACAGCATCAGGCGCTCGATGAACGCTTGCGGCGTGGACGCGCAGCCGCCCCGCTTGCCTACTTCGACCACGCGCACGCCGTGTGCCGCATGCGCGAGGATGGCTGGATTGACGAGGTCGTCGATCAGCACCACGTCGGCCCGTGCGATGGCTTTCACGGCTTTCAAGGTCAGCAGGTCCGGGTCGCCGGGACCGGCGCCGACCAGGGTTACGCTACCACATTGCGTCATGATGCACTCTCCAATCAGAAAAAATGGCCGATGGCAAACGATGCCGCGTACGCTTCCGGCGCGCTGCCGTCCCACACGACGCCGTCGCACAGGGTCGAGCTGCGCATGGGGGATGGCGGCAAAGGTGTGGCCGTCATCTCCGCCGCCTGGCGGTACAGGTCGATGCGGTTGACTTGCCTTGCCACAGCCAGGTAATCGGGTTCGTCGCGCAGCAAGCCCCAGCGCCGGTGCTGGGTCATGAACCACATGCCGTCGGACAAGTACGGGAAATTGACGGCGCCATCGCCATAAAACTTCAAGCCATGCGCCTCGTCCCAGGTCTTGCCCAGGCCATCCTGGTAATGGCCGAGGATGCGCGGCGCCAGGGTTTCCTGCAGCGTATGCAGATAAGCGGGTTCGGCCAGGGTGGCCGCCATGGCCAGCCGGTTGGCATCGCTGGCGTCGATCCAGCGTCCCGCCTCGAGCACGGCGGCGATCAGGGCGCGGCAGCTGTTCGGATGCTGCTGCGCAAACGCGGCGCTGGTGCCCAGCACCTTGCCCGGATGGTCGGGCCAGATGGCGCCGCTGGTGGTGGCCGTCACGCCCACGCCATCGACGATGGCCTTGTAGCCCCAAGGTTCGCCGGCGCAAAAGCCATCCATCTGGCCCGCGCGCAAGGCGGCCACCATCTGCGACGGCGGCACCGTCATCACGCGCGCGTCGCGCAGCGGATCGATGCCATGCGCGGCCAGCCAGTATTGCAGCAGCATCGCGTGGTTGCCCGTCGGGAAAGTATGCGCAAACGCAAATGGCCGCGCCGCGCCGCGCATGTGCCGCGCCAGCGATGGCCCATCGTGGGCGCCCTCGCGCGCCAGCGCCGCCGACAGGGTCACGGCCTGGCCGCTGTGATTGAGGTTCATCAGCACGGCCATGTCGTGCTGTTGCCCGCCGATACCCATCTGCACGCCATACACGAGACCGTACAACACGTGGGCCGCGTCGAGCTCGCCGCTATTCAATTTGTCGCGCACGCCGGCCCACGACATCTCCCGGCTCAGCTCGATCTTGATGCCGTATTTTTCGTCCAGGCCCAATTTTGAGGCCATCACCAACGAGGCGCAATCGGTCAGCGGCAGGTAGCCGATGCGTATCGTCTGTTTTTCCGGATGCAGGGACCGCATCACCTGGGCGCTGCTTGCCGATGGGCTACCCGCTTGCTCTGTCATACTGGATTCCTTTGCCTGACCTTGCTGGCAGCATTGCACCAATACAGTGCACTGCACCACGATATGTCATAAAACCACGTCATAAAATTGGCATACCCCGTCATCCCAGCAAATCTTCCACGTCGAGGATGCGCTGGGCGATGTCCGCCAGTTTGAGTTTCTTGTTCATGGCCATGCTGCGCAAACGCTGGTAAGCCTGCTCTTCCGTCAAGCCGTGATGCGTCATCAACAGGCCCTTTGCCCGCTCGATGACCTTGCGTTCCTGCAGCTTGTGCCGCGTGTCGAGCAATTCGGCGCGCAGTTTTTCTTCCTGCCGGAAGCGCGCCAGGGCCACATTGAGCACGGGTTCGATGCGCTCGGCTTGCAAGCCGGCCACGATGTACGCGGATACGCCGGCCGCCATGGCCGCGTCGATGCTGGCCTTGGCGCCGTCTTCGGTAAATAGCACGATGGGGCGGCGCTCGTCGCGCGTGGCGATGACGATGTGCTCGAGCACGTCGCGCGCGTCCGATTCGGCGTCGATGATGATGAGATCAGGCTGCAGTTGCGCGATGCGCTCGGGAAGGTAGAGGTCGGCTGGCAGCGAGGCGACGATGTCGAAGCCCGATTCCAGCAAGCCGATGCGCAAGGCATTGCCACGCTGCACCTGGGCAGCCAAGGCCGCATTCTCGTGCACGCCGTGCTCGACAATGGTGTTGACGACAACGATGCGCAAAGGCTGGGTACGGCTGGACGTCATGGGAGCGATCTGCAATGGCTAAACACAACCATTGCAGTAAGCAAGAAGCGAACCAGCCGGGTTTACAAGGTGCTTTACTTGAGTGTCGGCATGGCAAACTCGGCGCCGGCCGCCGTCGATGCAGGCCAGCGCTGGGTGACGGCCTTCTGTTTCGTATAAAAGCGTACGGATTCCGGGCCATGCGCATGGTGGTCGCCAAACAGGCTGCGCTTCCAGCCGCCGAAGCTGTGGAAGGCCATCGGCACGGGAATCGGCACGTTCACCCCGACCATGCCCACCTGCACCCGGTGCGTGTATTCGCGCGCCGTGTTGCCGTCGCGCGTGTAGATCGCCGTGCCGTTGCCATATTCGTGGGCATTGACGAGGTCCAGCGCCGTCGTAAAGTCCGGCACGCGCACGATGCACAGCACCGGGCCGAAGATTTCTTCTTTATAGATCGTCATCTCGGGCGTGACGTGGTCGAACAGGCTGCCGCCGAGGAAAAAGCCCTGTTCATGGCCGGGCAGCACGAAAGCGCGCCCGTCGCAGATGAGTTTCGCGCCCTCTTCCACCCCCTTGGCGATGTAGCCGGCGATCTTCTCCTTGTGCACTTGCGTCACCACCGGGCCCATTTCCGCTTGTACATCCATGCCTTGCGTGATTTTCAAGGCGGCGATGCGCGGCACCAGGGCTTCCACCAACTGGTCCGCCACATTGCCCACCGCCACGACGACGGAAATGGCCATGCAGCGCTCGCCGGCCGAGCCAAACGCGGCGCCCATCAGCGCGTCGACCGTCTGGGGAATGTCCGCGTCGGGCATGACGACCATATGGTTTTTCGCGCCACCGAGCGCTTGCACGCGCTTGCCCTGCGCGCAGCCGGTCGCGTAGATGTATTCGGCGATCGGCGTGGAACCGACAAAGCTGACGGCGCGCACGTCCGGGTGGTGTAATAAACCGTCGACGGCTTCCTTGTCTCCCTGCAGCACGTTGAAGACGCCGTCCGGCAAGCCCGCGTCCGTCAGCAATTGGGCCAGCAGCAGGCTGGCCGACGGGTCGCGCTCCGACGGTTTCAAGACAAAGGTATTGCCGCAGGCAATGGCCATCGGGAACATCCACATCGGCACCATCACGGGAAAGTTGAACGGCGTGATGCCGACACAGACACCGAGCGCCTGGCGGATCGACCAGGCGTCGATGCCGCCGGCCACTTGCTCCGAATATTCTCCCTTCATCATCTGCGGGATGCCGCAGGCGAACTCCACCACTTCGATGCCACGCGTCACTTCCCCCTTGGCATCCGTAAACACTTTGCCGTGCTCCGCCGTGATCAGGGCGGCCAGTTGATCCGAGTGTTCTTCCAGCAATTCCTTGAACTTGAACATGACGCGCGCGCGGCGCAGCGGTGACGTTTGCGACCAGGCGGGAAAGGCCGCGTGGGCGGCCGCCACGGCCGCGTTCAGCTCGGAAGGCGTCGCCAGCGCCACCTTCGCCGTCACGGCGCCCGTGGCGGGATTGAAGACGTCGCTCGTGCGCTCGGCGCGCGAAGCCATGGGTTTGCCACCAATAAAGTGGCCGATCTGTTGCGTTGTCATTGCTTGTCCTTGGTTATTTCGTCATCAGCCAGTCATGGGCCGGGTCATTTTTAAAGTGCCACACGCGTTTCGGGCCGGCCATCACGTTCAGGTAATAGCCATCGTAGCCATACGGCACGGTCACGGGGTGGTACCCCCTGGGCACCATCACCACGTCGTGGTTTTCCACGGCCATGGCTTCGTCGATACTGCGGTCGTCCGTATAGACTCGTTGGTAGGCAAAGCCCTGTTCCGGGTTGAGGCGGTGGTAATAGGTTTCCTCGAGCGAGCTTTCCAGCGGCACATTGTCGCTGTCGTGCTTGTGCGGCGGATAGCTCGACGAGTGGCCGGACGGCGTGACCACCTCGACCACCAGCAAGCCATCGGCTTCTTCCGTCTGCGGCAGGATGTCGCACACATAGCGCGTATTGGCGCCCTTGCCGCGCACGGAACGCGTCATGGTGGCGGGGTCGATCAGGCGCGCTGGATGGCGGGTCGTGGCGGGCGCGCTGCACAGGGCCACCTCGGCATTGCTCACTGCCGTGATGTTGACCGTGGTTGCTATCGGGACATACACGGCGTACGGCGAACGGTCTTCAAACACGCTGGCGCGTCCGCCGATGGCTTCCCAGGTTTGATCGCCCGCCCGCACCGTGACCGTACCCGTCAGCACGACGATGCACAGTTCGCGCTTGCCCGTGTCCAGCTGCAAGGACTCGCCCGCTGGAAGACGGTGCGCGGCAAACCCGACATGGGTCCAGCCGGCCGATTCCGGTGTCACCTCGACGATGGTCTGGCCTTGGCCTGCTTTCACCAGCAGCGGGCTGCTCATGCCGCCTCCCGACCCAGGCGCGGAATCGCCTCGACGAGCTTGGCCAGGTAATCGTGGCCCATCTTCGCGTATTCATAGCTGGGCGCGACGGCCGGGTCTTGCTCCGCCTCCACCACCAGCCAGCCCGCATAACCGTGCAGATACAGGCGCGTGAAGATGGCGGGAAAGTCGATGCTGCCGTCGCCCGGCACGCTGAAAGCGCCATTGATCACGGCCTGCAGGAAACTCCAATGGCCATTGCGCGCCAGTTTCACGACGTTGGGCCGCACGTCCTTGCAATGCACGTGACAAATCCTGTCGATGTGTTTGTTGAGCACCGCCAGCGCATCGCCGCCCGCAAACGTGATGTGGCCCGTGTCGAACAGCAAGCCGACCTCGGGGCCCGTCAAGGCCATCAGTTGGTCCACGTCGGCCGGCGTTTCCACGTAGGCGCCCATGTGGTGGTGGTAGGCCAGGCGTACGCCGTGGTCGAGCAAGTGTTTCGCAAACGCCGTCAATTTGTCCGCGTAATCCTGCCATTGCCGCTGCGACTGGAAACGCGGGCGTTTATACAGGGGGCGCGCTTCGCCCTGAATGGCGTCGGCCACTTCGCCGTAGACCATGACGGTGGCGCCGCTGTCGGCCAGCAGCCGTAAATGCGACGCTACGGAAGCGATCTCTTCTTCGGCCGAGCGGTGCGCCAGCCGCCCCGAGTACCAGCCGGAAACACAGGCGAGATGGTATTTGCCCAGCACGGCGTTCAGGGATGGCGCATCCTTGGGAAACTTGTTGCCCAGTTCAAAACCCACGTAGCCGATCTCGGCGCCCTCTTTCAATGCCGTTTCCAGCGGCGTCTCGCCGCCCAGGCTCGGCAAATCGTCGTTCATCCACGAGATCGGGTTGATGCCGATCTTCACATTCCATGTATTCATCTCAATTCCTTTGTTTCAGGCGGTCAAGTTCATAACGGGTGCGCGCAAGCTGCACGGCTGGCTGGGTGGACACTTCCGGTACGGCCACTTCCCACCAGCAACCGCCCTCCTCCGTCGTGCGCGTGTCGTCCGTATCGATGCAGATCAGATACGTGCGGGGCGCGGCGCGGGCGCGCAGCATGGCCTGTTCCAGCTCGGTGATATTGGCCACGTGTTCGGACAGCGCGCCCAGCGATTGCGCATGCAGGGCGAAGTCGATACGGGGTGCGCTGTCGGGCAACATATTGTTGAACGAAGGATTGCCGCAGGCCTGCTGCAGGCGGTTGATGCAGCCATAGCCCCGGTTGTCGAGCACGACGATGATGAGTTTTTTATCGAGCATGACGGAGGTGGCGATTTCCGAATTCATCATCAGATAGCTGCCGTCGCCCACCATGACGATGACTTCGCGCTCAGGCTTGGCCATCTTGACGCCGAGGCCGCCGGCGATCTCGTAACCCATGCACGAGTAGCCGTATTCCATGTGGTAGCCACCTGGCGTGCTGGTGCGCCAGAGTTTATGCAGTTCGGCCGGCAAGGTGCCCGCCGCGCAGACGACGATATCGTTGCGCGTCGAATCCGGTGACGAGCGCTGCACGGCGCCGATGACTTCGCCGTCGTACGGCAAGCCGGCCACCTCGCGTTTGCCGGTGATGCTTTTGACTGTCTCGCGCCACGCGTTCCCTGCCTGCTGCGCCCGGTCCAGCCACTGGCCCGCGCTGTTCCAGCTGCCCAGCAGCCGCGACAGGCCTTGCAAGCCCAGTGTCGCGTCCGCCTGCACACCGAGGCCGCGGCGTTTCAGGGCATCAACACCGTTGACGTTCAGGCTGACGAGTTGCGCCTGGGCAAACAGGGAGTTCGACCCGGTCGTGAAATCCTGCAGGCGCGTGCCGATGGCCAGCACCACGTCCGCGTCCGCCGCCAGGGCGTTCGCGGCAGGCGAGCCCGTCACGCCGATGGCGCCCAGCTGCAGCGGATGGTCCCATGGCAGAGAACTTTTGCCGGCCTGGGTTTCGGCCACGGGAATGCCATGGCGTTCGGCAAACGCCTGCAAGGCGGCGCTGGCCTGGCCATACAACACGCCGCCACCGGCGACGATCAGCGGCTGTTTCGCGTGTTTCAACAACGCCGCCGCTTCGTCCAGTTCCTGCTCGACCGGCGGCATGGCACGGAAACGCACGGTGCGCGGTTCAAAGAAATCCACGGGATAGTCATGCGCCATCGTCTGCACGTCTTGCGGTAAAGACAAAGTCACGGGACCGCAAGCGGCCGGGTCCGTCAAGGCGGCAATGGCACGCGGCAAGGCGGTGAGTAGCTGTTCCGGATAGACGATGCGGTCGAAATAGCGTGACAGCGGCTTGAATGCATCGTTGACGGAAACGCTGCCGTCAGACGGGTCTTCCAGCTGCTGCAAGACCGGGTCCGGCGCGCGCGAGACGAAGACGTCGCCAGGCAGCAAGAGCACGGGCAAACGGTTCACATGCGCCAGCGCGGCGGCCGTCAGCAAGTTGGTGGCGCCCGGGCCGATGGAACTGGTCACGGCCATCATGCGCCGGCGCATGTGGGCTTTCGCGTAAGCAATGGCGGCGTGCGCCATCGCCTGTTCATTGTGGGCGCGGTAGGTGGGAAACACTTCCTTGTACTGGTACAGCGCCTCGCCCAGGCCCGCCACGTTGCCGTGGCCAAAGATGGCAAAGGCGCCGCCGAACAGCGACTGGCCATCGTCCGTACGCAGCGCGGCCAGGTAGCGTACCAGTGCCTGCGCCATGGTCAAGCGTACGGTTTTGTGTGGGATGGCGCTCATGCCGCACGCTCCAGACGGTTGCGCGTGCGCTGCCACAGGCCAATGAGCTGCTCGAAGTTGGCGCGCACGGCGGCGATCAGGCCGGCATCGTCGAGTTCGCCGGCCAGCCAGCGGCGGCTTGGTTCCTGGAAGATGGTGCGGCCCACCATGAAACCCTTGCACGTGGTGCTGGCACTGGCTTGCTCGAAACTGGCGGCCAGGGCGGCGATCGGCGCGTTCAAGCCCAGCAACACGACGCCGCGGCAATACGGATCGCGCTCGTGCACGAGGGCATCGATGGCTTGCCATTGCTGGGCTGACATGCTTTCCAGCTTCCACCATTCCGGGTAAATGCCCAGGTTGTACAAACGTTTCACGGCACGCAAGACCGTATCGTCACCGTGCGGCAACGCTTCCGACGGTATGACTTCGAGCAACAGTTCGTGACCGCTCACTTGCGCCGCGTCGTACAGGGCCTTGATTTGCGCTTCCTGTTCCAGCCGGTTTTCCACGGCGTCGTCCGGATGCAGCTGCACCAGGCACTTGATCACGTGTTCCTTCGGCCAGCTGAGCAGGTGCGAGCCGATGGAACGGCCCCAGTCAAATTGCAGCGGATTCGATCCCGGCAATTCCACGGGACGGCCTATCCACCAGCCGCGTCCCGTCGCATCATTGAGCGCATCGACGCCATAGCGGCCATCGATCAGCACGCCCGTCTTGCCGGCCAGCTGCAAGGCCGTTTCCGTCTGTGCCACGGCTTGCACCATCAATTGTTTCAAGGCCGCAATGGCGGACTCGGGCGCACCCGTCTGTTGCGCCAGCTCAAAAAATTGCGTGCGATGGTCAAAGGCAAATACGCACAGCTCGTTCCACTCCTTGCGCGCGACCGTCGTGCGGTGCAGGCGCGACAAGGTGGCGTCCTGGTCCGGCTGCGTCAGCTTGGCGGCATTGGCGAGGAAGTAATCGAGCTCGACGGGCGACGGCATGGCCGGCGCGCAGCCATGGCGCGACACGACGAGGGCGCCGCAGCCATTCGCATAGCGGCAGCACGCTTCGTAATCCTCGCCGCGCAGCCAGCCTTTCAAAAAGCCCGACAGAAACGCGTCGCCCGCACCCAGCACGTTCAACACTTCCACACGCACGCCACGGTAGTTATATGCGTCATCGAGGCTGTGCGGCACCACATTGTCGATGACGGCGCTACCCAGCGGGCCGCGCTTGACGACCAGGGTGGCCAGGGTGGCGGCCCGCACGGCGCGCAAACTGGCCATGATGTCCGCGCCGCCGCCGGCGATCATGAATTCCTCTTCCGTGCCGACGATCAAATCAAAATGAGGCAGGATGCCTTGCAAGTGTGCGGTCACGCCTTCGTTCAAAACGAAACGCGTTTCGCCATCGGCCTTGCCCGACAAACCCCACAGCACGGGCCGGTAGTCGATGTCGAGCACGGTGCGCACCTTGTTGGCGCGGGCCAATGTGAGTGCCTGCGTGCTGACGGCGTGCATGGCCGCCGTGGAGAAATGCGTGCCGGTGATCAGCAGCGCCTTGCTCGACGCAATGAAGGCCGCATCCACCGACGCGGCGTCGATGGCCATGTCGGCGCAATTTTCACGGTAGAAAATCAGGGGAAAGGTGTTCTTGTCCTTGATGCCCAGCATGACTAAGGCCGTCAGGCGGTCGCGGTCGATGCCCACGTGGCTGACGTCGCAGCCCTCTTTCGCCAGGGTGTCGGTGAGGAAACGGCCCATGTGGTCGTCGCCCACTTTCGACAGCATGGCCGACTTCAAGCCCAGCCGTGCCGTGCCGAAGGCGATGTTCGCCGACGAGCCGCCCAGGTATTTGGCGAAGCTCGTCGCGTCTTCCAGGGGGCTGCCGATCTGCTGCGCGTACAGGTCCACCGCCAGGCGGCCCAGGCAGATCACGTCGAGCGCGCGGCCCTGGGCAAATTGTGTGGAATTATTCATGGCTATCCTTAAATCGTGACACCGTCGAGTTCACTCATCAGCGTTTGCATTTCCGCACCGCCCGCCATCATGTCCAGCAAGGCATCCTTGCTCACCGTATCCTTGGTGAAGGTGCCCAGCGACTTGCCCCGATTCAACAACGTGAACGAGTCGCCCACGGGATACGCATGGTGCACATTGTGCGTGATAAAGATCACGGAAATGCCCCGCTCGCGCGCCTTGTAAATCAGTTTCAACACATTGAACGACTGTTTTACGCCCAGGGCGGCCGTCGGCTCGTCGAGGATCAGCACCCTGGCGCCGAAGTGGATGGCGCGGGCGATGGCCAGACACTGCTTTTCGCCGCCCGACATGGTGCCGATGGCCTGGTGCGGATCGCGCACCATGATGCCCATCTCGGCCAGCTTGTCGCGCGCCGTCTCGGCCGCGTAATCGATATCCATCACGGGCACCAGGCCCAGCAGCTTCTTCATCGGCTCGCGGCCCATGAAGAAATTGCGCGCCACGGATAGCAGCGGCACCAGCGCCAGATCCTGGTAGACGGTGGCCACGCCCATGTCCAGCGCTTCGCTGGGCGAATTGAAGACGACGGGCTTGCCATCGACCAGGTACTGGCCATCGGTGGGCTTGTGCACGCCGGCCAGGGTCTTGATCAGGGTGGACTTGCCGGCGCCGTTGTCGCCCAGCAAACAGTGCACTTCGCCTTCCTTCAGCCGCATGGTGATGTTTTGCAAGGCCAGCACGGAGCCGAAGCGCTTGCTGACATTTTCCAGGGCAAGAATATGCTCGCTCATGATTTATCTCGCTTCCGTGACGCGTGAGCGTACAAAGTTGTTGAACAGCACCGCGATCAGCAGCATGACGCCGAGGAACACGCGGAACCAGTCCGAATTGATGTTGGTATAAGTGATGCCGATCTGCACCACGCCGAAGATCAGCGCGCCGAAGCAGGCACCGACGACGGAACCGTAACCGCCCGTCAGCAAAGCGCCGCCGATGACGGCCGCGATGATGGCTTCGAATTCCTTTTGCATGCCGCGGTCGGCGGCGGCCGAACCGATATCGCACACTTGCAAGGTGGCAAACAGGCAGGCGCAGAAAGCCGTGAAGACGAACAGGGAAATCTTTACCTTGCGCACCGGCACGCCCACATTCTTGGCCGCGTTGGCGTCGCCGCCGACGGCGAACATCCAGTTGCCGAAGCGGGTACGCGACAGGACAAACGCGGCGCCGGCGGCCAGCACCAGCCACCAGGCGATGACTTTGGGAATGCCTTTCACCAGCGGCGAACCGTCGTCGAGCACGGCGATCCAGCCATGCGCGCCCATCCAGTGGAACAGGCCAGTGGCCACATTGCCGTGGAACAGCAGGCTGGCCAGCCAGTCGTTGGCGGCCAGCTCGCCCACGCCGCTGACGATGGTGCGGTTGGCAAACATGATCGACAGGGCCAGGGTCAGGCCGCGCAGGATGAACAGAAAGGCCAGGGTGACGATGAACGATGGCAAGCGCGTCTTGATGACGATGTAGCCGTTGAGCCAGCCCAGCGCCATGGAACCGGCGAAGGCGAAAATAATGGCGGCCCACAGCGGCCAGTGGAAATAAATCGTCGGGATGGCGATCATCATGCCGGCAAAGCCGATCATGGAGCCGATCGACAGGTCGAATTCACCGGCGATCATCAGCAGGCAGGCGCCGATGGCGATGATGCCCAGGTAGGACGCCACTTGCATCCAGTTGACGACGCCATCGAGGTTGAACATGCCGGAATCGCCGGCCGTGATGACGAAGAAGGCGAACACGAGCACCGCGCCGGAAATCGAGGCGAACTCGGGGCGGCCAAAAAACCGTTTGACCCAGCTGGTCGTGCCCACGCGCTCGTCGGCGGCGGCAACTGGCTTGCTGGAAGCGCCGGGAGGCGGAGGGGGATTCATGCCCGGGCTGGCCAGGCTGGATTTGAGCGCAGTCATACAAAGTCCTTTCACTGTTACTTGATGCTATTACTATCGCCAGCCTCGCTGGCGCCAGGCGTGCTCCTCCCATGCGCCGCCCGCGGAGGCGGTGCGGCGCTGGGCAAACCCGGTGGCGACTGTGTGGATTAGCGGTATTGGCCGGCGTATTTTTCGACCTTGGCGATGTTGTCCTTGGTCACGAAACCGGGGCCGGAGCTGATGTGGCGCGGGCCGTAGATGGGCGTCAGGCCGTATTCCGCCAGGCGCGCCTGGTATTTCGGATTGGCGATCAGGATTTCCTTGACCTTGGCCAGGTCAGTAATCTTTTGCTGTTTCATGATGGCCATCACGGCGACAGGAATGTAGCCTTGCAGGTAGGGCTGCTGGTCGATGGCGAACTGGATGCTGCCATCCTTGATGCCCTTGGCGATTTCTTCCGACAAGTCGAAGCTGGCGAAATACATCTTGCCTTTCAAGCCCAGCTTTTCGACGGCGCGCATGGCGGCCGGCGCCGAATCCGGTCCCAGCGCCAGCACGGCCTGGGTCTTCGGATTGCTGCGCAGATAGGCGCTGACCTTGCTTTCGATCACGCCAGGGTCGACGCCATTGGTGTCGAGCGTGGACGATTTGAAATCGACGCCGAGCGCATCGGCAAAACCGCGGCAGCGTTCGAACGACGACGCATTCATCGCATAGTGATTCACGCACACGAACGATTTGATGCCCGCTTCCTTGGCGCGCTTGCCGGCGCCCAGGCCCGCTTCATACTCGGGCTGGCCCACGTGCATGATGGCTTTCAATTGTTCGCTTTGCGCCAGGGTGCCCGAATTGATGGTCACGAGCATGATTTTCTTGGCCACTACCGTGCCCAGCGGCTTTTGCAGCACGCTGAAGTCGGCGATGTCGGCGATCAAGCCATCGTAATTACGCGCGGCCGACTGCTCGATCAGGCGCGCCATGTCGGCCAGGTCGCCATTGGGCGGATTGCGGTAGTCGACGGACACATTGAAATCTTCACCGGCTTGCTTGATGGCGTTCTTGATGGTGTTCCACCAGGAATCGGAGTCCGGCGCGTGACTGACCAGGACGAATTTCTCGCCGGCAGCATGGCTGGCGCCCGTGCTCAAACCCAGGCTCAAGCCCAGGCTGGCGATGGCCAGGCACTTCATCAAACCCTTGCTTTTATTGCTATGCATGAATGTCTCCTAGACGGATTAATTTTTATAGTTGCGAGCTTTTATGAAGGGTGTCACCGGTCTGGCCTTGCGGCACACGAACCGATGCACTGCGCACAGCTTAGGCCACAAAAAAGACAAATGCAATAAAATTTTCAAAATAAATTTAAATAGAAATTCGTTTCTATTTTTAAGATTCCCTCCTATAATTCTCGCCAGAACCAGCCGCACGGAGACAGCGGCACAGCAAGCACACCAAGGAAAAAAATCATGGCAGCCACCGCCCCCATCGAACAACTGATGCAGCACATTGCCGCCGAGTACGACAACCTGTCGCGCCAGTTGAAAGTCATCGCGCAATACATTGAAAAGCACCGGGCCAGCCTGATGCTCGAACGCATCAGCGACATCGCCGCCGCCTGCGACGTACAGCCGTCCGCCATCGTGCGTTTCGCGCAGCGCTTCGGCTATACGGGCTTTTCCGAAATGCAAGACGTGTTCCGCCAGGCTTATACGGACCAGGCCGGCGCCACGCCCGACTACCAGCAGCGCATCCGCAAGCTGATCTCCACGCGCGACGCCGCCCTGAGCGCGGGCGACCTGACGCGCGAATTCGTCGGCGCCAGCCGCGCCGGTCTCGACGACTTGGCGGCCGGCCTCGACGACGCCCAGCTGGAAGCGGCCGTCAACCTGCTGCTGAAAGCGGAAAATATCTATGTGATCGGCGTGCGCCGGTCCTTCCCGATCGCCTCCTACATCGCCTATGCGCTCGAGCATACGGACAAGCGCGTGCACCTGATTAGCGGACTGGGCGGCATGCACCGCGAACAGATGCGCAGCGTGCGCGAACGCGATGTGGCGATCGCCATCAGTTTCTCGCCTTACGGCAAGGAAACCCAGCAGTGCATCAAGGCAGCGCAGGACAAGGGCGCCAAGGTCCTCGTGATTACCGACAGCAAACTGGCTCCGCTCGCGC
Organism: Janthinobacterium sp. 67; assembly: GCF_002797895.1. Classification (NCBI taxonomy): domain Bacteria; kingdom Pseudomonadati; phylum Pseudomonadota; class Betaproteobacteria; order Burkholderiales; family Oxalobacteraceae; genus Janthinobacterium; species Janthinobacterium sp. 67. Next base: position 472,673 of record NZ_PGES01000001.1, on the reverse strand, counting down.
GGGCCGCCGACGCGCTGCTCACCGTCACCGAGGGCAGCGCCTTCGCCTTCCGCTCGCTGACCAGCACCATCTGTCTGTGCCAGGCGCTGTTCATTGCGCTGGCCTACAAATTAGAGCTCGACATCGAAGAAATCCACACCCCAGGAGAACATGATGATTGAAGTAGCATTGTTTGGCGCCGGACGCATCGGCAAAATCCACGCGGCCAACCTGGCCGCGCAAGCCGGCGTCCAGTTCAAGTACGTGGTCGACGTCAACCAGGAAGCAGCGTCCGCGCTGGCCGGCTTGCATGGCGGCAGCAGCGCCTCGGTGGAAACGGCGCTGGCCGACCCGGCCATCAAGGCCGTCGTCATCGCGTCCAGCACGGACACGCACGCGGACCTGATCCTGCGCTCGGCCGCCGCCGGCAAGGCCATCTTTTGCGAAAAACCCGTCGACCTGACGATAGACCGCGCGCGCGCCTGCGCCGCCGCCGTCAAGGAAGCCAAGGTGCTGTGCATGCTGGGCTTCCAGCGCCGCTACGATCCCACTTTCAATGCCGTCAAGACACGGATTGAAGCGGGCGAAATCGGCACACCGGAATTGCTGGTCGTCACCAGCCGCGATCCGGGCCCGCCACCGGTCAGCTACATCAAGGTGTCGGGCGGCATTTTCAAGGATATGCTGATCCACGATTTCGACATCTTCCGCTGGATACTCGACGATGAAGCCGTCAGCGTGCACGCCACGGGCAGCTGCCTTGTCGATCCCGCCATCGGCGAGGCTGGCGACCTGGACACGGCCGTCGTCACCATCCGCACGGCCAAGGGACGCTTGTGCCAGATCAATGCCTCGCGCCGCGCCGCCTACGGCTACGACCAGCGTTTTGAGGTGCTGGGCAGCGCCGGCATGCTGCAGGCGGGCAACCACAAGCCGACGGAAGTGACGGCCTATGGCTCGGTGAACGTCAGCGTGGACAAGCCGGAAGATTTTTTCCTGGAACGTTATCGCGTGGCGTACGCGCAGGAAATGGCGCATTTCTTCGACGCGCTCACCAATGGCACACCGCTGCGCACCACCGTCCACGATGGCTTGAAGGCGCTGGCACTGGCCGAGGCGGCGACGCTGTCCTGGCGCGAGGGTCGTGTCGTGACCCTGGCGTCGTAACTTTATAAACAACAATAAAAAATCTGGAGACACCATGTCATCCCCAACATTAAAAGTCGGCATCGTCGGCCTGGGCCGGCTGGGCCAGCGCCACGCCATCAACCTGGCGCAGCGCGTGCCGAATGCCGAGGTCGTGGCGGCCTGCAGCCCCGTGCCCGCCGAACTGGACTGGGCCGCCAGCCAGCTCGGCATCACCACCGGCTATGCCGATTACGACGCCCTGCTGGCCCACCCGGGCCTGGACGCCGTCTTCCTCGTCACGCCCACCTCGCTGCATGCGGACCAGATCATCGCCGCCCTGCGCGCCGGCAAGCACGTGTTTTGCGAAAAACCGCTGTCGCTGGACTTGGCCGACTGCCTGAAGGTGGAAGCGGAAGCGGCGCGCCACCCGCAGTTGACGATCATGATCGGCTTCGTGCGCCGTTTCGACGCCAGCTACCATGACGCGCAGCAAAAGATTGCCCAGGGACTCATCGGCAAACCCTACCTGGTGCGTTCGCAAACCTGCGACCAGAACGATCCCAGCGGCGCCTTCATGCGCTTCGCCCCCACCAGCGGCGGCATCTTCCTCGACTGCAGCGTGCACGATATCGACCTGGCGCGCTGGCTGCTGGGCAATCCCGCGCCCAAGCGCGTGTATGCGAGCGGCACCAATGCCATCCATACGGGCTTGCAGACGTTCGGCGACGTCGACAATGGCTTGGCGACAGTCGAGTTCAGCGATGGCAGCATGGCCAGCTTCATGGCCTCGCGCACCATGGCGCATGGCCATGAAACCCTGACGGAAGTGTTCGGCACGGGCGGCCGCCTGGCCGTAGGCAGCAATCCGCGCCTGAACCGGGTGGAAATTTCGGATGCGCATGGCGTGCGCAATGAATGCACGCCGGACTTCTATGCCCGCTTCGCCGACGCCTTCTTGATCGAGGCGCAGGAATTCACGGATGCGGCATTGGGTCGGCGCACCTTGTCATTGACCTTGCACGACGCGACGGAAGCGACGCGCATCGGCCTGGCCATGACGCAAGCGATGCGCGAAGCGCGCCCGGTGGAATTCTAGCCGCGTGCAAAGAACTCAGGCAGCCGGTGCGGGAAATGGCTGCCTGGGTTCCACGGCCAGCCGCAAGCCCATGGCATCGAGGATGGCCGTCAAGGTGCTCAGGGATGGATTGCCATCGGGCGACAGGGTGCGGTACAGCTGGGTAGGATTGAGCTTGGCCGCCTGCGCCACGGCGGGCACACCGCCAAAGGCGCGCGTCAGCTGGCGCAGCACGGCCAGCAGTTCGCCGTGGTCGCCATCGACAAGGATATTGTTGATCAGTTCAAGGGCGAAGGCGGGATCGTCACGATACAGTTCGGCCATCGCTTCATCATGCGAGCGGTCTCTTGGTGGTTTGCTCATGACCTGTTTCACGTCCTCTTTCATGTCCTCTCTCCTTCCAGTCGTGCCAGCAGGCACAGGCGTATTCGATATCTTTCGACTGCGTGCGCTTGTCGCCACCACACAGCAATAAAATAATCTGGCCCTCGTCGATGGCATAGTAAATACGGTAACCAGCACCCACGTCGATGCGCAATTCCCACACGCCGTCGTGGCAAAATTTATGGTCGCCAAAATTACCGGGCATCATGCGCAGCACGCGTCGTACGATGGCCACCCTGGCCGTATTATCGCGCTGGCGCTTCAGCCATTCCGTATATAAATCCCTGCCCGATGACGTCAGATAGTGCCGGATCTCGTACATCATATTCGTCCATAAACGAAGAAAAATCAAGAAGAAAATCACGTGTATGCGAAAAAAAGAAGACCACGCCATCTTGCTACCAAACCCGCACGCGCAGGCCGCGAACGCCGGGTTCACTGCGCTATATCAAGATGCATTTTTCTAATTGTTATAGGGAAATGAGGCTGCCCGTCCGTGCTCCGTGTCCGTGCCGCGCTCCAGCCTGTTGCGCTATACAATAAGCGCCTGCCCAACCGCAAAACCAGGCCACCATGACGAACAACGACAGCAACTCTCCTACTCTCGCCGACGTGGCCGAACGCTACGTCAAACTGGTCCTGGCCATGGGCCAGCACGATGCCTCGTATGTGGACGCCTATTACGGCCCGCCCGCATGGCAACAGGAAGCGGTCGCACAACAACTGAGTTTGAGCGGCATCAAGGCCGCGACGGACGAGGCGCTGGCCCTGCTGGCCGACGCACCTTGCCTGCGCGCCGCCAACCTGCGCAAGCAGCTGCAAGCCGTGCTGGCCAAGGCAGACATGTTGCAAGGCACACGCCTCGATTTCGATACGGAAAGCGCGCGCCTGTACGACGCCGTCTCTCCCCATCACAGCCGCGCGTACTACGCGGCACTGGTGGCGCGGATCGACGCCCTGCTGCCTGGCGGCGGCACGGTGAGCGAACGTGTCAACGCCTTGCGCGCGCAACTCGTCATTCCCGCCGACAAGCTGCACGCCGTCATGGATGCGGCCATCCGCGCGGGCCGCGAACGCACCTTGCGGTACATCGCCTTGCCCGAAGGCGAAGATTTCGTGCTGGAATTCGTCACCGACAAGCCGTGGAGCGGCTACAACTGGTACAAGGGCAACTACCAGAGCGTAATCCAGATCAATACTGACTTGCCCGTGTACATCGATCGCGCCGTCGACCTCGGCTGCCACGAAGCCTATCCGGGCCACCACGTGTACAACGTGCTGCTCGAGCGCGACCTGGTGCGCGGCAAGGGCTGGATGGAATACTGCATCTATCCGCTGTATTCGCCGCAATCCCTGATCGCCGAAGGCACGGCCAATTACGGCATCGAGCTGAGTTTTACGGATGAAGAGCGGCTGGCTTTCGAACAGCAGGTGCTGTATCCGCTGGCCGGCCTCGATCCGGCGCTGGCGCCCCGCTATGCGCAACTCAACGCGCTGCTGGCCAAACTCGGCTATGCCGACAACGACATCGCGCGCCAGTACCTCGAAGGCAGCCTGAGCCGCGAAGAGGCGCTGGAATGGCTGGTCAACGTGCGCCTGTACCCGGCCGAGAAATCCGCGCAGCGCCTGCAGTTCTACGACGCCATGGGCGCGTACGTCATCAATTACAACCTGGGCCAGGACATGGCGAAAGCCTATGTCGAGCGCCAGGGCGCGACGCGCGCCGCACACTGGGCCGCCTTCCGTGACCTGATGTCCTCGCCGCGCGTGCCCAGCGCGCTGCTGGCCGGGCAAAGCTGACGTCGTTTACTGCGCCGGCAGGCGGATGGTCGCTTCCAGGCCGCCATCGCGGTGGTTCGCCAGGCTCAGCTCGCCGCCGTGGGCCTGGATGATGCTGCGCGCGATGCCAAGTCCCAATCCCATGCCATGCGCATTTTGCTCGCGGCCATGTTCCAGGCGTACATAGGGCTGGAACAGGCTGGCGAACGCCTCTTCGGCCACGCCGGGGCCGTCATCGCGGATGCGGATGACCACGTTGGCGCCCTCGCGGCACGCCGACAAATGGGCCGTCTTGCCGTAAAACAGGGCATTGTCGAGCAAGTTGCCGATGGCCCGCTTCAGGGCCAGGGGCTTGGCCTTCACGCTCAGGCCCGTCTCCACGTAATGCACTTCATGGCCGGCCAGCTGGGCCCCGCGCACCATGCGCTGCAGCAAGGGGTCCAATCGCACCTCGGTGGCGTTTTCATGGATGTCGCTATCCTTCACGCATTGCAGCGCCCCCTTGACCATCATGTCCAGTTCATCGAGGTCATCGTGGAATTCGTTGCGCTGCACATCGTCGTCGAGCAATTCCGTGCGCAATTTCAGGCGCGTGATGGGCGTGCGCAAGTCGTGCGAAATCGAAACGAACAGCCGTTCGCGGTCTTCCAGGTAGCGCTGGATGCGTTCGCGCATGCCGCTGAAGGCGCGTGCCGTCTGCACGAATTCGCGGCTGCCCGTCTGCGGCAACGGCGGCGGCGTCTCGCCACGGCCAAACGCCTCGGCCGCATCCGACAGGGCCGCCAGCGGCCGTGTAGTCCAGCGCACGACGAGGATGGACAGCAGCAGCACGGCCGCCAGCGACAACGCTTGCAGCAATACCCGGTCGAGTGTCCACGGATTACTGCTTTGCAAGAAATACGGGTTGGGCATCAGTGCCGCCAGGTACAGCCAGTTGCCCGGCTCCAGCTCGGCCTGGATCACGAGGATAGGCGCGGGATTCGGTTTCAGCAGCAAGATGTGCTGCACCCAGTTTTCCGGCAAGTCGCCGATGTGCGCGCCGCTGTCGGCCACCACCAGGTCGCTCGGCCAGGCGAAGCCCACGCGGTAGCCGGCCAGCTGCGGCAAGTCGCTCTTCAGCGCCGCGCCCACCGTGGCCACCACCGTATTGGCCAGCGCGTGCGGGGCGATTTCGCGGATGGCCAGCGGCCCCTGGTTGACGTTGACAAAGAAGCGCGTGCCGCCCATTTCGCGAAATTGCTGGATCAGGATGGGGCGGTAGTTGGCCGGCAGGCTGAGAAAGAATCGGATGGTGCTGGCGGCGCTGCGGGCCAGGTGCTGCGACGCCATGCGCGCCTCCACGGCCGAATCGCGGCGCAGCTGCGTGGCCCAGATCAGGTTGCCCACCAGTTGCGTGGCCAGCACGCCGGCCACCATCACCACGGACAGGCGGCCCAGCAGCGATGGCGGCAACAGGCGCTCAAGCAGGCGGCGCGCGCCCCGCTCAGGCATGTGCACTGCTCACGTCGGCCGAGAAGACATAACCGGCGCCGCGCACCGTCTTGATCAGCATGGGCTGCTTGCCATCGTCCTTCAGGCGCAGCCGCAGCCGGCTCACCTGCACATCGAGCGAGCGGTCGAGCGGCCCTGCGTCGCGGCCCCGCGTCTGTTCGCACAGCACGCTACGGTCGAGGATATCGCCCGGATGCTCGACAAAGTAGCGCAGCAGCTGGAAATCGAGGCCCGTCAGCTGCAGCGCTTCGCCATCGGCATCCGTCACCGTGCGTTCCAGCGTATCGAGCGTGAACCCGACGAAACGATAGTAACGGGGCGGCGCTGCCGCGTCGATGCCCGTGCGGCGATGAATGGCTTTGATGCGCGCCAGCAATTCGCGCGGGCTGTAGGGCTTGGCGATGTAGTCGTCGGCGCCCAGTTCCAGCCCCACCACCCTGTCCGTCTCGTCGGAGCTGGCCGTCAGCATGATGATGGGCACGTTCGAGCGGGCGCGCACCACCTTGCACAGGGCAAAACCATCCGTATCGGGCAGCATCACGTCGAGGATCACCAGCGACAGGCTGTCGACGTGGCGGTGGAATTCGGCCAGAAAGGTGGCGCCATCGTGCGCCAGGCCCACCTCGTACTGGTTCTTTTCCAGGTAGGCCTTCAACAGCATGCGGGTCTTTTGATCGTCGTCAACGACCAGGATTTTGCGTGACATGATCTCGTCCTTTTTTATTCAGCGCCTGCAACATGCTGCCGATGCGGCGTTGCGCGTCGGCCGCGCTGATCGTCTCGTCCAGGAAATAACGGTGCACTTCGGCGATGATGGCGTCCTTGCTGGTTTCATCGGTGGCCATGCGGTGCACGAGGCTGGGCGCCTGGAATGCGGCGCCGCGCGCGAATGCCTGCGCCGAGGCGCGCGCGCAGCTGTCCAGGCGCGACAGGTCGGCCTGGCGCAAGGCGGGAATCGAGCCCTTTACCTGGCTGTATTCAAGCTGCACGGGCAGCGAAGCGACCACCTGCGCCAGCTTTTCCTGCGCGCCCTGGTGCGTGTAATCGGAGGCGAACATGGCCAGGGTATCGATGCTGTACAGGTGGTAGTCGCCTGTATCGGGCGCCGCGACGCAGCCGAACACCTCGTCCGTGGCGCGGCCCCAGGCGTTCAGCTCGCCCTTCGCCCAGTCGCCCATGATGTACATGCCCGCCTCGCCATCGCCCACCTGGCGCGCCATTTCAGGCCAGCCCTGTTCGCGCAGCGGCGTGCCCATCCATTGCTTCAGCGACCTCAAGCGCTGCAAGGCGTGGCGCAGGCGCGGGTCCGCATACGCCTCGGCTTTCTTCTCGACAAACAGGGCGCGGTAATACGCGGGTCCCGATTCGGCCAGCACCAGCGTTTCAAACAGGGTGGCCACCTGCCACGCTTCGCTGCTTTGCGCCAGCGGCGTGATGCCGGCCTGGCGCAGCTTGCCGGCCACGCGCTCGAAGTCGCTCCAGCTGCGCGGCACGGCCAGGTCCAGGCGCTGGAAGATCTTGCGGTTGTAAAACAGGGTATTGATGCGGTGGATGCCGGCCGGCACGCCCATCGTATGGCCGCGGTTCTGCAGCAAGCCCCACACGGTGGGATACATGGTCGCGCGCCAGTTGTTGCTGGCGGCGACGCTGTCGAGTTGCAGCAGCAAGCCCAGGTCGCTCCACTCGCCCAGGGTATAGCCGATCAGTTGCATGACTTCCGGCGATTTGCCGGCCAGCACGCGGCTCTTCAAGACCTTGCCCGCGCCGACGCCTGCGCCACCCGCGATGCCCGCGTCGCGCCATTCGACGCCTTCCTGCGCCAGGCGCGCCACCAGCACGTCGGCGGCGCGGCGTTCGCCGATCGAGGTCCACCAATGCAGTACTTGCAGCGCTTCGGCCCGCGCCGGCACGCTGCTGCACATGAAGGCAAGCAGCGCCAGCGCCGCCACGCCGCGACGGCGGGCGGCCCCGGCATGGCGGTCGGCGGTGCTGCGCGGCGGGGTCTTCAATCCTGTCTCCTTGTTCTTGTCGCGACAAACTATAGCCCAACTACAAAACAGCAGGTTGGTAATTTAGACCCCTGATTTGTAAAGAAACGTGAGCTTTTGTTGCGCTACCTTGCGCAGCGCACCAGGGGCGCCACGTGCCCGACGCCCCGCGCGGCGCGCCACGGCAGCAGTCGACGGTAAGGAAAGGTAAGCAGGCAGACGTGCGTATTATAAATTTATCCTTTCAAATCAACAGGATAAGCGATAGCCGCCAGTGCAATGCCGGGTGCTGGCGTCACATTCCCCCCGATGCTACTGTCCGCCAACTGCAGCGTAACAGGCAGCCAAACAAGACCAACACCAACAAGGAGACGACATGCAACTGCATGCACAAGGCGGCGCGGCCGCGCGCAACACATTGCTGGCCCTGCTGCTGGCCAGCGGCACGGCACAGGCGGGCACGCTCACCATCGAAAGCTGGCGCGTGGATGACAAGACCCTGTGGGAAACGGTGCTCATTCCCGCCTTCCAGAAAAAACATCCTGGCATCGAGATCAAGTTCTCGCCCACCGCCCCCACGGAATATGATTCCACCCTGAACGCGCGCCTGAGCGGCGGCACGGCCGGCGACTTGCTGGCCTGCCGCCCGTTCGACGTCTCGCTGGCCCTGTATAAGCGGGGCCAGCTGGAAAAGCTCGACGGCAAGGCCGGCATGGACAACTTCCCCGCTTCGGCCAAGGTGGCATGGCAGACGGACGATGGCAAGGACACCTTCTGCATGCCGATCGCCTCCGTCATGCATGGCTTCCTGTACAACAAGAAAATCTTCCGCGAACTGAAACTGCAGCCGCCCGCCACGGAAGAGGAATTTTTCAAGGTGCTGGAAACGGTCAAGAAAAGCGGCAAATATGCGCCCTTGGCCCTGGGCACGGCCGACCAGTGGGAAGCGAACCAGGTGGTGTTTACCAGCATCGGCGCCAATTACTGGAAGGGTGAAGAGGGCCGCAAGGCGCTGATCGCCGGCAAGGCCAAATTTACCGACCCGCAATTCGTCGCCGCCTGGGAATATGAGGCACGGCTGGGCAGCTATCTGTCCAAGGGCGCCAGCGCGCAAACCTATGGCGACAGCCAGAACCAGTTCGCGCTGGGCAAGGCCGCCATCTACCCGTCCGGCTCCTGGGACATCGCCTACTTCAAGCAGGACCCGGAACTGGAACTGGGCGCCTTGAACCCGCCCGTGCGCAAGGCCGGCGACAAGTGCTATATCTCGGACCACACGGACATCGGCATGAGCGTCAACAAGAAGTCGAAGAACAAGGAAGACGCCTACAAATTCCTCGCCTGGCTCGGCTCGCAGGAATTCGCCGACATCTACACCAACAAAGTGACGGGCTTCTTCTCGCTGTCGAACCACTTGATCTCCATCAAGGATCCGCTGGCCAAGCAAATGAACGGCTGGCGTGCCAGTTGCGCCTCGACCATCCGCCTGAATGCGCAAATCCTCAACCGTGGCGAGCCGAGCATGGAAAACGAACTGTGGAACGTCAACGCCCAAGTCTTGAACGGCAAGCTGGCGCCGAAAGACGCGGCGCGCCAGATCCAGTCCGGCTTTGCCAAGTGGTACAAGCCGCAACAGCAATAAATCCATCTACCCTCCCCGCGCAACCGGCCTGAGCAGTGCGATGCGGCGGCCGGTGGCTCGGTTTTGCCGGCGGCCCCGCCGCCGGTGCTTTTCTTCGTCTGGAGTTTCGCCGTGAAAAAAGCTTTCCCATGGCACGTCCTCGTGTTCCTGGCCCCGGCGCTGGTCATTTACTCGCTGTTCAGCGCCCTGCCCCTGGCCGACACCCTGCGCCTCGGCCTGTACACGACCGATGAGAGCGGCCAGCACCATTTTGCCGGCCTGGCCAACTACGCCACCATCCTGTTCGACCCGCAATGGTCGCAAAGTTTCTGGAATGCGATGTGGAACAACTGCAAATTCTTCCTCATCCACATGCTGCTGCAAAATCCCATCGGCCTGCTGCTGGCCACCCTCTTCAGCCTCAAGGGTTTGAAGGGCGAGCGCAGCTACCGTACCCTGATCTTCCTGCCGACCCTGCTGTCCGTCGTCATCATCGGCTTCATCTGGCAACTGATCCTGTCGCCGCTGTGGGGCGTGGGCCAGTCGCTGATGGATGGCGTGGGCATCGGCAGCTACTTCGCGCCATGGCTGGGCCAGGAATCGACGGCCCTGCTGACCATCGCTCTCATTTCCGTTTGGCAATACATCGGCATCCCCATGATGCTGATCTATGCGGCCCTGCTGGCCGTGCCCGAGGAAATCATCGAGGCGGCCCACGCGGAAGGGGCGAGCGCCATGCGCATCTTCTGGCAAATCAAGCTGCCGCTGATCTGGCCCACCCTGGGGCTGGTGACCATCCTCACCTTTGTCGCCAACTTCAACGCCTTCGACCTCGTGTATTCCGTGAAAGGCGCGCTGGCGGGACCGAACTACGCCACCGACATCCTCGGCACCTTCTTTTACCGCACCTTCTTCGGTTACCAGGCCCAGCTGGGCAGCCCCACCATGGGCGCCGCCGTGGCCACCATGATGTTCCTCGTGATCCTCGTGGGCGTGGGCGTGTATTTCTTTTTCGTGCAGCGCAAGCTGACACGCTACGAACTGTAAGGGCCGCCATGCGCAACGTTTCCACCCGCCCCCTGGGGCGCGCCGCCGTGCATGCGATCCTGGCCGGCTACACCATCATTGCCCTGTTCCCCATCGTCTTGATCCTGATCAACTCGGTCAAGACGCGGGCCGCCATCTTCGACAATCCGCTGGCCTTGCCCACGCCGTCCACCTTTTCGCTCGTGGGCTTTCACAAGGTGCTGGCCAATTCGGACTTCCTGCTGTACTTCGGCAACAGCCTGTTCGTCACCCTGCTGTCGCTGCTGCTGATCGTGCTGTTCGGCGCCATGGCGGCCTGGGCCTTGTCCGAGTACACGTTTACGGGCAACCGCCTGCTGACCTTGTACCTGGCGCTGGGCATCATGATCCCCATCCGCCTGGGCACGGTCTCCATTCTGGAACTGGTGGTGCGGCTCGACCTGATCAACACCTTGAGCGCGCTGGTGCTCGTGTACACGGCGCAGGGCCTGCCGCTGGCCGTGATGATCTTGTCCGAATTCGTGCGCCAGGTGCCGCGCGAACTGAAGGATGCGGCGCGCTGCGACGGCGTGGGCGAGTTCGCCATCTTCTTCCAGGTAATCCTGCCCCTGATCCGCCCCGCCATCGCCACGGTGGCCGTGTTTACCATGATTCCCGCCTGGAACGACCTGTGGTTCCCGCTGATCCTGGCGCCATCGGACCGCACCAAGACGGTCACCCTGGGCGTGCAGCAATTCATCGGGCAATACGTGACGGACTGGAACTCCGTGCTGGCGGCGCTGTCGCTGGCCGTCATTCCCGTGCTCGTCATGTACGTCATTTTCTCTCGTCAACTGATCCGCGGCCTGACGTCCGGCGCGGTCAAATAATAGGTGCGCCATGGCCCATGTAAGCCTGCAACAACTGACCAAATCCTACGACGGCCACAGCAATGTGCTGGCCGGCATCGACCTCGACATCCGCGACGGTGAATTCGTCGTGCTGGTGGGCCCTTCCGGCTGCGGCAAATCGACCTTGCTGCGCATGCTGTGCGGCCTGGAAAGCATTTCGCAAGGCACCCTGTCCATCGGCGGCAAGGTTGTCAACGACTTGCCGCCGGCCGAACGGGGCATCGCCATGGTCTTCCAGAGCTATGCGCTGTATCCGCACATGAGCGTGTACCGCAACATGGCGTTCGGCCTGAAGATCGCCGGCGCCAGCAAGGACGCCATCGCCCGGCGCGTGCGCCACGCGGCCGCCATCCTGAAGATCGACCACCTGCTGGAACGCCTGCCGCGCGAACTGTCGGGCGGCCAGCGCCAGAGGGTGGCCATCGGCCGCGCCATCGTGCGCGAACCGCAGCTGTTCCTGTTCGACGAGCCGCTGTCTAACCTCGACGCGGCCCTGCGCGTGCAGACGCGCCTGGAAATTGCCAAGCTGCACCGCCAGTTGAACGCCACCATCGTGTATGTGACGCACGACCAGGTCGAGGCGATGACCCTGGGCGACAAGATCGTCGTCATGCATGGCGGCCATATCCAGCAGGCGGGTACGCCTTTGGAGCTGTACCAGCAGCCGGCGAACCGCTTCGTGGCCGGTTTCATCGGCGCGCCGATGATGAATTTCTTCGAAGGCAAGGTCATCGCCGCGCAGGATGATGGCGTGCGCGTGGCGCTGGCCAGCGGCCAGGAAATCACGGCCCTCGTTGATCCGGCCGGCCTGCTGCCGGGCGACGCCGTCACGGTGGGCTTGCGGGCCGAACACATCCTGGAAAACGGCGACGGCAGCGCCCGCTTCCAGGGCGTCGTCAGCCTGGTGGAACACCTGGGCGAAGCCAACTTCATTTACCTGGCGCTGGACAACGGGCAGGAACTGGTGATACGCGGCGACGGCAACAACCGCGTGCCGCTGGGCCAGCCGTTCACGGTCTCGGCCGCCAGCAGCGCCTTTCATTTGTTCGACGCCCAAGGCGTGGCGCGCACGCGGCGCCAGCCCGGCAACCTGATTTCATCGAAACAGATATTGGCCGCCTGAGCTTTCCGCCCAGGCAGCTCCCCGATTGGATCGGCAGCGATCCGGTACGACGTGCCCAAGCACGCATTTTGATAACGACAAGGAGACTTCATGCAACACCCGATCAAGACCTCGCTGGCCCTGGCCTGCGCCATGCTGCTGGCCTGCGGCGCCGCCCACGCCAGCGATGCCGAAGGCGAATACCACGGCTACTTCCGCGCCGGCCTCGGCTCGAGCACGGACAGCCGCGGCCCGCAAAGCTGCTACGGCCTGGGCGGCAACACCATGCGCTACCGGCTCGGCAACGAATGCGACACCTATGGCGAGTTCGAATACCAGAAGGAAATGGCCAAGTCGCCCAATGGCGTCAGCTTCGTCGGCCATATCATGGTGGCCGCCTACACGCCCAGCTCCGCCGTCAGCGATTCGGAACTGAGCATGTCGAAGATGTACGTGGAAGCGAAAAACATCGAAATCCTCAACGGCGGCACGGCCTGGATCGGCAAGCGCTACTACATGCGTCCCGACATCCACATGTTGGACTTGCAATACATCAATATGAACGGCACGGGCGGCGGCATCGACCAGTACAAGCTGGGGCCGGGCCGCATCAGTTATGGATTCTTCAAGGATAACGACAAGCCCGGCAACTCGGCCATCCGGCAAAACCTCGTCTACCAGGGCATCCCCATCAACCAGGATGGCACGCTGGAAGTGCTGACCACCCTGATCACGCCCGACAAGAAGGACAGCACCTCGCACAGCGGCTGGCAAGCCACCGTGCTGCACAAGCAGGATAAGGTATGGGGCGGCGCCAACACCTTCGGCATCCAGTACGGCGTCGGGCCGGGCACGGGCGCCGGCGGCCAGTGCTGCGACCGCATGGGCACGACGGGTTCGATCCGCAACGGCAGCGACGTCACGCGCTTGCGCATCTTCAATTCGCTGTGGATACAGCCGACGCCGGAATGGAGCGCGGAAATGATTGCCATCGTGCAGCGCGACAAGTCCGACGCCACGGGCGGCAGTTCGACCTGGACCTCCCTGGGCGTGCGCCCCGTGTATGCCGTCAACGACAACTTCAAGCTGCAGTTCGAACTGGGCACGGATCGCGTGACCTCGCCCACGGGCGGCGCCGCGCAGCGCCTGACCAAGCTGACCTTCGCGCCCACCCTGACGGCGGGCAAGGGTTACTGGTCGCGTCCCGAGCTGCGCGCCTTCGTCACCTACGGCAAATGGAACGACGCCGCCACGGCCGCCGTCAACAAGGCCAATGAATCGGGCCCCGTGTACGGCAACGCCACCAGCGGCACCTCGTTCGGCCTGCAAGTGGAGACGTGGTTTTAAGAAGCAGTCTTGAGATGGCGCAGTGCATGCGCCTGTCGAACTGCGCGAAATCGCGTGCCGCGCTATGCTGCACGCCATACCGTTTACTTCGGAGGTCGCATGCACGCCGCATTTCCCCGGGCCGCCGCCGCGCTGGCCCTCGTTTTCGCCAGCATGGCCTGGGCCCGCGACGCCGTCGTCGCGCCGGCACAGGTCCTGAGCGCGCGCCAGCAGGCGCTGACGGCCACCGTCGTGGGCAGCGCCGCCCATCCGCGCATCCTGCAAGTGAGCCTGGCTGAACTGCATCCGACCCAGCCGGCCATCGGCTACGACCAGGTGTATTACAAGCTGGGACGCTATGCGGCAGAAGAAAAGCACATCGCCGACATCGCCAAGCCGAAGAAATTCGCCGACCTGTGCGAAGCCAATGGCCAGGGCGATGTCTTGCCCAATACGGCCAATGTGCCCGGCGCCACGCTCAGCGCACCGCCGGCCGGCTACCGCTGCAAGGCGGCCGTGGGCAGCCGTCCGGACGACATGAAGACCGTCGTCATCGGCCCGCGCGGCATCGTGTACCTGACCGATGGCCACCACACGTTTTCCACCTTCCGCGATGCCGATGGCGGGCGCAATCAGCAATTGAAGGTCTGGGTCAAGGTCAGCGACAATTTCAGCGCGCTGGACGAAGCGGCGTTCTGGGCCCGCATGCGCGAGGAAAACAAGGTGTGGCTGAAAAATGGCCGCAACCAGACCATCACGCCACAACAGCTACCGTCCGCCATCGGCCTGGATTCCCTGGGCGACGACCCGTACCGCTCGCTCGTCTACTTTACGCGCGGGGTAGGCTACGAGCCGCCTGGCAAGGCCACGGAATTTCTCGAGTTTTACTGGGCCGACTGGCTGCGCGGCATGCCGGCGATGGACCTGGCGCGCGTCGACCTGCGCGATCCGGTCGCGTACGCGAATACGATCCTGCTGGCCGCGCAGGCGATGGCGGCGCTGCGGCCCGGCGATATCGTCAGCGGCGGCAAGAGCGCGCGCGAGCTGGGCGCCCTGCAGGAAGTCAACCGCGAAGCATTCGATGAGCTGATCGACGACAAGGGCAAGCTGCGCCAGTCCATCATGTACAAGAAATCGCTGACACGATAAACACGGCGGCGCAAACGGCAACGGCCCGCCTGTCATGCGACAGGCGGGCCGTTTTTATGGAGACAACGCTTACGCGATGCGCTCGCCGTTGGCCGGATCGAACAGGGCCGCTTTCGACAGGTTGAACGACAGTTGCATGGTCTGCCCCGGCAGCACGGCTTCGCGCGGATGCGTGCGGCAGGTCACGGCGGCGCCGTTCAGGCGCGTCGTCAGCAAGGTGTCGGGACCGGTCGGCTCGACCAGGTCGATCAGGCAGCCCAGTTCCTGGCCCACGTCGCCGTGCGCGCTGCTCATGTCCGTGATCTGTTCCGGACGCACGCCCAGGATCACGTCGCGGCCCGCATAGCTGCGCAGCTTGTCGGCGGCGAACGGCAAGGCCAGGCGCAGGCTCTTGCCCGCGTTCTCGATGGCGACAAACACCTCGTTGCCTTCGATGACAGGCTTGACGGTGATGAAGTTCATCGACGGCGAGCCGATGAAACCGGCCACGAACAGGTTGGCCGGATTGTCGTAGATTTCCTGCGGCGTGCCCAGTTGCTGCACCACCCCGTCCTTCATGACGGCGATCAGGTCGCCCATCGTCATCGCCTCGATCTGGTCATGCGTGACGTAGACGATGGTCGCCTTCAGGCGCTGGTGCAGCAACTTGATCTCGGCGCGCATTTCCACGCGCAGCTTGGCGTCCAGGTTCGACAGCGGTTCGTCGAACAGGAACAGCGACGGCTTGCGCGAAATGGCGCGGCCCATGGCGACCCTCTGGCGCTGGCCGCCCGACAGCTGCGCCGGACGGCGATCCAGCAAGTGCGTGATCTGCAGGGTTTCGGCGACGCGGGCGACGATTTCTTCCTGCTCCGCCTTCGGCACTTTTTTCACGTTCAGGCCGAACGCGATGTTTTCGCGCACCGTCATCGACGGATACAGCGCGTAGGACTGGAACACCATGGCGATGTCGCGGTCCTTCGGCGGCAGGTCGTTGACGACCTTGCCGTCGATGAGGATTTCGCCGGACGTGACGCTTTCCAGGCCGGCCACCATGTTGAGCAAGGTCGACTTGCCGGAGCCGGAGCCGCCGACGAGGATCAGGAACTGGCCATCCTTGATCTCGATGTCGATGCCCTTGAGGACTTCGACGCCATTCGTGTACACCTTGCGGATGCTGCGTATCGATAAACTGGACATATTCTTTCCTTAACCTTTGACTGCGCCTGCGGTCAGACCGCGCACAAAATAACGGCCTGCGACCAGATAGACCAGCAGGGTCGGCAGCGCGGCAATCACCGCGGCGGCCATGTTGACGTTGTATTCCTTCACGCCCGTGGACGTGTTGACCAGGTTGTTCAAGCCCACCGTGATCGGCTGCGAATCGCCGCTGGCGAAGACGATACCGAACAGGAAATCGTTCCAGATCTGCGTGAATTGCCAGATGATGCAGACGACGAAAATCGGACCCGAAATCGGCAGCACGATCTTGCGGAAGATCAGGAAGAAGCCGGCGCCGTCGATGCGGGCCGCCTTGATCAGTTCTTCCGGCACGCCGATGTAGTAGTTACGGAAGAACAGGGTCGTGAACGCCGTGCCGTACACCACGTGGACGAAGACGAGGCCCGTGGTGGTATTGGCCAGGCCGAATTCGCCCAGCAGGCGCGCCATCGGCAGGATCACCACCTGGAACGGAATGAAGCAGCCCACCAGCAAGGCGGCAAACAGGATTTCCGAACCACGGAAGCGCCAATGCGCGAACACATAGCCGTTGAAGGCGCCCAGGAAGGTCGAGATCAGCACGGCGGGAATCACCATCTTGATCGAGTTCCAGAAGAACGGCTGCATGCCGTCGCAGGTGACGCCCGTGCAGGCCGACGACCAGGCCTTGGCCCAGGAATCGAACTGCCACACGTGCGGCAAGGCCAGCAGGTTGCCGCTGCGGATCTCGTCGAGCGACTTGAACGACGTCGACAGGGTCACGTACAGGGGCACGATGTAGTACACCGCAAACAGAATCAGCAGCAGGTATACCACCACCCGTCCGAGGGTGAGGCGATTATTTCGTGTAGGTGTCATCTCATCGCCTTTGCGCTGCGCGTTTCCAGGTACATCAGCGGCACGAGCACGGCCACGATGGTGGCCAGCATCATCATTGCCGATGCCGAGCCCAGGCCCAGCTGGCCGCGGGTGAAGGAAAACTGGTACATGAAGATGGCCGGCACGGACGACGAATTGCCAGGTCCGCCAGCCGTCAATGCGATGACCAGGTCGAAGCTCTTGATGGCGATGTGCGCGAGGATCAGCAGCACGCTGAAGAACACGGGGCGCATGGCGGGAATCACGATGCGCCAGTAGATCGTCGGCAAGGATGCGCCATCGACTTGCGCCGCCTTGATGATCTCGTCATCGATGCCGCGCAGGCCGGCCAGGAACAGGGCCATGACAAAGCCCGACGACTGCCACACGCCGGCGATCACCACCGTGTAGATGGCCATGTCGGAGTTCACCAGCCAGTCGAAGGTAAACGAGGTCCAGCCCCAGTCGTGCATGACCTTTTCCAGGCCCAGGCTGGGATTGAGCATCCATTTCCAGGCCGTGCCGGTGACGATGAAGGACAGCGCCATCGGATACAGGTAGATGGCGCGCAGCGCGCCTTCGGCGCGGATTTTCTGGTCCAGCAGGATGGCCAGGAACAGGCCGATGGCGATGCTGCAACCGATGAACAGGACACCGAAGATGCCCAGGTTCTTGAGCGAGGTCCACCAGCGCTCGTTGTCGAACAGCTCGATGTATTGCACCAGGCCGGCGAACTCGTAGTTCGGCATCAGCCGCGATTCGGTCAGCGACAGCCAACCGGTCAAAAAGATAAAACCATAGACGAATACCAGGCTGGCGATGAGCGTGGGGCCCAACACCATCTGCGGTATCCATCGGTCGAATTGCTTGCGTATGGACATAGGAGAGCCGTAGAGAGAACTGCGTGTGGCGCCGGCCTGGTCGAAGCCAGGGCGGACGCCTGCGATGCATGCAATGCAGCGGGCGCCGGCGAGCGTGCCGGCGCCGTCGTGATTACTTCACTTTTGCCGCTTTGGCCAAGGCTGCAACCGCGTCTTTCGAGCTCATGTTGGTGTTCATGAACTTGGCGATGACGTCGGTCACGGCGCCTTGCGTGGCCGATGGCAGCGCCATGCCGTGGGCGAACGATGGCACCAGGCCGCCGGACTTGTTGGTGGCGTCCATGTCTTCCATCGATTTCAGGGCGCAAGCGTCAAACTTGTCCTTCGATACGCCGGAACGCACAGGAATCGAACCCTTGTTCAGGTTGAAGATCGACTGGAACTTCGGATTCATGATGGCGTTGGCCAGGGCGATCTGCCCTTTCTTCGCATTCGCATCCTTTTGCGTGAACATGGCAAACGAATCGATGTTGAAGGTGTAGGCCTTGTCCGTGCCAGGAGCGGCCACGCACAGGTAGTCCTTGCCCGGCACCTTGCCAGCGGCCGTGAACTCGCCCTTGGCCCAGTCGCCCATGAACTGGAAGCCGGCCTTGTTGTTGATGACCATGGCGGTGGCCAGGTTCCAGTCGCGGCCTGCCGCATCCTTGTCGATGTAGGTCTTCACCTTGCCCAGGGTGTCGAACACCTTGAGCATGGTCGGGCCGGTCAATTCCTTCTGGTCCAGCTTGAGGATGGCTTTCTTGTAGAACTCGGTGCCGCCCACGCCCAGCGCGACGGACTCAAACACGGTGGCGTCCTGCCAAGGCTGGCCGCCGTGGGCGATGGCGATGCCGCCCGATTTCTTGATTTTCTCGGCCGCGTCGAAGAACGCATCCCAGGTGGTCGGGGTGGTGGCCACGCCGGCTTTTTTCAGCACTTCCGGATTGACCCACATCCAGTTGACGCGGTGGACGTTGACGGGAGCGGCAACGTAATGGCCCTTGTATTTCATGATGTCGGCGACGACTTTCGGCAGCACGGCATCCCATTTGCCAGGAATGGCGGCATCATCGATATTGGCCAGCACGCCTTCAGCGCCCCACTCCTGGATCGATGGGCCCTTGATCTGGGCGGCCGTCGGCGGGTTGCCGGAAATGACGCGGGTTTTCAGCGCGGTCGCGGCGTTTTCGCCAGCGCCGCCAGCCACGGCGAAATCTTTCCAGCCGAAGCCGCTTTCCTTCACGATTTGCTGCAACTGGCCCACGGACTTCGCTTCGCCGCCAGAGGTCCAGTAGTGCAACACTTCCACGTCGGTTGCAAAAGCGCTGCCGGCGAATGCCAGGGTGGTCAATGCGGCCAGTTGGGTAATCTTGAATTTCAGTTTCATCTCCACATTCCTTTTTTGATCAAGCTTTTAGGGGGCTTCGGCATACGGGGGCCGAAAAAGGTGAAATCTGCGCCTGTACCGGCGCTCTTGTGCTCAGACCCGATTGCAAACGGGCATCATCTTGGTGTAAAGACGGCGCCGTGATCCGTAACATGACTACATTGCATTTATATCACGGGACGGCGCCAAAAACGCATCCGCGAAGGATGCGCCAGGTTGATCTAGACTTACGACGCCTGCAAACTTAGAACCAGGTTTCCACTTGGAAACCGTAGGAGGTGCCGCTGGTATTGTTGTTGTAGATCGGGCCGCCGTTGTTCGACGCGTTGACCGAGGCGGTCGCCGCATCGTTCCACTTGCCGTACGTCACGAAAGCGCGCAGTTCAGGACGCGACCACAGGCCAGGACCGGCCGAGATCGTCGGGGCGATGGTCAGCTTGGTCAGGCGCTTGGCCGGCAGGCCGCCCGCTTGCGTCACGCGGTCCGTGCCCAGTTCGCCCACCAGCTTGAAGTTGTTGGTGAATGCGTACACGGGACGCACGCCGACCGAGGTCCAGGTCGAGGAACCGGTGGCGTTCGACTCGTCTTTTTGCCACAGGGCGACGAATTCCATGCCGAAGTTGGCCATCGGCTGGATCGCCATGTCATTGAAGATGCGCGTGCGTTTCACGTCCGAACCGAAATTGGTGTCGCCCGAAGCGCCGAACTGCGCGCCCTTGCCCGTGCCGGGACCGACGCCGTACTGCACGCCGAAGGTATTGCCGCCGCCGAAGACTTTCGCTTGACGGTGGAATGCCGACAACTGCCAGCCGTTATGCTTTTGGCCGAAAGCGTCGTTGTCCTTGCCTTCGCCGATGATGTAGGTCGCGGCCAGGTCCAGGGTGCCGTTTTCATTGACGGGAATCTCGCCGTAGATGAAGTTCTGGCGCACGGCGGACTTGGTGCTGACGACGCCGCTCTTCGACACGGTGTTGATGTCGTTGTCCTTGAAGAAGGCATACGAGAATTTACCCGGGCCCGCAGGAATGCGGTCCAGACCGGCACCCGTGCCGTTCATGTTGATGTATTGCAAGTCCAGCATGTGGATGTCAGGACGGTAGTAGAAACGCTTGCCGATCCAGGCCGTGCCGCCGTTCAGGAAGTCGAGTCCCTGCGCTTCGACATAGGCTTTGACGATGCTCAGCTTGTTGTCGCCGAAATCGGAGTTGGGCGCGTAAGCGTTGACCCAGACCGTGGCCAGGTAGTTCACGCCGCCGGAATTGGCGATCGACTTGGTGTAGCCGAATTCCGTGTAGGCATCGCACTCATTGCCCAGACGATATTTCATGGTATTGCCGCCCAAGCCGAAGCAGCCTTGCGAACCGCCGTCGCCCGAGGTATTGCTGCCGGCGCCAGCGCGCAGGTAGCCGTGGAAGCCTTCGGAGTCGGATGGGTACATGGGGTCGGCGGCAGCGGAACCGCTGGCGATGGCCAAGACGATGGCAGCGGGCAGTGTCTTCAACACGGCCTTCAACATGTTGCGATGCAGCATGGTAAGTCTCCTCAGTAGTTATTTTTTATCTAGTCATTCGTGGCCGAATGTACTGGCCAGAATTCTTTCCAGCAGGGACATAGTAACTATACTACGAACAAATATCAACATATTATGTTGTAATCCTACGACTACTCTGCGACACTTTCTTGCGTACCGATATACGGGTTGACTGCCCTGTTTTTTCCCGCCGACACCGCCGCATCCGGCACTGTGGACGGGCATTTGCGCAGCCACCCCGCATTTTTCGGCACGCGGCACGTATACGAATTAAAATCCTTGGTTTTTGCCATAACGACAGTGCGCGGCCACGACCGCGCACGCATACGAGACTAGGCACCGCCATGAAAATTGATGAAAAAATGGAAGTAGCAGGCAGCGATCCGGCGGAACGCTTCAGCGACGGGCCGCGCCTGCTGGCGGACATCGGCGGCACCAATGCCCGCTTCGTGCTGGAAACGCGTCAGGGCCACCTGGAAGCGGTAGCCGTGCTGCCCTGCGACGACTACGCTTCGCTGCTCGACGCCATCACGGCCTATATGGATAGCGGCGACGCGCGCGCCGCCGGTTCGGCGCGCGTGCGCCATGCGGCCATCGCCATCGCCAATCCCATCGATGACGACAATATCCGCATGATGAACCATCACTGGTTCTTCTCGATCGAGGCGATGCGCGCCGCGCTGGGCCTCGACACCCTGCTGGTGGTGAACGACTTCACGGCGCTGGCCATGGCCCTGCCCTACCTGCGGCCCGACCAGCGCCAGCAGATCGGCGGCGGCATGGCACGCGCCGACAGCGTCATCGGCCTGCTCGGCTCGGGCACGGGCCTGGGCGTGTCGGGCATGATCCCCGCCGAAGACCGCTGGATCGCGCTGGGCAGCGAAGGGGGCCACGTCAGCTTCGCCCCCTGCGACCAGCGCGAGATGGACGTGCTGTCCTTCGCCTGGCGCGAGCTGTCGCACGTCTCGGCCGAACGCCTCGCTTCCGGACGGGGGCTGGAACTGATCTACCGCGCCCTGTCCGAGCGCGCCGGCAAACCCGATGCGCCGCCGCTGCTGGCGGCCGACATCACCAGCCGCGCCCTGAACAATGAATGCGACGTGTGCCTCGAAGCGGTGGACTGCTTCTGCGCCATCCTCGGCTCCATCGCCGGCAACGTGGCCATGACCCTGGGCGCGCTCGGTGGCATCTATATAGGCGGGGGCATCGTGCCGCGCCTGGGGCCTTTGTTCGAACAGTCGCAGTTCCGCGCCCGCTTCGAACAGAAGGGCCGCCTGAACGAATACCTGGCGCAGATTCCCACCTTCCTGATCACGGCCGAACTGCCGACGTTTCTCGGCATCGCCGCCATCCTGGCGCAAAAGCTCAAGCGCGCCCATACCGGCGCGCCCGTGCTCGAATCCGTGCGCCAGGCGCGCGGCCGCATGAGCCCATCGGAATGCAAGGTGGCCGACTGGGTGCTGAAGGAACCGAACGCCATGCTGACCCTGCCGATCGCGGAAATCGCCCAGCGGGTGGGCGTCAGCCAGCCGACGGTGATGCGCTTTTGCCGCTCGATCGGCGTGCAGGGCCTGGCCGACTTCAAGTTGAAGCTGGCCTCCGGCCTGACGGGCGGCGCCATCACGGTGGCCCACTGCCACGTGGAGATTTCGGACTCCGACGCGGAACTGGCGCGCAAGGTGCTGGGCAATAATGCATCGGCCGCGCTGGCCATGCGCGACATGCTCGACGTGAAAGCGCTGACGGCCGCCATCGAACTGCTGCGCGGCGCGCAGCGCGTGGAGCTGCTGGCCGTGGGCAGCGCCCGCGTGGTGGCCGACGACATGCAGCACAAGCTGCTCAACCTGGGCATCGTCAGCAGCTTCTTTGCCGACCCGCAGGCGCAGGAAATGAGCGCCGCCATGCTCAAACCGGGCGACGTGGCGTTGGTCATTTCCCGTTCGGGCGCCCTGCCCGACCTGCTGCGCACCGTCAAGGTGGCGCAAGGCTGCGGCGCGCGCGTGCTGGCCATTACGGCCAGCGGTTCGCCGCTGGCCAAGCTGGCCGACGTGTTGCTGACCTTGAACCACCCGGAAGGCAATCTCAATTTCGTGCCCATGATCGTGCGCCTGCTGCAACTGATGATGCTCGACATCCTGTCGGTGGGACTGGCGCGGCGCGACACGGCGCAGCGCACCAGCGCCGCCGAACTGGAAGAAGGTCAATTGCACGGCATGCGCATCAGCGGCAAGCTGAAATTCGGTGGCCACCTCGAATAAGGCGGCGCACGCCGCACCAGACACCGCCAGCGGGGCCACCGTGCATGACGTGGCGCGCGTGGCCGGCGTGTCGGCCATGACGGTATCGCGCGTGATCAACGGGCGCGCCAGCGTCAGCACGGCCACGCGCGACAAGGTCGAGGCGGCGATCGCCAGCCTGCGCTACCAGCCCAACCTGGCGGCCAGGGCGGCCCGCACGGGCACCCTGCGCATCGGCCTGTTATACAGCAATCCCAGCGCCGCTTTTCTCAGCGAATTCCTCGTCGGCGCCATGGACCAGTGCCGCCAGGGCGGCGGCCAGCTGCTGCTCGAGCGCTGCGAAGACATGGACAGCCAGCGCGCCGGCATCGATTGCCTGGTGGCGGCCGGCGTGGACGGCATCCTCGTGCCGCCGCCCCTGTGCGATTCGCCCGCGGTACTGGCGCAGCTCAATCAAATGGGCATTCCCGTCATCGCCGTGGCTACGGCGCGCCCTTCGCCCGACGCCTCGGCCGTGCGCGTCGACGACTACGAAGGCGCGCTGGCCATGACGCGCCACTTGCTTGCGCTGGGCCACCGCGACATCGGCTTCATCGAAGGTGATCCGGCGCACACGCCCGCCCTGCTGCGCCGCCAGGCCTTCGAGGACGCCATGCGTGAAGCGGGCTTGCCGGTACCGCCGCACAGGGTGGCGCAAGGCTATTTTACGTATCGTTCGGGATTGGACGCGGCACGCCAGTTGCTGGCGCAAGCGCCGCACCCGAGCGCCATCTTCGCCAGCAACGACGACATGGCCGCCGCCACCCTGGCCGTGGCGCACGGCATGGGCTTGCAGGTGCCGGCGGAATTGAGCGTGTGCGGCTTCGACGACACGCCCGTCGCCACCACCGTCTGGCCCGAGCTGACCACCATCCACCAGCCCATCGCCGACATGGCGCGCGCCGCCGTCAGTCTTGTCATCGACGAAATCCGCCAGCGCCGCGCCGGGGAAACGGCGCCCGCCACGCATCATTTGATGGCGTTTACCTTGATGGAACGCGCATCGACGGGACGGGCGCGCTAGCCACGCGCGGCCATGGACGCTCACGCCTGCATGTCGGGCAGTTCGATTTCCCCCTTGCGCGCGGCGATCCGGCTGCCCATGGCTTGCAGGTCGAGTTCCGCGTCGCGCGCGCGCGGGAAAATCTCGCCCTCCTCTTCCAGCACGTGGTGATCGATCTGCTCGGAGAGTACCTTGACCTTGGCGTCGTATAAATCCTCTCCCGGTTCCATGGCGACGATCTGCGCGATCAGCTCCTTGGCCGATGCATGCTCGACGATGGCTTCATCGACGAGGTCTTCGTTCGAACGGCTGGCGTCGCGCACGGCGGGATAGAAGATTTCTTCTTCCACCATCGCGTGCTTGCTCAGTTCCTGGCATATTTTCAAGGCCAGCTTGCGCTTGCTGGCCAGCGAACGGTCGCTGAGGCCTTCATACTGTTCGAACAGTTCTTTGACGGTTTGATGGTCTTGCGTCAGCAGCTCGATCGCATCCATGTCCGGCATGCCTGCCTGTGTTTGGGAAACGGAAGCTGCCTGAGGTGATTGGGTGGCCATGATGTAGTCTCCAGTTGTACACATGAAGTGCACATTCTAGACAGCGCCCTGCGGCAGCCATGTAGGAGCATGGCTTACGACAAGGTAGGCCAAGCCCAAACGTGGCCACCTTGTTGACGCAGATCAGGCCAAGTCTGACTTAACTGACGACCGTGCGCGCCTCGAGCGACTGCACCAGCTCCACCGAAGGTGGCGCTGCGCCGGCCGCCAGGCAGGCGCCCGCCCCGGCCGCGACGGCAAAGCGCAAGTGCTGGCCGCCATCGGCGTCGGTGCGGTGCATCAGGCTGTACAGCAAGCCGCCGATGCTGGCGTCGCCCGCCCCCACCGAGTCGACCACTTCGATGACGGGCGGCGCCGCCTGCCATGTCCGTTCGCCCTGGTACAGGGCCGCGCCCTGCGCGCCGCGCGTATACAAATACGTGGCGTGCGGATTCCAGCTGCGCAGCATGGCAAACGCGCCATCGATGTCGCCGTGGCGGAACAGGCCGGCCAGGTCTTCATCGGACACCTTGATCACGTCGGCCAGCTCCGTCATGCGGCG
Organism: Janthinobacterium sp. 67; assembly: GCF_002797895.1. Classification (NCBI taxonomy): domain Bacteria; kingdom Pseudomonadati; phylum Pseudomonadota; class Betaproteobacteria; order Burkholderiales; family Oxalobacteraceae; genus Janthinobacterium; species Janthinobacterium sp. 67. The sequence continues at coordinate 447,525 of NZ_PGES01000001.1, read as the reverse complement.
CAGGGTGGCGTCGTAGCGTTCATCCATCATGATGCGGAAGTTCGGGTCATAGCTGATTTTCACGCCTGCCGCCTTCAGCTCCTGCGCCAGCGCCACCAGCTTGCCCGCCAGCGGTTCGCGCGCCAGGCTGATGCCGCCGAAATGCACCCATTGCGCCCCCTGCATCCAGCCGGCAGGCAAGCGCGCCGCGTCGAAATGCAGGTCGGCGCTGTCGTCGCCGATGAAGTAATAAGTGGGCGGATGCAGTTCGTGCACGATGGCCAGCAGCGGCGACTTCGCATGGCGCTGCAAAAAGCGCATGTCCAGGCCCGCCACGTCGGTCGCTTGCGCCAGCGCATCGCCGAAGACGTCGCAGCTGACGGCGCCCGCAAAGGCGCTGGGCACGCCCAGGCGCGCCATCACGCGCGCTACGTTCCAGGTCGAGCCGCCCACCTGGCTGCTCCAGGAATCGGCGCCCGTGCGCAGCATGTCCGTCAGCGCTTCGCCGGCCGATACAAAAGTCGGGAACATGGCACTCATGCCGCACCGCCAATCGCGTTCAGCACTTCATAGCAGGCGCCCATGGTGTGGTAATCGGTCTTGCCGGCCGGGCTTTTCTCCTTGCTGATTTTTTGGTTCTCGGGCGTCAGGATGCGGTACCAGGCGCCGTGTTCATGGTCGACGAAATGCTGCCAGCTGTAGTCCCAGATCTTGTCGTAGCTGTGCCAGTAGGCCTCGTCGCCCGTGCGCGCGGCCAGCACGGCGGCCGCGGCGAAGCTTTCCGCCTGCACCCAGAAGTATTTGTCGCCATCGCAGATTTCATCGTGCGGGCCGAAGCCGTAGTGGATGCCGCCATGCGCGCCATCCCAGGCCTTGGCCAGGGCCGTGTCGTACAGTTCGCGCGCGCGCGGCAGCAGCCAGTCGGACGGACCGGCCATGAACTTGGCGTGGCGCTCCATGATCAGCAGCAGCTTGGCCCATTCCGTGAAGTGGCCGGGCTGGTAGCCCCACGGGCGGAAGATATTGCTCTTGTCGTGCAGGTTGTAATTCCAGTCGATAGCCCAGTCGGGCGTGTAGTGCTCCCATATCATGCCGTTCGCCAGAGCCGCCTGGCGCACCGTGATGTTGTGTGCCAAGGTTTCGGCGCGGTGCAGATAGCGCGCTTCGCCCGTCGCCTCGAACGCGGCCAGCATGGCTTCGCAGGCGTGCATATTGGCGTTCTGGCCACGGTAGCCATCCAGAGCAGACCAGTCGGCGCTGGCCACGTCCGCATACAGGCCGTGTTCGGGCAGCCAGAAACGCTGCTCCATCAATTCGAACGTCTCGTCCAGGTAGGCGCGCGCCTCCGGCATCCCCGCCTGCAAGGCGTGGGCATAGGCGAGCAGCACGAAGGCCAGGCCGTAGCAGTGGTTGGCGCCGTCTTCGACCTGCTTGACGCCATCTTTCCACGACAGTTGCCAGGCGTAGCCGCCCGTGGCCGGGTCACGGTGCACATCGCGCAAGAAGGCCACGCCGTGGCGCAGGGCCGCCTGGTAATCGTCGCCGCCGAAATGGCGGTACGCCATGGCGTAATTGAAGATGAAGCGCGTGCTGCTGACCAGGTGGCGCGTGCTGGCGTCGTACACCGTGCCATCGTCGAGGAAGAAGTGGTAAAAGCCGCCGCTCGCATCGATGGCGCGCGGGTGATAAAAGTGCATCGTGTGCAGGATATGCGCTTCGAGCGTCGCCTTGGAGCGGAAATCGGGATTCATGGGTCTCTCATGATATTGTTATCGATAACAATGATGATAGCATGCCGTTTCCGCGCCGTCATGCCCGCTCAGGGCGTCTTGGCCAGCTTGAGCTTTTCACGCCACAGTGCGGCCTGCGCGGGATCGGCCGCCTGTCCCAGCTCGCCCTTGTCGTACACCCTGACCAGCCGTTCGATGGCTTCAGCATCGCCCTGCTTCGCGGCCAGCAGATACAAGGCAAAGGGTTCGGGCGCCGGACCTTGCCGGGTCGGGCCGCCACGCCCCTGCTCCAGCAGCCGCGCAAAACCCGTCTGCCCCGGCGGGCTTTTGGCGATGGCCGCCATCTCGTACCAGCCCAGGGCCGCTTCGTCGCTCTGCGGTGCGCCCTGCCCCACTTCATATGAATAGGCCACGTTGTTCAAGCCCGACGGATCGAGCGCCTTGGCCGACTTCATGTACCAGCCGAACGCTTCCTTGCGCTGCGCCTCGTCCTTCGCCGTCATCATCAGGCGGTAGCCGATTTCATTGTAGGCGGGGATGAAGCCGTTTTCAGCATAGTATTTGAGCCAGTGCAGCGCATGCGCCTGTTCTTCCGGGCTGCTGTGGATGTTTTCAAAGTGCTGGGCCACCGTGAAGTTGGCCAGTTCCACGCCTTGCGCGGCGCCCTTGCGCGACCAGTATTCGCCCAGCTTGCGGTCGATGGCCATGCCCTGCCCCAAGGTATAGGCCACGCCCAGGAAGGCCTGCGCGGGGCCATAGCCGCCTTCAGCCGATTTCTTCATCCAGGCCAGGCCGGCGTCATAGTCGCGCGGCGTGCCCTCGCCCCCATGCAGCATCTGCGCCAGTTCCAGCTGGGCGGCCGTGTCGCCCCCTTCCGCAGCGGCGCGCGTCTTGTCGAAGGCCGCGACCTTGTCCGGCGACAGGTCGGCCGGGCGGTTGACCACGGCCCGCACCCTTGCGCGCATGGCGTCCTGGCCGGACATGTCGAATTCCACGAGCGCCGGATGCTGGCGCGGCTTTTGCAGGGACGCTGGCTGCGCCAGCACGCTCTGCGCCAAGGCCAGGCTCAAGATGAACAGCATGGTCTTCATTTGTTTTCCTTTTCAGCCAATTTACCGCGCCATTCGGCGGCGTCTTCGGCATTCGCCTGTTGTCCCAGTTCGCCCTTGACGTACACATCGACCATGCGCCGCATGGCGGGCACGTCGCCGCTCCATCCCGCCCGCTCGTACCAGACCAGGGCCAGCTTGTCCGACTGTTTCACGCCCAGGCCCAGCTCGTGCGCGCGGGCCAGGTTGCGCATGCCGGCCGGCTCCTTTTCACGCGCCGATCTGTCATACCAGTGGAAAGCCTCGCCGCGCTGCTGCTCATCGGTGGCGGCGCGCATCAGGTGCTCGCCCAGCCCATTGTAGGCGGGCACAAAGTGCTGCTCGTTCGCCGCCGCCTTCAGCCAGGTGATGGCCAGCGCCTGCTCTTCGGCACTGCTGTGGCCATCGATGAATTCCAGCGCCAGGATGGTTTGCGCCAGTGCATCACCCTGCGCCACGCCCTTGCGCAACCAGTATTCTCCCTGCACGCGGTCGATCGGCACCTTGCCACCCACGGTATAGGCCAGGCCCAAAGCCGATTGCGCCGGCGCATAGCCGCCTTCGGCCGACTTGCGTATCCACGCCATCGACTGCGCCGTGTCTTGCGGCGTGCCCACGCCCAGCTGCAGCATGCGCGCCAGTTCCAGCTGCTCCTCGACGTCGCCTGTTTCCGCCAGCCTCCGCGTCTCGGCAAACTCGGCGATACTTTCCGGGCTATGGCTGGCCACATCCGCCCTGGCCTTGATGGCGATCAGCTGCAGGTCGAGCAAGGTGGGCGAAGTTTGCGCCAGGATGGGCAGCGGCAGCAGAAAAGGCAGCAGCAAGAGGAATTTCTGGGGCATGCGGCGGTGTCGGAAAGAAGAAAACACGCATGGTAGCCGATGCCGCGCCAGACAGGCGCGCACGGTACGCGAAGTTTGACAGGGCAAGCCGCCGGGCTTACATTGCACGGGCCCACCACTGACACAGGAAGACCATGAACCGCCTCGCCACCACCGCCTTGACCCTGCTGCTCGCCGCAGCCTCCGTGGGCGCCAGCGCCGCCGACACCCAGCTGGCCGGCTGCGCCGCCAAGCGCGAAAGCATCAGCAGCGAATTGCGCCAGGCGCAGGAACAGGGCTTGTCCGACAAGGTCGCGGGCCTCACGCGCGCGCTCGACGAAGTCAACGCCCACTGCCGCGACAGCAGCCTGGCCGAGCGCCACAACAAGAAGGTGCTGAAGGCGCAGGCCAAGGTCAATCAGACGGAGCGCTCGCTACGCCTGGCCCAGGAAGCGAATAAACAGCCGAAGAAGATCGCCAAGCTGGAAGGCAAGCTGGAAAAAGCCAAGGCGGAACTGGCCGCCCTGCAGGCGCAACAGCCTTAAGCCTTATCGCCCAACATCTGGTAGATGCTGGAAAAATCCAGCGCGCCCGATCCCGCCTTGCTGTGCAAACTGTATAAATTGCGCGACAAGGCGCCCAGCGGCACGGAGGCTCCGCTGGCCAGCGCGCTTTCCACGGCCAGCCCCAGGTCCTTGAGCATCAGGTCGACGCCAAAGCCGCCCGTATAGCCGCGCGATGCGGGCACGTTTTCCGCCACGCCGGGACACGGGTTGTACACGTCCAGGGTCCAGTTGCGGCCCGAGCTTTTCGCCATCACGTCCGACACCACCTTCGGGTCCAGGCCATTGGCCACGCCCAGGCGTATCGCTTCGCTCGTGCCGATCATCAAAATCCCCAGCAGCATGTTGTTGCAGATCTTGACCGTCTGGCCGCAGCCCGAGCCGCCCGCATGGAAGATGGCCTTGCCCATGACGTCCAGGTAGGGCCGCGCCGCCGCCAGCGCGGATGCTTCGCCGCCCACCATGAAGGTCAGGGTGCCGTTGGTGGCGCCCGCCGTGCCGCCGGAAACAGGCGCGTCCAGCATGGGCAAGCCCTGCTCCTGCGCCGCGCGGCCCACCTGGCGCGCCGCCTCGGTGGAAATCGTCGAACAGTCGATCAGCAAGGTGCCGGGCCGCGCCTGCGCCAGGATGCCCGCGTCTCCAAGGTACGCGCCGAGAACATGCCGGCTGGCCGGCAGCATGGTGATGACGATGTCGGCCTGGCCTATCGCCGCCGCCTGGTCATCGGACACCAGGCCGCCGCCATCGGCGAACTGCCGCACGCTGGCCGGCACCAGGTCGAAACCCGTCACCGCATGGCCGGCGCGCACGAGGTTTTGCGCCATGGGCAGCCCCATGTTCCCCAGGCCGATGAAAACGATATTGCTCGTCATGACATCCCCTTATTTCATCGAGATGGTGGTATTGACGCCGCTGCCGCCGTCGTCCGGGGCGAACCAGCGCGCCGTGACGGTCTTGGTCTGCGTCCAGAAGTACAAGGCCTGCTTGCCGTTCGGGCCCAGGTCGCCCAGTTTCGACGCGCGCGAGCCCGTAAAGCTGAAGTAGGCGACGGGCACGGGGATGGCCACGTTGATGCCCACCTGCCCCACGTCGATCTCGTTCTGGAATTTGCGCCCGGCCCAGCCGGACGAGGTGAAGATCGAGGTGCCGTTGCCGTTCGGGTTGGCGTTGATGAAGGCGATGGCCTGGTCCAGGGTATCCGTCTCGACGACGCACATGGCGGGGCCGAAGATTTCCTGCGTGTAGACGGAGTTCGATGCGGCCACCTTCGAGAAAATCGTCGGCCCCATGAAGTTGCCGCCCTCATAGCCGGCCACCTTGTGGCCGCGGCCATCGAGCAGCAGTTGCGCGCCTTCGTCCACGCCTGCCTGGATCAGCTTTTCCGCGCGCTGCATGGCCGCTTTCGACACCATCGGTCCCAGGTCCGCCGTGCGGTCGCTGCCCGGCCCCACTTTCAGGGCCTGCGAGCGGGCGACGATTTCCGGCAGCCAGGATCGCGCCTCGCCCACCAGCACGACGACGGAATTGGCCATGCAGCGCTGGCCGGCCGCGCCGAATGCCGCGCCGATCAGGTTATTGATCGCCTGCTCCTTGTTGGCGTCGGCCAGCACCACGCAATGGTTTTTCGCGCCCATCATCGATTGCGCGCGCTTGCCCGATTCGCTGGCGCGGCGGTACACATGCGTGCCCACGTGGGTGGAGCCGATGAAAGAGACGGCCTTGATGTCGGGATGGTCGCACAGCATGTTGACGACGTCCGCGCCGCCATGCACGACGTTCAGCACGCCCGCCGGCAAGCCCGCCTGGTACATCAGTTCGACCAGGTACATCGACGATGACGGGTCCTGCTCCGATGGTTTCAATACAAAGGTATTGCCGCAGGCGATAGCGATCGGGAACATGAAGCATGGCAGCATGACGGGGAAGTTGAAGGCCGTGATGCCGGCGCCCACGCCCAGCGGCTGGTAGATGTTGTAGACATCGACGCCGGTGGCCGCGTTTTCCGCGATCTCGCCCAGCTGCAGGGTGGCGATCGAGCACGCGTGCTCCACCACTTCCAGGCCGCGCATCACCTCCCCTTCCGCGTCGGGCAGGGTCTTGCCATGCTCGCGCGTGATCAGTTCGGCCAAAGTCCCAATGTTTTCGCGGATCAGGTGCTGGTACTTGAGCATGATGCGCATGCGCGCGGCCAGCGGCGTATTGCGCCAGGTCTTGAACGCTTCCTTGGCCGTGGCGACGGCCAGGTTGACTTCGTCCGGCGTGGAAAACGGCACCTTGGCGACGATTTCCTGCGTGGCCGGGTTGATGACGTCGCGCCATTCGGTGCTGGTCGAAGCGTGGTGCTTGCCGGCGATGTGCAGGGGGACAGCAGGGACTTGGGTGAGGGCTTGGTTCATGGTGTGCTCCGTGATTGACTAGTTACCCCAAGAGCAGATTCCGGGGTCGGACCCTGAGGGTCCGACCCCGGATTTTTCGCCGTTAGGGGTGAAAATTATTTTTTAACGAGGTTGCACGCCGCCGCATCCATAGTCTTGAACGCCTGGTCCGCGGGGATGGTCGACAGCACTTTCAGGTAGTCCCACGCGCCTTTCGATTCGGCCGGGGTCTTCACCTGCACCAGGTACATGTCGTGGATGACGCGGCCATCGGGGCGGATCGAGGCGTTGTTCATGACGGCGTCCTTGATCGGCAGTTCGCGCATTTTCTGGGCGACGATCTTCGAATCGTCGCTCTTTGCCGCGGCCACCGATTTCAGGTAGTGGTAGACGCTCGAATACACGCCCGCCTGCACCATGGTCGGCTTGGCGCCCTTGTTGAGCGCCTCGAAACGCTTGGCGAACGCGCGGCTGCGGTCGTCGTAATCCCAGTAAAAGCCGTCCGCATAGACGAGGCCCTGGGCCGTTTCCAGGCCCAGCGCGTGCACGTCGGACAGGAACACGAGCAAGGCGGCCAGGCGCTGGTCCTTGCCGCTGCCGATGCGGAACTCGCGCGCCTGCTTGATGGCCGACACCGTGTCCGCGCCGCCGTTGGCCAGGCCGATCACCTGCGCTTTCGAGCCTTGCGCCTGCACCAGGAAGGACGAGAAATCGGACGCGTTGAGCGGATGGCGCACGGCGCCCACGACGGTGCCGCCATTGCGCTTGACGACATCGCTGGCATCCTTTTCCAGCGAGTGGCCGAACGCGTAGTCGACGGTGACGAAGTACCACGATTTTTGCCCCAGCTTGGTCAGCGCCGCCGCCGTGCCGGCCGCCTGCGAATACGTGTCGAACATCCAGTGGAAGCCGTTCGGCGAGCAGTCTTCGTTCGTCAGGCGCGTGGTGGCCGGGCCGCTGAACATGGCGATGCCGCCCTTCTCTTTCATCAGCTTTTGCACGGACAGGGCCACCGAGGAATTGGTCAGATCGGCGATGGCGTCGACCTTGTCGCGGTCCAGCCATTCGCGCGCCTTGGAGGCGGCGATGTCGGCCTTGTTCAAGTGGTCCGCAGACAGGATTTCGATCTTCATGCCCTTGCATTCGGCTTTCAGGCAATCCTCGACGGCCATCTGGCTGGCGACGACGGAGCCGCGCCCGCCCATGGCCGAATACGGGCCGGACATGTCGGTCAGGATGCCGACCTTGACGACGCCATCGGAAATCTGCGCCTGCGCGCCAAAGGACAGGGAAAGCGCCAGCGCGCCCATGGCCAGAACGGTCTTTTTCATGCAATGTCTCCTGATGGGTAAGGTTTTTCTTATATGTTTATCTGCATTCTGCATGTGTAAAAATATGCACTCAAGTGAAATTAATGCATAATTCCTTTGCAAAAATGCACAGAGAGGGTTTGCCATGCTCGATTGGGATAATGTACGGGTCTTCCTGGAACTGACGCGCAGCGCCGGCCTCGTCGATGCGGCGAAAAAGCTGGGCATCGACCACTCCACCGTGTCGCGGCGCATGCGCAAGTTCGAGGAGCAGGTGGGCACGCAGCTGTTCGACCGCAATTACGTGGGCTACCAGTTGACGCCCGAAGGCCACCGCCTGATGGAATACGCGGAAACCATGGAAAGCACGGTGTTTGCCGCCACCGAGGAACTGGGTGAACATAACCGGCTGCTGTCGGGCCAGGTGCGCCTGGGCGCCACCGAGGGCTTCGGCGCCATCGTGCTGGCGCCCCACCTGGCGCAGTTTTGCGGCCGCTACCCGCACATCAGCGTGGACCTGATCGCCGTGCCCCGTTTCGTCAGCCTGTCCAAGCGCGAGGCGGACGTGGCCATTTCCATCGAGCGCCCCCTGTCCGGTCCGTATGTCGTGACGAAATTGTCCGACTACCGGCTGAAACTGTACGCCACGCCAGCCTACCTGGCGCGCCATGCGCCGATTACCAGCGTGGCGCAGCTGGCGCAGCATCCGATCATCGGCTACGTGGACGACCTGGTCTTCAGTTCGGAACTGCGCTACATGGACAACGTGGCGCCCGATTCCCTGCGCGCCTTTCGCAGCACCAGCGTGATCGCCCAGTATCACGCGGCGCGCGCGGGCCAGGCGCTGGCGATCCTGCCCTGCTTCGTGGCCCAGCAGTCGAACGAACTGGTCCCCGTGCTCGACGGCGAGATCGACCTGCTGCGCGCCTTCTGGATGATTTCACCGAGCGAACGGCGCAATATCGCCCGGGTCAGCGCCCTGTGGAATTACCTGCGCAGCGCCATCGATTTGAATCACGCCTACCTGATGGGCGAAACGGCCGTGCCCAGCTGGCCAAGCTGACCGCGCTACACTGTCGCCACATGCCAATAAGGAGAACGCCATGCTGATGGATGCGAACCAGGCCGTGCTGGTCATTGTCGACCTGCAAGGCCGCCTGATGCCGGCCATCCACGATGCGGGCCTCGTGCTGGCGCAAAACCTACGCCTGGCAAAGATTGCCCGCCTGCTCGACGTGCCCGTGCTGGGCACGGAACAGAACCGCCAGGGACTGGGGCCGAACGTGGAAGAGATCGCCGCCCTGTGCGAACGGACCTTGCACAAGACGCATTTTGGCGCCTGTTTTGACGGCTTGCAGCAGATGCTGCCCGCCGGGCGCAAACAGATCGTCGTCACGGGGTGCGAAGCCCACGTGTGCATGCTGCAGACGGCCATCGGCTTGCTGGAGCTGGGGTACGAGGTCATCATCGCCATCGACGCCGTCGGCTCGCGCCAGGCGGCCAGCCGCGACGCGGCCCTGGCCCGCCTGGACAAGCTGGGCGCCCACCTGGTGACGGTGGAGATGCTGGCCTTCGAATGGCTGCGAGACTGCAAGCACCCGCGCTTCCGCGAGGTATTGGCGCTGATTAAATAGAAAGCAGGTTTAAGCCAGATCAAGCCCGACGGCTGCCCATTTGCTAGCTTGGTAACAGCGCCCCCATTCCGAGCGGCGCGCCGTCCACATCAGCAAGGGAGCCATCATGGCCTACATCCTGCGGGGCAAGCTATGCGGCTTGATCTGTGCCGAGTGTCCTGAAGCCTTGTCCCACGTCATCGTGCGCCTGTACCGGCCGCGCGAGTCGCAAAACGTCACGGCGCTGGCCATGGCCAGCGCCAAGGAAACCTTCGCCATCCTCACGGAAGAAGAGGTGCAGGCGAAAGCACCGTTCCTGCTGGCCGAAGCGCGCACGGACGAGGACGGCAACTACAGTTTCACACTAGACGGCGATTACCGGGGCGAGGCCGTGGAAGTCGACATCCTGTGCCCTACCGTGCCGCAGTTGAAACCGGGGCCGAAAGACCCCGTGCCGCTGCAGTTTTCCATCACCACCATCCAGCCCCGCTGGCGCCAGGCCGAGAACGACTTCCTCGCCATCTGGGACTATTGCCTACCGCAACGCTTCTGGTGCCTCGTACGCGCCCGCTTCGGCGCCTGGACCATCTGCGGCCGCCTGCGCACCTGCGACGCGCCCCACGCGCCGATCGCCGGCGCCACCGTGCGGGCCTTCGACGCCGACTGGCTGCAGGACGATGCGCTCGGTGTCGCGGTGACGGACGCCAGCGGGCGCTTCCGCATCGATTACCTGACGTCCGACTTCACCTTGACGCCTTTCTCTCCGTTCATCAACGTGGAGTTCGCCAGCGGGCCCGACGTGTATTTCACGGCGCAGCTGGGCAGCGTGCCCATCCTGTCGGAAACGCAGGCCAACGGCCGCCAGCCGGGCCGCGAAAACGTGGGCCATTGCTTCTGCGTGGAATTGTGTTCGAAAGAAGTCCTGCCGCCCGACGTGGAAGGCGTGCCCCACTGGCAGCAGGTGGAAGTCTTCGACATCCACCCGTTTCCCTCGCTGGCCGGCTTTTCCGCGCAAGGCTATGCGGGCGGCGCCGGCGCTTCGTACGTGTTCGCCGGCGGCGTCACCCTGAAAGGCAATTGCCCGTTGCGCAATAGCGCCATCCCCGCCAACCCGCTCGAATACCGCTTTCTCATCGGCGAATGGACCTGGCCCGGCGGCAACGACGACCCGACGGTCATCCCCTCGGTGGCGCCCGCCAGTCTGGCGCCGTTGACGCAAGTGCTCGGCACGCACGTCGGCTATGTGTTTTATACGAACGGACTGGGTCTCGGCGATTCGGCGCCCGTCATCATCGACGCGGGCGATCTGAAACCGGGCGGCTGGATACGGGTGGACGGCAAACCCGTCACCGTGGACATGCGCGACGGCACGACGGCCATCGTCAACGTGGCGCCCAACATCTTCCTGCGCACGTTCGACTTGCTGACCGTGAATACGCCGGCCATCACGAGCTTGCATCCGGCCAAGCTGCCGGGCGGCTTGCCCATCCTCGACGCGGGCCGCAGCCTGGCGGCGGCCGAGAGCGAACCGATACGCCGCTACCGCCTGGGCTTCGAGGTGCGTGACGGCATCAGCCTGGCGCTGGTGGCGACGGACGGGCTCGATTCCATCGTCTTCGACAACTCGCCCGTCATCGTGGCGCTGGACCTGGAAGAGCTGCGCAGCAATGCCTGCAATCCCATCGCGGGCGGCCTCGTGCATATCCTGTACACGATAGACCACCCGCATCTGCGCTTTTTCAATATCACGATTTCCAACAACAACGGCATCACGCATCCGCCGCCACCGCTGCCGGCCGCCAGCTTCACCCCGCCGCCACCACCGAGCAACTATCTGTTCCGTGGCGGCGCGGGCGGGCCTCACTTATCGGGCAACAATGGCGGCTTCCCCGTCAACGTGGCGCTCGATCCGCCGTGCGCCTACCGGGTGGCCATCGGATGGCAGACGCGGCATTACCTGGCGTCCAGCCACAGCATCGACAGGCTGTACTGCAAATAGGCGAACTCAGAAGTAGCGCACCCACGCCTGTTTCGACGTGCGCTTGTAATTGGCAAATGCGCGGCAAGGAAAATACAGCACGGGCATCAGGGCCAGTGCGATCAGCCACACTTGCCAGATGTGCTCGACGCCATAACGGTCGCCATGGTTGGCACCCAGCGCGGCCGTCAAGGCGATACGGATGACCAGCAGCAGGTACAGGTGCAGCAGATAGTAGAACATGGGCGCGCCGCCGAAGGTGGCGCAAGCGCGCGTAAACCAGTTATCGACGCTTTCCAGCCAGGCCATGCCCAGCAAGCCCAGGCCCAGGGTGAACAGCAAAAAGTCCAGCGATGGCGGATATTTGGTGAAGTTCAGCACGTTCATGGCCGTGCGCAAGGCCGTGTCGCCGGCCACCCACGGCAGGGTTTCGCCATAAATATTCAAGCCGCGCAGCACGGCCAGCAGCAGCAAGCTGCCGCCGCCCAGCGCCAGCAGCCAGCGGCGACGGCTTTCGGCGGACAGCCCGCGCGCATACAGGGGCCCGGCAGCATAACCGAGCACGATCACGCCTATCCACGGCAGCAGCGGATAGCTGACCTTGATCTTCATGGCGCCATCGGCGACCAGATAACCGCGTTGCAGCAGCACCGTCAGCAGATAGTAGCCAAGGCTGCCCTCTTCCGCGCGCAGCCAGGTAAACAAATGCTGTCCCGCGATGATCGCCACGCCCAGCACGACCAGCGCTTTCAACGGGAGTTTATGCAGCACGGCCAGCGCCATCATGGCCAGGCCGATGACCCAGATCACCTGCAGATACAGGATCGCCGGCATGAAAGTGCCCATCCAGGCAAAGTTGACGAACACGAGTTCCAGCACGACGAGCAGCAGGCCCCGCTTGAACAAAAAGCCGGCCGCGCTGCGCGGGCCGGCGGCCGGATGCGCATACAGCCAGGCCGACAAACCCGTCAAAAAGACGAACATGGGCGCGCACACGTGGGCGGCCAGGCGCGTGAAGAACAGGGCCGGATCGACGTGGGCCGCATCCATGGGGTCGCCCACCTGGTGGTGCAGGAATACCGTTTCGCGCACATGGTCGAACAGCATGATCAGCATGACGAGGCCGCGCATGACGTCGATGACGGCGATGCGGGTGCGCAGGGTGGTAGTGGAAGTCAGGGGAGTGGGAACGGTCATTTATTCATTTTAAATGTAAGGATAAGAGTAGCGTGCGTACCCCAACAGCAGAAACTGGGGTCAGTTCCTTCGGAATCGGAATATGCCCCATTGGGGCATATTCCCCCGGCGGGTCCGACCCCGGCACTTTGCTGTTGGGTGAATACATCAAAACCTGTAATGCGCATTCAACGTCACCGTGCGCTCCGCCCCCGGCGCCACCCACAGCTGGCTGTAGGAACTCGCATAGTAGCTGCGGTTGAACAGGTTTTCCACGTTCAAAGCCAGGCGCAGTTTGGCGTTGGGAGAGTAAGACGCCAGCAGCTTGGCCGTCGTATAGGCTGGCAGGGTAAAGCTGCTGCTGATGGCGACGTCGCCCAGGCGCTCGCCCACGTATTGCAGGCCGCCGCCCACGCTGGCCGTGCCCGTACCCAGCGCGAATTGCTGCGTGGCCAGCAGGTTGGCGCTGTGGCGCGGCACGTTGGCGAAGCGGCTGCCCGTGGCGATCGTATTGTCGCCGCGCGTGACGGTGGCGTTGGTGTAGGCATAGGCGCCCGAGACGCGCAAGCCGCGCGCCATTTCGCCCGACACGTCGAGCTCCAGGCCCCGGCTGCCCACCTCGCCCGCCGGGATGGCGAAGTCCGTGTTGGCGGGATTCGTCGTCAGCACATTGCTCTTGCGGATGTCATACACGGCCACGGTGCCCGTCAGCTTGCCCGTTTCCAGCTTGGCGCCCAGCTCATACGAGCGGCTGCGCTCGGCCGGAAACGCCTGGTTGGCTATGCTGATGCCGCTGTTGGGCCGGAAGCCCTTGGCCGCGCTCGCATACAGCGACCACGCCTTCGTCGGCTGGTAAACGACGCCCGCGCGCGGGCTGGTGGCCGACAGCGACTGGCGGTTGCTCACGCGCAGGCGATTATTCGTCACGTCCTGCGTGTACGTATCGTGGCGCACGCCGACCAGCGCCTTCCATTGCGCACCCAGGTCGATCTGGTCCTGCGCATACAGTCCCCGCGCCCTTTGCCCTTCCTGCGTATCGATGGACAGGGCCAGCGGATCGGCCTTGCCGCCGTACACGGGATTGAAAATATCGATGGCATAGGCATTCGCGGCCGAGGGATTGCGGCGCAGCTGCACCCGGTGGTCATCGAAATGATAGGCATCGACGCCGGCCAGCACCTCGTGCGCCAGCGTGCCCGTGGTGAACTTGCCCAGCACTTCAACGCGTGCCGACACGTCGGTGGCCGAAAAATCGCGGTGGCGGCGCTGGCGGTTCAAGGTGCGGCCATCGGCCAGCAGCTTGCTCGCCTCGGTCGAATAGCCGCGCAATTCGCTGTCACGGTAGGACGCCCCCGCCTGCACCGTCCAGGCGTCGGACAGCGCGTGGTGGATGAACAGCTGCTGCCCCAGCGACTTGACCGTCACGGGGCCGTCTCCCGGCTCGCCCAGAAAGCGTGACACGGGGACAAGTCCCAGCTGGCCATTCACGGCGACGACGCCGCGGTCGAACGGCGCGCGCTGGCGCACCGCCTCGATTTCATACGACACGGTCGTGTGCTCGCCCAACAGCCAGAGGAAGGACGGAGAAAACAGGCTGCGCTCGACTTTCACCGTATCGCGGAAGCTGTGCCCTTCCTCATGCGCCGCGTTCAGGCGGTAGGCGATGGTGCCGCTCAACGGTCCCGTCAAGTCGACGGCGGCGCGGCGCGCCTGGAAACTGCCGAGCGATACATCGGCACTGGCTTCGGGCGCGAACTTCGGCTTTTTCGTCGTGATGTTCACCGTGCCGCCTGGCTCGCCCCGGCCGTACAGGGCGGAGGCCGGGCCTTTCAGTACTTCCACGGCCTGCGTGTTGCCGCCGTCGCGCATGCCGTTGTAGCCGCGGCTGGAACTGAAACCGTTGACCATGTAGTCGGAACCGAAATTCGGGTCGCCCGTAAAGCCGCGCATGGCATAGCTGTCCCACAGGCCCCCCAGCGGGCTTTGTTTTGCAATGCCGCTGGCCAGGTCCAGCGCGCCGGCCAAAGTCGTCACGCCCGCGTCGCGCAGCAGATCGCCGGTCAGCACGCGCACGCTTTGCGGCAAGTCCATCAGCAAGGCGTCCGTCTTGGTCGCGCCCGTGGCGGACAGGCTGCGGTAATGCTGGCGCTCGGCCTTGACGGTGACGACGTCCTGCGCGTCGAGCGTGTCGGCGGCAGGGTCAGCTGCCAGCGCCAGGGGACTGGCGGCGGCCAGCAAAAGCGCCACGGGGCGGCGTAAAAATACGGACATGGGATTCCTGACGATAGGCAATTCAATGCAATAGGCTTGCATTATAATTGATAATCAATTCTCATTAAAGCCTTCCTCAACAATCTGCGCCAAAAACTCCACGAACACCCGCACCTTGGCCGCGCGCAGCTGGCGCGGGTGGAACAGCGCCCACAGGTCCGGCCCCCGCGTGCGGAACGGTTGCAGCACGGGCACGAGACTGCCTTCACGCAGCGGCTGCAGCACGGAAACGGACAGCGCCTGCACGATGCCGCAGCCGGCCTGGGCGGCGGCAATCATCGATTCAATATGGTCGAAGGCCAGGGCGGCCGGCGGCGTGTGCGCATACGCGGCAGCGCCCGCCTCTGCCTCCTTGGCCTGGAACAGCCACGGCCGCACCTGGCGCGATTTCGGATAGAGGAAATGCAGGCAGGCAAACTGGTCCAGTTCCTGCGGCGTGCGCGGCAGGCCATGCCGCGCAACAAAGACGGGCGAGGCGCAGCACAGGTAATCCATCTTCAGCAGGCTGCGCGCCACCAGCGATGAATCCTGCGGCTCGCCGATGCGCAGCATCACGTCGATGCCCTCTTCCACCATGTCGACCAGGCGGTCGCTGACGGTCAGGCGCAGGGAAATGTCGGGATAGGCGGCAGTAAAACGGGGCAAGGCGGGCGCCACCAGGTTGCGGCTGATGCTGCTGGGCATATCCACGCGCAAGCTGCCCGACGGTTTCCCGGCCGCTTGTTCAAGACTGGATTCCAGCGCGGCCATATCGGCCAGCATCTGGCGCGCCTGCGCGTGGCACTGCCGGCCTTCCGCCGTCAGCGACATGCTGCGCGTGGTGCGCTGCAAGAGGCGCACGCCGAAGTGTTTTTCCAGCGCCGCCACCTGGTTCGTCACGGACGAGGTCGAAATACCCAGGCGCTGCGCCGCCTTGCTGAAACCGCCCGCCTCGACCACGGCGCAAAACACCTGCATCGCTTCCAGCCTGTCCATGCATTTCCTCCTGTTTGACTATGATTATCCACGATACTGAAATAGTGCATGGGGCCGCGCCCCGTTTTTCTTTGCGCCATCCCCGCCCAGACTGGGGCATCAACCACAGGAGAATCCCATGCAAGCCCTCGTCCTCACCAGCTTTGCCGCCCCCATGAGCATCGCACACCTGCCCGTGCCGCAGCCCGGCCCCGGGCAAGTCCTCGTGCGCATCGCCGCCAGCGGCGTCAATCCGCTCGACACGAAAATCGCCGCCGGCGCCGCCCCGCACGCCCGGCCCCGCCTGCCCGCCATCCTCGGCATCGACGTGGCCGGCACGGTGGAGGCCGTCGGCGATGGCGTGACGACTTTTCACGTTGGCGCAACAGTGTATGGCATGGCGGGCGGCATAGCCGGCATCCAAGGCTCGCTGGCCGAGTACGGCGTCTTCGACGCAGCACTGCTGGCGTCCGTGCCGCCAGCGCTGGGCATGCGCGAGGCGGCCGCCCTGCCCCTCGTCTTCATCACGGCCTGGGAAGGTTTAGTGGATCGCGCCCGCGTGAAGGCGGGCGACAGCGTGCTCGTGCATGGCGGCGCGGGCGGCGTGGGCCACATGGCCGTGCAGCTCGCCGTCGCCCTTGGCGCCACGGTGTTTGCCACGGGCAGCGCGGCCAGCCGCGACGCCATCGAAGCACTGGGCGCCCGTTTCATCGATTACCGGACCAGCACGGTGGACGATTACGTGGCCGAACATACGGGCGGCGCCGGCTTCGACATCGTCTACGACACGGTGGGCGGCGCCACCCTGGACGCCAGCTTCCAGGCGGCACGCCTCTATGGCGGTCACGTCGTCAGCTGCCTGGGCTGGGGCACGTTCGCGCTGAGCCCGCTGACGGCGCGCGCGGCGACGTACTCGGGCGTGTTCACCCTGCTGCCCCTGTTGAGCGGTGAGCATCACGCGCGCCATGGGGCCATCTTGCGCGAAGCCAACAAATTAATCGAGGCGGGCAAGCTGCAGGTGCGGCTCGATCCTCGCCGCTTTACCCTGCGCACGGCGCATGAAGCGCACGCGGCGCAGATGGACGGCAGTGCGCGCGGCAAGTTGGTGGTGGAGGTAGAGGATTGAACGCCGCTTGTTTCCTGCACGATCAAACGTTAATATGCAAGAATTAACTTGCATATTAACGGAGCTCTTGATGCGTGAAAAGCTGGAAAACCTGCTGGCGCAGGGGCGCGACAGCGCGCTGCTGCGCTTTGGCCTGGGTGATGCCTGTCTGAAAGATCATGACGCCGAGCAAGCTGCCCTGCACCTGGCGCAATCCACGGTGCAGCAGCCCGGCTATTCCGCCGCCTGGAAACTGCTGGGCAAGGCCTTGCACCAGCTGGGCCGGCTGGATGAAGCGCAGGCCGCCTGGGCCACCGGCGTGACGGTGGCCCGGCAGCAAGGCGACCTGCAAGCCGGCAAGGAAATGACGGTGTTTCTGAAACGCCTGCAAAAACAGCGGCAGGCGGCGGAGTAAAAAGCTTAATGCGCGTGCGCCGCGCCCTTCGCTTCGGCAGGCAAGGCCACGCCCCGCTCTTTCGCCAGGCGCTTGGCCAGCAAGCCGCCCGCTTCGGCCGCATAGGCGCGGCAGGCGTTGGCGTCGATCAGGGGATTGTCTTGACCGCTGCGCCTGGCGGCCTTGCCCAGCACGTCCGTCGTGCCCGGATGCACGGGGATGATGATGTCGCATGGCAAGGTAGCCACCTTGGCGATGCTCGCTTCGAACGAGGCCGAAATATCGGGCGTGCCGCCTTTGCCCGTGTAAGTGAAATCGCCGCTCGAATACGGGTTCAGGCTGTCCGCATACACGACGTCCAGGCAGCGCTGGCCTTCGCACGAGGTCCACGTCCACGTCGTGCCGCCGGGAGTGTGGCCCGGCGTCATGTGGGCCGTCAGGGTCAACGGTCCCACCTTGACGGTATCGCCCTCGCCTACCAGGCTGACCTTGCTTACCTTGGCGACGTGCACGACGGGATCGGCCTGGTACTGCGGATCGTCCTTGCCGTTGGTGCCGCTTTGCAGCACGGGAGCGGCCGCCGCGCTGGCCATCACGGTGGCGCCGCTCGCCCGTTGCAGCGCGGCGATGCCGCCCGCATGGTCCCAATGGGCGTGCGAATTGAGGATGTATTTTACGTCCTCGATACGAAAGCCCAGCGCCTTGATATTTGCGATGATCAGGGGCGCCGATTGGGGCAGCGCGCCGTCGAGCAGGATATGGCCTTGCGGACTCGTCACCAGCACTGCGGACAGGCCGGCCGTGCCCACATACCAGGTATTGCCAAAGACATTGAACGGCTTGACGGGCGCGTTCCATTCCTTGCAATTGTCGCAATTTACCGGTTTATCCTGCACGGTCGCCGGCGTCTTCGCCTGCACCGTAGCAGCCGCCATGGTCGCAACCGTAGCCAGCATCAACTTCGCCAATAGTGTCATCTTCATCTCCAGAGTGTAAAAAAGAAGGGCGCCCGCACTGGCGCGCCCGGGGGGGTATCAATACATGCGGCCGGTCCTGTCGGCCAGGGTGTCGCGGATGTGTCCGGCGTCGAGCGAGCGCCGCTGCGCGCCGTCGGCGTCCAGCAGTACCACGGTGACGTGCTTGCCGCCGCTGCGCATGCGCATGGTCAGGCAGCTGCCCGCCTCGTGGCTGCTGCCCGTCTTCGACAGCACAATGTCCCAGCCCTTGCTGCCCACCAGCGGGTTGGTGTTGTGCAAGGTACGCCATTTGCCATTGACGGCCACGCTCGCTTGCGGGTGGCTGGTGATGCGCGCGATGTCCGGATAGCGCGCGGCTGCCGCGACGATCTTCGCCACCTCGCTGGCCGTGGAGGTATTGGCCGGCGAACTGCCGACAGGGTCCGTCAGGCTGGTGCGGCGCAAGCCCAGGCTGCGGATTTTCGCTTGCAAGGCGTTATTAAAAGCCCCGCGGCCGCCCGGATAGGTGCGCGCCAGCGCGGCGGCGGCGCGGTTTTCGGACGGCAGCAGCGCCAGTTGCAACAGCGCGCCGCGCGACACGGCCACGCCATCGGCCAGCAGGCTGTGGCGCTGCAAGGACGCCTCGCCGTCGGCGCGCACGATGCGCACCTGCTCGTCATGATCCTGCCCCGCGTCGAGCACCACCATGGCCGTCATCAGCTTGGTGATCGAGGCGATGGGCACGACGGCGTCCGCATCTTTCGCCATCAGCACCTTGCCGCTGGCGTCATCGAACACCAGCATGTGTTTCGCGCTGACGGGCAAGTCCAGCATGCCGGCGGCGGCCTCGGCCAGGGTCGCCCCATTGACTTCAGGCTTGCCCTGCATCTGCAGCAGCAAGGTGGCGCAGGCCAGCAGCAAGGCGGGCACGGCCATCTTCCAGCCGCCGGTGTCAGGGCCGGGCGCCATCAAGCGTTCTATGCGTGCGAGCAAGGCCCCGCCCCGTGCCGACATCAGCAAGCCGGAATGGTTTGGCGCGGCCGTCTGCAGGGACAAGGCGTGCAGCGCCGTGGCCAGTTGCTGCGGGTCTTGCAGCGCTTGCGCGGCCAGGGCATCGGCCACCTGTTCGCGCTCGGTCCGCATGCGCGCCGACAGCCACCAGACGACGGGGTGAAAGAACAGCAGCGCCTCGGCCACGCTTTGCAACAGATTGACCAGGTAATCCCAGCGCCGCACGTGGGCCAGCTCATGCGCCAGCAGCGCTTCGAGCAAGGCGACGGGCATGCCGCTCAGCAAGGCGGCCGGCAGAAGGATGACGGGGCGCCAGAAGCCCACCGTGACGGGGCTGGCCAGGCCCGCATGCAGCTTCAGCGGCACTTGCTGGCTGCCGCGCAGGCCCATGCGCCGCGCCAGCGCATCGAGGCGCGCCTGCCAGATGGCCGGGGCGGCCACCGCCTGGCGGCGCAGCTTGCCGACCCAGGCAAGGCCCAGGCACAGGCGCAAGCTCATCAAGCCAACGCCGGCGCCCCAGGCCAGCACCAGGGCCGGCATCCACGCTTGCAGCGCGGCGCGCCAGGCGGGCGGCGCGGCCAAGGGCAGCTGGGCCGGCGAAATGCCCGACAGCAGAGACAGCAGGTGGGCCGAGGGAATACACAGGCACAGCAGCAGCGCCAGCGCGCAGACGGCATAGCGCCAGCGGGCGCTGGCATGGCGCAGCAGCCACAGCAGGACAGCGGACACGGCGCCGACGATCACGCCCTGCCAGACAAAATACAGCAGGACCCAGCCCAGCGCCGGGACAAGGTTGCCCAACTCTTTGCCCAAGCTGATGTCCAGGTTCATGGCGCCTTGCCATCCTTGCTGCGCAGGATTTTTTCAATTTCCAGGCGCTCCGCGTCGCTCACGTGCTCGCGCAGCGCCGTCAGCACGAGCGCCTTGCCGGAACCGGAAAACACCTTGCCGATCAAGTCCTTGAGCAAGCTGGTCTGCAACTTTTCCTGCGCTTCGACGGCCGCATACAGCTGGGGACGCTGGCTTTCGTCGCGGCTCAGCAAGCCCTTGCCATGCATCAGCTGCAACTGACGCAGCACGGTGGCGTAACTGGCGTCGGCACGCTCGGCGGCCAGGGCCTCGTACACGGCGCGCGCGTCGGACGGACCGCGCTGCCACAGGATGCGCAGCAGGTCCAGTTCGGCGGCCGTGGGATGGGGAGTGGAGGTATTTTTTAACATGCCGCCAGAATACCGATTCTAGAACTCTATGTCTAGAACTTTTTTTCTGGATTGGCAACGAGATTAGAATTCCCGCAAGCGATCGAACAGGTCCAGCAAGGCCGCCTCATCGACCAGCACCGTCCCCTGCCCGGCCAGCTGCGCCAGCAGTTCCGCCAGCACCGAGTAGATTTCCTCGCGCTCGACCGTCTCGATGATGCTCGCGCGCCGCTCGATCTTGTTGAATGCATCGACATAGGCGGCGACCATCGCCTCCAGCGCGTCGGCGGCCGCCGTTGCGTCCATGGCGGCATCAATGCCGCGCGTCACGGCCAGCATGTTCTTGTAGGCCAGCGCCGCCTTTTTCGCATACGCGGGGGAAATATGTTCGCGGCCATCCCAGTCGCGGAACGGGTTGAGCAGGTTGTCCGCCAGCCATTCCGGCTTGCGCGCCTTGGTCACCGACAAGTCCAGTCCCAGCGCCGCCGCCCTCTTGTAGCCGGTCTTGATGGCCTTGGCCACATCGGCGGGCAAGCTGGTCAGCCACAAGGCCGACAGCTGCGGCAATTGCGTGGCCGATGGAAACTCCTCCGCCGTGTAACCGAACAGGTCATAGGCGGTGAACATCCGCAGCTGGCTCAGTTGCGCCAGGCTGGCCATCTGCGACGCCAGCCCCGGCTTGCCCCAGATGCGCAAGGCCGTCAGATAGGGAAAGCGCCGCGCCACTTGCGCCAGGTCGACCTCTTTCATGCTGACCAGCGACAGGCCGCCCAGTTGGCCGAGACCGTGGAACGGCGGCAGCGTCTGCGTGCACTGCAGTGTCAGATGGCGGCCATCGGCGCCGTCGTCGATGCGCAGCGCCGGCGATGACGCGCCGCGCAGCGCGAGCAGGCTCAAGCCTTCGTTCAAGACCAGGCTGGTAACGCCATCGGGCTGCAGGATCAGCCGGTTCAAGCCACTGGCGCTGAAATCGAGCGCATGCACCGTCGATGATTGCCAGTGCAGCTCATTGATGAAGGGATTGCCCTGGATAAACTCCATCAGGGCCTGCGTGCCATTGCTGGTCTCGATGGACATCAGGCAAGGCAGTTGTTCCAACTCGGATATGTCGCCCAGCGCCTGCAAGACGCTGTCATTGATTTTCGTCGTGTCCTGCCGGAAAACCTGACCGCCGACGGTTACTTCACGCTCGTCCGACGCGGCCTTGAATTGCTGGCGCCGCAACGGGTCGATGCGCTCCCAGTTGCGCTGGCGCAGCACGCTGTCGCCCACGTTCCAGCCGCTGCGGTAGCTGTTGACTTCCACATCGACCAAAGGCGCGATATTGCCCACGAGGGTATGGCCAGGCGGCACGTTTGCCGTGGCATAGCAGTGGTCGTGGCGGTTATTCCAGAAGAAATAGTCGCACAGCAGCGGCCGCATGGCTTGCACGGCCGCCGCATCAGGCAAAGCGTCACCGGTCCAGTCCAGCTCCAGCACGGCAGCTACCGGCCTGGACGATGAAACGTCCTTGATGCGGGTGATCTGGCAAGCCACGTACTGCTGCAGCTCGGACGAAAACACACTGTAAACATCGCCAACATTCAGTAGCACGCAACTTCCTTTCAAAACACCTGACGGTCGAATGTTGAAAGATAGCAAATATGACAGCGCAGCGTCGTCCTGTTCAGTCCGCGTGCAGCTTGTGGTGCATGCGACGCAAGCCCAGCCACACGGCGGCGGCCACGAAGGGCACCAGCACGCCGACGAGGATTTCCGGATTCACGGGCAGCCCCATCACCTTGGCCGCCTTGCCCGTGTAGCTGAACAGGCCGATCACGTAATAGGAAATGGCGGCAACCGACAGGCCTTCCACCGCTTGCTGCAAGCGCAGCTGCTGGGCAGCGCGGGCGTTCATCGATTGCAGGATTTGCCGGTTCTGCAATTCCTGCACGATGCCCACGCGCGTGCGCAGCAAGTCATTCGTGTTGGCGATACGCTGCGCCATCGCTTCCTGGCGGCTGGCCATCGCTGCGCAGGTATTCATGGCCGGCGTCAAACGGCGATCCATGAATTCCTCGACCGTCGGGATGCCTTCGATGCGCACTTCGCGCAACTCGTCGATGCGCGCCTTGACGAGGCCCATGTAGGCTTTCGAGGCGGAAAAACGGTAGCTATTGTCGAGCGACAGCTTTTCTATGCGGGCCGCCAGGCGCGTGATGCGGTCGAGCAAGGCTTGCTCGGAAACGCCCTCGTCGCTGGCTCCCGGCGCGTCGTCCGTATCGACCATGGCGGCGGCCAAGGTGGCCAGTTCGTTCTCGATGGCGTTCAACGATGGCGCCGCCTGCATGGCGTAGGGCAAGCCCAGCAAGGCCATCATGCGGTAGGTTTCGATTTCCAGCACGCGCTGCACGAGGCGGCCCGACTGCTGCGAGCGCATGCCCGCGTCGCGGATGACGAAACGGCTGAAGCCGTCCGACTGGATCGTGAAATCCGTCCACAATTCGCCGCCCTGCAGCACCTTGCTGCCGGCCAGGGTATTGCCCTCGAATACGCGCGACAAGCCCTGCATGAAGATCTCGGCCGGTTCGGTCGCCTGCTCCAGCACCACGTGCGCCGCCACCATCAGCTTGCCCTTCAAGCCCACCAGCCACTGCTGCGGCAATTGCTCCAGCGGCATGCGTTCGAACGCCTGTTCCAGGGGCAAGGCCTGGCCCGGATGCTCGGCAAAGGTAAACGTGGCAAATTCCGTGTGGCATTCCCATTTCAGGCGGAAGCGGCCAAAGTCGTAATAAAAATACTTGGCTTCGGAACTAGGGGGCGTGACGCCGAAATGCGTGCACAGGGCCGCCAGGGTGGCGTGCTGGGCCGCCATATTCGACGCACCGGGCGCCGCGCTGTCGTCTTTGTAGACGGCCAGATGGGTGATCAGCTCGGGGGCGTCGAGCTGCAAGAACGGCCGCGAGTGGATTTCCGCAGCCAGCGGCACGCGCAAGGCGTGGTTCAAACTGGAGTTAATCAAGTGCATGATAGCCAAAGGTAAAGTTGCAAAACTGCTTAGACCCGCACTGCCTGCGGCAAGGTCTGATTGTCACAGTGTAACAAAGCAGAATGCATGCCATCCTTTTCCAAGGCCCGTCATATCGTCTTGACAAGCACCGTTGCGCCCTTCTCCACCCCCTGACGGCTACCCAACCACCAGAACATGCCGGCCAGCACGACGGCCGAAGCCTGTCCCAGGGCCAGCTTGAATGCACTGTCGAACAGCAACGGTGCGACAAAACCGGACACCAGCGCAAACACCAGCATTTGCACGAAATTCTGTAAGGAGGCGGCCAGGCCCCGCATCTGCGGGAATATATCGAGCGTCGACATCGTCATGCCCGGCAAGGCCAGCGACATGCCGAACGCGTACAGCATCACGGGCACGACGGCGAACGGGATGCTGGCCGCGAACCAGTGGTTGTAAGCCATATTGAGCGCGCCCGTGGCCGCCATGGCCAGCAAGCCCCAGCGCACCAGCACGGTGCTTTTCACCGCATGGGCCAGCTTGCCGGACAGGGCCGAGCCGCCCACCAGGCCCGCCACCATGGGAATGAACATCCAGCCAAACGCCGTTTCCGGCAAGCGCAGCAGTTCCAGGATGAAATGCGGGGCCGATGCGATGTACAGGGCGAAGCCGCCAAAGGCGAAAGCCACGGCCAGCGAGCGCAGCAGGAACGCCCGGTGGCGCAAGGCCAGCCAGTAATTGCGCGCGATGTTGCTCGGATGGAAAGGCTGACGTTGCTCGACAGCTAAACTTTCCGGCAAGCCTTTCAGGCAAGCGAGCGCCAGCAGCACGGTGACAGAAAAGGTGAACACGAACGTCGATTGCCAGCCATACGCCACATGCAGCCAGCCGCCGATGATGGGCGCGATGGCCGGCGCGATGCCGAACACCATCATGATATTGGCCAGCATCTTTTGCGCGGCCGCGCCCGACAAGCTGTCGCGCACGATGGCTTGGCCGATCACCCTGCCCGCGCCCGCCGAGGCGCCCTGCATGCCGCGGAAGAACAGCAGCCAGCCAAAGCTGGGCGCGAACGCCGCGCCGATGGAGCCGGCGGCAAAGATCAGCAGCGAAGCGAGGATCACGGGCCGGCGGCCGAACGAGTCGGACAAGGTGCCGTAGAACAAGGTCATGAAGGCGTAGGCAGCCAGGTAGACGCTCAGGGTCTGCTGCACCAGCACGCTGCTGACGTCGAAATGCGTGCCGATCGCGGGAAACGATGGCAGGAAGGTATCCGTGGCGAACGGGCCCAGCATGGCCAGTCCGGCCAGCACGAGGGTCAGGTTTCTGGTCTTCATGCAAGCTCCTGCGCGGCGTACTGGCGGCGCAAGCCGTCGAGGGCCGCCAGCGAGAAGGCGGCAATATGCCGGGCGATATCGGCGATGCCTGCCTCGTCATAGGTGATTTCGGGCACCACCAGTTCATGCACGATGCGCGAACGGGCATAAAACACCACCTGGCCTATCACGCTGAACACGCATTTCTGCACCACGTCGGCGGGCATGGCCGGCCCCACGACGCCACGGATCAGGCTGGTGAACAGCGCGTGCTGCGGACGCACATTGCGCTCGGCCAGCTTGTGGATGGCCGCCGTCGGCTCGATCAGCTCGCGCGCCACCAGGCGGCTGAACAGCGAAGCGGGACCAGAGCGCAACATGTCGGAGACGAGCGCTTCGATGGCCAGGCGCAATTGCTCCACGGGCGGCAGCTGCGCCTGCGCGCTGGCGGCAGCCACCTCCGCGGCCGAGGCGCGCGCCAGGTCGCGCGCATGGTCGAAGGCGGCCAGGTGCAGCTCTTCCTTGCCATGAAAATAATAGCTGACCATCGCCACATTCACCCTGGCTGCCTCGCAGATGCGGCGCACGGAGGTGTTCTTGTAGCCATCGTCGGCAAACAGTTCCGCCGCCACTTGCAGGATGCGCGCACGCGCCGGTTCGCTTTCTCTTTCGTTTCCCTTGTCTTGCCTCATGTCATACCCATTGGTTAAACAACCGTTTAATATTGTATGGAATTATATCAAACACTCGTTTAACTTTCAGACGGACGCAAAAAAGCCAGGCGTACCGGGCTTTTTACAAGCTCTGCCGCAGCTTAGTGCTTCATCGCCGGCATCGGGCTCGAAGTCGCGCCCAGCGGACGCGCCACGGCATTGACTTCGATCGTTTCGCGGTGCTTGTCCTCGCCTTCGACGACGAGGGTCAGCGGAATCTTGTCGCCCGCCTTCACTTGTCCTTTCAGGTCCAGCAGCATCACATGGTAGCCGCCCGGCTTCAGCTCGACGGCTTTACCGGCTGGCAAGGCGATTTCCTTGACCTGGCGCATGCGCATCATATTGTCCGCCATGCTCATTTCATGGATTTCCGCCACGCCGGCCACGGACGAGCGCACTTCCAGCAGGCGCATGGCTTTCGGTGCCGTGATCTGCATGAAGGCGCCCGTGGCTTTTTGCTGCGGCACGGTGGCACGCACCCACGGGTCGCTGATCTGCACGGAAGTCTGGGCAACGGCGGAGAAGGACAGCACGGCCAGGGCCGTGGCCAGCAGGGTTTTCAGATGGGTCATGATTATTTCCTCGGTGTGGTTATAAGGTGTATTTCGATTTCATCAGGGTCTTGATGTCCTGCACGCACTCGTCACCCGTCAACTGGTGTTTCAAGCCCAGGCGCATGCGGCCCTCGGTATCGAGCACATAGCTGATGGCCGTATGGTCCATCGTGTACGAACTGCCACTCGGCACGCGGCGGTAGAAGACCTTGTAATTGAAGGCCGTCTGCGCCGTGTTTTTCGGATCCGTGCGCAAGCCGAGGAAGCTGGGGTCGAAGGCGCGCATGTACTCGCCCAGCAACTCGGGTGTATCGCGCTCGGGATCGATGCTGATGAAGATCACTTGCAGCTTGTCGCCATCCGGCCCCAGCTTCTGGCGGATTTCCAGTGCGCGCGACAATGCTGTCGGGCACACGTCCGGGCATTGCGTGAAGCCGAAGAAGACCATCACATACTTGCCCTTGAAGTCGGCCAGGGTGTACATCTTGCCGTCGGGGCCGCTCAATTTGAAGTCGGGCTTGTAATCGCCTCCCGTCAAGTCGAGGCCGTTGTAATGGGGTTTCGGCGCTTGTTCGCAAGCGGCAAGCGTAAGCAATCCCGCCGTGCCGGCGAGAAGGAAAAGACGACGTTTCATGATAATTCCGGCCCGATGGGCGTAGTGGATACAGTTAAGACGTGGAAGGCGTGACTGGGCGTTCAGGCAGCCAAAGGCGGACCGCGCGGGCTGGCGGCCAGCCACGCGAACGGGGCTCGCGGCGCCTGGTAAAACAAGGGTGGATAGTCGTCGTGGCCCGTGATGACGGGCAACGGCACTGAAGACGGCGGCGGCAGGCCCACGCTGCCCGCATGGCTGATGCAGAACGGACAATGCTCGATGTGGTGCAGCACGGAACCGGTGGTGGATGTGGCGGCGGGCGCCAGGTCCGCTTGCGTGTAGACGGCGCCGCTGGCCGAGCAGATCTCGACGGCGGCATTGTTCGCGTTCGCGTGCTGCGAGGCAAACGCATACGACAGGGATGGCGACAGCGCATTGAGCAGTATCGCCAGGCAGGCGAACCACATAGGCCACTGTTTGCGCTTCAATAAAGATCCCATGGCCCGATTATAACGGAGTCTGGCTATCCGGGCGCCTGGCCGCGCAGGAACAGGCTGGGGCGCACGCCGGCCACATCCACGCAAGCGTCGCAAAACGCGGGGATCGAGGCAAAGCCCGAGCCGGCCGCCACTTGCGCCAGGTCGCGCTCGCCGTGTTCGCCATCGGCATCCGCTTGCGCCGCCGTGTGCAGCGCGTGCGCCAAGCGCTGTTCGCGCACCAGGCTGAGCAATGCCTCGCCTTCGGAAAACAATCGTGCCCTGGCCTTGTGCGGCGTCACTTGCCACAGGGCCGCCAGGCGCGCCGCCGTCCATTTGCCTTGCGGCGTATCAAAGATATGCTGGGCCAGCGCCTGGCTCCAGCGCTTGCCGCCGCCGTGGCCGCCATCGGGCTCGTCGTCTTCCAGCGCCAAGGTAAACACGGCCGGCTTGCCCCGCCCCGGCATCACGTCGCAAGCGAAGCGCAAAAAGGCGGGCACGACGAAGCTGTCGCCGCTGGCCAGCTTCTTGGTCGTGATTTCATTGTGCAAGGTCACAAAACCCTGGCGCACGGTGACGCGCAGCCGGAGCGGAAAGCGCAAGCCCAGCAAGTGCAAGGGATGATCGGAAACGAGGGCCATGCGTCAGGTCAATGTGGTGAACGAGCCGCCAGCATGCCATACATCGCGCAGGCAGTCTGTCATCACAGCGACGCTACGCCGTAATGGCGCAAGCCGTCGAGGTCGACGACGCGAATCGACTGATAGGCAATGCTGATGAGCTGTAGTTCGGCCAGATGGCCCAGCGCCTGGTTCACGCGCTGGCGCGAAATGCCGGTCAGCAAGCCGATTTCTTCCTGCGACAGCTCAAGCACGCGGGAAGTGCGCGGATATAGCATGGGGTGGAACAGCTGCGCGATGGCTTGCGCCACTTGCGCGTCGACGGCGAGCAGGCGCTGGTTCTGGATGGTGGCGATGAATTGCCCCATGCGTTCGTTCAGTTGGCGGATGACGAAGGCGTTAAAGGAGAGGCTCTCGGCCAGCAGCAGATGAAACAGGTCCGCGGGCACGAGGATGATGTCCGCGGCGCGCACGGCCACCACGTCGTAGCGGCGCAGTTCGCGCTTGAGCACGCTGCCCTCGCCGCACCAGCCGCCGGCCGGCACGCCGGAAAACGTGGCACCGCGCCCATCGGCGTTGTAGACGGCCAGCTTGATCAAGCCCGTGTGCACGCCGATCCAGTGCGCGGACGGTTCGCCGCGCCGCGTGATGAAGGCGCCCGCCTCGACATGCCGGACCACGCTGCCGGCGCGCAACAGGGTCTGGTGCCGCGCATCGAGGGCCGCGAACCAGTCGTGGCTGTCGAGTTCGGGCACGGCACGGTCTACACTATCGTTGCTATCCATTCCATCCTTCAGACCTGTCACTAAGATGACAGTGATTTTACAGCGCCGGTGCTATGCTGGCCCCATCAATCCCGAAACAGGGAGCTACAAGATTCTTTTACCAGGAGACAAGCATGACACCTGATTTCAACACCGGCCTCGGCAAGAACAGCGCCAACTACGCCGCCCTCACCCCGCTCGACTATATCGCCAGGGCAGCCGCAGTATATGGCAATCGCCTGGCAATTGCACATGGCAGCCTGCGCCAGACGTGGCGCGAAACGTATGCGCGCACGCGCCGCCTGGCGTCCGGCCTCGTCAAGCTGGGCGTGGGCACGGGTGATACGGTCGCCGTGATGTTGCCGAACACGCCCGCCATGGTGGAAGCGAGCTTTGGCGTTCCCATGGCCGGCGCCGTCCTCAATGCCCTCAACATCCGCCTCGACCTGGCGTCGCTGACCTTCATGCTGCGCCACGGCCAGGCGAAAGTCTTGCTGGCCGACACGGAATTTGCGGAACTGGCGCGCCAGATGGCGGCGCAGATTCCCGGCTTGCGCGTGATCCAGGTCAACGACCTGCTGGGACCGGAAGTGGATGCTTTTTCCGACCTCGACTATGAAAGCCTGCTGGCCGGCGGCGACCCCGAGTACGACTGGCAGCCGCCGGCGGACGAATGGGACGCCATCGCCCTCAACTACACGTCCGGCACCACGGGCGACCCGAAAGGCGTCGTCTACCACCACCGCGGCGCGGCCCTCAATGCCCTGTCGAACATATTAGAGTGGGACATGCCCAAGCATGCGGTCTACCTGTGGACCTTGCCCATGTTCCACTGCAATGGCTGGTGCTTCCCGTGGACGGTCGCCGCCCGCGCCGGCGTCAACGTGTGCCTGCGCAAGTTCGAACCGAAGCTCGTGTTCGACCTGATGCGCGAATTGCGCATCACCCACTATTGCGCCGCGCCCATCGTGCATGCGGCCCTGGCCAACGCGCCGGCCAACTGGCGCGACGGCATAAGCTGGACCGTGCGCGGCATGGTGGCTGGCGCGCCGCCGCCGGCGGCCATGGTGGCGAAGATCGAAGCCATGGGTTTCGACCTGATCCACTCGTATGGCTTGACGGAAGTGTATGGCCCGGCCGCCATCTGCGCCGAGCAGGACGAGTGGGCCGCGCTGTCGCAGGAAGAGCGGGCCGTATTGAAATCGCGCCAGGGCGTGCGCTACCACTTGCAAAGCGCCGTCGCCGTGCTCGACCCGGAAACGATGCAGCCCGTGGCGGCCGACGGCGAACAGATCGGCGAGATCATGTTCCGTGGCAACATCTGCATGAAGGGCTATCTGAAAAATGAAAAGGCGACGCAGGAAGCGTTCGCCGGTGGCTGGTTCCACACGGGCGACCTCGGCGTCATGTATCCGGACGGCTATATCAAGCTGAAGGACCGCAGCAAGGACATCATCATTTCCGGCGGCGAAAACATTTCCAGCGTAGAAGTGGAAGATGCGCTCTACCACCACCCGCAAGTGCTGGCCGCCGCCGTCATCGCCCAGCCGGACGAAAAATGGGGCGAGACGCCGTGCGCCTTCGTCGAATTGCGCGAAGGCGGCACGGTGACGGAAGCGGAATTGATCGCGTTCTGCAAGAACAACCTGGCCGGTTTCAAGGTGCCGAAAGCCATTTATTTCGGTCCCCTGCCCCGCACGTCGACGGGCAAGATCCAGAAGTTCGAATTGCGCAAGCGCATGCAATCGGACAAGGCCATCGACGTCTAGGCGCTTAACTGCCTTTGCCTTGCAGCCACGCCGGCTGCGCCACCACGAGGCGCGAGAAGCTGGCGATGCTGGCCACGGCGGCGAACCCTGCCGCCAGGCACAGCGCATACGTCGTGCCCCGGCTGGCCGAGACCGTGAAGCAGTACGCGACCAGCGCCGCGCCCGTGGCTTGCCCGATCAGGCGCGACGTGGCCACCACGCCGCTGGCGCCGCCGGCCCGCTCGGGCGGCGCGCTGCCCATGATGGCTTTCAGATTGGGCGCCTGGAAAAAGCCGAAGCCGATACCGCACAAGGCCATGCGCCAGCCGATGTCAACGACGCTGGGGTGGGCCGGTATCCACACGAGTGTCAGCAAGCCGCCGGCCAGCGCCGCCAGGCCGATGCCGCCCAGCACGCCCGGCGAATACCGGTCGCTGAGGCGCCCGGCCACGGGCGCCATCACGGCCACCAGCACGGCCCATGGCGTCATCAGGAAACCCGTCTCGACGGGCGAACGGCCCAGTGTCACTTCAAAATAGAATGGCAGCGAGACAAACGCCAGCCCCTGCGCGGCGAACGTGCAGATGGCCGTCAGCGACGACAGCAGAAATAATGGACGGCGAAACAGGTCGATCGGCAGCATGGGCGCCGCGTGCCCCGCCTGGCGGCGCAACAGCAACACAAAAAAGATCACGACGGCCACCAGTTCCGGCAGCAAGGTCGACAGGGCCGCGTGATGGGCCGCGTCGCCGAACAACAAGATCAGCAAACCGAAGGCGCCCACGTTGTACAGCGCCGTGCGCGCATCCAAGGTGTGACCGGACAGTTTTGTCGCCGGCAGCATGCGGCTGGCGAGGAAAAATCCGGCCACGCCCAGCGGCACATTGATGGCGAACAGCCACGG
This sequence comes from Janthinobacterium sp. 67, assembly GCF_002797895.1. NCBI lineage: Bacteria > Pseudomonadati > Pseudomonadota > Betaproteobacteria > Burkholderiales > Oxalobacteraceae > Janthinobacterium > Janthinobacterium sp. 67. The sequence continues at coordinate 416,323 of NZ_PGES01000001.1, read as the reverse complement.
CCACGATGCCGTCGCCAGGATCAGCGAGGCGGCCGTGGGCCCGATGGCGAACGCGACGGCCACCACCAGCGCATTGTTGCCGAACGCGCGGCCCAGCAAGTGTTTCGGATACAGGGCGCGCAGCAGCGCCGTGTTGACGCTCATCATGGCGCTGGCGCCGACGCCCTGGAACAGCCGCGCCACCACCAGCGAGGGCAAGGACCAGGCCAGCGCGCAGGCAAGCGAGGCCAAGGAAAACAGGAACATGCCGGAGATAAACACGCGCCGGTAGCCGGCGATTTCGCCGAGCGCGGAAAACGGCAGCAGGGTCGCCACCATGGCCAGCTGGTACACGTTCACGATCCAGACCGAAGCGGCCGGTGTCGTGTGCAGCTCGCCGGCGATGGCCGGCAAGGCCGTGTTGGCAATGGCCGTATCGAGCGAGGCCATGCCGACGCCGATGGCCAGCGCCAGCATGGCCCATAAACGGGCGCCGGGCGGCAAGCCGTCCTCGCCTACCATGAGGGCTTGCGTGTGCCGCTGCCTAGTCTGCTGCATAAATACACTACCTGTTCATCTTGCTGATCCGGGCAATACACTAGCATGGATGGGCGGACTCTGCCGGCAGGCAAGGTCCATCACTTCTGGCAGTCGATCACTTTAAAATCTTTCGAATAACAGATGCGCAACTCGCCCGAATGCTTTTCATAGCCGAGCCAGCGGCCTTTGAGCTGCGGGTTGTGCTGTTTCATCCACTGGAACAGCGCGTTTTTCGGCATAGTGGAGTCCGGCAACTTCAAGGCCAGGAACAGTTCGCGCTCCTTCTCGAAATACTGCTTGGCCGTATCGAAATCGCAGGCGCCATGCTTTTCCCATTCGCCCTGCAGCAAGGCTTCGCCCGGCTGCATGCACATATAGGGCAGGATGTCCGACGGCGCCAGTTTCGGCAAATTGCCCTTGCAGTAGCGCGGATGCATGTCCGTCTTGCGCGGCGGCGTCACGGAAATATCTTCGCACGTGGCGGGATTGTTCGACTGCGCCCACAGGCCATGCACGATCCAGCCGAAGTGGTTGCTCTCGGCGCACTGGAAGGCTGCCTTTTTCGACACGGCGCCACGGCGGTGCTGGCTGTCGCAAAAGCCCGGCGACCACGACAGCGCCAGCATGAAGTAATCGGTGGGCACGTTGGTGCTTTGCTTGTAGCACGTGTTTTTCTCGTCCGACGGCTTCACATCGTAATCGTAATAGCTGACGTTGCGCGGAATGGCGCAGCTGGCGTCGGCCGCATGGACGGCGCCAGCGGACAGGCTGAGGAAAACGGCGGCCAGCGCGGGCAAGACAGAGCGAATTTTCATCGTATTCCTTCAAGATATAAAAACGCCGGCAACTGGGTGCCGGCGCGGTATCAGTCAAACGTGTACATCAGCAAACTTTATGCATCCAGCCATGCGTATCGGCCGCCGTGCCATGCTGCAAGCCCAGCAGCGCTTCGCGCAGGGCCAGGGTGACGGCGCCGTTTTCATTGTTGTTGATCGTCATTTCAAAACCGTTGGCCTTGGCCACGCCCACCGGCGTGATGACGGCGGCCGTGCCGCAGGCGAACACTTCGGTCATGCGGCCCGAGGCGATGTCGTCGCGCCATTGCTGGACGGACAATTTACGCTCTTCCGTCGCATAGCCGAGGTCCTTCGCCATTTCCAGCAGGCTGCGGCGGGTGATGCCTGGCAACAAGGTGCCCGTCAGTTCCGGCGTGACGACGGTGATCTTTTCGCCATCTTTATACACGAAGAAGAGGTTCATGCCGCCCATTTCCTCGATGAATTCGCGGTGCACGGCGTCCAGCCACACGACCTGGTCGCAGCCCTTTTCTTGCGCTTGCGACTGGGCCATCAGGCTGGCCGCGTAGTTGCCTGCGCATTTGGCTTCACCGGTGCCGCCCGGCGCGGCGCGCACGAAGTCTTCGCTGATCCACACGGTGACGGGTTTCACGCCTTTCGGGAAGTAGGCGCCGGCCGGCGAGGCGAACAGCACGAACAGGTATTCTTCCGACGGACGCACGCCCAGGTACGGGTCCGTGGCGATCATCAGCGGACGCATGTACAGGCTTTCGCCCGTGTTCTTCGGCACCCAGTTGCGGTCTTGCGAAATGAGCGCGTCGCCCGCTTCCAGGAACAGCTCGACTGGAATGGCCGGCATGGCCAGGCGCGCGGCGCTGCGGTTGAAGCGCTCGGCGTTTTGTTCCGGGCGGAAAGTCTTGATGCTGCCGTCCGGCTGGGCAAACGCCTTGTAGCCTTCGAAGATGGCCTGGCCGTAGTGCAGGGATGAGGCGGACGGGTCCAGCATCAGCGGGCCGTAAGCCTTCAGTTCGCCCTGCTGCCACTTGCCGTCACGGTAAGGAATCACCACCATGTGGTCGGTGAAGATGCGGCCGAAAGCGGGGTTGACCATGCGCGCGGCGCGCTCGGCGTCGGACAAGGGGTGGGCGGACGGGGTGACGACGAGATTCGGTGTGGAAGTGGTCATGGCAGCAATGGGAACTAGTGAACAGTATCCCTATTGTAGCGCCTATAGTGCCCGATCAGGCAAACGGGGATGGCCCCCGCCACGTGAAAACAGGCTGCCATCATTTGCGAATGATTCTCGTTTGCGTTAATATGTCAGCCTTCCTTCTTCCCCGCCATGCCTGATACCTGCATGGCGGCGCTATCGAAAGCCGCCATGACCACTTCTTCCCTCCCCCAGTTGCGCGCCAGCACCGACGACGTGTGCGCGGTGCGCCAGCTTGCCGCTACGCCAAAACAACGGCGCTGGCACTGGAACTGGAAGCAGGTGTGGTTTCAATTGCACTGGTTTATCGGCATCACGGCCGGTACGGTGCTGGTGATCATTGGTCTCAGCGGCGCTACCCTGGCCTTCAAGGATGAGTTACTTGATGTCATGAACCCCGGCGTGCGCCATGTAACCGTAGAAACCCGGGCGCCTCTGACGCCGGCCCAGCTGAGCAGCATCGCTGGCGCCGAACACGGCCAGCGCGTGGCCTCGGTCACCGTGTATGCGCAAGCGGGCGCGGCGCCACGGCTGTTCTTCGCGCCCAGGAATGGGCAGCGGCGCGGCGAGTCCATCTACGCGCATCCGTACACGGGCGCGACCCAGCCTGCTTTGACGGGTGCGGAATTTTTCGAGTGGACGGAATCGCTGCACCGCTGGCTGCTGCTGCCCCGCGATCCGGGCCGGCAAGTGGCGGGCGCACTGGCCCTGTGCCTGCTGGGTCTGGCATTGTCGGGCCTGTATCTGCGCTGGCCCCGCCGTCCTCTGGACTGGCGCACGTGGCTGACCTTCGATCCCGCCTTGAAGGGCCGCTCTTTTTTGTGGAATCTGCACGCCGTGGCCGGCACCTGGTGCCTGCTCGTCTACGTGGCGCTGACCCTGACGGGCATTTACTGGAGCTACGACGTGGTGCGCGACAACATCGACGCCTGGGCCGGCAAGCCGCCAAGGATGGCACAGGCGCCCGCGAAAAAAGGCGGCGGCAAGGAGCAGGCGCCCGTCGTCGACATCAGCCTGGCCTGGACCCGCTTCCAGCAGCACGCCGCCGGCTGGACCCTGGCCAGCGTGCGCCTGCCCACGCGCGCCGGCGAAGCCGTGCAATTCACGTGGCTGGCCGGCGATGCGCCGCATGAACGGGCGCGCAGCCGCATGAGCATTGCACCGGCCGACGGCACGGTCACGGAAAACGAGCCGTACAGCCAGCAGGGGCTCGGTGCGCGCCTCGTCAACATCATTTATCCGCTACACATGGGCACGTATTTCGGCTTGCCGGGGCGCATCGTCGTTACCTTGGCCAGCCTGGGCCTGCCCCTGTTCGCCGTCACGGGCTGGATGCTGTACCTGGGCCGCCGCAAGGCAAAACAGGCAGTCCAGGCGCAGCGCGCCATGCTGGGCGCCGGCGCAGCGGACAAGCCAAATACCGGCTTGCCGACGCTCGTCGCCTACGCCAGCCAGTCGGGTCAGGCCGAGCGCCTGGCCCTGGAAAGCGCGCGCGCCCTGCAGCAGGCGGGGGTGGCCGTCGCCGTGCAGTCGCTGGACCGGTTTGATCCCGCCCAATTGTGCCAGTACGAACGGGCCCTGATCGTCGCCAGCACCTTTGGCGAAGGCGAGGCGCCGGACGGCACGCGCCGCTTTGCGCGCCTGCTGCAAACAACAGCCGGCACGCCGCTGGCGGGCCTGGAGTTCGGCATGCTGGCCCTGGGCGACCGCCATTACAGCGCCTTTTGCGGCTTTGGCCATGCGCTGGCGCGGCAATTGCAAGCGCTGGGCGCCCATCCATTATTCCCGCTGATCGAAGTGGACAAGCACGACCCTGCCGCCCTGGCCGACTGGTCCACAGCGCTGGCCCGCTGCAGCGGCAGCGCCATCGATGCCATCGGCGTGCAGGAAGAAGCGTCGTATGCCAAGTGGCGCCTGGCGCGCCGCGTGCTGCTCAACCCGGGCAGCCAGGGTGGAGAATTGCATGAAATCACCTTGACGGGCCCGGCCGACGCCATCTGGGAAGCGGGCGCGCTGGCCGAAATCATTCCATGCAACGCGGACGGCAGCGAGGGTAGCCACCCCGACAATGCCCGCCACGCGCCCCGCAGCTATTCACTCGCTTCGCTGCCCTCCGATGGCGAACTGCAGTTGCTGGTGCGCCAGGAACGCCATGCGGGCGAGGACAATCAGGGATTTGGCGTCTGTTCCGGCTGGCTCACGCGTTTCGCCCCGCTGGGCAGCCCCATCCGCTTGCGCCTGCAAGCCAATCCCGCCTTCGCGCCCGCTCTCGTCGACGTGCCCTGTATTTATATCGGCAACGGTTCCGGCCTGGCCGGCTTGCGTGCGCATCTACGCGCGCGCCAGCGGGCGGGGCTGGCCCGCAACTGGTTGCTGTTCGGCGAACGCCAGCAAGCTTTTGACAGCATCTGCGGCACAGAGTTGCAAGGCTGGCTCGACGCTGGCCACCTGGCGCGCCTGGACAAGGTCTTTTCGCGCGATGGCGAAGCACGGCAATACGTGCAGGACCGCTTACGCGCCAACGCCGGCGAGTTGCGCGCGTGGCTGGCGCAAGGCGCCATCGTCTACGTGTGCGGCAGCCTGCAAGGCATGGCGGCAGGAATCGATGCTGTACTGCAAGAAGTGCTGGGCCAGGAGGGCGTCGACGCCCTGCTGGCGGCGGGACGCTACCGCCGCGACGTGTATTGATCTGGCTCAGCCCATCGCCAGCACCGCCCGGCTATGTGGGCAGGCGCACGGTCAGCGCTGGCGATCAGTTTAGAGTGGAGGCATTCCCACCCACTATCTGCGAGGCTGTCCATGAAAAACCCCTGGATGAGCATGTACCTGAGCGCCGCCAACCGCATCGCCAACACGGCGCGCGGCCACGCGACGGCCGCCGTCAAGCGCGAAGCGGCAAAAAATACGCGGCAGTTGACGCAAGTGTGGTTCGATTCCTTGCTGCCTCCCGCAGGCAAGCCACGGCGCAGCCGCAAGGCCAAATAAGAGGCGTAACTGGTGCAGTGCGTCACAGCAACTAGTTGAAGTTTCAATCAGATGAACTAAACTGCAAGCATGGTAGTACATAGGAAGTGACCGGCAGGCGCCGCATCCTCGCGCCGCCGCCGGGACACCGGGAGACGACCATGTTGACGCTCAAAGTGCTGGCCTGCCTCGCCCTGTCGGCCTTGCTGCTCGTGCCCCTCGTGCTCAGGGATACGATGCAGACATCGGCCGGGCAGCAGTTGCAAGTACCGAATGTCGATGCGCAAGCCATGTGGAGTCATTGGCCCAAGCGTTAATACGCGCGGCTGAGAAAACGTCGCTGGGTAACGAAGCGCATCGTTATTAAAACCGCTTTATTGCGGATGGGGATTTGTTCCCCCTTTTCCTTCATTTCTCGCTCTCTTAGCCTTCCCCCTCTTCACCATATTTTTGATCCAGGTCATGGATTTGAAGCGTGGCTGCGTCCACACTGGAACAGTCCGCTTCGCACCGCGACGGACTTAACCGGGAGCATCGGCATGGGTAAATCGCATTGGAAGGATGAGATGGCGCTGGGTGTTCCCGTCATCGACGAGGCGCATGAGGCGCTGTTTCAGGAGCTGGCGCGGCTGCAGCAACTGAGCGACCAGCATTTCAGCGTGGCGTTTCGCGAGCTGATCGCGGCCGTCGAGCGCGATTTCCGCGAGGAAGAAGATTTGATGGAACAAATCGCCTTTCCCTCGTTGGCCAACCACCGCGAACAGCATGCCCGCGTACTCAGCGGCTTGCACCATGCCTGGGCCGCCGTCGATGAAGGCGACCTGGAGCAGGGACGCCATGCGCTGTCGCTGTTGCCGCAATGGCTGATCTTTCACCAGGCCACCATGGACCTGGCCCTGGCGGCCGCTTTGGAACTGGTACAGCGCCAGCCCAACTAGACGCTACAGCAGCAACACCGTCGCCTGCTCGGGCAAGACGACGCGGTAGTGTCCCGGATATTTGTCTTCGCCGTCGAAAATCTTGCAAAACACGGGCTGGTTGATGTCGTTGACGGCCGCCTCGTTCATGGGCAAGGTGGCAATCAATTGCTCGCCATCCATCAAGCGCAAGGCGCTGCCCCGCTCGGCCGCGCAAAAGGCCAGCGATTGCACGTCGCTGGCGAATGGCCGCTTGTACCACGGCGTGATGGCCCGCACGGCACGGCGCGCATCGTGCAGGACTTGCCCCACGCGCGTGACGTTCCACGCATCGCGCGCCACGGACGGCTGGAGCACGATATTCGCCGTCAGCTCGCCCTTGCCCTTGTTCACGAGAAAAGTGCCATCCTGCGCGGCGATATCATCGTTGAGCGGCACGACAAACACGCCGCCATCGGATACCTTGATCGGCATGGGTGCGCCATTGCCTTGCAAGGCCACGCGCACGTCGTCGATGGTAGCGCTCAGCTTGGCAGGAATCAGGCGCAGGGCCATGACCACGCTGCCGCTCGACACTTGCCACACTTTCCTGGCCGTCAGATAGCTTTCACGGTAGGACGTGAACCGCACGCGCGGCGCCTTGGCGTCGTTGCTCGCCGTGATCGTCACCGTTTGCGAAGGCTGCGCCTCCTCCGCTGGCGCGGCGGTCGGGGCCGGTGTAACGGACGGTGTCACGGCATCGGCGGCGGGCGGCGCGCTGGCGCTTTGCAGCGGCGCGGGAACAGCCGGCGGCGGCGCGTGTTCCTGGGCCTGGCCCAGAGATACGACACACAACCATCCGGCACAGGCGATCCATGTACGCATGCATTTCTTTCAAAGAGGAAAATATTTGTCAGCGCCTGCATTATCGCAGAAGGCCGGGCGATGCGCCGCCCTTGGCCCTTCCGCACTATTTTGGTGCGCGCGCTTGATTATTTGGCAAATTTCGCTTATATTGATAATGATTCTTATTTACAAAAATGACGAGAATCGCGCGCCCTTCTTTTCCACTGCCCGTCCGCGCCGGGCCTTGCGGTGGAACTGCTATCCAAGCCAGACCACGGGCCAGCGTCAAGCCATCCCCCCAGCTACTGCGCACCTCGCCAGACGAGATAGGAACACTCACGACTAAAAATATTCCAGGAAAATGATGCAATCACCGACAGTCCTTACTTCTTCGCGCCGGCCCGCCTTGCGCCCCCTCCCCCGTTTATTACACATCGCCCTGCTCGGCCTTGCCGCTGGCGTCGCCTTGCCGGCACAGGCAGCCGACGCCGCCGCGGCCGACGTCACCATGCCGGCCGTCACCGTGCTGGGCCAGTCGACGGCGACCACGGAAGGCACGCAATCGTACACGGCGGGCGAAGCGCGCAGCGCCACGCGCATGGAGCTGACCTTGCGCGAAACGCCGCAATCGGTCAGCGTCATCACGCGCCAACTGCTCGATGACTTGGGGGCCGTACGGCTGGACCAGGCGCTGGCGCAGACGACGGGCATCCAGGTGGGCCAGAACGACACGGAACGCACGCGGTTTTATGCGCGCGGCTTCGGCATCAACAATCTCCAGATCGACGGCATGGAGCGCGGCGGCAATGCGCCGCTGCAAGACACGATTTTGTACGACCGCATCGAAGTCGTGCGCGGCGCCACGGGCTTGATGGGCGGCAAGGGCGACCCGTCGGCCACCATCAACATGATACGCAAGCGGCCGACGAAAACCTTCCAGGCCAGCGCCGGCCTGATCATGGGCCGCTGGGATGACCAGCGCTTCGAAGCCGACCTGTCCACGCCGCTGAACGCGGAGGGCAGCGTGCGCGCCCGCACGGCCCTGGCCTGGCAAAAACGCGATTCCTACCTGGACATGTATCACGAACGCAAGACGGTCGGCATGGTCATCGTCGAAGCGGACTTGCGTCCCGGCACCCTGCTGACGGCAGGTGTCGACTTCCAGGACAACAAGCCCACGGGCGCCACCTGGGGCGCCGTGCCCTACTGGAACGCGGACGGCAGCCTGGCCAACTTGCCGCGCAATACCAGCCTCACGACGCCATGGAGTACCTGGGCCAACAAGCAGCACACGCTGTTCACCTCGCTGGACCAGCGCCTGCCCGGCAACTGGAATATGCATCTCGGTTATGCCCGTACGGAAAGCACGAACCGCACCACGGTCGCCTATGCGGGTGGCGGCCATCCCGACCCGGCCACGGGCAAAGGCATGCTGCTGTGGACGGGCGCCTATGGCCCGGGCAAGACCACCAACGACAATTTCGACCTGTACGCCAGCGGCCCGTTCACCTTGCTGGGGCGCAAGCATACGGCCATCGTCGGCTGGAACGGCGGCAACCAGCGCGCCCGCTCGCTCGGCGGCGAGGCGGACATCGATTACCCGGCCTTCGTTCCCGATTACCGCAGCTGGACGGGCAACATTCCCCGCCCCGTTTTCCACCCGGACGGCTCGCACACGGAAGCCGTCACGCGCCTGGCGGGCGGCTATGTCGCCACGCGTTTGAGCCTGGCCGATCCGCTGCACGTGATCATCGGCGCGCGCACGAGCACTTACCGCACGGATACGCGCAACTACGATACACGGGGCGTGCACACGGACAATAGCGACTTTGCCGAGACGCGCAATGAAGTGACGCCCTATGTGGGCGCCGTGTTCGACATCAACAAGCAATATTCGGCCTATGCCAGCTTCACGCAGCTGTTCAACCCGCAATCGAGCAAGGACCGCAACAACCAGTTCCTGGCGCCGGAGACGGGCGACAATGCGGAGCTGGGCATCAAGGGTGAATTCTATGAAGGCAAGCTGAACGCATCGGCCGCCCTGTTCCACACGAAGAAAAAAAACCTGGCGGAACTCGACCGCACGGTACCGCCCGGCTTCTTGCTGCCCGATGGCGGCCAGGCCATGGTGGCCAATGGCGCCGGCGTGACGGCCAAGGGCGTCGAGTTCGACGTCTCCGGCCAGATCACGCCCGCCTGGGAAGCGAGCGGCGGCTATACCTATCTGCACGCGGCCGAGGCCGATGGCCGCCGCGCCGCCACCACGCAGCCGCGCCACTTGCTGCGCCTGGCCACCAGTTACCGTTTCGACGGCAAGCTGGCCGGCTTGCGGGCGGGCGCCAGCATGACGGCGCAAAGCGCCACCTATAGCGAGTCGTGGTACGGCCGCCCGCCATCGAACAAGATCACGAATATCCCGCAAGCGGGCTACGCGCTGTTCAACGCCATGGCCAGCTACGCGCTCAACCGCCACGCCAGCGTGCAGCTGAACGTGAATAACTTGCTCGATAAAAAGTACTACCGCAACGTGGGCTTCTTCGACGGCGTGTTCTGGGGCGAGCCGCGCAACATCAGCCTGAGCGTGCGCACGGCGTTTTAAATAATTTCGTCTCCAACGCATGCACTGCGGACGGCCCCTGTCCGCAGTGGCGCGATAGCGCATTGATTGATATGGCATTGAAATAGCCAACTATTATCGATGAACATGCGCTTGTTTTGATGATTTTTTGATATTATCAAAAATTTAAAACAGGGATATCTGATGAAAATGAAAAAGACAATGTTGTGGACGGCGCTTGCGCTCTTATGCGCCAGTGTGCTGCCGGTACTTTCCGCCAACGCGACAACGCCCTCGTGCACGAACTGCTTTGAAAAACGCTGGATTTATTTTAGCGGCAATATCACCAGGGCTCCAACTTCTGCGGATGCCCGCCACAAGAAGCTGCTGGAACTGATCCACGTCGCCAAGGCCGAAGGCTACAATGGCATTGCATTCAATCCTGGTGCCAATGGATCGTTCGCCAGCATGTTAAGCGCAACTGCCCCTCCCCCTGATTATTATCCGAACTACGCGGAAATCGTGCGAGTGGCCAAAGAAAACGGTATCGAGCTGATTCCAGTTGGCGGCGGCCCGGAAATGCCAGCCAAAGTCGCGCCTGACTTGATCGAAGCCTTGCCTGTCAAAGACACTCTTTTCATCGTGCACGATGGACACGCCGTTCCGCAGGGCCAGATCATCAATAGCGACAGCAGCTTTGAAAATCGCGATGCGGCGTGGGATCTGATCGAAAAAAATGTCGGCGGCCTTGCTTACGACACCATTGAAGCGCACTCGGGCCAGACTTCCGTCAAATTCACGCAAGCAAGCCAGACCAATCGCGCGCGCCTGCTGCGCACCCTGTCGAATATACGACCGCATGCGGCATATCGCATGTCCTTCTGGATCGCAACAAAAAACTACAATGCGCCTCTCAGCATACGCATTTATGGCGAGGGTGCAACGCCCATGTACTCCAATCCGAATGCGCGCCTGGGTTGGGGCACGAGCAACGGCCTGTGGAATTCCGACGAAAATATCATCGCGACTACCCAAGGCTGGAAGCAATACAATCTGGATTTTAATAGCGGCAACAATTCCAGCTTGAAGTTATATTTCATGAACGAGGGCAATGGCAGCAACTCAGATGGCCTTGCCTGGCTCGACGATGTCGAAATCCGCGAAATCGGCCTTTCCCACACGATCAGACGCGATCCACAATCACTGCCAATCAGCGTGACGTCCGCTGACGGTAGCATCAGCTACGCCGAGTGGAATAGCGACGCCCAGACACCGGCAGATTACATCGTCGGCATGGAGTCCTTGTCAATTCCGGCCAATAGCACGATCCGGGAAGGCCAGATACTCCGCGTATCCTCCTATCAATCTGGCCAGAATATGACGTCGATGTGGTCAACGCCGGCCAGCGCCTGTCACGAAAAATTCTTTGATATTCAAAAAAGATACTTCGACAAAACTTACGCGCTCTTATCGGCGCCACAGAAGTTCTTTCTTTACTACGACGAGAATCGGGTCATGAATTGGGACCCAGCTTGCGGCAATATAACAGGCGGGAAATATCTGGCCAATACAATCGCACGGCATCAACAGGTACTCCTGGACGTTTACCCCAACGTGGAGCTGTATGTCTGGAATGATATGTTCGACCCAAAGATGAACGCGATTCCCAAATACTGGGCAGTCAATGGAGATCTAACCGACTCGTGGAAAGGATTGAAATCCAGCACCACCGTGGTCAACTGGACAGGAGGTTCGGAAAAGGAATATACGAATACGCTGGCACTGAAAAAAAAGTCGCTGGAATTTTTCCATGCGCTGGGCCATCAGCAAATGATTGCCGGCTACTATGATGATGAAAGCACGGAGCTCGATGCCCTCAAATCATGGCTCGATGCGTTGACGGCAGCGGAAGCCAATGGCGTTAACAGCGTCAAAGGCTTCATGTACACGACGTGGAAAGACGTGGATGGCTACGCCAACGTCAAGAAAGTCGCTGACTTCATCAAGAGCAAGCAGCCACAGCGCTGGCCGCAACAGTAAGACTCATCCTAGGTCGCTGCGCCAGTGCGCAGGCGCCGGCAAGGTAAAACCATCGAGCAAGGGACCGCCGACCGGCGCCAGCACGGCGGCGGCGACCTGCTCGAAGGTGCGCTGGCCGGCCGGCAAGTCGCTGGCGACGAGGCGCAGCGCGCCGTCTAGCTGGACGGCGATGGCGGCGTCGAATGCCTGCAGGCGCCGGAACAGGTGCTTGCCGCCGCCGCTCCATTCGCCGGCCGCGCGCAAGCGCAGGTCGGCCAGCGCTTCGTACAGCTGGCAAGCGACGGCCAGCGCCTCGCCCGGGTGCGTGCTGTCGACCAGGTCTTCCAGCGCCGTGGTGATGGCGTAGCGGCGCCGCTGCAGGTTTTCCGCGTCGAGCACGGGCGGACCGGCCTCGACGATGGCGTGCGCCAGCGCATGCAGCCGCGCGCAGGCATCGCCGGCGGCGAGGATGTTTTCCCCTTCCACCACCATCATCGCCAGCGGCACCTTGCCGCCGGGCGCATCCATTTCCTTGCAAAAATATGTGAACGTGGCCATGTCGTGCCCGAACAGCTCCACCGTGCGCCCCTCGGCGACGAGGGTGTCGCGCCACGCGCAGTCGACGTGGTCGAACAGCAGCAGCAAGTCGATATCGGAAGTGGCCGTTTGCCGGCCCGTGGCGAACGAGCCGCCGATGATGGCCGCCACGGCCGAGGGATAGTGCTCGTGCACCAGCCGCAGGGCAATCGCGCGGATGGCGTCATAAGTAGGGATCGTCGTCAAAGCCTGTGCTCCATGCCGAAAACGCCATCCTACACGCAAGATACATGCTGCCGCCATCCTGCTACACTGGCGCCATCTGATCGAGGAACAAACATGGAATACGACTGCATCGTGGTGCCCTCGCCCGTGGGCGAGCTGACCCTGGTGGCGCGCGGGGAAGCCCTGACCGCCATCCTGTGGGAAAACGACAAGCCGAACCGGGTGCGCCTGGGCGCCATGCGCGTCGATGACGGTTGCGCCGTGCTGCAGGAAACGGCGCGCCAGCTGCGCGAGTATTTCGCCGGCACGCGCCAGCGTTTTGAGGTGCCGCTCGACTTTGCCGGCACGCCATTCCAGCAGGAAGTGTGGCGCGCGCTGCTGACGATACCGTACGGCCAGACGCGCAGCTATGGCGAGATCGCGCGCCAGATCGGCCGCCCCGCCGCCGTGCGCGCCGTGGGCGCCGCCAACGGCAAGAATCCCATCTCCATCATCGCCCCCTGCCACCGGGTCATCGGCGCCACGGGCGAACTGACGGGCTTTGCGGGCGGCCTGCATGCGAAGGAAACCTTGTTGGCGCTGGAAGGCATTTCCCTGTCCAGCGACCGCGAAGCGCTGAAGACGGGCCATGCCCGGCGCCGCGCCGTGCACGTCGATACGGCGCAAGGCTGTCTGTTTTAGGCTGCGGCATGGCGCCACTTGTGGGATACTCACGCCCCTCGCTCAAGCCAACACATCCTATGCCCTACCTTGTCATCCTGTTCTTTGTCGTTCTGTATTTGCTGGCCACGTTCTTTTTCCACATCCCCGTCGTTGTCGCCCTCGCGTATGGCGTGCTGAGCCTGGGCTGCTTCGTTGCCTATGCGATCGACAAGTCGGCCGCCAAGGAAGGCCGCTGGCGCACGTCGGAACGCACCTTGCTGCTGCTGGGATTGTTGTGCGGCTGGCCCGGCGCCGTGCTGGCCCAGCAATGGCTGCGCCACAAGTCCAGCAAGCGCTCGTTCCGCGTGCTGTTCTGGATCACGGTCGCCATCAATATCGGCGCTTTCGTGTATTTCAGCATGCATTACGCGGCGCCCGATATCGGCACCGAGGTGGCGCCCATCGAGCTGTAAAACCGCAGCAGCGAAAATGTAACAGTTATTGCGGCGCGTTGTAGGTGAAAAGATCGCCTGTCAGAATATCAATATCTCCGGCATTCAAGCCAATTCATCGACACGGGAAAGCACTTTTCGGCCATGCGCACTTCACATCGCACTTCACACATACATAACTTCTTCTTGTCACGCCTTGCTGTTGCGATTGGTTTCGCAATCACCTTGGCCGGCTGCACAAGCTATCGCTATATTCCTCCGGATTCGGATGCGGGCCGCCAGTGCGTGACGAGCTGCGGGACCAATCAGCAAATATGCATTGCCGGCAAAGAGCAGATTGCGGCGAGCCAGGCACAGGCTTGCGAGATGCGAAACGTCAGTACCGTTTCACTCTGCCTGGCCGTGGCGAAAACAGATGCGGACCGCGAATCATGCTCGAAAAAACGCCAGTATTGTTCATCCAGCGCGTCGACATGGCAATGCGACGCCGACTACAGAGCATGCTATACGCAGTGCGGCGGCAGGATCGAGGAGAGCCAATAAACGGTTGAAAAGCATTTGCCGCCGAACAAGACGCCGGCGCGACAGGCTAGCTTCCTTGTCACTCGCCCAGCAAGCGCAACGATTCCAGCCAATCCGCCTTCCATTCGCGCAGCAAGGGCTGCGTGGCGAACGCCTTTTTCAGATGCGCCATCGGCACGCGGTGCACGTCGTGCAAGCCGAACGCCAGGGTCACCGGATGCCACAGGTGGCTGTTCTTGCCGCCGCGCGAATTCTTGCGCACGCGCGCCCCATCGTCGCCAAAGATGCCCACGCCGCTGGCCAGTCCCTGGTCCAGGTCGACCTTGCCCACCCCGGCAAAGGCCATCAGAATCTGCTCGCGCCCCAGACCCTTCAGGGCGCTGGGCAGAACGACAGGCGCCTTCTCCAGCGTTTCCCCGGCCGGCTGCTGCAGCTCCTTGAGCAAGCGCAGCAGATCGCGCTCCTGGAAATGCAAGCCATCGACCGGCACGCGCAAGCCCGGCGCCTTCAATTCGATGGCGATGTTGCTTGAATCGCGCGTAAACCGCAGCCACACGTCATCGGCGCCCGAGGCCAGATGCTCTTTGTCGCCGATGAACACGACGGGCGCCGCATAGCGCGTCACGCCGTCATGGAACAGCTCGGCCCATGCTTCGCTGTAATCGAGCCAGACGTACGGCAAGCCGCCCTGCTCCAGCAGGCGCGCCAGGGTCCAGGGCGTGCCCGTCTGTTGCTCCAGCCAGGCACAGGCTTCAAGTACGGTGGCGCGATATGGCAGGGATAAGGAAGTCATGGCGGTTCCATCGAGAAAAGTGGAGCGCAGTGTAGCAGACCCGGCCTGACCAGCACCGTGGCTGGCGCAGCGGGCGCGCCGTTTTCAGGCGATGTGCTAGGCTGGAAGCATCAACCCGCGCCATGGCCATCCCGGCCGCATGGCGTTGCCGAACCATTACTGCGAGGGGATCATCATGCATTCCAGCACCAACGCCGCCACCGCACCCGCGCCGCCACCGGAGCGCGATTCACCCACCCCGGCCAGCGAAAGCCACGCAGAGGAAATCCTTGATGAAGCGCTCAAGGAAAGCTTTCCGGCCAGCGACCCGATTGCCATTGCAACACCCAAACCGCCGAGCAAGCCACCTGCCGGTAGGTCGTAAGCCGACGACACCACCGTCGCGGCCAACAATATTGTCGGATTACGCGCTTGCGCGCTAATCCGACCTACCTCCCCACCGCCAGCACCCCATCCGCCAGCCCGTAGGTCGGCTTAGCGCGCAGCGCGTAAGCCGACGACGCCACCATTGCAAGCTTGCAAAGCCACCGCCATGGTGGTTATGCCTGCACCACATCCAAATGACGCTCCCGTGCGTAGATGGCTATGCCATCACCTGATTTGTTACCACGCGGAAAGGGAAAGCCATGCAGCATTACAGCAAAAAGACGGATCCCATGGACCAGCGCCTGTACCTGGCCCAGCGCATCGACCGTGCCGATGCGCGCCTGCGGCGGCTGAACGAGGCGCTGGCCGATGCGGCGGCGCGCGAACGCTGTGCACGCTGGCTTACCGCCTGGGCCGTGGCGGCGGGTGCCGACGCGCCGCGTGGCATGAAGCTGCGCATCCGCGGCGAATTCATCTTGCTGTAGCAAGCAAAAGCCCCGCCGGGCATTGCGCCGGGCGGGGCTGTTCAGTCCGTACTGCGACTAGTTCGGCGTGTCGCGGTACTGCTCGGGCGTCGTGTCGCCATCGGCGATTTCATACCACATCGCATTGAGCACGGCGAAGGTCGCCGCCAGCGGCAGACCCAGTATCCAGGCGAAATACCACATAGTTAATTCCTTTCGTAAATTCTTAGTAGGCGTGACCGCTGTCGTCTTCGATGGCTTTGCCGTCGACCTTACCCCACAGCACTTTATATACCCACGTCGTGTACGCCACGATGAGGGGAATGAATACGGCCGTGACGACCAGCATGATGAACAGGGTCATGTGGCTGGACGAGGAATCCCACACCGTCAGGCTGGCGCGCGGGTCGATCGACGATGGCAGGATGAACGGGAACATGGCCGCGCCCACGCTGAGGATGATGCCGGCGATGGCCGCCGCGCTGGCCAGCAAGGCAGGCACTTCGCGGCGCGCGCGCAGCAAGGCAAACGCCAGCAAGGGGCCAAGTAAACCCAGCGCAGGGGCGATCCAGGTCCACGGATGGGCTGCAAAGTTAAGGAACCAGGCGCCCACGTGTACCTGCGCCGTTTTCAGCATGGGGTTCGACGGACCGTCGACGACGACGGCGCTGGTGACGCGGTAGCCATCGACCCACAGCCACAGGGCCACGCCGGCCAGCGCATACAGCACGACGGTGGCGAGCGCCGCCACGCTGCCGTAGCGGCGCGAGCGTTCAGCCACGGGGCCGTCCGTTTTCACTTGCAGCCAGGTGGCGCCGTGCATCACCAGCATGGCCACCGAGACGAGGCCGCACAGCAGGGCGAACGGATTGAGCAGCGCAAAGAAACTGCCGTCATAGAAGATATGCATGTCCGGCGAGAAACGGAACGGCACGCCTTGCAGCACGTTGCCGATCGCCACGCCGCAGATCAGGGCCGGCACGAAGCCGCCCACGAACAGTGCCGCATCCCAGCGGGCGCGCCAGCGCGGGTCTTCGCGCTTGCTGCGGAACTTGAACGCCACGGGACGCACGATCAGCGCCACGAGGATGACAAACATGGCCAAATAAAAGCCCGAGAACGAGACGGCGTACAACTGCGGCCAGGCGGCAAAGATGGCGCCGCCGCCGAGGATCAGCCATACCTGGTTGCCTTCCCACACGGGGCCGATGCTGTTGATGATGACGCGGCGCTCGAGGTCCGTCTTTCCGGCGAACGGCAGCAGGATGCCCGTGCCCAGGTCGAAGCCGTCCGTGATGGCAAAGCCCACCAGCAGGATGCCGATCAGCAGCCACCAGATCAGGCGCAGGGTTTCATACGAAATCATTTCATGCAAAATCATGGTCTGGTCCTCCTCAGGCGCGTTGAGTATGAATGGCTGCGGCCGCTGGCACGGGGGCCGGCGCCGTCTCTTGCGGCCCCTTGCGGATGGCCTTGAGCATGAGCTTCATTTCAATAATCAACAGCACGGTGTAGATGGCGGCAAAGCCGGCAATGGTGATCAACAGGGTCGAAGCGCCCAGGTTAGAGACGGCCACGGCCGTCGGCAGCACGCCTTCGATGACCCACGGCTGGCGGCCCACTTCGGCCACGATCCAGCCCGCCTCGATGGCCACCCACGGCAGCGGGATGGCGAACACGGCCAGCTTCAGCAGCCAGCGGTGCTTGTCCAGCGTGCGGCGCGTCGACAGCACGAAGAAGGTGCCGGTCAACAGGATAAAGAACATGCCCAGGCCCACCATCACGCGGAAAGACCAGAACAACGGCCCCACGGGCGGCACGGTATCGAGCGCGGCCTTGCGGATCTGCTCGGGCGTGGCCTGGCGCGGATCGTCGACATAGCGCTTGAGCAGCAAGGCATAGCCCATGGACTGGCCTTTCGATTCGAACATATCCTTCGCGTCCTGCGGCACGGGGCTGCCCGGCGCCACGCTGCGGATGGTTTGCAGCGCGTCATACGCCTTGATGCCGTCCTGGATCAGCAGCTCGCCACGGTCGACCAGCTGCTCAATGCCGGGGATTTCCGTCGTCAGCGAACGCGTGCCGATCAAGCCCATCACCATCGGGATGTGCACGGCGTAATGCGTCTCGCGCGCTTTGGCGTCGGGAAAACCGATGGCCGTGAAGGCGGCCGGGGCCGGCTCCGTCGTCCACATGGCCTCAATCGCGGCCAGTTTCATCTTTTGATGTTCCGACGACAGGTAGCCGCTTTCATCACCGAGCACCACCACCGACAAGGTGGCGGCCAGACCGAACGAGGCGGCCACCGTCATCGAACGCTTGGCCAGCTGTACGTGGCGGCCCTTCAGCAGATACCAGGCGGAAATACCGAGCACGAAGATGGCCGCCGCCGTGTAACCGGCCGACACCGTGTGCACGAATTTCGCCTGCGCCACCGGGTTCGTCAGCACGGCGCCGAAATCCGTCACTTCCATGCGCATGGTCTGCGGATTGAAGGCCGCGCCGACGGGATTTTGCATCCAGCCGTTGGCGATCAGGATCCACAACGCCGAGAAGTTCGAGCCGATGGCCACCAGCCAGGTCGTGACCAGATGGCCCCGCTTTGACAGCTTGTCCCAGCCGAAGAAGAACAGGCCGACGAAGGTCGCTTCCAGGAAGAAGGCCATCAAGCCTTCGATGGCCAGCGGCGCGCCGAAAATGTCGCCCACGTAATGGCTGTAATAGCTCCAGTTCATGCCGAACTGGAATTCCATGACGACACCCGTCGCCACGCCCATGGCGAAGTTGATGCCGAACAAGACACCCCAGAACTTGGTCATGTCGCGCCAGATGGGACGGTTCGTCATCACGTAGACCGTCTCCATGATGGCGAGCAGCACTGACAGGCCTATCGTCAGCGGAACGAATATAAAGTGGTACAGAGCTGTCAGCGCGAACTGCAGTCTGGATAAAGCGACAATATCGAAGTCCATATGATTTCCTTGGTGTTTCCCTAATGTAATTGTAGACTTGGTATCTATCTGATGTAATTCGATTGCTACCGCCCCTCATGCCGGCGGACGGCAGCGCCTGTGTCTCCGTTCTGTCTTAATCTCCGCGCAATCCCGCCATGGCCGTGTCGAAGGCCGGTGTGCCACGGCGCGCGTCGCCCACGATACGGCCATCGCGCAGGCTGACCAGCCTGTCAGCCAGCGCCGCTTCGCGCCGCAAGTGGGTTGCAATCAGCAAGGTACGTCCTTCGCTGCGCGCGCGCAGGCGCCGCAGGACGTCGATCGCCGTCTGGGCATTGAGCGCTTCCGTCGCTTCGTCCAGCAGCCACAAGGTCGATTCATGCAGGAACAGCCGCGCCAGCGCCAATCGCCGCGCCTGGCCGCCCGATAGGCCCAGGCCGCCCTCGCCCAGCATGGTGTCAAGGCCGCCCGCAAACGCGCGCACCTCGTCATCCAGACCGGCCGATTGCAGCGCCGCCCACAGCTGCGCATCGCTGGCGGACGGGTCGGCCAGGCGCAGGTTGTCGCGCAAGCTGTCCTGGAACAATTCCGTCTTCTGCATGAACAGGCAGGCGCGCGGCGCGGCCACCTTGCCCGACAGGGGCGCCAGTTCGCGCGCGGTGATGGCCAGCAAGGTCGACTTGCCCGCGCCGCTGGGGCCGATCAAGGCCACGCGCTCGCCATGCGCGATGTGCAGGGAAATATCATGCAAGATGGCGGCATGGCTGCCCGCATGGGCGGCGCTGACGTGGTCCAGGCGCAAGCCCGGTACGCAGTCAGCCGGCGGCGCGGCGATCTCTTCAACCTCCAGGCGCGGCGCCAGCCGGCGCATGGCCAGCAGCATGCGTCCCGCTTCCAGGGTGCCGCGGCGCAGTCCCGCAAACGGTTCCACGGCCGTCAGGGCGATCAGCAAAGCCAGGGCCGCCAGCGGCAAACTCATCGTCTGCTGTTCCACCAGCGCGGCCACGGCCAGCAGCACGCCAGCCAGGGTCGCGCTGCCGGCCACGCCATACGCGGCGCCGGCCGCCGTTTCCAGGCGCAGCAGGGCAAAATCGGCTTGCGCCAGCGAACGGTCGATCTGCCCCAGCGCCGCGCATTGGGCGTCGATGCGGCCTGCCATCACGAGATCCGTCTGGCCGGCCACCAGGTCGATGGCGCCGGAACGCAATTTTTCGATGGCGCGCGAACGCACGATGGAGGGACGGCGGGCGCGTAGCGCGACGATCCAGCCGATGCCGCCGCCGGCGGCCAGCAGCCACACGGCCAGACCCAGGCCCAGCTGCCACTGCATCGCGCCCAGCGCCACACCGGCCAGCAAGGCCGCGCACAGGGCCGTGAAGGCGGGCACGAGCAGGCGCAAGTACAGCGATTCGAGCGCGTCGATATCGGCCGTCAGGCGGAACAGCAGCTTGGCCGGCTGGCGCAGCAGGCGGCTCGCCGCTTGCGGGCGCGACCAGCCGCGGAACAGCCGCACGCGGATGCTGGCCAGCGCGGCAAACGTGGCGTCGTGCGTGACGAGCCGCTCCGCATAGCGCGAGCCCGTGCGGCCGATGGCCAGCAGGCGGATGCCGGCCGACGGGCCGAACACGTCAAAGACAATGGCGGTGGAGGCGTGCAGGCCGGCAATCGAGGTGGCCGTGATAAACCAGCCGGACAAGCCCAGCAATGCCATGCCGGCCACCGCCGTCAGCGCCGCCAGCAAGGCGCCGCCGATCAGCTTGCAGGGCTGGGCCAGCAGCAATTGCCGCAAGACGGGGTTCGATATGAGTGAAGTTTTCATGCGCGCAACTCCTGCACTTGGGCATGCGCATCGACCTGCACCGTGCGCTGCAGGCGGCCAGCCAGCACGGGGTCGTGCGTGGCGACGATCATCGTCTTGCCTTGCGCCAGTGCCAGCAGGGCGTCCGTCACACGCGCCGCCGTTTCGCTATCCAGGTGGGCCGTCGGTTCATCGACGAGCAGCAAATCCGCATGCGGATGCATGGCCACGCGGGCCAGGGCCAGGCGCACGGCTTCGCCGCCGGACAAGCCCTGACCGCCATCGCTGAGCATGACGGCCGGCTGCGCCTGCGCCACGGCAGCCAGGTCGGCCAGGTGCAGCGCCTGCGTCACGTGCGCGGCACTGGCGCCCACGCGGCCCAGGGTCACGTTCTGGCTGACGGACGCGGCAAACACGTGGGGGCGCTGGCCCATCCACGCCATGCGCTGGCGCAAGGTATTGACGGTGCTGTTGGTCAGGCGCACGCCGCCGATGCGGATCTCGCCGCCGCTGGCGGGCAGCAGGCCGGCCAGCAGGGACAGCAAGGTGGTCTTGCCCGCGCCGCTGGCACCCAGCAGGGCCACGTGTTCGCCCGCGCGCACGGCCAGGTCGAAGCCGTCGAACACGGGCGCTTCGCCCGGATGGGCAAAGCGCAATTGCTGGAGGTCCACGGCGGGCGCCGCCACGGCCATGGCGGCGGTCGAGACGGCCGCCACTTCCACGCCAGCGCCAGGCAGGGGCACGCCATCGGCCGCCAGGTCGTGCAAGCTGGCCAGACCCGCTTCGCCGGCCGCCTTGTCGTGCCAGACGGCGGCCAGTTCGCGCAGCGGCTCGAAGAAGGCGGGCGCCAGCAGCAGGATGAACATGCCCTGCCCCAAGGTCAGTTCCCGGCCCCAGGTGCCGAAATTGATGCTGCCCAGCAAGGAGAAACCGATGAAGGCGGCCACCATGGCGACACCGAGCGCGGAAAACAATTCCAGTACGGCGGACGACAAAAAAGCGATGCGCAGCACCACCATCGTGCGCCGGCGCACGGATTGCGAGGAGGCGTCCAGCCGTTCGGCCGTGGCGTCGACGGCGCCCAGCGCGCGCAAGGTGGCCAGGCCGCGCAGGCGGTCCAGCAGAAAGGCGTTCATGCTGCCCATTTCCACCATCTGCGCGCGGCTGGCCGCTTGCGCGCCCATGCCCACCAGGGCCATGAAGACAGGAATCAGGGGCGCGGCGATCAGCAGGATCAGCGCGGCGATCCACGACAGCGGCGTCACCACGGCGAGGATCACGAACGGCACGAGCATCACCTTCCAGCGCGCGGGCTTGTAGCGCACCAGATACGGCACGATGGCTTCGGCCTGTTCGGCGATGACGCTGGCCGCCTGGCCCGACTGGGCGCGCTGGCGGTCCAGCGGCGAACGGCGCGCCAGCGCTTGCGCCACTTGCGCGCGCAAGGTGGACAGGTGCGCGCGCGCCGCCGCATACATGCGCCGCGCGCCCCACGCTTCGCAGACGGCGCGCAGCACGCCCAGCAGCAGCACGCCGGCGGCCGGCGCCAGCGCGGCGCGCCAGCCGGCGCCATCGAGCATGGCTTGCACGGCCCAGGCCAGCAAAGCCGCTTGCGGCAGCCACAGCAAGGCGGCACCGCCTTGCGCCAGGCTGGCGGCACGGGGAAGAATAAAGCGGGGCAGAGACAAGGGCGTGGTCGGCATCTTCTATACTTCTTGAGTTTTCAGAATTTTCTGTAAATTCGATATTTTGTATAATACTGCGAAACATGACATATATCAATTGACCCCACCAGTATGGCGTGAAAAAATTCAGATAATTATGAAAACTCAACATATCCAAATGACGCCGCTGATCCTGACCTTCGTCAGCCATTTCGGCGAGATGGGCAGCCGCTGGGGCTTTAACCGTACGGTGGGACAAGTGTACGCCTTGTTATTTGTCGCGGAGCACCCTTTGCACGCGGATGAAATCGCCGAACACCTGAGTTTTTCGCGCTCGAACGTGAGCATCGGCTTGAAGGAATTGCAGGGCTGGGGCTTGATACGCCAGTCGCGTATACCTGGCGACCGGCGCGAGTATTTCTCCTCGCTGGGCGACGTGTGGCAAATCTTCCGCGTCGTGGCCGCCGAGCGCCGCCGCCGCGAAGTGGCGCCCACCCTGACGGTGCTGCGCGAATCGCTGCTGGCGCCGGCCACGGAGCCAGTCGACCAGTATGCGCAGGAACGCATGCGCGAAATGTATGAACTGGTCGACCTGGCCAACACCTGGTTCGACGACTTGCAGCGCCTGTCGCCCGAATCGATGGCGCAACTGATGAAAATGGGCGCCAAGGTACAAAAGCTGCTCAACGCCAAGGATCGCCTGTTTGGCGTCAGCAACAACAGCGACTGAAGCCCTCCCCTCGCCACAACCGGGACGCCGCCAGCACAAGCTGGCGCGCCTTGTCACGCCATTTCCCCACGTCATGTTGACCATTACTAGCACAGCCATACATAGCCGTATGCGATGTTGTCAACTGAACCAATAGTATTATTTAAATTGTATTAATTTATATCAAGAGTAAGCTTGCATTTGCGTACTCTCTACGCACAGGAAATAGATAAAAACGGGCAATGGGATGACTTCCCCGGCATGTAGGGACGCGTCCCAACACGATGAAGCGACTGTCTCAAGCACAAGGGGATTTTCATGAAAAGCGTAAAGAGCATTGCCATCAAGGCATCCATGCTGGCTGCCGTAACGGTACTGGCTGGCGCAGCACAGGCTGCCACGTGGGTGGACGTGGGGCCGGCCAGCGGTTTCGTCATCGCCGGCAGCACCGTCACCTATTCGCCGTCGCCGGCACTGCAGGTGAAATATTATGACGACAATCTGGTGCCACAGAGCCCCTCGGACATCCAGGGTTACATCAATGGCGTGTTCGGCACCACCCTGGGCGCCGCCGTCTCGATTTGCGACAACCCCACCTCGGGCTGCAGCGCCGGCACCACGGGAGGCTTGAGCGGCGGCGTCAACTCTTATACGAGCGCGGCCGCCTATGACTACTTGGCCATCCACTTCGGGCAGGGAGAACTCGTGTTCCACTGGGCCGCCCCTGTGGCTGCCGGCACCACCTTCACGGTGGCAGGCCTGCCCAAGGATCTGAGCAATTACAGGGCCTTCACTTCCGCCGTGCCGGAACCTGAAACCTATGCCATGCTGCTCGCCGGCCTGGGCCTGCTGGGCTTCCTGGCACGCCGCCGCCAGGGAAAGTAAGCATCATCGGCGGCAGCGGCGCACCAGCGCCCGCTGCCGCTTTCCATGCCAACCGCATCTTTACACCGCGCTTGCGGCGCAAGACCCGCTTTTTACACCATCTTTAGACTTCCCTCGCTATGCTCGACGGCATCCACTGCTGACCGAAGAGGGAATCATCATGCACGAACAACCGTTTCAGCCACGCGCGCGCAGCGTGATCCGCCAGCACCTGCCCGTAGGGGAACGGCTGCGCCTGGCCCGGCTGGCCCGGCTGGCCAGCAAGAAAATCGTATCGCTATTGTCTGCGCTGCTGTGCGCGGCGCCGCTGTTGTATTTGCTGGGCGTGGTACTGTTTGCGCAGCCGTGAGGCGGCCTGCAGGCGAACGATGGAAGGTGATGGAATGCGACAGGCTGTCGCGCAGATGACCAGCAAGGACTGGTCCGCCCAGAGGGAATCGAACCCCCATTCACGGTTTAGAAGACCGTTGTCCTATCCGTTGAACGATGGGCGGAAAGGTGCAGCATTTTAGTCCATGCGCGCCGACAATGCCAAGGCGCCGCACAATAGAAAACGGGCTGTCATCTCTGACAGCCCGCTTATGACTTTGGTCGGAGTACAAGGATTCGAACCTTGGACCCCCTGGTCCCAAACCAGGTGCGCTACCGGGCTGCGCCACACTCCGAAGACAAGATAATAACGCCTCCACCCAATTTCGTCAATTGCCCCAGGCGAATTAGATGGAAATAACTATCGTCCCTGCCCCTTGCATACCCTCAAGCGCCGACTTTATCGGCGATGCGGCGCGCCATGCTCTCGGCCTTTTCCTTGTCCTTGGCTTCCACCATCACGCGGATCAGCGGTTCGGTGCCCGAAGCGCGGATCAGCACGCGGCCCGTGTCGCCCAGTTCCGCCTCGACCAGCTCTTTCTCGGCCACCATGGCGGCATTTTTCTGCCAGTCGAAACCGGGCGCCACGCGCAGATTGATCAGGGTTTGCGGGAACAGCACCAGTTCGGCCAGACACTGCTGCAGGCTCTGGCCGCTGCGCTTGAGTGCGGACAATACTTGCAGCGCGGATACGATACCGTCGCCCGTCGTGTGCCGGTCCAGGCACAGCAGGTGGCCGGAACCTTCGCCGCCCAATATCCAGCCCTTTTCCTTCATAACTTCCAGCACGTAGCGGTCGCCCACCTTGGCGCGCGCGAAACCGATGCCCTGCTGCTTGAACAGCACTTCCAGCGCCATATTCGTCATCAGGGTGCCGACGGCGCCGGCCACGGGCCCCGTCGCCAGGCGGTCCTTGACCATGACGTACAACAGCTCGTCGCCGTTGTACAAGCGGCCCGTGGCGTCGCACATGATCAGGCGGTCGGCGTCGCCATCGAGGGCGATACCGAGGTCCGCGCCGTGCTCGACGACGGCTTCGGCCATGGCCTTGGTCGCCGTGGCGCCAAAGCCCGCATTGATATTGAAGCCATCAGGCTTGTTACCGATGGCGATGACTTCCGCGCCCAGCTCATGGAAGACGTGCGGCGCGATATGGTAGGCGGCGCCATGCGCGCAATCGACGACGATCTTCAGGCCGCGCAAGTCCAGCTCGTTCGGGAAGGTGCTCTTGCAAAATTCGATGTAGCGGCCCTGGGCATCGTCGAGACGCTTGGCGCGGCCCAGCTTTTCCGATGCCACGCAAGCCATGGGCTCGTCGAGCGCCGCTTCGATTTCCAGTTCCACGCTGTCGGGCAGCTTGGTGCCCTGGCCGGAAAAGAACTTGATGCCATTGTCATGGTAGGGATTGTGCGAGGCGGAAATGACCACGCCGGCCGACAGGCGCAACGCCCGCGTCAGGTAAGCGATTGCCGGCGTCGGCATGGGACCTGCCAGCATCACGTCCACGCCGGCGGCCGACAGGCCCGCTTCCAGCGCCGCTTCCAGCATGTAGCCGGAAATGCGCGTGTCCTTGCCGATCAGCACCGTCGGGCGCGCCTTGCCGCCCTGCGACTTGGCCAGCACCTTGCCGGCCGCATAACCGAGGCGCATGACGAAGTCGGGGGTGATCGGAGCGGTGCCCACGAGGCCGCGGATGCCATCGGTGCCAAAATATTTACGCGTCATAAATTTCTCTTTTTGTTGTTTATAATGAATCTTACAGCTTCAATGCGCCATGCGCCAGATCTTCAGGGCATCGACGGTTTCTGCTACATCATGCACACGGATAATTTCTGCCCCTTGCGCTACCGCAGCAAGCGCACCGGCAACACTGCCGGCCAGGCGCTGCTCGACGGGACGCCCCGTCACGGCGCCGATCATCGACTTGCGCGACAGGCCCGCCAGCACAGGCAGGTCCAGTTCGCTGCGCAGCTGGCGCGTGGCGCGCAATAAAGCGTAGTTCTGTTCCAACGTCTTGCCGAAACCAAAGCCGGGATCGACGCACAGGCGTTCGCGGGCGATGCCGGCCGCCGTCAGCGTCGCTATGCGTTCGCGCAGGAAGTCGATGACTTCGCGCACCACGTCGTCGTATTGCGGCTGGTCCTGCATGGTTTGCGGCACGCTTTGCATGTGCATGATGCACAGCGCGCAATCGCTGTCGCGCACGGCGTCGATGGCGCCCGGCGCGCGGAAACCGTTGATGTCGTTGATCATGTCGGCGCCCGCCAGGATGGCTTCGCGCATCACTTCAGGCTTGTACGTGTCGACGGACAGGGGCTTGCCGCAGTCGCGCAAGGCGTACAGCACCGGCATGACGCGCGCAAGCTCGTCCTGCAGCGGCAGCGGCGGCGCGCCGGGGCGGCTCGATTCGCCGCCGATATCGATGATGTCGGCACCGTCGAGCATCATCTGCTCGGCGCGCGACAGGGCAAATTCCAGGTGCTGATACTGGCCAGCATCGGAAAACGAGTCGGGCGTGATGTTCAGAATGCCCATCACCAGCGCCTGCGCGCCGGACAGGTTGAAGCCGAAACGGCCGAATTGCAAATAGTGTCGCATGTGAATCTTTGTAGTCGTCAGGGAAATCTGGTGCGCCAACGAAAAAGGGCAAGGATCGCTCCTTACCCTCGTTCTTGTCATACCCTTGCGTGCCGCCCGTCAGGGCGGCCCTTCTCAGGCTGGCGCCGTCACGTTCGGCGAGATGCCGCCGGTGCCACTGTCACCCGCATTGCGGCGTGGCGGAATGACTTTTGGCGGACGTGGCTCCAGGCCGGCCATGATGTCATTGATCTGCTCGGCGTCGATGGTTTCCCATTCCAGCAGGGCCTTGGTCATCATTTCGACCTTGTCGCGGTTGCTTTCCAGCAGCTTGCGCGACAGTGCATATTGCGTGTCGAGGATGCTGCGGATTTCGGCGTCGACCTTTTGCTGGGTCGCTTCCGAGATCGTCTTGGTGGCGCCACCGAAGAAACCTTCGTTTTCGCTGTCTTCGTAGACCATCACGCCCATGCTGTCGGACATGCCGAAGCGGGTCACCATGGAACGGGCCAGCTTGGTGGCGCGCGAGAAGTCGTTCGATGCGCCCGTGGACATTTGTCCCACGAAGATCTCTTCGGCGATACGGCCGCCGAACAGGATGGAAATTTCTTCCAGCATCTTGTCCTTGTAGGCGGACAAGTTGTCGTGTTCCGGCAGCTGCCAGGTCAGGCCCAGGGCCCAGCCGCGCGGCATGATCGTCACTTTATGCACGGGATCGGCTTTCGGCAGCAGCTTGGCGACGACGGCGTGACCGGACTCATGGTAAGCCGTATTGCGACGCTCTTCCTCGCGGATGATCATCGATTTACGCTCGGGACCCATGTAGATCTTGTCTTTCGCATCTTCGAAGTCAGCCATTTCCACCAGGCGCTTGCTGCGGCGGGCGGCAAACAGGGCTGCCTCGTTGACCAGGTTGGCCAGGTCGGCGCCGGAGAAACCGGGAGTGCCGCGGGCCAGGATATCGGCTTTCACGTCGGTACCGATAGGTACCTTGCGCATGTGCACGTTCAAGATCTGTTCGCGGCCGCGGATATCGGGCAAGCCGACGGAAACCTGGCGGTCGAAACGGCCCGGACGCAGCAAGGCTTTGTCGAGCACGTCGGCGCGGTTGGTGGCGGCCACGACGATGACGCCGGAGTTCGCTTCAAAACCGTCCATCTCGACCAGCAACTGGTTCAGGGTCTGTTCGCGCTCGTCATTGCCGCCGCCCATGCCGGCACCGCGGTGACGGCCGACAGCGTCGATCTCATCGATGAAGATGATGCATGGCGAATGCTTTTTCGCGTTTTCGAACATGTCGCGCACGCGGGACGCGCCCACGCCGACGAACATTTCCACGAAGTCGGAACCGGAAATCGAGAAGAACGGCACCTTGGCTTCGCCGGCGATGGCGCGCGCCAGCAGGGTTTTACCCGTGCCCGGAGGACCGACCATCAGCACGCCGCGGGGAATGCGGCCGCCCAGTTTCTGGAATTTGCTCGGATCCTTGAGGAAGTCGACCACTTCGTTGACTTCTTCTTTCGCTTCGTCGCAACCGGCGACATCGGCGAAGGTAACGGTGTTGCTGGCTTCATCCATCATGCGCGCCTTCGACTTGCCGAACGAGAATGCCCCGCCCTTGCCGCCGCCTTGCATCTGACGCATGAAGAAGACCCAGACGCCGATCAACAGCAGCATGGGGAACCAGGAAACAAAAATAGTTTGCAGGAAAGACGCTTCCTCAGGCGGACGCACATCGAAATGCACGCCATTGTCGCGCAAGTCGCCGATCAGGCCCTTGTCGAGGCTGGTGGCGGTGGTACGCACCTTGGTGTCGTCCATCAGCTTGGCGGTGATCGACGAACCTTCGATCACGACATCCTTGACGCGCTTGGCTTTGACTTCATCCAGCAAATCGGAATAAGCGATGGCCTTGCTGCCGCCTGTGGCGCCATGACTGTCGAATTGCTTGAACAGCATGAACAACAGCAGCAATACGACTACCCAGATGGCAGATTTGGAAAACATGTTATTCACGAAGACTCCTTGGATGCAGTGCGCATCTCTTTACCTATAGCTAGAAACACGATTTTACTCGCAATAAGCGGGCCGTGCCAAAGCCCGCCGATCCGTGCGCGCGAAAAAACCGCGTTCACGCAAAAAAAATGCAGTATAAACAATTTAGGCTTTTATGCCATCAGACGCTACTGCACTTCTCGTTCCCATGTGCGGATTCCCGCTTAAATATCAAGGGCGGGATCATCTTCTTCTACGGCATTTTTCAGCGGATTCTTGATTCCACGGCCCATCAGGAAGATTTCCGATGATTTATCGCGGCTGGCCTTGGGCTTTTTCTGCACCACGACCTTGAATTCAGCGCGGAATTTCTCCACGATCTGGCTGAAACCCATGTCCTTAAAGCATTTCACCAGCAAGACGCCCGATGGTTTCAAATGCAATTGCGAAAATTCGATGGCCAGGTCGATCAGATGCTCCATGCGCGCGGCGTCCGCCGTGGCGATGCCCGACAGGTTGGGCGCCATGTCCGACAGGACCAGGTCGACCTTGCGGCCTTGCAACACCACTTCCAGCTGGCGCAGCACGCGCGCCTCGCGGAAGTCGCCCTGGATGAAGTGGAAATCGGCGATCGGCTCCATTTCCAGCATGTCCAGGCCAATCAGGGTACCATTGACCCCGCCGCCGTCCTTGCCGGCCAGCTTGCGCCGCGTGTACTGGGCCCAGCTGCCGGGAGTGCAACCAAGGTCGACAATCACCTGGCCAGGTTTGATCAGTTTCTCGTCTTCATCGATTTCTTTGAGCTTGTATGCTGCCCGGGCGCGGTAGCCCTCTTTTTGCGCCAACTTCACATAAGGATCATTTATGTGGTCGTGCAACCAGTTTTTGTTTAATTTCTTCTTTGCCATTCGCGTAGAATACTGCTTTTAAGGGAATTACTAAATATTATTATGCTAAAACTTACACCCGTAGAGCGCAGCGCACTGCGCGCCGAAGCACACGCGCTGAAGCCTATCGTCATCATTGGCGAAGCGGGCTTGACACCTGCTGTCCTCAAAGAGATCGACCTTGGCCTGGATTCGCACGGCCTGATTAAAGTCCGCGTGTTCGGCGACGACCGCGAAGCCCGCGTCGGAATGTACGATACGATTTGCGGCAATCTCGGCGCCGCCCCGGTACAACATATTGGCAAACTGCTGGTAATCTACCGTCCGAAAAAAGAAGTGGTTAAGGAGAAGGTCAGCGCCGGCAAAGGCATGCGCGAAGTGACCATCGTCAAGGCCAGCGCCAGCGGCACCAAGCGCCCCAGCGTGACGAAAGTCATGATCAAGGGCAATGAGCGCGTTACCGAAGGCGGTTCCATCAAGCGTGCCAAGCCACGTCAGAAAAGCGCCAAGAAAAGCGCACTGGGCAGCAAGTAAGCCTGTCGTTCAGCAGCCGCAAGGCTGTTGAAACAAGAAGCGGAGCAAGGGATCTTCCCTGCTCCGCTTTTTTATTGCAATTGCGCTTGTCGGATTACGCGCTGCGCGCTAATCCGACCTACGATGCTGTTACCGCCAACGTCCGTAGGTCGGATTAGCGGGGCCGCAGGCCACGCGTAATCCGACACACACGGCAACAATTACTGCTGCTTCCAGATCAGCACGCCCGCCAGCAAGCTCTGCACGGCAAAGATCACGGTCGACACGCCATGCAGCATGCCGAAGCGGCTGCGCATGGCCTCGTCCATGATGCCGGATGCCCCCTGGGCTTGCGCCTTGAGTTCGGCCATCAGCGGCGAGATGCCGAAATGGCTGATCAACGCGCACACCAGCATCGACAGCACCAGCGCCCCCAAGAGGCGGCGGCGCTTCAGTTCCAGCGCGCCGGGCGCCCATTGCAGCAAGGCCAGCAGTATCAAGGCGCAGGCGATGGACAGCCACGCTTCGGCGCGGAACATGCTGCCGGCGATATTGCCTGCCAGCACTCTGTCGCTCAAGGTGCCGAACAAGGTGGGCGCCACGATGAAGCCGATAGTCCACAGGCTGCCAGCCCACAGGGTGGCAACGAGGAGGCGCACGCGGGCGAGCATCAGATGTACAGCACTTCCAGGATTTCGTATTCGCGCGGACCGGACGGCGCCTGCACTTCCACCACGTCGCCGGCATACTTGCCGATCAGCGCGCGGGCGATCGGCGACGTCACGGACACCTTGTTCATTTTCAGGTCCGCTTCATCGAGGCCGACGATCTGGTACGTGACTTTCTGGCCCGACTCCAGGTCTTCCAGGTTCACGGTCGAGGCAAACACCACGCGGCCTTCCGCGTCGAGCGTGGTCGGGTCGATGATCTGTGCCGCACCCAGCTTGCCTTCGAGTTCGGCGATGCGGCCTTCCACGAAAGCCTGGCGCTCCTTGGCGGCATCGTACTCGGCGTTTTCCGACAGGTCTCCGTGCGAACGCGCTTCGGCGATCGCATCGATGACGATGCGGCGTTCCTTGGTCTTCAAATGATGCAGCTCTTCTTTCAAGAGTTCTGCGCCGTATTTGGTCAATGGGACTGAGGTCATGTTATCTCTACTATCTGCTAGTTATCGGCGCCGTTGCAGCGTGTTGCCACGTTTAACGGCCTTACCAAGTGAAAACCACAGAGGCCGCGCGCTGCTCTGCACGGAACTCTGTGGTTGATAAGCATGCAGTGTACCGCCTAACGGCGGCCACTGCAAATGACACGCGGGCTGTTACGCTTGCTGCAGGGTCTTGTGCAGGCCCTGCAAATCGTACACACGCAGCTCATCGAGATGACGGATGCCTTCGACGGCCGCTTCCGCGCCGGCGATGGTGGTGTAGGTCGTCACGCGCGACGCCAGGGCCGAGGTACGGATGGCCCGCGAATCGACGATGGCGCTGCGTTTTTCTTCTACGGTGTTGATCACCAGCACGATCTCATGGTTCTTGATCATGTCGACCACGTGCGGACGGCCTTCGATCACCTTGTTCACTGGCGTGACGGCGATGCCGGCAGCAGCGATCACTGCGGCGGTGCCCTTGGTGGCGACCACGGTGAAACCGGACTCGACCAGGTCGCGCGCCACTTGCACGGCGCGCGGCTTGTCCGACGCTTTCACGCTGATGAAGACCTTGCCCGATTTTGGCAGGTTCACGCCGGCGCCCAGTTGCGATTTCACAAACGCTTCGCCGAACGTCAGGCCCACGCCCATGACTTCGCCCGTCGATTTCATTTCAGGGCCCAGGATGGTGTCCACGCCCGGGAACTTGACGAACGGGAACACGGCTTCCTTGACGCTGAAGTATGGCGGCACGACTTCCTGCGTGATGCCTTGCGAGGCCAGCGACTGGCCGACCATGCAGCGGGCGGCGATCTTCGCCAGTTGCAGACCGGTGGCTTTCGAGACGAAAGGCACGGTGCGCGACGCGCGTGGATTGACTTCCAGCACGAAGACGACATCTTTCATTTCGCCGTCGATCTCCTGTTTCTGGATAGCAAATTGCACGTTCATCAGGCCGACCACGTTCAAACCCTTGGCCATCAGCGCCGTCTGGCGTTTCAGTTCTTCAATGGTTTCCGGTGCCAGCGAGTATGGCGGCAAGGAGCAAGCCGAGTCGCCCGAATGGACGCCCGCCTGTTCGATGTGTTCCATCACGCCGCCGATGAAGGTCGTTTCGCCGTCGGAGATGCAATCGACGTCGCACTCGATGGCGTCGTTCAGGAAACGGTCCAGCAGCACCGGCGAATCGTGCGAGACCTTGACGGCTTCGCGCATGTAGCGCTCAAGGTCGCGTTGCTCGTGGACGATTTCCATGGCGCGGCCGCCCAGCACGTACGATGGACGCACGACCAGCGGGTAGCCGATTTCCTGCGCCAGCGCCAAAGCGTCGGCTTCCGTGCGCGCGGTGCGGTTAGGCGGCTGGCGCAGTTCCAGCTTGTGCAGCATCTGCTGGAAACGCTCGCGGTCTTCGGCCGCGTCGATCATGTCGGGCGAGGTGCCGATGATCGGTACGCCATTCGCCTCCAGGTCCAGCGCCAGTTTCAGTGGCGTCTGGCCGCCGTACTGCACGATCACGCCCACCGGTTTTTCGATGGCGACGATTTCCAGCACGTCTTCCAAGGTCAAGGACTCGAAGTACAGACGGTCCGAAGTATCGTAGTCGGTTGAAACCGTTTCTGGGTTGCAATTGACCATGATGGTTTCGTAGCCGTCTTCACGCATGGCGAGGGCCGCGTGGACGCAGCAATAGTCAAACTCGATACCCTGGCCGATACGGTTCGGGCCACCGCCCAGCACCATGATCTTTTTCTTGTCGGTTGGATTCGATTCGCACTCTTCGTCGTACGTGGAATACATGTACGCCGTGTCGGTCGAGAATTCCGCCGCGCAAGTGTCGACGCGCTTGTAGACGGGACGGATGTTCAGCGCATGGCGCTGCTGGCGCACGGCCGTGTCGGTCGTCTGCAACAGGAAGCCCAGGCGGCGGTCCGAGAAGCCCTTCTGCTTCAACTTGTACAGGGTGTTCTTGTCCAGGTTTTCCAGCTTCTGCGTGTCCAGCCACAGTTCCAGGTCGACGATTTCCTTGATCTGAATCAAGAACCATGGGTCGATCTTGGTCAGCTGGTGCACTTCTTCCAAAGTAAAACCCTGGGCAAACGCATCGCCCACGTACCAGATACGCTCAGGACCAGGCTCGCCCAGCTCTTCTTCGATCTTTTCGCGGTCCTTGGTCTTTTCGTTCATGCCGTCCACGCCCACTTCCAGGCCGCGCAAGGCTTTCTGGAACGATTCCTGGAAGGTACGGCCGATGGCCATCACTTCGCCGACGGATTTCATCTGCGTCGTCAGGTGGTGGTCGGCGGTCGGGAATTTCTCGAACGTGAAACGGGGAATCTTGGTGACGACGTAATCGATCGACGGTTCGAATGATGCCGGCGTGGCGCCGCCCGTGATTTCATTGCGCAGCTCGTCCAGGGTGAAACCGACGGCCAGCTTGGCGGCGATCTTGGCGATCGGGAAACCCGTCGCTTTCGATGCCAGGGCCGACGAACGCGACACGCGCGGGTTCATCTCAATGACGATCATGCGGCCATCGACAGGGTTGATCGAGAATTGCACGTTCGAACCACCGGTGTCGACGCCGATCTCGCGCAGCACTGCCAGCGAGGCATTGCGCATGATCTGGTATTCCTTGTCCGTCAGGGTCTGCGCAGGTGCGACGGTAATCGAGTCGCCCGTGTGCACGCCCATCGGGTCGAGGTTTTCGATCGAGCAGATGATGATGCAGTTGTCCGCCTTGTCGCGCACCACTTCCATCTCGTACTCTTTCCAGCCCAGCAACGATTCTTCGATCAGCAGCTCTTTCGTCGGCGATGCTTCCAGGCCGCGCTTGCAGATGGTTTCGAATTCTTCTTCGTTGTAGGCGATGCCGCCGCCGGAACCGCCCATGGTGAACGATGGACGGATGATGGTCGGGAAGCCCAGGGTGCGTTGCACGGCCCACGATTCTTCCATCGAGTGCGCCACGCCGGAACGGGCCGAACCGAGGCCGATCTTGGTCATCGCGTCCTTGAACTTGGAACGGTCTTCGGCCTTGTCGATGGCTTCCGGCGACGCGCCGATCAGCTCGACGTTGTATTTCGCCAGCACGCCATTGTTGAACAGATCCAGCGCGCAATTCAGCGCCGTCTGGCCGCCCATCGTCGGCAGGATCGCGTCAGGACGCTCCTTGGCGATGATGCGCTCGACGACCGACCAGGTGATCGGTTCGATGTAGGTGACGTCGGCCATTTCCGGGTCCGTCATGATGGTCGCAGGATTGCTGTTGACCAGGATGACTTTGTAGCCCTCTTCGCGCAGGGCCTTGCACGCTTGCGCGCCGGAATAATCGAATTCGCAGGCCTGGCCGATCACGATCGGGCCAGCGCCAATAATCAGAATACTTTTAATATCTAAACGTTTAGGCATTTTTCTTTTTCTCCTCCGCAGCCATCAGGTTGATGAAGCGGTCAAACAGGTAAGCAACATCCATCGGGCCCGGCGACGCTTCAGGGTGGCCCTGGAAGCAGAAGGCCGGCTTGTCCGTGCGGGCGAAGCCCTGCAGGGAACCGTCGAACAGCGATTCATGGGTCACGCGGCAGTTCGCGGGCAAGGTTGCCGCGTCGACTGCGAAACCGTGGTTTTGCGAGGTGATCAGGACCTGTTTCGTTTCCAGGTCTTGCACCGGGTGGTTGGCGCCGTGGTGGCCGAACTTCATCTTCAAGGTTTTCGCGCCGGAAGCGATGGCCATGATCTGGTGGCCGAGGCAGATGCCGAAGGTCGGGATGCCCTTCTCGATCAGTTCCTTGGTGGCCGCGATCGCGTAATCGCACGGCTCCGGGTCACCGGGACCGTTCGACAGGAAGATGCCGTCCGGGTTCAACGCCAGGGCGTCGGCGGCCGTCGCTTGCGCGGGCAGCACGGTGACCTTGCAGCCGCGCGCCGTCAGCATGCGCAGGATGTTGCGCTTGACGCCGTAGTCGAAGGCGACCACGTGGTATTTCGCGTCGGCGTCGGCCAGCTGGCCATAGCCTGCCCCCAGGGTCCATTCCGTTTCGCGGTATTCGTAGGCATCCTTGCTCGATACCACCTTGGCCAGGTCCATGCCGGACAGGCCGGGGAAGGAGCGGGCCAGTTCCAGCGCTTGCGCGGCGGATGGCTCGTTGCCTTGCGTGCCGACGAGGATGGCGCCGCCCTGCGCACCTTTTTCACGCAGGATGCGCGTGAGCTTGCGTGTATCGATGCCGGCGATGGCGACGATATTTTCAGCTTTCAGGTAATCGGACAGGGAGAGCGTGGAACGGAAACTGGATGCCAGCAATGGCAGATCGCGGATGATGAGGCCGGCGGCGTGTACCTTGGAAGATTCGACGTCTTCCGGGTTGACGCCCGTATTGCCGATATGGGGATAGGTCAGGGTGACCATCTGGCGGCAATAACTTGGGTCGGTAAGGATTTCCTGATACCCGGTCATCGAGGTGTTGAAAACAACCTCGCCCGTAGTATGACCGGCGGCACCGATCGAAAAACCTTTAAAGATCGTTCCATCAGCAAGCGCTAATATGGCTGGAACGGCAGGGCCAGAAAAAAATGGCGGCAAGGGCAACTCCTGATAAAGTTACCGTAGCTGCGCCACGTCAGACCGACCGCCTAGATACCCGAGCCAGATGCACTCAGGGTGTTTCAACGGTCATTTTGAATGAGGGGATGGGTAGTCGCTACGGTATATGTGTGATTGGCTAAACCTTTGAATTATAACCAAAAGGAAGCTTTTCCACAAGGAAGAAAATACAGAAGCCCCGGCATTTTTTTGCACAGCAGCATAAATCCCCCGCCCCATGAAAAAAGCCGCCCGGCTTGCGCGGAGCGGCTTGCAAAGCAATATCGGTTACTACTTAGGCCGTCAGAGCGGCGATGCCCGCTTTGGCGATTTGCGCATCTTCCGCCGATTTCACGCCCGAGACGCCGACGGCGCCCACGTAGTGGCCTTCGTACACGATAGGCACGCCGCCTTCGAGCAAGCCGTCGATTTCCGGTGCGCTCAGGAAGGACACGCGGCCGCCATTGATCATCTCTTCATAGATGCGCGATTCGCGGCGGCCCAGTGCGGCCGTCTTCGCTTTCGATGGAGCGATGTGCGACGAGATCGGCGCCACGCCATCCATGCGCTGCAGCCACAGCAGATGGCCGCCGTCGTCGACGATGGCGATCGTGACCGCCCAGTTATTCTTGACCGCTTCCGCTTCGGCGGCGGCAGCGATTTTCTTTACGTCGTCCAGTGTCAAAATCGGTTTCGATTGCATGGTGCATCCTTGTTATGTTGAAACAAAATTGTATACGAAATGCGCGGTGGCGCTATCGCTTACTGCTCGCGCTTCGCTTTCAGCTTTTGCTTGAGCTGCGCCATCACGGCAAAGGTCGCCTGCTCGCCCGCCAGGATGGCCTGGTTGCGGCTGTTGAAATCGTTGCCCTTCATGGTGCCCAGGCTGGGCTGGATCACCACGTCGGCATCCTTGAGTTCAAACTGGTTGATGCGCTGGCCCATGATGGCGAACGTCTGCATCAGCACCTCCATCGAGCTGATGGCCTTCTGGGTATCCGTTTGCGACGAAATATTCACGGCGATGATGAAATCGGCGCCCATGTCTCGGGCAAAGCGCACGGGCACGGGAGCGACGAGGCCGCCATCTACATAAGTGTGACCGGCGATCGTCACGGGCTGGAATACGCCGGGCACGGCCGACGAGGCGCGCACGGCCATGCCGGTATTGCCGCGCTGAAACAGGATCGGCTGGCCATTCTTGAGGTCGGTCGCCACCACACCAAATGGAATCTTGAGTTTTTCCAGCGGGACGCCGCCGACGGCCTTGTTGACATAGCTTTGCAGCGCCTCGCCTTTCAGCACGCCGGACGACTTGCCGAACAGGGGCAAGGCCCAGTCGGAAATGGCCGCCTCGTCCATGTCGAAGGCCATCTTTTGCAGGGCGAAGCCGGAATTGCCCGCCGCATACATGGCGCCCACCACGCTGCCGGCGCTCGTGCCGGTGACGATGTCAGCCTGGATGCCCTGCGATTCGAGCGCCTTGATCACGCCGATATGGGCGAAACCGCGCGCCGCGCCGCCGCCCAGCGCCAGGCCGATCTTGATCTTGCGCGGCGTCACGGCCATCGGTTCGGGAGGCGTCAGCACCTGGACGGGTTTCGGGGCGGTGGTATCGCAGCCGGCCAGCACAAAGGCGGCCAGGGCAAGCAGGGTCAGGCGTTTAGGGAACATGGTGGAGAGTGGGAACCGCGCGCGGCAGTGGCAATAAAGGAGAGCCGATTGTAGCGCAAGCGGGACCACCGGCACTGAAGGCGGTCTTAAATGTTGATGGTGACAAGGTCCAGGAGAAGCGTGCGCGCCGCCCCTGCTGCTAGACTGGCGCCTGGTTTATTTACTTGCTCCCACTAAGTCAGAACATCAAACAGCATGAATCGACAAGCCCTTGTAACAATCGACTTGAGCGAGATCAGCTCGCCGCGCCAGCTGCATGCGGCCTTGGCGGCCGCGCTGGCTTTCCCATCCTTCTACGGCATGAACTGGGATGCATTCTGGGACGCCATCACGGGCCTGGTGGACATGCCGCAACGGATCGAGCTGCGCGGCTGGCCGGCCTTCGCCGCGCGCCTGCCCCACGAAGCGGCCACCCTGCAGCGCATCCTGACGCGCATGGCGCAGGATACGCAAGATGCGCCGGACGGAGCGACACACGTGCATTACCTGTAGAACGGAAACGCTTGACAGCCAGGCCCGACTTCCCTTACATTGAGTGTATGTCCTCCTTCAAACATCCATCCCCTTCCCTGCTGTCGCTATCGCGACTACACCTAGCACGCGCATAAGTTTGCCGCTTTGCTTCGCCTGGCCACACGCCGGCATGTTTCAAAAACCCTGGAAGGTTTGATGATGTTTGCACCATCCCCATTCGTACACGTAATTCCCACTGCGACCGCCCCCGCTGGCATCGCAGCCGCTCTGCTACCGCTACCGATCGCTTGCCTGGCCTAGTGTCTCGTGGCCGCCCGGCAAGCTTGCGCCACAACCATTGATTTCCCCCTATCTTCAGGAGTACCCGATCATGATGTTGCAAAACCCAGCTTCCAAATACCGCGCCTTTCCTCCAGTTAAATTGACCGACCGTCAATGGCCGAACCAGATCATCAGCAAACCGCCTATCTGGATGAGCACCGACTTGCGCGACGGCAACCAGTCTCTGATCGAGCCGATGAGCGCGGAAAAGAAGCTGCGTTTCTTCGAGATGCTGATCGCCATCGGCCTGAAGGAAATCGAAGTGGGCTTCCCATCGGCATCGCAGACGGATTTCGATTTCGTGCGCAAGCTCGTCGATGAAGGCCGCATCCCGGACGACGTCACCATCATCGTGCTGACACAGTCGCGTGAAGAGCTGATCCGCCGCACCGTGGAATCCGTTGTCGGCGCCAAGCGCGCCATCGTCCACCTGTACAACTCCGTGGCGCCCGTGTTCCGCAAGGTCGTGTTCGGCATGTCGCGCGAGGAAATCACGAATATCGCCACCACCGGCACCACCCTCGTCAAACAGCTGGTGGCCCAGCATCCGCAAACGGAATGGGGCTTCGAATACACGCCGGAATCGTTCTCGACGACGGAACTCGATTTCTCCAAGCATATCTGCGACGCCGTCAGCGCCATCTGGAAGCCGACACCCGCCAACAAGATGATCATCAACTTGCCGTCGACCGTGGAATGCAGCACGCCGAACGTGTATGCGGACCAGATCGAATGGATGTCGCGCAAGCTGGCGCGCCGCGATTCCATCATCATCAGCGTGCACCCGCATAACGACCGCGGCACGGCCGTCGCCTCGGCCGAACTGGCCGTGATGGCGGGCGCCGACCGCGTGGAAGGCTGCTTGTTCGGCAATGGCGAGCGCACCGGCAACGTCGACCTGGTGACCTTGGCGATGAATTTGTACACGCAGGGCGTGCACCCGGGCCTGGATTTCTCCGACATCGACAGCGTGCGCAAGTGCGTGGAGGAATGCAACCAGTTGCCCGTCCACCCGCGCCACCCGTATGCGGGCGACCTGGTATTTACGGCCTTCTCCGGCTCGCACCAGGATGCAATCAAGAAAGGTTTCGCCAAGCAACAGCCGGACAGCATCTGGGAAGTGCCGTACTTGCCGATCGACCCGGCCGACCTGGGCCGCAGCTACGACGCCGTGATCCGCGTCAACAGCCAGTCCGGCAAGGGTGGCATGGCGTACTTGCTGGAACAGGAGTACGGCCTGGTCTTGCCGCGCCGCCTGCAGATCGAATTCTCGCGCGCCGTGCAAGCCGTGGCCGACGCGACGGGCCGCGAGATCGCCGCGCAGGATATCCATGACATCTTCCAGAAGGAATACCTGGAGCAGACGGCGCCGTACGCCTACGCTTCGCACCGCATGGTGGAAGACACGAGCAGCGACGAATCCGTGCAGATCGACATCAGCCTGTCGCACCGCCAGACGCCGCTGGCCCTGCAAGGCGGCGGCAACGGTCCCATCGATGCCTTCGTCAATGCGCTCGGTCTCGACATCAAGCTGATGGATTACCATGAACACTCGATCGGTTCCGGCGCCAATGCGCAAGCGGCTTGCTATGTGGAATTGCGCCTCGATAACGGCCCTACCCTGTTCGGCGCCGCCATCGACAGCAATATCGTCACCGCCTCGTTCAAGGCCGTCCTGTCGGCCGTGAACCGCCGCATCAAGCAGACGGACGCCGAAAAAACAACAGCGGCCGACGTGACCGCCAGCGCCGCCTGAGCACGGATCAAGCATCCTTCATAGGGAGAAAAAGCGGTACGGCTTGATCGCCGTGCCGCTTTTTCATTTCTATTGGGCAATTAGTAGTGCAAATCAGGTATCACCGACCGTATAATCGTTTCATAACAAGACCACCGGAGACAGATCATTAGCTACCGAGGGAATCAGTATGAAATTGACGGACATGAAGATAGGCACGCGCCTGGGTGCGGGTTTTGGCGTGGTGCTGCTGCTGATGGCAGTGCTGGTAGGCACGGGCCTGTTCCGGCTGGACAAGATCGGCGCGCTCAGCGAAGCCATCATCGAGAAAGACTGGGCCAAGGCCGACGCCATCGCCACCATCCGCAGCACGACGCGGTCGAACGCGGCACTGGTGCTGGAACTGTTCATCCATGAAGATCCGGCCCGCGCCAGCGCCATCCACGGCGAAATCGACGCCAACAAGGCCACCATCACCGATGCGCTGGCCATCCTCGAGCGCCTGATCGTACTGCCTGAAGGCAAGGAACTGCTGTCCATCTTGAAGCAGCAGCGCAAGGCCTATGTCGTCTCGTTCAGCCAGGCCGACAAGCTGCTGGTGGCGGGACAGCGTGCGGAAGCGGCCAAGCACGTGCGCGACGATACCCTGCCCGCCCTGAACCAGTTGCAAAAGACGGTGAACCGCCTGAACGATATCCAGCGCGACGTCGTCGTGCATGGCGGCCAGCAAATCCAGCAGAATATTTCCGCAGCCAATATGCTGATGGCCAGCCTGGGCACGGCCGCCCTGCTGCTGGGCGTGCTCTTTGCGTGGCGGGTCACGCGCTCGATCACGACGCCGATCGCGTATGCCCTGCGCGTGGCGCAAGCCGTGGCCGGCGGCGACCTGAGCAGCAAGATCGTGGCCGACGGCAAGGATGAAGCGGGCCAGCTGCTGCAGGCGCTGCGCGACATGAATACCAACCTGGCCACCCTGGTGGGACAAGTGCGCGGCGGCACGGGCACGATAGCCGTGGCGTCGAGCCAGATCGCCAGCGGCAATGCCGACCTGTCGGCCCGCACGGAAGCACAGGCCAGCGCGCTGGAAGAAACGGCCTCGTCGATGATCGAACTGACCGGTACCGTGCGCAGCAACAGCGACAATGCGCGCCAGGCCGATAACCTGGCCCGCTCGGCGTCGGAAATCGCCCAGCGCGGCGGCTCGGCCATGGCGGAAGTGGTCGGCACCATGGACGCCATCAACGCGTCGTCGCGCAAGATCGTCGACATCATCGCCGTCATCGACGGCATCGCCTTCCAGACGAATATCCTCGCCCTGAACGCGGCCGTCGAGGCGGCCCGCGCCGGCGAGCAGGGACGCGGCTTTGCCGTGGTCGCATCCGAAGTACGCAACCTGGCGCAAAGGTCGGCGGCGGCGGCCAAGGAAATCAAGGAATTGATCGCCGACTCCGTCGACAGGGTCGGCCAAGGCGCGCAACTGGTCAGCCAGGCGGGCGCCACGATGGATGAAGTGGTGGCCAGCGTGGGGCGGGTCAGCGCCATCGTCGGTGAAATCAGCGTCGCCAACCACGAGCAGAGCGAAGGCATCGAGCAAATCAATGCCGCCATCATGCAGATGGACCAGACGACGCAGCAGAATGCGGCCCTCGTCGAGGAAGCGGCCGCGGCGGCGGCGGCCATGCATGAGCAGGCGGGCGAGCTGGAAACCCTCGTCAGCCAGTTCAAGCTGGAACAGAGCGCCAGCGCCAAGGCGCCGGCCCGCCCTGCCCCGTCCCTCCCGCGCTTGAACTAAACGGGCTATTCCACCTGGCGCGCCAGGCGAACGCCGGAAAATTGCCAGCGCGCGCCGGCCGGGAAGAAATTGCGGTAGCTGGCGCGCGCATGGCCGGCCGGCGTGGCGCAGGACGAGCCGCGCAGCACATACTGGTTCAGCATGAACTTGCCGTTGTATTCACCGAGCGCCCCGGGCGCCGTGCGGTAGCCCGGATACGGCGCGTAGCTGCTGCTGGTCCATTGCCAGCAGTGGCCGAACATTTGCCGCAATCCCGTTCCCGGCGCGCCAGCGGCCGGATGCAGCTGGCCCACTTCCACGGCGGTGCCTTGCGCCGCCAGCTCCCACTCCGCTTCCGTCGGCAGGCGCGCGCCAGCCCAGTGCGCATAGGCGTCCGCCTCGAACAGCGACAGATGCGTGGCCGGCGCAGCCGCATCAAGCGGGCGCAAGCCATATAAAGTGAACTCCTGCCAGCGGCCGGCCTCGTCGCGCTGCCAGTACAGCGGGCACTGCAAGCTTTGGCCGCGCACCCAGTCCCAGCCTTCGGCCAGCCACCAATGCGCCGTGCGGTAGCCGCCCGCCTCGATAAAGGCGAGATATTCGCCATTCGTCACCAGCGCGCTGGCCAGTTCGAACGGCGCCACGTACTGCGGGTGGCGCGGCAATTCATTGTCGAAACAAAAGCCGTCGCCCGCATGGCCGATCTGCGCCAGGCCGCCGTCAAAGGCGAGCCAGGCCGTGGGCTGCGCAGCTTGCGGCGCTGGTGGCGCGGCGTTGTCCAGGTAAGCGGGAAACAGGGCGCTCTGCGCCAGCAGGTGCTTGACGTCCGTCAACAGCAACTCCTGGTGCTGCTGCTCGTGCTCGAGGCCCAGCGCCAGCAGCATGGTCAGCCGTTCGCGCTCGTCGCGCGCCAGTTCGCCCGCCAGCAGGCGCGCGATGCGTGCATCGACGTTGGCCCGGTAGGCGCGCACCTGCGCCATGCCGGGGCGCGTCAGCAAGCCCCGCTGGGCACGCGGGTGCTTCTCGCCCACGCCGTTGTAATACGAGTTGAACAGCACGCGGAAGGCCGGGTGGAAGGGCGCGAACGCCACTTCCATGCTTTCCAGGATAAACGTTTCAAAAAACCAGGTCGTATGCGCGAGATGCCATTTCACGGGACTGGCGTCCGGCATCGACTGCGCGCCGCAATCCTCGTCGGACAGCGGTTCGGCCAGCAGCAGCGAGTGCTGGCGCACCTTGTTGTAGTGATCGATCAGCATCGTCGCCTTTAGTCTCTAATTACACGGGCGTAGATAACGGCAAACCACTGCTGCGGGTCCGTCCAGACTTGCACGGTGGAAAACCCGGCCTGTTCCAGCAAGCCGACGAAGGTGGCGCGCGTGTATTTGTAGCTGTCTTCCGTATGGATGCGCTCGCCTTTCGCGAAGCGCCGCTGGCCGCCTTGCCAATGGACAAGCTGCTCGCTGCGCGCTTCCAGGTGCATCTCGACGCGGCGCTCGTCGGCATTGAAAAAGCCATGGTGCTGCCACGCGCGCACGTCGAAGTCGGCGCCGATCAGCCCGTTCACGTGGCGCAACATGTTCAGGTTGAAGGCGGCCGTGACGCCCAGCGCATCGTCATAGGCCGCGTCGAGGATGGCGTCATCCTTGATCAGGTCGACGCCGATCAGCAGGCCGCCATCGCCGTCCGCATTCGCGCGCAGGCGGCGCAAGAAGGCGGTCGCTTGCTCGGGGGCAAAGTTGCCGATGGACGAGCCGGGATAAAAGAACAATCGCCGCGCCTCGCGCACGCTGCCCGGCAAGTCCAGGCGGCTGGAGAAATCCAGGCCCAGGCCCGTCATCTCGATGTGCGGGAAGCGCTGCTGCAGCCGGCTCAAGGATTCGCTGAGAAACTCATAGGAAATATCCACGGCCACATATTGCGCCGGGTGCAGCAAAGGGAACAGGCTGGCGGCCTTGGCGCAATTGCCCGCGCCCAGGTCGATCAGGGTGCTGCCCGGCCCCACGGCATGGGCGATCTCGGCGCCATGGCGGGCGAAGATGGCCGCCTCGGTGCGCGTCGGATAGTACTCGGGCAAGGCGCAGATGGCTTCGAACAGTTTCGAGCCCAGCGCGTCGTACAGGTATTTGGGCGAAGTCCAGGCATCGCGCGCCAGCAAGCCCGCGCTGATCTCGGCTATCGTGGCAGGAGTGGCGCTGGCCGCTTCGGCGTTGCTGGCGGGATACAAATCGGACTGCTGTTGCGCAAGTGGCATGGTCATGGGCTGGCGTCGTCTATCAAGGTTCACGAAGGGCTTGCACGGGCGGCCACCGGGCGCGCCGCCCTGCCGCAGCGGTCTGCGGGCGCCTTTGCCGATGACTTTTTCCCATCATAGCGGAATCCGCGCAAGCCAGCCGTGCGGCAGGTAACTTAAGGTCAAACGGCCTGCGCACAGAAAAATTGGTATTGCCAAGCAAAAAGCATAAGCCTGTCGTATACTACACATTGCCGGCCAAACAATCCGCGCGCCATTGCAGTTCCCAGGCCCCCCTCTCCCCCGCGTGCCTCCCTTTACGATAGCCGTTAACACCATGCTCGAATTGCGCCATCTGTCGAAGTCCTATGCCAATGCCCGTCCCGTGCTGGCCAACATTTCCTGCCGTTTCAAGGCAGGGGAAT
Organism: Janthinobacterium sp. 67; assembly: GCF_002797895.1. NCBI lineage: Bacteria > Pseudomonadati > Pseudomonadota > Betaproteobacteria > Burkholderiales > Oxalobacteraceae > Janthinobacterium > Janthinobacterium sp. 67. The sequence goes on along the minus strand of NZ_PGES01000001.1, from coordinate 371,807 downwards.
TCATCGCCATCATGGGCGACTCGGGCGTGGGCAAGTCGACCTTGCTGAACCTGATCGCCGGCCTCGATACGCCCGATGCGGGTGCCGAAGCGCACCCTATCCTGGTGGACGGCATTGCCATGTCCAGCCTCGATGACGCCGCCGCGACCCGGCTGCGTCGCGCCCGCATGGGCTTTATTTTCCAGGCCTTCCACGTCTTGCCGCACCTGACCCTGCAGCAAAATGTGGCCCTGCCGCTGCTGCTCAACGGACTGCCCCAGGAGCGTGCCGCCAGCATGCTCGAGGCCGTCGGCCTGGGCGGACGCGGCGGCGACTTTCCGCAGCAGTTGTCGGGCGGCGAAATGCAGCGCGTGGCCATCGCCCGCGCGCTCGTGCACAAGCCGGCGCTGGTGCTGGCCGACGAGCCGACCGGCAACCTCGACCCCGATACGGCGCACAGCATCCTGCAATTGCTGCGCGCCGAGATCAAGGCCAACGGCAGTTGCGCGATCATGGTCACGCATTCGCTGGCCGCCGCCGAAATGGCGGACCGGACCATGATTTTGACGAAAAGCGGCTTACAAAATACAACAATCGTCAACCAAATTGATCAAACAATCAGTTAATTTAACTGACCATCTGTCACAAGTTTTGTTATCGTAGTATTATTGAAAACACTTGCCTGGTTATCAATGTTGTAACGCGCATGTTGTCACGTCACCCAGACAGCCGTACTGCGATGACGAAACTTTAGCCGGGACCGCATACAGTGGTCCCGTCCCTTGCATAACCTGAAGGAGGAGTAAATGAACGTTCGGCAAAAGAAGCTGGAAATGATTGAGGCGATGAACCGGGCCCGTGCGCTCGAACCATCGAGTTTTGTTCCCAACAAGCTGCTCGATACCTTGATCGAGAAGCTGAACTTGAAAAATGACGCGGAACTGTGCCGTGTCCTGGAAGTTCAGCCCCCCATCATCAGCAAGATTCGTCACGGCAAACTGTCGGTTGGTGCGACGATTTTATTGCGCATGCATGAAAAATCGGACATCACCATCCGCGAACTGAAGGAACTGTCCGCCACGCCAGTCCATTGAACCACCCGCTGTTGTAATGCCATGCCAGGCACCCAGGTCCCCGGCGCCATGAACTTTTGCCATACAATTCGCGTAGTTCGCCCATCGCACCGCATCCGGGCACGATAGCGAAGAGACCCAGCCCAAACCATGCTGACCGTTTCTCTGCCTTCCCGCTCCAGCAAGCCCCCTCCCAGCTTCTCCCCCAGCATTTCCACGCATACTTGATCTGACACAACACGCATAGTCCGCGCAGGCATCAAGGTCAGCTTTTAAACAGCGATCCCAACCGCATGTCCAGCGATCCCCTTGCGCCGCCCGTGCTGCGCCTGACGTTCACGCGCGATCCCCTCGCCAGCGCCGGCGACTGCCCCGCCGCGCCCGGCTGGCATGCCGAAACCCACGTGCTGTCCGGCGCGCGCGGCATCGGCAGCTGCCGCACCGTGCTCGATATCGGCGCGGACGACGTGGTGCAGCTGCTGCTGTGCGACGGCAGTTCGCTGCTGGCCGGCAGCCTCGACCTGCCGCGCTACCTGGGGCCGGCCACGGTGGCGCGCGACGGCGCGCCCGCCAGCATCGAAGTGGGGCTGGCCTTGCGTCCGCAGGCGGCGCGCCAGCCGCCCGGCGCCAGCCGCGACGGCCTGGGCGCCTGGATGCTGCGGGCCGTGCGCGTGTACCGCTGCGGCGCCGCCGCCATGACGGCGCTGGCGGCGGCGGGCGCCTTCCAGGACCGCCAGCTGGAACAGCGCCTGGGCCTGTACCGCTGCGGCATCGAGGCGGGCGGCATGACGGCCGTCGCCAGCCTGCCCGCCGGGCCGGAACCCGTGCTGCTGCTGTTGCACGGCACGGCCTCGTCGACCCGGCGCAGCTTTGGCGGCCTGTGGCGCAACGGCCTGGCGCCGCAGCTGGCGGCGCAGTACGGCAACCGCATCTACGGCTACGAGCACCGCAGCCTCAGCGACAGCCCCATCGAAAATGCGCTGGCCCTCGTGCGCCAGCTGCCGCACGGCGCCGTGCTGCACCTTCTGAGCCATTCGCGCGGCGGCCTGGTGGGCGAACTGCTGGCGCGCGCGCAGCGCATCGACAGCCGCGGCGCCGTCGACCTGGCTGGCGACAACCTGGAACGGCTGAGCGAAAACACGGTGGGCGGCGAAGCGTTCAACAGCCACGATATCGAACACTTCACGGCACAGGGGCGGCTGGGCGGACGCGGCGGCTACGACGAAGATGCGGCGCGCCTGCGCGCATTGAGCGTGGAACTGAAGACGCGCGCCATCCGCATCGCCCGTTTCGTGCGCGTGGCCTGCCCGGCGCGCGGCACCACCCTGATGTCGGGCCGGCTCGACCGCTGGGCCAGCGTGATGTTCAACCTGCTGCTGCACGGCGGCATTCCCGACGGCGCCATGGCCTTCCTGCTGGCCTTGGTGCGGCAGCGCTGCGACGCGCGCATCCTGCCCGGACTGGAAGCGATGATGCCCGACTCGCCGCTGGTGGCCCTGCTCAATGCGCCCGATGTGCGCGTGGCCAGCCCGCTGCACGTGCTGGCCGGCGCCTGCAGCGGCGATGGCCTGCTGGGCTGGCTGGGCGACTGCCTGGACGGCCAGCTGTACGGCGGACAAAACGACCTCGTGGTCAATTGCGCCTCGATGGCCGGCGGCGCCACGCGCAGCACGCCGGTGCGGCAACTGCTGCTGCGCGGGCCGCACTCGCACCACCTCAATTACTTCGAGCGCGCGCCATCGAGCCAGGCCGCCATGCAGGCGCTCACGGGCGACGAGACGGCCTACCAGCCCCTGCCCGGCATCGAACACGGCCCCCTGGCGCGCGGCGGCGAAGTGCCGAAACGGCGCGCGCACGCGCCCATCGTGCTGCTGCTGCCCGACATCATGGGCAGCCACCTGCAAGTGGGCAGCAACCGCATCTGGTTCGACCCCGTCAACCTCGTCGAAGGGCGCATCGAACGCCTGGCCGTGGGCCAGCCGCACATCGTCAGCGCCGGCTGGATCGAATCGTGCTACGAGCCGTTTGCCCGCTTTCTCGCGCAAAGCCAGGAAGTGCGGCCCTTTACCTATGACTGGCGTTTGTCGCTGCAGGACTCGTGCCGCGCCTTCCTGCCCGTGCTCGACGACGCCATGCGCGACGCGGAACAGCGCGGCCAGCCGCTGCGCATCGTCGCCCACGGCATGGGCGGGCTGGTGGCGCGCCTGGCCCTGAAAGACCGCTGGCAGCGCTTCGGCGCCCTGCCCGGCAGCCGCTTGCTGCAGGTGGGCACGGCCAACCGCGGTACGCAGGCGATGGTGCAGGTACTGCTGGGACGCGACCGGCTGGTGCAGATGCTGGCCTGCTGGATCAGCTGGAAACACACGCGGCGCCAGTTTCTCGGCTTCGTGCGCGCCTTTCCCGGCGTGCTGGACATGCTGCCGTGGCCGCAACCGGGCGGCGTCGATTATTTTGACGCCGCCACGTGGGCACAGCTGGCCGCCGGCGACGCGCAAGCGGGCCTGCCCGGCGGCTGGCAGGCGCCCGAGGCCCAGGCGCTGGCCGCGTCGCGCGCCACCGTCGCCCTGCTCGATGCCGCCCCGCTCGATCCCCGCCTTTGCAGCTACCTGGCCGGCTGCGCCGACACGCCCGTGGCGCTGCGCCTGCGCGACGGCGGCATCGAGACGGCCTGGTCGCCCGATGGCGATGGCCGCACGGCCTGGCAAGGCGCGGTGCCGGACGGCGTGGTCGCCTGCTACCTGCCGGTGGCGCATGGCGACCTGCTGCTGCAAAAGGACTACTTCCCGGCCATCGCGCAGCTGCTCGACAACGGCCAGGGCGCCGCCCTGCCCCGGCACCCGCCGCATGCGCCCGGCGGCGCCCCGCCCCGCTTCCATCCGTACGCGCCCGAGGCGACGCCGCTCTACCCGCAGCCGCAGGAACTCCTCGACGCGGCCCTCGGCGCCGCCGGTCCCGCCAGCGCGCCGGAGAGCAGCGCGGCGCAGCTGAGCCTATCCGTCATCCACGGCAGCATGGCTTCGGCCGACGCGCCCGTCATGAGCGGCTGCTACGCGTCCGAATCGCTGCGCGGCAGCATGAGTTTTCTCGACCGCCTGCTGGCGGGCAAGCTGCAGGAAATCCACGCGCTCGGGCGCTTTCCGCAGCGCCCCGACTCCGCCCTCGTGGTGCTGCAGCCCGATGCGGCGCGCCGGCCCGGCGGCGCCATCGTCATCGGCCTGGGCGCGCTTGGCGAGCTGACGCCGGGCGAACTGACGCGCGCCTTTGCCGGCGGCCTGCTCGAATACGCGTGCGTCTGCCTGCAGGTGCGCGCCGCCGGCCACGTGGCCGCGCCGCCGATGGGCGAACATGGCTTGCGCGTGGCCAGCCTGCTGTCCGGTTCCGGCTATGGCGGCTTGAGCATCGCCCTGTGCGCGCGGGCCCTGATCGACGGCGCGCGCAGCGCCAACCGGCGCCTGGAAGACGCGGGCATGGCGTGCCGCATCGGCCACATCGCCATCTACGAACAGGCCGAGGCGCGCGCCATCGCGGCCGCCGTGGCCATCGAACAGATCATGGCCGAAGCGCGCTACCAGGGCAGCTTCACGTTCGAGCGGCGCATCCGCCACAGTCCCGGCGGCTACCGGCGCATCCTGCCCAGCCTGAGCGGCGACAATGGCTGGCGCCGCGTGCAGATCGTCGCCGCCGACCTCTCCGGCGCCCTGCGCTTCACCGTGCTGACGGACCGCGCCCACAACAGCGTCGACGAGGAGCCGAACCAGCGGCAAGCCGTCGATGGCCTGATCATGGACGCCACCGACAACACCACCGACCAGCCGGGCCTGTCGCGCGCCCTGTACGAACTGATGCTGCCCAATGGACTCAAGGCGGCCATTCCCGAGATGCGCGGCCTGATCCTGGCCGTCGACCAGAGCGCCGCCATCTATCCGTGGGAACTGATGCGCGACGAGGCGGGCAGCGAAGAAAGCCCGCTGTCGACGCGCATCGGCATGGTGCGCCAGCAGGCCAGCCTGCGCGAGCAGCCGTCCGCCGTCAGCCCGCCCAGCAACAGCGTGCTGGTGATCGGCGACACCGATTCCGGCCTGCCCGAGCTGCCCGCCGCACAGGCCGAGGCGCAGGACGTGGCGCGCATGTTCGGCGCGTACGGCTACCAGGTGCGCGAGCTGCTGCGCCCGCAGGCCCAGCGCGTGCTCGTGCACCTGTTCGACGAGCGCTATTTCGCCATCCACCTGGCCGGCCATGGCGAAGTGGCCGGCCCCGGCATCGCCCATACGGGCCTGGTGCTGGGACCGAAGACGCGGCTGACGGCCGCGCAGGTGGGTAAATTGAAGCGCGTGCCGCAATTCGTCTTCATCAATTGCTGCCACCTGGGCGACATGCGCCCGGACGCCATCGCGCCATGGTCGAAACTGGCCGCCAGCCTGGCCACGGCCTTCATAGAAATGGGTTCGCAGGCCGTGATCGCGGCCGGCTGGCGCATCGACGACCAGGCGGCCAGCATCTTTGCGCACAGCTTTTATCACGCCATGCTGAGCGGCGAATACTTCGGCGACGCCGTGCGCCTGGCGCGCGAGGCCGCGTACCTGAGGTTCCCCGCCTCGAACACCTGGGGCGCCTACCAGGCCTATGGCGACGACCGCTACCGCTTTCCGAACACCCAGAGCCGGCCCTGGCAAGCGCCCGACTACCATTACCACGGCCATTTGCTGGCCGACCTGGAAACCCTGCACGCGCGCCTGGCGGGCGCCGATCCTGCGCGCCGCGCGGCCATCGAGGAAAAACTGGGCGGCATCGAGGAAGCCGTGCGCGCGCGCTTCTTCGGCTGCGCCGACATCCGCGAAAACATGGCCGCCACGCGCGCCGGCCTGGGGGGACTGGAGAACACCCTGCGCGCCATCGAACACTACCGGGCTGCACACAGCGCGGCCGACGGCAAGGTGGGCTTGCGCGCGCTCGCGCACTGGGCGGAACTGGAAATCAGCCAGGGCGCGGCCCTGTGCGGCATCGATGCGGGCGCCGGCATCGAGGTGCCGGCCGTGCCCGATATGACGCAGGGACGGCAGCTGCTGCAGGATGGAAAACAGCATGTCGACCTGCTGGTGGCGCTGGCGCCCACGGCCCAGCGCCTGGCCCTGCTGGGACGCTACTGGGCCTTGCAGGCGCGCCTGGCCTGCCGCGAAGGAAACTCGGGCGCGCCGGCCCTGCGCGCCATGACGGACGCCTGCCTGGCCGCGCTGGAAGAAGCGCGGCGGCGCAGCGGCGCGGCCGACTGCGACCTGATTTTCCAGGTGCTGGCGGGCGCCCTGCTGCTGAAAGCCCATGGCGACAACGGCGCGTGGCGCGCCCTCGATCCGCAGCTGGGCGACCTGCTGCACGACGCCATCGCCTATGCGCGCCAGCGCCACGCGGACGAACACCGCGCCATCGACGCCGGCGCTCCCGTGCGCGCCGCCCTGCTGGCGGCCCTGTGGCAGGTGCCGGACGGCCAGCCCTTCGACGCGCCCGCGCGCGCCGCCTTCCTGGCCCTGTACCACGACGCCGTGCGGCGCCACGGCAGCATCGGCGAACCCGAAGCGATCACGGCGCCGCTGCGCTTCCTGCTTGAACTGCTGCCGCCGGGCAGCCCGGACACCGGCCTGCGCAGCGCCGTGCAGGCGCTGGCCGGCCAGCTGCAGGCTTCACTGCCCGGCAATAAGCTTAGCCAGGCACCACGCCATAATGGCGCGCATAGCGTTCGTCCAGATTCGCCAGCGGCATCATCATGAACATGTCGGCGCTTTCAAAATCAGGATCCCAGGCCGGTTCGCCGCAAATCCAGGCGCCCGAACGCAGATAGCCCTTGATCAGCGGCGGCACTTGCGGCTTGTGCGCCGCTTCCACCTGGTGGATGGGGAAAGGCAGGTGCGGCGTGACGCGATACTCGCTCGGAGCCATGTGCTTTTCGGCCAGCGCCTGGTACACGGCGACGGCGTTATGGCCGCCATCGGCCAGGCTGATGCTGGCGCAGCCGACCAGGTAGTCGCAGCGCTCGCGGCGCATGTACTCGGCCAGGCCAGACCACAGCAGCATGATCACGCTGCCGCCCCGGTATTTCGGGTGGATGCAGGCGCGGCCCGCTTCGACCATGCGTCCGCGCAGGTTCTTCAGGCGGCTCAGGTCGAACTCGTTTTCCGAGTACAGCCGGCCGATCTTGGCGGCCTTGGCCGCGCTCAGCACGCGGTAGGTTCCCACCACTTTCAGGGTATCGGCGTCGCGCACGATCAGGTGATCGCAGTGCGCGTCGAATTCATCGCTGTCGAGGCCATCGGCGTTGGCCAGCGACGTCAGGCCCATGGTCTCGATAAACACCTTGTAGCGCAAACGCTGCACTTCGCGCAATTCCGCCGCTGTCGTGGCCTGGCTCAGCACCAGTTGGACCGGCCGGGCCTTGGCTTCATTTGATGCGATTATGTTTTGCATGGTTTCATCCCTGTGATCAAGACGACTCCAGCGTACTTGCCTAATATGTCAGGAAAATGACAGCCGAATGTCATTTCCATGACGCAAGTCAATGTCATTCGGGGATCGTGCATAATTACCACACTCGCCCAGCCGAAAGAGCCCATGAAAGACACCGACGCCGTCCACATCAGCCCCTACACCAAGCCGGCCGCCGGCTGGGACGCCTTGAAACACGTGGCCATCAGCCTGCGCCAGGAGCGGGTCGCGCCCGAGAACCTGAAGGCGCTGCTGGCGCAGAACCAGCCGGACGGCTTCGATTGCCCCGGCTGCGCCTGGCCCGACCGCAACCACGCTTCCACGTTTGCCTTTTGCGAAAACGGCGCCAAGGCCGTCGCCGCCGAAGCGACCAGCCGCCGCGCCGGACCGCAGCTGTTCGCCAGCCATACCGTCACGCAGCTGCTGGAGCATTCAGACTACGCGCTCGAACAGCACGGTCGTTTGACGGAACCGATGGTGTACGACGCCGCCAGCGACCGCTACGTGCCGATTTCCTGGGACGACGCCTATGCCCTCGTGGGCCGCCACCTGCGCGCCCTGCCCGATCCGAACCAGGCCGCGTTCTACACGTCGGGGCGCGCCAGCAACGAGGCCGCGTTTTTGTACCAGCTGATGGCGCGCCTGTACGGCACCAATAACTTCCCCGACTGCTCCAACATGTGCCACGAGGCGACCAGCCGCGGCTTGCCGGCCACCGTGGGCATCGGCAAGGGCACGGTGACCCTGGCCGACTTCGAACTGGCCGACACCATCCTCATCTTCGGCCAGAATCCCGCCACCAACCACCCGCGCATGCTGGGCGAACTGCGCGACTGCGCGCGCCGCGGCGGCAGCATCGTCTCCATCAATCCCCTGCGCGAACGGGGCTTGCAGCGCTTCATGGACCCGCAAAGCGCGCTGGAAATGGCGACCCTGGGCAGCACGCGCCTGGCCGGCCTGTTCGTCCAGCCCACTCTGGGCGGCGACTTCGCCCTGATCAAGGCCGTCGCCAAGAGGGTCGTCGAGCATGACGATGCGGCGCAGGCGGCAGGCAGGCCCGCCGTCATCGACCACGCTTTCATCGTTGAACACTGCAGCGGCTTCGACGCCTTCCGCGACGACCTGCGCGCAGAGAATTGGCAACTGCTCGTGGCGGAATCGGGCGTGGCGCGCGCGCAGATCGAGGCGTTGACGGATATCTTCGTCAAGGGCCAGCGCGTCATCGCCACCTGGGGCATGGGCCTGACGCAGCACAAGCACAGCGTGGCGGCCATCCGCATGCTGTCGAATCTGATGATGCTGCGCGGGCAGATCGGCAAGCCGGGCGCCGGCCTGTGCCCCGTGCGCGGCCACTCGAACGTGCAGGGCGACCGCACGGTGGGCATCGAGGAAAAGCCGACAACGGCCTTCCTTGACCGCCTGGGCCAGGTGTATGGATTTGCGCCGCCGCGCGCGCACGGCCACGACGTGGTGGCCACCATCGCAGCCATGCGGCGCGGCGACGTCAAAGTGTTCATCGCGCTGGGCGGCAATTTCGCGGCAGCCACGCCCGATACGCCGCTGACTTTTGCCGCCCTGCGCCAGTGCGCGCTGACGGTGCAGGTGGCCACCAAGCTCAATCGCAGCCATCTCGTCATCGGCAAGGAAGCCCTGCTGCTGCCCACCCTGGGGCGCACGGAAATCGACCTGCAAGGCGGCGTGGCGCAGGGCGTGACGGTGGAAGATTCGATGAGCATGGTGCATATTTCGTACGGCCGCAATGCGCCCGCTGCGCCGCAGCTGCGCTCGGAAGTGGCCATCGTGGCCGGCATGGCGGAAGCGACCGTGGGCAGCAGCCTGGTCGACTGGCGCGCGTATGCGGCCGACTATGCGCGCATCCGCGACGACATCGAAAAAGTCTTTGACGATTTTTACGACTACAACGCCAGGGTGGCGCAGCCGGGCGGCTTTCATTTGACGGTGGCCTCGCGCGAGCGCGTGTGGAAGACAGCCAGCGGCAAGGCCAGCTTCCTCGTCGCTCCGCTGGACCTCGATACGCCGCTGCACCGCGCTAGAGCGCGCCACGGCGAGCGCCTGATGGTCTTGATGAGCACGCGTTCGCACGACCAGTACAACACCACCATCTACGGCATGGACGACCGCTATCGGGGCGTGTACGGCACGCGCAAGGTCGTCTTCGCCAATGCGGAAGATATCGCCATGCTGGGCTTTGCCGATGGCGAGCTGGTGGACCTGATCGGCGCCTGGGACGATGGCGTGGCGCGCCGCGCCGATGGTTTCCGGCTCGTCGCCTACGACATCCCGCGCGGCTGCCTGGGCGCCTACTACCCGGAGACGAACGCGCTGGTGCCGCTGGCCAGCACGGCCGACGGCGCCGGCACGCCCACGTCGAAGTCCGTGCCCGTGCTGCTGCAACGCAGTGAAGTTAAAGCGTGATGCCGGGCGTGTAATCGACGTAGGCGTCCTGGCGGCAGAAACCCGCCAGCTTCATGCCCGCCTGCGTGGCGATGGCAATGGCCAGCGAACTGGGGGCGGAAATCGTCGCCAACAGCGGAATCTGCATGCGCGCCGCCTTGCGCGCCAGCTCGTAGCTGCCGCGGCTGGACAGGAAGACGAAGCCGCGCCGCATGTCGATATCGTGCAGCGCCAGATGGCCAATCAGCTTGTCGAGACCATTGTGGCGGCCGACATCCTCGAACACGCGCACGATGTCGCCGTCGGGCGTGCACCACGCGGCCGCGTGGACGCCGCCCGTTTCCCGCATCAGCGCCTGGTGTTCGCGCAAGCCGGCGGAGGCACGCGCCAGCGCGGCGGGCAGGTCGACGCGGATCAGGGATGGCGGCAACGGCGCCGGCTGCAAGTCGAGCATGTCGATGCTGTCGATGCCGCACACGCCGCAGCCCGTGCGGCCCGTCAACTGGCGGCGCCGGTCCTTCAGGCGCACGAAATCCTCCTGGGCGATGCTCAACGCCACTTCGGCCGAATCTGGACGCAGGAACACTTCGCAATCGAAGATGGCATCGGCGGAAGCGACCACGCCTTCCGTCAGCGCGAAGCCATACGCGAACGCTTCCAGGTCGCGCGGGGTGGCCATCATGACGACGTGGGAAATGCCATTGAAGACCAGCGCGACGGGGATTTCCTCGGCGACGTGGTCGATGGCGGGGGTAGCGACGCCCGCCTGGTGGCGGACGATGGCGCGCACGACGAAGCCGGCGCGTTCGATCTCTGTATCTTCTGACATGGCAACCATGGGGGAACTATCACAGGCCCCATGGTAAACCAGAACGGCCAGGCAGGGGGCGGCCCCTGCCCGCGCCATCAATCCTTCTTCGGACGGCCCGTTTTCAGCTGCGGCAAGCCGGCCAGCACGTTTTGCAGGGTAGCCAGGTCGATCTGGCTGATCAGCGCCACGCCGATGCGCAGCAATTCGCTTTTCTTGATCTCGAAGCCGGCTTTCAGGCAGGCTTTTTTCACTTGGCCCAGCACTTCGTATTCCGCTTCCGGCATGGTGAAGCTGTCGCGCACGAGTTTCGGCTTGCGGGCTTTTTCCTTGACGGCGGCGACCTTGACGGCCGGCGCTTTTTTCGCTGGCGCAGGCTTGGCGGCGGCCTTGACTACCGGTTTGACGGCGGCTTTCGCCGCCGGCTTGGTGGCGGGCTTCGCGGCAACCTTGGCCGCTGGCTTGGCAACGGCTTTCACTGCCGCCTTGGCGACCGGCTTGGCCACGACTGCCTTGGCCGCCGGCTTGGCGGCTGGCGCCTTGGCAGCGGCGGGCTTGGCTGCTACTGGCTTCGCTGCAACCGGTTTCGCCGCCGCAGGCTTGGCGGCGACAGGCTTGACGGCGGCCGGCTTGACGGCGGCTTTTGCCACCGGCTTGGCAGCCGGTTTCACGGCAGGCTTGGCTGCCGGTTTGGCGGCTGGCGCGGCCTTGGCCGCGTTGATCGAGGCGCTGGTGGGGAACATCGATACGGGTGCGCTGTCGGCTTTTTTCGCCGGGACGGTCTTGGTCATGGATTTTCCAATCTAATAAATAATATAAACAATATATACTGTTTTTTGAAATCTTGCTTGCTGCACATCAAGTCATGCGCTTGGCATGACCTCCTAGGCACTGGCGCGGATGGTGAAATCGACCCCGACCTCATCCCAGAATTCCTGCTCCTTCTCGATCCAGAACGACACGGTGGGATGGTGCGCCACCCAGCCGCGCTTGATATCGAGTTCGATGCGGTTCTTCATGCGCAGGCGCAGTTCGCTGAAATCGGCTTCGATGCGCGCATGCATGAGCAGGATCGACAGGCGCAGCGCCAGCACGGCCTTGGCGAAATCGGGGTCGGACAGCACTTCGCCGATCTTGCGCAAGTTGCCCTTCTGCGCCAGGATCAGCCGGCTCATGGTCTTCTGTTCGCGCGTCGTAAAACCGGGCAAGTCCGCGTTTTCCACGATGTAGGAGGCATGCTTGTGGTAGCCCGTCTGCGACACGGCCAGACCCACTTCGTGCAGCAGGCTGCTCCAGCGCAGGCATTTGACCAGGGCGTCGGACGTGGGCTTGAGCTGCGCGTACATGGCCAGCGCCTGCTCGGCCACCCGGCCGGCGCGCTGCTGGTCGATATGGAATTTCTCCATACAGCCCTGCACCGACTGTTCCCGGCGGTCGCGCTTGGTCGAACGCAGGTACAGATCCCACATCACGCCCATGCGCAAGCCCGCCTCGATCGGCGTCATGGCGGGAATGGCCAGTTCGCGGAACAGGCCGATCAGGATGGCCAGGCCGCCGACGATGGTGCTGGCGCGGTCCGGGCGCAAACCGGGCATGTCGATGCGGCTCGTGTGACCAAGTTCGATGAAGCGGCGCGCCAGCGCATCGAGGCTGGCGCTCGTGAGCAGGCCGTCGCCCAGCTTGTTGCGGGCGATGATGTCGGCAATCGTGCGGATGGTGCCGGAAGAGCCGTAGGCCGTCTTCCAGTGCTGCGGATGGTAAGGCGGGGCCGCATCCTCGAAATGGCTGCGCGCCGACAGGATGGCCGCCTCGAACGACGGCGCGTCGATGCGCCCGCCGATGAAGAACGACAGGCTTTGCTTGACGGTGCCCAGGCTGAACGACTCCACCTTCTCGATATCGTTGCCGCGCCCCAGTATCAGCTCCGTCGAGCCGCCGCCGATATCCATCACCAGTCGGCGCTCGCCGGGTATGGCCAGCGCATTGGCCACGCCCATGTAGATCAAGCGCCCCTCTTCCTCGCCGGAGATGATCTCGATCGGGTAGCCGATGGCTTGTTCGGCCAGCGGCAGGAAGACGGCGCCGTTGCGCGCCACGCGCATGGCCGACGTGGCCACCACGCGCACGGCCTCGAGTTCGAAACCGGCGAGGATGGCGCGAAAACGCTGCAGGCAGGCCAGCGCGCCCTGCATGGCCGCCTCGGTCAGGTCGCCATTGGCGTCCAGGCCGGCGGCCAGGCGTATCGGATCGCGCACGCTCTTGACCACGCGGATCGTGTCGCCATCATGCTTGCCGACGTGTAAACGAAAACTGTTGGACCCCAGGTCCACCGCTGCATACATACTGGCCTCTTGTCTTGTCATCACCATGCCAACTGAAAAAGTTGGCTAAACTATATAAATCATTTAAACGATTTAAAAATCCTACCACACTACCGCCATCGTATGACAGCGGCGTGACAGGATTGTGACAAAACGGCAGCCGTGCGGCGGTTTACGGGACGATGGTGGTAAACAAATACACGGCGAAAATCACCAGGTGCACGGTGCCCTGCATGACCGTGGTGCGGCCCGTGCCCAGCGACAGGGTGGCCACCATCAGCGACAGCAGCAACAGCACCGTCGACTTGATATCGAGACCCAGGGTGATCGTCAGGCCCGTGGCCAGGGACACCACGACCACGGCCGGGATCGTCAGGCCGATGCTGGCCAGGGCGGAACCGAGCGCCAGGTTCAAGCTCGTTTGCAAACGGTTCGCGCGCGCGGCGCGCACGGCGGCCAGGCCTTCTGGCAGCAGCACGATGGCGGCGATGACGATGCCGACCAGGGTTTTCGGCGCGCCCATGGCGGCAATCGCCGTCTCCAGCGCGGGCGCCAGCGACTTGGCCAGCAGCACCACGGCGCCCAGGCACACCAGCAACGCGCCGGCGCTGACCCAGGCGACGGTTGGCGTGGGCGGCGCCGCATGCACCTCTTCGTCGCCGACGGCCTCCTTGGGCAGGAAGTAATCGCGGTGGCGCACCGTCTGCACCAGCACGAAGGTGCCGTACAGGACGAGGGAAATGACGGCGATGAAGATCAACTGGCTCGAGTTGTAGTACGGGCCGGCGGCGCTCGACGTGTAGTTCGGCAGCACCAGGGTCAGGATGGCGATGGCCGCCAGGGTGGCCAGCGAAGCGCTCACGCCCAGCAAGCCGAAGGTCTGCTCGCGATGGCGCCCGGCGCCCAGCAGCAAACAGATGCCGACGATGCCGTTCAAGATGATCATGATGGCGGCGAACACGGTGTCGCGCGCCAGGCCCGTCGTTTCCGGTCCGCCGGCCAGCATCAGCGAGACGATCAGCGCCACCTCGATCAGGGTCACGGCCAGCGCCAGCACCAGGGTGCCATACGGTTCGCCGATGCGGTGCGCCACCACTTCCGCGTGGTACACGGCGGCCAGCACGCTGCCGATCAGGCCGGCGACGAGCAGGATCTGGTAGGCGCCGCCGACGTTGAAGGTGGAACCGAACAGGAACAGCCAGCCGGCAAGCGGGGCGGCAAGCGGCCATACAGGCAGGGATTTAAGCATTTTCATTATGGGCCTGGCAAGAGTAAAAAAGGGGAACTGCGGTGCGGCGGCACAGGGAAGCCTGGCGTGCGCTCCCCAGCATAACTTGCCCAGCTTAAATGAAAGTTAGGGAATACACACGTTCGGCTTGCTGCCGTCCGGAATGCCTGCCGCCAGCAAGCATGGCACGTTTGGTAACATGCCGTTGCAATTTTCTTGTCTTTTTGCTTGCTGCCGCCCTCATACTGCCGGGAACGCCTTCGCGACAACGACCAAGGAAACAACATGATTTCACTCAGCAGCGCCGCCATGCGCACCTTCATCTTCGCGGGCAGCATGCTGTGCGCCGCCGCACACGCGGACACGCCGCCAGCCCAGGAAGCACAGGTAGACGCGAATTGGGCCACCCCGCCCGCGCCCGCCGCGGAGTCGCGCTGGCAAGACAGCCTGCCGCCCGCGCCGCCCGTGGCGCCGCGCGAAGAAAAGATACTGCCGAAGAGCGAATGGCTCACCGTCGAACCGATGAAGGCGCCAGACCGGCGCTGCGATCCCGGCCTCGACGCCCTGTTCCTGCCCAAGGAATGCGGCAAGGAACCGAGCTGGCTGGGCTCGCCCAAAAAGTAAGCTGTTTTACACGTCCAGGGTGCTGGCGCCCTGTGCTTCCACCACCCTGTTGCGGCCCGCCTGCTTGGCTGCCTGCAGCGCTTCATCGGCCCGTTTGAACAGGCTGACGGTGCTGTCTTCGGCGCGGATGGTGGTCACGCCCAGGCTGGCCGTCAGCTGCAGCACGGCGCGCTCCGTCTTGACGGGCAGCGCTTCGACGGCCGCGCGGATGCGTTCGGCCACCATCAGCGCATCGGCCAGGGTCGTGCGCGGCAGCTGGATGGCGAATTCGGCGCCGCCCAGGCGCCCCATCAGGTCGCTATCGCGCAACTGCTGGCGGCACGTGTCGACGATGGTTTTCAGCACCGCATCGCCCACCGGATGGCCATAGCTGTCGTTGACTCTTTTAAAATGGTCGATATTGAGCACCACCAGCGCCGTCGGCAAGCCGGGCCGGCGCGCCAGCGCCATCCACGGCGCCAGCGCCTGGTAAAAGCCGCGCCGGTTCGGCACGCCCGTGGCCGCGTCGAGTACTTCCAGGCGCGCCAGTTCGCCGCCCAGTTTTTCGCGCGACAGCAGCAGATAGCCGAAGGCGTTCGTCAGCATCATCAGGTACAGGGCACCGAAGCCGGCCAGCTGCATCAGCTCGGCATCGAAACCGGGAACGGCGGCGGCCAGCACGCCGCGCGCGGCGATCAGCAGCGACAGGATGCCCATGCTGACGACAAGGAAGCGGCGCAGCATGCTCGCCTCGCGCCATTTCAGGCACAGCGCGGCCACGCCGGCCAGGAAGAAACCGGCCACGATCAGCGATCCGCCGGCGCTGCGCAGCAGCGGCGCCACGTCGAACAGGTAGCAGGCGGCAAACAGGCCCACCGACAGGCCCAGCGCCGGCAAGATATAGCGGCGCCAGCCGCTGCGTCCGGCCGCCTGCCACAGCGCGCCCGCATCGAGCGCCATGCCAGCAAACAGCAGGCTGTTGCCGAGCAGGATGGAGAGGAAATCGGGCAGCACGCCGCGGAAATACAGCAGTCCCCAGGCCACGGCCTGGCATTGCTTGGCCACCGCCCAGGTGGACATGCTGAGCGACTTCTTGCGCTCGTACTCGAAGAAGAACAGGGCCGCGCACAGGCTCAGGTTGCCAAGCGCCAGGGCCAGTACCAGGGTCTTGATATCCATGGGCTACGCTATCGCTGCGCGGGCGCGGCGCGCCAGGTCAGATTTCGTGTTCGACATTGGTGCTGCCGTCGCCGATCTTGCTGGCCCACGCCTGCACGAAATACTGCTTTTCCACTTCGCTGGGCGCCTCGTGCCAGAACACGATGAGGGTGCCCTTGTGGTCGTGGATCTGCGCCACTTTTTCAATGAAGCCGAGATTGGCGGCCTGGTCGGCCAGCGCCGCCGCGTAGCCATACACGCGCGTCAGCCGCTCGATGCGGTCAGGCTCCGTGAAACTGTTCGTCGCCGTAATGATGGGGTGATCCAAAAACATGCTTGTCTCCATGGTGCCCGACTGCGCGGCCGTGCCGCCGCGTGCCGATCTACATATACGCATGCTCGGCGCGGATTAATCGGGTATGCTCACGGCAGCTTATCAGATTTCTCTGAATGCAACAAAGCATCTCCCCAGTCCACTCAGCGAAGTCGTCCCATGCCGGAAAACAGAAGCACCTCCCCACTTGCCCCGCAGGTGCATACCTGTGGCGACCGGCGCCGCCTGGAATTCCAGCCCGGCATGATCCAGAGCGAAATGCTGCTGTCGCGCCCCGATCACCTGCTGCTGCGCTACGCGCGCGCCATGATGTGCTTTACCCTGTTCGTGCCGCGCCCGCGGCACATCCTGATGGTGGGCCTGGGCGGCGGTTCGCTGCTGAAATTCTGCCACCGCCACCTGCCCGACACGCGCATCACGGTGCTGGAATTGCGCGCCGACGTGATCGCCCTGCGCGGGCAATTCATGCTGCCGCCCGACGACGCGCGCCTGCGCATCATCGAGACGGACGCCGTCAGCTATATCCGCCAGCATCCGGGCTGCGCCGACGTGCTGCTGCTCGATGGCTACGACGAAACGGGCTTGCCGCCCGCCCTCGGCAGCGCGCGCTTCTATGCGGACTGCCTGCGCGCCCTGCTGCCCGGCGGCGTGCTGGTGGCCAATCTGTTCAGCTACGACGCGCACTACCCCGCCATGCTGGCGCGCCTGATGCTCACCTTCCGCGGCGCCGTCTGCCAGTTCGACGGTATCGCCGGCAATAACCGCATCATCTTCGCCGCCAAGGCCGGGCAAGGCGCCGGCGGCCGCGCCGTGCGCACGGTGCGCCTCGTGCGCTGGCGCCGACTCTGCGGCCTGGCTTTCCTGAACCGCTGGCTGCCGGCCTGGCAGTTGCGGCGGCTGCGCCGCCAGTCCGGCGCGGGCAACGACTGAAAGTCGCCCTCCCTGGCCATAGATTTTGTTGCTTATTAGCAGTAATTTGGTGCAAAATTCGCATGATGGATGTGGTTTATGACAAACTACGGCCTGCGTGGGGCCGGCAGGCGCCGCCGAATTCGAGTGTCCATGAAGTGAGATAGGAAAAACCATGCTGCGTGGCCGCCTGCCATTGTCGATTTCCGCCGCGGCCGCGCTGACCTTTGCCTGCGGCGTCAGCGTGACGGCCGTGCTGTTCGCCGCCATCAGCCAGCTCGAATACGACAAGATGAGCCTGAGCCTGCAGCAGCGCGCCAGCGCCAGGGTGGCCGCCATCGAGCAGGGACTCGACGATGCGGTCGAGGTGCTGACCACGACGAACCAGCTGTTTGCCGCCGTCGTGCCCGTCTCACGCGAACAATTCCACGACTTCACCACGCCGCTGCTGCAGCGCCACCCCTTCATCCAGGCCTTCAATTTCCACCGCATCGTGCCGCATGCGCAGCGCGCCACATTCGAGGCCGAACTGCGACGCATCGTGCCGGAATACGCGATGATGGAAATGCACGATGGCGTCATCGTGCCGGCCACGACGCGCGCCAGCTACCTGGTGGTGGACTACCTCGAGCCCTTGCAGGGCAATGGCCCCGCCTTCGGCCTGAACGTCAGCCCGAACGGCGTGCTGGCACGCGCGCTGGAACAGGCCATCATCAGCGGCCAGGCCACCGCCACCGGCCTGCTGGCACTGGCGCAGGGACCGCAGCAAGGCTTCGTCATCGTGCGCCCCGTGTACCGCCGCGGCGCGCCCCTGCAGACGGTGCTGCAGCGGCGCGCCGCGCTGATCGGCGATACGGCCGTCATCGTCCGCGCAGGCGAACTGGTGCAGAAAATCCTCGCCGGCGCCGACTTGCTGGGCGACCCGCAGCTCGAACTGAGCGTCTACGCGGACGCCGGCGCCGACCCGCGCCAATTGATCTTCCGGCATGGCCAGGCGCCCGCCAGCGAAGCAGGCGGCGCCTGGGAGTCCTTGCCGCGCTGGCTGCACTTTGCCTACCACAGCCATTATGACCGGGCCTTTACTTCCGCCGGGCGGCCCTGGCACGTGCGCGTGCTGGCCCATCCGCGCCCCTTCCTGGCCGACCACCTGGGTTCCTTGTTTACCGTGATCACGGGCTTGCTGTTCAGCTTGCTGACGGCCGCCTTCGTGCAGTCGCTGACGCAGCGCTCGCGCCGCGTACAGTTGCTGGTGGAGCAGCGCACGGCCGACCTGAAACGCAGCAACGAACTGCTCAGCGCCGACGTGCGGGCGCGCCAGCGCACGGAGCGCGCCCTGCAGGAAAGCGAAAAGCGCTTCCGCCGCCTGCTGGCCCTGTCCTCGGACTGGTACTGGGAACAGGACGCCAACTTCTGCTTCACCCACATCACCAGCGGCTTCACGGACAAGTCGAACATGCCGCTGGAACGCTTCATCGGCATGACGCGCTGGGAAAACAACCCGGAAATGCGCAATTCGCGCTGGGGCAAGCAGCATATCGCGAACCTGGAAGCGCACCTGCCCTTTTCCAACCTCGAATATGCGATGCACGACCGCGACGGCCAGTTGCGCTGGTTCAGCATCAATGGCGAACCGCTGTTCAACGAGCTGGGCGAATTTCGCGGCTACCGCGGCACGGGTTCGGAAATCACGGAACGCAAGCTGGCCGAGCAGCAAATCCAGCACATCGCCCATCATGACGTGCTGACGGGCCTGCCCAACCGCGCCCTGCTGCGCGACCGCCTGGCGCAGGCGATGGCACTGTCGCGCCGCAAGAACCGCGCATTGTGGGTGCTGTTGATCGACCTCGACCGCTTCAAGTTCGTCAACGACAGCCTCGGCCACAAGGCGGGCGACCTGCTGCTGAAAACCATCGCCACGCGCTTGCAGGCCAGCCTGCGCGAAAGCGATACGGTGGCGCGCCTGTCGGGCGATGAATTCGTCGCCATCCTGTGCGAACAGGCGGACGAAGTGCTCAGCAGCGCCATCGTGCAGCGCGTGATGGATGCGGTGGCCCAGCCCGTGCTGTTGGATGGCAAGGAATTCTTCGTCACCTGCAGCATCGGCGTGGCCGTCTACGACATGTCGCGCTACGACGCGCCCGGCGACGTGACCCTGAATGGCGAGACGCAAAACCTGATCGAGCAGGCCGACATCGCCATGTACTGCGCCAAGAAACAGGGCCGCAACAACATCAAGTTCTACACGACGGCCATGAACCAGGCCACGCTGGAGCGCCTGCGCATCGAGACGGCGCTGCGCAATGCGCTCGAAAGGGAGCAGTTCGTGCTGCATTACCAGCCGCAGGTGGACCTGGCCAGCGGGCGCATCGTCGGCGTGGAGGCGCTGCTGCGCTGGCAGCACCCGGACCTGGGCATGGTGGCGCCGCAGCGCTTTATCGCGCTGGCGGAAGATACGGGCCTGATCGTGCCGATCGGCGCCTGGGTCATGCGCGAAGCATGCGCGCAGGTGAAACGCTGGCATGCGGCGGGACTCGATACCTTGCGCCTGGCCGTCAACCTGTCGGCGCGCCAGTTCAACGAGCCGAACCTGGTCGCCACGATCGGCGAAGTGCTGCTGGAATCGGGCTTGCCGCCCGCCTGCCTGGAACTGGAACTGACGGAAAGCCTGTTCATGCACGACGTGGCGCTGGCCGTCAGCCAGCTGCACGACATGAAGGCGCTGGGGGTGCAGCTGTCGATCGACGACTTCGGCACCGGCTATTCCAGCTTCGCCTACCTGCGCACCTTCCCCATCGACGTGCTGAAGATCGACCGCAGTTTCGTCGGCGACGTGGCGCGCGACGCGGACGACGCGGCCATCGTTGTCTCGATCATCGCCCTGGCGCACAACCTGAAACTGCGCGTGGTGGCCGAAGGCGTGGAAACGGCCGAGCAGCTCGATTACCTGCGCCGCCATGGCTGCGACGAGGCGCAAGGCTATTACTTCAGCCGGCCGCTGCCGGCGCATGAAGTGGAAGCGCTGCTACGCGGCGAGTTCTGCGCGGCACAGTGACGCGCCGCCGCGCTATTTCGAGAAACTCAGCAAGAAGCTGAACGGCACCATCATCGCGCACGGCTGGCCCGCACAACGGCCCGGCGTATATTTGACCAGCATCAGCATGGACGCCGCCAGCTTGCCCGACTCGCTGTCCGGGCTTTTCAGCAGGGTCACATTCTGCGCCACGCCATGTTCATCCACGCTGACATTGGCGCGCAATTTGCCCGTGGCCGCCTGGTACGAAATCAGACGGCCCATGGCACGCGAGATCTCCAGCATGCCTTTCTCCGGATAGGGTGGCACGTCGCCATCCTGTAATACCTTGTAGTACCGTTTGACAAACGATTGCTGCTCCGGCGTCATCTCGGCATAGGACTTTTCCGGCGGCACCACATACCCCGAGCCCATGACCGGACGGATGTTCGAACCGATCGGCGCGTCCTGCGCCTTGAGGCTGTACAGCGTGGGCGCCTCTGGTTTTTCCGCCTGTGCCGTCAACTGGAAGCTGCCATTGAAGCGGGCCTTCAGCACCTGCCCGTTGGGATACAGTATCTCGCCGTCACCGACCGGCTTGCCCTCGCGCCAGGGCCCCCTATAAGCGCCGCCAAGCGCGAATGTCATGGTGCCACTGCCTTCCGGACCATGGCGCCAGCCACCCTCATAATGATCGCCGCCAGCATAGACGGCCTTGACGTTGCCGACGGGCTTGTCCTCTTCGAAGTTGGCTTCCAGCTTATCCCCGTTTTTAAAGATCACCACGCCGGGACCGTGCAGCATGCCATCCCGGTAGTTTCCTTCATGCAGGCTGCCGTCGGCCCACTGCGCAATGCCCGCGCCCTCCGGCACACCTTTGCTCAGCGGACCCTCATAACGTTCCGTTGCCTTGCCGTCCTTGCTCCACTGCAAACCACCGGGCCCGCTGGCATAGCCATCCTTGCAGGCGCCATTCCAGTACGCCATATGCCCGGCCACCCGTGCGTGCCCGGCAATGCGGCAGTCCGCCTTGCCCGCATAGATGAGGTCGGCGGCACCGGCGCTGGACGCGCACAGCAAGATGATCAGGGAAAGCGGTTTTTTCATATCACCCTTGCAATGTTTTTAATTGCCACAGGCTAACATGCCTGAGTTGATGGAAAATACGCGCATTCTCACGCGGCGCACGGCATGCCATGCTCCTTCATGCCCGCACCTACAGCTTCTGCTGCAGGAATTCGAGGAAGCAGCTGATGCGCTGCGCCAGCTGCGTGTTGCGGTAGTAGACGGCGTGTATCTGCTGGCGGTAGCCCGTATAGAACGGTTGCAGCACTTTCACCAGGCGGCCGGCCGCGATGTCGTCCTTCGTCATGAAATCGGACAGGCAGACGATGCCCTGGTCGTGCAGGGCCAGCTGGCGCAGGGTTTCGCCGCTGGACGCGGCCAGCGCGGGCACGATCTGCACGCTGTTGCCCGCGTCGTGGCGCAGCGGCCAGTTGTTGCCCAGGTCGTACTGGGCAAAGCCCAGCAGCGCGTGGCCGGACAGCGCTTCCGGCGTGGCCGGCTCGCCGTGGCGCGCCAGGTAGGCGGGCGTGGCCAGCACGTGCAGCGGGCTGGCAGTCAAGGCGCGCGCATGCAGGGTCGAATCGACGAGGGCGCCGATGCGGATGGCGATATCGGTGCGGTGCTCGAGCAGGTCGGCGATCTGGTCGTTGCTGGTCAGTTCCAGGCGGATGTCCGGATACATGGCGCGAAACTCGGCCACGTGCGGCACCACGCAATGGAGCATGAAGGGCGAGGCGGCATCGACGCACAAACGCCCGGCCGGTTTCTGGCGGCGGATGCGGATCGATTCCTCCACGTCTTCCATCGACGCGAGGATGGCGCGCGCCTTGTCCAGGAACAGCTGCCCTTCTTCCGTCAGCTCCATGCGCCGCGTGGTGCGCGTCAGCAGCGAGGTGGCCAGCTTGTCTTCCAGCCGCGACAGGGCCCGGCTGACGCCCGACGTGGTTTGCCCCAGGTGCACGGCGGCCGCGCTCAGGGTGCCGCTGTCGATGACGGTGACGAAGATTTTCAGGTCGTCCGAGTTGATATCCATTCTTGCCCTTGTTTCACAGATCGCGCCATTATAATGGAATGACGGCAACAGTGAGGGCGAGCGGCTACGTCAGGCAACGTAGAACAAAATGGCGACAAAATGGCAGCTACTGCCGGCCAGCACGAACAGATGCCAGATGCCGTGGCCATGGCGCAGCTTGTGGTCGGTGGCATAGAAGGCGATGCCGCCCGTGTAGCACAGCCCGCCCGCCACCAGCCACAGGAAACCGTTCCACTCGAGCGCCGCCAGCAGCGGCTTGATGCCGATGACGATCAGCCAGCCCATGGCCACGTAAATCACCAGCGACAGGATGCGCGCGCCTCTCGCGTACACATATTCCTGCACGATGCCGATGATGGCCAGGCCCCAGACGACGCCGAACAGCGACCAGCCCCACGGCCCGCGCAGGGTCACCAGCATGAAAGGCGTGTAAGTGCCCGCGATGAGCAGGTAGATGGCGCAGTGGTCTAGCCGCTGCAGCACGGCCTTGGCCTTGCCACGCACGCTGTGGTACAGCGTGGACGTCAGGTACAGGGTGAGAAGCATGGCCGCATACACGCTGCAGCTGACGATTTTCCAGGCGTCGCCCGTGCGGGCCGCCACGACGATCAGGATGACGCCGCCGATGGCCGCCAGCGCGGCGCCCACCACGTGGGAAATGCTGTTGAAGCGTTCGCCGTGGTACATGGCTTAAGCCGGGCGTACAGGGACGCAGCAAAATGCCGGGGTCGGACCCTGAGGGTCCGACCCCAGTGCTTGCTTTGGGGGTTCAATCAAGCCGCTTCCGCCTTCTTGCGGGCCGGACGGCGCGCAGGGGTCTTGCGCGGCGCCTTGGCAGGCTTGTCTTCGGCCACGACCACTTCGACCGGAGCAGGCTCGATGGTTTCGACCGCGGCTTCAGCCGCCTTCTTGGCCGGCTTCTTCGCCGCTGCCGCCTTGCGGGCCGGCGTGCGCGGCTTGGCCTTCGGCTTCGCTTCCACGACCGCTTCCACTACCGGCTCAGGTACGGGTTCAGGCATGGTTTCCACCACCGGCGCCACCTCGACGGCAACAGCTTCGGCGCGCGCTTCGCGGCCGCCATCGCCATTTTTGCGGCCGCCACGGCCGTTGCGGCGCGAACCGCGCTTGGCGCTGCCTTCTTCCGCCACCACTTCCACCACCTCGGCGGCGGCTTCGGCCACCTCGTGCCGCTCGTCCGGCTGCGGCGCCGGCGCATACTGCTCGACGACTGCTTCGGCGTCGGCCACCGGCACGAAAGCCTGTGGCGCTTCGTTGCGACGCTGCTCGTTCTGCTTGCGGCCGCCACGGCCGTTGCGGCGCGAATCGCGGCGGCTGCCGCCCTCGCGGTGATTGCCCTCTTCCGCCGCCACACCGGACTCGCCGGTGACGATGGCGTCGCTGGCCACTTCCCCGTTCACGGGCGCGGCAACAGGCACCAGGCCGCTGCTGCGGTAAACATAGGCGCCCGATTTTTCATCGCGGCCAAATTCCAGCAAGCCGCGCGTCTGCGCTTCTTCCAGCAGGTTGCCGAAGGTGCGGAAACCATAGTACGACTCGCTGAAGTCCGGCTTGCGGCGCTTGATCGCTTCTTTCAGCATCGAGGCCCAGATCTTGCCGCTGTCGCCACGTTCGGACACCAGCGCATCGAAGGTGGCAACGGCCATTTCGATCGCTTCCGTCTTGCGCGACTCGTATTTTTCCTTGCGGCGCACTTCTTCGTCGGGCGAACGCTTGGCCGCCGGGGTTTCGCGCGCGTCGCGCTTGGCGGCCGTGCGGCGGCTCTCGCGCACCAGGTCATCGTAGAAAATGAATTCGTCGCAATTGGCCACCAGCAGGTCGGAGGTCGATTGCTTGACGCCCACGCCGATCACCTGCTTGGCGTTTTCGCGCAGTTTCGACACGAGTGGCGAAAAGTCGGAATCGCCGCTGATGATGACGAAGGTGTTGACGTGGGCCTTGGTGTAGCACAGGTCCAGCGCATCGACCACGAGGCGGATGTCGGCCGAATTCTTGCCCGACTGGCGCACGTGGGGAATTTCGATCAGCTCGAAGTTCGCCTCATGCATGGTGCCCTTGAAACTTTTATAACGGTCCCAATCACAATATGCCTTCTTGACAACGATGCTGCCCTTGAGCAGCAAGCGTTCCAGGATGGGCTTGATATCGAATTTTTCGTAGTTTGCATCTCGCACGCCGAGCGCGACGTTCTCGAAGTCGCAAAACACGGCCATGCTGAGGTTTTCTGGGGATGACGCCATAGGGGTGAATTCTCGCTGATGATAAGGGCGGACGGGAAGCGCAACGCCTCCCTTTTCCCCTAGTATATTCGCCCGCCCCCCGTTTCGGCGACAACTATCGTGCGCGGGGGCCTATTGCGCGCCGCCGGCGGCGCTCGCGCTGGCGCCGGCGACGGGCCAGACGACGCTTTCGTCGACCGAATACAGCTGGCACGGCAGGCTGCTGCGCCGCTGGCACGAAGCGAGCGCGCGCACGTCCGGGCTTTCGCCCTCCTCGGCCCAGCCCCAGGCGCCGCTGGCCGACAGGGCAAAGGCGCGCGGCGCGGTTTTTTCCAGGAAGTCGCGGTAGGCGGCACGGCCCTGTTCTTCCAGGTAGGGCACGGCGGCGATATCGTCCTGCGGCGCGAAATGTGTGGCGGGCGGCGATGGCGCATCGGCCACGCGGTAGACCTGGCGTACCGGCATGCCGATCTTCTGCAGGAAGCGTTCGGTGGCCGGCAGCCACACGGCGACCCCGTCGCGGCTGCCCAGGGTCAGGTGGGCGTCGCGCTTGAACGGGCCATAGGCGACCAGTTCCGCCTGCCCGCCGGAGCCCGTGAACGAGCGAAACAAACGCTGCGCCAGGGCCGGACCGAAATAGGAATCGTTGGCGCCATACAGCCACAGGCTGGGAATGTGGTTGTAGGCGCCCATGGTGGCAAAACTCTTGGCCAGCGCCCCTTGCCAGTCGCAGCCGGGCATGTCGACGCGCAGCCCGCCGGAAAAATTGAGCACGCCGCGCACGCCGGGCACCACCCGGGTGGCCAGCGCCAGCGCCGCCATGCCGCCATACGACTGCCCCGCGACGACGATGCGCTGCGGGTCGATCCAGCTCTGGCGGCGCGCATACGCGAGCGCGGCGAGCATGTCGCGCGCCTGGCCCTGGGCGTTGCCCAGCATGTCGCAGCCGAAATCGCGGTAGGCGCCCGTGGAGCGGGCAAAGCCGGCGCGCATGGGCAGCATCACCGCATAGCCGCGGCGCACGAATTCGGTGGCCATATAGATAAAGCGCTCGCGCTGCTGCAGCCGGGCGGGGCCGGCCTGCTTGCCGTGATTCATCAGCAACAGGGGAAACGGACCGGGGCCGGCGGGACGGAACACCGTCGTTTCCAGCGTGTCGCGCAAGCCGTCGCCGGCCGGCACCATGATGACTTGCTCGTTCAGGCGCGCATCGAGCGGCAACGGCGAGTGAGCAAGCTGGGCTTTCAGGGGCAGGCAAGGCAGACTGAGCAGCAAACCCAGGAAAATGCGGCGAAACAAGTGAAAAATGGCGGACTCCGTGGATGACTTCCCTGCCAGTCTAGACAGTGAAATGCCACAGAACAATATAAAAAAATTACGTGACGCACATATTTTTTACGGCAACCACTTACGAAAAAAATGTTGCCTTGCACCAACCACTTTTCCCGCTGACAGGAGTAAACTGGACGCCTACTGAAGGAGTCGCCATGTCCCTATCCGCCCTCACCACCGGTACCTCGGGGCTGACCGCCAACCAGCGCGCGCTGGATGTGGCCGCCAACAATATCGCCAATGCGACTACGCCGGGCTTCCAGCCCCAGCAAGCCCAGTTCCAGGAAAGCAGCCCGGCCGGCACGGGCGTCACCCTCTCCGTCGAAGGGCGCAAGCTGGCCGCCAGCGAAAGCGTCAGCGGCGCCAATGCAAATGCGGCCAAGGCAGCCGAAAGCCGGCCAAACGGCGTGGGCCTCGCATCCGAACTGACCGATAACCTCGTCTACAAGGCCGGTTTCAACCTGTCGGCGAACGTCGTCAAGGCAGCCGACCAGGCCCTGGGCAGTCTGATCGACGTGAAGAGCTGAAGCCCTGCGGCTATCTACACCATAGCCAGCGCCAGCGGCGCCATGGCCGGCCGGATCAGCGCCAGCAGCCGTTCGGCCGGAATGCCGTCGCGCGCCTGCACCGACAAGCCATGCAGCAAGGCCGCGTAGTAGTCGCCCAGCGCCTGCACGTCCGCCTCCCCTTTTAACTCTCCCGCCAACTGCGCCGCGCGCAGGCGCTCGATGAGGGCTTGCGTGCGCGCGCGGCGGTGCTGCGCCAGCCAGTCGGCGATGCCCGCGTTTTCCGCGCTCGTGTTGGTGGCGGCCGTCACCACCATGCAGCCTTGCGGCTGGCCGCTGCGCGTGTACAGCAGCACGGCCTCTTCCAGCATGCGCGCCACGGCGTCGCGCACGTTCAGGCTGGCGGCCAGCGCGTGCACGGCAAACGCGCCCTCGCCCTCTTCATACAATTCCACGGCTTCGCGGAACAGCTGCTCCTTCGAGCCGAAGGCCGCGTAGATGCGCGCCGAGGCGATGCCCAGCGCCGCCACCAGGTCGGCCATCGACACGCCCTCGTAGCCGCGCGTCCAGAACGCATCGCGCGCTTTTGCCAGCGCCAGCGCGCGGTCGAATTCCCTCGGTCTTCCTGCCATTTTGATCCTCTGCTTGCGAACTGGCGGCCAGTATAACGCCTGGCGCCGACCGTACGTTCGCCAATTATTTTGCATGGCCGCCTTGACCGCGCAAAAGATTTCGCCTATTCTTTGTCGATCGACAAACAATAGGAGCCGATATGAGAACCATTCAAGGACCGAGCCTGCACCTGGCCCAATTCGCCGCCGACACGGCACCCTTCAACACCTTGCCCGCCATCGCCGGGTGGGCGGCCGGCATGGGCTTCAAGGCCCTGCAGATTCCCGCCTGGGATGCGCGCCTGTTCGACGTGGCGCAAGCCGCGCGCAGCCAGCAATACTGCGACGACCTGGTCGCCATGCTGGCGGGCCATGGCCTCGTCATCAGCGAACTGACGACGCACATCCTCGGCCAGCTGGTGGCCGTGCACCCGGCCTACGACGCGCTGTGCGACAGCTTCGCGCCGGCACACCTGCACGGCCAGCCGGAAGCGCGCACGGCGTGGGCCATCGAGCAGGTCAAGCTGGCGGCCATGGCCTCGAAACGCCTGGGCCTGACCGACATGGGCACCTTTTCCGGCTCGTTCGCCTGGCCCTATCTGTTCCCTTTCCCGCAGCGCCCGCCCGGCCTGATCGAAACGGCCTTCGATGAACTGGCGCGCCGCTGGCTGCCCATCCTCGACGTGTGCGAAGAACAGGGCATCAACCTGTGCTACGAAATCCACCCCAGCGAAGACCTGCATGACGGCATCAGCTTCGAGATGTTCTACGAGCGCGTGGGACGCCACCCGCGCTGCAAGATGCTGTTCGACCCCAGCCACTTCGTGCTGCAGCAGCTGAACTACCTGGAATTCATCGATATCTACAAGGACCATATCCGCATGTTCCATGTGAAGGATGCGGAGTTCAATCCGACGGGTCGGCAAGGCATCTACGGCGGCTACCAGTCGTGGGAAAACCGCGCCGGGCGTTTCCGTTCGCTCGGCGATGGCCAGGTCGACTTCAAGGCGATCTTCTCCAAGATGGCGCAAAACGACTACGCGGGCTGGGCGACGCTGGAATGGGAATGCTGCCTGAAGGACCAGGAAACGGGTGCGCGCGAAGGCGTGGACTTCATCAATGCCCACATCATTCCCGTCACCGACAAGATCTTCGACGACTTCGCCGGCGCCCCCGTCAGCGCGCAACAGATTCATCAATTGCTGGGCATCCGGCACAACTAATCAGGAAACACCATGAACGAATTTACACATGATTACGTCCGCATCGATGGCCAGCGCCTCCATTGCGTCATCGCGGGTACCGGCAACGGCAAACCCGTGCTGCTGATCCCCGGCTGGCCGCAAACCTGGTATGCGTGGCGGCACGTGATGGCGGCGCTGGCCGCCAGCGGCTACCAGGCCATCGCCATCGACCCGCCCGGCAGCGGTCATTCGGACCGTCCGGCCGGCGGCTACGACACGGGCGCCGTGGCGACCACCTTGCACCGCGCCATGCTGGCCCTGGGCCATGCGCAGTACGACGTCGTCGGCCACGACATCGGCATGTGGGTCGGCTATGCGCTGGCCAGCGATTTCCCGCAGGCCGTGACGAAACTGGCGCTGACGGAAGCCGTCATTCCCGGCCTGGCGCCCGCGCCGCCGATTTTTGTCGCGCCGTCCGACAACATCTTCCTGTGGCACTTCATGTTCAACCAGGTGCTGGACTTGCCGGAAATGCTCACGGCCGGCAAGGAGCGCGAGTACATCCGCTTCATCTTCGACCGCTGGTCGTACCGCCGCGACAAGGTGGCCGTCGACGTGTATGCGGACGCGTACGCCACGCCGGGCGCCCTGCGCGCCGGTTTCGCCTACTACCGCGCCATCCCCGAAACCATCCGGCAAAACCTGGAGCGGGCCAAGCGTAGCCTGGCCATGCCCGTGCTGGCCATCGGCGCCGACCACGCGACCAACGACGCGCCCCTGCTGACCATGCAGGGCAAGGCGGACAATCTGCAAGGCGCCATCGTTGCCGAATGCGGCCACTTCATCATGGAAGAACAGCCGGAAGCGTTCATCGCCCACCTGCTGCCCTTCCTGGCCGGAGAAAAGTCAGGAAACAACGCGTGAGCCTCGATCCGCTGATCGCCGCCTGGCTGGTAGAAACAAGGGATGCGCCGCCGCCCGCCTCGCTGGCAGACCTGCGCGCGGCCACGGAAACGGGCTTGCGCCAGCTGCATGGGCCACTGGAAGACGTCGCGGCCATCAAGGATTACGTGCTGCCCGGCGAACATGCGCTGGCCGTGCGCGCCTATGTGCCGGCCGGCGCGGACACGGCCACGAAGCTGCCGGCCATCGTCTTTGCGCATGGCGGTGGATGGTGTCTGTGCTCGCTGGACCTGTACGACAACCCGTGCCGCGCGCTGGCCAACGCCTCCGGCTGCGTAATCTTTTCCGTCGACTACCGGCTGGCGCCCGAGCACAAGTTTCCCGTGCCGCTAGCCGATTTTTACCGGGCACTGTGCTGGGTCGCCGAGCATGCGGCGGCGCTGGGCATCGATCCGCGGCGGCTGGCCGTGGGCGGCGACAGCGCGGGCGGCAACCTGGCCGCGGCGGCGGCCCTGATGGCGCGCGACCAGGCCGGGCCCGCGCTGGCGCACCAACTGCTGCTGTATCCAGCGCTCGATTTCGCCTTCGACACCGCGTCCTACCAACGCCATGCGGAAGGCTTTTCGCTGACGCGCGAGGCGATGCGCTTTTGCTGGTCGGCCTACCTGAACGAACCGGCCAACGGCATGCAGCCTTATGCGGCGCCGCTGCGGGCAACTACGCTCAAGGACTTGCCGCCGGCGACCGTGCTCGTATGCGAGTACGACCCGCTGCATGACGAAGGCGTGGCGTATGCACGGCGGCTGCGCGACGGCGGCGTGGCGGCCGATTGCGTGCAGCTTGACGGCATGATCCATGCGGCTATGCACATGCTGGGCCTGGCCCCAACGGCGCGGGGATTGTTCGACGTGGCGGGCAAAGCAATGAAAAGTGTCATGTTTACGTAAATAGCCCACTAGAAAAATTCTGGGGTCTGACCCGGCGGGTCAGACCCCAGCATGCCTCTATTCCACCAGCTTGCGCACCTCGATGCCGTTCAGCCACTTCACATGGCGCGGCCCCGTGCGGATGTCCTTCGCCGAGATCAGGCCGATCTCGCCATCGTTCTCGTCGAGCGCCTTGCCGTTTTTTTCGTAGTAGACGATCACGCCCTCGCCGGCCGGCGCGTTATACAGCTCGCCCCAGGAAAACACCACGGCATAACCATCGGTGGCCGTGGCGATGATGGCGAGCTTCTTGACGTCGTTATGGCCCGGTGCATCGAGCGCCGCCTTGTCGAGGATGTCGCGCAGGCGCACGCCGCGATAACTGGTGATGCTCTCGGCCTTGTCCCCATTGTGGCGCGTGACGGCGAGCTCGCCGCCATTGGCCGGCGGCAGCTGGCGCAGGTCCGCCACCTTCAGGGTCAATGGCGTTGCCACCTTGCCCGTCACGGCCAGCGCGTGGCTCATATGCTCGCGCGCCGGTGCCGGGTCGGCCCACGCGGGCGCCGCCTCCAGCAACGCGGCCGAAGCCAAACCGGCGAATATTTTCTTCAACATGCTGTGTCCTTTCATGGAACGATCAAAAAATCAGAACTGGTACTGCGCATTGGCCAGCCACGTGCGGCCCGCGCCGGGGAAACCGTCGGCCAGCGCGTAATTGCGGTCAGCCAGGTTGCTCACGCCCGCTTCCAGGGCCAGGGCCGGCAAGGGCCGGTACACGGCCTTCAGGTTCACGGTCGCAAAGCCGCCCAGTTCCACGGTGTTCGAGACCCAGCGCCCGCTGTTCGCTTCCGCGATGGCCACCACGTCGACCTGGCGCGCCGCGTGCAGCACAGCGTGCGCCGTCAGCTTGTGGCGCGGCACGTCCGTCAGGCGGATGGCGCGGTCGCTGACGTTCTGCATATGCGTATAGGTGTAGTTGCCGCCCCAGTCCAGCCAGGCGCCGGCGCTGCCGCGCAAGCCCAGTTCCACGCCGCTGATGTGCGCTCTGCCCGCGTTGCGCATCTGCGAACGCACGCCGGAGACGTTGGCCACGCTCTGGATCTTGTCCTTCACGTCGCTGTAGAACAGCGCCGCTTCCAGGCTGGTGTCCTGCGCGTTTCCTTGATATCCCACTTCATAATTGAGCGCTTCCTCGGCGCGCAGGTCCGGGTTTTCAATATACGTGCCCAGGCGCTGCGAGTAGCGGTCCTTCAGCGTGGGCAGGCGCGACTTGCGGGCCACGGTGGCGTACACGCGCGACCCTGGCGCCGTCTTGTGGAACAGGCCCGCCTGCAGGTCGGTGGCCGATTGATCGCCTGGCAAGGTATAGGCATTGCCGGCGCTGTCAACCGTGTCCGGGCGCAGTGCATTGCGCGAGACGCCCAGCGACAGCTGCGTCGCTCCGCTCAGGGCGATGCTGTCTTCCGCACCCAGGGTCCACAGGCCATCCTTGTACCAGGTGATGCGCACGCCCTTGCCATCGCGTTCCTGGTGCTCGTCGGCCTTGTAGCTGGCCACAAAACGCAGGCTGTGCGCGGCCAGGCGGAACGATTCGAATTCCACCGCGCCGCCGTTCGTGCGGTCGTTATAGATGCTGCGCCCGCCGCTGACGCTGCCCTGGCCACTCGTCTTGATGCTGCCGTAGCTGCCGTTCGTGTACGAGACGATTTCATTGTCGTAGCTGTCGTGGTACAGGCGCAGTTTCAACCGCTCGGCCTCGCCCAGGCGCGTCTGCGAAACGAAATACACGCTTTCCTTGTTCCAGTACGGCCATTGCCAGTAGCGCACGCCGACGGGATTCGTCGATGGCGGCTGGCCCTTTTCGCCATGCTGCTTGTAGTAGCTGAGAGCGTATTCGTCACCCGCCTGCGCGCCACCCGGCGTGTAGCCCATCTTGAACGACAGCTTGTGGTCCTTGCGATAAGAGTTGTTGCGCATGCCGCCGTCTTCCGTGGCCGTGGGGCGGAAATCGGACGACAGGGGAAAGCCATCGCTGTCGATCCAGGACACGCCCGCCTGCAGATACCACAGCCCCTGGTTCGTGCCCACGTTGGCCGACACCTGGCGTTCGCTGCCAGAGCCGAATCCCACGGAGACATCGCCTTCCGTCAAAGCGCTTGGCTTGCGCGACACCAGGTTGATGGCGCCGCCCAGGGTATTGGCGCCGTAGGCCACGGAGCTGTATCCTTTCGCCACCTGGATGGCCGCCAGGTCGCTGGTGGTGAAGCGGTTGAAATCGACATAGCCGTCATACGGCACGTAGACGGGAATACCGTCGACGTACAGCGGCACCTGGCGCGCATCGAAGCCGCGGATGGCGATGGTTTTTTCATTGCGCGCATTCGTCGACAGCGACACGCCGGACAGCAGGTTCAAGGCGTCGCCCACGTTGTCGCGGTTAAAGCGGCGCATCTGGGCGCGGCTCACTTGCGTTCCCACTTGCGGTTCCATTGCGCCAGCCTGCTCGCGCTGGCCGACCACCGTCACCGTGCCCAGCACGAACGGCGCCGCCGCATCCGCGCCGGCGTCTTCCCTGCCGGCGGCCTGCTGCGCCAGCGCCAACAGCACGGCGCCCGCCATTATCTGTTTCACCATCGTCATATTGCTCTCTTCCGTTATATATCGCTTTATATAGCGATATGCAAAAAAACAGCCGCGCCTGCGGCGGCCATCACGCAACAGCGCAATATACAGACGTATATAGCGATGTTCAAGCAGCAAGGCCGAAAACCGCTGCGCAGGTCAATTTTCCAGGTATTTTTCATGCACCGCAGCATTTCGCTGTGCGAACGAATGTTTCACAAAACGGTTGACACGCACAATTTGGCTAGGCAAACTGATTTCCAGGGAGCCTGAAAATGAATGCAAATATGACAAATATTCAGACCGCGGCAGATTCGGAACTGATCGTCTTCGGCGATGACGAGGAAGGCAAGGACCGCCAGTTCGTCAACGCGCTGGCGCGCGGGCTGGAAGTGCTCCGTTGCTTCCGTCCCGGCGAAGTCTATCTGTCGAACGCGGACATGGCCAAGCGCACGGGCATCCCGAAGCCGACGATCTCGCGCCTCACCTACACGCTCACCAAACTCGGCTACCTGAACTACTCGGACAGCCTGGGCAAATACCAGCTGGGCGCCGGCGTACTGGCCCTCGGCTACCGCATGCTGTCGAACCTCGACGTGCGCAAGATGGCGCGCCCGCTGATGGAGGAACTGGCGGAACACGCGCAAGCGTCCGTCTCGCTGGGCACGCGCGACCGCCTCAGCATGGTCTACGTGGAAACGTGCCGCAGCAGCGCCAACGTCACCTTGCGCCTCGACGTCGGTTCGCGCATTCCGCTGATGACGACGGCCATGGGCAAGGCCCTGCTGTGCATTCTGCCGCAGGCCGAACGCGACTACCTGATGGACCACGCCAGGGTGCACGAGACGGAACGCTGGCCGCGCATCAAGGCCGGCATCGAGCAAGGCTTCAAGGATTACCAGGACCGGGGCTTTTGCATCTCGGCCGGCGAATGGCAGAACGACGTGCACGCCGTGGGCGTGCCCATGCTGGGCGCCGACGGCGAACAGGTGATGGCCTTCAATTGCGGCGGCCCCGCCTTCTTGCTGTCGCGCGAAAAGCTGGAATCGGACCTGGGACCGCGCCTGGTGGCCCTCGTCAAGACAGTGGAAAAAAACCTGGGCCGCGGTTAGACTGCGCGCCCCCTCTCAACGACAGCTCAAATCCAAGCGCCGAGGAAACCGATGATACGCGACGAAGAAACCCTGAACATCCTGCTCGACAGCATCGCCCGTTTCGTGCGCGAAGTGCTGGTGCCGAACGAGGCGCTGGTGGCCGAAACGGATACGATACCGCCCGCCATCGTGGCGCAGATGCGCGAACTGGGCCTGTTCGGCCTGTCCATTCCCGAAGCCTACGGCGGCCTGGAACTGAGCATGGAAGAGGAAGTGCGCGTCGCCTTTGAAATCGCCCGCACCTCGCCCGCCTTCCGCTCGCTGATCGGCACGAACAACGGCATCGGCTCGCAAGGCATCGTCATCGACGGCACGGAAGCGCAAAAGCAGTACTATTTGCCCAAGCTGGCGGCCGGCGAGATCATCGGCTCGTTCGCGCTGACGGAAGCGGGGTCAGGGTCGGATGCGGCCTCGCTGCGCACGACGGCCGTGCGCGACGGCGACTTCTATATCCTCAACGGCAGCAAGCGCTATATCACCAACGCGCCGGAAGCGAGCATCTTTACCGTCATGGCCCGCACGGACCCCGTCAAGCGCGGTGCCTCGGCCATTTCCGCCTTCATCGTGGAAAAGGATACGCCGGGCCTTTCCTTGGGCAAGATCGACAAGAAGATGGGCCAGCAAGGCGCGCATACCTGCGACGTGATCTTTGAAAACTGCCGTGTCCCGGCCGCGAACATCATCGGCGGCAAGGAAGGCGTGGGTTTTAAAACAGCCATGAAAGTGCTCGACAAGGGCCGCCTGCACATTGCCGCCGTCTGCGTGGGCGCGGCCGAACGCATGCTGGCCGACGCCCTGGCCTACGCCATGGAGCGCCAGCAGTTCGGCCAGCCCATCGCGGAATTCCAGCTGATCCAGGCCATGCTGGCCGACAGCAAGGCCGAGATCTACGCGGCGCGCAGCATGGTGCTCGACGCGGCGCGCCGGCGCGACAACAAGGAAGACATCTCGACGGAAGCGTCGTGCTGCAAGCTGTTCGCCTCCGAAATGTGCGGCCGCGTGGCCGACCGCTCCGTGCAGATCCACGGCGGCGCCGGCTACATCAGCGAATATGCGGCAGAACGCTTCTACCGCGACGTGCGCCTGTTCCGCATTTACGAAGGCACGACGCAGATCCAGCAGATCGTCATCGCCCGCAACATGATCAAGGCAGCGCAAAAGTGAAGGAGGCCGCGATGGACATCCCTGCCCTGCTGGCCGGCTTGCCGGCGCGCCTGTCGGCCATCCCCGCCCACTGGGCCGCGCGCGCGCCCGATGCGCCGGCGCTGCATGAAGGCGGCCGCAGCTGGACCTACGCGCAGCTGCGGCACAGTGTGGAAAACGCCGCGCAGCTGCTGCGCCAGCTCGATGTGCGCGCCGGCGACCGCCTGATGGTGGTGGGCGAGAACTGTGCGCTGCAGGTGGCGCTGATTTTCGCGGCCGCCAGCATCGATGCGTGGATCGTCAACGTCAATGCGCGCCTGTCGGCACGCGAAATCGACACCATCGCTGCGCACAGTTCCGCGCGACGCGTGCTGTTCCTGGCCGGCGCCTCGCCGGAAGCGGCCGCGCATGCCGCACGTCTGGGCGCGGCCAGCGCCATGGTCGATGGCATGGGCGAGCTGCTGGCGGGCGACTTGAATGCGGCAGCCATCGCGGAAGACACGGTCTCCGGCAACGAACAGGTGGCCGCGCTGATCTACACGACGGGTACGACGGGGCAGTCGAAAGGCGTGATGCTCACGCACCGCAACCTGCTGTTCATCGCCGCCGTCTCCAGCACCCTGCGTGGCCTGACCAGCACCGACCGCGCCTACGGCGTGCTGCCGATTTCGCACGTGTACGGCCTGGCCTCGGTGGCCCTTGGCACCCTGTATGCGGGCGCCGCCTTATATCTGGTGCCGCGCTTTTCCGTCGACGGCCTGCTCTCGGCACTGAAGGACGACGGCTTGACCATCGTGCAGGGCGTGCCCGCCATGTACGCCAAGCTGCTGCAAACCCTGGGCGGCGCCGAGACTCCCCTGCCGACGCGGCTGCGCTTCGCGTATGCGGGCGGCTCGCCGCTGGCGCCATCGCTCAAGCACGAGGTGGAAAAGCTGCTGGGCACCGCGCTGCACAATGGCTACGGCATGACGGAAAGCGCGCCCACCATCAGCCAGACGCGCCTGGAAGCGCCGCGTCTCGACGATTCCGTCGGCACGCCTATCCCCGGCGTGGAAGTGCGCGTGGTGGACGTGGCCGGCATGGATGTGTCGCCGGGCGAGCCGGGCGAACTGTGGATACGCGGGCCGAACATCATGGCCGGCTATTACCGCGAGCCGGCCATGACGGCGGCCACCATGCGTGACGACGGCTGGCTCAATACGGGCGACATGGCGCGCCAGGATGCCGACGGCGCGCTGTTCATCGTGGGCCGCACCAAGGAACTGATCATCCGCTCCGGCTTCAATGTGTATCCGCTGGAAGTGGAAACGGCGCTCAACGCCCACCCGTCCGTGGTGCAGTCGGCCGTGGTGGGACGCACTGTGGCCGATGGCAACGAGGACGTCATCGCCTACGTGGAGCTGGACCCGCAGCATCCCGTGACGGTACAGACACTGCAGGATTACCTGGCGCAGACCCTGTCGCCGTACAAATGCCCGTCCGCCATCATCGTCATGGAAGCGCTGCCGGCCGCCGCCACGGGCAAGATTTTAAAGGGGCAGCTGCGGCAGATGGCGCAAAATACCCTGTGAATTAACCTTGCAGTAGCAGACCCGACAATAAAACCAAGCCACATCACCGGAGGAGACACGATGAAACGCACCTACACACGCATCGCCATGGCAGCGCTGGTCGCCAGCGCCTGGATGGCGCACGCCAGCGCCGACGAATTCCTGGTCGGCGCGGAAATCCCGCTGACGGGCAACCTGGCGCGCGTCGGCGCCGGCATGCAGGAAGGGATCATGGTCGCGGCCGAGGTATTCAACAAGAGCAACGGCAAGCACACGATCAAGATCGTCACCGTCGACGACGAATCGGCGCCCGCCAAGGCCATCGCCGCCGTGGAGAAGCTGGCCAGCCAGGGCGTGGTGGCCATCACGGGCGGCTATGGCTCGAACAATATCTCGCCCGCCTCGGACACGGCGAACAAACTGGGCCTCGTCTACATCACCTCGGGCGGCGTGGACGACAGCCTGGTGGCCAGCGGACGCAAGAATTTTTTCCGCATCAATAACACGGCCGGCTACGAAAAAGCCATGCTGGGATTGCTGCAGGACGTGGGCGCCAAATCCGTCTCCATCGTGTATTCGACCAAGGACGCCACCACGGGCCTGGCGAAAGACGTGGAAAAGGCCCTGGCCGCCAAGGGCGTGAAAGTGACGACGCATTCGTTCGACCCGGCCATTACGGACTTCAAGCCCATCATCAACAAGATCAAGCTGCAGGATAAATCGGAAGTGGTGGCCATGGTCGGCTACGAAAACGATTACGTGGGCATCATCCGCGCCGCCCGCGTCCTGAAGCCGAAGATCAAGGCCATGGTGGGCGTGTGGTCGCTGGCCACGCCGAAGATGGCGGCCGATTTTCCCGACCTGATGCCGAACGTGTTCGGCACGGCCCTGCTGCCCTTCCCCACGGAATTCAAGACGGCCGACGGCAAGGCCTTCAGCGACGCCTACAAGCAGCTGTACAAGAAGGAGCCCGACTACCTGGGCCAGTTCGGCTACGTGCAGTCGATGCTGCTGTTCGAAGCGATCGCGCGCGCGGCCGACAAGGGCACGCTCAAGAAAGGCGGCGTGGCCGAGGAAATGCGCAAGACGGACCGCGAAACCCTGATCGGCCGCGTGCAGTTCGCCGCCAACGGCGACAACCAGAATTTCGTGCACCGCATGGCGCAGCACCAGGACAAGAAAGTGGTCATCGTCTGGCCGAAGGAACACGCGACGGGCAAGCTGGCCTATCCTGCCCTGCCCTGGTAAACGGCAGCCTCCCGCTGCACACGCGCGCGCCTGCCGGGCGCGCACCGATGAACGGCAGTCCTGCGCAGTGTAGCTGCTGCGCCAGGACTGCCTGACGGGATGACGACATGACAGAATTAATCTTGCAAGCCCTGTATTCGGGTTTGCTGCAGGGCGGCTCCTACGCCCTGATCGCACTGGGACTGGCGCTGGTCTTCGGCACCATGAAAGTGATCAACCTGGCGCACGGCGAACTGGTGCTGCTGGCCGCCTACATCGCCTACAGCGTGGAATCCGGGCTTGGACTCGGCCCCATGTTCGCCATTCCCATCGCGCTGGTGATCGTCAGCCTCACGTCCGTGGGCGTGTACCTGATCGTCAGCCGCATCAAGAAAGACCGCGAAATCAATTCGCTGATCCTCACCTACGGCATCGGCGTGATCCTCACCAATTTCATCCTGCTCGTATGGAAGGCGGACATCCGTTCGACGTCGTCGAGCTGGCTGCAGGAAGGTTTTGAAATCGGCCCGTTTTTCAGCATGCGCAGCGAAGTGATTTTCTTTGCCGTCAGCCTGGTGCTGATGGCGGCCCTGTGGCGCTGGCTGTCGACCAGCTGGTACGGCCGCGCCGTGCGCGCCGTCTCCAGCAACCGCGACGCGGCCAAGCTGATGGGCATCGACCCGGGCCGCACGGAACTGGTGTCCTTTCTGGTCGCCGGCATCCTGGCCGCCTTCGCCGGCGTCGCCCTGTTCAGCTATGGCGTGATCCAGCCTGCCTACGGCGGCGCGCTGACGGTCAAAGCCTTCATCATCACGGTATTGGCCGGCATCGGGTCGATCCCCGGCGTGCTGCTGGCCGCCGTGCTGCTGGGCGTGGCCGAAGCCTTGACCGTTACCCTGGCCAGCTCCGCGCTGCAGGAATTGTCCGGCATGGTGCTGTTCCTGCTGGTGCTGTTCATCATGCCGAACGGCTTGTTCGGCGCACAACGGAGGCGCGGATGAAGCGCTCGACACTGATCTCCACGGCGGGCCTGCTGCTGGCCGCCTACGTCGCCGTGCCGCTGGCCCTGGGCGGCAACCAGTACGTGATGAGCATGGTGGTGGCGGCCCTGATCATCGGCGGCGTGGCCATGTCCTGGGCCCTGCTGGGGAACCTGGGCGGCATGGTCAGCTTCGGCCATGCGGCCTTCTTCGGCGTGGGTGCGTATGTCTCCGCGCTGGCCACCGTGAAACTGGGCTTGCCCGTGTTTGCCGCCATGCTGCTGGGCGGCGCGGGCGCGGCCATCGCCGCCGTCATCATGCTGCCCGTGCTGCGCCTGCGCGGGCCGTATTTTGCGCTGGCCATCCTCGCCTATGCCCACATCTTCCGCATCCTGGCCACGGAATGGAGTTCCGTCACGGGCGGCGCCGGCGGCATCAACAATATTCCCGCCTTGCCCACCGTCTTCGGTTTCGATCTGGCCAGCAAGACGGGCGCCTACCTGGTCGTGCTGACCCTGGTGGTGTGCTGCGCGTTTGCCTACAGCCGCATCCGCGCCAGCCATTACGGCATCGCCCTGCGCGCCATGCACGACAGCGAAGACGCCACGCGCGTCGTCGGTGTCAACAGCACCTTGCTCAAAGGCGCCATGCTGCTCGTGTCGGCCTTCATGGCGGGCCTGTTTGGCGCCTTCAACGCCCATTACATCAATTTTCTGGAACCGGACTACGCCTTCAACAGCCTGTGGGTGACCCTGCCGATCGTGGCGGCCATCTTCGGCGGCTACCGCACGATACTCGGCCCCGTGCTGGGCGCCGTGGTGGTCTACCTGGTCGACCAGCTGATCTTCAAGTCGCTGATCCCGACCGGCCACCAGCTGGTGCTGGGCGTGCTGCTCGTGGCGATGATCGTCTTCAGTCCGAACGGCTTGCTGCCGCTGCTACGCAAGACGTTCAAAACGAAGGAGAAAGCACATGCTTGAACTCGATAATGTGTCCGTGCGCTTCGGCGGCCTGACGGCCGTCGATTCCGTCACCTTGAACGTGGGCAGCCATGACGTGATCGGCCTCGTGGGCGCGAATGGCGCCGGCAAGACCACCCTGTTCAATGCGATCTCGGGCCTCGTGCGCCCCACCAGCGGCGGCATCCGCTTCGAGGGACGCGACATCATGACCACGCCCATGTACCAGCGCGCGCGCCTGGGACTGGGCCGCACCTTCCAGATCCCGCAACCGATGCATGAATTGACGGTGCGTGAAAATCTGATCGTCGCCCAGCGCTTCGGCACGGGCAAGGTGGACCAGCGCAAGATCGATGAAATCCTCGATTTCACGAGCCTGGCGGACAAGGCCGGACGCGACGCGGCCAGCGAACTGGCGTTGACGGAATTGAAGGCGCTGGAAGTGGCCAAGGCCCTGGCCACCAACCCGAAACTGCTGCTGCTGGACGAAGTGCTGGCCGGGCTGGAGACGAATGGCAAGCGCCGTTTCATGGGCATGCTGAAGGACTTGCACGCCGCCTTTGGCGTGGGCATCGTCATGATCGAGCACGACATCGAGACCAT
The DNA here is from genome assembly GCF_002797895.1 of Janthinobacterium sp. 67. Classification (NCBI taxonomy): domain Bacteria; kingdom Pseudomonadati; phylum Pseudomonadota; class Betaproteobacteria; order Burkholderiales; family Oxalobacteraceae; genus Janthinobacterium; species Janthinobacterium sp. 67. The sequence continues at coordinate 331,460 of NZ_PGES01000001.1, read as the reverse complement.
CAGCAATCTGTGCCAGCGCGTGGCCGTGCTCAATTTTGGCCAGCTGATCGCCGACGGCACGCCCGATGCCGTGTTCCGCGATCCGGCCGTGATCGAAAGTTATACGGGGGCAGCCCATGCTTAACATAGAAAACCTGCGCGCCGGCTATGGCGCCATCAATGTGCTGTGGGATGTGTCGCTGTCCATCCAGAAGGGCAAGCTGACCACCATCATCGGCCCGAACGGCGCCGGCAAGACGACCCTGCTGCGCGCCATCATGGGCTTGCTGCCCGTCGGCGCGGGCAGCATCGCGCTCGATGGCCATCCCATCAACGGCACGCCGACGTGGAAGATGAGCGATGCGAGGGTGACGATGATACCGGAAGGCCGCATGACGTTTCGCGACATGAGCGTGGAGGAAAACCTGATCATGGGCGCGTTTCCGAAGGAGCACCGCAGCCACATGCCGGCGCGCCTGGCCGAAGCCTACGCCATGTTCCCGCGCCTGCACGAACGGCGCAAGCAGCTGGCAGGGTCATTGTCGGGCGGCGAGGCGCAGATGCTGGCCATGGCGCGGGGCTTGATGTCGGACCCGTCGCTGCTGATCATCGACGAGCCGTCGCTGGGCCTGGCCCCGCTGGTGGTCAACGAGCTGTTCGATATTCTCGCGCGCCTGAACGACGGCCGGCGCACCATCATCCTCGTCGAGCAGAACACGGCGCGCGCCGTGGGCGTGGCCGATCACGTCTACCTGATGCAAAGCGGCAAGGTGGCGCTGTCGCAAAAAGCCGATGAGGTCGACCTCGAGCACCTGCACGCACTGTATTTCGCGCGCTGAGCGATATCGGCTGCACGCGGATGGCATCACGCCTCGTCGTCCTCGTCGTCCTCGTCGGCCAGCTTGTCGAACACCAGCAGCTCGCCCTTGCCCAGTCCAGCCATGACGAAGGGATCGTCGGCGGGAAAGCGGCCCGTATCGACCAGCATGCGCAGCTTGCTCAAGCGCTCGCCCTGCGCCAGCGCTTGCGCCTGCGGATCGGCATCGGCCTGCCCCGCATGCCCGATCGCGCGCGTCACGGACTCGGGGAACTCCCATAATTCGGCGATCCGCACGGACAGGATGCGCGCTTGCGCAAACACCTGGGCAATGAAGGCGTCCGATTGCGGGAAGGCGTCGGGCGCGTGCATCTGGTCGATGAGACGGAACGCCACCACCAGCCCGACATTGGCCATCAATCCCGCCAGATACGCGTCGAAGGCATTGGCCTGCATGGCCGGCGCGACCAGGTTCGCCGCCAGCGCGCATTTCTCGGACTGGCGCCAGATCAGCGGCGCCGTGCGCACGGTCAGCCCGCCGCTTTGCATGCTGACGATGGGACGGAAGGCGACGCGGGCCAGCAGCATGCGCATACCGTTTTGCCCGAGCAGCATAATGGCGCCTTCCATATTATTGATCGACGGGCTGGCGTTGTAGCGCGAATGGTAGCGGGGCCGGTTTGCTTCGCGGTAGACCTCGGCCACCAGCGGCACGTCCTGGGCCAGCTGGCGCGACAGCTCGGCCGCGCTCATGTTTTCATTTTGCAAGGTGCGCATCAGTTGCGGAATGATGGCCGGGATGCGCGGCACGAGCGCAGCGCCGACCACCGGTTCACTGGCCAGGCGCGTCAACTCGTCCAGAATCTGCTGTTCCGCTTCCGCCGTGGCCTGCGCCGCGCCGGCGGCGGCCAGCCAGCGGTAGTAGATGGCATCGATTTCGGTAATGGTGGCTGGCTGCCGCGTCATCTCGGGCGCCGCCGTGACTGGCGCAGGCTTGTTCTTTTCGTCGCCGCCGTTCAGTAATTTCCCTATCCAACCCATTTTGTTCTTCCAGCCCTATGTGCATCACTATCGCGAAATCCGCCCCGCGATTTTACTTGATGATGGCAGCGCCGGTGTGGCGGGCGTGACCGCCTTGTCCACCTGCCGCAACATGCTACAGTGGCACGACATGCACTCTGCCCCGCCCGAGAAACGATCCATCATGAACAATCCACTTGCGCACCACATTACCAGCCAGGCATACAACAACGCCTGGGCCAACCACCGCCTGCTGAAAGCTTGCGGGCAGCTGAGCGAGGCCGAGTTCCAGGCCACGCGCGTCAGTTTTTTCCCCACCATCCAGTCCACCCTGAACCATATCCTCACCTGCGACTGGTTTTATCTCGATGCGCTCGAGCGCGAGCTGCGCGGCGAAGCGCCCCACCCCGACTGCTACGTCTTCTTTGAACAGGACGAGCCGTTCACCGATTGCGCGGCCCTGCACGCGGCGCAGCGCGCGTCGGACCTGCGCCTGATCGCCCACTGCCGCAGCCTGTGCGACCTTGACCTGGCGCGGCCCGTGACGATATTGCGCGACACGCCGCAAGTCGACACGCGCCAGCGCATGCTCGCGCACCTGTTCCAGCACCAGATCCACCACCGTGGGCAAGTGCACGCCATGCTGGCCGGCACGCGCATCGCGCCGCCCCAGCTCGACGAATTCTATTGCGCCGGCGAGGCAGGCGAGCGGGCGCAGGATTTTGCGGAGCTGGGCTGGACGGAAGACGAGGTCTGGGGCCAGCGCTGAACTATTCCTCGGCGTGGCAGCAGACGCACAGCTTGTTGCCGTCCAGGTCGCGGAAGTAGGCGCCATAATAATGGGCGTGATAATGGGGGCGCAAGCCGGGCGGCCCTTCGCACGCGGCGCCCAGCGCCAGCACGGCCTGCCAGCAGCGGTCCACCTGCGCGCGGCTGGCGGCCAGCAAGGCCGTCATCTGTCCATTGCCGGGTGTAGCGGGCAAGCCGTCATGCGGCGCCGTCAGCACGAACAGGGGCCGCTGCGCCTGCTGTGCCATCCAGCCCGCCCAAGGCTTGGCCGTATCATGAAATTTTTCGATCAGATCGAGTTCTCCCAGCAGCGCCGCATAGAAAGCGTAGGCGCGGGGAAAGTCATTGGTGCCGAGGCAGATATGGGACAGCATGCTGCTCCTTCATGAATGCAAGCGGGTGTGCGAAGAAATGCGCGAGCTGATTATAATGGCGCATCGCTTTCCGACACGCTCCCATGCCAGACCTCGACCGCCTCCAGCTGCTTCCCCCTTCCAGCGCAGACCTCCCCGCCTTGCTGGCCTTCGAACTGGAAAACCGCGCGTATTTTGAAAACTGGGTCACGGCGCGCGCGCCGTCCTACTACCAGCAGGAAGCCATCGCCGCCGCCATCGAGCAGGCGCAGCGCGAACGCGAGCAAGACCGCGCCTACCAGTACCTGGCCAAGCTGGACGGGCAAATCATCGGCAGGGTCAACCTGACGGGTGTCACCCGCCCCTATTTCAACAAGGCAGCGCTTGGCTACCGCATCGGCGAACGGTTCGGCGGACGCGGCTACGCCACGCGCGTGGTGGCCCTGCTGCTGGAAGAAGCGTTCGGCGCGCTGGAACTGTGGCGCCTGGAAGCGACGGCGCGGCCGCAAAACCTGGGCTCGGTCGCCGTCATGCAACGCAACGGCTTTCATCAATATGGCAAGTCGGAACAAGCCATGTTTTTCCAGAATGCCTGGTCGGATCTGCTGTATTTTGAGCGGCGCAACACGCAAGCCATGGCCTGAGATACCGCATTTTTCCGTCAGCAACGCGACTTTTATCCTATCAGGGGCGACTTTGTCGCAGCGCAAAGCCGCACCATATTGGACTGATAACGTCAGACTTCGGGAATTTTTAATATCTTGCCAAGTCCAACATGAAACTGCATCAACGCCTGTTCGAACACGTGCTGCTGATTTTGGCATTGGCCATCGCCATCTTCGGTGCCGCCATCGTGCTGGCACGCATGACACAGTGGGCGGAAGTGCAGGATTTGCCCGCCTACGTCGTGCAAGGCATGCACCTGGTGGGCAAGGTGCTGTTTTTCCTGGACGGCTGCGTGGTCGTTGCCGTCAGCAGCATCCTGGCCGCCAGGCTGTTTCGCATACTCACCAAGGAGGATCTATGATCGACCTACACTACCTGCTGACCCTCCGGCATCCGCGCCGCTTCTGGTGCGGCGCCCTTCTCATCGCCGTGGCCTCGGCCATCCTGCTGGACCCGTGGCTCGACAGCATGCCATGGCTGGTGGCCATACCGTTCGTGGCCGGCGGCTTGCTGGTGGCACTGGGCGAACTATGGGACGAAATATCTGGCAAGCAACTGTCAAACGGGAATGACGACACGCATGCGCCGTGCCGGCATCCATAAGACAGGTGATGCTGGCGCGCAACACCAAGCATGCGATCGTCCGCGCAATGGGGCCGCATGTGGCGCCGCATCGGCTCATTTAAGACTGGCTTCAGCCTCGCCATGCATCGTTGATAGTACGCCATTAGCAAGGCGCCCTACCCCACGAACGCCGTCACTGGCAGAAAGCAGAACACGATGAAAACATGGATGCGCACCAACAAAGGTTTTTTGATGTTTCTCCTGCTGTTCGGCGTGTTCCGCACGGCCGTGGCGGACTGGAATCCCATCCCGTCGGCGTCCATGCGCCCCAACCTGCTCGAAGGCGACGTGGTTTTCGTCAACCGCCTCGCCTTCAACCTGAAAGTGCCGCTCACCGATATCGTGCTGCAGCGCCTGGGCGAACCGCAACGGGGCGACATCGTCACCTTTTCCTCGCCGAAAGACGGCACGCGATTGATCAAGCGCATCATCGCCCTGCCCGGCGACACGGTGGAAATGCGCAATGAACAGCTGGTCATCAATGGCCTGCCCGCCCAATACACGGCACTCGACACGGCGCCTGAAACCATCGCCCACGTTGGCCAGCTGACGGCGCAGCGCATCAGCGAACGCAACCAGACGGAACAGCACCGCATCCAGGTCTTGCCGCAAATCGCGGGCGCGGCGCGCAGCTTTGCCCCCGTGACGGTGCCGGCCGACCATTTCCTCATGCTGGGAGACAACCGCGACAACAGCGCCGACTCGCGCTATTTCGGCTTCGTGCCACGCGAATTGCTGATCGGCAAGGCCGAACGCATCCTCGTCTCGGCCGATATCCAGGAGCATTGGCAGCCGCGGCTGCAGCGTTTCGGCATGAAACTGGAGTAATCGCCTTCCCGTGCAGGGCGCCGTGCTTTTCGGTTAGCATGGCGCATCATGCAAAACTTTTCTTCAGCCAGCCAGCAGTGCGCCAGCGACAATCGTCCCCTCGAGCAGCTGGCGCAGTTCCTGCAGCGCCATCCGGACGTGCTGCTGCTGACGGGCGCCGGCATCAGCACGGCGTCCGGCATACCCGCCTACCGCGACGAGGAAGGCGTGCGGCACGGCAACGCCCCCGTGCAAGGCCCCGATTTTCGCCGCCAGGAAGCCGTGCGCCGCCGCTACTGGGCGCGCAGCATGGTGGGCTGGCCGACCCTGGCGCGCGCCATGCCCAATCCTGGCCACCTGGCCATCGCCCAACTGGCCCGACGCCAGAGAATAGGCGGCCTGGTCACGCAAAACGTGGATGGCTTGCATCAGCAGGCAGGCAGTGCCGCCGTCACGGAGTTGCACGGCAGCATACATGGCGTCGTCTGCCTCGATTGCCGGACCCGCCACACGCGCCGTCTGATCCAGGATCAGCTCGAACGCGACAATCCGCAGTTGCTGGGCGCCACGGCCACGCCGGCGCCCGACGGCGACGCCTTGCTGGAGCCATCGCAGCTGGCCACTTTCCACGTGCCCGTGTGTCCCCGCTGCGGCGGCACCCTGCAGCCCGACGTGGTGTTTTTCGGCGATGGCGTGCCTGCCGCCTGCGTGGCCGAGGCCGAAAGCAAGATGCACACGGCCAGCGCCCTGCTGGTGGTGGGCTCGTCCGTCATGGTGTATTCGAGCTTTCGCCTGTGCCGCATGGCGGCCGAAACTGGCAAGCCCGTGGCCGCCATCAACATGGGCAAGACGCGCGCCGACCATTTGCTGGCATTCAAGACCGATGCTCCGGCACAAGACATCCTGCCTGCATTAGCGGCCATGCTGGGCTGATCCCGTGCCGGCCCTGCGCCGCTCTGGCTATACTGTGGCATTAACGAGGAGAATTCATGCTGGAACTGTTGAGTGAACACGCCTGTTTTGGCGGCGTACAACGTTTTTATCGCCACGACGCGCAAGCCATCGGCTTGCCCATGCGTTTCTCGGCCTTCATTCCCGACACGGCGCCAGGCGCCACGGTCACCACCAGGCGCCCCGCCCTGTTTTACCTGGCGGGCCTGACCTGCACGGAAGAAACATTCATGATCAAGGGCGGCGCGCAGCGCGTGGCGGCCGAGGAAGGCTTGATCCTGATCGCGCCCGACACCAGCCCCCGTGGCGCGAACATCGCGGGCGAAAGCGACTCCTGGGATTTCGGCGCGGGCGCCGGCTTTTACGTGGACGCCACCGAAGCGCCATGGCGCAGCCATTATCGGATGTACAGCTACATCCTGGAACTGCGCGCCCTGCTGGAACAGGAACTGGCGATCGATGCGCAACGCACGGGCATTTTCGGTCACTCGATGGGCGGCCATGGCGCACTGGTGCTGGCCTTGCGCAATCCGGAACTGTTCCGCTCCGTCTCCGCCTTTGCCCCCATTGCCGCACCGAGCCAATGTCCGTGGGGCAAGAAGGCGTTTACGGGCTACCTGGGCAGCGATACGGCCAGCTGGCAGCAGTACGACGCCAGCGCGCTGATGCACGGCCTGCAGGGCCGGCCGCCGCTATTCCCGGAAGGCATCCTGATCGACCAGGGCCTGGCCGACAAATTCCTGCCCGAGCAACTGCACCCCGACATCTTCGAAGCGGCATGCCGCGACGCCGGCCAGCCATTGCGGCTACGCCGCCATGCCGGCTATGACCACGGCTATTACTTCATCGCCAGCTTCATGGAGGAGCATGTGCGCTTCCATGCGAGGAATCTGCGCGCCATATAGGCGCCAGTGAAACATGTCACAGTGCCAGGACCATGGAAATTTTCGATACGGGCGAGGCGCGTGGAAAAACTCAGTCCTTGCCGCTGCCGAACACGGCGACAGAAAATTCGATGAAGCTGCGCAGCTTCGGTGTCATCTGGCGGTCTGGCGCATACAGCAAGTGCAGAGGCCTGTCAGGGGTCCGGTATTTCGGCAACACGCGCACCAGCCTGCCTGCTGCGATGTCGGGTTCCAGCAATTCCGCCGGCTGCAGCATCACACCCATGCTGGCGCGGGCGGCCATCAGGAGGGCCTCGCCGCTGTCGATCATCAGGCGGCCCGTCACCGGCACCGTCACCGGGCCGTCCGGACCGTCGAAGCTCCAGTGGCTGCGCAACTCCGTGTAGGCAAAGCCCAGGCATTCGTGGCTGGCCAGGTCCATTGGCGAGATGATGGGCGGGTGTGACGCCAGGTAGGCGGGCGAAGCGCAGAGAATCAGCCGGTACGGCGCCAGGCGGCGGGCAATGCGGCTGCTGTCGGCCAGCTCGCCCACCCGGAACACGACGTCCGCCCCCTCCTCGATTGCATCGACATACCGGTTCGTGAGCGACACCTCGACCTGCACATCCGGGTAGGTCGCCATGTATTCGGTCAGGCGCGGCATCAAGGCGTGGATTCCGAAGGTGAGCGGGGCGTTGACGCGCAGGCGGCCGCTGGGACGGGCATGGCTCTCGGCGGCCAATCCCTCCGCAGCGGCCACCTCGGCCAAAATCACTTTCACCTTTTCGTAATAGCTTGCCCCGATTTCCGTTAAATGCTGGCGCCGCGTGGTGCGGTTGAGCAAGCGGATGCCCAAGTGCTGCTCCAAAGTCAGCACATGCTTGCCCACCAGCTGCGGCGACATGCGGAACACGTCGGCGGCAGCAGAAAAGGAGCCCAGCTCGACCGCCTTGGCAAACACGGTCATGCTCAGTAGTCGGTCCATCGCATCCACCCATTACAAACGCCACATTTCAAGTGACCAATTTTAACCGACATTTATCTTCTGGCATTTATAGTCCAAAGTAGCGGCATTCTCTTTTCCGGGCATAAGCATGCACAGCTTCAATCGCTCCTCCGCAGACGGCCTTGCTTTGCCCTCGTACGCCGCCCCGGCCGGCGCGGCCCCGCGCCCACCTGTCGGGCGAGGACGTCGTGTTCACCAATCCGATCGCCGGTCGGCCGTCCATTGCAGATCGATCATTTCACCACCAGCGGCAGCGTCAAGCCAGGCAGCACAAGTGCATACGCACCTAAACCACTCATATCGTCGATAAAGGAGTATTACCATGACATCGGAAGCAAACAAGCTCACCATGCAGAAGTTTGTTGAGTTCATCAACACCGCCAGCCAGGCACTGGCTGACGAACTCATCTCGACAGACGCAATCTTTCACGTACCGGGAAGTCCGGAGCCCATGCGAGGGCCGGCTGGATATCTCGCCATCATCGCCATGATGCGTGAAGGATTCCCCGACATCCAGTGGACCTTGGAAGAAATGGTGGCCGAAAGTGATAAAGTCGCCGCCCGGTTCATTATGCGCGGCACACATCAGGGAACGTTCTTCGGTGTGCCGCCTACCGGGAAGCAGATTGCGGTGCAGGCCATGAACCTCTACCGTCTGTCCGACGGGAAGTTCGTCGAGGAGCGCGGCCAGCCCGACATGCTTGGCTTATTACAGCAAATCGGTGCCGTGCCGTCGCATTGAGCAGCCATAAGTGCTGCTCTGTCCCGCTACTGCGCCGTGCTGGTATGTCCGTTGAAATGGCGCGTGTACCAGTCCGTGGCCAGCAGGGCCGCCTGGTGGCGCGTGTCGGGGCCGCCGGGGGCGGCGATCTGTTCCAGTTGCTTGTCGCAGCGCAAGGTGGCAAAGGCCATGCGGTTCAGGCCGGCCACGTCGGGGTCGCGCCCGCCCACGATCAGCAAGGATGGCACGCGCACGTTTTCCAGCGCCGCCTTGCCCGCCATTTCCACCTGGCCATCGCACACGGCCAGCGCGGCGATTTCCGCGCTGCGCCAGGCCGCCAGCTGCATCACGACGGCCGCGCTGGTGCCATAGCCATACAGGCCGCAGGGCAAGCGCCGCGTGGACGGGTCCACTTGCAGCCAGCCCAGGGCTTTTTCCAGCTGGCGCGCGAGCAGCACGATATCGCTGCGCACGAAATAGGCGTGGCCATTGCTGCCGCCGCCAGGCTCGACACCGCCCTGGTCGAAGCGCAGGGTGGCGATGCCCGCTCGCAAAAAATCCTGGGAAGTGGCGTGGCTGGAGGCGCCCAGATAGTCGCTATCGGCGCCCGCGCCGTGGGCAAACAGGACAATGCCCACGGGCCGCTCGGGCATTTCAAGTACGCCGTCCATTTGAAGTTCATCGGCCGTGATGCTGACAAATTGTTCTTGCATGGCTGCCTCCGCTATCGAGCTGGAATGACGCTGACATCAAGCTGAAATCACGCTGCTAGTGCGCTGATCGGCAATCATCAGTGTAGCAGCCTGCGCCCGTTCACGCGCGGCGCACGTGAAATTTGCCACGCGCCCGCATCAGACGGCGCCGTGCCGGTCCAGTCCCTTCAGCACGGCTTCCGGGCGGATCGGCAAATGCCGTACGCGAGAAGCCACGGCGGCAAAGATGGCGTTGCCGATCGCCGGCGCCACGGCCGTCGTGGGCGGCTCGCCCATGCCCGTCGCCGTGTGCGTGCTGGCAACGAATTCGATGTCGAGCTCGGGCACGTCGGCCATGCGCAGGGGCGTGTAGGTATTCAGGTTGGTATCCTTCACTTCGCCGTTCAGGAAGGCCGTGCCTTCATGCAAGGCCATGCTCACGCCCCACAGGGCGCCCCCTTCCGCCTGCGCCAGCGCGCCGTCCGGGTCGACGATGCTGCCCGCGTCGATCACCATGAACAGCTTTTCGACTTTCACCATGCAAGTGCTGCGGTCCACCTTCACTCTGGCAACACACGCCGTCCAGGTGGGCATGTCGCGTTCCTGGCCGAACGTGGCGGCGATGCCCAGGCCCGTGTCGGGCGGCATGGGCGTGCCCCAACCTGCTTTTTCCGCCACGCGCCGCAGCACGTGGGCCAGGCGCGCGGCGCCGCCGACGGCGTTCGGCGCGCTGCCCGCGTTGCGCCCCGCCGCCTGCAACAGCGACAGGCGAAACGCCAGCGGATCGACCTTGGCCGCCTGCGCCGCCTCGTCCATGAAACTTTCCACAGCCCAATTCGTCCAGCCTGGCCCCACGGAGCGCAGCCAGCCGGGGCGGAAACTGCTGTTGGCCAGGTCGTTCGACACGGCCCGCACGCGCTGCGCGCCCACCGTGTACCAGTGGTCGGCGCCGGCGATGGCAAACGGGTCATACGGATGGCCCTGCTTATCCTTGGCCAGGAAGGCGGGGATCATGACTTGCGTGGGCCAGCCGGCGCTCGCTTCGTGCACCATCGCCGACACCTTGCCCGCGTCGTCGAACGCCATGCGCACGTGCTGCACGGACGGCGAACGGGGCGAATCGAAACGGGCGTCGTCGGCCCGCGTGCATATCATCTTGACGGGGCGCCCCACGGCTTGCGCGGCCAGCGCGGCCGGCACGCAATAATCGCCATTCAGGCGCCGGCCGAAGCCACCGCCGAGCAGATAGGTGTGCAGCATCACCTTGCTTTCCGGCACTTTCAACGCCTGCGCCAGCACGGGCAGGATCAACGATTGCCATTGATTGCCCGCATGAATGTGCCAGACGCCGTCGATTTCCTGCGCCAAGGCATTGACGGGTTCCAGCTGGAAATGCAGCACGGTGCTGGTCGTGTAATGGCGTTCCAGTTGCAGGCTGGCATCGTTGAACGCTTGTTCCACGCCATCATCATCGACGACGCGCGCGCCCAGGCTCGCGTCGACCAGCTGCTTGGCCGCGTAGTTGAGGATATCCTGCTCCGCCACGTGGGCCGCCGCGCCGGCCCGCCATTTCACTTGCACCAGCTCGGCCGCGCGCATGGCGGCCGCATACGTTTCGGCCACCACCATGACCCAGCCGGGCACCGTGCCGCTGGGGTCTTGCAGGGCGAACGAACGCAGATAGCCCCGCACCTTCCTGGCCGCCGCGTCGTCGATGGACTGCACTTTCGCGCCGTAGCGCGTGGGCGGGATCTTCGGACGCGCATACAGCATGCCCTCCACTTCCGCATCGATGCCGTACACGGCCGTGCCATCGGTTTTCGCGGGAATATCGAGCGCCTGCACGTGCTGGCCGACCAGGCTGCGCTGCTGCGGCGTTTTCAGCACGATGGCTTTCAATTGCCCGGGGGTGTACTGGCGCGCCAGCTTGCCGCGGCGCACGATGTCGCCATAGCTGATCGACCGCCCCCGGCCATGCACGACGCCGAGCCGGGCGTGGCAGGCGGACACGGGCAGGCGCAGCAGGCGCGCGCCCTCTTCCACCAGCGCGAGGCGCCCGGCCGCGCCGGCACGGCTGAGCGGGTCGAAATTCTGCCACACGGACCAGCTGCCACCCGTCACCATCAAGCCCCATTTCGGGTCCGTGTCGACGTAATGCAGGCGCACCTTGTTCCAGTCCGCTTCCAGCTCTTCGGCCACGATGCGCGCCAGGGCCGTGCCGATGTGCTGGCCCATTTCCGCCTTGGCGATGTTGACGGTGACGATGCCGTCGCGGCCGATCTGGAACCAGATGCTGGGGTCGAACGCGGGCGCGGCAGACTGGGCGGGCGGCACGGGCGCCGCCTTGCCTGCGGCCAGGGAGCTGTCGGAGCGCAAAAAGGCCAGGGTAAACCCCGTGCCGGCGGCGGCGATCAGGAAGCCGCGCCGTCCCAGCGCGCTGGGACGATTGGCTGAATTTTCTTTCGGCAACTTAAACACCGGGCGCCTCCTGCATGCCGGCGGCCAGTTTGATCGCCTTGCGGATGCGCGCATACGCCATGCAGCGGCACAGGTTGCCGCTCATGACGGCGTCGATATTCGCGTCCGTCGGCTGCGGATAGTCTTTCAACAAGGTGGCCGCCTGCATGATCTGGCCCGACTGGCAATAGCCGCACTGGGGCGCCTGCGTGGCGATCCACGCCCGCTGCAGCGGGTGCGTGCCGTCCGGCGACAAGCCTTCGATGGTGGTGATGGCGCAGCCGGCCACGGCGGCAATCGGCGTGATGCACGAGCGCATGGCGCGGCCATCCACGTGCACGGTGCAGGCGCCGCACATGCCGATGCCGCAGCCAAATTTCGTGCCTTTTAATTTAACTTCGTCGCGCAGCACCCACAGCAGGGGCGTCTCGGCGTCGGTTTCGGTGCCGAAGGGCTGGCCATTCACGGTAATGTTGTACATAAAAAAACTTTCAGTAATTACTTGCCGGCGCGTGCGCGTGCCACGGCCGCTTCCAGATTCGTCCAGGCCGGCTGGTGGCTGCGGCTGCGGCGCAGATAGGCAGCCAGCTGGGCCACGTCGTTGTCCGTCAGCGAGGCGGCAAAGCCGGGCATCAGCACGCCGGGCATGGCCTCGTCCTTGCTGATGCCGTGCAGTATCACCTGGATCAGGTTGGCGGGATCGGGCGCGCTGACGGCGCTGTTCAGGCTCAGTTCCGGACGCAGCGCCGCAGGCTTGCCATCGCTGTTCGAATGGCACGACGCGCAGGCGGCCACGTACAGGCTGGCGCCACGGTCGTTGTCGACGAGGCTGACGCGCTGCGAACGCTTGATGCCGGCTTTCACCACGGTATCGGTATCGACCTGGCGTTGCTCCGCCCCGGCCACGCCCGCAAAATACACGGACAGCGCGCGGATATCGCTATCGGGCGAAGCGCCCATGCCTTCGTGCACGACGGCCGACATGGGCCCTGCCGCCACGCCGTGCAGGGCCGTCGCACCCGTGCGCAAAAAGGCGTACAGCTCGTCCTGCGTCCACGGCAGGGGTGCCGTGTTGGCGCTGGTCAAGGCCGGCGCATACCAGTGGTCGATGGCCGCGCCCAGATAGGACGAGCCGGCCAGTTCGGCGCCCAGCGCATTGCGCGGCGTGTGGCAGGCGGCGCAATGGGCCAGGCCTTCGGCCAGGTAGCGGCCCCGGTTCCAGTCCAGCCCTTGCGCGGGATCCGGCTGAAAGCCGGTCGGCTTGAAGAACAGCAGCTTCCAGCCCGCCTGCAAGGGCCGCAAGTTCAGGGGGAAAGGCAGGCTGTTGGCGGGCGCCACGGCGTACACGGGCGGGCGCGTCATGAAATACGCGTACAGGGCCGTCAGGTCCGCGTCCGAAACGAGGTTGAAATGGGTGTACGGAAAGACGGGATACAGATGGGCGCCATCGCGGCCCACGCCTTCGCGCATGGCCCGCCGGAAGGCGGCCAGCGACCAGCGGCCGATGCCCGTCTGCCTGTCCGGCGTGATGTTCGTCGCATGGATCGTGCCGAACGGCGTGGCCAGGCCGTGGCCGCCCGCGTACTCGGCGCCGTCCTTGGCCGTATGGCAGGCGGCGCAATTGCCCATGCCGGCCAGGATGCGGCCCCGCTCCACCACTTGCGGGGAAAATGCCGTGGCGGCAGGCGGATCGATGGGCGCCAGCGCAGGGCGCCAGTAGTACAGATACGCGGCCAGGGCCGCGACGATGAGCAATGCCAGCGACAGCAGCAGGCCGGTGAAGATTTTCTTGAGCAAAACAGGAGTCCGGTAAAAGGCCAGGCACGCGCCTGCCGCGCACGGACGGCGGCAGCAGGGCAGATTGTGGCAATGAATGGGAGAATCTTACCGCGATTGTGACTTGTTGTATGTACGCAATGACACGCAGGTGCCGCCTGCAGGCGGGCTGCGCCTTATAATCAGCGTTTCAGCACGCCGCCGCTCCTTCATGCATACCGTTACCATCATCCTCATCCTCGTATTGACCGTCGTCCTGTGCGGCTTTCTCGCCCGCTCGCGCTGGGTCAAGCTGCCGTTGCCGCTGATCCAGATCGCCGGCGGTACGGGATTGGCCGTATTTGGCGTGCAAGTGCCGCTCGATCCCGACATTTTCTTCCTGCTCTTCATCCCGCCGCTGCTGTTTCTCGACGGCTGGCGCATTCCCAAGGGCGCCTTCTTTTCCGATGCGCGCTCTATCCTGATGCTGGCCATCGGCCTCGTGCTGTTTACCGTGTTGGGCATGGGCTTTTTCATCGACTGGCTCATTCCCAGCGTGCCGCTGGCCGTCGCCTTCGCGCTGGGCGCCATCCTCTCGCCGACGGACCCCGTGGCCGTGTCGGCGATTGCCGCCGGCAATCCGATCCCGCCGCGCCTGATGCACATTCTCGAAGGCGAATCCCTGCTCAACGACGCGTCGGGTCTCGTCTGCTTCACGTTTGCCGTGGGCGCCATGATGACGGGCGGCTTTTCCATCGGCGCCGCTTCGCTCAGTTTCCTGCAAGAAGCAGGCGGCGGCATCGTCATCGGCCTGGCCATCTCGTGGGGTGTGGGCCTGGCGAATAAATGGCTGGTAAGCAAGGTCGGCGAAGAGCCGGGCCTGCAAATCCTCATCAGCATCCTGATCCCGTTTGCCGCCTACCTGGGCGCCGAGCAAATCCACGGCTCCGGCATCCTGGCCGCCGCCACGGCGGGCGTGTCCATGCATTACGCCGACCTGATCGGCCGCCCGCTGGCCGCCACGCGCACCCAGCGCAAGGCCGTGTGGGATACCGTGCAACTGGTCTTGAATGGCGTGATCTTCGTCATGCTGGGCGCGCAACTGCCCGCCACGGTTGCCGGCTTGCCGGCAGCATCGATGGAGGTCGGCGCCGGCAGCGCCTGGAAATTGCCGCTGTTCGTCATTGCCATCACGGTGGGGCTGACCTTCATGCGCTTTCTCTGGGTCTTCATTTCCATGAAACTGACCCTGTTCAAGCACCACAAGAAAGTGGCGGGCGAACCGAAGGACGCGGCGCTGCTGGCCCGCCCCAGCCTGCGCCTGCTGCTGGTGGCCTCGTTTGCGGGCGTGCGCGGAGCGCTGACCCTGGCCGGCATTTTGACCCTGCCCCTGTTCCTGCCCGACGGCACGCGCTTTCCCGCGCGCGATCTCGTCATCTTCCTGGCCATGGGCGTGATTTTATTGTCGCTGCTGCTGGCCAGCGTCACCCTGCCCCTGCTGACCAAGGGCCTCGTGTTCGCGCCGCCCGCGCGCCGCTCGACGGAAGAACGCAACGCCCGCGCCGCCGCCGCCGAAGCGGCCATCGCGCGGCTGGAAAAGGTGTGCGAAGGCATCGACAAGAATGACAAGCAACAAGTCGTCACGGAGGCGGCCAACCGCCTGATCGAAGCCTACCGGCGCCGCCTCGCGTATGGCGAAAGCAGCAACGACGAGGCGATGCGGCTGCAGGAACTGGCCAGGGCCGAGCGCTCGCTGCGCCTGGAAGCGCTCAATGCGGAGCGCGATGAACTGTTCCGCCGCCGCATCTCGGGCGAGCTGGACGACACCATCCACCTGCGTCTGCTGCGCGAAATTGACTTGCTGGAAGCAACACTGGAAGAGTAGCAACAATCTGTAGTGTAAAAACAATGTCGACCGGGTAATCTTCATGGTAAAGAATGCAATTTTTCGCATTCGTGTTTATAATGCAAGGTTTTACGGCCTAGCGCCGTGATTTACTTTCGGCATGGACTTCCGTAGAGTCTGTCTTGCCGAGTAACTGAATAGCGCCCCGACCTGCATAAAGACAACGACGCCGTGCCCTCCTCCCCTCGCCACCGGCAGCGCTGCGCGCCGCCCGTCCTGCTCGCCGTCGTGCTGCTCGCCTCGCTGCTCGCCAGCGGTGCGCTGGCGCCGTGCGCGGCGTGGGCGCAAACGGGCGCGGCGGCAGACAGGCGGTCGGCCGAAGTGGCCCAGGTCCTGTTCGGCATCGTCAGCTATGTGCGCTGGCCCGTGGCGCGCCAGGAAGTGCGCGTCTGCATGCTCGGTACTCCCCACTACGGCGCGGCCATCGTCGACATGCCCGCCTCGAGCCTGGGCCAGCGCATCCGCGTGAAGATCCCGGCCGTGGCAAGCGCGGCCGGCGAATGCGACGTCGTCTACATGGGCAGCCTGCCCGAGGGCGAACGCGAGCATCTGCTGGCGCAGATCATCGGCAAACCTATCCTGTCGGTCGCCGAACCGGGCAGCTCCTGCGCCGTGGGCACCATGTTCTGCCTGCGCCTGAACGAGGCGCAGATCGGTTTTGACGTCAACCTCGACGCCATCGCCCGCAGCGGCCTGCGCGTGCATCCGAACGCCTTGCAAATTGCACGTCGCAAGGGACCGCCGCCATGAGCGCCCGCATGAGCAACAAACGCGCCCGCCCGCCCCGCCCCACGCTCGACAGCGTGCTGCGGCGCGCCCACCTGAGCGTGTCGCTGATCGCCGTGCTGGCGGCCGGCCTGACCCTGACGGCCGTGGCGCTGCTGGCCCTGCGCGTGTATTCGGACCAGAACCTGCGCCTGGTGGCCCGCTCGATGAGCTACACGGTGGAAGGAGCCGTCGTCTTTGGCGACGCCATGGCGGCCAAGGAAGCGCTGGCCCTGATCGGCGTCAACGAAGATATCGACCAGGCGCAGGTGAGCGACCAGGCCGGCAAGGTGCTGGCCCGCTGGGAACGTGGCGAACACGGCACGCGCTACTACATCGAACGCGCGCTGACGGGCTGGATGCTGCCCGATTCGCTGACCTTTCCCATCACGCGCAATGATCAGGCCATCGGCAACATCACCCTGGTGCCGCACAGCCGCAGCCTGCTGCCCTTCCTGCTCAGCGGCCTGACCTGCCTGCTCGCTTGCCTGGTGCTGAGCCTGGTCGTCGCCGTGCGCCTGTCGCGCCGCATGGAGACCGAAATCACGTCGCCGCTGCGCCACCTGGCCGAAACGGCGCACCGGGTGCGGCGCGACCGCTCGTTCGAACTGCGCGTGCCGCCCGCCAATATTGCCGAGCTGAACCAGATCAATGACGACTTCAATGCCCTGCTCGACGAACTGGAAGCGTGGCAAAGCCATCTGCAAAAGGAACACGCCTCGCTGTCGCACCGCGCCAACCACGACAGCCTGACGGGCCTGTCGAACCGCGCCTTCATGGAAGCGGAACTGGAACGCGCCATCCTCGAAGCGCGGATCGGCAATGGCAAGGTGGCCGTGCTCTTCCTCGACAGCGACCGCTTCAAGTACATCAACGACACCTTCGGCCATGCCTCGGGCGACCGGGTGCTGGTGACCATCGCCGCGCGCATCAAGCAGCAATTGCGCGAAGGCGACCTGGTGGCGCGCCTGGGCGGCGACGAATTTGCCATCGTGCTCAAGCCGCTGCGCAACAGCAGCGACGCCATGCACATCGCCGACAATATCATCGCCGCCATGGCGCAAGCCATTGAACTGCCCACCGGCAACAGCATCGTCAGCTCGCTGACCATTGGCGTGGCCGTCTTCCCCGATCACGCCATCGACGCCATCTCGCTGGTCGGCGCGGCGGACGAAGCCATGTACCGCGCCAAGCAGGCGCAGCGCGGCACGCGCCAGGTGGCGCGCCTGCCGCAACCCCATACTCACCCCTGAACCAAGGAGCAACACCATGCAGTTTATCTACAAGCAATTACGTCTCGGCTTCCTCGGCCTGTTCTTCGTGGGCCTGCTGGCCGCCTGCCAAAGCACGCCTGAAGTGAAATCGCCGTTCAATGCGGAACAGATCGCCACCCTGAAAGACCAGGGCTTCCGCCAGACGGAGGACGGCTGGGAACTGAGCTTCACGGACAAGCTGCTGTTCGACTTCGGCGCCTCCAGCCTGACGGCGCCCAGCCGCAGCGCCATCCTGAAAATCAGCGCCGCCCTGCTGAAAGTGGGCATTATCCACATGCGCGTGGAAGGCCATACGGACAATGAAGGCGCTGAAGTACTGAACAACAAGCTGTCGCTGGCGCGCGCCAACGCGGTGGCCGATGCGATGGGCGTGGCTGGCATTGCGCGCGGCAACATCGTCGTCAATGGCCTGGGCATGAGCAAACCCGTGGCCTCGAACGCCACCAAGGCGGGCCAGGCGGAAAACCGCCGCGTCACCGTCATCGTTTCGGCGCCTTGAGGTGGACGTACCCGCCGCGCGCTGGGTCGTGATGGGCGTGTCCGGCTGCGGCAAGAGCGCCGTCGGCAGCCTGCTGGCCGACGCCTTGCACGTGCCCTACGTGGAAGGCGACGACGTGCATCCGCCGGAAAACGTGGCCAAGATGGCGGCCGGCATCCCCCTCGACGATGCCGACCGGGCCGGCTGGCTGGCCGCCCTGCGCGAACGCATCGCTGCGGCCCGCGCCCAGGGCAGCGGCCTCGTCGTCTCCTGCTCGGCCCTGAAACGCGCCTACCGCGACGTGCTGCGCGAGGGCGACCCGGCCCTGCGTTTCGCCCACCTGGACGGTCCGCGCGCCGTGCTGGAAAGCCGCTTGCATCGCCCCGGCCATTTCATGCCGGCCAGCCTGCTCGACAGCCAGCTGGCCACCCTGCAGCCCTTGCAGGCGGACGAGGCCGGCATCGTGCTCGACATCCGCCAGCCGCTGGCCGTGCTGGTCGAACAAATCCTGCAAGCGCCCTGACTGACGGCCGCGCGGCTGGACAGCCCGCGGCCCCCTGTGTAGACTGGCGCGCACTTTCATGAGGGATTTTTATGAGCACACCAACGACAAAACCAGCACCGGGCCCGGAATTCTGGGAACGCGCCGACCAGGTCATCGCCCTGGCCAATGAGCAATGCATGCACAGCGGCGGCAATGAAGTGGCCACCTCGCTGCTGTACGCGGCCGCCCGCTTCAACGCCTTCCTCGTCGCCAGCAAGAGCAACGACGTGGCCAAGATGCAGGCCGAGAAGGAAGGCGCCGTGGCCTTCTTCACGGAACAGTACAAGCGCATGCTGACCGACAACTTCAACGACTACATCACCAACTTCGACAAGTACACGCAACCATCGTCGGCCCCCAAGGGCTGATGACGGCGGCCAGCCTGGATGGCCACCGCGCCCGCGCCACCTACGCCGATAGCGTGCTGCACGGCACGGTGCGCTTTGCGCCTTTGCCATCGCTATGGCTGACGGCCATGCTGGCCGGCGCCGCGACTGGCGCCCTGTGCTTCTTCAGCTGGACCGGCGTGCTGCTGTTCGTGGCCGGCACGGCCATCGTCCTGCTGTTCGGCCACTCGCTGGGCAGCCACCGCAAGCTGATCCACGACAGCTTTGAATGCCCGCGATGGCTGGAATACCTGCTGGTGTACCTGGGCGTGCTGGTGGGCCTCAGCGGCCCTCTGGGCCTGCTGCGCCAGCACGAATTGCGCGATTATGCGCAGCGCCTGCCCGATTGCCACCCCTATTTGCGCCACGGCGCCGGCTTCTGGCGCGATGCCTGGTGGCAATTGTTCTGCCGCCTTGATCTCCACCAGCGGCCGCACATCGCCATCGAGCCGCGCATCGCGCACGACGGCTTCTATCGTTTCCTGGAAAGAAGCTGGATGCTGCAGCAACTGCCGTGGGCCATGCTGTTCTTCACCTGGGGCGGCTGGGGCCTGGTTTGCTGGGGCGTCTGCGCGCGGGTCAGCGCCGGCGTGCTCGGCCATTGGCTGATCGGCTACTTCGCCCACAACCATGGGCAAACGCATTTTCACGTCGATGGGGCCGCCGTACAAGGCCGGAATATCCGCCTGACGTCGCTGCTGACCATGGGCGAATGCTGGCACAACAACCATCACGCGTATCCGGGCTCGGCCAGGCTGGGCCTGTTGCCGGGCGAATGGGATCCGGGCTGGTGGATGCTGCTGCTGTTGCGGCGCCTGGGCCTCGTGTCAGCCCTGCGCCTGCCGCAAGACCTGGCGCCGCGGCCGGAACTGCGCCGGCTCGGCGACGCCGACGATCAGGCGTCGTCCTGGCCTGCCAGGTAATTGTTCTTCACGCGCACGTAGTGCTCGGCCGAATAGCGCAGGTAGGCGATCTCCGCTTCCGTGAGCGCGCGCACCTTGGCGGCGGGCCGGCCCACGTACAAATGGCCGCTTTCCAGCACCTTGCCTGGCGACACCAGGCTGCCCGCGCCCAGCATCACGTGCTTTTCCACCACCACGTCATCCATGACGATGCTGCCCATGCCGATCAGGCATTCGTCGCCTATCGTGCAGCCGTGCAAGATGACGGAGTGGCCGATGGTCACGTATTTGCCGATGGTCAACGGTGAACCGTCGGGCTTGGCCGCATTCCTGTGCGACACGTGACCCATGGAAAAGTCCTGGATATTGCTGCCCTCGCCGATGACGATGCGGTTGACGTCGCCGCGCAGCACGCTGTTGCACCAGATCGAGCAGTCGTCGCCGATCTGCACGTCGCCAATCACTTGCGCCGTGTCATGCAGGTAGACGCGCTCGCCCACGACGGGGCGGGTATTCAGGTAGGAACTGACAGGCATCGTTTTCTCACTCTTCATTAAATTGAAACAACAGGATTCACACCCAGCCGGCGGCCAGCAAGCCGGCCCGGCAATATACCAGCCCCGCCACCAGGCCTTCGATCACGGTGAACACGACGATGGGCGCACCCACCTGCGTGACGGTGGTGGCAAGGAAGGCGTGGCACAGACCGAACAGCAGGCCCGACACGAGCTCCGAGCGCCAGCACGAAAAACACGACGTGCACGAGCACGCGCAGCAGCGGCACGGTACGTGGAGTTGCCAACAGCAAGGCGGCGCAGACGAGGAAGGCGGGCGTGATCGCCGGAAGATACTGCGCCAGGGAAGTCAGGTCGGCCATCGCTCACATCGGAAAAGACGGTGCCAACGGGCACGGGCGCAGCAATTGTATGCGGCGGCTGGCAAAATGGGCAAATATCCAGGCTATGCCGCCTTGCGCCAGCCATGCATCAGCCCGTGCGCCGCCAGTCCCGCCGCCAGCCCCCACAGGGCGCCACCCACGCCCAGCAGGGTCACGTTCGCGGCCGTCGCCAGGAAGGTAATCAGGGCCGTTTCGCGCATGCGCACGTCCGCCATCGCCTGCGCCAGGCTGTTGCCGATGGCGCCCAGCAGGGCCAGGCCCGCCAGCGCCGTGATGAAGCTGCGCGGCAAGACCATGAACAGGCTGGCCAGGGTGACGCCAAAGATGCCCACGAGGATGTACAGCACGCCGCACGCCAGCCCGGCCACGTAGCGCTTCGACGGGTCCGCATGGGCGTCCTTGCCCGTGCAGATGGCGGCCGTGATGGCGGCCACGTTGAAGGCGTGCGCGCCGAACGGCGCCATGAGCAGCGAGCCGAGTCCCGTCACCGTCAAAATCGGATTGGCGCTGACGTTATAGCCGTCATTGCGCAGCACCAGCATGCCGGGCATGTATTGCCCCGTCAGGGTGATCAGGAACAGCGGCAGCGCCACGCCCAGCAGGGACGCCACGGAAAAAACGCGGCATCTCGAACACGGGCGCGGCCAGGGCCAGTTCGATGCCTTGCGCATCGATGCGCCCCTGCGCCAGCAGCAGGGCCAGGCCGATCAGCATGATGCCCACCACGGCAAAGCGTGCCGTGAAACGGCGCAGCACCGCGTACGACAGCAGCAAGACCACCACCAGCAGCGGATCGGCGCTGGCGCCGCCAAACGCGTTCACGCCAAACTGCAGCAGGATACCGGCCAGCAAGCCGGCCGCGATGCCACCAGGAATCAGCCGCACGAGGCGCTCGAAGGCGCCGGACATGCCCAGCACAATGAAGGCAATGGCGGAAATCATATAGGCGCCGATCACCTCGGCATACGGCGTGTGCGGCATCACGGTGGCAAGAAAAGCCACGCCGGGCGTGGACCAGGCCGTGATGATGGGCGCGCGGTAGCGGTAGCTGAGCCAGATGCCCGTCACGCCCACGCCGATGCTCAGCGACCAGACCCAGGACGCCGTCTGCGCGGCGCTCAGCTGGGCCAGCTGGGCCGCCTGGAACACCAGCACGAAGGTGCCGCCATAGTTGACGAGGACGGAAATGAAGGCGGCCATGGCGGGGGACGCCAGGTCGCGCCAGCGCGCCCGGTCGGCCATGGCGGTTGTTGTGGTGGTTGTCATCTCTATGCCTCTGCCATTGAAAGCGAGCATATTAATGGCCACATGGACTGCTCAAGCAGGCCAATTCAAGTACATACAGCAGACCACTTTGCATCAACCCAGCGCGCGGGCCAGGCGGACGATGCCGTTGTCGATCTCGTGCGGGGTCAAGGCCGCAAAGCCCAGCAGCCAGCCGCCGCGCACCGGCGGCGTCGCGTACAGCCGGCTCAGGCCCGGCAGCACGATGCCCGCCTGCGCCGCCAGCCGTATCGTGTCCAGCTCCACCCTGTCCTCGTGCAGCAGACAGGGCATCTGCAAGCCGCCCGGCGGCAACTGCGCCGTGACCACGTGCGGCAGGTGCCGCTGCACGGCCTGCGCCATCGCATCGCGGCGCACGGCGTAGACCTTGCGCATGGCGCGCACGTGGGCCGCAAAATGGCCATCGGCGATGAAACGGGCCAGTGTCAATTGATCGAGCTGCGGCGTGTGACCGTCGAGAATGCTGCGCGCATGGGTCATCGCTTGCACCAGCGCGGGCGGCAGCACCATGTAGCCGATGCGCAGGCCCGGATACAGCGACTTGGCGAAGGTGCCCAGGTAAATCGTGCGCTGCTGCGTGTCGAGCCCCTGCACGCACGCCGTCGGCAAGCCCGCGTAGTGAAACTGACTGTCGTAATCGTCCTCGATGATCCACCCCTGGCGCTCGGCCGCCCAGGCGGTCAGGGCCAGGCGGCGCTCGAGCGCCAGGGTGGCGCCCGTCGGGTACTGGTGCGACGGCGTGACGTACACCGTGTTGGCGCCGCTGCGGTCCGCGCGCAGGTGTGCGATGGACAAGCCATGTGCATCGACGGGCACGGGCACGACGCGCAGCTGCGCCATCTCGAACGCCTTGCGCGCGCCGAAATAGCCGGGGTCTTCCATCAGGATGGGGCCATGCGCATCGGCCAGCACCTGCGCGCACAGGTACAGGGCCTGGCGCGTGCTGCTCAGCACAAGCACCTGCTGCGCCGTGGCCCGCGCGCCCCGCTCCAGGTTCACATAGTCGGCGATGGCTTGCCGCAGCGGCCCGGCGCCTTGCGGGTCGCCGTGCAGCAGCACATGGTGTTCGCCGGCCGCCTGGCGCCGCAAGCGCTCCCACACGTCGAGCGGGAAGGCCCGCGTTTCCGGCAAGCCCGTGGCGAACGCTTTTACGGTCTGCTGGTCGGCCACGCCGCCGCTGGCGAGAATCTGTGCGCCGCGCGCGCTGAGCGCCACCGGCTGCGCCGGCATGGACAGCGGCGCCACCGCCGGCTTGCCCAGCAAGCTCGCCCCTATCGTGGGCGAGACAAAACTGCCCGATCCCGCCTGGCGCTGGATATAACCGTCCAGGCGCAGCTGCGCGTACGCCATTTCCACCGTGTCGCGCGACACGCCCAGCGATTGCGCCAGCGCGCGCGTGGCCGGCAGGCGCAGGCCGGGCGCCAGCACGCCATCGAGTATCAGCTGGCGCAGCGCGCGCTGCACGCGCACGCGCAAATCGAGCGCCGCCAGTTCGGGCGCGGCGATGCGCATTTTCAGGGTGTCGAGTTCGAACTGCGGCGTCATGTGGCCTTGGCGCGCGCGGCATCCACGGCGGCCATGCTGCTGGCCAGCGAAAAACCGTGCTGCCGCAGCACGGCCACCAGCTGTTCGCCGGCGCAGCCCAAACGCAGGTTTTCCGCCACCCAGTCCTGCCACTCGCGGCTGATGTCCGGCATGGCTTCCTCTTCCAGCGCAAGACCGAGTATGCACTTGGCCAGCAAGCCGTTGATGCGCTTCGTGTCGATCAGGTGCTGCACCACGGCGTGGCCCGAATGGGGATACGGATGCAGGGTGCAGCGGCCGAAGGCGGCCAGGCGCTGCGCATGCATGGCGTCGAGGTTCACCGATTCGCTGGCGCTGGCGCCAAGGTTGGCCGTATCCGGCCGCGTACCGAACACCAGGTGCAGCTGCGTGGCGTCCGTCGCCCTGGCGCGGCACAGGGCCGCCAGGTCGTAGTAGCCCGAGGCCGGCGGGTCTTGCGCCAGCGACTCCATCACGGGCAGCCAGCGCAGCTCATGGTACAAGCGCGCCTGCTGCACGTCGAGGAAGGACAGCGGTCCGAAGGCGACGATCTGCTGCGCGTCGAGCAGCAAGCCATACATGACGGCCGCGTACGCGCCCATGGACTGGCCTAGGGTCGTGACTTGACCGGGCGCGATGCGGCGCACGAGTTCGCGCAAGGCTTGCGCCGTCTCGTCGACATGGCTGCCCAGGCCTGCGATGCGGCGGTGGTACCAGGCATTGCCCGAATCGCGCACGAGGATTTTGTTCAGGTGCTGGCCGCTGACCTGCTCCAGCTTTCTCAGGCGTCCGTAAAAATCGAAGGCGGGACGCGTGGTCCACGAGACGAAGCCGAAGGCGATCACCAGCGGCGCGCCGGGCACGATGCGGTCGACCAGCACGTCGTCGGCAGTGGTGGCGACGAGTCGATTATCCAGCGCTTGCGCTTGCAGCATCGGCCCGCCCCCCTATCAAGGTTAAAACAATAGAAAGCATGAGTTTAATGCCAGGACTGGCAAAATGGAAACAATGACCGCTGCCGTGCGCTGAGCGGCGCGAAAAACCTGCTAGTCTGCAGGCATTCCCCCTCACAGGAGCATCCCATGCCGCATCGCCTGAAATACCTTCCCCTCGCCGCCGCCATCGCCATGGCCGGCGGTTGCGCCGCCACCAGCGACAGCGCCAGGCCGAACGCCAGCCTGGCGCCGCAGGCCAGCCTGACGAATACCTACTGGAAGCTGACGCAGCTCGATGGCGCGCCGGTGGCGATGGCGCCGCAGCAGGAGCGCGAAGTGCGCATCACCCTCACCGACGATGGCAAGGGCACCGGTTTCACGGGCTGCAACCGCGTCATGGGCGGCTATACGCTGGCCGGCTCGGCCCTGCGCTTCACGCAACTGGCCGGCACGCGCATGGCCTGCCCGCCCCCTTTGATGCAGCTGGAAAGCGCCGTGCTGGCCAATTTGAACAGCGTGACGGGCTACCAGATCGAAGGCGAGAAGCTGATCCTGCTCAAGGATGGCGCACCCGTGGCCAGGTTTGAATCGGTCTACCTGTGAAATAAAAATCGACTGCCGTTACAATGGCTTCCAGCCCATCATCTGGAAGGAAGCCATGTCCGCACTGCCCTCGCCGTCTACACCCCCGACACCATCGGCCGCCGGCCGCTACCGGGCTTTTTTGTTTGACATGGACGGTACCGTCATCAATTCCATCGCCGCCGCCGAACGCATCTGGGGCACGTGGGCGCGGCGCCAGGGCCTCGACGTGGCGGCCTTTTTGCCCACCATCCACGGCGCGCGCTCGGTCGACACCATCGCCAAACTGCGCTTGCCCGGCGTCGACGCGCAGCGCGAGTCGCAGGGCATCACGGATGCGGAAATCGTCGACGTGGAAGGGATTATTGAAATCGCGGGCGCGCTGCGCTTTTTGGAATCGCTGCCGCCCGCGCAATGGGCCATCGTCACCTCGGCGCCGAGGACACTGGCCACGGCGCGCCTGAAGGCGGCCGGCATGCCGATACCCGCCATCATGGTGACGGCGGAAGACGTCAAGGCCGGCAAACCAAAACCCGATTGCTACTTGCTGGCGGCGGAAAAACTGGGCGTGGCGCCCTCCGACTGCCTCGTGTTCGAAGACGCGTCGGTGGGCATCGAGGCGGGCGAAGCGGCTGGCGCGAAGGTCATCGTCGTCACCGCCACGCATGCGCACCCGCTGGCCACGCGCCATCCTGCCATCGACAATTATGAAGCCATCGTGGCAAGCGTCGATAGCGACGGCTTTATTGTCCTGGCCGAGACGGCTGCAGCACGCGCGACAAGATAGTCTGCTCCAGCGCGGCGAAGGCCGCATGGCCGCGCTGGCGCGGGCGCGGCAATTCCACCTGCACGTCCATGGTGATCTGGCCGTCCTCGATCAGCAGCACCCTGTCGGCCAGGGCCACGGCTTCGGCCACGTCATGCGTCACCAGCACGGCCGTGAAACCGCGCGCCAGCCATAGCGACTCGATCAGCTGCTGCATCTCGATGCGCGTCAGGGCGTCGAGCGCGCCCAATGGTTCGTCAAGCAGCAGCAGTTGCGGCTCGTGCACGAGCGCGCGCGCCAGCGCCACGCGCTGCTTCTGCCCGCCCGACAGGGCCGACGGCCAGTCGTTTGCCCGTTCGGCCAGACCCACCGTCCACAGCGAGGCGGCCGCCGCGCCAACGGAACGGGGCAGACCCAGGGCCACGTTGTCGAGCACCGTCTTCCACGGCAGCAGACGCGATTCCTGGAACATGATGCGGATATCGGGCGCGCCTACGCCGCTGCCGATGGCAACCTTGCCGTCATCGACGCTTTCCAGTCCCGCGATCGAGCGCAGCAAGGTGCTCTTGCCGCAGCCGCTGCGCCCGACGATGGCGACGAACTCGCCCGCTTCCAGCTGCAGGTCAACGTTTTTCAAAACAGGACGTTCGCCATAGGCCTTGCTCAATTGCGTCAGTTCCAACGGCACGCCACGCCGTTGCAAGGGGGCGGACGGTGCTGCCCTGGCCTGCGGCGGCGCACCGGCCGGGTCGTACTGCACGAAGTGCGACAAAAAATCCGTTTCGATCTGGATGGGGGCGAGCAGCATGGTATTTTCTTTCCTCATTTCGTCACTATCGGTAGGCGGGATTCCAGCGCAGGCAGTGGCGCTCCAGCCGGCGCGAGAACAGATCGGCCAGTTTGCCCAGCAAGGCGTACAGCAAAATCCCCACCAGCACCACGTCCGTTTGCAGAAATTCGCGGGCATTCATCGTCATGTAGCCGATGCCGGCCTGCGCCGAGATGGTTTCGGCGACGATCAGCAGCACCCACACGAGGCCCAGCGAGAAGCGTACGCCGACCAGAATCGAGGGCATGGCGGCCGGCAGGATCACGTCGCGGTACAAAGGCCAGCCCGAGAGACCGTAGCTTTTCGCCATTTCGATCAAGCCCTGGTCGGCCGAACGGATGCCGTGGAAAGTATTCAGGTAGACGGGAAAGAAGACGCCGACGGCCAGCAGGAACAGCTTGGCCGTCTCGTCGATGCCGAACCACAGGATCACCAGCGGAATCAGGGCCAATGCCGGGATGTTGCGCACCATTTGCAGGGTCGTGTCGAGCAGGGTTTCCGCGTGGCGGAAGCTGCCCGTCAATAGTCCCAGCAGCAAGCCCAGCCCCGCGCCAACGGCAAAACCCACCGTCGCGCGCCACAAGCTCGTTTTCAGGTGCAGCCACAATTCGCCCGACACGGCCAGGTGCCAGAAGGCTTTCGCCACGGCCCACGGCTCGGGCAGGATGCGGCTCGACAGCCAGCCCCACTGCGCCGCCAGCTGCCAGGCCAGCAGCAGCGCCACTGGCAAGGCCCATGGCGCGAATGCATTGCGCCATGACATCCCGGGCGGACGCTTGACGGTGGCCGTCGCCATCTCAGGCCACCTTTTTCTGTGGTGCGGCAGGCACGATATTGCTGGCCATGACTTCGCCGAAGGGACCGCTCAAGGACTGCTCACCCACGGCCTTGCCCTTGCCCAGCAGCGGGAACACCAGTTCGGCAAAGCGGTACGATTCTTCCAGATGCGGGTAGCCCGAGAAAATGAAGGTGTCGATGCCCAGGTCCGCGTATTCCTGCATGCGCGCCACCACGGTCGGCCCGTCGCCGACGAGGGCCGTGCCCGCGCCGCCGCGCACCAGGCCCACGCCGGCCCACAGATTCGGCGATACTTCGAGCTTGTCGCGCCGCCCGCCATGCAGGGCCGCCATGCGCTGCTGGCCCACGGAATCCATCTTGCCGAAGGCCGCCTGCGCCTTGGCGATGATGTCGTCATCGAGGTGGCTGATCAGTTCATCGGCCGCACGCCAGGCCGCCTCGTTCGTTTCGCGCACGATCACGTGCAATCGGATGCCAAACCGGACTGTGCGGCCTTTTTTTGCCGCGCGCGCGCGGATGTCGGCGATTTTCTCGGCCACGGCGGCGGGCGGCTCGCCCCACGTCAGGTACACGTCCATCTGCTCGGCCGCCAGTTCATGCGCCGGTTCCGAAGACCCGCCGAAATACAGCGGTGGATACGGCTTCTGCACGGGTGGATACAGGGTTTTCGCGCCCTTCACCTGGATATGCTTGCCCTCGAAATCGTAGCCGGCCGCGCCGCCCTCGCCCGCCAGCGTGGCGCGCCACACCTTGATGAATTCATCGGAGATTTCATAGCGCTTGGCGTGGTCGGCAAACAGGCCGTCCGCTTCCAGCTCGCCCTGGTCGCCGCCCGTGACGACGTTGATCAACAGGCGCCCGTTCGACAGGCGGTCGAACGTGGACGCCATGCGCACGGCCAGGCCGGGCGTGGACAGGCCGGGCCGCACGGCGACGAGGAATTTGAGTTTCTGCGTCACGCTGATGAGCGACGACGCCACCACCCAGGCGTCTTCGCAGGAGCGGCCCGTGGGCAGCAGCACGCCGTCGTAGCCGAGCGTGTCGGCGGCCACGGCCACCTGGCGCAGGTAATCGGCATCGACGGGACGCGCGCCCTGCGACGTGCCCAGGTAACGGCTGTCGCCGTGGGTGGGAATAAACCAGAAGACATTCAATGACATGGTGCGCTTTCCTTTGCTTGTTTATTTTGCGCTGGTGGCCAGCTGGCGCGCCGGCAGCAGCGCGTCCTTGACGACGATCGGTTTGGGGATCAGCTTCAGGCCGGAAAACGCATCGGCCACCCTTTGCTGCGACGCGATGACGTCGACGGACACGGGTTTGACGCCATACGCATAGCGCGAGGCGGCCAGCGCCACGACATCCTTGCCCAGCCCCGTCTGTGCCGACAGGATCGTCGCCACTTCGTCCGGGTTGTTGCGGCCCCAGTCATCGACCTTGGCCACTTCATCGAGCACGATGCGCAGGATCTCGGGATTTTTTTCCGCATACGTGCGCGACGCCAGATAAAACTGGTAGTTCGCCACCAGGCCCTTGCCATCGGCCAGCACGCGCGCGCCCAGCTGCTTTTCGGCGGCCGCCAGGAACGGGTCCCAGATGGCCCACGCATCCACGCTGCCCCGTTCAAAAGCGGCGCGCGCATCGGCGGGCGGCAGGAACACGGGCTGGATGTCGGCGTACGCGACACCGGCCTTTTCCAGCGCCTTCAATAACAGGTAGTGCACGTTCGAGCCCTTGTTCAGGGCGATCTTCTTGCCCTTCAAGTCGGCCAGGGTGCGCAGGCCGGAACCCTTGGGCACGACGATGGCTTCGCTGGCCGGCGACGCCGGCTCATTGCCGACGTAGACCAGGTTGGCGCCGGCCGCCTGGGCAAAGATCGGCGGCGCCTCGCCCACGGTGCCGAAATCGATGCTGCCCACGTTCAAGCCTTCCAGCAGCACGGGGCCGGCCGGAAACTCCGTCCATTTCACGCCCACGCCCTGTTCGGCCAGGCGTTTTTCCAGGGTGCCGCGCCCTTTCAGCAGGGTCAAGGTGCCGTATTTCTGGTAGCCGATACGCACCTGCACCTGGACCTCCCCTTTGGCCTGCGCCTGCGCCGCGGCCGGCATGCCGGCCGCCATCACGCCGGCGGCGGCGGCAAACAGCAGGCCCAAAGTGGTACGGCGCGAAAGGCGTTGTGCGTGGCGGTGTGTCATGGCGGTTCCTTGGTCGGTGAATAATCAGGCGGCTTGATAGTGGGGGGCGTAAGGCTGGTCTTGCAGCGAACGCACGGGGTGCGCAATCTCGGCAGGCGCGGATGGACGCTGCCCCTGCAGCACGAACAGGCCGGTGGAGAGTTCCTCGATGCCGGCCTGCACGCGGTCGGCGATCGGCGCATCCAGGCTCAGGCCCCCTTCTTCGTGCCACGCCAGTTGCTGCGCATTCGCGTAGATGCTGGTGAAGACTTGCTTGGCGCCCAGCGCATGGAGCACGGGACGCAGCGCATAGTCGAGCGCCAGGGTGTGGGCATGGCCGCCGCCCGTGGCCAGCGGCAGCACCAGCTTGCCGGCCAGGCCATCTTGCGGCAGCAGGTCGAGGAAGGCTTTCAGCAACCCTGTATACGACGCCTTGTAGATGGGCGTGGCGATCACGATGGCGTCCGCATCGGCCACGGCGCGCACGGCGCGGGCGATTGCCGCATCGTCGTAGTCGGCCAGCAGCAAGGCGCGCGCCGGCAAGTCGCGCACATGCAGCTGAGCATAGCTGTGGCCCTGCAGCGCCAGCTGTTCGCCGATATGCAGCAGCAGGCGGCTGGAACTCGATGGGAGTTGCGGGCTACCGCCCAATAACAAGATGCTCATGTGATGCCCGTCCCTGTAGGTTGTCGAAAGTGGCGTTGTCCGGATGCTTGCAGCCTATCGCCATCAGCCGCCCGGTAAAACGAATGCTTTCGCGCTTCGATATGCGTTTTTTGACTATCCGGGCCTGACGCCCCGCAAGCGAAGGCGCTCATCCCCGCATGGCTTTTTTCGCATATCCATGCGCGGTTTTCTTCGTGTACGGCGTGAGCCTGGCGGTGCAATATCGGCGTCATCGTCTTTCTGGAATCTCATTCATGTCTAGCGTTTTTCTCCATGCCGCCCGTCCCCAGCCGCCTGTGCCGGAACCCCTGCAGGACGCCATCAGCATCGCCACCGCGCTGGCCGCGCGCCTGGCCGAAACGGCCAATGCCCGCGACCAGGCCGGCGGCCATGCGGCGCAGGAACGCGAATGGCTGCGCGAGTCGGGCTTACTGACCCTGTCGATTCCCGTGGAATTCGGCGGCCAGGGCGCGTCGTGGCCCCTCGTGTATCAAGTGATCCGCATCCTGGCGCGCGCCGACAGCGCGCTGGCGCACGTCTTCGGCTTCCACCATTTACAACTGGCCGGCCTGCAGCTGTATGGCAGCGCGCAGCAGCAACGCCGCCTGCTCACCTTGACCGTCGACGAGCGCCTGTTCTGGGGCAATGCCTTGAACCCGCTCGACAAACGGGTCACGGCCACCGACAGCGGCGACGGCTATATCCTCGACGGCATCAAGAGCTTTTCTTCCGGTTCCGTGGGTTCCGACTGGCTTACCGTCTCCGCCTGGCACGCGCCCACGCAGACGGCGCTGATCGCCGCCCTGCCCACGCGCCAGGACGGCGTGACCGTGCAGGCGGACTGGGACGCCTTCGGCCAGCGCCAGACGGACAGCGGCAATGTGCATTTCCAGGCCGTGGCACTGCCGCGCGAGCTGGTGCTGCAGGCGCCCGCGCAGGCCGCCACGCCGCAAGCGACCGTGCGCTCGCAGATCGCGCAGCTGATCATGAGCAACCTGTATCTGGGCATCGCCGAAGGCGCGTTCGAGGCGGCGCGCCGCTACACGGACGAACAGGCGAAAGCCTGGTTTTCCTCGGGCGTGGACAAGGCGACGGACGACCCCTTGGTGCAGCACCGCTATGGCCAGCTGTGGCTCTTGCTGCGTCCCGCGCAAGTGCTGGCCGACGCTGCGGCGCAGGAACTGGAAAAGGTGTTCCGCAAGGGCGCGCTGGTGACGGCGCGCGAACGGGGCTTGCTGGCCGTGACCGTGGCCGAAGCCAAGTGCCTGGCGCACAGGGGGGGACTGGAGATCAGCAGCCAGATGTTCGAACTGACGGGCGCCCGCTCCACCTCGGCCCGATACGGCTTCGACCGCTACTGGCGCAACGTGCGCGTGCACACCCTGCACGACCCCATCGACTACAAGCTGCGCGACCTGGGACGCTTTGCCTTGACAGGCACGGTGCCCGAGCCGACGGCGTATTCATAATTTACCCACCAAGGAGCCATCATGACCATCGCCCGCCGCAGCATCCTCGTCACCGCCTTGAGCTTGGCCCTGGCGGCCAGCTTCGCCCACGCCAAGGATCCGAAAGACATCACCATCGGCACCAGCGCCGGGCCGTACGCGGACCAGATCAAGCTGGGCATCAAGCCTATCCTGGAAAAGCAGGGCTACAAGGTCAAGCTGGTGGAGTTCAATGACTACATCCAGCCGAACTTCGCGCTGGCCGAAGGTTCGCTCGATGCCAACGTCTTCCAGCACATCGTCTACCTGAAGAAATTCGCGCTGGAACACAAGCTGGCCCTGACGGACCTGATCACGATCCCGACGGCGCCGATCGCCATCTACAGCAAGAAGCACAAGACCCTGGACGACGTGAAGGAAGGCACGACGGTGGGCTTGCCGAACGATCCGACCAACCAGGCGCGCGCACTGGTGCTGCTCGACCAGCTGGGATGGATCAAGCTGCGCGCCAGCTTCGACCCCGTGCGCGCGTCGGAAAAGGATATCGCTGTCAACACGAAGAAAATCAAGCTGCTGCCGCTGGAAGCGGCGCAGCTGCCACGCTCGCTGGGCGACACCGATTACTCCTTCATCAACGGCAATTACGCGCTGGCGTCGGGGCTGAAGCTGACGGAGGCGCTGGTGGCCGAGAAAATCTCGCCCAACTACATCAACCTGGTGGCCATCCGCACGGCGGACAAGGACAAGCAGTTCGCAAAAGACCTGGCGGCCGCCTACCGCTCGCGCGAATTCCTCGACATCACGAACAAGCACTTTGCCGGCTATTCGAAACCCGATTACCAGCAAGCGTTGCAGACGGCGGCCAAATAAGCCATGGCGAAGACGATACGCTTCAACGCCTTCCAGATGAACAGCGTCGGCCACCAGTCGCCGGGGCTGTGGACGCATGCGCGCGACCGCAGCCACCGCTATACCGACCCGCAGCACTGGACGGAACTGGCGCAGCTGCTGGAAGCGGGCCTGTTTGACGCGGTGTTCCTGGCCGACGTGCTGGGCGTGTATGACGTGTACCGGGGCAGCCTCGATGCGGCCCTGGAACACGGCGTGCAGGTGCCGCTGAACGACCCGCTGGCCCTCGTGCCCATCATGGCGCAGGCGACCACGCACCTGGGTTTCGGCGTCACCTGCGCCCTCACCTACGAACATCCGTACACGTTCGCGCGGCGCATCTCCACGCTCGACCATCTGACGGGTGGGCGCATCGGCTGGAATATCGTCACCGGCTACCTCGATAGCGCGGCGCGCAATCTGGGCTTGAGCCAGCAGCTGGGCCACGACGAGCGCTACGACCTGGCCGACGAATACCTGGACGTCGTCTACAAGCTGTGGGAAAAAAGCTGGGACGACGACGCCGTCGTCAACGACAAGGCGCGCGGCATCTACGCCGATCCCGCCAAGGTACATCCGATCAACCATGCCGGGCGCCACTACCAGGTGCCCGGCATCCATTTGTGCGAGCCGTCGCCCCAGCGCACGCCCCTGCTGTACCAGGCGGGCACCTCGCCGCGCGGCACGCGTTTCGCGGCGCGCCACGCGGAAGCGACCTTTGTCAGTGGCCCCAGCAAGACGGTGGTCAAGCGCTACGCCGACGACTTGCGCGCGGCCGTGCGGCAAAGCGGGCGCGATGGCGACGCGCTGCTGATCTACGCGCAGGCGCTCGTCATCACGGGCGCCACGGAAGCAGAAGCGCGCGCAAAACACGCCGACTACCTGCGCCACGTGAATATCGAGGCGGCCCTGGTGCTGCTGTCCGGCTGGACGGGCGTCGACTTCAGCCGCTACCCGCTCGACGCCACCATCGACTACATCGATTCGCCGGCCGGTCGCTCGGCGCTGGCCTCGTTCAGCCAGGCTGACCCGGATCGCACGTGGACGGTGCGCGAGGCGGCCGAATACATCGGGCTGGGCGGACGCGGCCCCGTACTCGTCGGCGATGCGCGCCAGGTGGCCGACCAGCTGGAAAGCTGGCTCGATGAAACGGGCATCGACGGCTTCAACCTCGCCTTCGCCGTCGCCCACGACAGCATGGCCGATGTGGTGGCCCACATCGTGCCGGAACTGCAGCGGCGCGGCCGCTATCGCACGCAATATGAAGAAGGCAGCTTGCGCCACAAAGTCTTCGGCCAGGGCCCGCGCCTGCCCGCCGATCACGCTGGACGCCAGGTCAGCATCGCGCCCGCAGACGATGCCCTGGCAGCGGCCTGACATATATATCAGATTCCCCATTCAAGGACACCATGAAACGCAGAACCCTCTTGCAACTGGCCGCCAGCGGCGCCGCCCTCGCCGCCTTGCCCGGCCTTACCCGCGCCGCCGCGCAGGCGCCCTTGAAGGAGCTGCGCCTCGACTACGCCTATTATTCACCCGCCAGCCTGGTGCTGCGCCGCTTCGGCTGGCTGGAAGAAGCGTTCAAGCCGGACGGCACCAGCATCAAGTGGGTGCTCAGCGCGGG
Organism: Janthinobacterium sp. 67; assembly: GCF_002797895.1. Lineage (NCBI taxonomy): Bacteria > Pseudomonadati > Pseudomonadota > Betaproteobacteria > Burkholderiales > Oxalobacteraceae > Janthinobacterium > Janthinobacterium sp. 67. The sequence goes on along the minus strand of NZ_PGES01000001.1, from coordinate 297,253 downwards.
CAGCAACCGCGCGCTCGAATACCTGAACGCCAACAGCATCGACATCGGTTCGAGCGCCGGCCTGGCCGCCCTGCTGGCGCGCGCCAACGGCAACCCCATCCGCGCGCCGTATATTTTTTCGCGTCCCGAATGGACGGCGCTGGTCGTGCGCAAGGATAGCCCCATCCGCAGCATCGCCGACTTGAAGGGCAAGAAGGTGGCCGCCACCAAGGGCACCGACCCATATCTGTTCCTGCTGCGCGCATTGAAGACGGCGGGCCTGAAACGCGGCGATATCGAACACGTGAGCCTGCAGCATGCCGACGGCCGCGCGGCGCTGGAGCAGGGCAAGGTCGATGCCTGGGCCGGCCTCGATCCGCACATGGCCGCCAGCGAACTGGAAGCGGGGTCGCGCCTGATCTACCGCAACGTGGCCTTCAATACCTACGGCTTCCTGAACGTGCGCGAGGAATTCCTCGCCAGCCGCCCCGCCGAAGTGGGCAAGGTGATACAGGCCTATGAACGGGCGCGCGCCTGGATACGCGCCAACTCGGCCGAGGCGGCGAAGATCCTGTCGGAAGAAGCCAAGGTCAGCCTGCCGGTGGCGCTGCTGCAGGTGAAGCTGCGCAGTGACTTCAGCAATCCGCAACCGTCGAACGAACATGTGAAGGCCCTGCTGGTGGCCGCGCCCATCCTCGTCGATGAAGCGCTGGTCAAGCCAGGCGCCGACTTGAACCGCGCCATCGCGGACCTGGTCGACACGCGCGTCGCCGCGCCCTTCATCAGCAAGGCGTAAGCGGTCATGGCCAGAGACACGCTCACCGCGCCGGCGCAGGCCAACGAGACCGGCGTCCGGCGCAAGCTTCCTCCCTTGCCGCGCGCGGCGCTTGGCCTGCTGCTGCCCGCCCTGGCGCTGCTGGCGGCGGAAGTGGGCGTGCGCGCGGGCGCCATCCCCGCCAACCTGCTGCCGGCGCCCAGCGACATCGCCGCCACCATCGCCGACCTGGTGCGCCAGGGCCTGGCCGGCCACGTATTGGCCAGTACCGCGCGCGTGGCCATCGGCTTTACGGGCGGCGCGCTGCTGGCCATCGTGCTCGGCGCGGCCGTGGGCTTGAACCGCGCGGTGGAGGCGCTGCTCGACCCCACTTTCCAGGCCCTGCGCGCCATTCCCTCGCTGGCCTGGGTGCCCTTGCTGCTGCTGTGGCTGGGCATCGATGAAGCGCCGAAACTGGTCCTGATCGGCATCGGCGCCTTCTTCCCCGTCTACATGGGCGTGGCGTCGGGCATCCGCGACGTGGACCGCAAGCTGATCGACGCGGCGCGCATGTACCGTTTGAGCCGGCCCGCGCTGGCGCGGCGCGTGCTGCTGCCGGCCTCGCTGCCGGCCATCTTCACGGGTCTGCGCAACGGTTTGAGCCTGGCCTGGATGTTCATGGTGGCGGCCGAGCTGATCGCCGCCAGTCAGGGCCTCGGCTATCTGCTCAGCGACGGGCGCGAAACGAGCCGCGCCGACATCGTGCTGGCCGCCATCGTGCTGCTGGCCGTACTGGGCAAGGCCAGCGACAGCCTGATGCAGCGCCTGGAAACCCGCTTGCTCGCCTGGCGCGACAGCTATGCCATCACCTGACGAAAGCCCCCACGCATGACTGCCTTGCTTGACATTGCCATCCATGACAAATCCTATGGCGCGCGGCGCGTGCTGCACAATCTGCAATTGCAGCTGCGCCAGGGCGAGATCGTCAGCCTGATCGGCGCCAGCGGCTGCGGCAAGAGCAGCCTGCTGTCCATCGTGGCGGGACTCGATACGGACTTTCGCGGCACATTGCGCATGGGCGGCAAGCCGCTGGCCGGCGTGCACGCCGACATTGGCCTGATCTTCCAGGAACCGCGTTTGTTTCCCTGGCTGACGGTGGCGCAAAACATCGCCTTCGGCCTCGGTGCCGGTGGCGAAAACGATCCCCGCGTCGGGCAATTGCTCGAGGAAGTGGGCTTGCAAGGCCATGCGGACAGCTTGCCCAAGCAGCTGTCGGGCGGCCAGGCGCAGCGCGCGGCGATTGCCCGCGGCCTGTTCGGCCAGCCCCGCATCCTGCTGCTGGACGAACCGTTTTCCGCCGTCGACGCTTTTACGCGCATGAAGCTGCAGGACTTGCTGGCCGCCGTCGCCGCGCGCCATGGCTTGAGCGTGCTGCTGGTAACGCACGATATCGACGAAGCGCTGTACCTGAGCGACCGCATCGTCATGCTCGATACGCGCGCCGGACCGCCGCGCGCCCATTACGAGGTGGCAGCATCCCGGCCGCGCCTGCGCACGCCGGCAGCGCAGGCCGCATTGAAGGAGACCATCCTCGGCGAACTGCACGCCGCGCACGCGATCTGAGGCTGGCCCGCCGCCCCAGTGACAAGCCTTGTCATTCATGTTAGCTTGCCATGGTAAAAACAAACAGGCGGCTACGTGCACTTTTCCTTCCTTCCCGTTCTCGCCATCCTGGCCCTCTGCCACATCACGGCGCACGCCGATGCGCCGGCCGACACCGGCCAGTCCATCCACGTCAACAGCATCCGCAATCCGGAATTGAAATCGTACCGCGTGATGGCGGCGGGCCTCGATGCCTTTGACGACTACCATGCACTGGCGCCCAAGGCGCGCGAAGTGCGCTTCCAGCTGATTCCCGGCCCCGATGCTCCGGCGGACATCATGCAGGACGTGGCCTTGCGCATCGCCGGCAGCGACACCACGATCAACTTGCCCCTGTCGGCCGATGGCAGCTTTGTGCTGCCCCGCAGCGCGCAAGCCGACAGCGAAGATGCGGACCTGATCACCAACAAAAAGCAGGGCCAGTTCCGCTGGCAGGCCAGCGTCCGCAGCGACGATGTGCCACCCGGCATGCGCCGCCTGGGCGACTTGCGCCTGCAATGCCAGGTGACGGTCGCCATTGCCAAGAAAGAGATCCCATTTTTGATACGCACCTTGATCGCCACCAAGCTGCGCACCACCGACTGGTGTTCCGCCGGCGCGCTCAAGATGGGCACGCACAGCGATCCGGCCATCGCCAGCGCCACCCTGCTCGATGGCGAGCGCCGCGTCGCGCTGCAGGTAAAAAACGGCGGCACATCCTTCCAGGCCCCCGTGGGCGATACCCGCTATGCGGACGATACCCTGATCGAACTGGTGTACAAGGACACTGGCGACGCGCCGCCCGCATCCTTGTGACGTTTGCGTCCGGCCCCGTTCCGTGTCAGCATACGCCACCCTGGCAACACGGATAAGGATCACAATGCACCCCACTCTTACGCGCGCGCCGGCGCTGGCACTGGCGCTGCTGCTGGCCGGCCCCGCCGCCCAGGCGCAGACGCCAGGCTGCGACATCTGTGCCACCTGGAACGCGGACCAGGCGCCGTTCCGCATCTTCGGCAATACCTATTATGTGGGCGTGAAAGGCCTCAGCTCCGTGCTGGTGACGTCGCCGCAGGGCCACGTGCTGATTGACGGCGGCTTGCCGGAATCGGCGCCCAAGATCATCGCCAATATCGCCGCCCTGGGCTTTCGCATCGAGGACGTGAAACTGATCCTCAATTCGCACGGCCATATCGACCATGCGGGCGGCCTGGCCGAACTGCAGCGGCGCAGCGATGCGCTGGTGGCCGCCAGCCCGTCGGCCGCGCTGGACCTGGCGTCGGGCGAAGTGGGCCCGGACGATCCGCAATACCATGCGCTGCCCAAGTACCCGCCCGTGAAGGACATGCGCCTGGCGCGCGACGGCGGCCAGTTCAACGTCGGCCCCGTCAACGTGACTGCACATGCCACGCCGGGCCACACGCCCGGAGGCCTGAGCTGGACGTGGCAATCGTGCGACGGCCCCCGCTGCCTGAACATGGTCTACGCGGACAGCCTCAACGCCGTTTCGCGTCCCGGCTTCAAGTTCAGCGCCAGCAGCGAGTATCCGAACGCGGTGGCGGACTTGCGCCACAGCTTCGAGACCCTGGAAAACCTGCCGTGCGACGTGCTGATCTCGGCCCACCCGGAAGCGTCGCAGCTGTGGGAAAGGCTGGAGGCGAGTGCCACGGCCGGCAGCGAGGCGTTCATCGACCCGCAGGCTTGCCGCGCCTACGTGGCGGCGGCGCGCACCGTGCTCGAGTCCCGGCTGGAGCAGGAAAAACAGCAGTGAGCTTGTCAAGCGTGCACGCTGACGCGGCACCGATCTGCTACGCTGGTGCCATTCAATTAAAGAAGGATTGCCATGTTCACACTCGCCAGACTGATTCCTCTCGCCGCCATCGTCGCCATCACGGCCGGCTGCGCGCAAACACCCGTGCGCAGCGACGCTGCCGCCGCCGCGCCGGGTGCCACCTCGCCCGCCAAGCCGGCGCCGAAGCTGACGGGCACGCAGTGGAAGCTGAAGGAATTGAAGGGCAAGCAAGTGGTGCGCAAGGCGCCCGAGCAGCGCGAAGTGACCCTGCTGCTGGCCGAAGGCCGCGCCAGCGGCCACAGCGGCTGCAACCAGATGATGGGCGGCTACACCAGCGATGGCGTCAGCACCTTGAGCTTTGGGCAGATGGCCGGCACCATGATGATGTGCCAGCCGCAGGACATGGACCTCGAGCGCCTGCTGCTGGCCACCCTGGGCGAAGTCAACGGCTACCGCTACGCGGACCAGGAATTGCTGCTGCTGAAGGATGGCGTGCCCGTGGCGCGGTATGAAGTCCTGACGGTGAAGTAAACCCGACCGCAAGTACCGGGGTCGTACCCTCAGGGTACGACCCCGGCCCTAGCTCTGGGGTTTGGCTAAAGCACCTACTTTATTTCACTCTTCAATCATTGCGCATCTGCGCCTGCGAAACATTGCTGTTCGCCGGCACGCTCTGCGTCAGCCACACATTCCCCCCGATGGTCGATCCCGCGCCGATGGTGATGCGCCCGAGCACAGTCGCGCCCGCGTAAATGACCACGTCGTCCTCGACGATGGGATGGCGCGGCGTGCCCTTGATCAGCGCGCCGCTTGCGTCGGCCGGGAAGCGCTTGGCGCCCAATGTCACGGCCTGGTACAGGCGCACCCGCTGGCCGATGATGGCCGTCTCGCCGATCACGACGCCCGTGCCATGGTCGATGAAGAAGGAGGCGCCGATGTGCGCGCCCGGGTGGATGTCGATGCCCGTCAGGGTATGCGCGATGTCGGCGATCAGGCGCGCGAGGAACGGCGCACCCAGCGCGTGCAACTGATGCGCCAGGCGGTGGTACAGGATGGCGATGGTGCCCGGATAGCACAGCATGATCTCGGCCACCGACGTGGCGGCCGGGTCGCCCGCATAGGCGGCCTGCACGTCCGACACGAGCAAGGCGCGGATATCGGGCAGGCTGGCGGCAAACGCGCGCGTGATGTCGCGCGCCTGCTGCGCCAGGGCCGCATCGTCATTCGTGCCGCCCTCTTCATCACCGGCCGGAACGGCGTGAGCCGGAGCCGAGAACAGCAGGCCGCGCCGCACCTGTTCGCTGAGGCGGTTCAGGGTCGTGTTGAGGGTGTCGCCGACAAAGTAATCGATGCTTTCATCGGTCAGGTTGGGCCGCCCGTAATGCGTGGGGAACAGGGCCGCCGACAGGCCGTTGACGATGGTGGTGAGCGCTTCGCGCGACGGCAGTTCGCGTACCCTGCCGTTATGGCGGATCTTGTGCTTGTCTTCGCGCGAGCTGCGCAAGGCCTGGATCACGGGCCCCAGGTTCCAGTGGGCCGTGTCGTCGGCGGGCGCCGCGGGATAAATGCTGTGCATGGCGTATCTTCCAAAAAACGGCAAACAGGCCGGGTCGCCCCAGCTTAGCGGCCAGGCACCGCGATTCAAAAGAAGAATTCCAAGATTCCATATGCGAAAAACGCATATCGATCTCGCGGCGGCATGCGATCAAGCCCGATCGTTGCCACTAGCGTAAAATGACGGACTAACAAAAACACTGTTCAACATGACTAAATTATTAACCTGGATCTTGGCGGGCCTGGCGATGGTCGGACCGCTTGCAATTGACACCTATCTGCCGTCGTTCCCCGCCATCGTGCACGATTTCAATGCCAGCCCCCTGCTGGTGCAGCAAACCCTGAGCTTTTTCCTGTTCACGTTCGCCTTCATGATGCTGTTCTACGGCACCCTGTCCGACTCGTTCGGTCGCCGTCCCGTCATCCTCGTTTCGCTGGCGCTGTACGTGATCGCCTCCGTGGGCGCCGCGCTGGCGCCGTCGCTGGGCTGGCTGCTGGCCTGGCGCGTGCTGCAGGGACTGTCGGCGGGCGCCGGTTCCGTGATCGGCCGCGCCATCGTGCAAGACCGTTATTCGGGCGCCGCCGCGCAGAAAATCCTCTCGCACATCATGATGGTGTTCGCGCTGGCGCCGGCGATTGCGCCCGTGCTGGGCGGCTGGCTGCAGGTAAGCCTGGGCTGGCGCTGGATCTTCTGGTTCCTCACGGCCTTCGGCGTGCTGATGTTCGTCGTCGTCTGGCGCGCCTTGCCGGAAAGCCTGCCGAAGGAGCAGCGCCACGCCTTCCACCTGGGCGACATCGCCGTCAATTACTGGAAGGTGCTGTGCCACCGCCAGTTTCTGCTGCTGTCGACGGCCATCGGCGCCGCCTTTGGCGGCTTCGCCCTGTACATCGGTTCGGCCGCCTACTTCATCATCAACATCCTGCACCTGCCGGAAACGGCATTCGCGTGGCTGTTCATTCCCCTGATCAGCGGCATGGTGTTCGGTTCGGCCCTGTCGGCGAAAATCGCCCACCGCTACAGCCAGCACCAGATGATCTGGGCCGGCTTCATCCTCATGCTGGTGGCCGCCGCCGCCAACATCGGGTACAACTATGTTTTTGCCGCCGAAGTGCCATGGGCCGTGCTGCCGCTGTTCTTCTACTCGTTCGCCCTGTCGATCGCCATGCCGCCGATGACCCTGATGGCCTTGAACCACTTCCCCAACAACAGCGGCCTGGCGTCGTCGATGCAATCGTTCATCCAGATGCTGCTGTTCGCCCTCGTCTCGGGCCTGGTGGCGCCGCTGCTGTTCGACAGCGCCTTGAACCTGGCGTATGGCGTGATGGCGGGGTTGCTGGTGAGTTTGGTTTGCTGGGTGTTTGCTCAAGGGAAGAGCAACGCGTAGGTCGGATTAGGCCCGGAGGGCCGTAATCCGACAACATTGTTGGCGGGTGACGTCGGATTACGCGCAAGCGCTAATCCGACCTACGGCCACGGCGCTGGCGTCACATCCAAGTACTGCGCCCCGCCCTGCTCCGGTTCCGCTTCATCTTGCCGGGACGGCTGATTCAGGGAACCGGCCGGCGACCGCAAGCTCAAAGAGCAACGCGTAGGTCGGATTAGGCCCGGAGGGCCGTAATCCGACAACATTGTTGGCGGGTGACGTCGGATTATGCGCAAGCGCTAATCCGACCTACGGCCACGGCGCTGGCGTCACATCCAAGTACTGCGCCCCGCCCTGCTCCGGGGCTGGCTCTGCCGCATCGCGCGTAGCCGGCTGATTCAGGGAACCGGCCGGCGACCGCAAGCTCAATATCTCCTTGCGCGCCTCGACGAAGTCGGCGGAACTGAGGGGGTGCTGCTGGTCGGGCCAGTGGCTGACGGCCCACTCCTGCAAGGCTTCGAAGCGCCGCCACAGTTCGGCGATGAATTCGCGGCGCGCTTCTTCGTGCGCTTCTTCCTGCTGTGCCGGCGTCTTGTCGGCGCCTTCCCCGATAGCTACTTGCATGGCTGCTCCCTGGCTGATCAATCGTCCGTTCAGCCTACGCAGGGGTCAGCCAGCCGTCTGTTCGCGAACGAACACAGGATTTATTCAGGCATCTTGCGAAAGCCCACGGCCAGGCGGTTCCAGGTATTGATGGAACCGATGGCCAGGGTCACGTTGACCATCTCCGCCGGCGTCAATTGCTCCGCCAGCGCCGCATAGTCTTCATCGGACGCGTGATTCTGCGGCAGCAGGGTCAGCGCTTCCGTCCAGGCCAGCACGGCCCGCTCGCGTGGCGTGAAGAACGGCGTTTCGCGCCAGACGGAGACGGCATACAGGCGACGCTCCGTTTCGCCGGCCTTGCGCGCGTCGCTCGTGTGCATGTCCACGCAAAAGGCGCAGCCATTGATTTGCGAGGCGCGCAGGCGGATCAGTTCAAGCAGCGAGTGTTCCACGCCCAGCTTGGCAATGGCCGCTTCCAGCGCATACATGGCCTTGATGGCGTCGGGCGAGGCTTGCACAAAATCGAGTCGTTGCTGTGTCATGATGGCATTCCTTGATAAAGTAGAGATGCACCATTGTAGAAGCGCAAGAAGAGCGCGCGGCAGGCCAATCTTCCCGAAAAACAGCAGACCACCAGCAGACACACCATGGAATTACACATCCTGATCGACGGCACGCGCGACCTGGGCGGCCAGTTGTACCGCCAGCTCAGCGAAGCCATCCGCTCGGGCCGGCTGGCGGACGGCCAGCAATTGCCGCCCTCGCGCCTGCTGGCCAGCCAGCTGGGCCTGTCGCGCAAGACGGTGTCCGACGTATATGACAAGCTCGGTTATGAAAAGCTGCTGGTCGGCAAAGTGGGCGTGGGCAGCTTCGTGCAGACGCCGCACGCCTCGCCGCAGCGCCGCCACGCCAGCACGCCGCTGGCCAGCGCGCAGCGCATCGCCCGCTGGGAAGCGACGTCCACGCCCTTGCGCCGCGCCAGCCAGGAAACGCCGGCGCGCTACGCCTTCATCGGCGGACGCGCCACGCCCGCGCACTTCCCGCAAGATGAATGGCGCGCCTGCATGCTGCACGCGCTGCGCCAGGGTGGCCAGGCGCGCGGCCGTTATGGCCCCGTGGAAGGCTTGCCCTCGCTGCGCGCGGCGATCGCCGGCCATGCCGCCTTCAGCCGCGGCATCCATTGCACCGAGGAACAGGTGCTCGTCACCAGCGGCGCGCAGCAAGCCTTGCACCTGCTGGCGCAGACCCTGCTGGAACCGGGCGACACGGTAGTCGTGGAGGAACCCGGCTACCCGGTGGCGCGCGCCGTGTTCGCCAGCCAGGGCGCGCACGTGGTGGGCATCGAAGTGGACGAGGATGGCCTCATCGTCGGGCAAATCCCGGATGGCACACGGCTGATCTACGTCACGCCCGCGCATCAATTTCCACTGGGCATGCCGATGAGCATGGCGCGCCGCCATGCCTTGTTGGAACGGGCGCAACAGCTAGGCGCCATCGTCATCGAGGACGATTACGACAGCGCTTTCCGCTACGAAGGCCGGCCGGAAGATTCCCTGCAAAGCATGGACCGCTACGGCGTCGTCGCCCACGTGGGCAGCTTTTCCAAGATCATGCTGCCGGAACTGCGGCTCGGCTATGTGGTGTTGCCGCAAGCCATCGTAGCCGCCGTGCAGACGGTGAAATACCTGAGCGACTACCATACGGCCAGCCTGGGCCAGCATGCGCTGGCCAAGTTCATCGCCGACGGCCATTTGCTGCGCCACATCCGCCGCTGCCACGATATCTATGCGGGCCGGCGCGAGCGCTTGCTGCACTGGTTCAACGGCCCGCTGGCGCCATGGTTCCGCCTGGTGCCGGCCAGCGCCGGCTTCCACGTGGCGGCCCTGGCCCGGGCGCCGCTCGACGTCGTCGAATTGCAGCGCCGTGCGCGCCTGGCCGACATCAGCCTGTATGCGCTGTCCGGCTTTTACCACGGCCCCGCCCGCCACGATGGCCTGTTCCTCGGCTATGGCGCCATCGACAAGCTCGATATCGACACGGCGCTGGCCAAGGTGCTGGCGATCCTGCAGGAAATAGCGCCCGTGTCCGTCAGCGGGGCTGCCAGCGGTAGTGCCCCGTAATCGTATAGCTGAACAGAATATTTTCCTCGCGCGCGCCTTCGCCGATGTTGTGGATGATGAGCGGCACGCCGCCCCACGACTGCTTGTCGCTGACGATGCCGATGTGCGTGAGGTTGCCCGGCAGGCGCCAGGTGACGATGTCGCCCGCGCGGTAGGCGTTCGCCTCCTTGCTTGGCGGCAAGCTGGTGCCGTGCCGGGCAAAATACGTGCCCAGGTTCGGCACGCGGCGGTGGTCGATATTGCGGTCCGGTCCCTTCATTTGCCAGCGCCCCTGCTGCTGGTACACCTGCCACGCCTTGCGCATGTCTTCATGCACGAGCACCTGCAAATCCTGCCCCAGCTGGCGGTAGGCGCGCACGATCACGTCCGTGCACACGCCCCGCTCCATCGGCACGTCGCCGCCCGGATAGGCGAGCCGTTCGTAGCGCGGGTCGTACCGCACGGTCACGCCCACCTGCTTGCGGGCGGCGACGACGAGGGCTAGCGGGGTGGCGGGAGCGGCCGACGCCAGCATGGGCGCCAGGGCAAACAACAGGGTGGAGAGCAGTTTGAGTGGCATCAACGTCGTAATCGGATGAAAATGCCAACTTTACCGCAGCGGCAAGGAAAACGCCGTACGCTTAAACGGTGGCCAATTGCGCCAGGTGGCCAGGGAAATCCACGGCCGGGCCAGCCGCATTGATGGTGTCGAAATAATCGTGCCAGCCCGTGGCGGCGATGCCGGCCAGCAAGGCGTCCAGTGCCGCCTCGTCCGGGAAGCGCCAGACGGCATAGAATTGCCGGGCGGCCGCGTGCAGTTTGCCGCCATCGATGGCGCCCATGGCCAGCGCTTCGGCGCCCATGCCGGACAGGGCCGCCATGCCGGCGCCGACCCTGTCGAAATACGCCTGGCGCGCGGCGGCGTCGAGGGCCAGCCAGGCCGGTTTCGGACTGTACAGTTCCAACAGATAATGCATGGTTTTCCTCCAAAAAATCAAGAAATCGAACGCAGGGCGCGCTTGCAGATGCGCTGCGTGGCAGCAGCAGGGCTTTCCTGCAGCCATTGCGCACACAGGCTGCGCACCCAGTCCGGCTCGCTCCTGGCCGCATCGTTGAGCCAGTTGGCCACGGAATCCTGCACGTAGACGGCCGGATCGGCGCGCAAGGCTTGCAGCACGGGCAAGGCCAGCTGCGGCTGCCCCTTTAAGCGGGCGATATGCGCGCACCACACGCCGCGCGGGCGCAGCGCTTCGCAGGCAAAGCGGCGCACTCTTTCCGACGGGTCCGCCGTCCACGGCGCCAGCAAGGCGATTGCCTCGTCAAGATGCGCCGCCAGATGGGGACGCAGCGCCAGCCAGGCCCATTCGCGCACGCCGAAGTGGCCATCGTCGGCCAGCGGCCGCATGGCGGCCAGCTGCTGCGGCAAGGTCAAGCCAGCCTGGGCGGCGATGGCAAAGCAGGTCCATCCCCGTACCGTGTCGGATGGGTGGGCTTGCAGCACAGCCAGGTCAACTTGTGCATCGAGCAGCAATTGCGCCGCCAGCGCCATGCGCCTGGTGATGCCGTCTGCCGCCAGCGCGCGCATCCGGTCCAGGCGGGCGGCACCAATACCGGGCACGGCCGCGGCCAGCAGCTGGGCGAAATCGATGGCCAGCCCTTCCGTCAGGGTGGCGCTGGCCACGCTGCCCCCGTTCAGCAGGGCCAGGCGCGCGGGCGCGATGTCGGCGACGCCGCGGCTCATGGCGCACCCCGGTCCGTCTTGCGCCAGGCTTTTTCCAGCAGCGTACTCAATAGCTGCATTTCTGCCGGCGTGAAGTCGGCAAACAGGCTGGCGATCCACTGTGCGTGCTCATCGACCAGGGTCGCAGCGGCGGCTTTTCCCTTGGCGCTCAGGCGCACGAACAGCTTGCGCCGGTCGAACTGGTCAGGATGGCGCGCGAGGAAACCGTCGCGCTCCAGGCCGTCGAGCAAGCCCGTGATGGTGCCGCGCGTCACGCCTGCCCGCTCGGCCAGTGCGTGTGGAGAAAGTCCGTCGGGCATGTCGCGCAACAGGGACAGCAAGACAAACTTACCTTCAGACAAGCCATGCCGGCCCAGGCGCGCGGCGCAATCGCCATCGATGGCGGACGCCAGGCCCAGCACTTCAAAGCACAGGCGCAAGCGCCCGATCGATGCCCGCGTGTCCGCGCCGAGCGCGCGGCGCTGCACGTCACCGAGCAAGGCCGTGTATTTCTGTTCAAGTTTTATCATAAGGCGCAATATAATATGGCGCCATATTAAATGTCAAATAGAAAACCGCCACGGTTTTCCTGCCAGCTCAAAGACGGGCTTTATCCCTCGCCCAGGTGACGATGGCATTGGCATCGATGGCGCCGGGCTGGCGCGCCACTTCCACGCCCCTGCGGAACAGGGCCAGGGTGGGAATGCTGCGGATATTGAAGCGGCTGCCCATGTCCGGCGACGCTTCCGTGTTTACCTTGACGACGCGAAACGCCGGCTCCAGGGTCTTGGCGGCCTGGACATAAAATGGCGCCATGCTGCGGCATGGGCCGCACCAGGGCGCCCAGAAGTCCACCAGCACGGGAATGTCGCTGCGTTCGATATGCTTGAGGAAACGGGCGCTGGCCAGGTCCACGGGCTCGCCCGTGAATAAATCCTTCTGGCACTTGCCGCAAGTGGGCTGTTCCGCGAGCCGCGCCGCCGGCAAGCGGTTGACGGCGTCGCAATGGGGGCACACGATGTGCAGGGAGTCTGGCGTGGTCTGGGTCATGGCATTCCTGGAAAACGTAGCGTCAAGTTGAAGGCTATTTTACGGGGAATTGCCGCGCGCCGCAGGCAGGCTGCGGCGCTTGTCACGCTTACAGGAACAGCGAGGCGGCGATGGCCCACATGACGAGGGCGATGATGCCGTCGAGCACGCGCCAGGCCATGGGCTTGGCAAACACGGGCGCCAGGTAGCGGGCGCCAAAGCCCAGCAGGAAGAACCACAGGGCCGAAGCCATGATGGCGCCGCCGGCGAAGTAGAAGCGTCCCACGCCTTCATGCTGGCCGCCGATCGAACCGAGCAGGATGACCGTATCGAGGAAGGCGTGCGGGTTCAGCAGGCTGAACGCCAGTGCCGCGCCGATCACGGCCCAGTAGCCTTCGGGCGCCTTGGCGGCCGACACCGTCAAGGCCGTGGGGCGCCAGGCGGACTTGGCCGCGCGCAAGCCGTAGGCGATCAGGAAGGTGGCGCCGCCGGCCTTGGCCCACAGCAGGAAATTCGGGTTGTCGGCAATGAACGTGCCCATGCCGGCCACGCCGGCCGTGATCAGGATGGCGTCGCACACCAGGCAAACCAGGATGCAGGTGAGCACGTAATGGCGCTTCAGCCCCTGCTTGAGCAGGAAGGCGTTTTGCGTGCCGATGGCCACGATCAGGCTCGCCCCGAGCCCCATGCCTTTCAAGAAAATTGCGCTGTCCATATCGATTCCTTTCCATTGCTTTCCATCACGCGCACGGTCGCCCACGCTCTGCCGGCAAAGGCAAAGTCATCAGAGGTAGGTGGAGGGTGGTGCGGAACCAGGAGGACCGCGCGGCAGAGTGGAGTTGTTACCCTATTTCAACAGTGTAAAGAAAAAGTAAATATAAGTATAATGAATGATTCTAACCATATATAAGAGAAACTTATGCGCGTCGTCGATTACCGTGGATTGGCCGCCCTCGACGCCGTGATCGGCCTGGGCAGTTTTGAAAAGGCGGCGCAAGCGCTGGCGATCAGCCAGCCGGCCGTGTCGCAGCGCATCCGCACCCTGGAAAACCTGGAAGGCACCTTGCTGATCATCCGCAGCCACCCGCCCCTGCCCACGGAAGCGGGCCAGCGCCTGATCGCCCACTACCGGCAAGTCAAGCTGCTCGAAGCGGCGCTCGATGCCCAGCCCGGCCCCACCACGCAATTGCCGGCGCTGGCCATCGCCGTCAACGCCGACAGCGCCGCCACGTGGATACCGGAAGCGCTGGGACCGCTGCTGTCGCCGCCGTCCTGCCTGCTCGATATCCGCCTCGACGACCAGGACCATACCTTGAGCCAGCTGCGCGAAGGACGCGTGTTTGCCTGCGTCACCAGCGCCAACGACCTCGTGGCCGGCACCACGGCCACGCCGCTGGGCGGCATGCGCTACCTGTGCGTGGCCTCGCCCCCGTTCGCGCAACAATGGTTTCCCCATGGCTTTACGGTGGAAGCCGTCAGCCAGGCGCCCGCCATCACCTTTGGCAGCAAGGATGCGCTGCACGAGCGCTACCTGCAGCACCGGCTCGGCTACACGGGCCGCTATCCGCACCATGTGCTCGGTTCGGCGCGCGACTTCGTGCGCTTCATCGAAGCGGGCTATGCTTATGGCATGGTGCCCCTGCTGCAGGCGGAAACGGCACTGGCCGCCGGCAGGCTCGTCGACGTGGCGGCAGGTCAGGCGCTCGACGTGCCCCTGACCTGGCATGCCTGGGATATCCAGACGCCGCTCACGCGCACCCTGTCGGACGCCGTCATCGCCACGGCGCGCAAATGGCTGTTACAGGATTGATTGACGCATGCAACATTTATCTATGCTGGAAAGCAACTTCCCCATGTGCGCCCGGCCCAGCCTGGCCTACACTGCAAGCATCAACCACCACCATCGGGAGCTTGCATGACGATCCTGCGCACTGCCCTGCTCGGCTTGCTGGCGGCCATCCCGCTCGCTGCCGGCCTGGCCGCCTGCTCGCCCTTGACCGCCATCAATGCCTTGTCGTCCGGCAGCGCCTCGCAAGTGACGCGGGGCCTGGCCTACGGCCCCCTGCCACGACAAAAGCTCGATGTGTACGCCCCCAGGATCCGCACGGGACCCGTGCCCGTCGTGGTGTTCTTTTATGGCGGCAACTGGACGACGGGCGAACGCGCCGACTATGCCTTCGTCGGCCACGCGCTGGCGGCGCGCGGCTACCTGGCCGTGATCGCCGACTACCGGCTGTATCCGGACGTGCACTACCCCGAGATCTTGCAGGATGCGGCCCGCGCCGTGGCCTGGGCCGCGATGGAATCGCGCCGCCATGGCGGCGACCCCACGCGCCTGTTCGTCATGGGCCATAGCGCCGGCGCCTACAATGCGGCCATGCTGGCGCTCGATGCCAGCCTGCTGGCGCGCCACGGCATGCGTCCGCAGGACTTGCGGGGCTGGATAGGCCTGGCCGGCCCCTATGATTTCCTGCCCATCGAAAACACCACCACCCGCCCCGTCTTCTTTTACCCGGACACGCCCGCCGCTTCGCAGCCCATCCACCACGTGACGGCCGACGCCCCGCCCGCCCTGCTGATCGCCCCGTTGCCAGGCAAGGACAAGCTGGTCAATCCGCAACGCAACACGGGCGGCCTGGCCACAGCCTTGCGGGCGCTGCACCGGCCCGTGACGGAAACCTATTTCGACCACGTGGGCCACGCCACCCTGGTCGCCTCGCTGGCCGGCCCCTTGCGCAGGCTGGCGCCCACCCTGGACGCCGTCAGCATCTTCATCGACGCCAACAGCGGGAGCGACTTGCCCTTGTCCGATACGGCCTTGTCGGCAAGCATGACCTCGCCCTCCCGCCCGCCTGGCGCGGCCACGCCGGCGCCCGAGCCGCACGCCTACGACAAAACGCCCGCCCCGTGAAGGGCGGGCGCTGTGCCCGGATCACTACGCACGATGCTTGCCGGCCCGACGCATAGTTGGCCACATATCAAGGCCCAAAGGCTCGGCCCGCGCGATGCGACTCAGCGGCAAGCAACTCGCGCTTACTCCTTGCGGCTGGCGCTGCTGCTCTTGCTTTGTGCGGAGCCCGCTTGCGATGTGCTGCCGCTGGCCGAGCCTTCGCTGCCTGCCGACTGCTGGCTGCCCTGGTGGCCGGCGCTTTGCAGGCTTTGACCGTCACGGCTTTGCGCACCGCGTTGCTGGTCGCGGTTGGCGCCGTTCTGATGATAGGCCTGGAACGGTTCGGCGATGCGCTGCATGGCTTCCTGCTGCTTGCGCACGTTTTTCTCCGTTTCTTCCGAAGCCGTGCGGGCCACTTCTTCGGCCAGGGCCTTGGCGGTGCGGCTCGTTTCATTCACATGACGCTCTGCCACATTGGCCAGTTCGACTTGCGTATCGGCCGCCAGGCGCGATACCTGTTGCTGATATTTGCGCAGTTGCTCGGCGGCTGGCTGGCCCGAGGCGGCAGCCACCTGGAACACATCTTCAGCGCGCTCGACCGTCAACAGGTTCTGGCTGGTGACCGTGGTTTCTTCCAGCAAGCCTTGCGCCAGCTGCATGTTCAGGTCACTGAAGTGCTGCACCGACTGGAACAGCGACTTCGACAGGCCATTGAAGAAAGCCAGTTGCGCTTCCAGGTGGTTCTTGGCGGCGGGGGTAACACTACGGGAATATGGATACATGGAGTTCCTCATTAAATAGCGGTTGGGTGGACATAAACGGATGGCGGCACCACCGGCTGTCGAACGTTCAGACAGACGGCCGGGCTAGGCCACGAAACGCGAAAAAACATATCCGGTTGGTGGGGAAGATGCTTTGCAACGCGAGTCCCAAGGCTACGTGAGCACTGCAGGTGAGGGATGATCTAGATCAAAGGTGCGCAAGGCTGCGCAGAAAGTGTGGGCTGGACGGCTGGCCCTTGGCAAACGTCAGTAACAAGGAGGAAAATCTGTGCCAGGCACGCTCAAGCAGCGACGCCCGCGCCCGGCACGACGGGCTTGTAGCCATGGCTGCGCAGCGAAGCCTCCAGCCAGCGGTTGCCATACCAGCCACGCGCCAGCAAATAGCTGATCTCCGCGGCGGCCATCAACAGCATCATCGGGCCGATGCGCAGTTCGGTCGCCAGATGGCTGCCAAACCACAGGCACGCATCCATGGCCAGCATGAGCAGCAACAGCCACCAGCGGCGCTTGGCGACGGCCCAGAACGAGCCCAGGAACAGGGCCGGCCAGGAAAAACCCGCTTTGACGTAGGCATAGCGGCCGGCATCGTCGGCAAACAGGGTGGCGCTGTGCTTCATGCTGCTCTCTTCAGGTATTGTCCGGCCTCACGGCTCGGGATGGTGGCAAACGGCTTCGACATTGTGACCGTCCGGTCCCAGCACGAAAGCGCCATAGTAATTCGGATGATACAGGGCGCGGATGCCGGGGGCGCCGTTATCCTTGCCGCCCGCTTCCAGCGCGGCCTGGTAAAACGCATCCACCTGGGCGCGGTTGGCCGCCGCGAAGGCCAGATGCATGCCGGCCTGCGGCGTGCCGCCCGCGCCGAACCAGAAATCGGGCTTGCCATCCTTGCCCATGCCTACCCAGCCCTGCTCTTCCATTACCACCGAGACGCCCAGGGGCGCCAGGGCGGCCGCAAAGAAAGCCTTGCTGGCCGGTGCATCGCTGACAGTCAAACCGATGTGATCAAGAATCATGATGGCGTTCCCTGGAGGTAGTGGAATAGAAAACGCAGTATGCGCCAATATTGCATTTTAAGCAATTGCAGCAACAGATACGGCGCGGCTCCCCCAGGAACGCCATGCCCCCTGCCTAGCGCAGGTTGCCCGTATGACCGAGCGAATAGCGCCCCGGCTGCGGCCACACGGTCAGGCCGTGCGGTTCCTGGCCGACTTTCACCTTGGCTACGTCGCCGCTGTTCGTATCGATGCGGTAGACCACGTCGTCGAAACGGCCGGACAGCCACAGGTATTTGCCGTCGGCGGACACATTGCCCATGTCGGGGCTGCCGCCGCCGGGAATCGGCCAGTTCGACACGACTTTTTCCGTCGCGAAATCGATCACGCTCACGCTGCCCTTGCCTTTCGGCTTGCCGTGGATGCGGTGCGTGCCGCGGTTGGCCACGTACAATTTCTTGCCATCACGGCTAGGATACAGGCCGTGCGCGCCCACGCCCGTCTGGATGAAGCCGATTTCCTTCAAGGTAGCGCCATCGACGATGTGCACGCCGTCGGCGTCCATGTCGGCGATAAAGAATTTCTTGCCGTCCGGCGAGATGCGTATGTCTTGCGGCATGCCTTTCTTGACGCTGCAGATTTCATTCGCCGGGCCGCCCACGGGACCGGACTCGGCAAAGCGCTTGGCCGGCATCTGCAATTTCAGGTAGCCGTCGACCTTGCGGCCCACGAGGTCGATCTTGGCGATGGTGCCGTCGAATTCGCAGGTGAACATGGCATAGCGGCCGTCATTCGAAAAGTCCGCATGGTTGATGCCGCCGCACTGGGGCGTGTCGATCGAATACTGCACGGCCATGGTCTTCGGATCGCGGAAATCGAGGCGGTGGCGCGCTTCGGCCACGACGATGGCCGACTTGCCGTCCGGCGTGTAATACATATTGTAGGGGTCATCGACAGGCACTTCCTTGCCCGGCTTGCCGCTCAAAGGGTCGATCGGCGTCAGGCTGCCCTTGTCCGTGCGCTCGGCATTGTTCGCCACCCACAGGGTGCGCAAATCCCACGACGGCACGACGTGCTGCGGGCCGCTGCCGACCTTGAACTTGTCGACCACTTTCAGGCTGTCCTGGTCGATCACGTACACGTCGTTCGAGCGCAGATTGGGCACGTACACGCGGCGCAGGTGATCCTTGACGACGGCGCTCATATTGCTGCTGGCGATGCTGCCGTACACGTTCTTCGGGTCCACCAGCGGCGGCATGCCCGGCAGCGGCGAATAGGCGGCGGCCGGCGCGGCGGCAACTGGGGCCGGCGTGCTGGCGCCGATGACCTGGCTGGCCACGCCCAGGCCGGCCAGTGCGGCAGCCAGGGCGGACAAGGTGACGATGGAGCGTCGTTGCATTTTTTTCATGTGATTTCGCGTCGTTTCGTTGCAAAAGCCGGAAGTTCAGCACTTCCAGCGGAAGATTTATTTATTACGTTGCAGCAGCTGCCTGATAGCGGCCACCGAGGTGTCCACCTGCAGCTTGATACCGATCTGGCCCAGTTCAGCCGTGGCCCGCGTGGCGTCGCCGCGCACGCCGTCCGCGACGCCAGGCTTGGGGCCATGGGCCATGGCCTCGCTGCGCACCAGCGACGGGTCCGTCGCCAGCATCAGGGCCGCGTCCGCCAAGCCCGCGTGCAGCCCGATCTCGGCGCTGCTGTGGCCGCGCTTTTGCAGCTCGGCAATATACGCCGTCTGCGTGATGTCATAGTAGTCGAGCAAGGCATAAGCGCGCGCGTCCTTGCCGGTGGCGGCTTTGCCCCATGAGCGGTTCAGCTTGTTGGCCACGTTCTGTTCGTTTTTTTGATAGCCGCCATGGTCGCCGAGGAAGATAATGTCGCGGAAACCATGCTGGCGCAGGCTGGCGGCAGCCCCTTCCAGCACGGCTTCGAAGGCGGCGGGCGGAATCGAGATGGTGCCGGCAAAGCGCATGTGGCCGGCCGGCGGAACAATCGCGCCTTCCGGCACGTAGGAAACGACGGGCGCGACGATGGTATTGCCCAGCTTTTGCGCAATCTGCCGCGCCAGCAGCCCGGCGCGCACATTGTGCTTGCCCAGCGCGATATACGGCCCGCTCTGCTCGACGCCGCCTATCGGCACGAGCACGGTCGTGGCGCCGTGGTCGATACGGCTGCGCAACTCCGTGCTCGTCAGCTCTTCCAGCATCACGCCGCTGCTGGCGGGCGCAGCCGCTATCGCGGACGCCGCTGGCATCAGGCAAAACAGGGTCAGGGCAAACAGGGAACCGAGTGGCTGGGACCGACTGCATGGCGCGCAAGGCGCACAAGGTACATTCGGCAGGTGGAACTGCAGAGTCATAAGCAAACATCTTTCCGAGGTCAAAGCGTGACGCCGTGCCCGGCCTTGCCAGGCAAGCTGGCTGCCACGCAGGAATTGTATTCCATCATGACAGGAAGGGCACGTTAATTTGACGCGGCAGTTTGCAAGGAATTGACGACGGGAAACTATCTATCAGGCTGCTGCCGCGCCAGCCCCGCCGCCTCACCGTCATGGAGAGTCTCGTTGCGCTTCTCGGCATAGGCCTTGAGCGAGCGCATCGTCCTGGGAAGCCCGTCCCGGACTTGCCTGGCGACGCCTGGCCCGAACAAAAAGGCAAGCGCTCCGGTGAACCACACGCGGTGAACGACTTCCGATCCGCCATCTGCGGCAAGCACCGTGTGCTCGAAATGGATGCGGAACAAAGGAATGTAGCCTTCGACGGTGAACGAGCGGCCCGCCGAGCGCTCCGTGACGAGCATCGGAATGCCCATCCCCTTGCTGGGAACGATACGGCCATGTGTTCCCACCGCAAATGGCCCATTGAGCCGGGCTTGCTTGGTATCCGGATCCCACTGATGCCATCGGTCGACCTCGCTCCAGATTTGATCGATGACCGTGGGCGGGACGGCAATGTGGATGCTTTCTTCGATTTGCATCAGCGGGTATCTCCCTATTAATATCAATATAATTGCATTCTGACTATACAAACAAATGACAAGGCATGTATTCACACCTGGGCACGATGCTACCCTAGAAACGCTGCCCAGGGCACCTTGGATGTTGAAAGATGATAAACAAAACACATTGGCGGGTTGAGGAGCTAAAACATCACTCGGCCGATATCGTCTGGCTTGATGCCGCGGATGCTCGCCGTGCCTATGATTTGGTGGGTCTGCATGACTCGAAGACGCATCTCGGCTTGAACAGTAACACCGTTGATTCCATCGAGCGATTCGCCTTCGGAGACGACGTGGCCATCGCAACCAGCTGGTTACGGGAGCGCGTGCCAGGAATTCAGCAGGTCGTGGTGGTGTTTGGAGAAGACGCATGCTTCGTCTGCAGCAGTGTGTTCCTGGTCGAGAACTGGTCGGATATTTTTGTACCGTCACGTGACGACGCGATGATCTATTCGAAGGACACGCCGCTTATCCTGTTTTATTGCCATGAGAATCAATTCGAGCTGGGGCAGCGGATTGTCTTTGATTGAAGGCCGTGTTCGGACACAAGCCGTCATTGTAAGGAAAAAAATGAAAAGCACTGATGGAAAGTTACGAGGTTCATGCCATTGTGGATCTGTAAGATTTCAAGTTCGACTTAGCGACGGGCTCAAGACAGCACGGCGCTGCAACTGCTCCTATTGCCGCATGCGCGGTGCGATAGCGGTTTCTGCGGCGCTTCAGGATATAGAGATCACTTCTGGAGAGGAATTGCTCACCCTTTATCAGTTTCACACCATGCAAGCGAAGCACTATTTTTGCTCAAAATGCGGGATATACACACATCACCAACGCCGGTCAAAACCCGATCAATTCGGGATCAATGTGGCCTGTCTGGAAGGAATCAGTCCGTTTGACTTTGAAGAAGTAGCAGTCAACGAAGGCCGACTCCATCCAAAAGATAAAATTGCTGGAGGCGGACCTGACATCGCTGGATACCTACGCTTTTTTCCGAATACCGCCCATTAAATGAACCGGGGCGGTCAAAAGATTTAACCTCGAGCACTGCGGCCCGGCAAGGCCAGGCGCCGGCTGGCGGCAGCTGTTGCCGGGGCCGGCAAGCCGCCCGCCACTTTCAACGCCTTCCCTTGGGCGTCGCCACGCAGGCGGAACACGGCCACCACGTCGACCAGCTCGACGGCACGGTCTTGCAGCGAGGATGCCGCGGCGGCCGCCTCTTCCACCAGGGCCGCGTTTTGCTGGGTGACCTGGTCCATTTGCGAAATGGCCTGGTTCACCTGCTCGATGCCGGCGCTTTGCTCGTGGCTGGCGTTGGCGATGTCGCCCATGATGTCCGTTACGCGGCGGATGCTGGCGACGATTTCTTCCATCGTCGCGCCCGCCTGGTCGACGAGCGCGCTGCCCGTGTTGACTTTATCCACGGAATCCTCGATCAAGCCCTTGATTTCCTTGGCGGCCGCCGCCGAACGCTGCGCCAGGTTGCGCACTTCGGTGGCGACCACGGCGAAACCACGGCCCTGCTCGCCTGCGCGGGCCGCTTCCACGGCCGCGTTCAGCGCCAGAATGTTGGTTTGGAAGGCAATGCCGTCGATCACGCCGATAATGTCGGCGATCTTCTTCGCCGACTCATTGATCGAGCCCATCGTGCCGACCACTTGCGCCACCACGGCGCCGCCCTTGCGGGCCACGTCCGAGGCGGACACGGCAAGGGTATTCGCCTGGCGCGCATTGTCCGTATTCTGGCGCACGGCCGAGGTCAGTTCTTCCAGGCTGGACGCCGTTTCTTCCAGCGATGACGCCTGCTGTTCCGTGCGTACGGACAAGTCCGCGTTGCCGGCGGAAATCTGCGCGGCCGCCACGCTGACCGTATCGGCCGAGGCGCGCACGGTGGCGATCACGCCGACGATGCGCTCCAGGAATTTATTGAAGGCCGTGGCCGTGCGGCCCACTTCATCCATGCGCTCGACGGGCATGGCGGCGGACAGGTCCAGCGAAGCGCTGACACGCTCCAGCGTATGTTCGATATTACCCAGGCCGCCACTGATGGTGCGGTAGATATGCCAGGCCAGCGCACCCGTCAGCAGCACGGCCACGCCCAGTACGGCCAGCATGGTGTTGAACGCCGTGTCATAGGCGGCCAGGCTTTCCGCTTTTACATCGTCGACCAGCTTGTTGTTGTAGGCGATATGGTCATCCATGCTCTTTTTGGCGGCGGCGGCCGTGATGGCCAGCGGCGTGCCGGCCAGCAAGGTGGCGCGCACGCCATCCATGTCGCCCGCGTAGGCGGCGGCAAAGAATGGCACGAGCGCGCGGCGGTAGGCTTCCATGGCGGCCTGGTCGGCGTCGAGCATCTTGCTGTCCGTCGCGTCATACAGGCGCTCGGCGCGGTAGGTGGCGATGACCTTGTCGAAATTCGTGTTGGCGTCGGCCACGGCCTTGTCCAGCGCCGTCTTGTCGGCCAGGTTGGAGAACACGGACAGGCGGTAGCCGGCCAGACGCGAATCGGCAAGGAAACCCTTGGCCGCATTCAAGCCCTGGATACTGGGGATGATGCGATTTTGCACGGTATCGAAACGCTCCTGGGCGCGCTGCAGCTGGATGGCGCCGCCCGCGCCCAGCAATAGCAGGGCCAGCAAGGCGATGGTCAGGGTCAGAATTAATTGCTTGGTGATATTCATGGTGTGTCACAGTAAAAAGGTGGCCTGGCAAGGCCAGACGGGATAAGAGCTGCCGATCGGGTGGCCGGGATCGCTTGCCGGCGATCAGGCCGCCAGCGGGGAAGCGTCGGGAGTGCGGCGCAGCAAGTCACCATGCTGGCGGCAAAACGCCAGGCCCGCCTTGTGGCCCACGTCGAACAGCAGTTGCATGTTCGAGCTGGACCAGTCCAGGGTGTCGGGCCAGTGCTGCTCCGGGATGCCTCCCATCAGGTCGAGCTTGAGCAGGCGTCGTTTGGGCTGGCCCGTGCGCGCATCCGTGTTGTGCTCGAGTTCAAACAGGCGCAGCTCGCTCTTGGAAATCTTCACCAGCGGCGTGATGATGGAGCGCACCCAGGCGTCGTACAGGTTGCGCGGCTTGCGCAGCAGGCGTTCATCGCCGAGGATGTCGAGGATGACCAGGGTGTCGGCGTCATGATGCTCGCCCTTGCCTTCGATAAACGGATCGAAATTGAGCGTATCGAGGGCCGCGCCTTCGATGTAGTCGTCGCCCCCGATGGTCGTGGGCGCATACAGGAAGGGGAACGACAGGGCCGCGCGCACATGGATCGGTTCGATCTCGTGCTTGCCCCAGATTTGCATGCGGTGCTCGCTGAGGTTGTAGGCATTGATGTAGAAATCGGGACGCATGCGCGCCACGCCCGAAAAATCCACGGCTTTTTCCAGGAAGGGCAAATGCGCGCACAGGCCCAGGCTTTTCGCCGACAGATCCGACGGCGACAGTGACGACACCATCAGCTTGCCCCAGTCCGACCAGGCCGTGGGCACGCCCGCAAACGTTTGCTGGAACGCCTGAAAAAAAGGATTGTTGGCCGGCGGCTGGAAGGCGTCGCGGAAAGTGCTCGCGTGCATGCCCGGCTTCTGGAACACCTTGTAGTTGATCGGGATCATCTTGTAGATGCTGTCGGCCACGCCCGTGTCGGCCCAGCTTTGCAAGGCCTGGCGCGGCGTGGCTTCGTGCGGCGTCGTGTAAAGCAAGCCCATCAATACACCCGCGCCCGACGCGGAAATGACGTCGAACTCGATACCCTCATCGAGAAACGCGGCCAGGGCGCCGGCGATCAAGGTGGAATTTGGTGCACCGCCACCGAGCAGCAGCCCCGTTTTGCGGGCCGGTTTCGCTGTCGCGGCTGGTGCCGGATCCGGCGGTATCGTCGTGACTGTCTTCATGCACACTCCCTGAACGGAACGGGATGATCATCCCTTAATTGTTGGTTACTACACGCTGATGGCGCCTAATCCTGCACATGTCCCTGCAACCGTCCGGCAAATGCAATGCTGCAGAAACAGATATGAAATTAACATAAATAAATTCCTTATGGCAATTTCCATAACGAATGACGGGTATTCAGCAAGGCCATAAGTTGATGCCGTGCGGCATGGCTTGATGCATCGCAGCAAATATAAATTCGGTGGCGTTAGGAATAATCGCCTTGGGGTAGGAGTATTCCCCAAGCCGCCTCCGGCGCGGGGGCAAGGGACATCAAGGGAGTGAGGCAGGCTTGGGAGGGAGCGAAGAGAAATGCAGGTGGGTACACAAATGGTCAACAAAGACGCGAATTTTTGGCGACAGATGGCGGCTTGACGGCCACAGCACCCAGAACTTGCTTGAGTGCAGTAAGTAGCCGGCCAGCACGGCTTGCAAGTCACCGCGCGCGATGGTGTCGCGCACGATAAAGTCAGGTAAATAAGCGAGACCCACGCCTTGCGTGGCGGCGCCGATCAAGGCTTCGATATTGTTGCAGGTCAAGGCGGTCGGCAAGCGCAACTCGCCGCCGCTGTCGCCCTCGGCGCGCTGCAACTCCCATTCCTGCAACTTGCCCGTGGTGGGGAATTTATAGCGCACGCAGGCATGCCCTTCCAGCGCGCGCGGCGTGGCCGGCACGCCGTGGCGGGCGAAATACGCGGGCGAGCCGACGATGGCAAAGGCAAACGGCCCCAGTTCGCGCGCCATCAGCCGCGAATCCGTCAAGGTACCGCTGCGCACGGCCACGTCGACGCCTTCGGCCACCACGTCGACGAGGCGGTCGTTGAAATCGAGGTCGAGCTCGATCTCCGGATACAGCCGCGTAAACTCGGCCAGCAAAGGCAGGATGATGCGGTAGCCGATCACGGGCAGGCTGACGCGCAGCTTGCCGCGCGGCGCCTCGGCCAGGTGCGACAGTTCCGCCTCGGCATCGCCCAGGTCGGCCAGGATGCGCTGGCAGCGTTCGTAGAACAGCGCACCCTCGTTGCTCAGGCTGATGCGCCGCGTGCTGCGGTTGAGCAGGCGCACACCCAGCTTTTCTTCCAGCCGCGCCACGCTCTTGCCCACGGCCGAGGCCGACACGCCGAGCAACCGGCCGGCCGCCACATAGCTGGAAGTTTCCGCCGCGCGCACGAAGGCGGCAATGCCGTTCAGATTATCCATGTCATAGCCATTGGGGAATATTTGTCCGTTATGAGTGGATTTTCAGCCACTTTTTCATTGATTGCGTCCATATTATCATCGGATTCCCTCTTTCTGGAATCATTCCCATGGATACCACTCTCCCCGCGCAAGCCCCGGAACCAGCTGCCGCCCGGCGCGCCTTCGTGCTCGCCGCCGTCTGCCTGGCCGCGCTCTGCATGCCGCTCAGTTTTACGGGGCCGGCCATCGCCCTTCCCGCCATCGCCGCCGACTTGCACGGCACGCCGCTGGCGCTGGCGTGGATCACGAACGCCTTCATGCTCAGTTTTGGCGGCTGCCTGATGGTGGCCGGCGCGCTGGCCGACCGCTATGGCCGCAAGCGCGTCTTCCTGCTGGGCTTGGGCGTGTTTTCCGCCGCCGCGCTGGCACTGGCGGCCGCGCCCGGCATTGTGTGGCTCGACGTGCTGCGCGCCGTCCAGGGCCTCGGTTGCGCCATGGCCCTGTCAAGCGGACTGGCGGCCCTGGCGCAGGAATTCGACGGGCCCGCCCGCGCGCGCGCCTTCAGCCTGATCGGCACGGCCTTCGGCACGGGCCTGGCCTTCGGTCCCTTCCTGGCAGGCACCCTGATCACGCACACGGGCTGGCGCGCCATTTTTATCGGCACGGCCGTGGCCGGCCTGGCCGCCCTGCTGGCCGCCGCGCTCGCCATGCGCGAATCGCGCGACCCGCAGGCGCAAGGCGTCGACTGGCCCGGCGCCCTGACGTTTACCGGCGCCCTGTCCTTGTTTACCTATGGCTTGCTACAGGCACCCGACAGTGGCTGGAGCAGCGCCGCCAGCCTGGGACTGCTCGGTGGCGCGGCCTTGCTGCTGGCCATTTTCATCCGCGTGGAGCGCCGCGCCGCGCGGCCCATGCTGGACTTGACCCTGTTCCGCCTGCCCGCCTTTGCCGGCGTGCAACTGCTGGCCGCCGCGCCCGCGTTTTCCTTTGTCGTGCTGCTGGTATTGCTGCCGGCCCGCTTCATCGGCATCGAAGGCTACAGCGCACTCGAGGCGGGACGCATGATGATCGCCCTGTCCGCGCCCATGCTGGTGCTGCCGGTCCTGGCCGGCATGGCGGCGCAGCGCCTTGCCGCCGCGCACATTTGCGCCAGCGGCTTGCTGCTGGCGGCCGGCGGCCTGCTGTGGCTATCCACCTGTGCGCCGGGACAATCGCCCGCCACCTTGATCGGGCCGCTGCTGCTGATCGGCTGCGGCATCAGCCTGCCGTGGGGCTTGATGGATGGTCTGGCCATCAGCGTCGTGCCCGTCGAACGGGCCGGCATGGCGGCCGGCATCTTCAATACGACGCGCGTGGCGGGCGAAGGCCTGGCGCTGGCCATCGTCAGCGCACTGCTGGGCACGCTGGCGATGGCGGCCCTGGGCAAAGTATCCGGCCTCGCCCCGGAGCAGGCGGCGCTGGCCGCGCCCTTCCTGGCGCTGGGCGAGCTGCGCCATGCCGGTGAACTATTGCCGCAGGCCGGCGCCGCCGAACTGGCGCAAGCGTATGGCGCCGCCTTCCGCCACTTGCTGTATGTGCTGGCCAGCATTACGACGGCTTCGGCCCTGCTGATCCTGGCCTTTTTGCGTCATCCAGCTGGTGCAGCAACGGACACGGCCGCCCTGCCCGCCTGCAAGGCGCAGCAATAAGTCACGACCATCGCCGTTCCTCCTGCCGTACACGGCGGCGCCCACGCGCCGCCGCCCTCCCTGATGTTTCTCCGCAACATGTCATAAATTTCCAGAAGCAAAACGAGTTTACTTATCAAAGCGCTTTGAACTATACTCAAAGCGCTTTGAAACATAACTAAAGCGCTTTGGTTGCGCGAAGTTATGCGCACCGATCCCACACCTATAAAAACACTGGAGACGCAATGAACAAACATTTCTTGAAAACTTTGCCTGCCGCCGTGGCGTTGGCCTTGAGCGCTTCGGCCGCCCAGGCCGCCCTGCCTATCGATTTCGGCGGCTACATCCGCTCGGGCTTTGGCACCAGCAGCGAAGGCGGCAAGGAAGCGTGTTTCGGCCTGGCCGGCGCCTCGTCCAAGTATCGTCTGGGCAATGAGTGCGAAACCTACGGCGAGTTGAAATTCGGCGGCGAAGCCTTCAAAGCCGCCAATGGCACCACCTTCCGCATCAACACCCTGGTGGCGTTCTCCGTCAACCAGAACCAGGACTGGGAACAATCGGACCCGTCGTGGCGCGAAATGAACGTGGTCGCCGACAAGATCGGTTCGGGCGCCTTCGCCGAAGCGCGCGCCTGGGTCGGCAAGCGCTACTACGACCGCCAGGACGTGCACATCACCGATTACTACTTCTGGAATAACAGCGGCCCTGGCGCCGGCCTGGAAAACATCGACCTGGGCGCCGCCAAGCTGGCCTACGCCATCGTGCGCACGGCCGATGACGGCGACAGCAAGCGCATGGGCCTGTCCCACGACCTGCGCTTCTCCGGCATCAAGGTCAACCCCGATGGCGAACTGACGCTGGGCTTGCAATTCAACCAGAAACGCAATGCGCAGGGCGCCGCCCCCATCGCCAGCGGCCACTTGCTGACCGTCATGCATACGCAAGGCAATCTGCTGGGCGGCTTCAACAAGGTGGCATTGCAGTACGGCAAAGGCAGCGCCGCCAATACGGGCGGCTTCAGCCTGGGCGCCGGCAAGGATGACAAGGTCGTGCGCCTGACGGAACAGATCATGATCCAGCCCAAAGGCGCGTGGTCGGGCATGGGCACCTTTGTCTATGAAGACAAGGAAACGGCAGGCGTGAGCAGCAAATGGACGTCGATCGGCGCGCGTCCCGTCTACCACTTCACGGACAACTACAGCCTGGCCGTGGAACTGGGCCACGACATCGTCAAGCCGGAAGGCGGCGAGAGCCGCAATCTCACCAAGCTGACCTTCGCGCCGCAACTGTCGGCCGGCAACAGCTTCTGGTCGCGCCCCGTGCTGCGCGCCTTCTACACCTACGCCAAATGGAACAAGGCAGCCCAGTCGGCCGCCGCCGCGGAATCGGCGCTGTCGTCGACGGGCGTGTTTGGTGGCAAGACCAATGGCAGCTCGATCGGCTTCCAGGTCGAGTCGTGGTGGTAAGAGCTCTTTATTAATCAGAGGCATCCAACACTGGCTGACGCCGCAAGGCGCCAGCCACTGGCAGCAGCACCGCCCGCTCATTCAGGGGCAGGTAGTAACCGGACCCACCATTTCGCCGCTGCACGCGATGGCCGGCAGCTTCAATGTAGTGATTCAGCAGTATCCTCTTTTAGCGCGGGCGCCCCTGGGTTTGCCCGCGTATTTTTTTGGGCGCCGCCGCCGCTTGCCATACCCCTGATCATTCCGGCATTTATCAGATAAACTACCCTGCATTGCACGGCACCGCTCCCGATCCACCCCGACTGCAGCATCCATGAACCTCAAAAATCTCGCCAAAACGCTAGGAATATCCGAAACCACCGTCAGCCGCGCCTTGAATGGCTATCCGGAAGTGAGCGAACGCACGCGCGAGCGGGTGCTGGCCGCTGCGCAGGCGGCCGGCTACCGCCCCAATCCCATGGCGCGCAGCCTGGCCGTGGGGCGCACGAATATCGTCGGCATCATCTACCCGCTGATGCCGAACGACCTGGCCGACCCCATGTTCATCGACATCGTGGGCGGCATGTCGGAAGCGCTGGAAGCGCAGCAGATGGACATGATGATCGCGCCCGCCTCGGCCACCAACGAGTTCCACACCTATGAACGCATGGTCAAGGGCCGCCGCATCGACGGGCTGATCGTCGGGCGCACGAAACCGTTCGACGAGCGCATCGCCTACCTGGCGCAGCAGGGCATGCCCTTCGTCGCGCATGGCCGCACGCAGCTGAACCAGCCGCATGCGTGGTTCGACTACGACAACGAAGCGGGCATGCGCCTGGCCGTCGAGCGCCTGGCGCAGCTGGGCCACCAGCGCATCGGCCTGATCAGCGCCACGCCTGACCTGAACTTCGTGCGCCAGCGCGTCGAGAGTTTCCAGCACGCCATGCAGGCGGGCGGCCTGGCCGTCGATCCGGACAATCTGGTCGACAACGCGCACGACCGCCGCGCCGGTTACCAGGCCATGCAGCGCCTGCTGGCCCGCTCGCCCCGCCCCACGGCCGTCATCGTCGACAATCACATGTCGGGCGTGGGCGCCGTGCGCGCGCTGCTCGACGCGGGCATCAGCATCGGCCGCGAGATGTCGCTGATCGTCTGGGGCGTGATGGAAGATTCCCTGGCCGGCCACAACGTCACCACCATCGTCCAGCCCGACCCGCGCGGCGCCGGCGCGAAAATGATCAACATGCTGCTGGCGCAGATGGATGGCACGCCCGTCACCGATTTGCAGGAACTGTGGCCATGCGAACTGTTGCCGGGCGAGTCGGCGGGAGCCGTGCCGAACTAGGCGTTTTCCGCCTCCCTGCGCCGCCGGCCGCCTGGCCAGCGGCGCCATCTCGTTGTCCTGAATCACCCTCATAAAAAAATCGTATGTCTGGCGCGTGTATCGCTTTACTTTTCAAAGCGCTTTGAACTATACTCATTTCATACCCAAAGCGCTTTGAATTTTAAAATAAGACGTTCGCCTACCAACCAGCAGCGCCGCCCTGATAGCCAACGCTACAGGCAACTTTTAAGAAATCATTCATGCCGACCATCCAGAACAATCTCGCCCATCTGCCCGCCGACTGGTGGCGCAGCGCCGTCATCTACCAGGTGTATCCACGCAGCTTCCTCGACAGCAATGGCGACGGCATCGGCGACTTGCCCGGCATTACCTCCAAGCTCGATTACATCGCCGCCCTGGGCGCCGACATCGTGTGGATCTCGCCCTTCTTCACGTCGCCGATGAAGGACTTCGGCTATGACGTGGCTGATTTCTGCGACGTCGACCCGATGTTTGGCACCCTGGCCGATTTCGACCGCCTCGTGGCCCGCGCCCATGAACTGGGCTTGAAAGTGATGATCGACCAGGTGCTGTCGCACTCGTCCGACATCCATCCGTGGTTCGTGGAAAGCCGCTCCAGCCGCGACAATCCCAAGGCCGACTGGTATGTGTGGGCCGACCAGAAGCCGGACGGCACGGCGCCGAACAACTGGCTGTCCGTGTTCGGCGGTTCGGCCTGGCAATGGGAGCCGCGCCGCGGCCAGTATTACCTGCACGATTTCCTCGTCAGCCAGCCCGACCTGAATTTCCACAATCCGGCCGTGCAGCAGGCCCAGCTGGACAACCTGCGTTTCTGGCTCGAGCGCGGCGTCGACGGCTTCCGCTTCGATTCCTGCAACTTCCCGTATCACGACCAGTTGCTGCGCGACAATCCGCCAGCCGCGCAGCGCGATGCGAGCAGTGTATCGGCCATCAATCCCTACGGCATGCAGGCGCACGTGTACGACAAGACGCAGCCGGAAAACATCGCCTACCTGCAGCGCGTGCGCGCCGTGCTCGACGAATACCAGGCCGTTTCCATCGGCGAAGTGGGCGACGACAATGCGCTGGCCACCATGGCGGCCTACACGGGCGCCGACAAGCTGCACATGGCCTACAGCTTCAACTTGCTGACGGCGGAGTTTTCGGCCGCCCACATCCGCAAGCAGGTGGAAGAGTTCGAAGCGCAAGTGGCCGACGGCTGGGCTTCCTGGTCCGTGGGCAACCACGACAGCGTGCGCGTCATGACGCGCTGGGGCGGCGAGAATCCATCGCCGTCGCTGGCCAAGGTCGTGCTGGCCGTGCAGGCCGCCTTGAAAGGCACGCCGTGCCTGTACCAGGGCGACGAGCTGGCCCTGACGGAAGCGGACATTCCTTTCGAAGCGCTGCAAGACCCGTACGGCATTCCGTTCTGGCCCCAGTTCAAGGGCCGCGACGGCTGCCGCACGCCGATGCCATGGGTGGCCGGTGCGCCGCACGGCGGCTTCAGCACGGCAAAACCCTGGTTGCCCGTGCCGCCCGAACACCTGGCGCGCGCCGCTGACGTCGAAGCGCGCGATAGCGGCTCGCCGCTGCAGTTTGCGCAGAATATCCTCGCCTGGCGCCGCACCCTGCCGCAATTGCTGCGTGGCGACATCAGTTTCTTCGATGCGCCGGAACCCGTGCTGGCCCTGCGCCGCGACTTGCCCGGCCAACCGTCGGTCCTGGCCGCCTTCAACCTGGGCACGGAAGCCGTCACATTTTCCTGGCCAGACGCGGCGCCGGCGGCCGACCTGGCCGGTCACGGCTTGCCAGGTAATAAAGATGGCCAGCAGATCATCCTGCCCCCGCATGGCGGCTGGTTCGGCACCCTGGCGTAAATCGCAGGCTTTGGCGGCCATGCCGCCAATTACAATAACGAGCCCCGCGCATCAGCGGGGCCGAACAACAGAGTATCGGTGCTTGGCAAAATCGTAGCGAGCGGATGAGAGTTGTGGCTGAGAAGCGCAGCTGTGCGAACGCACAGTGAGCATCGCCAGCCGCAAATCTCGACGCGCAGCAGATTTGGCCAGGCACATTCAGTGAGAGTGAGGACGACATGGCAGGACTGAAATTAGCAGGGCTGAAGAAGGCATATGGCGACGTGCAAACCCTGCACGGCATCGACCTGGAGATCGCGGACGGCGAATTCATGGTCTTCGTGGGCCCGTCGGGTTGCGGCAAATCCACCTTGTTGCGCAGCATATGCGGCCTGGAAGAAATCAGCGGCGGCGACTTGTTCATCGGCAAGACCCGCATGAACGACGTGCCGCCCGCCAAACGGGGCATCGCCATGGTGTTCCAGAGCTACGCCCTGTACCCGCACATGAGCGTGGCGCAGAACATGGCCTTCGGCCTGAAACTGGCCGGCATGAGCAAGGTGCAAATCGCCGACGCCGTGCAGCGCGCCGCGCAAATCCTGCGCATCGAACCATTGCTGGAACGCAAACCGAAGGACTTGTCGGGCGGCCAGCGCCAGCGCGTGGCCATCGGCCGCGCCATCGTGCGCAAGCCCGACGTCTTCCTGTTCGACGAACCGCTGTCGAACCTCGACGCATCGCTGCGCGTGCAGATGCGCATCGAACTGGCGAACTTGCACCGCGAATTGCGCTCGACCATGATTTACGTCACGCATGACCAGGTCGAAGCGATGACCCTGGCCGACCGCATCGTCGTGCTCAACGCGGGCCGCATCGAGCAGGTGGGCGCGCCACTCGAGCTGTACCACCACCCCGCCAACCTGTTCGTGGCCGGTTTCCTCGGTTCGCCCCGCATGAATTTCCTCAAGGGCAAGATCCACAGCTACGTCGACGGCGTGGCCACTATCGCCACCAACGCGGGCGGCATGCTGCAGGCCGTGTTGACGCAGCCATTGGCCAGCGGCACCCCCGTCACCGTCGGCGCGCGTCCCGAGCACGTGCAGGCATGCGCGCCCGGCGCCACTGCCGCCATCACGGCCACCGTGCAGGCCGTGGAAAAACTGGGCGACATCAGCTATCTGTACGTGTACGTAGCAGGCGGCGACGAGCCGCTGGTGGTGCGCGCCGATGCGGAGACGGACTGGGCCATTGGCCAATCCGTGGCGCTGCAGGTGGCGCCGGCCCGCGTCCACGTGTTCGACGAGCACGGCCAGACCCGTACCTGACACCCGGCTTTAAGGGGCCAGGCGCTACAGGCGCCGCCTGGCCTGGTTGTATCGTTTCAGCCTTGATACTCAACATAAACTTAGCATAAAAAAAGATACTGGAGATTGACATGTCCTTCACGCACCCGAAACGCAGCTTCATCAAAACCACCCTGATCGCCGCCGCCCTGGCCGGCATCGGCAACCTGGCCGCCGTCAGCATGGGGAACGCGGCCGAAGCAGGCACCCTGCTGATCTGGATCAATGGCGACAAAGGCTACAAGGGCCTGGCCAAGGTCGGCGAAGAATTCACCAAGAAGACGGGCATCAAGGTCGTCGTCGAGCATCCGGAAGATGCGCCGAACAAATTCCAGCAAGCGGCCGCCGCCGGCAAGGGCCCGGACATCTGGATCTGGCCGCATGACCGCATCGGCACCTGGATCGACGCCGGCTTGCTGCAACCATTGACGCCAAGCAAGGAAGCGCGCGCCGCCATCCTGCCGCTGGCCTGGAACGCCTTCACGGTGAGCGGCAAGACCTGGGGCTACCCGATCTCCATCGAAGCCGTCGCCCTCGTCTACAACAAGGACCTGGTGCCGACGCCGCCAAAAACCTTCGAGGAAATCGCCGCGCTGGACAAGAAATTGTCCGCCCAAGGCAAGAAAGCCATCCTGTGGGATTACACGAACACCTATTTCACGTGGCCATTGCTGGGTGCGGGCGGCGGCTTCCCGTTTGAAGTCAAGTCCGACGGCCGCTACGATGCAGCCAAGACGGGCGTGAACAATGCCGGCTCGCAAGCGGGCGTGAATGCGCTGATGACCCTGATCAACAGCGGCGCCATGCCGAAGGGCGCCGGCTACGCCGAGATGGAAGCGGGCTTCAACCAGGGCAAGATCGCCATGATGATCAACGGCCCATGGTCATGGGACAATGCGCGCAAGTCGAAGATCAACTTCGGCGTGGCAACGATCCCTACCGTGGCGGGCAAGACGGCCACCCCATTCGTGGGCGTGCTGGGCGCGATGATTTCCAAGGCCAGCCCGAACAAGGACCTGGCGACGGAATTCCTGGAAAACCAGATGCTGCAGATCAATGGCCTGAAAACCATCAACGCCGACGTCCCGCTGGGTACGCCAGCCAATAAAGTGCTGTTTGCGGAACTGAAAGCCAATCCGAACATCCAGGCGACGATGGAAAGCGCGCAAGCGGGCCGCCCAATGCCGAACAACCCGGAAATGGGCCGCTTCTGGTCGTCGATGCAATCGGCGCTGGAAAACATCACGCAAGGCCGCCAGACGACCAAGGATGGCCTCGATGCGGCGGCGAAGCGGATTACGACGGCGAATTAATCGGTATCGCGCTGCATCACGTGACTTCGCGTAGGTCGGCTTAGCGCTTGCGCGTAATCCGCCATGTGCAGCCAACAATGTTGTCGGATTACGGCCCTTCGGGCCTAATCCGACCTACACCACAACGCCTTCATCCAGTATCCATCTTCACAGGTATCCATCGTGCGCAAGTTTATCGGCCCTACGGTATTGACCATCAGCATGGCGCTGGGTCTGTATCTGCTCTTCATGTTGTACATTTCCGGCCAGACCATGCTGGCCGCCGTTTTCCTCGGCTTGCTGACCTTGACGACGTTTGTCTTCACGTCGCCGCGCGCCTATGCTTACCGCTATCTGTTTCCCGGCATCACGGCGGTCATCGTCTTCGTGCTGCTGCCGATGGTGTACACGGTGTCGATCGGCTTTACCAATTTCAGTTCGCGCAACCTGCTCACCTATGAACGGGCCACGCAATATTTGCTGGATGAAACGCAGCGCGTGGAAAGCGCCGGCTATGCCATGACCGTGCATGCCGATAATAAAGAATACCGCTTGCGCCTGGAAAGCCCGGACACGGGCGAAGTGCTCTTGACGCAGCCGCTGGCCCTCAAGCGCGCCGTGCCCCTGAACGTGGAAGTGGCGCCGCTCGATCCCGTGCAGGCGCCCGTGCTGGCCGCGCCGCTGCCCATCAAGGACATCATCGCCCTGCAAAAAGACTTGAAACTGCTCACCCTCGTGCTGCCGAACAAGATCGAGCTGCGCATGGTGGGCTTGCGCGAATTCGGCCCCGTCGCGCACGTCTACAAGCAACTGCCCGACAAGACCTTGAAGAAAGTCGCCACGGGCGAACTCGTGAAACCGAACTTCAAGACGGGCTTTTATGAAATGCCGGACGGCACGAAACTGGAACCGGGCTTCAAGGTCAACGTGGGCTTCGCCAACTTCGTCAAGATCTTCTCGGACGAAGCGTTCCGCGGCCCCTTCCTGCGCATTTTCGTGTGGACCATCGTTTTCGCGCTGATCAGCGTGGCCACCACGACGGGCCTGGGCATGGTGCTGGCCGTGCTCCTGAACTGGGATGCGCTGCGCTTCCGCGGCCTGTACCGCACCCTGCTGTTCCTGCCGTACGCCGTGCCCGGTTTCATTTCCATCCTCGTCTTCAAGGGCTTGTTCAACAATAACTTTGGCGAAATCAACCTCGTGCTCGACGCCCTGTTCGGCATCAAGCCCGCCTGGTTCTCGGACACCACCTTGGCCAAGGCCATGATCTTGATCGTCAACACCTGGCTCGGCTACCCCTACATGATGGTCGTGTGCATGGGCCTGATCAAGGCGATCCCGTCGGACCTGTACGAAGCCTCGGCCCTGGCCGGCGCGGGACCGCTGACGAATTTCTTCAAGATCACCCTGCCCCTGATCATCAAGCCGCTCACGCCGCTGATGGTGGCCAGCCTCGGCTTCAACTTCAACAATTTTGTGCTGATCAGTTTGCTGACGGGCGGGCGTCCCGATTTCCTCGACACCACCTTGCCGGCCGGCACGACGGACTTGCTCGTGTCCTACACCTACCGCATCGCGTTCGAGGATTCCGGCCAGAACTTTGGCCTGGCCGCCGCCATCTCGACCCTGATCTTCTTCCTCGTGGCCGCGATTTCGCTGGTCAACATGCGCCTGACGCGCATGAACAAAGCATAAAGGACAGCCATGGCTATCGTTGTCGACCGTTCCAACCGCTGGCGCATCCTGGCGGCCCACGTCGCCGTGATCGCGCTGATCGCGCTGGTGATGTTTCCCTTCCTGATGATCTTGTCGATCTCCCTGCGGCCCGGCAATTTCGCCTCGGGCAGCCTGATACCGCCCGAGATCAGCTTCGAGCACTGGCGCTTGGCGCTGGGCATGTCTTACCAGGCGCCCAACGGCGCCCTCGTCGAACCGGACTTCCCCGTGCTGCTGTGGCTGTGGAATTCCATCAAGGTGGCCAGCATGAGCGCCACCGTGACCGTGCTGCTGTCGACTACCTGCGCGTATGCGTTCGCGCGCATGCAGTTCCGCTTCAAGTCGCAGACGCTGTCCGCGCTGATGCTGCTGCAAATGTTCCCCGCCGTGCTGGCCCTGGTGGCCATCTACGCCATCTTCGACGTGCTGGGCAGCTACGTGCCATGGCTGGGCATCGACCACCACGGCAGCCTGGTGCTGGCCTATACGGGCGGCATCGCCCTGCACATCTGGACCATCAAGGGCTACTACCAAACCATCCCCATCGAGATCGAGGAAGCGGCCAAGGTCGACGGCGCCACGCAGTGGCAGGCCTTCGTCTACGTGCTGCTGCCGATGACGGTGCCCATCCTGATGGTGGTGTTTTTGTTGTCGTTCATCGGCGCCATCATCGAATACCCGATCGCGTCCGTGCTGCTGCATGAACAGAACAACCTGACCCTGGCCGTCGGCTCCAAGCTGTTCCTGTACGAGCAAAAATACCTGTGGGGCGACTTCGCCGCGGCGGCCATCCTGTCCGGCCTGCCCATCACGGCCGTGTTCCTGCTGGCGCAAAAATGGATGATCTCCGGCCTGACGGCTGGCGGCGTGAAGGGCTGACCATGCGGCGCTCCCTGACTACGCTGGCCGCCCTGCTGTTGTGCGCTTCGGCGCAGGCAGGGAGTTTTGCCGAGAATCCGGTTGTCTACTTCGCCGTGACGGACCGCTTCGCCAACGGCAACCCCGGCAACGACCACAGTTATGGCCGCGCCGCCGATCCGCAAGGCGGCGACGTCGGCAGCTTCCACGGCGGCGACATCGCCGGCATCACGCAGCAGCTCAAAGCCGGCTATTTCAGGGAACTGGGCGTCAACGCCCTGTGGATCACGGCGCCGTATGAGCAGATACACGGCTGGGTGGTGGGCGGCAAGCAGCAATTCCAGCACTACGCCTACCACGGCTACTGGGCGCTCGACTACACCACCATGGACGCCAACATGGGCACGCGCGAGGAATTGCGCGAAATGATCAATACGGCCCACGCGCAAGGCATCCGCGTGCTGTTCGACGTGGTGCTGAACCACCCCGGCTACGCGGACCTGCGCACCCTGTCCGAATTCAAGGTGCCCGTGCTGTGGCCGGGACATGAAAAGGCCGTGCTGCGCGACTATCACAGCTTCATCGACTACAACAACTTCGCATTCGCGCAATGGTGGGGCCCGGACTGGGTGCGCGCGGGCTTGCCCGGCTATTCAGACGGCGGCAAGGACGATTTCACGATGCAGCTGGCCTACCTGCCCGACTTCCGCACGGAGAGCGGCAAGGCCGTGGGCTTGCCGCCCATCCTGCAACGTAAAAGCGACACGCGCGCCGTGGCACTGCCCGATGCGACTGTCCGCACTTACCTTGTCAGCTGGCTGGCCGACTGGGTGCGCGAATTCGGCGTCGACGGTTTCAGGGCCGACACCGTCAAGCACGTGGAGCCGGCCAGCTGGCTGGCCCTGCGCGCGGCGGCCACCGATGCACTGCAAGACTGGAAGACGCGCCACCCGCAGCAGAAAATCGACGACGCGCCATTCTGGATGACGGGCGAAGCGTGGGGCCATGGCCCCGAGCGCAGCAGCTGGCATGACGCGGGCTTCGACTCGATGATCAATTTCGATTTCCAGCATCGCGCGGGCGGCGACTGGAAAAGCATCGACGGCGTGTACCGCCAGTACGCGGGCTTGCTGAACAAGGGCTCGGCCCCCCGCTACGACATCCTGTCGTATATCTCCTCGCACGACACCAGTTTGTTCCCGCGCGACCGGCTGAAACATGGCTTGTCCGCCCTGCTGCTGGCGCCGGGCGGCGTGCAGCTGTTCTACGGCGATGAAAGCGCGCGCCAGCCCGGCGCGGCGCCCATCGGCGACGAACAGCAGGCGACCCGGTCAAGCATGAACTGGGCTACGCTCGATGCGGCCACCCTGGCCCATGCGCGCAAGCTGGGCCAGTTCCGGCTGCGCCACCCTGCCCTGGCGCGCGGCGAGCATCGTTTGATCGATGAAAAGCCGTATGCGTTCGCCCGCGTGATGGATGGCGACGCCATCATCGCCGTGCCCGAAGCGCAAGGCGCGCTCGCACTCAAAGTACATGGCGTGTTCGCCGATGGCACACAACTGCGCGACGCCTACACGAACCAAACCTATATCGTCAAAGATGACGCCGTCGCCGTGAACGCGGCCGGCACCGTCCTGTTAGAAAAGGCAGCACCATGAGCAGCTATGACATCCTAGTGGTCGGCGGCGCCGGCATCGACACCATCGTGCGCGTCCCCGACCTGCAACTGCCCGTCGCCGATTCGCTACACGTGCCGCCCATCCGCGACTACGTGGCGCACACGGGCAATGGCGTGGCGCTCGGTTGCCACGCGCTGGGCTTGCGCTGCAAGTTCATCGACTTCATCGGCGACGATGCGCAAGGCGCGGCCATCCTGCAGCGCTATAAAGACGCCAAGCTCGATTTCTCGCACATCGTCGAACCTTCGGGAACACGGCGCAGCGTCAACCTGGTCGACCCGCAAGGACGCCGGCTGTCGCTGTACGATGGCCGCCATCCGGAAGACGTGCGCATGCCGGCCGCCTTCTATCTGCCCTACCTGGGACCGGCGCGCCACGCGCATTTTTCCATCATGGGCTGGGTGGCCGAACTGTTTGACGATGCGCAGGTATGCGGCACGACGGTGTCGACCGACTTGCACGACTGGGATGGCGTCAACCCGCACCACAGGAAATTCGCACTGCGCGCCGACCTGGTCTTCCTCAGTACGGCAGCGCTGGGCGAGCGCCGGGACGACGTCATGCGCGCGATTATTTCGCAAGGCCGCGCGCAAGCCGTGATCGCCATGGCAGGCGCGCACGGCGCCTACCTGCTGGAACGGGACGGCGCATCCGTGCGCCACTATCCGACGGCAGGCTTGACGCTGCCCGTGGTGGACACGAATGGCGCGGGCGATTCGTTCGTGGCCGCCTTTTTGCACGCCTGGCTTGGCGATGCAGGCCTGGACACCGCCATGCGCCGCGGCGCCATCGGCGGCGCGTTTGCCTGCGCGCAGCATGGCACGCATGAACGCTTCATCGGACCGGCGGAGCTGCATGACTTATATCAAGACCGCACTAGCTTATGACTTAATATTCTATCAAGCGTAGCAACGAGCTAAGGTACGCATGGCACAATGGCTGCGGATTTGACCATCGCAGACCATTCGAACCGGAGACCACATGAGAATCGAAACCCTGGCCGTGCACGCCGGCTACACCCCTGACCCGACCACCAAGGCGGCCGCCGTCCCCATCTACCAGACGGTGGCCTACGCCTTCGACAATGCCCAGCATGGCGCCGACCTGTTTGACCTCAAGGTGGCAGGCAATATCTACACGCGCATCATGAACCCCACGCAGGACGTGCTGGAAAAGCGGGTCGCCGCGCTGGAAGGCGGCGTGGCCGCGCTGGCCGTGGCGTCGGGCATGGCGGCGATTACCTATGCGATCCAGACGATTGCCGAAGCGGGCGACAATTTCATCTCCGCCAGCCAGCTGTATGGCGGCACCTACAACCTGTTTGCCCACACCCTGCCGCAGATCGGCATCGAAGTGCGCTTCGCCGACGCGCGCCAGCCCGAGACCTTCGCCGCACTGATCGATGCGCGCACCAAGGCCATCTTCTGCGAATCGATCGGCAACCCGCTGGGCAATGTCACCGATGTGGCAAAACTGGCCGAGATCGCGCACGCGCACGGCATCCCGCTGATCGTCGATAACACGGTGCCGAGTCCCTATCTGTTCCGTCCCATCGAGCATGGCGCCGACATCGTCGTCCACTCGCTGACCAAATACCTGGGCGGCCACGGCACCACCGTGGGCGGCGCCATCGTCGACAGCGGCAAGTTCCCGTGGGCCGAGCACAAGGAGCGCTTCAAGCGCCTGAACGAACCGGACGTGTCGTATCACGGCGTCGTCTACACGGACGCGTTCGGCCCCGCCGCCTTCATCGGCCGCGCGCGCGTCGTCCCGCTACGCAACATGGGTGCGGCCATTTCGCCCCTCTCCGCCTTCCAGCTGATCCAGGGCATCGAGACCCTGGCCCTGCGCATGGACCGCATCTGCGACAACACGCTGGCCCTGGCCAAGCACCTGAAGCAGCATCCGAAAGTCGCGTGGGTCAATTACGCGGGCCTGGAAGACCACCCGGACCACGCGCTGGTGAAAAAATACATGGACGGCCGCGCCTCGGGCATCCTGTCCTTCGGCCTGAAACTGGCGGATGGCGAGGATCCGCGCGCGGCAGGCGCCCGCGTGCTCGACGCCCTGCAGCTGTTCACGCGCCTGGTCAATATCGGCGACGCCAAGTCGCTGGCCACCCACCCCGCTTCCACCACGCACCGCCAGCTCAATCCCGAGGAACTGGCCAAGGCGGGCGTGTCCGAAGACATGCTGCGCCTGTCCGTCGGCATCGAGCATATCGACGACTTGCGCGAAGACCTGGAACAGGCGTTGAACGCGGCCTGAGGCCCTATTTCAAACCGTCCACAGGGGTCTTCATGCCATAATTGGCGGCATGTCTTCCCCTCCCACTCTCCCTGAAGAGCCGGCGTCCGGCCTGTTTCGCGCCGAATATGCACGGCGTATGAATGCCGTGCTCGATCATATCGACCGCCACCTCGACACTCCGCTGGACCTGGCGCAGCTGGCCGACGTCGCGCATTTTTCCCGTTTCCACTTTCACCGCGTGTTCGCCGCCTGGATGGGTGAAACGCTGGGCGACTATGCGCGCCGCCGGCGGCTGGAAACGGCCGCCTTGCGCCTGGCCTGCCGCCCCGGCAAAACGATACTCGACGTCGCGCTGGCAACGGGCTTCGGGTCAGGCGAAGCGTTTGCGCGCGCCTTCAAGTTGAAATTCGGCTGCACGCCAACGGCCTGGCGTGCCGACGTTGCCGCAAAAAACGCTGCCATGCTTGCGGCCATGCGCCTGCGCCGGCAAGATAGCAATCCGGATCAGGCCATGCGCAATACCGATCAGGAAAGCCTGCTGAACTTCCAGCACCATGACGACTCCCATTCACATCATAGAGAGAGTCTTATGAAAGTTACCATCCTCGACCTGCCGCCTGCCACCGTGGCATGCCAGCGCCATATCGGCCCCTACGGCCCCGCAATCAGCACCTTCTGGCGCGACACCGTCGCACCATGGATGCAGTCGCACGGCCTGGACGACGCGATCTGCTACGGTATCGGCCATGATGATCCCGGCATCACGCCGCCGGACAAATGCCGCTACGATGCCTGCGTCGCGGTGCCAGATGGCTTCCAGTCAGGCGGCCGGGCCAGCATCACCACCCTGCCCGGCGGGCGCTATGCCGTGGCGCAGTTCAAGGGGCCGTCCAGCGCCATCGCCGAGACGTGGACGCGCATGACGCGTGAATGGCTGCCGGCCAGCGGCCTGCAGTGGGATGAGCGCCCTTGCTTCGAACGCTTTTCCGCCGCCACAGCGATAGACCCGGCCACCGGAGAATTCTCTTGCGATATCTGCATCCCCGTGCGACCGCTGTAACTTCGGCGCGCGGCGCTGGCCGCCCTCCTGTCAGCCTTTGACGCCATAGCGCGATGCCGGCGTGCCGCGCATCGCGCCCGCGAACAGGGCCAGGCGGGCCGCGTCAAAACGCTCCCACAGCTCCTGGTCTTCCACCGAAGGCAGGGTTACCAGCTCGCCCTGGTCCAGGCCCGCCAGCGCCGCATCGACGCAGTCTTCCGCGCGCATGATGGTGGCCTGGTCCAGCTGCGCCAGCGGCACGCCGCTCAATTCCCAGATTTCCGTCGCCGTCGACGCGGGCAGCACCAGCTGCACCGTGATGCCCGTGCCGGCCAGTTCCTGCTGCAAGCCCCGCGTGAAATTCATCACATAGCCCTTGGTGGCGCTGTAGATCGTGCTGACGGGCAGGATGTGGAAGGACAGCACGGAGCCGATGTTGATGATGGTGCCGCTGTTGCGCTGCTTGAACTGCGGCAGCACGGCGTACGTCAGTTGCGCCAGCGCCGCCACGTTGACCTGGTCCATCGCGGCGATGCCCTCGCGCGGCGCGTCCACCACGGCGCCCAGGGTCGAGACACCCGCGTTATTGACCAGCATGGTGATGGCCGGGTTGCCGGCCAGTTCTTCGGCTACGCGCCGCAGGTCGGCCGGTGCGGCCAGATCGGCGGCCATGGCGCGCACGGCCACGCCATATTTTGCCGCCAGCGCGGCGGCCAGGGTGCCCAGGCGCTCGACCCGGCGCGCCACGAGGATCAAATCGAAGCCGCGCGCGGCCAGGCGGTCGGCGTACACGGCGCCCAGGCCGGACGAGGCGCCGGTGATGAGGGCCGTGCCCTGGGTAGTGACTGCATTCATGGTCATTCCTTCTTCAGTATGGGGTGGGTTGAGGCCAT
This sequence comes from Janthinobacterium sp. 67, assembly GCF_002797895.1. Lineage (NCBI taxonomy): Bacteria > Pseudomonadati > Pseudomonadota > Betaproteobacteria > Burkholderiales > Oxalobacteraceae > Janthinobacterium > Janthinobacterium sp. 67. The sequence continues at coordinate 254,568 of NZ_PGES01000001.1, read as the reverse complement.
CAAACATGATAGCCATCATGCTTTAACGCATTAAATATGACGATCATCATGTTTAATGCGTTGAAGCATGACGAACATCATGTATGATGTCAACTATTATTTTTACATCGCGACCAGGAGCCTGCCATGCGTTATCCCGCCGAAGAAACCGCCGAAAAGCACCAGCGCATCCTGACGCAGGCGGCGCGGCTGTTCCGTGAAAAAGGCTACGACGGCGTCAGCGTGGGACAGATCATGCAGGCGACGGGACTCACGCACGGCCCCTTCTACAACCACTTCGCCTCGAAGGAAGCGCTGATGGCCGAAAGCACCCTGCACGGCTCGGAACACTCGCGCGTGGCGCTCGATGCGGCGACCATCAGCCCGGAAACGATGCGCCAGTACGTGCGCGATTACGTGAGCGCGGCCCACCGCGATGCGCCGGGCGATGGCTGTCTGCTGGCCGCCCTGGCGGGCGACGCGCGCAAGCAGCCGGCCGTGCGCCCAGCGTTTACTTTTCACCTGAAAGCCATCATCGGCAAGCTGGCCACGCATTTCCCGTGGCAGAAAAAGAGCAACGCGCGCCAGGACGCCATCGTCATGCTGTCGGCCATGGTGGGCGCCGTGGCGCTGGCGCGCGCCATCGACGATGACGCGTTTTCGGACGAGATTCTGAAAGCCGTGAACACGGCTTTTACCGCGTAGGTCGGATTAGCGAAGCGTAATCCGACATCATTGTTGGCGTGCCATGTCGGATTACGCGCTCGCGCGCTAATCCGACCTACGCGCGAGCAACTGGGCGACTTGCGCGACCCTGTCTGCGACCGTGCCTGCTACATTGACATAGGCAATGCCGCGCCGCGCCAGTTCGGCCTGGTACCACGCATGCTGGCGCGCGCGGAAATCCTCGTCGCGGCGCGTGCCGTCCTGGATGAACGGGAAGTCGGGGGCGCACAGCAGCACCAGGTCGTAGCGGTGTTCGGCCAGCTGAGCCAGTTCCTGCTCGGCCTTGCCGAACATCTCGACGCAGTAGAAATACGTGGTCATGGGCGAGGTGTCGCAAAACAGCCAGCGCCGCGCGGCCAACAGCGCATGCGCTTCGCGGCGCAGCTGCTCGCGGCCGATCTTGAGCAAATCATCATACGCCAACACGCCATCCTGGCGTTCCCACAATTCGCGGCCATACTCGGCCACCCAGGCCGTCTCGAAATGCGCCGCCAGCGCGGCCGTCAAGGTCGTCTTGCCGCTCGATTCGCCGCCGAGCACGCACACGCGCGTGACAAAGCTGGCGTAAACGACAGGTGACAAGAAGGCGCTGTGCGCATGCGGATCTTGCCTTACCCGCGTGCCCGACACGGGCACCGCCGCTCTCGCCTGATCCACGCTCACGTGGGCCACCGGCCCGCTGGCATAATGCCGTTCCAGTACCTGTGCAAAACCGGGGCCATAGTCTTCGCTGGTAAACACGGCATCGACGGGCAGTTCCAGCACCGTCCAGCACAGCCAGCCCATGAAGTGGCGATGCGCGTCGCCATCGTCGTCGTTGTGCGGCAAGGTCCGCGCAGGCACGCCGCGCGCCGCACAGAGGGCGGCCAGGCGCGCATCGTCCAGCACGACGATGCGCGCTTGCGGGAACTGCGCGCGCAGCCAACCGTCCCTGCGCGCCGGCGCGCAGCCGGGAAATTCGGGCTTGGTGTAGCTGACCACCAGCAGTTCTTCGCTGGCGACACCTGCACGCTCAATCAACAGTTCATGGCCCTGGTGCAGCGGGCAGAATTTGCCGACCACGAGGCCGCGCTTGTAAAGGTTCATGCTGCCGCTTCCTGCAAATCCGAGGTGTATTGAATGATCTTGTCTTCCGCCAGCAAAGTCTCGACCGCGATGTCGCCGAAAAATGGCGCGAGCAAGGCGCGCGCCCGGTCAGCCTGCGGCATGGCGCCCGGCGCCAGGCGCAGCGCGATGGCGCCGTCGCCGTGCTGGTGCACGCCGAACAGGGCGATGGCCAGCGGTTTCAAGGCGTGCGTGATGTCGATATTGTTGATCCATTCGCCGTTGACCGTGCGATAGCGCAAAGGGCTGCGTCCCGCCAGCCCCACCAGCACGGGACCGTGCGGGCCATGCGCCAGCGAAGCGTAATCGCCGGTGCGGTAACGCACGAGCGGCAGGCAGAAATTGAAGCCGCCCGTCACCGTGATTTCGCCGCGCGCGCCCTCGGGCACGGGCTGGCCCGCAGCATCGAGGATTTCCACGTACAGCCGGTGCTGCAGCAGCACGTGGCCGCCCGCCTGTTCATCGTAGACGGCGACGGGTCCCACTTCATTGAGCGAATAGATATCGAGCACGGGGCAGCCGAAACGCTGTTCCAGGCGCGCGCGCATGCCGGGCAAGAGCATCATCGACACGGACATCAATGCGGCCGGCTTGTGCGTCATGGGCAAGGTCAGCAACTCGGCAAACGAAATGGGGTCGCCCGCGATCAGCTCGGGCGCCATGGCATCGAGGTAGCGCGCGCGGTCTTCCGGGTCGCGCCAGTCGTCCACGTGCAGGTTGATCTTCGCCAGGCCCGATTCGTTCATCGTGGGCGTGACGGAAACATAGGTGAAGCAGCGGCGCTGGTGCCCCAGCAGCATCACGCCCACCTGTCCCGCGCCATGGCGCAGGGTCACGCCGAAGCGGCGCAGCGCGCGCTTGTGGAAAGCCAGGTAGCGCCCCGCCACCAGCGGGTGCGAAGCGATCAGCAGCGGGTGGCCCGTGGTGCCTGTCGTCTGGAAATTGATCATGCGCGCCAGGTCCGCATCGTCGGGCACGAAGGCGGCGATGTCGTGGGCCAGCTCGGCGCGGCTGACGGGTGCCACGTCCGCAAGGCGCGCGGGCGGCGAGCCGCAGGCGCGGTAATGCGGCACCGTGGCGTAGGCCGTCTTGAGAAAATCCGCCAGCCAGGACGGCGGCGCATCGGCATTCCAAGCGGCTACCGCGTCCATGACTTCCTGCTCGTAGGCGCGCAACGCTTCCACTTCCCCGGCCAGCAGCTTGTTGCCGCTGCGGTTGCGGTAGACGGGGGCGCAAGGATGGCTGCGCAAGTGCGCCAGCATGCGCGCGCCCGCCGGCGTCAGGGTGGGACAGTAGTCGCGATCCGATGCCCAGGCGCCGCCAGGCAGGTTGACGTCAGGTTTGCCAGCGAGCGTCATTCGCGCGACCACTTGTCGGCCGATTCCTCGGCCGCCTTTTTCGCCAGCGCTTCGCGGATTTCGCGCGCGCGCTGCTCGGCCAGCCGGCTCGCGTCGAGCAGGCGGCGGCGCTCCGTGCCGCTGATGGCGGACAATCGGTCCGTGGCCTGCGCCACGCTTTCGTCACGCGGTCGAAAGCCGAGGCGCGCCAGCACGATGCGCGCCAGTTCCTCGCGCCGCTCGGGGTCTTGCGTAAACTGGTGGGCCGGCGTGGCAGCGGCCAGTTCGCGCGCCGCCTCGCCCAGCACCTGCAGCAAGGCTGGCTGCGGCAACTGCTGCGCGGTGAACCAGTCGTCGGCAAGCAGCCAGCACACGATCATGGCCAGCGCCAGCCGGTTGCGGTCCGCCTTCACCTGCGCGCCGACAAAACCCTGCAGCGACGCGGCCGGCGCGCGCGCGCCATGCAGCAGCAAAATGTCGTTGACCAGCGCGGCCACGGCCACGGCCTGCGCATTGGCGACCCCGGCGATGCGGGGCTCGGCGAGGAATTCGACGGGCGTGTCGGCCAGGCGGTGGGTCAGGATTTCGAGCAGTGGGCCAGGAGTATTCATCGTTTTACTTTGAAATTCCAACCCCAAAATACAAGTGCCGGGGTCGGACCCTGAGGGTCCGACCCCAGGTTTAGACTTTGGGGTAATTTAAACATAATGCCTGCGGCTGAACGCCCGCGCAAAGTCCAGCAAGTCCTCGTAGCGCTCGACGGCGTGGATGTCCCAGCCCTGCTCGCGGCGCGCGCGCTTCAAGTCGTCATAGGTTTTCTGCAGCCATTTGTGGCTGGCCGCGCCCTCCCAGTCGCGCTCCAGGTTCAGGGCCATGGTGCCGCCCGCGCCGCCCTGGGCCAGCGCTTTCGCCGAGATATCCCAGCCGCTGTTGCCCAGCTCATCCTTGTCGAACATGGTAGTGATGCCGTCGTCGGAAATCATCAAAATGTGCGCGGGCCGCTCGCGCTTTGCCGCATAGGTCTGGCGCAGGCGGTGGATGGGGAAGCAGGTGCCGCCGCCGAAAAATTCCGTCAGCACGCCCAGGATCATGTCTTCATCGCGCACGAAACCCGGCGTTTGCATCACTTCGTTCTTGCCGCTCCACAGGGTCACCTGTACTTTCGCGCCGGCGCGCAAGGCCGATAGCGCGATGACGGCGCCAGCCAGGGTCAAAAACGAGGTGTGCGCCTGCGGGTTCGGCATGGAGCCGGAACTGTCCACGTACATGTCGAGGTCGACGGGCACGGCATCGATGGCGCGCGCCGGTTCGCGGCCATACACGCGGCGCACGGTGGTCACGCCCGGCACGGGGCGCGGCGACTGCATCACCGATTGCAGCCAGTCGATGTCTTCCAGCGGGTCGCCGATTTCCCACGGTTCCAGCCCTTCCATCTGCGGCTCCTGCGACTCGGGCGCGGGGCGGCTGGGGAAGGCCACCAGGTGCGGCAAGGCCCGTTCGCGGTAATAGCGGATGGCGATTTCATGGTCGCTCAGGTCCACGCCCGACGCCTTTAGAATGTCGCCCAGTTCGAACGGTTCGCGCAGCTGGCCGCCGCCCTGCCTGGCCGCCGGCTCTGCAGGCGCTTCGTCCCCGTCGAGGCCCGAGATGCGTTTGTCGTGCACGGGATGGATGGCGCCGTCCTCCTCGTCATCCTCGATCTGCTGCGCGCCATACGTCTGGCAGCCGCGCGCCGCGTCGCGCGTATCGAGCAGATAGCGGCTGGGGCTCAGAGCGTCCGTGTCTTCCACCAGGTAAGGCAGCAGCAAGGTGGCGAAGCGGCCCGCCGCCAGCATCCAGTCGTTCGCGTAGACGCGTATCAGGCGCGCGCCGAGCCAGGCGTCCGTGTCCAGCCGCTCGTCAGCGTGGCCGCCACCGAGCTCTCCCTTTTCCAGCTGCCACAGGTTTTCATAGATGCGCATGTACAGGGTCCATACGCCGCCGTTGGCCTTGGCTTCCACAGAGCGTCCCTGCTCCAGCTTGCGGTAGATATCGGCCATGCGCAGGTTCGCCTGGCGCTGCAGGCGGTCGTTGATGAACAGGTCCGTGTACAGATTGGCCACCATGGGCGCGTGCTGTTCCAGGGTCGGCAAGGCGCGGCGCATGCGCGCCAGCAGGCGGAACTGGTCACTGGCGCTGCCCGGCGCGAGGATGTGGTGGCCGATTTCATGGGCGAGCACTTCCAGCGCATAGTCGTCCAGGCCCAGCTCCGTCACCAGCGGCAAGTCCACCACGACGCTCTGGTCCAGCAGCCGTATCATGGCGAAACTGCCGGACAAGCCTTGCTTGCTGGCCTCGACGCGACTGGCGCACAGGCTCGGATCGCGCAAGCGCGTGAATTTGCTCCACACGGCCAGGGCTTCGGGCCAGGCGGCGCGCCAGGCGTCGATCAGCGCGGTGTCGGCGGTCGTCTTCATGCGAGCGGCAGCAGGCGGATCGCGTGCGTCCACGGCGACGTAATGGCCAAGGTATGCGCATTCGCGGCGATGGCGATGTCGCCGGCCGGCAGGTCGAGCGCGATGCTGCGCGCGCCGACGTGCACGGTGGCCCCGTCGAGGCGCACGGACGATGGCATGCCGGTAGTGGCCTGCTCATACTCCTGCGCCGTGGCGCTGTGCAGCACGGCGCCATAGGCGTCGGCCACCAGCAGGTAATGGCGCTCGGCGCTGCGCACGATAAAACCGTCGTTTGTTGCGCGCACTTGCGGCGGCGTGCCGAAATCGCCACCGAGGCCGCTGAAGCTGCCGAACTCCCTGCCCTCGGCATTGCCGCGCCACGGATAGTCCAGCAGCTGTGCATGCACCTGCGGCCATTGCGCACCCGGCTCGTCAAACGCGGCCAGCGCCAGCGCCGGTGGCAAGGTGTCGGCGGCAGCCAGCGCGCCCTGGCGGAAATGCGCGACGCCGGCGCGCCAGGCCAGCACCTGGCCCACGGCGCGCAGCTGCGCGACGCTGCCCACTTGCGGCGCCACGGCAGCCATCCCGGCTTGCCACTGCGCGGGCCGCGCGCCCGCCACGGAGGCGATGTGGATGGCGGCGTTGCTGAGCATGCCCAATACATCCACGGGCGCCGTCGCCAGCAGCGGCGCAAACAGCGGCGCCAGTTCGCGCCACACGGTATTCAAGAACGGATTTTTCGCGGCAGGACCGGCCAGGCCGTGACCCACCAGTTCCAGGGCCATGTCGTAGGCGGCCAGGGTGACGCCGCCCACGCGCTCGGGCGCGGCGGCGGCCACGGCCAGCACCAGCGGATCGACGCCGTCGTGCAGGAAGGCGCCGAAGGCGGCCATGTCGAGCGCGGGAAAGCGCCGGCGCGCTTCCGCCGCACGGCCGTTGAACTGGGCGCGGCCGCTGGCAAGTACCGAGGCAAAAGCAGGAGAAATCATCGCGGCCCGTCAGTCGCTGTGCGAAAAGTGCAACAGATAGCGTTCGCCATCGCGCTCGAACGCGATCTCGTCCCAGTGGATCGCGTACCACATTGGCGGCGTCATCGTCACGGCGTGCGGGGAAAATCCACCGAACGCGTCATCGAGCGACTCGAGGAAGGCGGCCACCAGCTGCGCGCGGAAACGCCCCAATGGCGCCGCCTGCATGTGCCGCGACGAGAAAAACCAGCGCTGGCATACCTGCTCCAGCTGCGTTCTCCCGCACGGCGCCACCTTGATGTGCCACAGGTCGGCCGGCAAGTCGCGCGCGGGGGCGATGACGTGCAAGGCATGGTCTTCCACGCGCAAGCCCAGCGCCGTGGCGAGATCGGGCGCATCGGGCAGGCGCTGCAATTCGTAGCTGGCGCACAGGTCGCCCGCTTCGCCATTGAGCAGGGCCAGCGCTTCCAGGAAGCCTTGGCAATGCAGGACGCTCATTGCGAACGCAGCCAGCTGCGGTAGTTGGTATAGCGCTGGTGCAGGTACTTGAGCTTCAACAGGTCGTCGTACAGGGGGCCGTACAGTTTTCTCCCCTTCGTGCGTTCGGCGATCAGCTTTTCGATGCGGTTCAGACGCGCCAGCGTTTCGCGTTCGCTGACGCCGTCGAGGCCCAGGTCGAATTCGGCCGACAGTACGCCCACGGGATCGTCGCGGTCCAGGTCCAGGCGGTTGAATTCATCGTTGGACAGATCGAACAAACGGCGCAGCCAGCCCAGCCTGTCGCTGCGGTAGGCGGCGTTTTCCGGCAGCGCGAAGAATGGTGCGTCCGGGTCCGGCTGCAGTTTGTTATGCAGGACGAACGGCAGCACCTGGCGCAAGTCTTCCAGCGCCACCTCGCCATTGCCGCGGAAGTAAGCCATGGCCTTGGCGTAGATCATGAGCGCCATCAGGGTGCGCACGGAGATGCCGTTCAAGGTCTGGCAGCCCAGGTCTTTCAAACGGTCGCGCCCATTGTCGGCCGCCTGCGCCTGCCCCCGGTCAGCGCCGGCCAGGCGGGCCGTATCCTTGGTCATGTATTCGAACTGGCCGCCCGCCGTCTCGAACAGCTCGAACTGGCTGGCAAAGAACTCCAGGCGGCGCCGCACGGCGTCGGGGATGCCCACCTGGCGGATCGCCTCGCCGATCTGGTCCACCTCGCTTTCCGTGAAGATGATATCGGGCGGCACCAGCTCTTCGGGGCGCACGTTTTCTTCCACGCGCAGCAGCAGTTCGTTCAGGAAGCGCGGGTTGAAGGCCAGCGCCTGCACCGTCACGTCGACCCGGTCGCGCAGCGCCTCGATCACCTGGTAGGTGCCGCCTCCCTGGTCGTCGTTGGCCGTCAGATACCAGGCCGCTTCCGGGCATTCGTAAATGTGGTTCAGCACTTCCGCGTAATTGTCGCCCATGACGGTGAGCAGCGCGCTTTGCGTGCGCGTGGGGATGCGGTTGTATTCATCGACGATTTTTACGCGCATGCCCAGCCAGGCGCGCCAGGCGATGCGGATATCGTCCATGCTTTGCGCGTTGACCAAATCGGCCGGCAGCGGATTGCCGAGCAAATCGGCCACCGTCATCTGCGGGTGACCATGCTGCATGGCGCGTTTGACTTCCTTGACGGTGGAGCCGGCCAGCACGCCCATCAGCAAGGCGCTGGCCGTCTTGCCCCGTCCCGGCCCGCCGACGAACAGGCATTTGCGGCGCGTGGCGAACGTCAGCAGCGGCAGCAGGATGAAGCTCGAATAGCTTTGCGCCGACGGCAGATTCAGGGTGCGGCGGCTGTCGCCCACGGAATACGTCTGCGACGGGCCGTCGTTGTACTCGATATCGTAATGGGGGCTGATGATGGCGTGATTGACGATCCAGAAATACGCCTGGCGCAGCTTTTCATCGAAGGGCCGCGCCTGCGTCTCGCCTTCCGCTCCCAGCGCGATGGGGCCCTGATACAGATCCGCCACGTCGAACTGCCGCGCGACGGGCGCCGCCTTGGGCTTGGTGGGGGCCTGGGACAGGCGCTGGAACAGATTAAAAGACGGCATGGCAATATTCTTCCGTTAAGGAAATGAAATTATTGCACAAGCCGCCTGCAAGTACCGGTTCGGATGAAAGCGGATCAGCCGGCCATCGGCGTAGCCAGAAACACCGGCTGCCGCTCGGCCAGCGCCGTCAGCGCGGCCACGGCCGGATAGTCGCCGGCCGCCATCACGTCGGGCACCATCTGCCGAGCGAAACTCCAGGCCACCGCAATGGTGATGCCGGCAATACTCAGGCAGTCCGGCGCCTCTTCGCGCAGTGACGCTTCCAGCTGCCGCCAGGCCCCATGCAACTGCAGCTGGACGCGGTCCAGCCAGGGCTGATGCTGCTTTTCCTGCGGGCGCAAGCGCCGCTCATAGACGATTTGCACGGCTTTGTCGCAAGCAGCCAAAGCATAGCTGGTCTGGCACAGCGCGCGCAGGCGTGCAGGCTCCGGATCAGGCTCCGGCCTGATCCGGGGAGCATGCGCGGCCAGTTCTTCCAGATATGCGAGGATCAGGGTCGAGTCCATCAGCACCTGGCCGTCGCCGGTGACCAGGGTTGGCACTTTGACGGCAGGATTGATGGCTTGTACCTGGTCGAAATCGGAAAACACCGACAAGGGCCGGTGTTCATGGTCCAGACCCAGCACTTTCATGCCAATGGCAACGCGCCTGACGTAAGGCGAATCGAGCATTCCGATCAATATCATGGTCCCCTCCTCTCCAGTTGATGAATAAACGCGATCACTTGTGCCGCGACGGCCGCTGGCGCATCTTCCATCAGGAAGTGCCCGGCCTCGTCAAACAGGTGCAAGGTGGCGCCTGGAATATCGCGCTGCAGGCGATGGCCATAAGCCACCGGCTGCCACTCGTCCTGCCGGCCCCATAATACCTGTACCGGCAAGGTCAACTGCGGCAGTTTTTCGGCAAAGTCCATCGTATGGCGGGCGTTATAGTGCGCCACCTGGTGCTGGTAGAACGAGGGCTGCCCCACCACGCCGCACAGCGGCTCCAGGTAACACCGCAAAAGCTCGCCCTGCATCCTATCCTTGTGAAAAACGGCCATGCCCAGCTGGCGCGCCATCGTGGCGCGATGCTCGCTGGCCGGCGTCAAAGCATACCGGGCGAAATCATCGCGCAGATGCTTCCAGGTAGGCGATGGCCAGGAATCGTAGCTGGGCGCGTCGGCGATGCTCAAGCTGCGCAGGCGCGCCGCGTGGTCGAACGCCAGCCGCAGCGCAATGGCGCCGCCGATATCGTGGCCGAACAAGTGGGTGGCCGGCAGTTGCCAGTGCTCGAGCAAGGCCGCCAGCAAGGTCACCTGCGCCGCTACCGAGGTATCGGCCTCGACGGGTCGCTCGGATCGCCCAAAGCCCAGCAAGTCATACAGGTGCACGTGGAAGCCGGCATCGACGAACAGCGGCACCAGTTCGCGCCAGATAATGCTGTGCGCCGGCGTGCCATGCACCAGCACCAGCGGCGTACCTGCGCCATGGATGCCGGTGGCGATACGCTGGCCGTGGATCAGGGCGTGGCCATTCAACAGCGGTTCTTGACTCGTCATCAGATGTCCTTTTGTTTGCAGAACCTGCAGGCTAAGGCTAGACTCAACATGACGCCAGTGACATTCTTTTAATCTTCAATCCAATTCTTGTCATAACCCATGAATGTACGCCTATCCATCGACGCCCTGCGTGTGTTCAGGGCAGTGGTACAAACCGGCAGCATGAGCCAGGCCGCCAGTCTGCTCCATCTGAGCCAGTCGGCCGTCAGCTGGAAAATCAAGCGGCTGGAGCAGCAGCTCGATTGCCAGCTGCTGGCGCGCAGCGGCGGGCTGTTTGGCACGACCGACCAGGGAGCCGTGCTGCTGCGGCATGGGTTCAACATACTCGACGCCCACGATGACGCCGTCGCCCATTTTTCGCCATCGGCGATGCAAGGCCGGCTGCGCATCGGCGTGACGGAGCAGATTTCATTGGCCGACGTGTGCGCGGTGCTGTCGCAGTTCTCGCATCACCACCCCAAGGTGGACGTGCAGCTGGTGGTGGAGCAAAGCCAGGTATTGCGCGAACGCTTTGCCGACGGCGTGCTCGATGTGATTTTGCACCAGGATTTTGCCGGCAAGGCGGCACCGGGCGACACGCTGTTATGGACAGAATCGCTGCATTGGTGCGCTGCCACGGCAGAGCAGGCTTTGCCGGGAGAGACCGTCAAGCTGATCACCTACGGGCCGCACTGCTTTTACCGCCGGCTGGCCGAGGAAAAGCTGGGCCAGGCCGGCATGGCCTGGAGCGCGGGCCTGGAATGTCCATCGGTGGCGGGCATGCTGACCGCCGTTGCCGCCGGCCTGGGCATGGCGGTGGTCAATGCACGCAACTTGGGCCAGGGCGTGCACCGGCACGCGGCACTGGAACGGCTGGCACCGCTGCCCCGCGTCGACAGCCTGCTGCGGGCCAATGACAACCTGCCCGACCCCGTGCGCGACGGTTTTTGCCAGCTGCTGCTGGCGGCATTGCGGAAAGCGTGATGGCTCCCGTCGCTAACGATACGGGCAGTTGGGGCTCCAGCTCTTTCCCTGGTTTCATGCTCATCCTTGCTGGATGACGGACGCTGGCGCCTCGGCGCGCCAGCGCCACCAGCCCAGCGCCACGCAAGCCAGCAGCAGGGCCAGCAAGCCCGCCACTTCATGGCGGATTTCATACAGCGAGGCGCCCATCTGGTTGAGAGCGACAAAGCCCTGGATGCCGGCCGTCGATGGCAGCAGCCAGCGCAGCCATTGCAGCACGACGGGCATGGACGACACGGGCCAGGTCAGGCCAGCCAGGAACAGCACGGGCATCGAGGTGGCGATCATCAGTTGCGTGCCCCGTTCGCGCGTGCGGAACAGCATGCCCAGCAACATGCCGAAGGCCGCTTCCGCCAAGGAAAACAGCACCAGCAGCAAGAGCATGCCGCCGAAGTTGCCGCCACGCGGGTAGCCCTGGAACCAGAAGACGAAGCCGAAGAAATAGCAGCAGTTGAGGAAAGCCACGCAGGCAAACGCCAGCAGCATGCCAAGATAGCCGCCCGCCGTGCGCTGGCCCGCCAGCGGGAAGTTTTTACGCTGGTACCAGGTGCCGAACAGCATGGTCATGCCGATCAGCAAAGTCTGCTGCACGATCAAGGTGGCCACGCCAGGCACGACATACGCGCCATAACCTTCCTTGACGTTAAACAGGGGCACGGCGTCGAAAGCGATGGGCGAGCGCTGCTCGTTGGCCTGGATGCCCGATGGCGTGCCCGCCCCCAGACGTTTCAATTCGATACCGGCCGACACCGTGCCCACCACTTCGGCCAGGCCATTCAACGCCACCTTGTTGAGCATCAGGTACAAGCCATTGCCGGCCACTTGCGCGTGGGCGGCGCGGCCGGCCAACACGTCCGTCTGCAAGCCGTCGGGAATGATCAGCACGCCCATGACCTCGTCGCGCCACAATAAATCTTGTGCGACTGGCAGGTCCGGCGTGACGGCGATCACTTGCAGCGACGGGTGGGCCATGGCAAAGCGCGTCAGCTGGCGCGACATGGCGCTGCGGTCCTGGTCGACGACGGCCACGGGCACGCGCTGGACGATTTCCGTCGAGTACGGCAAGGGGTAAAAGAAGGAATAGATGATGCCGCCGATGAACAGCAAGGTCAACGCGCCCTTGTCCGTCAGCATGGCGCGCCAGGTGGCGAGAAAGGCCGGCCACATCATGCGCGCCCCCAGGCGGCAGGCGCATTCGCGCGGCGCGCCAGCAGGAACACGCCCACGGCGCCGCAGCCGATGGCGATACCGGCCAGTATCAGCATTTCCTGCACGCCATAGCGCCACGGCGCGCCGGCCAGCCAGTACTTCGTTTGCAGCTGCAGATAATGCGTGAGCGGCAAGGCTTGCGCCCAGGCGCGGGCCGGCGCCGGCATGGCCATCAAGGGAAAAGCCTGGCCTGCAAACGCGAAGGCCGGCGCCGTGATGAAGGCCGCGCCCGACAGGGCCAGACGCAGGGACAAGGTGGCGCCGATCAGCAAGGTGGCCAGGCCGCAGTAGGCCAGCACCAGCAGCAGCATGCTCAGTAGTAACGCCGGCAAGCTGCCCGCCACGGCCCAGTTCCGCGCCAGGCTGAAGAACAGCAAGTACAGCAGCGCCAGCGCGCAGTAGGCGATGAGGGGAAACAGCAGCTTGGCGCCGATGGCGCGCAGCCAGCTGCCACGGGCCGTAGCCAGCCATTGCGGCACCGTGCCGTCGCGCAACTCGCGGCCTATGCTCGTGACGACGGCGACGACGATGAAAATCTGCAGCATGGCCGGCATCAGTGCCAGGGTCAGGAACGCTTCATAGCTGATGTTCTCGTTGTATAAACTGTTCAAGGTCGTGCGTATCGGTTCGAACTGGGCGGCAGCCTGCACGCCCGACACGCCTTTTTTTGCGCGCGCCGTCATCTCGATGCCGGCCGACAAGGTCGTGCTGACCGTGCGCACGTCGCGCAGCAAGGCGCCCGCGTGCGAGGAAAATTGCGCGTTGTACAGCCATTGCACGGTGGCTTGGCGGCCACCCAGCAGTTTCTGTTCGAAATCGTCGGGGATCAGCAGATAGCCGAACGCCGTGCGTTCGCGCAGCCGGTGCAGCGCTTCGTCGCTGGACGCCACTTTCGCCGCCACCTGGACACCGGGCGAAGCGTCGAGCCAGCGCGTGAGCTGGCGCGACAAGGTGGAGTTATCGTTGTCGATGACGACGATGGGCAAGTCGCGCGCGATGCCGGCGGAAAACACCAGCCACAGCATGCCGCACAGCACGACCGGAATCCAGCTGAGCATGCCAAAGTCCCAGAAGTCGCCGCGCAAGCGCCGCCACTCGCGTGCCAGCGCTGAAACCGGCTCTTTATCCGCTTCGTTCATCGAGTATCAGAGCGCTGGAAACACGACCGACATGCCCGGGCGCAGGCCCTCGACCTTGATGGCGGGACGCAGGCGGATTTCAAACGTGCGCAAGTCCGTGCCGCCCGGACGTGCCGCGCGCCACGTGGCAAAGTCCGGCAGCACGGCCACGGAGCTGACCTTGAAGCTCAGCTGCTGTTTCAGCGCCGGCACATTGGCCGTATGCGTGCTGCCCATGGCAAACGCGGCCATTTCATCTTCGCGCACTTGCAGCACGGCCCAGGCGTCGTCGAGGTTCACCAGGGTAATCACGGGGAAACCTTGCGGCGCCAGTTCACCGGGCTGTATCTGGATCTTGCTGACCTGGCCCGCCACAGGCGCGGCGATCTTCGTTTCGGCCAGGGCGATCTGCGCTTCCGTCAGCACGGCGCCCACCTGGCGCGCCTGGGCGGCGGCGGCCGTCTTGTCTTCGGGACGGGCGCCCTTTTGCGCCATGTCGTATTGCGCGCGGGCAGCCTGCGCCAGCTGGTCGGCGGCGCGCCATTGCGCTTGCGCCTCGTCGCGTTTCTGCTGGGCGATCACGCCTTGCTCGTACATATTGTTGACGCGGGTGTACGTCGTCTTGGCGATGGTCGCCCCCGTCTGGGCCCGCTCCCAGTTGGCTTTCGCTGCCGCGACTTCTTCCGGACGCGCACCGGCCTGCGCCTTTTGCGCCACGGCCTCGGCCGCCTGGGTGGCGGCCGTGGCCTGGGCGATCTTCGCATCCACTTCCGGGCTCGTCAGCTGGAACAATATCTGGCCTTTCGGCACGGTCTGGCCCAGCTTGACGTACAGCTCGCCCACCCGGCCCGGCACTTTCGACGAGACATTGACTTCCTGCGCATCCATCTGCCCCTGCAAAGGCAGGCGCTGCGGCTGGAAGGCCTGGTACAAGCCCCAGCCGACGAAGGCAAGCACGATGACGGCGGCGACTATGGCCAATGGTTTTTTGGAGGTACTCATTATTATTTGTCCACAGGTAATTGGATATCGGCCGCGGCGGCCAGGCTGCCCAGGCGTTGCGTCTCGCCCGTCGCTTCCAGCAATTGCGCCAGGCCCATCACATAGTTATAGGCCGTCTGCGCGCGCTGGGTCTCGACCTTGGCCAGGTTCAGGCGCGCATCGACCACTTCCAGCGACGTCACTTGCCCTTGCTGGAAGGCCACTGTTTGCAAGCGGATATTCTCGCGCGCCAGCTCCACCGACGAGGCCGTTGACAGATACTGGATGCGGGCGTTTTCCAGCGCGCGCCAGTTCTTTTCGATCAGGGTGGGAATGTCGCGCTCGGCCTGGCGCGCCACCACTTCCACCCGTTCCTGGTCCAGCTTGGCGGCGGCGATCATCTTGCCCGTATTGATGCGGTGCACGAGCGGCACGGCCACGACCAGGCCGACGGCCCAGTTCGAGCGCACGAGTTTTTCATTGCCGCGATTTAAGTTGTAGTTACCGATGGCAAACACGGTGGGCGCGTATTCCTTGCCATGCAGCTTCAGGGCTTGCTCGGCCTGCACGCGCTTGCTGTCGATCTTTTTCCAGTTCGCATTTTCGCGCATGCCCGTGCTGATGAACGATTGCAAGGTGCCGACCGGCAAGCTGTTGACGAACAGCGGCGTGCTGGGCAGCACCTGCGTATTGACGGCAAGCAGGCGGTCGAGCGCCACCTGGGCGATTTCCTCGTCGCTGCGCGCCTGCGCCTCGTCGCTGCGGGCGCTGTCCAGGGCCACGTCGGCGCGCAGGCGTTCCGCGCGCGAAATCAGGCCGCCCTTTTCCAGCCTGGCCGCGTCGCGCTGGTGCTGCGTCACGCCGGCCGTCACCTCGGCCCGCACGGCCACCACCCGTTTCGCCAGCAGCAACTGGAAGTAGCGCTGCGCCACGAGGGTGGCCAGCTGCTCTTCCGCTTCCGTGCGCTCGGCCTGCGCGGCCAGGGTCAGGCTCGATGCGAGGCCCTTGACGGCGTCCAGGCGCCCGCCCGTGTAAATGGGCCACATGCCCAGCAAGCCGAACGACGTCAAATCCGTCACCACTTCGCGGTTCAGGGAATTGGGGATGTGGGGCGTGGGCAAGCCGGGGATAGGCGGCAGCACGGATTCGATGCCGCCCACCACGCCGGACAAGCCGCTCGTATCGATATTCAAATCCGTCGACAAACGGCCGCGAAACGCCGTCAAGTCCACGGACGGGCCGTCGATATTCGACAAGGCTTCCGCCTTCAATGTTTTTGCGCGCACGTCGAGCGCGGCGCCCTGCACGGCGCCCGAAGCCTTGGCCGCCTGCTGCAGCGCTTCGTTAAAGGTCAGCGGTTCCGCCAGCGCGGGCATGGCCGCGCCCAGCGCGCTGGCCAGCAATAATGATAGGTGTCCTTGCAATCTGCCCATGTAGCGTCCAGTCAATGAATGAGGGGAAAGCACGGGGTTGCCATGTTTATACTTTCACAATAGCAATTATATCCACGGATGTCCATTCCAGCCTGCACTGTTGGTCACTGCGGCCGGCACGTGAAAACGGGCGCCTCTTGCGGGACGCCCGTTACGGTCAAGCCTTTACCAAACTAATTATTTCTTCGCCTTCTTGCTACCCTTCTCTTTTTCCTTTTCAAACACGGCAAAGAACTCGGACGCCATGCTGCGGATGGCGCGGCCGATGTTGGCGTAGTCGTATTCGTTCAGGTTGGCCAGCGACACGCGGCCTGACGGGTGCGTCGTGCCGAAGCCGCGGCCCGGCAGCAGGATGACGCCCGTTTCCTCGGCCAGGCGGAACAGCGCTTCGTTCGGTTTCAGTTTTTTCAGCAGCCACTGCGAAAACTCCACGCCATGCATTTGCGCGGCCAGGGACTCCATGTCCAGCAAGTGGTAGTAGCGTACGGAATTGGCGTCGTGCACCATCGGCAAGCCCAGCTCGCGGTACAGCGCTTCCTTGCGGCGCAGCACGATGCGCTTCATCGACTGCTTGTACTTTTGCTCTTCATCCATCAGCGAGAACAGAGAGAACAAGGTCATCTGCGCCTGCACGGGCGTAGACAGGCCGGCCGTGTGGTTCAGGGCCACCGTGCGGCTGTCGGCCACCAGACGGTCGATGAATTTCAGCTCGCGCGGCTCCGTCGTGATCGAGTGATAACGGGCATCGAGCTGCTTCTTGATGGTTTCCGGCAACTTGGAAATTTTATCGTCGAGCACATTGTTTTCATGCGTGGCCACCACGCCCATGCGCCAGCCCGTCGCGCCGAAGTATTTCGAGAACGAATACACGAGGATGGTGTTGAACGGGCAGATGGCGAACAGCGAGACGAAATTGTCGGCAAACGTGCCGTACACGTCATCGGTCAGAATGATCAGGTCCGGGCGCTTCTTGATGATCTTGGCGATGTATTCCAGGGTCTCGTCATCGATCTTGACGGAGGGCGGATTGCTGGGGTTGACGAGGAAGAAGGCTTTTACTTTGGGATCGAGCAGCTTGTCCAGCTCCTTCTTCGTGAATTGCCAGTTGTTCGATTGCGGCGCATCGATGTGCACGGTGTTCAGCTTGTAATCGTTCAGCTGGGGAATTTCGATGTACGGCGTAAAGATCGGCATGCCCAGGGCGATCGTGTCGCCTTCCTGGATGATGTGGTTCGATTTCAGGCTGGCAAACAGATACGTCATGGCGGCCGTGCCGCCTTCGACGGCGTACATGTCGAAGTTGCCGACGAAGGGATGGTCGCCCACCATTTCGCGGTGGATATACTGGCCGACGATTTTCTCGGACAGGCGCAGCATGCGGTCCGGCACGGGATAGTTGCAGCCGAGGATGGCTTCGCACATTTCATAGATAAAATCGCCCGCGCTCAAGCCCAGCTGGTCGCGCACGTAGGACACGGCCGCCTCGATGAAATGCACGCCCGGGTTGCCTTCGTGCTTGCGCACGAAGATTTCAAAGCGGGCCTCGATGCCGTCGCGCGTGGGGAAACCGCCCACGTCTTCCATGTACACATAGGAACGTTCCGCTTCCGTCATGGCGAACTGGCCGAACTGGAAGAAACCGTGGCGCGGTGTGGTGGCCAGGAAATTCGGGTTGCCGCGGCCCGCATTGAGCATCAAACGGTTGCTTTGCTTGGCCGTCTGGATCAGCGCATCCTTCAATTCAAAGGGGCTCAACAGGGCGAGTTTGCTTGGGTTACTGAAATCCATTTTTGCTACTCCTTATAGACAGACAATGTGCACGGTTCTTGCAAGGGTTCCTGCAAATACTTGCAGACTCAGACGAAGGCCACGATCAGCGGCCCCAGCAAAGTCAGGAAAACGTTGGCCAAGGCATACGTGATGGCAAACGGTACGGTGGGAATCGAGTTTTGCGCCGCGTTCAGCACTTCACCGAACGCGGGATTGGCGCTGCGCGAGCCGGACAAGGCGCCCGCGAACACGGCCACGTTGTCATAACGCAAGATGTAGCGGCCGATCAGCATGGTCAAAATCATCGGCAGGATGGTGACCACCACGCCGACGCCGAACAGGGTCAGGCCATGTTCGCGCACGGTTTGCACGGCTTGCAGGCCGGACGTGAGGCCGACGACGGCCACGAAGCCGGCCAGGCCCAAGTCTTTCAAGATTTGCACGGCGCCGCTGGGCATGTAGCCGAACGTCTGGCGCTTGGCGCGGAACCAGCCGAATACCAGGCCCGACAGCAGCACGCCGCCGCCACTGCCCAAGGTCAGCGGAATCGAGCCGATACGCGCCACCAGCAAGCCCACGAGCAGGCCGACGACGAGGCCGGCGCCCATGTAGACGAAGTCCGTCTTGGCGCTCGGCACGATCATGTAGCCCACTTCGGCCGCCACGCGCTTGACGTCCTGCTCGGCGCCATAGATGGTCACCACGTCGCCCGTCTGCACGACGGTTTCCGATTGCATGGGCAAGATTTTCCCCATGCGGCTCAGCTGCACGACAAAGATGCCATGACGCACGCCCGGCGCCGTGGCGCTGCGGATTTCGCCCACCGTCTTGTTGTGGTAAGCCTTGTTCGTCAGCACCATGTCGCGGCGCTGCATCACCAGTTCCATGCCTTCGACGGCATGCAATTCCTTGCCCAGCTGGGAAGAGACGCTGAGCATGGCTTCGCGCCGGCCCACGAGCAGCACGATGTCGTCGGCCGCCAGCACCAGGTCCGGGCTGACGTCGATGATCTGGCCATTGCGTTTCACGCGCTCGATGGTAATGGCCGTGTTCGGATGGGCACTTTCGATCTCCTGCACGGAGCGCCCGGCACCGGGGCCCACGTCGTAGATGCGGCCGATCAGGTCGGGCGCGGCCGGCGTCTGGCCCGGTCCCAGCACTTGCACGCCCGCCTGCAGCGCCGTTTCCGCCTTGATCGCATCTTCGCGGATGGTGCGCCCCATGAGCTTGGGCAAGATGTTGACGCAGACGATGATGGCGCCAAAGGAGCCGAACACATAGGTGACGGCATAACCGACGGCCACGTTGCCCTGCAAGCGCGCCACCTCGTCGGCCGCCAGGCCCAGCTTGGTGATCGCGTCGCCGGCCGTGCCGATGATGGCCGACTGCGTCAAGCCGCCCGCCGCCACGCCGGCCGCCAGGCCTTTGTCCAGGTCGAACATCTTGGCCAGGATGACCACCGTCAGCAGCGCCGTCACGGCCAGCACGACGGCCAGGATGATTTCACGCACGGACTGGCGCCCCAGCGAATTGAAGAACTGCGGTCCGCTTTCATAGCCGACGGCGTAAATGAACAGGGCGAACAGCACCGACTTGACGCCGGGATCGATGGCAACGCCTACCTGGCTGACGAGTACCGCCACCAGCAGTGAACCGGCCACCCCGCCCAGCTGAAACGAGCCGAACTTGATCTTGCCGATGTAGTAGCCCACTGCCAGGGAGAGAAACAAGGCAATTTCGGGCGACTTCTTGAATAACTCATGCAACCATTCCATGCGGACCGCCTTTCATGTTGAAGGAATTCTTTACTGCGTGCTTCACGCGTGGACCGAGCCGGCCAGGGCGACGATGAGCGGCCCCAGGAGGGGCAGCACCACGTTCGAGATGGCATACGTAATCGTGTAGCCCAGCAAGGGCGTGGAATTGCCGGCCGCGTTCTGCACGGCGGACAGGGCCGGCGTGCTACATTGCTGGCCGGCAATGGCACCCAGCAGCACGGGCGCTTCCAGCTTGAGGAAAAAGTGGCCCACCAGCAGCGACAGCGAGGCGGGGATGACGGCGATCAGTACGCCCATCAGCGGCAGCGACAGGCCGTACTGGCGGATCAGGTCGATCGCCTGCGGCCCCGACGCCAGGCCCACGCAGGCGATGAAGGTGGCCAGGCCGATATCCTTCATCATGTCGAGCGCGCTGGGGTGGATGCCCGGCATGCCCGGCTTTCTCGCCTGGTACCAGCCGAACACGAGGCCCGTCAGCAAGGCGCCGCCGCCCGTGCCCAGCGAAAACGGGATGCCGCCCAGCTTGGCACTGAAGCCGCCGATGACCACGCCGAGCACGATGCCGATGCTGGCGTAGACGATATTGCTGCGGTCCCCGGTGGGCACGCGCTTGCCGATGGCGGCCAGCGCCGTGTTCAGCTCGCGCCCTTGCGTCGTGCCGTACAGGCGCAGCACGTCGTCGCGCTGCAATGCCAGATCGGGCAGCGGCGGCATGCTGTGCTCGCCACGAAGGACGGACGCCACGTGCACGCCGGAGGGCAAGGCCAGCTGGCGCAGCGGCTGGCCGACCAGTGCGGCTTGCTGCAGCACCACTTCGACGGCGGAAACCGCCATGTTCAAGCCCGTCGTGTCGGCAAATTCCTCGCCCAGGATGGCTTCGGCCGCCACCAGCGCGGGACGGTGGCCGATCACCAGCACCTCGTCGTTGTTGCGCAGGCGCAGCGCGGGTTCCAAGGGCAATACCTTGCCATGCCGGCGCACGCGCGTGATGCTGGCGCGGCCCGCGAAAATATGCTGCAAGGCGTCGAGACGGCGTCCCGCGCCACGGCTGATGCGATAGGCGCGGCCCACCATGTCCGGCGCGGCCTGCGCACCGTCGCCACCGGTCTGCGCGCCACCCATCTGCGTCCACAATTTATCGGCTTCCTCGCGCAGGTTGACGCGCAACAGGAGCGGGAAAATCTGGCTGGTGACGATGACGATGGCGATCAGGCCGAAAATGTACGTGATGGAATACGCGGTGACGACGTTGGCCTGCAGCTCGGCGATGCGGGCGGCCGGCAGCGCCAGTTTCGAGATGGCGTCCGTGGCCGTACCGACGACGGCCGATTCCGTCGCCGCGCCCGCCATCATGCCGGCCGCCGTGCCCTGGTCCAGGCCCAGGAAACGCGTGGCCAGCAGCACCAGCGCCAGCACCACCACCACTTCGATCAGGCACAGCAAACCCAGGCGCAAACCCTTGGCATTGAGGTTGGCAAAGAACTGGGGACCGCCCGCATAGCCGAGGGCAAAGATGAACAGCATGAAAAAGACGTTCTTGACGCTGGCGTCCAGGGTGATGCCCAGCTGGCCGATCAGCAGCGCGGCGATCAGGGTGCCGCACACGCCGCCCAGCTGGATGGGGCCGAAGCGTATCTGCCCTACCGCATAGCCCAACGCCAGCGCCAGGAACAGGGCCAGTTCCGGCACCTGGTGCAATACCGACGTGATCGACTCGAGCATGGGCAAACCTTCGAAAAGATAACGGATGGTTACAAGGGAACAGCGCGTTCGGCGGCTGGCGGCGGCTGGCTGTTGAACGGGCGTACGGATCCCGCACGACACCTGCGGTAAACGCTTGTGCTGGGAAAGGTTTGCAAAGTGTTGCAACGTGGAATTATGTTCGGTGAAAATTTAATAAGTGTCAACAGGTGTTCTGTTGAACTCGCTTTGCGTTTCGTCAAACATCGTGCGCACGATTGAAGCAGCTGTTTGACACTGATCAATAAAACTATTAGTAATTTTTTGGACGATACCAAAGTGCCTTGCGCGCCAACGGCGTCTCTTCCGGCAAGTCCGGATTGGCCAGTTCCAGCACATGGCGCCGGGACAGTTGCAAGCCATCGGCGAGGCGGCCGAAATGGCGCTGGAACAGCCGCGCGAAGCTGCCGTCGGCCAGCATGGATTCCAGTCCCGTTTCAATGTGACGCGCCAGTTCCGGCCGGTGCTTGCCGACAAAAAAGTACAGTGCGGCCGGGTAGCGGATGACCAGGTGGGTGTCCAGCGCCAGCGGCAATTGCGCGTGGCTGGCCAGCTCGCTTTGTGCCTCGATCACGGAACGGGGAAAGTAGTCGATGCGCCCCGCCGCCAGTTGCTGGAACAGGCCTTCATAAGTGCTCGAGGTATCGAGGCGCAAGCCGTTCGCCTGCAGGATGACGGAGTCGGGCCAGTCGCGCATCTGGCCGGCCGACAGCCGCGCCAGCGCGGCGATGCTGCGCACATCGCGCAGCAACTGCGGCTGGCGCGCGTGGATCAGGGCCACTCGCCAGCCGATCAGGCCGCGGTCGATGGGGATGCGTACCGGCAGCAACTGCGTTTCGCGCGCGCGGCTCGTCATCGTCCAGACGACATCGACGCTGCCCGACCCCATGGCGATTTCCTGCATGGCGCGCGTCTGCACCATGCGCAATTCGGAGCGGCGCAAGACATAGGCCTGGCCCGAACGGGCCAGCGCCTGTCGCAGCAAGGCCGTCACGTAACCTTGCTGCGGATCATCGAACGCCTGGTGGCGCGGATACACGAGCGGCAGCGGCGACGAGGTGCCGGCGGCCGCCACGCCGAACGGCCACAGGGCGGCAAGCTTGAGCAGGGGGCGGCGCTGCATGGGCCCTCCTTTCCAGCGCTTTCCAGCGTTCTTATCAGAATGACAGTATCGCGCAGCAGAGCGCGCTTGTCGACTGGAATACGGTAACTGTGTACAAAACAACAGCACTATCAGGCTGGCCAGCAGGGGTCGGAATTAATCCAGATCAATAAAACCGCAAATAGAAAATAAATCTTGCGTGCTGCTCTGGACGGCATGCGCGCCCCTCGCCTACGCTGTTTTTTTATCTGAAAAACAAGAGGAACCCATGCAGACAGCACGCTTGAATATCATCGGAATGGATCACGAAGGCTGCGCCGACAGGCTGACGGGCGCGCTCGAAGCCGTCACGGGCGTGGCCACCGTCTGCGTCTCGCTGGCGCGCCACGGCGCCACCGTGCAATTCGACGAAAAGCTGGCCACGCAGGAACGCCTGCTGGCCGCCGTCAACGACGCCGGCTTCATGGGCGAAGCGACGGATGAAGTACAGCTGGCCTCGTGCAGCGGCGCCTGCGGCCACTGCCGCCTTTGAACGCCACTGAACGCCGCCAGCTTTGCGCCTACCCTCCCCGCGCGCCCCGGTCGCGCAGATGCGCCAGCACGCGGCGCGGTCCCAGCGCCTGCAGGTCGAACGGCGGCAGCTCGATGGCGTCGAGCGTATTCTTGAACAGCAAGCCCAGTTCCGTATCGCCTTCCAGGCTCAAACGGCGGCTGAAGAATAGCGTGTCCGGATCTTCCTGGCGCCGCGCCAGCAGCATCAAGTCATGCACGCTGGCGGCGATGCACAGGTCCGGCACGTCCACATAGCGCTCGGCCACGAACACCGTGCCCTGCCACTCGAAATCGAAGGCGATGCCCGCGTCCAGCAGACGCAAGCGCAGGCTGCGCCCTTCCAGGCTGCAGCGCACGTCGTCGGGCAATTGCGGCGCCAGCAGGCGGTTCAAGCCCTGCACGAACAGCCAGGAGGCGGGATACGGCGGCAGCTTGGACAGCAGTTCGGCCAGCGGTTCGGGCAGCCGGTACGACATGGCCGGCTTGCTCATGGGGGGCTTGGCCGGGACGGGCAATCTTTCCAGTTGATCTTGCATGTATTTCCTTTCGATGCGTTCAATGGGCGGCGTGCTGTTCCATGCCGGGCTGGCCGTGCCAGTAGCCGTCGCAGGCGCCGGCCGGCTGGCAGGCCGCCAGCTGCGCCTGCGCGCCGATGCCGCTGACCTGGCCGCGGCGGGCGCGGTCGAAGATGGCGATGACTTGTTCCGTATGCATGGATTGCGGGCTGATGCGCGCCACCGACACGCCCATGTCGCGCATGGCGTCGAGTTCGCGCACCAGGTTGTAGACGAGGGCCGACTGCGTCTGCGTGCCGTTGAGCACGAGGAACGGCACTTCGTCGCGCGTGCGCAGCAGCAGGCCGTCCGGCTCTTCCAGGCAGCTGTAGCCGCAATCATCCTTCGGCAGGTTGCGGTTGCGCGCCGTGAAGCAGCGCGCGGAAAACGCCAGCGGCATGCGGCCATAGGCGAAGACTTCCGTCTCCAGCCCTTCCGGTTTCTGGCGCTGCATCTCGGCCAGCGCCGTCTGCCCCATTTCCAGCGGCATCACCCAGCGCCGCGCACCCAGGCGTGCCAGCAGTTGCAGGCTGGGGCCATTGAACAGGTTCAGATGGGGACCGGCAACGAAGGACGCGCCCTTTTCCATGCAGTGCACGGCGCCCATGTCATTGGCCTCGACGCCGTAGCGGCCATTGCCCGTGATGCGGCGCAGGGTCGCCAGTTCCGCGCCCGCCTCGATCAGCGCCTGCGTCGACAGCACCACTTCCTTGCCGGCGGCGGCCAGCATGTCGGCGATATCGAGCCAGTCGGCCAGGCGCAGCTCATGCCGGCGCGAGCAGACGGTTTCGCCCAGGTAGACGATATCGACGGCGGTCGCCGCGATCCGCTGGTAAAACTCGAAGACGGTGGCGCGCGGCCAGTAGTACAGCAAGGGGCCCAAAGAGAGTTTTAACATGTCTGTTCCATTATTTTTTAAGTTGCAAAACCGTAGCGAGCGGTTCGCGGCGAGGCCGAGAAGCGCAGCTGTGCTAGAGCACAGCGAGCATCGCAGGCCACGCCCCGGGACGCGCAGTAGGTTTTGCTATTTCCAAGATCTATGGTAGGCACCCAAAGTGTGCTGCTGGCCCTCGGCCAGCTTGTCCATGGACGCCATCCAGGCCGGCTTGACGGCGTAGCGCGCATTGCCTTCACGGCAGGCGTCGATCGCTTCGCGCCACACGCGCGTGACCTGCGCCACGTAGGCGGGGCTGCGCTGGCGTCCTTCGATCTTCACGGCGCGCACGCCCATGGCGATCAGCTGCGGCAGCAGCGCCAGCGTGTTCAGGCTGGCCGGCTCCTCGATCGCGTAATACTCTTCGTCGTTGACTTCGAAACGCCCCTTGCACAGGGTGGGATAGCTGGCGTTTTCGCCCGGTGCGTAGCGGTCGATCAGCACGCCGTTCAGGCGCGATTCGAGGCCGTTCGGCGTTTCCAGCCAGCGCACGGATTTCGCCGGCGAGCACACGCCGTGCGTGTTCGGCGCCTCGCCCGTCGCGTACGACGACAGCGCGCAGCGCCCTTCGACCATCACGCACAGGCTGCCGAAGCCGAAGACTTCGATCTCGACTTCCGTCTTGCTGATCAATTGCTCGACCTGCGCCATCGACAGCACGCGCGGCAGCACGGCGCGGGCGATGCCGAAGTGTTCATGGTAAAAATTGATGGCTTCATAGTTGGTGGCCGAACCCTGCACGGACAGGTGCAGCCGCAGCTGCGGGTGGTGCTGGGCCGCGTAGGCCATCAGGCCCGGATCGGCGACGATCATGGCGTCGATGCCGGCCTGCGCGGCGCGGTCGATGGCGCTGCGCCACACGGCCCAGTTGTGCGGCTGCGGATAGGTATTCAGCGCCAGCAGCACCTTGCGTCCATATTGATGGGCGTAGCGCACGCCCTCGGCGATGGCCTTCTCGTCGAAATTGAGGCCGGCGAAATTGCGCGCATTGGTGGCGTCGCGAAAACCCAGGTAGACGGTGTCGGCACCGTTGTCGATGGCCGCTTTCAGGGCAGGCAGGCTGCCGGCGGGGCAGACCAGTTCCAGCGGTCCGGCCACGCGGGTGGCGGTGGTTGATTCAAGCATCATGATGTTCACAGTCCTGTATCGGCTCAGGGTGCAGACTATAGCCCCGCCCCCGCCGCCCAGTCCTTGACGCAGGTGAAGGAATGCATGCATGGCTGGCGCGCGTTCAACTTGCTTGACCTGGCTGTAAAATGCCCCACTTTTCTCCCTCACCGATTGCCCGCCATGCCCCGCAAACCGCTGCTGATTTTTTTGCTCACCCTGTTCCTCACCGTGCTGCAGGTGCAGTGGGCCGCCCCCGCCGACGGCCATGTCGAAGAAACGCTCTCCGTGCTGTCGCCCGAAGTGCTGGGCGCGTATCCGGGCGTGCTGCTGCTGTTCCTGCAGGCCGTCTTCGCGCGCCGCGCCATGCCCGTGCTGCGCCAGGCCGCCATCTGCACGGGCCTGCTGGCCGTCTACTGGCTGCTGGCCAACTACGTCACGTTCGACGCGCGCGTGGCCAGCTGGAGCACCTTCTCGGCGCGGGAAATCTGGGCGCACGTGCTGCCCGCCTCCGTCATCAGCATCGCCGTCTGCGGCGCCGCTTACCTTGGCCTGAGCGGCTTCCTCCTGCGCCAGGGCGGCGCGAAAAAGTAAACAGCGGCCGCTTTTTTCACCTGCATCAAGGATTCCTCACGCAACTGCACGCGCCCTTTGACGCCACTATATTTAGTAATTAATCTCCATAAAAACACCGCATGTTGTGTTTATTGGAGGTTTCATGACGACAAATGCAGTTTCCCCAACACGCGGCCAGGTCGACGTCGCTGCGTCCATCAATGAATACCTGGACCGGCGCGACTGGCGTGTCAACGCCAACGCCAACCAGGGTTACTCGCTGGGCGGCCTGATACTCAATGTATCGGGCAAGGTCATCGCCAACTACTGGCTGGACCAGGTGTATCCGCCCGAAGTGGGCGCGGCGCACCGCGAAGCGGCGCTGCATATCCACGACCTCGACATGCTGGCCGGCTATTGCGCCGGCTGGTCGCTGCGCACCTTGCTGCACGAAGGCTTGAATGGCGTGCCGGGCAAGATCGAATCGGGCCCGCCCAAGCACATGTCGAGCGCCATCGGCCAGATCGTCAATTTCCTCGGCACCCTGCAAAACGAGTGGGCCGGCGCGCAGGCGTTCAGCTCCTTCGACACCTACATGGCGCCCTACATCCGCAAGGACAGCCTGCGCTACGAAGACGTGCGCCAGTACATGCAGGAACTGATCTTCAACCTCAACGTCCCATCGCGCTGGGGCACACAGACGCCGTTCACCAACCTGACTTTCGACTGGGTCTGCCCGGACGACCTGCGCGAACAGATTCCCGTCATCGCCGGCCAGGAAATGGACTTCAGCTATGGCGATCTGCAGGCGGAAATGGACATGATCAACCGCGCCTACATCGAGATCATGATGGCGGGCGACGCCAAGGGACGCGTATTTACCTTCCCCATCCCCACCTACAACATCACCGAGGATTTCGACTGGCACAGCGAGAACGCGGAGCGCCTGTTCGAAATGACGGCCCGCTACGGCCTGCCCTACTTCCAGAATTTCATCAATTCGGAACTCAAGCCGAACATGATACGTTCCATGTGCTGCCGATTGCAGCTGGACTTGCGCGAACTGCTCAAACGGGGCAATGGCCTGTTCGGTTCCGCCGAGCAGACGGGTTCCCTGGGCGTAGTCACCATCAACTGCGCGCGCCTGGGCCACTTGTGGCGCGGCGACGAGCCAGCCTTGATGGCCGACCTGGACCGCCTGCTGGAGCTGGGCAAGACCAGCCTGGAAATCAAGCGCCGCACCATCGAGGAACTGATGCAGCAAGGTCTGTTCCCGTACACGAAACGCTATCTGGGCACCTTGCGCAATCACTTTTCCACCCTGGGCGTGAACGGCATCAACGAGATGATCCGCAATTTCAGCGGCGACGCTGACGACATCACGACACAGGAAGGCCATGCGCTGGCCGTGCGCCTGCTCGACCACGTGCGTGCGCGCATGCTGCAATTCCAGGAAGAGACGGGCCATATGTACAACCTGGAAGCGACGCCGGCCGAAGGCACGACCTACCGCTTCGCCCGCGAAGACCGCAAGCGCTATCCCGCCATCCTGCAGGCCGGCACCGTCGACAATCCGTATTACACGAACTCGTCGCAACTGCCCGTCGGCCATACGGACGATCCGTTCGAGGCACTGGAATTGCAGGATACGCTGCAGCGCAAGTACACGGGCGGCACGGTGCTGCACCTGTACATGACGGAAGCGCTGTCGGACGCCAACGCCTGCCGCGAACTGGTGAAGCGCGCGCTGAGCCGTTTCTCGCTGCCCTACATCACCGTCACGCCCACGTTTTCCATCTGCCCGCGCCACGGCTACCTGGCCGGCAAACATGAATTCTGTCCCACCTGCGACGCGGAACTGATCGCCCGCAAGCAGTCCGATCTCGCTCACCCACTCAAGGAAACGCCATGAACGCACGTCCCGACTTCACTCCCGCCATCACCCTGCTCGACACGGAACGCCAGCGCTGCGAAATCTGGACGCGCGTGATGGGCTACCACCGCCCCGTCGCCTCGTTCAACATCGGCAAGCAGGGCGAATTCCACGAGCGCCAGTATTTTACGGAAGCGAGCGCCCGCGTGGGCCAGCCCGCCTGCCATGGCGGCTGAACTGAAAGTGGGCGGCCTGACGCCCTTTTCCGCCACCGACTACCCGGGCAAGCTGGCGGCCGTGGTGTTCGTGCAGGGCTGCCCCTGGCGTTGCGGCTATTGCCACAATCCGCATTTGCAGGCGCGCACGCCGGAAGGCGCCATGCCCTGGCAGGACGTCCTGACCTGGCTGCGCCGCCGAACGGGCCTGGTCGACGCCGTCGTCTTCAGCGGCGGCGAAGCGTGCATGGACCCGGCGCTGGCGCGCGCCATGCGGGACGTGAGGGAGCTGGGTTTCGGCGTCGGCCTGCACACGGCCTGCATCTATCCGCAGCGCCTGCAGGAAGTGCTGCCGCTGGTCGACTGGGTCGGTTTCGACATCAAGGCGCCGTTTGCCGACTATCGTCATGTGACCCGCGTGGCCGGCAGCGGCGACCCGGCGCGCGCCTGCCTGGACGCCATCCTCGCCAGCGGCGTCGCCTACGAGTGCCGCACCACCGCCCACCCGGACCTGCTGCCGGACGAGCAGCTGCTGGCCCTGGCCGCCACCCTGGCCGCCAAGGGCGTCGACAACTACGTCCTGCAGCAATTCCGCGCCGAAGGCTGCGCGGATGCGGCGCTGTCCGGCCGCCCCATGCACGGCTATCCATCGGCGCCTGTTCTGGCGCAAATCGGCGCCATGTTTCCCCGTTTTACATTCCGTAACCATGGCAATTGATCCTGCAAGCACATAATTTTGGAAAGCGCCCCAAAATTCCCCGTTCTGCAACGCTGAAATGTCTTGCGTGCTGTAATGTATCAACTGTGCCGCACACCACGCGCAGCCCTTTAGATTCCTCCTACAGCATTACAGATAAGCGTCATCCATGAACGATTTCACCGCAGTCAGTCCAGGCATCCCTTCCACCCACGCCGACATCCTGTACGGCCCGCCGCGACCGGATCTGCTGCGCGAGGAAGTACTGGCCGACCTGCTGGAAGCGACGGCGCGCCGCTGTCCGCAGCAAATCGCCCTGATCGACGGCGCGCGCCGCATCACGTATGCGCAGCTCGATGCGCAGGCGGGATTGGCCGCGTCACGCCTGGTGGCGGCCGGCGTCAAGCCCGGCGACATCGTGGGCCTGTGGCTGCCGCGCGGCGCCCCTCTGCTGCTGATGCAGGCGGCCATCGCCAAGGCGGGCGCCGCCTGGCTGCCCGTCGATGAAGATACGCCCGTCGAGCGCCTGCAGGTGTGCCTCGATGACGCGAATGGCTTTGGTGTCGTCAGCTGCGCGCAGTTCGCGCCGCGCCTGGAAGAAGCAGGACTCGGCCGCCCCGTGTGGACGGCGGAAAGCCTGCTGGCCCCCGCCGCGTCGGGCGAAGTGCTGCCAGCGCGCGCCACCGTGCTGCCCGAACACCCGGCCTACGTGATCTACACGTCCGGCTCCACGGGCAAGCCGAAGGGCATATTGATCAATCAGCGCAGCATCTGCCACTTCCTGCGCAGCGAAAACGCCGTGCTGGAAGTAACGCAGTCCGACACCGTCTACCAGGGCTTTTCCGTCGCCTTCGACATGTCGTTCGAGGAAATCTGGATCGCCTACCTGGTGGGCGCCACCCTGTGGCTGGGGCCCAAGGAGATTTCGGGCGACCCGGAAGCGCTGCCGCGCGCGCTGGCCGACCAGCAGGTCACCGTTCTGCACGCCGTGCCGACCTTGCTGGCCCTGTTCGCCGAGGAAGTACCGAGCCTGCGCCTGATCAACCTTGGCGGCGAGATGTGCCCGGAGTCGCTCGTCGAGCGTTGGTCGCGTCCGGGCCGCGCCATGTTCAACACCTATGGCCCCACGGAAGCGACCGTCTCGTGCAGCCTGGCGCGCCTGCGGCCCGGCGAACCGGTGACCATCGGCACGCCGCTGCCCAACTACGGCTTGCTGGTGCTGCAAGTGGCCGAGCCGGGAGAAAACCGTCCCTTGACTTTGCTGGCGCGCGGCGAGACGGGCGAGCTGTGCATCATCGGCCCCGGCCTGGCCGAGGGCTACCTGGGCCGGCCCGACCTGACGGTGGAAAAATTCCTGCCCAATCCCTGGAGCACGGGCCCCGACGACGCGCGCCTGTACCGCACGGGCGACCTGGCCCGCATCGATCCTGATGGCCAGGTGCTGTGCCTGGGCCGCGCCGACGACCAGGTCAAGATACGCGGCTTCCGCGTGGAACTGGGCGAGATCGAAGCCGTGCTGGCGCAGCAACCGGGCGTGGGCACGGTGGCCGTCCTGCTGCGCAAGGATGACGGCATCGACCAGCTGGTGGCCTACATCGTCGGCAGCGACGATGCGCCGGCCGACGCCCTGGCCGCGAAAACCCTGCGCGCGGCATTGAACCTGCACTTGCCGCCGTATATGGTGCCGGGCCGTTTTGAATTGCTACCGCTGATGCCGCGCCTCACTTCCGGAAAAATCGACAGGAAGGCGCTGAAGGCCATGCCCCTGTCAGCGCCGCCGCCTGGGGAAGCGGGTGAATCGGACGTGCCGGAAACGCCGGCCGAAGCGGCCCTGTTCGCGGCGCTGGCCAAGCTGTTCCCGGGCCAGGCGATTGTGCGCCAGCTGGATTTTTTCAGCGACCTCGGTGGCCATTCCTTCCTGGCCGCCCGCCTGGCGTCGGCCCTGCGCGCCGATCCGGCCTACGCCCACATGACGGTGCGCGACATTTACCAGAACCGGCAGATCGGCAAGATCGCCGCCGTGCTGAACGAGGCGCCCGCGCTGGCCACGCCGGAAGCTGACTGGACGCCGCCGTCCACCCTGAAACGCTGGATCTGCGGCGCGGCGCAGGCGGCGGCCGTGCCTGGCCTCGTCACCCTGCGCATGGCGCAGTGGATGGCGCCGTTCTTCACCTACCACTTCTTCACGGGCGACACGGGCGATACCGTGCCGCGCGCCATCGCCGCCTCGATCGGCGTCTTCCTGCTGGCGACCCTGGCCGAATTTGCCATCGCGATTGCCGGCAAGTGGCTGATCGCCGGACGTTTGAAGCCGGGCAGCTATCCGCTGTGGGGCGTCACCTACTACCGCTGGTGGCTGGCCGACCGTCTGGTCGAATCGGCGCCCGCCTACCTGCTCAGCGGCTCGTCCCTGAATAGCTGGTGGTTGCGCGCGCTGGGCGCGAAAGTGGGCAAGGAAGTCGTCATCGGTTCGATGACCCTGCGCGCGCCCGACCTGCTGTCCATCGGCGACAACGTCAGCGTGGGCAATGCCGTCAACTTTGAAAACGCCCGGGTCGAACGGGGCCGTTTGCTGCTGGGCCGGATCAGCATCGGCGACGATGCCTGCATCAGCTCTTACGCCATCATGGAAGGCAATACCACGGTGGGCGCCTTCGGTCACCTGGAAGGACAATCGGCGCTGGCCGATGGCGCGGCGGTGCCGGCCGGGCGCGTGTACACGGGCTCTCCCGCGCGCGACGCAGGCGCCTTCGACCCAGCCAGCCACCCGCCGCGGCCCGCCGTCTCGCGCCTGCGCCTGACCGGGGAAACCCTGTTCTTCTGCTTCGGCATGGTCTTGATCGCCGTGCTGTTCTTCATGCCCGTCTTCCCCAGCTTCGTGCTGATCGACTGGTTCGACGAACGCGAAATGATGCCGTGGCTGCAGGGACGCGACGTGACGACCCAGCTGGCCCGCTACTTCCTGCTGGCCTTCCCCGCCAGCGCCGTGCTGATCGTGCTGACAGCCCTGCTGTCGGCCGCCATCCGCTGGGGCGCGCTGCCCCGATTGAAGCCGGGCAGCTCGCCCGTGCACAGCAATATCTATTGCGCCAAATGGCTGGTCAGCCATATCCAGGAATCGAGCTTGAACGTCCTGCACGGCATCTACGCCACCGTGTACGCGCCCTACTGGTACCGCCTGCTGGGCGCCAAGGTGGGCAAGGGCGCCGAGATTTCCACGGCCCTGGGCGTCGTGCCCGACATGCTGACCCTGGGCGACGACACCTTCATCGCCGACGCCGTCATGCTGGGCGACGAGCAGATCGACGGCGGCTGGATGACCATGCGCCCCACCGTCGTCTCGCACCGCAGCTTCGTCGGCAACGGCAGCTATATCCCGGACGGCACCGTGCTGCCCGAACACGTGCTGATCGGCGTGCACACGCATGCGCCGCGCAATGAACAGATGCACAGCGGCGACACCTGGCTCGGTTCCCCGCCCATGCATTTGCCCGCGCGCGAACAGGTCAGCGGCTTTGCCGAGCACCTGACCTTCAAGCCGTCGCTGCTGCGCCGCCTGGGCCGCAGCCTGATCGAAGCGTTCCGCATCGTCGCGCCGCACGCCGTGGTGATCGCCGTCGGCTATACCCTGGTGCTGGACGTGATGCCGATCGCGGGCGCCGGACGCTGGGGCGAAGTGGTGGGCGACCTGGCCATCGCCGGCCTGGCCTACGGCATCGGCAATTTTTTAGTGGTCGTGCTGTTCAAGTGGCTGCTGCTGGGACGCTACCGCAAGCACGCGGCGCCCATGTGGACGCCGTTCGTGTGGATTTCGGAAGGCGTGACCAATCTGTACGAAGGCATCGCCGTGCCCAACTTCATGCGCTATTTGCGCGGCACGCCGTGGCTGCCGCTGGCTTTCCGCCTGCTGGGCTGCAAGATCGGCCGCGGCGTCTACATGGACACGACGGACATCACGGAATTCGACTGCGTGCACATCGGCGACTACAGCGAATTGAACGCCCTCACCTGCCCGCAAACGCATCTGTTCGAAGACCGCGTGATGAAGATCGACCACGTGGACATCGGCCAGCGCGTCTACATGGGCCCGCGCAGCTCCGTGCTGTACAGCGCCAAGGTGGGCGACAATGCGCGCCTGGGTCCCCTGACCCTGGTGATGAAGGGCGAGCACATCCCCGCCGGCAGCAACTGGGCGGGCTGCCCGGCCGCGCCTTTGCGCAGCTGATCGCAGCTGATGGCTTTTACGGTGCTCTTGTCAGGAGACGGCGTGCTGGTGATCGGCATCGCCGCCGTGCTGCCGCGCGCCGAAGCCCGCCTGCGCATCCGCGCCGCCGTGCGCGAGGCGATGGCGACATGGCTGAAGCTGGACACCGAGGCGATCTCGGTGGCGTCGACGCCGGGCGCCCCGCCCCGTTTGCTGTTTCCCGGCGGCGTTGCGGGCCTGTCGTTCAGCCATGACGAAGGACTCTCGCTGGCCGCCATCAACCTGCACGGCGCCGTTGGCGTCGACGCGATGCGCGTGCAGGACATTGCCGACTGGTTCACTCTGGCGCGCGATTACCTGGGGCCGCAGGTGGCCGAAGCACTGGCAGCCTGCCCCGACGCACAGCGCCCATTGGCGCTGGCGCAAGCGTGGACGGCGCGCGAGGCGGCGCTCAAGTGTGCGGGCAGACAGTTGGCGGAGTGGGATGATGTAGCATTGAATTGTCACTTGCAAGCTGTGGAGACACCGCAAAATTTCGTGGCTATGTTAGCGACAATCCGGGGTCAGACCCGACGGGTCTGACCCCAGCTTTACGCTGTTGGGTTGATTCCCTCTCAATCCTCCTTACCATCATCAGCCCCACCGATCTGGACGAAAATCAGTTTTGCGATAATACTGACGAGCAGTCCCAGCACCCCGATCAATTCCAGCATGGCCTTTCCTTTGCAGTGACAGCAGACCAGGCACTGTAGCGCGAACGGCGGGACCGGGCCAATATCAAATCAGGCAGTCTCCGATCTCGAAAAGGCATACGATTGATTTCCATCAGACAGTTCCGCTACTTTGTCGAAGTCGTCGATGCGGGCAGCTACTCGCGCGCGGCGGAAAAATTGTACATCGCGCAGTCGGCCCTGAGCCGGCAGATCAAGGAGCTCGAGGGCGAAGTGCAGGCGCTGCTGCTCACGCGCGACGCGCGCCATATCGAGCTCACGCCCGCGGGCCAGGTGTTCTATGAACGGGCCAAGCGCATCCTCGACGACATCGAGGAAACCGTGCGCCAGGCGCGTCACGTGGGACAAGGCGAGCAAGGCATCATCCGCCTGCTGCATTCGAGCTCCGTCACCCTCACGCCCGCCATCGGCGCCGTGCTGAACCGCCTGCTGGCGCAGTTCCCCGGCGTTTCGCTCGATGTATCGAAGGGATCGTCGGAAAACCAGGCGGCCGACATCGAGGAAGGCCGCGCCGACCTGGGCCTCGTGCGCCTGCCCACCCTGCGCAAGCACGCCAACATCGTCGTGCGCGAACTGTTTGCGGAAAAGCTGGTGGTGGCCGTATCGTCGGCGTCGCCGCTGGCCGCGCTGGAACGCACGACGATAGCCGCCCTGCACGATGAAGCCTTCGTCTCGATCCCGCACAAGGACCGGGGAGGCCTCAGCTATCTGGTGGCGGGCATGTGCCTGGCGCAGGGATTTTTTCCGAAGGCGGCGCGCGCCCTGTCGCGCAAGACGTCGCAGCTGAACCTGATCGAAGCCAATATGGGCATCGCCATCGTCCCGGACAGCATGCGCCTGGTGGCGCCGCCGGGCGTGCGTTTCATCGCCCTGCCCGACGAGGAATCGCATTCCGTCGTGGGATTGATCTCGCCGCGCGCGGCCAGCGGCATGGTGGCCGCGTTTACGGAAGCGTTCGTGCGCGAGATGGCCAGACTGCCGGCCGCTTAACCTTCCGCATACAGCGCCGCATCCACGTCGCGCACGGCCGCCATCAGCAAGGCCAGCTTCATGACGTCAAGCTGGCCATCCGTGCGCACGCGCGAGCACAGGTCGATACCGTAAGGGCGCACCTGGCGCAGCGCGTCCATCACATTGTTCGCATCGAGGCCGCCGGCAAGGAAGACGGGACGGGGGCTGGCGCGCACGAAGCGGGCGCTGACGGACCAGTCGTGCGTGCGGCCCGTGCCGCCCAGTTCCGGCACCGCCGCGCCGGGGCGGCCCGAGTCGAGCAGGAAGGCATGGACGTGGGGAGCATAGGCGGGAATCAGGTCGAGCGCCTCCGGCCCCTCCACGTGGATCACCTGCACGCGCCGCACGTGCGGCAGCAAACGCGCCAGTTTCTCGACTTCGCCCGGGTCGATATGGCCAACGATCTGCACGGTGGACGGCTGCGTGGCGCGCACGTGTTCGGCGATGGCTTGCGCCGTCGTCTCGGACGTCAGCAGGAAGGTGGCCACGGGCGGCGGCGTCCAGGCGGCGATCTGCGCGATGCGCGCGTCGGGAATCGGGCCGGGGCCGGACGGCATGGCCGCCACCAGGCCCAGCGCATCGGCGCCGGCGGCAATGGCCAGTTGCGCTTCGTCGATGGAAGCGATGCAGCAAATCTTGATGCGGGTTCTCATGGCCTGGCGTGTGCAGTCTGGATGATCAACATTACAACACAGGGCGGCGCGCGCGCCAAGACACGCGGTCAAGGCCGTGCGCGATTGTGTGCCAGAATGGCTGCATTGCCCACTTCCAGACGATGCCATGGCCGACTACAAAAACCCCAGCTACGTGGCCCGCTCCATGCACCCGCGTTTCGATGAACTGACCTCGCCCGGCGAAACCGCGCCGTATTCGGGCATCTACCGCTGCGACGGCTGCGCGCATGAAATCGTGTCGACGGAAGGCCACGTCATGCCGCCGCAAAACCACCACCAGCACAGCAGCGAACAGGGGCCGATTCTTTGGCGCCTGATCGTCAGCCCGCGCTGATTGACACGCGCCATGCGGCGGACGATACTTGATTCATCGGGGGTTGCCATTGGAAGCCGTACATGCGTCTCGTCGACTTTGAAGTCCGCAAGGAGTGCCCGCCGCAGTTGTGCGACTGCGAGCGCGGGCGGCTGCTCGACGATCCGCAGGCGGACGTTTCCATCCTGCGCCTGAATCTGACGGAAGAAAAACGCCTGCTGGCGCACATCGAGGGCATCGCCACGTATTCTCAGCTGAGGAAGCTGCAACTGCTGTTGCAGAAAAACCTGGGCGTCGAACTGCAGATCGCGCCGGGCAGCGGCGAGGTACGCACCGTGCGCGGCTTCCAGATCCGCCTGCTGGAGCGCCCCGGCCTGTGCCGCAAGACGCGCGCCGCCATCCCGGCCGCCGTGCGGCGCTGCCTGGCCGCCCATCCCGAGATCGCGTTTGCGATATTGAATGAAAACGATTTGCTCGGTGGGATGTGAGCCGGCACCATTGTTGGCGTATGTGCGAATGTCGGATTACGCTCCGCTAATCCGACCTACGCCGTCACGCTGGCTCGGATGGGAATGACCTTGCCCTTGGCCTCGCGCGCCCGCAACTGTCCGCAGCCGCCTTCCACGTCCTGTCCCGCCGAATCGCGCAATTTGGTCAGCACGCCGCGCTCGTGCAGGGCGGCGGCAATGGCGCGCGCCTTGTCCCAGCTGGGGCGCTTGAACGGCAAGTCTTCGATGGTGTTATACGGGATCATGTTGAGCACCGCATATTTGCCCTTCAGGAGTGCGACGATGCCATCCATCTCATCGTCACCGTCGTTGACGCCTTCCATCAGGGTCCACTGGTATTGCACCGGGTAGCCGGTCAGGCGCGCATACGACTCGCCAAAGTCCACCAGTTCGCGCGGCGACAGCTTTGGGGCGCGCGGCAGCAGCTGTTCGCGCAACGCCGGCCTGGTCGTATGCAAGGAGAGCGCCAGCGCCGGCTTGACCCTGCCTTGCGGCAGGCGCTCGAAGGCGCGCGGGTCGCCCACGGTGGAAAATACGAGGTTCTTGTGGCCGATATTGCCCTCGGTGCCCAGCAATTCGATGGCTTCCATCACGTTGTTCAGGTTATGCGCCGGTTCGCCCATGCCCATGAAGACGACTTTTTTCACCGGACGCAGGGTGCGCGCCAGCACCACTTGCGCGACGATTTCTCCGCTGGTCACTTGCCGGATCAAGCCGTCGCGACCCGTCATGCAGAACTGGCAGCCCACGGCGCAGCCGACCTGGCTCGATACGCACAGGCCGTCGCGCGGCAGCAGCACGCTTTCCACCGTCTGGCCATCGCGCAGCCCCACCAGCAGGCGCGCGGAACCGTCGGCGCCCGGATGGGTGCTAATCAACTTCAGCATGCCCTGCAATTCCAGGTCGAGCGCGGGCAAGGCCAAGCGCACGGGCAGCGGCAGAAAATCCTCGGCGCGGCGCCGGCCCTGGTCGTGCGGCTGCGCCTGTATCCAGTCGCGCAGCACGCGCTGTTCGTGCAGGGGCTTGGCGCCCAAGGCGCGCAGGCGCTGGCGGATGGTATCGATTTGCATG
Organism: Janthinobacterium sp. 67; assembly: GCF_002797895.1. Taxonomy (NCBI): domain Bacteria; kingdom Pseudomonadati; phylum Pseudomonadota; class Betaproteobacteria; order Burkholderiales; family Oxalobacteraceae; genus Janthinobacterium; species Janthinobacterium sp. 67. Next base: position 217,271 of record NZ_PGES01000001.1, on the reverse strand, counting down.
GCGTCCGGATAAAAAAACGGCGCGCTGGAATGAAGCCGGCGCGCCGTGTTACGGGTAAAAGCGTTAGACCTTCTTGACGAATTCCGTCTTCAGGCTCATGGAACCGAAACCGTCGATCTTGCAGTCGATATCGTGGTCGCTGTCGACCAGGCGGATGTTCTTGACCTTGGTGCCCATCTTGACGACACCGCCGCCGCCCTTCAATTTCAAGTCCTTGATGACGCTGACCGTGTCGCCATCCTGCAGGATGTTGCCGGCCGAATCGCGGTACACCTTGGCGCCCTCTTCCACCGCTTCGGCGGCCGTGGCCGACCATTCATGCGCGCATTCAGGGCAGATCAACTGGCTGCCGTCTTCGTACGTGAATTCGGATTTGCATTGCGGGCATGGTGGTAATGTGCTCATTTTTTTCTCTGTCTGGTGAACAGCGTGTGCTGTAAAAGCCGACATTATACCGCCTACGCCCCGCATCAGCGGCCTTGTTTCACCATCATTGTCAAGGCCGGTGAATAATCTCGATGGTGCTGTGGACGATTTCCTCGTGGATGCCGATGCGCGCGCGCAGCTCGGCGGCCGTCAATGCGGCATCGCGGCTGACGACGGACAAGGCGCACGAGTACAGCTGCTTGCCGACTCGCCACACGTGCAGGTCGACGATGCGCGGCGTATCGCCTGCGCTTTCCACTTCCACCGCCTCGCGGATTTCATCCACCACGGGGTGGTCCATCTCGCGGTCCAACAAGACCTTGCCCGTTTCCTGCATCAGCTTTTTCGCCCACAGCGCCACCAGCACGGCACCCGCGATGCCCATCACGGGATCGAGCCACTGCCAGCCGTAAGCCCACGCGCCGGCCAGCGCGACGATGGCCAGCACGGATGTGGCGGCATCGGCCAGCACGTGGAGGTACGCAGCCTTCATGTTCAAGTCTTCCCCATGGCCATGGTGGTCATGGTGGCCATGGTGGTCATGCCCGTGGCCGTGACCATGATGATGGCCGTGGTCGTGATGCCCGCCGAGGATCAGCGCGCACACGAGGTTGACCAGCAGGCCAAAGGTCGCCACCGCCATGGCCTGCGGGTAGTGAATGGCTTGCGGCGAGAACAGGCGCTCGACGGAGGCCACGACCATCAGCACGGCCACGCCCAGCAGCAGGATGGCGCTCGTGTAGCCGGCCAGTACTTCGATCTTCCACGTGCCGAAGGCAAAGCGGGAGTCGCGCGCATAGCGGCGCGCGGCCGCATACGCAAACGCGGCCAAGCCGATGGCCAGCGCGTGCGAACTCATATGCCAGCCATCGGCCAGCAGGGCCATGGAGTTGTACCACCAGCCGGCGGCGATTTCCAGCGCCATGGTGGCCAGGGTGATCCACATGACGATGCGCGCGCGGCGTTCGGCCTTGCCATTGCTGCTGTCAAAAACGTGGTCGTGCTGCCAGGCGGAGAGGTCTTCCTTGATGAATGGCGCTTGCATGCCGTTCTCCTTATTTGAGGTAGGTGCGCAGGATGCCCGCGATGTCGTCGGCGCCCCTGGCCCGCTCCTCGCCGGAGATAGCGGGACTGGCCACGTGCTCACGCAAGTGTTCCTCGATGACTTCGGCCATCAGGCCGTTGACGGCGCCGCGCACGGCGGCGATCAGCTGCAGCACTTCGCCGCAGTCGCGCCCTTCTTCCAGGCCCCGCTCCAGACCTTCCACCTGCCCTCGGATGCGCTTCACGCGATTGAGCAGCTTGCTCTTGTTGTGCGCCGTGTGTCCCATGATCCCACCTCGATAAATACTATAGGGGGGTATACTATCAGAAACGGCTGCGGCCGCGTCAAGGCGCTGGCGCGATCTTTTGCAGCTTGCTGGCCAGCGAGGCATCGGACAGTTCGCCCAGGTGCGTGTCGACCAGGCGTCCTTGCGCGTCATAAAACAGGGTAGTAGGCAGGGCCGAGGAACCGGCCGCCTTGCCCAGCGCCGCCCCGCTGTCGAGCACCACATTGCGCAGGGTCACGCCGCTCCTGTCCAGGAAAGCGCCGGCGGCCGCCGCATCCTCGCGCTGGTTCGCATACACGAAGACGATATCGGCGCGCGTCCGCTGCGCGGCGGCCAGCACGGGCATCTCGCGCCGGCACGGCGGGCACCAGCTGGCCCACAGGTTGACCACCAGCGGCTTGCCGCCGGCCAGCGCGCCCAATGTCGTTGGTGCGCCATCGATGCCATGCAGCGCCACGGCCGGCAAGGCCGTCGGCTTGTCGAAAGCGAGCGAGATCCCGGCGCTCAACACGCCCCAGGCCAGCGTACCGGAGGCCACGCTGATGGCCAAAGGGCGGCGCATGGCCGTCATGGCGGGACGCCGGCAGCGCCACGCGGCGATGGCCAGGGCGGCCGCGATGCCGGCCGGCGCAAGAAAGCCGCCATCGCGGATATTGATGATGGACCACGGCGCCGCCAGGTACTGTTCGTGCCAGCGCAGCACGAAGGCCAGCCGCGCCGCCAGCAGGCCGGCGATCAGCATGTCGGAAACGAGGGGGCCGGCGTCCGGCAGCTGGCGGTAGCGCCGCAGCCAGGCCGCCACGCCATAGGCGACGCACAGGGAAAGGAACAGCAGGACGAGGCCCGTGGGCAGGGCCAGGGGGCCGATTTGCAGGGACAGCATGGGCACTTTCATCGACAGTCAGGGCGCCCATTGTGCCTCATGCTCCGCCGGGCAGCGCCACGCGGCGAAGTCGGGCGGGCGTTTTTCCTACGCCAGGCACCGCAGAACGCCTATCGCGCCGGCGGCCGGCCATGGGCATCATGGATGCCTGACTCACTAGCAGGGGCACAGCATGAAAAAAGACATGAACGCCGTTGTTGCGAAAGGCACGCCGGCACGGGCACAGGCACATAGAGGCTGGACCCTGGGCGCGCTGGCACTGGGGGCGGCGTGGCTGTTTGTCCGCAGCCGCAGCCGGCAGGCCGAGCGCGCGCATCCGCCCGCCGGCCATTTTCTCGACGTGCACGGCACGCGCCTGCACTACCTGAGCCAGGGCGAAGGCCCCGTCATCGTGCTGTTGCACGGAAACGGCGTCATCGCCGAGGATTTTCGCCATGCGGGCCTGTTCGACCAACTGGCGCGCACGCACCGCGTGATCGCCTTCGACCGGCCCGGCTTTGGCTACAGCGGCCGGCCGCGCGGCACGCTGTGGACGCCGGCCGCCCAGGCCGCGCTGCTGGCGGCCGCGCTCGAGCAGCTGGGCGTGCGCCACGCCGTCGTGCTGGCACACTCCTGGGGCACGCTGGTGGCGATCTCGATGGCCCTGCAGCAGCCGCAACTGGTGCAGGCCCTGGTGCTCGCTTCCGGCTACTACTATCCCAGCGTGCGCTTCGATGTGCTGACGGCAACGCCGGCCATTCCCGTCATCGGCGATGTGCTCAGCCATACCATCTCGCCCCTGCTGGGGCGCCTGATGTGGCCCCTGTCGGTCAAACGCGCGTTCGCACCCGCGCCAGTGCCGGACAGCTTCAAGCGCCTGTCGCCGTGGATGATGCTGCGTCCCGGCCAGTTGCGCGCCGAGGCGGAAGAAACGGCCATGATGATCCCGAGCGCGGCGGCGCTGCGCAAACACTACCCGGAGCTGCGCATGCCCGTGTCCATCGTGGCCGGACGCGAGGATGCGATCGTCAGCGCCAGCGACCATTCCGCGCGCCTGCACGAGGAGCTGGACAACAGCGAACTGACCTTGCTGCCCGGCGCCGGCCACATGATCCAGCACCTGTCGCAAGCTACGCTGCTGCGCGAAACGGTGCGGGCCGGCTACGGCGCGGGCATCGGCAGCACCACGCCCGCCTGAGCGGAACATCGACAGGGAAAGGCTTTCCGGCTATTTACATCACGTTGTGATATATTTGGCGCCTTTCCCTCACTAGGCCGCCGCGATGCCCCCTGCACCTCCCGCCACACTCGGCAAGCATGACTTCACGACCCTGTCGGAATTTCGCTATCAGATGCGGCGCTTCGAGCGCTTCTCCGATGACGTGATCCAGGCGCACGGCATCACGCCGCTGCAATACCTGCTGCTGTTGCATATCAAGGGGTACCCGGGCCGCGACTGGGCCACGGTGGGCGAACTGGCCGAACGGCTGCAGGCCAAACCGCACGGCGTCGTGGCGCTGGTCACGCGCTGCGAGGCATCGGGTCTGGTAGAGCGCCGCCACAGCAGCGCCGACCGGCGCCGTGTCGAAATCCACCTGCTGGCCGACGGCGAAGCCATGCTGGCCAAGCTGGCGCAATTGCACCGCACGGAATTGCTGTCCCTCGAAGGCGTGTTCACCATCCCGAAACTGGCGGGTGACGGCCATGCATAAATACGATACGCGGCGCGACTTCGATGGCCAGGCGCGGCTGATCCTCATCTCCGGTCTCGCCGTCGTGGTCGGCGCACTGAGCACCGTGACGGCCTGGGTGCTGCTGCGCGCGATCCACTTCTTCAGCAACCTGTTTTTCTTCCAAAAATTCTCGACCGGCTTCACGTCGCCGGCCGGCCACGCGCTGGGCATCTGGGTCATCGTCGTGCCCGTGCTCGGTGGCCTCGTCATCGGACTGATCGCCCGCTATGGCACGGAGCAGATACGCGGGCACGGCATTCCCGAAGCCATCGAGGCGATCCTGTTCAAGAAAAGCCTGATGTCGCCCAAGGTGGCCGTGCTCAAGCCGCTGGCGTCGGCCATCGCCATCGGCAGCGGCGGACCGTTCGGCGCCGAAGGGCCGATCATCATGACGGGCGGCGCCGTCGGCTCGCTGCTGGCGCAGCACTTTCACCTGAGCGCGGCCGAGCGCAAGACGCTGCTCGTGGCAGGCGCCGTGGCGGGCATGACGGCGGTGTTCGGCACGCCCGTGGCGGCGCTGCTGCTGGCCGTGGAACTGCTGCTGTTTGAATTGCGGCCGCGCAGCCTGGCGCCGGTGGCGATTGCCTGCGTCATCGCCGGCTTCCTGCGCCCGGCGCTGATCGACAGCGGCCCGCTGTTCCCGCTGCAGAGCGCGGCGCTGCCGCCATCGGCATTGCTGTCCTGCCTGATCGCCGGCTTGCTGTGCGGCGCGCTGGCCTGGCTGTTGTCGACGTCGCTGTACCGCGTGGAAGACCTGTTTCACCGGTTGCCGTGCCACTGGATGTGGTGGCCGGCCATCGGCGGCCTGGCGGTGGGCATCGGCGGCTATTTCCAGCCGCGCGCGCTGGGCGTGGGCTACGACGTGATCGCCGACCTGCTGCACAACCATATCGCGGCCGGTGCACTGCTCGCGCTGCTGGCCGTCAAGGCCGTGATCTGGCTGCTGGCGCTCGGTTCGGGCACCTCGGGCGGCGTGCTGGCGCCGCTGCTGATGCTGGGCGCCGGCCTGGGTGCCCTGCTGGGCCCCTACCTGCCCGGCAGCGAGCCTGCCATCTGGCCGCTCGTCTTCATGGCAGCCACCCTGGGCGGCATGATGCGCGCGCCCATCATGGCCGTGGCCTTCGCGTTTGAACTCACGCACGACGTCAATGCGCTGCTGCCTGTGATGGCCGCGTCGGCAGTCGCCTATGCCTTCACCGTGACCACCATGCACCGCTCCATCCTGACGGAAAAAATCGCCCGCCGCGGCTACCATATCTACCGCGAGTACGGCATCGATCCCATGGAACGCCATAGCGTGGCCGAAGTGATGACGCCAGCGCCGCTCGGCATCGACGCCGGCGCGCGCCTTGCCGACGTGCTGGCCAGCCATTTCGGCGAAACCCAGCGCCATCGCGCCTTTCCGGTCACGCGCGACGGCGCGCTCGTTGGCATGCTGGACCGTTCCACCCTGCTGCGGCACCTGCCCGGCAACGGCGACCTGACGGCCGGCGAGCTGTTCGGCGTGAACATGCCGGTCGTCGCCCTGGCCGATGAAACGTGCCGCGCCCTGGCGACCCGCCTGGCCGTGCACGAACTCGAACGCCTGCCCGTCGTCAGCGACGCCAAAACCTTGCGCCTGATCGGCGTCGTCAGCCGCAGCGACCTGGTCAAGCCCGCGCTGAACCTGGATGGCGAAGAGCTGCAACGGCAGACCGTGCGGCGCCTCTGGCCGCTGCAGCGCCAGCGATAAAAAGAGTTCAGGTGAGCAGCGCCTCCTTGCGCACGAAATGCATGGCTTGCGGCTGGTCCACCAGCACGCACCGCTTGCCCGTGCGCTTGCAGTGGTCGTGCACGCGCCAGTAGGCGTCGTGGCTGACGCAGCCCGTCTGGCAAATCACCAGGTCGGCCGCCACCAGGCCCGCTTCCAGCGCCGCCGCGTCGTCGGCGCCATCGTCGCCGCCCGCGTGGTGCAGGAAGCGCCCGCCGGCCTGTTCGATGGCCAGCTGCGCCACGTTGGCGCCGGCGGCCTGCTGGCCCGCATTCTGCTCCAGACAGCTGCCCACATACAGCACGGCTTTTTCGCGCACATCGGCCTGCAAGGCGGGCGCGGGCAGCCACTGCAGGCGCAGCAATTCGCGCATCAGGTCCTGCACGCGCTCGCCGAGCCACTCGACCTTGCGCGCCAGCCGGGCGCGCGTCGGCAAGCCGGGCACGCTGGCCGCCAGCTCGGCCAGTTCGTCGCGCGCCAGCGCCAGCCTGGTATCGCGGATCACGACCTGCGCCCGCGCGCGCATCAGTTCCGACTCCAGCTGCGCGATGCGGGCCGCCTGCGCAGCCAGTTGCGCACTGCAGCGCGCCTGCGCGCGGCCATATTCCCCGATCAGCACGCGATGCTCGTGCGCGATCGCGTCCTCGTTGCCATACACACTGCCCATCATGCCCTCCTTCACCGCCATGGCGCCAGCCCATGCTACCCCATGGATCCGCATTATAAATGAGAATCATTGTTATTTGTGTATGCGCGCGTGCGCTGTAGGGGTATGCGGTGGCCGCCAGCATCAGGCAGCCGGCGGGCAAGACAGCAGGCGCCGCCAGACGTCGTCCTGCACCTGCCGCACATGCCGCAGGCCGTCGGGGCCACGATAGATGTCCAGCGTGTTCGGCCACGCCATATCAATGAACAACTGCCGTGCAGGATCGATCAGCAGGGACTGCCCCACATAGTTACCCTTGATCTCGCCCTTGTTCACGGTCAGCACGCGCGCGCCGTCCGCAAGCACACGCTCATCGAGCGCCACGCCGCTGCGCTCGGCCACGTCGCGCAGCCAGCGTTCGCGCCAGCGGGCCTGCTCCCCGAACTGCCCCATGGGCGGCCGGTCCAGCTTGACGACGGCCGCCACGGGACCGCCTATGCCCGCCTGCAGCGAAAAGCCCATGCGCTCCTGCAGTTCGACCGTGTAGGCCTCGCCCTTGACGTCGATCCGGTAGCGCCCCGTCCCGTCCTGCAGCAGCAGGTCGGCCTGATGATAGGCAGGCTTGACGCAACTGGCGTACTGATGGACGAGCACGTCGAGGAACGGTGAGGCGGCCGGGGTGGATGCCGCCATGGCGGGCGACAGGCTGGCGCACAAGGCGGCGATCGCAGCGCGATAATAGGTATTCATATTGCGTCCATATAAATGAACGACACGCGCCCGACCAGGGACCGGCGTATGTGCTGGCCGCTACTGCATGAGATGAGGGGACGGCGCTGGCCGCTGCGTGGCCAGCGGGGCCACGCGGAGCGCGGCAGAATGGCGATTCGGATAGCCTCGCGCCCCTTAGGGCGCTCCGTCTTCGCATCCCACCGTTCCGTCCAGACAAATAAAAAAGCCTCCCGCAGGGAGGCTTTTTTATTTGATTCTGGCGGAGACGGTGTCCGTAGAACATCCCTATGAAAAACGGCGCATACTTCGGCGCTACCCCCCTGCCTACCCCCCTAGAACGACTGGGGTGGAAAGGTTGTTAGTCAATGGCAAAGTGAATCGCCAGGAGTCTGCCAGACAACCGCGAACCGTTCAAAATTGCTTCGTTAACGCTCTGCTAGCGAGAGCCAGTCATCAGAACCGTGACGGCAAACGGGATGTAGCACATTTCGATTTAGTCGACGATATACTGCCTGGCGTCCTAAATTGGAGTCTACCAAACTTAGGAAAATATAAGCCAGCGTCAGCCAGTTCGACTACAAATAACGAAGTAATGCCGGCTAACTGGGTATCGATGCAATGCATTCAGCGCCATCTTGGGCGACTGTGCAGTCTAGTGCGCCATCGCGGGTAAGGCAGGCCATTTTTGTTCAAGAACAAAGCTAGTGCAGCCACCAAGGACGTTTTTGTCCATACAGTTTGTCTCGACGCAAGCGACTCCATTTCTCGAGACGGTCATTCAATTCCGCATGCAGCGTCACGAAGAATCGTCCGAAAGAATTCGCGGCAACAGAGCTCAATGGCCACATCTGATAACGAGCATCGGCTATCTTCAAGAACAGGCGCGAATGCCTCCAGAAGTCTTCTTTAAACGGCGCACGCAACATTAATTCGAACCAGTGGCGTGTCCATCTATTTCGCTGATAAGCCTGCCAGGCGGCCTCTCTTGCCTCTCCAACCATGCCAGTCGCGCCTGCGTACTGCCCCAACAACCTAAGGGACTGCGGGCATTCGTCGCGGAAGCCTGCAACCGTGAGAGCGCGGCAAAGATTGACTGGCTCTCCAATCGCTAATTGCTGAGCAATATAATCGTCAAGTGCTCTCCCTTGCTCGGCACTCTCCGCCGCGTAAACCTCATATGCGATTTCAGTGTCGCTCTGCGCGAGGTTCAGTCTATCGAAACAGATTTGAGATACGTCGAGCAAATCTGCGCTGCGCCAGAGTAACCAGGTAAAGACTGAAATGCCGTGGTAGCTACGGACGACCTTCGTCAGGGGCTTATGGTGCGCCAATGCCAGCAACGGCTTCGCATCTTTCCGGACATGGGTAAAACCCATTACCAGTTGCTGCCAAAAGTGAGCAATCAAACGCTGCTGAGTAGGCCCCGCAGCCCTTATCCATTCAAGCCACGTCTCAGCAGCAACGGGGTCCGCGAGGACGATAGCCTCCACACAGTCCTGACTGAGATGGTCCAATGCCAATCTGGCGTCAGCGTCAGAAAGCTTGGAGTCAAAAGCAAAATAACTGGTCCATGCGGCATCCTGCCAAGCATCCCAAGCCTTCTCACTCTCTTCGTCTGTCATCGGTTCAAATGAATTTCGTAAACGTTCATCTGGAATACGGGACGAAAGCACTGGGGGCAGCAAGTCGGAGTCTCTAACTTCCCTCTCTTCGATGGCCACCAAGTTGGGGGCGTAGTTCAGATTGAGAACACGTTGTAATGCGCCTGCCACTGCAGCGGCCACAGCAGCGACGCCTTCGGCGCCGCAACGAGCTATGAGACCGTACGAAGACAAAGCCATTCTTTGGAGCGCAGCATTTGGCTCAATCATACGCATGCGACATGCCGCGGCTAATACGCGTGAGCCGGCGTGCTCCTCTAATGCCTCACGGCGGCTGTGCAGAGCGGACGCACTCCAATCCGAATCAACGACTATTTGAACGAGGCCAGAGTCCTCTGTTCGAGCGACCGCTGCAAGTGCGTGAGCACGAATTAGCCAATCCGAATGGCACACCAACTGCGGCAACGACTCCCTAAAGGCGCTAGGTAGCGAAGTGTTCGAGTAAGCAACGAAGAGCAAGGCGTTGCACAACTTTGTCGTGTCGCCTCCACTCTCTATGCGCCTCCACTCTCTTTCGATAACGCCATCTTCAGCAGCTTTCAACATTTCCACCGAGCGGCGAGCGATGCCAGTGTTGGCGCACTTTTGAAAGAGCGCGAATTGCTCATTGCCATCGAGATGTGGCAATACTGCCTCGGTCGCGTAGTGCTGCACGAAAGGTGCGTCCTGCTTGTTGAGTCCGCGCGCGGCTTCATTCCCACTACACTCGATTGCGATGTTGGTCAGCGCCGGGACGAGCGAAGGCTCTATCAACGCACTGGCACCTAACAGTGGTTGAATGCCTTGGCGCAGCGGCAGTTTATCTCGCCTCAACACGTCAGATATCAGTTCCCTATATTTTTTGGACGCCAATTCAGGCATGAATCGGCAGATGCCTGTTGCAGCATTTTCGAAGAAATGCTGTTCCGCCGTTTGTCCCATGAGCATGTATAAATCATCGGGTTTGGTGTCTGCAAACTTGGCCGCGGTTTCCGCCAAATTTGCGGGAATAATAGTCGTAGGGTCGCACGGGTCGACCGCACACATTTTTTCTCTCAACGACCATGACTCCCTCGGGCCGTCGGATTGCGTCAGTTCTTCCTAGAGCGCTTTTGCCTCCGCGCTGTCGAGTAATGCTCCGGTCGATGTCAACAGACGCCACAATGCCCACTTTCCTTTCTCGGACACTTCTGGTTCGCGCAGCCTTGAGCTCTCACGCAAAATAGCGCCGCGAGTTTTTTCCCAGTCTTCAGTGTTGTACTGGACCAGTTGCAGGAATTCGTCATGCAAGCTGTAAAAACTCGATAACAGAGAGGTCCCCAAGGACCAGACCACCATCTGTTGAGCGAACGGGGCTAGTGATTGGCCACGCATTAACAAGAACGCCAGCGAATGGTAGGGTTTAACGTCACGGCTGATGCACACGCCGTTCACTTCGTCCAGAATCGTCCTCTCCGCTTGCGACAGGTTTCGCAGTCGTTCCTCATATTCCTTCTGGCGATTCTGAACTTGGACCTTTTTCTCCGCCTGGTCAATACCCCCAATATTATCGACAGCATCGGAACGTAAGGTAAGCCACGTCGCTATGCGCTCATGCATCGTGGCCCAAGCTTGGCTGTCATCACGAATCGCACTGAGGGTGGCACCTATGAGACCATTATCCGGGGAATGCCCTTTCTCAATCGCGAATTGAGCTGCATCGAGGACCAGGCCAGTTCGGCGACGCGCCAAGCCAAGAAGAGCGACTTCTTCATTCGACGGTCTGTTCTGCAAATTGCAATATCTGCAGAACAGAACAGCACCAACCTTAGAGTCTTTGCCGGCATCCAAAAACGCGACCATCACGGCCGCGAGCATTGCATCGGCAGTAAAATCGAGCGCCTCAATCGGCTCAATCAAACGTTCAAGGTGTTCAGCTGGGTCACGACCATTGCGTACCTCCTTGTCCAGCTCGGAAACAATCCAAAGCCCTAGCGCGAGTGACAGTCCGTTCCGATGGATGGCGTAGTGATTACTCTCCCACGGGACCGGCTGGAAAAATTGGCTGTCAGCAGCTGCACTTAGACCCGCAACGAAATCGGTGGAATACACATCCAGGTCATTGGTTTGTTTTGCGTTGACGCGGCGCATAAATTCGGCCGCAAGTCCCTGCAAAGTCTGCGCGAATTTTCTCGGCTCGAGCTGCACGGCGCTGTCTCGACATGCTTTGTTCATGTATTCGAACAGCAGTCGCTCAGGATGCAATTCTTCTAGTCCATTTATTTCGCGTTTGTCTAACACCTCGAGCGCAATGCCCAACAGACGTGGATTTCTGAGCGCAACAAACACCTGTGGCGGCATTTGGTTTCGCTCAATTTCAAGCGACTTCAAAATTTCAGACAGCTCTTGCTCAGTCCACTCCGGGACGTTTAGCTGTCGACACGGTGAGGCCACCGTATCAGCTACGCGCTGCGCAACCTCCGGCCGAGCTGAGACAATGAGCCTTCCACCAATCGACTGAACGTAGGCCGAGAGCGACTCAATCCACTGTCGCCAATTTACATCCGGAGATTGATTAATACCGTCCAGGTAAACGACCAACCGGGCGCGTTCAGCCTGCGGCGATGTCTCCCATGTTTTCAGTCGTCGGCGCCAGCGCTTTAGAGCATCGCCATGTATGGTCTGCTCCGACTGCATCGCAAGCTTATTTGCGACGAATCCTTCCAAGTCATACAGACGCGCAGGGTCTCTACACTCATCGGGAAGAATGAAGACTAGAATCGGTGAGTGCGCCAGTTCATTCCAAGTCGAAGCTAGTAGCCAAGTCTTCCCTGCCCCTTCGCAGCCTTGCAGCATCCAGAATCCTTCGTCTGGTGGCGAGGTAAGCGCTACCGCAAGCTCATTCGCCAACGCAGGGCGCGCTCGGTAGTTGCCGGCGTTGCTGTCGAAAGGCGCAACCGGTTGATGGAGGATTCCTCGAGCAACCCGAACGCTGGCGAAAATTTTCTTGAACCATTTCTCACTGCTCGCACGTGCATAGCTGAAAGATGCGAGCGGGCTGGTTAGCCTCGACAACATCTCAGCCGGCAATCGGCTGTCGACCCTGGATTCCATTTCAGAAAGCGCCCCCGCTATCCTCTCTGCTTTGTCAGGAAGATTTTCTGCAAAAAAACGTCGAGCGACTTCAGTGGCTAAGGAGAGGAGCACTGCCAATGCTGGCTGGCGTAAACTAGATTCTTCCCAATCCAACAACAGCAGCTCGATGCCAATGTCATCACAGGCCTTCGCGTAGAATTCAGCGTGCTGTGCGCTCACTGGACACGTAACTGCCAGCACGAAGAGGTCAATATGCTCAACGCCCCGCACACCAAGTTCCAACAGCTTGTCGGAAACAGCGGGCCTTTTCAAGTCGCCGACGTATCGTTTTGCCTCGAAATACACGGTCCCGTCGTCACCATCCCGCCCGCCCTGCGAACCGCTCGCAGCGAGCCTAAATGACCGGCCGCAGGCATGTGTCAAAACTTCCGCGACCAGCCCTTCGAAGCCGTCAGGTCCCGCAGCATTCAACGCTATCATTCCTTCCCGCAGCACATCTAGGTAATCTAGCGGCTTGCCGGTGCTATCTGAGTTTTTCTCTGCTGGTGATTGCATGCGTCGCGAAAGTAAGAGGTCTGGACAATAGCAGCACGTTACCGAATTTGGATTCAGTTGCAGGGCTGGTCGTTCTGAATAGAATACCATTTGCCTGCAGGAATAAAGCGTCTAGCGACGACAGCTCTGCACCCAGCGACGATAAACAAGGGCCAGGCACTACAAAAATCTGTAAATAGGCGCAAGTAGACGGTAATCCCCCCATTTTTAGAGCGCGCTAAAAGTAGAGGTTAATTGGCCAAGGCAAGCCTCTGTTTTGGTGTGATGCCGCCAAGTGCCATGTTGGGCCGGTCGTGATTGTGAGTCCACAGCCAGCGGGTTGCAAAATCCTGGATCTCATCGAGCGTTTCAAACAGATGATGAGCCAACCCGTCGTAGCGCACCATTCGGTTATAGCGCTCGACATAAGCATTCTGTTGCGGCTGGCCAGTCTGAATGAAGTCGATGCGAATACCGCGTTTGGCGGCCCAGGCCAACGTCACAGCGCTGATGTACTCCGGGCCCTTATCGCAGCGAATGACCTGGGGTTTGCCACGCCATTCGATGATTCTGTCAACGGACCGGATGACCCGTTCAGACGGCAATGAGAAATCAACCTCGATACTGAGCCCCTCAGGCGGTCACGTGGAATGTCGAGTTGCAGCTCTCCGTCCGGCGTCAGAACCTTCTTGGGCATGGTGCCGTTTCTATGACTCTTGCTCGTCGCATCCTCGTTGGCCAAGTGATGTGTCAATTCGGCCGCCAGCATTCGCTCGGCCAGCATCTTCTTGAGCTGGCCGGCCAAGCCAGAGTCACCGGGAATAGACTCAGCGTTCTTGTCCTGAACTTGGGCCAGCAGCTGGTCGATCAGCTCACCTGGGAATGGATACGGCTCTTTCTTCTTGCGGGGTTTCTTGGTAGTCATCGTGTCGGTCATGGAACATCCCTATCGGTATTATTTCATGGCCCCGTTTCACACAGAAATTCTTACAGGCTCGACCCCAGCACCGAACCGCTGTCGGGATTGCCTCCCTTCAGGCATCCTTCACACGTTGAGCACGAAGTGCGAATAAGCAGGTGTGAAGTTAGCTAACCGGCCCGCCGGTTAGCTAACTTCACCTATCCTGCCCCGCTTCGCGCAGCGACTGAACCACTAAAATCGTCGGACGCAACGTCGACCAAACCCCTTTTTTGGCACGGCTGAAAGAAAATAAGGCCTTATAAGGCCTTATAAGGCCTTATTTGTGCCATATCTGCTTCAACCGTGTCAGATTTGTGGTTCAACCGTGTCAGATTTGTGATTCAACCGTGGCAGATTTGTGGTTTAACCGTGCATGTTCCGCACGACATGAGGGCGATTAAATAGTAAGCGTCTTCCCAGCGCCGTCTGGACTCCCTGACCACCGTCATTCATGATCGAATTTTGGCACAGCATTTGTGCCCACAAATTCTGATTATGGACACAAATTTTCAACCAATCACTTCGACGAATGCGCGCGGCCATTATCGGCAGCATTCTTTAGAGTTCAAGCGCGCATTGGTGGCGTTGTCGCTGGAACCGGGCGTCTCGGTGGCTCGCATTGCACGCGAACACGGCGTCAACGCCAACCAGGTGTTTAGCTGGCGCCGCCTCTATCAACAAGGACGCCTCGGCGTGCCTGCGTTGATTCGCGACGATGGCCTATTGCCAGTGGTGCTGGCGCCAACGGCGCCTGCTCCGGGCAACTCCACCGCCGACGCCGACGCCGACGCCGACGCCGACGGCACGATCATGCTGGAGCTGGGCGAAGTGCGCGTGCGAATCGAAGGCCAGCCCAACGCGGCCGCGCTGGCGCAGGTGCTCGATCGGGTTCTACGATGATCGGCCTGCCCGCCGGCACCAAGGTATGGCTTGCCGCCGGCACCACCGACATGCGCTCCGGCTTCAACGGCCTGGCTGCCAAAGTGCAGACGGCGCTGGAGGAAGATCCGTTCAGCGGCCACGTATTCGTGTTCCGGGGCCGGCGCGGCGACCTCATCAAACTCCTGTGGTGGAGCGGCGATGGCCTGTGCCTGCTGGCCAAGCGGCTTGAGCGTGGTCGCTTCATCTGGCCGCAGGCTACCAACGGTTCGGTGGCGTTGACGCAGGCGCAACTGTCGATGCTGCTTGAAGGCATCGACTGGCGGCGGCCGGAACGGACCTGGAGACCAACGTCGGCCTTGTAAACGACACAAGGCTCGCGTAAACTTGGCACATGCTCAGCCCAGCCGACCTGCCCAACGACATCGCCGCCTTGAAGGTGCTGCTGCTCGCTCAAAACGAGGTGGTTGAAGGGCTGCGCGAACAGCTGAACACGCGCGCCGTCGAGATCGAGCACCTCAAGCTGCAGATCGCCAAATTGCGGCGCATGCAATTCGGCCGCAAATCGGAAAAGCTGGATCATCAAATCGAGCAGCTGGAGCTGCAACTGGAAGACCTGCAAGCCGACGAGGCCGAGGCGGCGCGCGAGATGCCGGCGGCCGACCAGGCGCCGCGAAAGAAGTCTGTGCGCCGGCCGTTGCCCGATCATTTGCCGCGAGACGAAAAGGTGTATGCGCCGCCGGCCGATGCTTGCCCGGCTTGTGGCGGCGGCCTGCGGCCGCTGGGCGAGGACGTGGCCGAGCAACTGGAGTTCGTGCCGGCCAGCTTCCGCGTGATCCGCCATGTTCGTCCGAAACTGGCGTGCTCCTGCTGCGACGCCATCGTCCAGGCGCCGGCGCCAAGCCGGCCGATTGAGCGCGGCATCGCCGGCCCCGGCCTGCTGGCGCATGTGCTGGTTGCGAAGTTCGCCGATCATCTGCCGCTGTACCGCCAGGCCGTCATTTACGCCCGCGAAGGCGTCGACCTCGATCGTGCGCTGCTGGCGGACTGGGTCGGCGCCGCTAGCGCATTGCTGCGTCCGTTGGTCGATGCCATTCGCCGCCACGTGCTGACGGCGTCGAAGCTGCATGCCGACGACACGCCGATCCCGGTGCTGGCGCCCGGCAATGGCAAAACCAAGACGGCCCGTCTGTGGACTTACGTGCGCGATGACCGGCCCGCCGGCGACACCACGCCAGCGGCGGTTTGGTTTGGCTACACGCCCGACCGCAAGGGCATCCATCCGCAAACCCACTTGGCCAAGTTCGAGGGCGTGCTGCAAGCCGATGCCTACGCTGGCTTCAACGCTTTGTTCGAAGACGGCACGATCCAGGAAGCGGCTTGCTGGGCGCACGCGCGGCGTAAATTCCACGACCTGCACGCGGCGCGCGCGACGCCGCTGACCACCGAGGCGCTGCGCCGGATCGCCGAGCTCTATTTGATCGAGGCCAAGATCCGGGGCAAGCCGCCCGACGAACGACGACAAGTTCGGCAAGCCCGCTCGCGCCCGCTGCTCGAGGACTTGGAGCACTGGCTGCGCTCCACGCTCGATACGCTGTCGCGCAAGTCCGACACGGCGGCGGCGATCCTGTACGCGCTCAAGCTCTGGCCGGCGCTGCTGCGCTACTGCGACGACGGCGCCATCGAGATTGACAACTCGGCGGCCGAACGCGCCTTGCGTGGTGTCGCCATTGGTCGGCGCAACTATCTGTTCGCCGGCGCCGACAGCGGCGGCGAACGGGCCGCCGCGATCTACTCGTTGATCGGCACGGCCAAGCTGAACGGTGTCGCACCCGAAGCCTGGTTGCGTCACGTGCTGACGCATATCACCGATCATCCCGTCAACCGGGTTGATGACTTCTTGCCTTGGAACTGCAAGCTGCCAGCAGCCCTTTGAGATCACGCCGCTTCCCAGCGGTGTTGTGACTTTCTGAAATAAACGCGACGAAAGGTATTGCGGCACAGGGCTAGGCCAACTTGATTTTGCTAAAAGCTGCGACGATTTTTCGCTGAATAGCTGCGACTAATCCAAAGGGATAACGAAATGGCTGCGAACGACGTCGTCCCTGAACTGACAACTTCCGTAACGCCACCAGCAGAGGCAGGGAGCGGCTGGTTCCGCCCCAGGCTGGGTGAAAACTTCAAATCTCAAAATATTTGTGGGTAGGGTTACCATTCCCGCCACCGAGAAAACGGGGTAGCGCGCGTTTTGAGAGGCCGATTTTTGAAGAACCAGAATTTTTCTGCGTTTCCACACAGCCTGGCCTCAAAGCAGAAGTTCAGCTTGGCGGCAGAGGTCTCCCTAAGCGCACCCTCCCCACACTGTCATTTTCGAAATGTTGAGTGATGAGCAATCCATATATACCTAGAGATCGGAGAATGTAGTGTAGGACGGGAGCGATTCGCATAGCAAAACTAATATGCGGTTTACTTGCACACAGGACACAGATATAGTCTAGGCAACAAATTAGTGCGGACCTGATTGGAGCATTTAGGCATGAACTCATCTTATACCCGTCCCATCAGGCCTGTAATCCTTGTCGTGGACGACACGCCGGATAATCTTCTGTTGATGGCCAACTTGCTCAAGGATAGTTATACGGTCAAAGCAGCGAATAACGGCGAGAAAGCACTGCGCATCGCGCGCGATGCACCGCCGCCCGACCTCATCCTGCTTGACATCATGATGCCTGGGATGACCGGCCACGAAGTGGCGCAGGCACTGCAGGGCGACCCGGCCACGCGCGACATACCCATCATCTTCTTGACCGCTATGGCCTCCAGCGAGGACGAGACGCACGGTCTGGAGCTGGGCGCGGCCGATTACATCACCAAACCGATCAGCCCGCCCGTGGTGCTGGCGCGCGTACGCACCCAACTCAAGGTCAAAGACGCGGCCGACTTCCTGCGCGACAAGAACGAGTACCTGGAACAGGAAGTCCAGCGCCGCACGCGCGAGCTGGGCGCGATCCAGGATGTCACGATCCACGCCATGGCCTCGCTGGCCGAGACGCGTGACAACGAGACCGGCAACCACATCCGCCGCACCCAGCACTACGTCAAGGTGCTGGCCGAACATCTGAGCGAGCATCCGCGCTTCCGCGCTTTCCTCGACCCCGACACCATCAAGCTCTTGTTCAAGTCGGCGCCGTTGCACGACATCGGCAAGATCGGCATCCCCGACCGCATCTTGCTCAAGCCTGGCCGCTTCGAACCCGAGGAATTCGAGATCATGAAGACCCACACCACGCTCGGGCGCGACGCCATCGCCCACGCCGAACAACAACTGGGCATGGACGTCGACTTCCTGCGCCTGGCCAAGGAGATCGCCTACTCACACCAGGAAAAATGGGACGGCAGCGGCTACCCCGAAGGCCTGGCCGGCGACGCCATCCCGATTTCGGCGCGGCTGATGGCGGTGGCCGACGTCTACGACGCCCTGATCAGTCGTCGCGTCTACAAGGAAGGCATGCCGCATGAAAAGGCAGTGCAAATCATCGCCGAGGGGCGCGGCTCGCACTTCGATCCCGACGTCTGCGACGCCTTCCTGGCCAACCTGCCCGCCTTCCAGCAGATCGCCGCGCGCTACGCCGACAGCGACCAGGACATGGCCAAGCAGGCTGCCGCCATCGCACACACCCTGCCTGCACAGTGAGCGCCGGCATGCGTTCGCCCCTGGCTTATCTTGAACGGCTGCGCCTGCGCCAGAAGCTTGCGGCCGGCTTTTGCGCAGTGCTGCTGCTGGCCCTGGCGCTGGGGTTGCAAAGCCTACGCACCCAAGACCAGTTGAGTAGCGACATGCAGCGCCTGCTCAGCGAGGGCATGATCGGCATCGTACAGGTCAAGGAGGCCCGCATCCAGCTCAACCGCTTCGAGCTAATGCTGCACAAGGTGGCCAACTCCCCGGACCCTGTTGCCGTCGACAAGGCGCTCGAACAGCTAGACAAGACGCGCGAGCAGCTACACTTTGCCGTCGACGAGGCCCGCGCCACCCTGCTGCGCATCGACAACCAGCAACGCCATAACGTCTTTGAAAGCATGCTGGCGCGCGCCGAGCGCATCGCCGACGAGGCAATCGAACTGGCGCGGCTGCACCGCAACGCCGAAGCCAACGCCCTGCTCAACAGCGAGCGCTTCCAGCACGCGATGCGCACCGCCGACCGGCAGATGGCCGAGATCGCCGCCGTCAAGGATTCCAACGCCCGCAGCACCATCTACCAGATTCGCCAATTCGCCCTCACCAGCAGCACCCTCACCTACGCCCTGCTGATCGGTGGCCTGGCGGTGGCGCTGCTATGCGCCTGGTGGATCAGCATCTCGATCCGGCGCCCGGTCAACCGCCTGCGCGAGGCGGTCGATGCGCTGGCCGCCGGCCAGCTCGACAGCGTGATTCCGCATACTGACTACCAGAACGAAACGGGCGACCTGGCCCGCGCCATCGCCAAGTTGCAGGTCGAATCGCGCCAGCTCGACATGCAGCGCTGGATCAAGTCGCAGGAAGCCTCGATCCAGGCCGAACTGCAGCAAGCGGCCAGCCTTGACCAGGCCGCGCAGCGCCTGTTGACGCTACTCGCGCCGCTGGTGCAGGCTGGCCAGGGCGCGCTCTACTTGCTTGACGAAAACGCCGCCGCATTGCGCCTTGCCGCCAGCTACGCCGCCGATCCGGACCATCCGCCGGCGCCGCAACTGGCGTTGGGCAGTGGCCTGCTGGGTCAGTGCGCGCAGGACCGCCAGCCGCTCCGGCTCGACGCCCTGCCGGACGACTACGTGCAGATTCACTCGCAACTGGGGCGGTCGCGCCCACGCCACCTGCAGGTGCTGCCACTGCTGCACGGCGAGCGCCTGATGGGCGTGCTGGAGCTGGCCGGCTTCGACGCTCCCAGCGAATCGGGCCGGGTGCTGATGGACGAGCTGCTGCCCAAACTGGCGATGTCGCTGGAAATCAAGGCACGCAGCCACGCGGTGCAGGCCATGGCGATCGAACTCGAAGCGCAGCAGGTGGTGCTGAAAGCCACCGAGGCCTGGTATCGCGGCATCATCGAGGCTGCGCCGGACGGCATGCTGGTAATCGATGTGCACGGCCTGATCATGATGACCAACCCGCAGCTCGACCAGCTGTTCGGCTACGAGGCCGGCGAGTTGGCCGGCTTGCCGATCGAAACGCTGGTGCCGCCGGAGGCGCACGGGCGCCACGTCGGCTCGCGCAATGGTTTCATCGAGCAAGGCACGGCACGCCAGATGGGCATGACAGGCGCCGACCTGCACGGTATGCGCAAGGATGGCAGCCGCTTCTCGGTCGAGATCGGCCTGTCGCGGCTGCCGGCTATCGCCGAGCGCGGCGTTTGCGTGTGCGCCTCGGTGCGCGACATCAGCGACCGCAAGCTGGCGGAGGCCGAGGTTCTGCGCGCCAAGGAGATCGCCGAGGACGCTACGCGCGCCAAGAGCGATTTCCTGGCCAACATGAGCCACGAGATCCGTACGCCGATGAACGCAATTATCGGCATGAGCCATCTGGCGCTACGCACCGATCTCGACAAAAAACAGCGCAACTACATCGAGAAGGTGCACCGCTCGGCCGAGAACCTGCTGGGCATCATCAACGACATTCTTGACTTCTCCAAGATCGAAGCGGGCAAGATGAACATAGAGCAGGCCCCGTTCCGGCTGGAGGACGTGCTGGAGAATTTCGCCAGCATGATCGGCCTGAAGGCCGAGGAAAAAGGCCTGGAACTACTGTTCGCCACTTCGGCCGACCTGCCGACCGCATTGGTAGGCGATTCGCTGAGGCTGGGTCAGGTATTGGTCAACCTCGGCAACAACGCCGCCAAGTTCACCGAACGCGGTGAGATCGTGGTCGGGATCGAGATGGCTGCCGACGCCGGGGATCAAGTCGAGCTTCACTTCTGGGTGCGCGACAGCGGTATCGGCATGACGGCCGAGCAGTGCGAACGCATGTTCCACTCGTTCAGCCAGGCAGACAGCTCGACCACGCGCAAATACGGAGGCACCGGGCTAGGTCTGGCCATCTCCAAGAAGCTGGTGGAGCTGATGGATGGCCGGATCTGGGTCGAGAGCATGCCGGGCGAGGGCTCGACCTTCCACTTCAGCGCCCGTTTCGGACGCCAGACCGAGGTGCAGCCGCGCCGCATGTTCCACGCCGACGAGCTGCTCGGCCTGCGCGTGCTGGTGGTCGACGACAACGCCAGCGCGCGCGAAATCTTGTCGACAATGGCTCGCAGTTTCGGCTTGGAGGTGGACCTCGCCGACAGCGGCCACAGCGCGCTGCGCACCATGGTCGAGGCTGAGCGCAAAAGCCTGCCCTACGACTTGGTGCTACTGGACTGGCGCATGCCGGGCATGGACGGCGTCGAAACGCTGCAGCGCATGCAGAGCGGCGCCGTGACTCACATCCCTTCTGTCATCATGGTGACTGCCTTCGGCCGGGACGACGCTCAGGAAGCGGCGGCGCTCCAGCAGGTGGCGCTGCCAGCCGTGCTGACCAAGCCAGTCACCCCGTCGACGCTGCTCGAAGCAATCGGCGAGGTACTGGGCAAGGGCGTGGTGGCCGAAACGCGCCAGGCAGAGCGACAGGACCGCAGCGCGGCCGACCAGGCCCGCATGGCCGGCGCCCGCCTGCTGCTGGCCGAGGACAACGATATGAACCAGGAGCTAGCGCGCGAGCTGCTTGAAAGCGCTGGCATCGTGCTCACCATCGTAGGCGATGGGCAACAGGCGCTGGACCTACTGGCTCAAGCCGGGACCGTCGCCTTCGACGGCGTGCTGATGGACTGCCAGATGCCAGTGATGGATGGCTACGAAGCCACCCGCCGCCTGCGCGCCCAACCCCGCTACGCTCAGCTGCCGATCATCGCCATGACCGCCAACGCCATGGCCGGCGACCGCGAAATGGCGTTGACTGCCGGCATGAATGACCACATCTCCAAGCCGCTGAACGTCACCGCCATGTTCGCCACCATGAGCAAGTGGATCCGCCCGGCGCAGTCGGCATTAGCAGCGCCCCCAGCGGGGCAGCCAGATTCCGCAGGCAAAGTGGTTGCGGCCCTACCTGCCGAACTCCCCGGTATCGACCAGCGCGCCGGCCTGGCGACCAGCATGGGCCGGCAGGACCTTTACCTGCGCATGCTGGTGCGCTTCCGCGACGGCCACGCTAGACTGCGGGGGGAATTTGAGGCTGCGCGGCAAAGCGATGACCCCACAGCGGCGGCGCGGGTAGCCCACACCTTGCGCGGCACCGCCGGCAACGTCGGTGCCAAAGGCGTGGCGGCGACAGCTACCGCACTGGAACTGGCATGCAAAGCTGGTGTAGCCGAAGCCGAACTGGCTGTGCTGCTGACGGCGGTCGAAAACGAACTGGCGCCGGTGCTGCTCGGCCTGGCGGCACTGGGCAACTATACTGCAGCGGCAGAGAACACCCGGGCCGGGGCCATCGCAGCGGCTCCCGCCCTGCCGCCGGACGCGACCGCCACACTTGCCCAGCTGCGCAAGCTGCTGGCCGACAGCGACACCGCCGCGCTGGATGTGCTGGAGACATTGGAATCGCAAGCCGCCGGCCACCCGCTGGCGCGACAGCTGCGCAAAGTCAGCCAGGCAATTGAACGCTTCGACTTCGACGCTGCGCTGGAAGCGCTTGATGCCGTGGTGCAGCCAGCCTGACAAGCAAGGCCGCCGCGCGATTCGCCTTAGGCCGGGGGCGGCACCGACGGCAGGCTGACAATCAGGGTGGTGGTCTGGAGCTCGTCATCGACGGCGAAGGCCACCTCGCCGTATTGCGCGCGCGCCAGCAGGCGTGCCGAATACGTGCCCAGGCCGGTGCCGCCGGACTTACCGTCGGTGACGAACTTGTCAAAGAAGCGTTCGCGTATCGGTTCCGGGATCACACCCTTGTTGACTATCTCGATGCGCAACGGGCTTCCGGCGTACAGCGTGGCAATGACACGGGTGCGCTCTGGCGCTGCCTCGCAGGCGTTCTTGATCAGATTATTCAGCAGCGAATAGGTCAGCATGGCATCGCCCAGCGCTAGCGGAGCGTCGATGCCGACATCGAAATCGGTGTCGACCGCCAACACCAGCTGCTTACCCGCGTAAGTGGCGCGTGCCGTCTCAACCACCCGCCGCAACATGTCGCTGATGGGCAGCGGCGCTGCATGGAGCACGTATTTTCCCGTCTCGATCTTGTACAGCTCGGTGGACAGGTTGACCATGTCGGTCACCTGCAGCATGGCCTGCTCGGCCAGCCGCAAATTCTCAAGCTGTCGGCGGTCCATGTCGGCGGCGTCGATCAGCGACTGCACTATGCCGATGGCGCCGGCCAGCGGTCCCTTGAGGTCGTGCCGCGTCATGGCCTCGACGTCATCGCGCAGGCGGGCGATGGCGAGCATGTTGTCGTAATCGGCTTGCAGGTGGCGGCGCAGCTCGACGTAGCGCATGAAGTTGTCGACCCGCAGCTTCAGCTGGGCCGGGTCGATTGGCTTGGTAATGAAGTCCACCGCGCCCAACTCCATGCCTTGCAGGCGCGCGGCGTCGTCGGTAAGGGCGGTGACGAAGATGATGGGTACATTTTCTGCGCTGGGATGCTCGCGCATGCGGCGCGCCACTTCAAAACCGTCCATGCCGGGCATCATCACGTCCAGCAGCACTAGGTCTGGCGGCGTGTCGCCACAGCACAAGGCCAGTGCTTTCTCGCCGTTGTGCGCTGCCTTGATGCGGTAGCGGCCCTTGAACACATTGGCCAGCACGTACAAGTTGTCAGCGGTGTCGTCGACCAGGAGCAATGTCGGAGGCAACGGTTCCCTTGATTGTAAATGGACCGCCGCCGGTGGCTTGACGATCACATCGTCCACGGGTGTGGCGGCCTGCGGCGCGTCGATGTTCGTTTCCTTATCCGGCGCCGGTGCTGCAACCTGATGCGCCATCGCCCGCTTGATGCTGGTGGCCAGCCGGCCCGCCGTGTAGGGTTTGACTAGCAGGTCGCTGACACCGCTGCTGATGGCCGTTTCGATGCGGCTGCGCTCGGCCTCGGCGGTGATCATAATGAACGGCATGTGCACATGGCGCGGACTGGAACGAATCATCTGCAGTAGGGCGATGCCGGTCAACGCCGGCATATTCCAGTCGGAGATCACCAAATCATAACGCTTGCGCTCAATCATGCGCCAAGCTTCAGAGCCATCGGCTGCGAGATCCACCGATCCGTAGCCAAGCGAGGCCAGTTGGCCAGCCGTGACCTTGCGCATTGTTTCAACATCATCAACCACCAGTATTCTCAGCACTTGTGCCATGTCTCCCCCATGTGAGGCCTGCTACGTGGGGTAGCACACCGTTTCATTTATTATGCGGCATTTTTTTATCGATTTGAAACGAAAGCATTTCAAGCCGTCAAGGTCGGCTTCTGGCCCAGGCTGTATAAAAACGTCAATCGCTGTGACGCCATCATCGATCAAATCCTGCAACTAGCCAAGACGTCACTGGGCAGACGCTTACATTAAATACCATGAAGAATCCTGTGCAGAACAACTGCGTGCCTGGCTCAAACGCCACCACCAGCGAAGCGCGGCCAGAATTTCGTCGCATTTCTGGCCTTCAGCGACGATACCCGCAGCAACAATCAACTGGTGACGCCAGGACGGCGATCCGGTCTGCGCCAGTGCCGCCGTGCTGGTACCGATCCTGCCTCACCCTTGAAGAGAAACACGTCCCAAGTGACTCCTTCCTCCCGCCACAGTACCTTGGCGCGCCAACGCTCAACGAGGCGCGCTTCAGCGGCCTGCCTGGAGTGTCGGCAAGCAGCGGAAAATGGGGTAGCAGGATCTAAGCAAGCGCCAAGGAAGCTACCGTCCTGGCCTCCGTAAGACTCCAGGGCCGCTTGCCGGCCTGGTTCAGGAACGCGTGCCAGCACGGGATGTGGACAGTGGCTGCAAGGCGCCTGAACACGCATGCCAGTCCTCAGCCTGCGCAAGGATACTCCATGGGATATGCCATCACACGACAGGCGGTGCGGGATTGGTGCAAAAGTCAGACCATGCCTGCATCAGCACGATACGCTTGTCGAACAAGTCGCCGCGCCGGTAGGCCGCTTCCACCCTGTCCGGCAAGCGGTGCGCCAGCGCATGCTCGCATACCTCACGTGAAAAGGCGTTGGCTGCCGCCTCGGCGCACCAGTCACGGAAGGAAGAACGGAAACCGTGCACGGTGATATCCTCAAGCTGCATGCGGCGCAAGACTGCCGTCAAACTCATGTCCGACAACTGCGTGCCACGCTTGCGGCCTGAAAAGATGATGTCCCCCTGACGCGGCACTGCGCGCAGCAGCGCAAGCGCCCCACCAGAGAGCGGCACGCGATGCTCCTTGCCTGCCTTCATGCGCTGCGCTGGAATGGTCCACAGGGCCGCCTCCAGGTCTATCTCCGGCCACCGCGCACCCCTGACCTCTCCTGAGCGCGCAGCCGTCAGGATGGCAAACGCCAGCGCCCTGGCAGCAATCCCTTCCTGACCCGATAAGGCGGCCATGAATCTGCCGATCTCTTGCCACGGCAGGGCCGGTCGGTTTTTCACTGGAGAAACCTTGTTCGGATTGGCCAGCAGATTTTCCAGATGGCCTTTCCAGCGCGCCGGATTTTCTCCCTGACGAAAGCCGCTGACCGTTGCCCAGTCGAGTATGCATTCGATTCTGCCGCGTATGCGCGTTGCCGTCTCCGTCTTTGACAACCAGATTGCATCGAGCACCTTGACGACCAGATCGGTGTCGATCGCCGCGACAGGCAGCGCCCCCACCAATGGGAACACATAAGCGGCCAGGGTGTTTTCCCACTGCGCCACATGTTTGACATTTCTCCAGCCATGCCGGTGCGCAGCGATATAGGATGCCGCGCACTGCTCAAAGGTCATTTGACGCGCACGCGCCAGCATCCCGGCCTGTTTTTCCTGGCGGCGCATTGCCAGCGGATCGCGCCCTTCGCTCAGCAGCAAACGGCATTGCCGCGCCTTTTTGCGCGCCTCGACCAGATCGACTGCCAGACAAGAACCCAGCCCCATTTCGTGACGCCTGCCAGCTACGCTATAACGAAACAGCCAGCTCCTGGCGCCAGCGCCGGATACTTGCAGCACCAGTCCGCCGCCATCCCCGTAATACCCTGGCTCCCTGGCGCGACCGACGACCAGCGCCGACAGCTTGTTCATCCTGATTGTCATTACCCCACTCCCGCATTGCGAGATCCCGTACTAATTTTAGCGCGCGATCAAGCGCGTGCTGGCAACGACACTTGATCCCGCGCAAGGTCAGTTGCGGCAACAGGCGGGACATAACAGGATCGGTGACGTACGCTTGAAGGCAGCGCACACAGCCATTGCTACCCCCCAGCCTCCCCCCCAGCAGATGCAGGATTGACGCGGCAGGCAGCGGACGCTGGTGGATGGATTTACGTGGTTTCTCCTATGAGGAGCGGAAATGAAAAAACCCGCCGAAGCGGGTTTTTAAAAATACTGGCGGAGACGGTGGGATTCGAACCCACGATACAGGTATAAGCCGTATGCATCCTTAGCAGGGATGTGCCTTCGGCCACTCGGCCACGTCTCCTAGCTGATTACTCAACTATGTCTCTGTAGCTAACTGCGCTGCAGCGACGAACGTCATAATATCGATTGCCCCCCCTTTGGTCAAGGGCGTGGGGCAATATTTTTGGATATTTAAGCTTTTTCCAGCTCGAACGCCTTGTGCAGCGCGCGCACGGCCAGTTCCATGTACTTTTCATCGATCAGCACGGAAATCTTGATCTCGGAAGTGGAGATCATCATGATGTTGATGCCCTCTTCCGACAGGGTACGGAACATCTGCGACGCGACGCCGACGTGGCTGCGCATGCCCACGCCGACGACGGACAGTTTCGACACTTTTGCGTCGCCCGTGATGCTGGCCGCGCCCAGTGCTTCGCGGTTCGATTCCAGCACGGCCAGCGCGCGCGTGTATTCGCCGCGCGAGACGGTGAAGGTGAAGTCCGTTTTACCGTCGACCGACTGATTCTGTATGATCATGTCGACTTCGATGTTCGCGTCGGCCACCGGTCCCAGGATGTGGTAGGCCACGCCTGGACGGTCGGGCACGCCGAGCACGGTGATTTTGGCTTCATCGCGGTTGAAGGCGATGCCGGAGATGACTGCTTGTTCCATGTTTGTATCTTCCTCAAACGAAATCAGGGTGCCTGAATTGGCTTCTATTTCCAGCGGCAACATCGGGTCGGTCAGCGACGACAGCACGCGCGTGGGCACGCGGTAGTTGCCGGCAAATTCCACCGAACGCGTTTGCAGCACTTTGGAGCCCAGCGAAGCCAGTTCCAGCATTTCTTCAAAGGTGATGGTCTTCAGGCGGCGCGCCTCGGAGACCACGCGCGGGTCGGTCGTGTAGACACCGTCGACGTCCGTGAAGATCAGGCATTCGGACGCCTTCATGGCGGCGGCGATCGCCACGGCCGAGGTGTCCGAACCGCCGCGGCCCAGGGTCGCGATGTTGTCGTGTTCGTCGACGCCCTGGAAACCGGTAATGATGACGATCTTGCCCGCATCGAGGTCGCGTTTGACTTTTTCGTCATCGATCGACTGGATGCGTGCCTTGGTAAAGGCGGAATCGGTCTTGATCGCGACTTGCCAGCCAGCATAGGATACGGCTTGTTTGCCGATCGCCAGCAGTGCCATCGACAATAGGCCGACGGACACTTGTTCGCCTGTCGAGGCGATCATGTCAAGTTCACGGGGATCGGGTTGATCCATGATTTCCTTGGCCAGTCCAATCAGGCGGTTCGTTTCGCCCGACATGGCGGATGGCACCACCACGATTTGATGCCCAGCGTCGTGCCACTTGGCAACGCGCTTGGCGACATTCTTGATACGGTCAGTCGAGCCCATCGACGTACCGCCATATTTGTGGACGATTAAAGCCATAAGAGTGAAGTTTCCGCTCAAGAAGAATAAAAAAGGAGGGCTTTACTCTACATGCCGCAATGCAAAATAACAAGCTAAAAAGCGCATTAGCTCATACCGATTGCGCATATGGAAATAACCAATCCATGCAGTCCAGCTGGCTTGGGCAGCCGCTTGGCGGCTACCCCGGGAGTGGCCGTGGCGGCTGGCCCTGCGCTCAGCAGGAGACCCAGCGCAGGGCGACGCGGGGACGGTCCAGCAGACTCAGGCAATGGCAATCGAGACCGATACCGGCCGCGAACAGCAATTGTTGCGCCGCACAGACAAGGGGCAGGCGTTCGCGCTCCCAGGCGGGCACGTCAAACGCCTGGTAATGGTATTTCAAGCTCTTCGTGGGACGGTTCAAGGCCAGTTTCAGGCGCTCGCCGCCCTGGCGGAAGTCGATGCTCAAGGTTTGTGCTTGCAACCAGGCAATATCGATACCCTGGCCGCCCTCTTCCACCGCATCGAAATGCAGCACGCCGCCATACGCGGGGAACGCCAGGCTGGCTTCGCCTTGCCATGTAAATTGCTGGCTGGCCTTTTCCAGGCCGGGAATGCCCGCGTCGTCACGCTCGCGCATGCCGGCCAGATCATCGAGCTTCGGCGTCAGGTACAGCCGGTCGCGGTGGCGTCGCACGTGGCATTCCGGGTGTGTCACCAGCAATTGCGCATCGGGCCGCGCTTCCAGCAATTGCGCCAGCATTTCCGCCAGCCACGCCGTCGACGGCATGCGCAAGCCGCGCGTGCCGAACCAGTGGCGCAGCAGGTTGTAGCAGCGGTCCGCGCTCAGCGTGCGCAATTTCGCCAGTTCGATGCAGTCGCCATCGAGGCACGCCGCCAAATCCTGCGTCGCCAGTTCCGTCAGCAGGCGCTGCGCCGATTGCGCGTGCTGGGCGCTGCGGGCGAAACGCTCCTGGAAACCGGGAAACGCCTGCGCCAGCACGGGCATCACCTGGTGCCGCAGGGCATTGCGGGCAAAGCGGGGATCGTCGTTCGATTCGTCGTGGATGTGCGCGATCGCATGTTTTTCCACGTAGCTTTCCAGCTGTTTGCGCGACACGGGCAGCAGGGGGCGCGCCATCACCAGGTCCGGGTTGCCCAGCAGCTCGGGCGCGCTGTTGGCGCCATCCATGCCCGACAGGCCCGCCGTGCCCGAGCCGCGCAGCAACTGCAGCAGCACCGTTTCCGCCTGATCATCCTGGTGGTGGGCCGTGAGCAGCAGGCGCACGCCGTGCACGGCGCACAATTCGCCCAGGGCCCCGTAGCGGCGCTTGCGGGCCGCCTCTTCCGTGCCCGTCTTGGCATTCTTTTCCAGGGTGACCTTGCGCGCTTCGAAGGCGATGCCCATGCTGGCGCACAATTGTTCACAGTGGGCCAGCCACGCATCCGCATTCGGACTCAGGCCGTGGTGCACGTGAAACGCGTAAAGAAATACGCCGTGCTCCTGCGCCCAGGCATGCGCCAGGTGCAGCAGGGCCGAGGAATCGAGGCCGCCGCTCAGGGCAATGCCGACCGTCTCGCCGGCTTGCGGTCCGCAGGCGTCCAGCGCGTGGGCAAAGATATCGGCGACGGTGGCGGTTTGTTGCTTTTTCAATCAGGACTCCGGGAATGCAAAGAGGGACAGGCTGCTAAACGGATGGTGTCGTATAGCGGACTGTCCCTGGTGTGTTCTACTGTCTTGTCGGCTTACGTCATGTCGGCTTACGCTGCGCTAAGCCGACCTACGCCGACCAGCGATGGCTTACTCGCTCGGCGTCGTTTCCTTGAACTTGCCGTAGCTCAGCAGTTTTTCGTGGCGCGCGGCCAGCAGGTCCTTGGTTTTCATGCCGTGGAACTGGCGCAGGGTGTCGGCCAGTGCGCGCTTGAGCAAGGTGGCCATCTGCTTCGGATCGCGGTGGGCGCCGCCCAGCGGTTCGTTGATGATCTTGTCGATCAGGCCCATGGCTTTCAGGCGGTGGGCGGTGAGGCCCAGCGCTTCGGCCGCGTCGGCGGCGCGCTCGGCGCTCTTCCACAGGATCGAGGCGCAGCCTTCCGGCGAAATCACGGCATAGGTCGAGTATTGCAGCATCAGCACGGCGTCGCCCACGGCAATGGCCAGCGCGCCGCCGGAACCGCCTTCACCGATGATGGTAGCGATCAGCGGCACTTTCAGCTCGGCCATCACGTACAGGTTGTGGCCGATGGCTTCCGACTGGCCGCGCTCTTCCGCGTCGATACCGGGGAAGGCGCCTGGCGTGTCGACGAAGGTGAAGATGGGCAAGTTGAACTTTTCCGCCACTTTCATCAGGCGCATGGCCTTGCGGTAGCCTTCCGGTTTCGGCATGCCGAAATTGCGCATGGCGCGCTCTTTCGTGTCGCGACCCTTCTGGTGACCGATGACCATGCACGGCTGGCCGTTGAAGCGGGCCAGGCCGCCGACGACGGACAGATCGTCCGCGTAGCTGCGGTCACCATGCAATTCGTGGAAATCGGTAAAGATTTCATTCACATAATCCATGGTGTAGGGGCGTTGCGGGTGGCGCGCGATCTGCGCCACTTGCCAAGGGGTCAGCTTGGCGTAGATATCCTTGGTCAGCTGCTGGCTCTTCTTGGCCAGGCGGTCGATCTCTTCCGAGATGTCGACGGCCGAATCGTCTTGCACGAAGCGCAACTCTTCGATCTTGGAATCGAGTTCCGCGATCGGCTGTTCAAAATTGAGGAAAGTCGTTTTAGTCATTGTACCTCCAGGTTTTACCGGCCACGGCGCCAGGGCGCGCGGCGTCATCTATGTTTATTTTACCGTACCGGCTGCTGCGCCGGGGGCTGCATCGGGTGCGGCAGGAGCGGCTGCAGGGTCGAGACTGCGCCACAGATACCACGTCGCCACGGTGCGCCACGGTTCCCAATTGGCGGAAACTTCGCGCGCATCGCTGCGGGAAACAGGTTCGCCGGAGAAGTAATTGACACTGATGCCCTGGATCAAACCGGGGTCGTCGAGCGGCAAGACATTCGGCCGGAGCAGATTAAATATCAGAAACATCTCGGCTGTCCAGCGGCCGATGCCGCGGATTTGCACAAGTTCGGCGATGACGGCTTCGTCATCCATCTGGTCCCACTGGCTCGCGTGCACGCGCTTGGCCTTGAAATGGTCGGCCAGGTCGAGGATGTATTCGGTCTTGCGTTTGGACAAGCCGCAGGCGGAAAGCTGCTCGGCGCCGGCCTTCAATACTTGCGACGGCGTGCATTTCGGGCACGCCAGCAGCAGCTTTTTCCAGGCGGCGTCGGCCGCCTTGGGCGTGATCTGCTGCCCTACCAGCGAACGTGCCAGGGTGGTAAACGGGTCGCTATGGCCGACCAGGTGCAGGTCGCCAAATTGCGGGATGAGTTTTTTCATGATGCGGTCGCGCTTCATCAGCTCGATCTTCGCCTCTTCCCAGTAGTGCGGCACCTGGATCACCTGCGCCTCCACCGGCGCTTCCCCGTTTTCCCTGGACGTAGCCATCATGCGCGGCGCCAGTTGGTCGAGCCGTCAGGCTTATCTTCAAGAATGATGCCCGCGGCCAGCAAGTCGGCACGGATCTTGTCGGACTGGGCAAAGTCGCGCGCCTTTTTCGCCGCGCTGCGCGCCGCGATGGCCGCTTCGATACCGGCCGCCTCGTCCTGGTCGCCGGCGGCGCCGACGGTCGCTTGCAGGAATTGCTGCGGCGTGCGTTCGAGCAAGCCGAATACGCCCGCCAGGCCCTTCAATTGACGCGCCAGCGCTGGCGACTTGCTCTTGTTCACTTCCGTTGCCAGGTCGAACAGGGCGGCCACGGCCAGCGGCGTATTGAAATCGTCATCCATGGCGTCGCGCACGCGCACGGCATGTGCTTCGTTCCAGTCGATGGCGCCCTCTTCCACCGCCACGCCGGCCAGCGCCGTGTACAAACGGGTCAGCGCCAGGCGCGCGTCGTCCAGGTGCACGTCCGAGTAATTGAGGGGGCTGCGGTAGTGCGCGCGCAGGATGAAGAAGCGGATCACTTCGGCATCGAACTTTTGCAGCACTTCGCGGATGGTGAAGAAATTGCCGAGCGACTTGGACATTTTTTCATTGTCCAGGCGCACGAAGCCGTTATGGATCCAGTAATTGACGCTGGTATGGCCGAACGCGCCTTCGGACTGGGCGATCTCGTTTTCGTGGTGCGGGAATTGCAAGTCCGCGCCACCGCCATGGATGTCGAACTGTTCGCCGAGCAAGGCGCAGGACATGGCCGAGCACTCGATATGCCAGCCCGGGCGGCCCTTGCCCCACTTCGAATCCCATTTGACTTCTTCCGGCTCGGACTCTTTCGACGACTTCCACAGCACGAAGTCGAGCGGATCGCGCTTGCCCGTATTCACGTCGACACGTTCGCCCGCGCGCAGATCGTCGAGCGACTTGCCCGACAGCTTGCCGTAATGGGGGAAATTACGCACGGCATAGTTCACGTCGCCGTCCGCACCCTGGTAAGCGAGGTCTTTCGCTTCCAGCTGCTCGATCAGGCGCAGCATCTGCGGCACGTATTCGGTGGCGCGCGGCGTGTGGTCGGGCGTCAAGATGCCCAGCGCGGCCGTGTCCTCATCCATGTAGCGGGTGAAACGCGTCGTCAGCTGGGAAATCGTCTCGCCGTTTTCCACGGCGCGGCGGATGATCTTGTCGTCGATGTCCGTAATGTTGCGCACATAGGTAACGTCGAAACCGGACGCTTTCAGCCAGCGGTAGATGACGTCGAAGGCCATCATCATGCGTGCATGGCCGATATGGCAATAATCGTAGATGGTCATGCCGCAGACGTACATGCGTACCTTGCCAGCTTCCATCGGGACGAATACCTGCTTCTCGCGAGCCAGGGTGTTGTAAATCTTTAGATTGCTCATCGTACTTTGCAAGTGGAGCGGCCGCCAGCCTGGCAAAACGACAGACAGGCGCGGACACCGGGGGTGCCGCGCCACAGAACTGCCGTGTGCGCCGAGACGGGACGACCCGCTGTATTGTTGTTCTTGTTTGTTAGAATTAGGGCGTTAGCGGTCAAGTATAACATTGATAAAAACCATACTGGCCCGATATGAATCAGGTTTTTACGATGTTCAACCGAATTTTCACTTCTTAACAATTAAAGCAAGTTTAGAGAAAAACAACGATCAAGGACGCCTTCATGCAAGAAACCAAATCGAAACGCCTGTCTTTCCTGGCCCGCTTCTGCACCCTGTTTGCCGGCCTGACCCTGGGTAGCGCGGTCGTGGCCGCCGCTCCGGCAACCGCCCTCGACCCCACGCCCCACGTGGCCCTGAAAACCAGCATGGGCGAGATCGTGCTGGAACTGGACCAGGAAAAAGCCCCGAAAAGCGTGGCCAATTTCTTGCAATATGTCAAAAGCGGTTATTACAAGGGCACCGTGTTTCACCGCGTCATCGACGGCTTCATGATACAGGGCGGCGGCTTCGACAAGAACATGAAGCAGAAAGCCACCAAGGCGCCGATCAGGAACGAAGCGCAAAACGGCTTGCAAAACGTCACCTACAGCATCGCCATGGCGCGCACGGGCGACCCGCATTCGGCCACCGCGCAATTTTTTATCAACGTCAACGACAATGGCGCGCTCGACTATCCGGGCCGCGACGGTTTCGGCTACACGGTATTCGGCAAAGTCGTCAGTGGCATGGACGTGGTCGACAAGATCAAGGCCGTGCCCGTGGCCGACAAGGGTCCGCACCAGAACGTGCCGGTCACCCCCGTGGTGATCGAATCGGCGACTTTACTCAAGTCCGCGCCCGCAAAACTGTAAAATAGCGTTTTTGCGGCGCCGGCCTGCCTGGCGCCGCTGAATCAATTATTCATCCAATTTATTAAGGATCATCATGACCTCCGTCATCATCACCACCAATCTGGGCAAGATCACCGCTGAACTGGACGCCGAGAAAGCGCCGAAAACGGTTGCCAACTTCCTGGCCTACATGAAAGCCGGTCACTACGACAACACGATTTTCCACCGCGTCATCGACGGCTTCATGATCCAGGGCGGCGGTTTCGAGCCAGGCATGAAACAAAAGCCAGCCGACGCCACCGTGGAAAACGAAGCCAAGAACGGCCTGAAAAACGACACGTACACGCTGGCCATGGCCCGCACGTCGGACCCGCATTCGGCATCGGCCCAGTTCTTCATCAACATCAAGAACAACAGCTTCCTCGACTATCCAGGCCAGGACGGCTGGGGCTACGCCGTGTTCGGTAAAGTCACCGAAGGCAAGGAAGTCGTCGACGCCATCCGCGCCGTGAAAACCTCGCGCGCCGGCATGTTCGCCGACGTGCCAGTGACGGACGTGATCATCGAGAAGGTAGAAGCCGCGTAATCAGGCTACAGCATCATGAACAACAGGCATTGCAGCGTTTGCGCTTTTCCATGCACATCACTTTTTGGGAGCGTTGAACGATGACAATGCCTGCCGCACTCTTTATTTCCGACCTGCATCTGCAGAGCTCGCACCCGCGCACGAGCGCGGCGTTTCTTTCTTTCCTGGAACACCATGCGCAATATGCGCAAGCGCTGTATCTATTAGGCGACCTGTTCGAATACTGGGCCGGCGACGATGACCTGGAAGACCCGTTCAATGCGCGCATGACGGCCGCCATCCGCGCCGTCAGCGATGCTGGCGTGCACGTCTACTGGATCGCCGGCAACCGCGACTTTCTGGTCGGCTCCGGCTTTGCCGCCGCCGCCGGCGCCACCCTGCTCAGCGAACCGCATGTGGCCACGATTGCCGGCCAGCGCATCGTCTTGCTGCATGGCGACGCCGAATGCACGAAAGACGTGCAATACATGGAATTTCGCGCCATGGTGCGCCAGCCCGCCTGGCAACAACAGTTCCTGTCCATGCCGCTGGCGCAGCGCAAGGCCATCATCGACGGTTTGCGCAAAAGCAGCCGCGAGCACAATGGCGAAAAATCCATGGAGATCATGGATGTCACGCCTGATGCTGTCGCGCAAGTATTTGCCGACCATGCGAGCACCATCATGATCCACGGCCATACGCACCGCCCTGCACTGCACCAGGTCGGCCATACCTTGCGCTATGTCCTGCCCGACTGGGAATGCGACGTGACGCCGCCGCGCGGCGGCTGGATCGCCATCGATACGCGCGGCAACATCACGCGCCACGACCTGAACGGCAACATCATCGACTAGGCCCGCGCCGACGGCGGCACGGGCGTTTGTCCGATAGCCGGGCCCGCCTGGCCTTGCTGTAATGGCGCCATGCATACTGTTTACATCGGCACGGCCGGCTGGAGCATTTCCAGCGCCGCCGCCAGCCACTTCCCCCTCGATGGCAGCCACCTGCAGCGCTATGCCCAGGTGCTCGACTGCGTGGAAATCAACAGCTCCTTCTACCGCCCGCACCAGCCGTCAACCTACGCGCGCTGGGCCGCCAGCGTGCCCGCCCATTTCCGCTTCAGCGTGAAATTGCCGCGCAGCATCACGCACGAACGGCGCTTGCGCGAGGGTGAGGCCGAACTGGAGCGTTTTGCGGGAGAAGTCTTGCAACTGGGGAACAAACTGGGTTGCGTGCTGGTGCAACTTCCCCCCAGCCTGCGTTTCGAAGCGGACGTGGCCGCCGCATTTTTCCATGCGCTGCGCCAGCGCTTCGACGGCATGCTCGCGTGCGAGGCGCGCCACTCCAGCTGGTTCGAAACGGGCGCGACCGACCTGTTAACGATACATGGCATCACCCGCGTGCGCGCCGATCCCCCTGCCGGCCAGCCCGGCCCGCACGTGCCGACGACGGAAACCGCCTACGTGCGCCTGCACGGCAGTCCGAAAATATACTACTCGGACTATCCTGCCGATTACCTGGCGATGCTGGCCGGAGAATTGCGCACACCGGCGCACGCGGGCAGCTGGTGCATCTTCGACAACACGGCGGCCGGGGCCGCCCTGTTCAATGCGCTGGACTTGCGGGCGCGGCTGGCCTGAAAATAGGTGTTGATTTTTTGAGACTTAGTGTTATAGTTAACTACAACACCAACTCAATAAACCACGGAGCTTTGATGCCTACAGCATTTTTCACGCGCCGCACCGCCCCGCCCTTGTCGGAGCCCATCCCATGAGCGCGGAATGGAATGACAATAGCCCCATCTACCGCCAGCTCAAGGCCAGGGTGGTGGGCATGATGCTCGATGGCGTGCTGCAGTCCGGCGACGCCCTGCCTTCGGTGCGCCAGGTGGCGGCCGATTATCAATTGAATCCCATCACGGTGTCGCGCGCCTACCAGGAACTGGTCGACGATGCCCTGGTGGAAAAACGCAGAGGACTCGGCATGTACGTCTTGGAAGGCGCCCGCGACAAATTGCTGGCCAGTGAACGCGAGCGCTTCATGCGCGAAGAATGGCCGGCGATGCTGGAACGCATCACGCAACTGGGCCTGAACCTCGAGCAACTACTGCAAGCGAGCCGCGACAGCGGCGCACACGGAGAGAACGCATGAATGCATTGAACAAGGACAGCGTCATCAGCGCGCGCGGCTTGCGCAAGCAGTATGGCAGGCAGGTGGCCATCGATGGCATCAGCTTCGATATCGCGCCGGGGCGCATCGTCGGCTTGATCGGGCCTAACGGTTCCGGCAAGACCACCACGCTGAAAGCCATCCTGGGCCTGACGGGCTTCGACGGCGACTTGTCGGTGCTGGGGCGCGATCCCCGCGTGCAGCGCGATGCGCTGATGGACGACGTGTGCTTCATCGCCGACGTGGCCATCCTGCCGGGCTGGCTGCGCGTGGCCGACGCCATCGATTTCGTTGCGGGCGTGCATCCCCGTTTCGACCGCAGCAAGGCCGAGCGCTACCTGGCCCACACCAAGCTGTCGCC
The DNA here is from genome assembly GCF_002797895.1 of Janthinobacterium sp. 67. Classification (NCBI taxonomy): domain Bacteria; kingdom Pseudomonadati; phylum Pseudomonadota; class Betaproteobacteria; order Burkholderiales; family Oxalobacteraceae; genus Janthinobacterium; species Janthinobacterium sp. 67. Next base: position 180,835 of record NZ_PGES01000001.1, on the reverse strand, counting down.
GAAGATGAAGGTCAAGGCCATGTCGAAGGGCATGGTGGTGCAGCTGCACCTGGCGCTGGTCATGGCCATCGACGCCAAGCTGCTCGTGCTCGACGAGCCCACCCTGGGCCTGGACATTCTGTACCGCAAGCAGTTCTACCAGAACTTGCTGGAAGATTATTTCGATGAAAACAAGACCATCGTCATCACCACGCACCAGATCGAGGAGGTGGAACACATCCTCAGCGACCTGATGTTCATTCGCGACGGCAAGATCGTGCTGGCCTCGAGCATGGAAGAAGTGGGCGAGCGCTACATCGAAGTGATGGTGGGCCCGCAGCACGTCAATCCGGCGCGCGCCCTGCAGCCGATCAGCGAACGCAGCGTGTTCGGCAAGTCGGTGATGCTGTTCGATGGCGTCGCCCGCACCCAGCTGGCCGCCCTGGGCGAGGTGCGCACGCCCAGCCTCGCAGACCTGTTTGTCGCGACCATGAAAGGATCGTACCAATGAGTATTTCCCCTGCCAACAAGATGCAATGGCTGATCCGGCGTGAATTGTGGGAACACAAGGGCATGCTGGTGTGGACGCCCGCCCTGATCGGCATCGTCATGACCGTGCTGGGCGCCCTGATGACGATAGCCACCATCGCCAAGACCAAGATGCGCACGGCGCTGATCGTCAATGGCGAGGAAGTGTCCTGGAGCAAAGTCTTCAATACCAGCAGCTTCGGCCCGCGCCGCACGGAAATCATCGACGCCGTCGCCAACAACTATACGTACGCGGCCGCGCCGCTGTTCCTGGCGCTGGGCTTCCTCGTGTTTTTCTATTGCCTGAGCGCCTTGCATGACGACCGCCGCGACCGCAGCGTGCTGTTCTGGAAATCGCTGCCCATCTCGGATGCGCAGACGGTGCTGTCAAAAGCGGCCATCGCCCTGCTGGTCGCGCCGCTGATCGTGGCCGCCGCCGCCAGCCTGACTTCGCTGGCCCTCGTCCTGATCCTCAGCGGCGTGCTGGCGGTCAACGGCATCCACGTGTTTGCCGAACTGCTGGCCTCCCCCGGCCTGTATCTGGGACCGCTGCGCGTGTTCGGCTTGCTGCCCGTATATTGCCTGTGGGCCTTGCCGACGGTGGGCTGGCTGCTGATGGTATCGAGCTGGGCCAAGTCCAAAGTCTTCCTGTGGGCCGTCGGCGTGCCGCTGCTGCTGCTGGTCCTGACCGTCTGGGCCGGCAAGCTGACGCAGACGGAAAGCGACGTCGGCTGGATACAGATGAACGTCATCGGACGCGCGCTGCTCGGCACCCTCCCCGGCAGCTGGTATCTGTTCGAACCGGACCTGCTGCCGCACATGCATGCGCTGGCGGAAGGAGGATCGCACGTGACACGCATCGACGTATTCAGCAATTCCTGGTCCAGCCTGGCCTTGCCGGCCGTCTGGCTGGGTGCGGCGGCAGGCGCGGCGCTGATTTACGCCGCCATCCGCCTGCGCCGCTGGCGCGAAGAAGGCTGACAGCGCCATATCACCGCTCCATGAAAACGCCCCGCCCGACGGGGCGTTTTCCATTCCGACTCCGCTCAAGCCCCTGGAATAATAACTTCTTTATTGATAGTTATTATGAAAAACCCCTGCCATCGAATCGAGACTATTATTTCGATAGGATTAATGCGATATAAAAATTGCAAATAATTATTTCTATCGTATTTTATTACCAATCAGATTTGATAATCGGCATTCAAAAAAACAACAACTAGCAATTCGATAGCAAGGCGGTTTTTTTGGATAAAAGGCGCAGAAATACGCAAGCACGGCAATAGACTCGGTAAAAAACGCCTGTTTCGTGACAATTCGTGACTATTCACCCGCTTGAGGCCAGAGAAAATAATGTCGTGGAAAGTGATCAAAATGAAATTGGAAGTTTCAAAATTGAAACTACCATCAGAGTGAGCGCTAGTATATTTATCGTCTCAAGGCCGGCTTCTGCCAGAGCGTATCGCCTGACATGCGGCTTGCCGGCGCAACAAAACACGGGAAAGCGGCGACACGCAAAACAAATATGAAAATTATATTTTTAATATTGCCGAAATAGCGCTCTTTTGCCCCAGCGTTTTTTCCCATTTATGTTTTACTTGCCACTATCAACATCCGAAACACCAGAGTTCAACCACGGCCCAAGCCTCGCCGGAGCAAGCAGGAAAGCGAATCATATTATTGATTTTTTATTATTTTAGAAAATTGAACGAACACATAACCTTTTCCGGAGACTTTCAAATGGCCACCACCCAAAATCCAGCACAAGTTCCCGTCAATGCAGAAGGCGCTGGCGCCAAACTCGCGACGCCCGCAAAAAAAGCAGTCGACCCAAAAAACGGCGACCGCAAGCAATATGACGAAGATGAACTGATCAAAGGGGCCGATGCCAGCGCGACCATGCCGCCGGAAAATGTCGTGGAAGTCACGGGGGCCGCCGAGAACGGCAATGCCGCCGCCCTGGGCACGGCGGGCGCCGTGGCTGCGGCCGCCCTGGCCGCCGGTGGCAGCGGCGCGGCCGCAGGCCAGGCCGGCAACGCTGGCGCCGACCTCGGCACGCCGCAAAGCGATAACAATGGTGGCGCCGCAGGCGCGGCGGGCACAGGCGCGGGTGCGGCCGGCATCCCCAGCGGCAGTGTCGTGGATGTAGCCGGGGCATCGGCTGGCGCCGGCGGCGCGGCCGGCGCGGGCGCGGCCGGTGGCCTGGGCGGACTTGGCGTGCTGGGCGCGCTCGGCGGCCTGGGCCTGGTGGCCGCCGCGGCCGGCGGTGGCGGCGGAGGTGGCGCCGCGGCTGGCGGTTCCGGCACGGGTGGCACGGGGACAGGAGGAACGGGCACAGGAGGCACAGGAGGCACGGGCGGCACGGGCACGGGAGGCACGGGCGGCACGGGAACCGGTGGGACAGGAGGAACAGGGACCGGCGGTACCGGGACGGGAGGGACCGGTGGTACAGGCACGGGCGGAACCGGTGGTACGGGCGGTACGGGCGGCTCGACCGGCGGACAGGGTGGCACGGGGAATCAATCCACCACCACCGTCGTGACGGACGCAGCCGTGCTGGCCGCCGCCGCCGCTGTCGCCGCCGCCAACAATGCCCTGGCCGATGACGCCGCCGCCGCCGCTGCGGCAGCCACGGCAGCAGCGTCGCTGGCTGCGGCAAATGCGGCCATCCTGGCCGACCAACTGGCGGCGCAGGCCGCCGCTACCGCGGCGGCAGCCCTGCTCGCCGCCAATAACGCCACCAGCGACGACACGCTGGCGGCCGGCGCGGCTGCCGTCGTTCCCGGCGCGCAAGCCGCCGCTGCCGCCGCAACCAGTGACGACAGCGCCGCCGCCGTTGCGGCCGCCGCCGCGGCCCAGTCGCAAACGGCCGCCACATCGGCGCAAAATGACGATGCGGCTGCCGCCACGGCCGCCGCCAACGCCGCCGCCGCGCACGCCGCTGCCGATGCGGCACAAACACAAGCGGACCAGACCAACGCCCCTGCCCTGCAAGCCATCGCCGATGCGGCCGACGTGGTCGCCACTGCGGCCAACACGCAGGCAGCGCTGAGCGATGCGGCAGCGCTTGGCGTCGTCTCGGCCAATGATGCGGCCGCTGCCGCCGCCGCCACGGCCCTGGCCAATGCCACGGACGCCGCCGCCCTGGATCTGGCGGCCACTGCCGCCGCCAATGCCGCCGTCGCGGCCAACATCCAGGCCGGCTTGACGGATGCCGCCGCCCTGGCCCTCATTTCCGATGCGGATGCCGCCGCGTCTGCCGCTGCGACCGAACTGGCCGATGTCACCGACGCCGCCGCCCTGGCCGCCGCCGCGAACGCGGCCGCCACGGCCGCCGCCGATGCGGCGACAGCGGCCAATGCCAGCGACGCCACGGCACTGGGCACCGCCGCCACCGCCGCCGCGAATGCGGCCATTGCCGCCGATGCGCAGGCCAGCCTGACCGATGCCGTGGCGCTGACGATGGCGGCGGACGCCGCCGCCGCCATCGCCGCCCAGGACGCGGCCATCGCCAACGCGACGGACGCCGTCGCCCTGCAGGCCGCCGCCGATGCCGCCGCGACGAACGCCGCCAATGCGCAGACGCAAGCGAACATGACGGACGCGCCCACCCTGGGCCTGATCGCCGATGCCGCCACCGCGGCGGCTGATGCGGCACAACTGCAAGCCAACTTGACGGACGCGGCTGCGCTTGCCCTGATTTCCGATGCCGACGCTGCCACGGCAGCCGCCGCCGCACTGGCCGCCAGTGCCGATGCGGCCGCACTCGACGTCGCCGCTGCCGCTGCAGTCACCGTGGCGGCGAATGCCGTAATTACCGCCAACCAGAGCGACGCGGCAGCCCTGCAAATCACGGCCGATGCGGCCGCCAGCACCTCCGTCAGCGCCGCCGCACAAGCGGCATTGACGGACGCGGCCGCCCTGCAAATCATTTCCGATGCCGATGCCGCCGCCGCGCTGGCCGCGCAAACGACGGCCAACCAGACGGATGCGGCCGCCCTGGCCGCCGCCGACGCGGCCGCCGCCAGCGATGCCGCCAATGCGCAGACAGTGGCCGACCAGACCGACGTCGTCGCCTTGCAGCAAGCGGCCGACCAGGCCGATGCCGACGCGGCTGCCGCCAATGCGCAGGCCAGTCTGCTGGACGTCAATGTTGCGCTCAACGCCTTCAATCTCGCCAACCTCGCCGCCGTGGCCGCCAACGTCACGGCCGGCCAGACCAGCGTGCTTGACCTGACGGCCACCGTCAATGCCTTGCAGGGCGATGCCGATGGCGCCGATATCACTGCCAGCCTGACGGATGCCATCGCCCTAGCCACGACCGCCACTACCGACGCGGGGTTGGCAGCGGCCTTGCAAGTGACAGCCAACCTGACCGACGCAGCAGCGCTCGCCGCCACGGCCGCAGGCGCCGTCTCGGCAGCGGAAGCGGCCGCCGCCCTTGGCGGGATCGATATTTCGGCAGTGAGCGCCGCCGCAGCCGCGCAAGCCGCCGCCACCGCCGCCGCCGCCACGGCCGCACTGACGGATGCCGGCGCGCTGGGTCTGGTGTCCACCGCCGATGCGGCAGCCCAGTTGGCCGCCCAGACCACCGTCAACGCGCTGACCTCTGCCAACACGCTGGCGCAGGCGGCAGCCACGGCGGCGCAAAACACGGCCAACCTGACCGATGCCGTGGCACTGGGCCTGGTGTCGGCCGCCGCCGATGCCGCTGCCGCCGCAGCCGTGACGACAGCGGGCCAGTCCGATGCCACCGCACTGAGCCTCGTCTCGAACGCCGATGCGCTGGTCGCCGCCTCGGCCACCAGCCTGGCGGCGCTGACGGATGCCTCGGCGCTGGGCCTGATCTCCACGGCCGACGCCACCGTGGCCGCCACCCTGCAGGCGACGGCCAACCTGACGGATGCCGCCGCACTGGGCCTGCTCGCCACGGCCGCTGCCGCCGCCGCCAATACGGCGACGAATGTTGCCAACCTGACCGATGCGGTGGCCCTGGGCACGCTCTCGACCGCCGCCACCACGGCCGCCAATACGGCTGCCGCCACCGCCGCGCTGACGGACGCCACGGCGCTGGGCCTCGTCGCCACGGCCGATGCGGCTGCCGCTGCCGCCCTGCAAACAACGGCCAATCTCACCGACGCCGTGGCACTGGGCCTCGTCTCGACGGCCGCCAATACGGCCGCCAGCGCCGCTGCCGCCGTTGCCAACCTGACCGATGCCGTGGCACTGGGGACCGTCTCGACAGCCGCCACCGCCGCCGCCAACACGGCCGCCGCCACGGCCGCGCTGACGGACGCCGTCGCCCTGGGCCTGGTGGCGACCGTCGATGCGGCCGCCGCCACTGCGGCGCAAACGACGGCCAACCTGACGGATGCCGTCGCACTGGGCCTGGTGGCGACCGCGAATGCCACCGCCGCCACCGCCGCCGCCACCCTGGCCGGCCTCACCGACGCCGTCCTGCTGGGTACGCAACACACGCTCGACGTCACGGCCGCCACCGTGGCGGCCACCAAGGCCGCCTTGACGGATGCCGCCGCCCTGACCACCATCGCCAACAACGACGCCGCCAATGCCGCCGCCCTGGCCGCCTATTCGGCCGCGCATCCGCTCGACCTGGTGGCGGCACTGGCATCGACGACGGCCGCCACCACGGCGAACCTGTCGCATGCCGCCGCAGTGGCAGCGCAGGCGGACGACGCGGCGGCCGCTTCGACAGCAGCCACGGCCGCCGCATCCCTGACGGCGCTGAACACGGCACTGGCCGCCGACAACGCCGCCACCGCCGCCGCTACCCTGGCCCTGACCTCGCAAGCGGCAGCGACGGCGGCGCAGCTGGACGATGCCGCAGCGGCCACCGCCGCCGGCGTGGCCGCCACCTCGCTGGCAGCGGCCCAGGCCGCGCAAGCGGCCGATACGGCCGCCGCCACGACGGCCGCGACGGCGGCCAATGCCCTGGCCGCCCTGAATGCGGCCTTGCAGGCCGACGCGAATGCGGCCGCCACGGCAGCTGCCGCCGTGACGGCGAACGCGGCCACCGCCGCCGCCGTCGCCGACGATCTGGCCGCCGCCACGGCCGCCACCGTCGCCAACGCCTCGCAAGCGGCCGCGCAAGCGGCGCAACTGGCCGACAACGCCGCCGCCAGCGCCGCCACCATCGCCGCCAACGCGCTCGCTTCCCTGAATGCGGCCCTGGCCGACGATGCGGCCGCCGCCGCAGCTGTGCTGAACGCCACCAATGCAACGGCCGCCGCCACGGCCGCCACCGCCGCCGACGCGGTTGCCGCAGCGGCCGCCGCCGTGGCAGCCATCTCGGCCGCCGCCACGCAGCACGCGCAAGCGGACGATATCGCCGCGGCGGCAGCCGCGCTCACGGCGTCCGTCTCGCTGGCAGCCACGCAGGCCGCGCAAGCGGCCGATCTCGCCGTCGGCACGACCGCGGCGGCGGCGGCAAGCGCGCTGGCCGCGCTGAACCAGGCCCTGAACGACGACAGCCTGGCCGCCACGGCTGCCACGGCAGCGGCCAACGCGCAAACGGCCCTGAATAACGCCACGACCACACTCAACGCGGCAATCGTGGCGGCCACTGCCTCGCTTGCCGCGACGACGGCGGCCCAGAACGACGACGCCACGGCGGCAAGCACGGCCGCTGCCGCGGCAGTGGCACAGCTTGCTTCCGACGCGGCGCTGTTGGCCGACGGCGCCCTGGCAACCCTCGCCACGGTGGCCAACAACGCACTGGCGGCAGCCAGCGCGGCGCTGGCCGCCGACGATGCCGCCGCCAATGCCGCGCACACGGCCGCCCTCTCGGCGGCCGCCACCCTGGCGGCACAACTGGCCGATACGGCAGCGCTCAACGCCCATGCCGCGCTCAACGCGGCCATCGCCAATCTGACCGCCGCCGTCACGGCCGATGTCAACGCCACGGATGCCGACAATGACAGGACCCTGAAACTGAACCTCCTTATCGCCGCCCAGGGAGCGGCCGACAATGCGGCCCAGGCCAATGCCAATGCGGCGGCAGCCCATGCGGCGCTGGCGGCGGCCCAGGCCGACGATGCGGCGGCAGCCACCGCCGCCGCCAATGCGGTCGCCGCGCATGCGGCGGCCGTCGCGGCGCAAAATGCCGATGCCGCCGCGGCAGCGGCGGCGGCGCAAGCGGCCACTTCCATGGCCGCCACCCTCAATGCCCAGGCGGACGACGCCACCGCGGCAGCTGCCGCCACGGCAGCCGCCAGCGCGCAAGCGGCGCTCGACGCCGCCCTGGCCGCCGACGCCAACGTGGCCGCCACCGCCGCCGCGGCAGCGGCAGCCCAGCTGGCGGCGCAAAACGCGCATGACGCCGATGTGGCGGCAGCGGCAGCAGCCGTTGCGGCAACCATTACCCTGGCGGCGACGCAAGCGGCGCAAGCCGATGACGCGGCAGCCGCATTGGCGGCGGCCAACGCCGCCAATGCCCAGGCCGCGCACAACGCCGCCGTCGCCGACGACCAGGCGGCAGCCGATGCCGCCGCCGCCGCCGCACTGGCGCAAGCGGCGGCCACGGCAGCGGCAGCGGCCGACGCCACGGCCAGCGCCAGCGCCGCGGCAGCGGCGGCGGCGCTGCTCGCCGCCCAGGCGGCGCAAGCCGATGACACGGCCGCCAACCAGGCCGCGGCCAATGCGGCCGCCGCCACCGCCGCGCACACGGCCGCCATCGCCGCCGACGCCCTCGCAGTCAGCACGGCGGCAACGGCCGCCAGCGCACTGGCAGCGGCCACGGCGGCGCAGAACGACGACGACGCGGCCGCGGCAGCGGCAGCCCAGGCCGCGGCCTCGCTGACCCTCACCCAGGCGGCGCAAGCCGACGATGCGGCGGCAGCGGCGGCCACCGTCAACGCCAACAACGCGGCGGCGGCCGCGCTGGCCGCCCATGCGGCCGATGCGGCCGCGCCGCTGGCGCAGGCACAGGCCGCCGCCTCCCTGCTGGCCCTGCAAGCGGCGCAAGCCGACGATGCGGTCGCCGCCAGCGCGGCAGCCGCAGCGGCGCAGGCGCATGCCAATGCGAACGCCGCCTATGCGGACGACGCGGCGGCGGCCCAGGCCAATGCCGATGCGCAGGCGGCCGACATCGCGCTGGCGCAAGCGAACGCCATCGCCGCCCAAACCGACGCCAGCGCCCTGGCATCCGTGGCAGCGACGGACGCGGCCCACGCCACCGCCGCGCAAGCGCTGGCTGACCAGACCGATGCCGTGGCGCTCACGCAGGCCGCCGATGCGGCAGCGGCAGCGGCCCTGGCCGCGTCGCAGACGGCCGACCTGACGGACGCCAGCGCCCTGCACCTGGCAGCCGATGCGGCAGCGGCCGCCGCCCTGCAAGCGCAGGCGCAGGCGGACCTGACGGACGCAAGTTCGCTGACGGTGGCGGCGAATGCCGATGCCGCGGCGGCGGCCGCCGCCCAGGCGCAAGCCGACCTGACCGACGCCAGCCAGCTGTTCGTGCTGAGCCAGAACGCCCTGCACAATCCGCTGACGGTCGCCGACTTCAGCACGGGCCTGCCGGCGGCCGGCGGCGACGTGATCGACATGTCCGCCATCGCCCACCTGACGGCGTCGGTGGCCGTGGGCGTCAACGTGGGCACGGACTTTGGCAACGACAACCTGTTCATCTTCGACGGCACGTCCGTGTCGATCGGCGCGGCGGCCAGCGCCATCGCGGCCGACAACAGCGTCTTGTCGGGACAGGGCTACATCGTCATCGCCGATGCGCAGAACAGCGGCGCCGTGACCGTGTATCACTCGAGTGACCTGAGCAACGCCAACGCCATCGACACGGCGCTGGTGCTGCTCGGTGGCGTGAACATCACGCAGCTGACGGCGGCCAACTTCGTCGTCTGAAGCAGGGGCAACCACGCCAGGCGCCACGCCTGGCACGGGAGCGGGAGCGCGCAGCGCAGCACGGCGCGCGTTCCCGCCACACCTTGAAATGCGTCAGGCCTGGTGCCGGAAAAATACGGGATGAGATTACGCGGTTTCCCAGCATGGTTTTTACTGCCACGTGGCGCGGCCGTACTGGCGGCCATGGCCATGGCATCGATCAGCACTTTCGCCCAGGCCCAGGGCGCCACGGCCTGGAGCTTCGACCAGGTCTTGCAGCAGGCGCTGCAAAGCCATCCCGCCGTCCAGGGCAAGCGTTCGGCGCAGGCGGCCGCGCGCGCCGAGCTCGATGGCGCGCAGTGGCAGCGCTTCCCCAGCCTGTCGGCCGAAGTCCCCACGGGTTCGCGCGAAACGGGCGGCGTGGTGCGCGTCGAACAGCCGTTGTGGAGCGGCGGGCGCATCGACGCGGGCATCGATGCGGCCGGCAGCCGGGTCGACGCGGCCGGCGCGGCCATCGAAGAGGAACGCCTGACCCTGTCCCTGCGCGTGATCGCCGCCTACACGGAAGCGCTGCGCCAGACGGCGCGCGTGCATTCTGCCGAAGAGGGACTGGCCGAACACCAGCGCCTGCTGGACATGATCAAGCGCCGCGTGGCGCAGTCGGTCAGTTCGCAAACGGACCAGCGCCTGGCCGAATCGCGCGCCTACCAGGCGGCCAACGACGTGTCGAATGCGCGCCAGGCGCTGGACAACGCGCTGGCGCAGCTGTCGCAGCTGGCCGGCAAACCGGTGCGCCTCGTCACCGCCAGCGGCATCGGCGTGGGCGAACCGCTGCCCGACGCCAGCCTGGAGCGGGTCATGCGCCAGGCCGTCGACTACTCCCCCACCCTGCACCGCCTCGATTTCGAGGCGCAGGCGGCCGACTCCGAAATCACCCTGCAACGCTCGGCCTACATGCCAAAAGTCGTGCTGCGCATGGAAAAGCCCACGGGCGGCATCAATGCCGACAACCGCACGCGCGCCATGCTGGTGCTGCAGGCGCAGCCGGGCGCCGGCTTGTCGGCCAAGGCCGGCGTGGACGCCGCCGTGGCCAGGCGCGAAGGGGCGCGCGCCGCGCACGATGCGGCCGAACGCGACGTGCGCGAACGCTTTACGCTGGACTGGAACGAGGCCGAGGCGAGCCGCCAGCGCCTGGGCAACGCGGGCGAAGCCAGCACCACCTCGACGCAGGTATTCGAATCGTATGCGCGCCAGTACGTGATCGGCCGCAAGAGCTGGAACGACGTGCTCAACGCCGTGCGTGAAGCAACGCAGGCGCGGTTTTCGCTGGAAGACACGCGGGCGCAGGCGATTGCCGCCAGCCTGCGCCTGGCCGCGCAGACGGGCACCCTGGCCGGGCGCACGACGCCGGCGGGCGTGGCGCGCGCGAATTGACACCGACATGATGCACACAGGAGACAGCGTGGACAACTCCATCAAACATGGCTTGCTGACACTTATCGAACGGGCTGCGCGCCTGACGGGCCAGCACGTCGCCAGCGCGCGCCTGGCCGACCTGCAGCGCCAGCTCGAAGATATCGACGACAGCGGCGCGCCCGCCATGGTGCTTACCGCCATCTGGCAAGCGGCCGGGCTGGAAGGCGCGGCGCGCCAGCTGCACGCACCGACGCCGGGCGAGCTGCCGTTCGCCGTCTACAGCGCCAGCACGGGCTGGGGCTTGCTGCAGTCGCGCGGCGCCGACGGCGCCTGGCGCGGCGAAGGCGTCGATGGACGCGCCTTGCAGCTGGCCTCGCTGGCCGGCCTCGCTTGCGTGGGCCTGCCGCGCCGCAGCGAAAAAAGCGGCGCCCGCCCCGGCGCACTCAGCCTGGTACGCCAGGCCCTGTGGCTGAAGAAAAGCGTGTTCGTCGACGCCGTGCTGGCCACCGCGCTGGTGACCCTGCTGACCATGGCCACCTCGCTGTTTTCCATGCAGGTGTACGACCGCGTGATCCCGAACCAGAGCTTCAGCACCCTGTGGGTACTGGTGGTGGGCGTGGCCCTGTCGATCGGCCTGGAATTCATCCTCAAGCAGGTACGCAGCCGCATCGTCGACCACTCGTGCAATGACGTCGACCATGAATTGTCCGAGTGGTTTTTCCAGCGCATGCTGGGCATCCGCATGGAGTCGCGCCCCGCTTCCGTCGGCACCCTGGCGGCGCAGGTGAAGGGCTTTGAAATGGTGCGCGGCGTGCTCACGTCGACGTCGCTGTTCGTGCTCACGGACGTGCCCTTCGCCGTGATCTTCCTCGCCATGATCACCATCATCGGCGGCTGGCTGGTGGTGGTGCCGCTGGTGGCGCTGCCGCTGGCCCTCCTGTGCGGGCTGATGTTCCAGCGCGCCATCGAGAGCCACACGCGCAAGAACCTCAACGCCAGCAACCGCAAGGCCGGCTTGCTGGTGGAAGCCGTCGATGGCGTGGAAACGCTCAAGGGCAGCAGCGCCGAATGGATGATGCAGGCGCGCTGGGCCGAACTGGTGGCCGAAAGCAGCAACGCGGAGCAGAACATCCGCGACTATGCGGCCCTGTCGCAAAACATCACGGCCGCCTTCCAGCAATTGACCAACGTGGCGCTGATCTCGATGGGTGCGTGGTTCGTGGCCGAGAACCAGATGACCATGGGCGCCCTGATGGCCTGCACCATCATCAGCAACCGCGCCCTGATGCCCATCGTGCAGCTGCCCGCCGTGATGGTGCAGTGGGCGCATGCGCGCGCCTCGATCGACGGCCTGGAACAGGTCATCAGCCTGCCCAACGAAGCGGACAACGCGCAGTTCGCGCTGACGCCGCGCAGCCTCGATACGGGCTTGCGCTTCGAACGCATCCGCTTTACGTATGGCGGCGCGCAAAAGGTGGCGCTGGAAGTGGACAGCCTGGCCATCCGCCCCGGCGAACGGGTCGGCCTGGTGGGCGCCATCGGCTCGGGCAAGAGCACCCTGCTGAAACTGGCCTCGGGCCTGTACCAGCCGGCCGAGGGCAAGGCCTACCTGGGCGACGTCGACATGGCCCTGCTGGCGCCGCCCGTGGTGCGCGAAATGGTCGGCTACCTGCCGCAGGAAACGCGGCTGTTCAGCGGCACCCTGCGCGACAACCTGTTACTGGGACTGGCCGACCCGGGCGAGGAAGCGATCCTGGCGGCGGCAAAACGTACTGGCCTGATCGAGCTGATACTGGGCCAGCCACGGGGACTGGCGCTGACCATCACCGAAGGCGGGCGCGGCGTGTCGGGCGGCCAGCGGCAATTGATCGCCGTCACGCGCCTGCTGCTGGCCAAGCCGCGCATCTGGCTGCTCGACGAGCCCACGGGCGCCATGGATGCGAAGACGGAAGCGCGCATCGTCGGGCTATTGGGCGAACTGGCGGCCGAAGGCGTGACCATGGTCGCCACCACGCACAAGAACGCCCTGCTGCCCCTGCTCGACCGCCTGGTGGTGCTGCAGGCGGGACGGGTACTGCTCGACGGTCCGCGCGATGCCGTGCTGGCCAAGCTGTCGGGCAAGCCGCAAGCCGTGCCCAGTGCGGCCCCTGCGCCGGTGGCGCAAGGAGCCGTCGCATGAAACTGGCCAAGGTGGCAACGAGAGAGGAAGCGAAACGGGGCCGGGTGCTGATCTGGAGCTGCACGGCGGCGCTGGCCGGCGTCATCGCCTGGGCTTCATGGGCGGAGCTGGACCAGGTCACGCGCGCCAACGGCCAAGTGATCGCCAGTTCGCGCAACCAGATCATCCAGGTGGCCGATGGCGGCGTGCTGGCCGAACTGCGCGTACACGAAGGCAGCGTGGTGAAAAAGGGAGCATTGCTGGCGCGTTTCGACCGCACGCGGGCCGAGACGAGCTACCTGGAAAGCACGGCCAAGGCGGCCGGTCTGAAGGCGGCCGTGGCGCGCCTGCAGGCGGAAGTGTTTGGCGGCACGCCGAAGTTCCCGCCCGAACTGCAGGCGTTCCCGGAATTTCGCGCCAACCAGCTGGCCCTGTTCGGCAAGCGCCAGGGCGCCGTGCAGGCGGAAGTGAGCTCGCTGGAAAGCGCCATGAAGCTGATCAAGGAAGAGCTGGAAATGAATCTGCCGCTGCTGGAAACGGGGGATGTCAGCCGCGCCGAAGTGCTGAAACTGCGGCGGCAAGTGGTCGACATCCAGGCGCAGATCACCAACCGGCGCAACAAATACCTGCAGGACAGCCAGACGGACCTGGTGAAGGCCCAGGAAGACCTGGCAGGCGTGCTGCAGACGGTCACGCAGCGCAAGGAGCAGCTCGGTTCGACGGATATCTACGCGCCCACGGACGGCATCGTGCGCAACGTGCGCCTCACTACCCTGGGCGGCGTGGCCAAGCCGGGCGAGGAAATCCTGCAGATCGTGCCGACGGACGATGACCTGATCATCGAAGCGAAAGTCAAACCGGCCGACATCGCCTTCATCAAGCCAGGCCTGCCCACGGCCGTGAAACTGGACGCCTACGACTACGGCATCTACGGGCGTTTGCGCGGCACCGTCAGCTACATCAGCGCCGACACCCTAAGTGAAGACAACAAGGGCAACGAACAGCCCTACTACCGCGTGCAGATCAAGACCAGCGGGCGCAATCTGATGGGCAAGAATGGCGAGCCTATCCTGATCCAGCCCGGCATGACGGCCACGGTGGAAATCAACACGGGCCGCAAGACGGTCTTGCGCTACCTGACGAAACCGATCACCAAGACGTTTTCGGAATCGATGGGAGAACGCTGACGCAACGGGATGTTAGCCGGCAGGCTTCAGGCGGCCGGTTTCAATTGACCAATCACGCTGGCCACCTTGGCCGTGATCATGTCGACCGCGGGGCCATTCGCGCCATGCGGCAAGATGACATCGGCATTGCGCTTGGTCGGCTCGATGAACTGCTTGTGCATCGGGCGCACGGTTTCCAGGTACTGCTCGATGACGCTTTCCACCGAACGGCCGCGCTCCGTGATATCGCGCTGCATGCGGCGGATGAAGCGCACGTCGGAGGCCGTGTCGACAAAGATCTTCAGCGACATCATGTTGCGCAAGTCTTCGTCATACAAGGCGAACAGGCCTTCGATCACGATCACGGGCGCCGGCTTGACGGAAATGGTCCGGTTGGAGCGGTTGTGCAGCGTGAAGTCGTACTCGGGCATCTCGATCGGCTCGCCGTTGCGCAAGGCCTGGATGTGCTGCACCAGCAATGGCCACTCGAACGCCTGCGGATGGTCGTAATTCTGCTGGCGCCGGACTTCAGGGGAGAGATGGGTTTGGTCGCAATAGTAGTCGTCCTGCATCACGACCGAGACCATGTCGGCGCCAAACGACGCCAGCACCTGCTGTGATACGGTGGACTTGCCACTGCCGCTTCCGCCAGCGACACCAATAACAAACGGTTGGAAGGAAATAGTATTCATGCCGAATGATACCGGAAACGGGGCCGGACTGACAGGGAGCGGCTGAAATGCCGGGCCTGTCACGCGCCATGCACGAGCCGCGCACGCAGCTCGGCTACCCGTTCCGGCCAGCCGAAGAAAGGGCCGATGCGCGCGCTTCGCGTCATTGACGCAGGCATCCCGGGCGTCGAAGCTGGGCATGCCCGAGTGGGTCTCGCCGCAGGAGCGGCGCAAAAGGAAAACGTCACGCGTGAGCGGCCATTATTCGAACTGCTTGCGGAACGCCTCGAACTGCGCCGCCAGGCCATCGAAGTCGCTGCGCAATTGCAGCACTTCCTGCTCCAGCTGGGCCACACGGCTGCCCTGCTGCGGCGCGCTGACGGCGCCGGCAAAACCTGCCGCCGTCTCGATCTGCGCCAGCGCCTCTTCACCGCCCAGCAGATGGCCGTAGCGCGGTTCCTTGGCGCCGGGTGCGACGGCCAGCTTGGCCGCCAGCGGCGGATATTTGTCGATCAAGAATTGCAGGCCAGCTTCCACTTCCGCCACGGACTTGAATTCATGTACGCGGCCGCTGCGGCTGCGGATTTCGCCCGCCGTCTGCAAGCCGCGCAGCATCAGGATCGTCAGGATGGCCAGCTTGTCCTGTTCCAGCGACCACTTGATGCGCATGCGGTGTTCGTACTTGGCGACCCGCGCGCCGGCCTGCGTGATGCCGTTGACGAACTTGCGCTGCATCAGCCGCTGCAGCACGTCGTAGACGGTTTCTTCGGACAGGGCCATGACGGGGTCGCGGCTGGACAGCTGGTTGCAGCCGTTCGTCAGCGCGTTGAGCGACAGCGGATAGCTGTCCGGCGTCAGCGCTTCCTTTTCGGCCAGCACGGCCAGCACGCGGATCTCGAACGGGTCGAGCAGATTCGGATTGTCGCTGCTCTTTTCTGCTGCGTTTTCAGCTATGTTTGCGTCTGTAGTCATGCCTGTATCCTTAATCAACCAGCTTGTTCATTTGCTCGGAATCGAATTTATCACACTCGGGCACGCCCTGGCAGCAGATGCCCGCCGCCTTCAGGGTGGCGAGGATGGTTTCGATGCGCTGTTCCTGCGCCACGGCATGCGTGATCAGCCCTTGCAGGGCTTTCGACAGCGGATCGTCGCCGTTGGGCGTGACGCCATACGCGGCGAACAAATGGGCCGTGCTGCCCTCGCGCAGGGCGCTGACATCCTTTTGCACGATGTGCGCGGGGTTGCCAACGGCCGTGGCGCCGGACGGCACGGGTTTCAACAGCACGGCGTTCGAGCCCACCTTGGCGTACTCGCCCACCGTGAAGCTGCCCAGCACCTGCGCGCCGGCGCCGACGATGACGCCGCGCTCGAGGGTCGGATGGCGCTTGGCGCCGCTGTGCAGCGAGGTGCCGCCCAGGGTCACGCCCTGGTAGATGGTGCAGTCGTCGCCGACGACGGCCGTCTCGCCGATCACCACGCCGAAGCCGTGGTCGATGAAGACGCGCCGGCCGATGACCGCGCCCGGATGGATCTCGATGCCCGTGATGATGCGGGCGATATAGGAAATGAAGCGCCCCACCCACTTCATGTGCCGCGTCCAGCACCAGTGCGCCCAGCCATGCATGACGATGGCGTGCAAGCCCGGATAACAGGTCAGCACCTCCCAGCCATTGCGGGCGGCCGGGTCACGTTCGATGATGCTGTTGATGTCTTCGCGCAGGTGGTGGAACATAATGAAAATGGATAAGGTGGAACGCAAATGGTAGCGTATTCGGCGGCGTGCTGCCGGAGAGGCAGATAAACAACCGCCGCCTCAAGGGCGGCGGCTGATTTTCTGGAAGCGTTACAAAACGTTCAGGGCAAGGCGCATTGCCGAAGACAGTACGAATGTACGGCGAGGCAATGCAACGCAGCCATGGACGTTTTTTAGGCTTCCAGCGCGATGCGCTGGCGGCGGGCTTCATACAAGCACACGCCCGAAGCCACGGACACGTTCAGGCTCTCGACGGAGCCGAACATCGGGATGCTGACGAGGATGTCGCAGGTGTCGCGCGTCAAGCGGCGCATGCCTTCGCCTTCGGACCCCATGACGAGAGCCGTCGGGCCCGTGAAATCGGCTTCGTACAAGCCTTTTTCGCCGTCGTCCGAGGTGCCGATCAGCCAGATGCCGCGATCCTTCAGTTCACGCATGGTGCGCGCCAGGTTCGTCACCGTGATGTACGGGACGGTTTCGGCGGCGCCACTGGCGACCTTGGCGGCCGTGGCGTTCAAGCCCACGGCGCGGTCCTTCGGCACGATGACGGCATGTGCGCCGACACCGTCGGCCACGCGCAGGCAGGCGCCCAGGTTGTGCGGGTCGGTAATGCCGTCGAGAATCAACAGCAGCGGCGGGCCGTCGATGGCGTCCAGCAGCTCATCGAGATTGCGCGCCAGCGACAGCTGCGAGGCAAACGCGATCACGCCCTGGTGGCGGCGCGTGCCGACGATCTTGTCCAGACGCGACGAATCGACGGGCATGACGCGCACGTTCGCAGCCTTGGCGGCGGCGATCATGTCCTTCATGCGGCCGTCGACGCGGCTGGCATCGACGAAAATTTCTTCCACGGACGACGCTTCATGACGCAAACGCGAGGTGACGGCGTGGAAGCCGAAAATCATTTTATTCTTCATTATCTATCTATCGCTTATCGCTTGTTCTTGCTTGATTTTGATACAGTTTTTGCTGCACGTGGTGCCGCCGCAGCGGGTGCCGCGGCTGGTTTCTTGCTGCGCTTAGACTCGGCGGCCTTGGGGGCTGCCGCCTTGGGCGCTGCCTTGGCTGCAGGCTTGGCTTGCGCCTTGGCGCCGTTGGAACGGCCGCCGGAACCCTTGCCGGGTTTGCCACCATTGTTGCCGCCGCCATTGACGCTGGCCTTGATCTCGTGGCGCTGCTCGGTCGCGGGACCAGGCTTGACCATCGATTTCTTTTCGCCCTTGCGCTTGCCGCCGGCCTGCTTGGCTGGCGCTTCTTCGCCCGCCAGTTCCGCATCGGTGACCAGGCGCAGGTCGATCTTGCGCGTTTCCAGGTCGACACGCGCCACTTGCACCGTCAGACGGTCGGTCAGCTGGTAGCGCTTGCCCGTGCGTTCGCCGCGCAATTCATGGCGCGCATCGTCGTACTGGAAGTAGTCGGTGCCCAGCTCGGTGACGTGCACCAGGCCTTCGACAAACAGGGTGTCCAGTTGCACGAAGACGCCGAAGGTGGTCACGCCCGTGATGGTGCCGGTGAATTCCTCGCCCAGCTTGTCCTGCATGAAGTAGCACTTCAGCCAGGCTTCGACATCGCGTGACGCTTCGTCGGCGCGGCGCTCGTTGGCCGAGCAATGCACGCCCAGCGCGTCCCATATCGTCAGATCGGTCTTCTTCGGCTTGCCTTCGGCCTTGTCTTTCGCCTGCTGCTTGCGCGTGGCGTTCGACACGTTCGTGTTCAGCACGGTCTTCTCGGACAGCTTGGGCTCGTATTTCTTGCCTTGCAAGATGGCCTTGATGGCGCGGTGCGTCAGCAGGTCGGGATAGCGGCGGATCGGGCTGGTGAAGTGGGCATACGCCTCGTACGCCAGGCCGAAGTGGCCGATATTGTCCGGGCTGTAGACGGCTTGCTGCATCGAGCGCAGCAGCATCGTTTGCAGCAGGGCAGCGTCGGGACGCTCCTTGATCTGCTGCATCAGGGTCTGGTAATCGGATGCCGATGGCGTATCGCCGCCCGTCAGGTTCAGGCCGACTTGCTTGAGGAAGGTGCGCACTTGCGTGAGCTTTTCCTTGGTCGGGCTGGCGTGGATGCGGTAGGTGCCTGGATGCTTGTTACGCAGCAGCAGATCGGCCGCGCAGACGTTGGCCGCCAGCATGCACTCTTCGATGATCTTGTGCGCTTCGTTGCGCGTGCGGGGAATGATCTTTTCGATCTTGCCCGCGCTGTTGCAGACGATATAGGTTTCCGTCGTCTCGAAGTCGATGGCGCCCCGCTCCGTGCGTGCTTTCAGCAAGGCGCGGTAGACGGCTTCCAGGTTTTGCAGGTGCGGCAGGATGTCCGCGCGGCGCGCCGCTTCGGGTCCCTTGGTGTTGCCCAGCACGGCGGCGACTTCGTCATACGTGAGGCGCGCGGCCGAATGGATGACGGCCGGGTAGAACTGGTACGCCTTCAGCTCGCCCTTGTCGCTGACGACGGCGTCGCACACGAGGGTCAAACGGTCGACGGCAGGGTTCAGCGAGCACAGGCCGTTCGACAGTTTTTCCGGCAGCATCGGAATCACGCGGCGCGGGAAGTAGACGGACGTGCTGCGCTCCAACGCGTCGATATCGAGCGCGTCGTTCGGTTTCACGTAATGGCTGACGTCGGCAATCGCCACGATCAGGCGGAAGCAGTTGGCACGGCCGATCTTGACGGGCTCGCAATACACGGCATCGTCGAAATCGCGCGCATCCTCGCCATCGATGGTGACGAGCGGCACGTCGCGCAGGTCGACACGGTCTTTCAGGTCGGCGGCGCGCACTTCGAACGGCAGTTTTTCAGCTTGCTTGAGGGCGGCGGCGGAAAAGATGTGCGGCACGTTGAATTTACGCACTGCAATCTCGATTTCCATGCCGGGATCATCGAGCGCACCGAGCACTTCGACGATCTTGCCGACCGGTTGCTTGAAGCGCATCGGCTGCTCGGTCAACTCGACGCTGACGATCTGGCCGGCCTTGGCCTTGCCCACCGAACCGGTCACCAGGATATCCTGGCCGATGCGCTGGTCTTCCGGCGCCACGACCCAGGTACCGTTCTCCTGGATCAGGCGGCCGATGACGTGGGTGTTGGCGCGCTGCGTGACTTCCACGATCGTGCCTTCCGGGCGGCCGCGGCGGTCCGTGCCGACGATGCGGGCCATGACCTTGTCGCCATGCAGTACTTTCTGCATTTCTTTCTCAGGCAGGAACAGGTCGGCGCTCGCGTCGTCGGGAATAACGAAGCCGAAGCCATCGCGGTGGCTGGTGACGCGACCGGCGACAAGCGCGCTCTGGTCGGCCAGGCTGAAAACACCGCTGGCGTCAGACTTGAGCTGGCCGTCGCGCTCCATCGCCTTCAGGCGACGAACGAGGACATCCATGGAATCGGCATGCACTTGCAGCGTTTTCCCGAGAGACTGCGGGTCGAGAGGCGCGTTGACGCTGCGGAATATGCCGAGAATGTCCTCCCGGCTGGGGATGGTGTGGGTATTTTGGCTCAAAAGTATTTCTATAGTTGTTATTGACAGTGATCAAACGGAAGACAAAGACCGATGACATCACCGTCAATATTGACACGGTGATGTCCGGTAGTGTACCGGAGGACGCCTTGGTTTGCCTAACGGACAGCGTAGCGGAAACCGAACAAGTGCCCCGCCGATGAAAAAAAGAAGAAAAGCTGCGCAATGCATTTGACTTCGGCAAATATTGCTCTATAATCTCGGTCTCTTGCAGCGACAAACCTTCACGGGAATGCGGTTGCAGGAAAGCGGTACAGGGTTGATGTGCAGTATGGAGCGAAAGCTCATCTGGCGCAAAACTCTTCAAGCCGCTATAATAGCAGAATTGTTGCCAAGTTATTTGGCAACGAATACTCGAGCAGCAAAGTAGTAAGCAATAGCAGCATCAGTGCCCACGTGGCGGAATTGGTAGACGCGCATGGTTCAGGTCCATGTGCCTTCGGGTGTAGGGGTTCGAGTCCCTTCGTGGGCACCATTACCTAATTCGCAAAAAGCCGCAAACTTTCACGAGTTTGCGGCTTTTTTCATTTCCGCAGCGAAAAGCCCTTCCCTCTCGCGCCAGACTGGTCACGCGGCATGCCTGCGGATAGAAGTCTGCGGAAAATCGCTGAAAAAAGAGGCAGATTTCCCCTTTTTTCATAGGGAACAGCCCTTTTCAGGCGAAAAAACATGTTTCTTGAAGAAAAGTGCAAAATGTTGATTGACCGAATGCGCGCCAGCCCTTATGATTTTGTCCTCGCTGCAGAACACGCAGCGACAAGCAGCAAGCAGTAACAATGCCCACGTGGCGGAATTGGTAGACGCGCATGGTTCAGGTCCATGTGCCTTCGGGTGTAGGGGTTCGAGTCCCTTCGTGGGCACCACCAGCAACGAGTTGCTCATCGTTGTGATCCGCAGTACAGTAGCAAGATAGCAGCAACAAGCAGCACAATGCCCACGTGGCGGAATTGGTAGACGCGCATGGTTCAGGTCCATGTGCCTTCGGGTGTAGGGGTTCGAGTCCCTTCGTGGGCACCACCAGCAACGAGTTGTTTTCGTTGTAGTCCGCAGTAAAGCAGTACCATAGTGAGACATCAGCAGTAACTAGCAGCATCAGTGCCCACGTGGCGGAATTGGTAGACGCGCATGGTTCAGGTCCATGTGCCTTCGGGTGTAGGGGTTCGAGTCCCTTCGTGGGCACCATTACCTAATTCGCAAAAAAGCCGCAAACTTTCACGAGTTTGCGGCTTTTTTCATTCCAGAATGCCGCATCCCTGCGGCACCCTCTTCTTATTTGGCCAGCGCGGCCTTGACGGCGTCGAGCAGGCTTGTCGTCGGACGGCCGATCAGCGCGCTCAATTGCTTGCCATGGTCTTCCAGGCCGCCCTTGGCCGCGCCCGCATCGGAATCGGCCAGCAGATCGGCAAAGCCTTCCGGCACGCCCACGCCCACCAGCGCCGCCTTGAAGTCCGCCTGCGGCAAATCCTTGTACACGATCGCCTTGCCCGACTGGCGCGCCACTTCGGCCGCGTACTCGGCCAGGGTAAAGCCCTGGTCGCCGGCCAGTTCATAGATGGCTTGCGGCTTGTCAGCGACCAGCACGGCAGCGGCGGCGGCGGCATAGTCCAGACGCGCGGCCGACGAGAAACGGCCGTTTTGCGCCGCGCCCAGCACGACGCCATGCTCGAGCACGGGCGCCAGGTGTTCCGTGTGGTTTTCCAGGTACCAGCCGTTGCGCAGGAAAGCGTACGGCACATTGGACGCGCGGATGGCCGCTTCCGTGACCACGTGCTCGGCGGCCAGGCCCAGCGGCGACGTGTCGGCGCGCAAGACGCTCGTGTAGGCCAGCAGGGCCACGCCGGCGCGCTTGGCCGCATCGATGACGTTCTGGTGCTGCTGGATGCGCTGGCCCACTTCGCTCGACGAAATCAGCAGGATCTTCGTTGCGCCCTTGAACGCCGCATCAAGGCTGGCACCGTCGTTGTAATCGGCCTGGCGCACTTGCACGCCCTGGGCGGCCAGATTGGCGGCCTTGGCCGGATTGCGCACGGCGGCGATGATATTGGCTGCGGGTACGGATTTGAGCAGGCTGGCGATGACGTGCTGCCCCAGATTGCCTGTGGCACCGGTGATGACGATCATGATTTCTCCTTGGTACGTGAGTGGTAAAACCCTATAATAGGACTATTACTTACTTATTGTAAGTACGTACCTTTTGGTAAGTATGCGTAAATTTTAAATTATCAAGGCCAACTATCATGTCCACAGACACTCCCGGTGCCAGCCTGCGCGCCGCCCTCGCCCGCCAAACCCAGGGCGCGCACCTGATGGCCGCCGCCTGCCCGTCGCGCGCCGTGCTCAGCCACCTGACCAGCCGCTGGGCCGTGCTGGTGCTGGTACTGCTGCTGAGCGGCACGCGGCGCTTCAGCGAACTGCGCCGTGAAGTGGGCGGCGTCAGCGAAAAAATGCTGGCGCAAACCCTGGAAGCGCTGGCTGGCGACGGTTTCGTGCTGCGCCAGGCGTATCTGGTGATCCCGCCCAAGGTGGAATACAGCCTCACGCCGCTGGGACGCGAGGCGGCCGAACGCCTGGCCGTGCTGGTCGACTGGATCGAGGATAATTATCCGCGCATCGAACAGGCGCGCGCCGACCTGGCCGCGGCGCCCGCAGTGCAAAACGCCGCCTGAACGGCTACTATGACCCTTGCTTTTGGTCATCAAGAATTATCGTTTACTCCTACTTGCCTTGATGTAATACTAGGCCCATGAAACGCGTAAGGGCGCGACACCATGAACCAGTTGATTTCTTCCATCACCGACCGGGCCAATGTGCTGCTGGTCAGCAATTCGTCAAACGATGTGCGCGAACTGCTGTATGTGCTGGACCGGCATAACCTGGGCACGGGGCTGGCGGGCGATATCGACGAAGGCGTGGAACTGGCGGCCGGCGGAACGGACCTGATCCTGCTCGACGCGGCCCTGGCGGGCACGAATATCGGCGCCACCTGCATGCGCTTGCGCAATGCGGGCGGTCGCCACAGCGTCCCCCTGCTGCTGATGTCGGCCACCCCCAGTGCCGAGGAGCAAGGCCGCAGCGTGGGCGCCGGCGCCTCCGACTACATCAAGATGCCCTTCAATGCGCGCGACGTGGCGGAAAAAATCCTCATGGAACTGGCGCTGCACAAGGCCGAAGCACCGGCGCCGCATGCCGCCACGCCGCCGCGCCCCCTGCATCCGCAAACGCTGGAAGTCAATTACCACTCGATACTGGCCGGCTCGCCCGATGCCGTGCTGCTGTTCGATATCGACAACGGCCTGCTGATCGACGCCAACCACCTGGCCGAGGAATTGTTCGGCATGCCGCTGGCCGAGCTGCTGCAAGGCGGCATGGAACCGCTGTTCCCCACCCATCAGAGCGATGGCCGCGCCTCGCCGCAACTGCTGGAAGAAAAGATCCGCGATACCTTGCAAGGCAAGATCGTCGTCTTCCGCGCCAGCTGCTGCCACCGCGACAGCCGCCCCATCGCCTGCGAAATCCGGCTGATGCGCCTGTCCGTGCCGGGCCGCCAGCTCGTGCATGCGCGCATCATCGACTTGACGGAGCGCAACCTCGCCGAAGCGATGCGCTCGGGCCAGAGCGCCCTGCTGGAAATGGTCGCCAAGGGCGCCCCCCTGATTCCCACCCTGAACCAGCTGCTACTCCTGATCGAAGGCCAGTCGCGCGGCGTGTACTGCTCCATCATGCTGCTCGACGATGACGGCGTCCACATGCACAGCGCGGCCGGCCCCAGCCTGCCGCCCGAATACATGGCCCTGCTCGAAGGCGTGGCCATCGGCCCCGGCGTGGGCTCTTGCGGCACGGCCATGTTCCTGCGCGAACCGGTGGTGGTCAGCGACATCATGTGCGATCCGCTGTGGGCGCCCTACCGCGAGCTGGCCGCGCCGTTCGGCTTGCGCGCCTGCTGGTCGCGCCCCATCTTCGGGCAGGATGGCGCCGTGCTCGGCTCCTTCGCCATGTACTACCGCGAAGTGCGCACGCCCGATGCGCGCGACCTGGAGCTGATCGACACGGCAACCGACCTGGCCGGCATCGCGATTGGCCGCATGCGCCACGAACGCGAATTGCAGCGCCACCGCGCCCACCTGGAAGAGCTGGTGGCCGAACGCACGGCGGCCCTGACCCAGGCCAAGGAACAGTCGGAACAGGCAAACCGCGAATTGGCCGCCGCGCTGGAAAACCTGTCCATCACGCAGGAGGAACTGGTGCGCCGCGACAAGCTGGCCGCGCTGGGCGCGCTCGTGGCCGGCATCGCGCATGAACTCAATACGCCGATCGGCAACGGCCTAGTGGTGGCCACCACGATGGCCGAACGCACGCGCGAACTCCAGGCCAGCTTCCAGGACGGCTTGCGCCGTTCCGAACTGGGCGCCTACCTGACCCAGGCCAGCGAGGCCGACGCCATCATGCTGCGCAACCTGCAGCGCGCGGCCGACCTCGTCTCGAGCTTCAAGCAGATCGCCGTCGACCGCGCCAGTTCGCAGCGCCGCCACTTCCTGCTGCGCCAGTTCGTGGCCGAGCTGATGCTGCCCCTGTCCACGCCGCTCAAGGCGGCCGGCTTGACGCTGACGCAGGACGTGCCCGAGGACCTGGCCATGGACAGCTATCCGGGTCCGCTGGGCCAGGTGCTGAGCAACCTGCTGGAAAACTGCCTGCGCCACGCCTTCGAAGGCCGCAGCGGCGGCAATATCGCCGTCAGGGCGCGTGGCAGCGACGATGGGAAAACGATCACCATGTCGATCGCCGACACGGGCGTGGGCATCGCGGCCGACGACCTCGTGCACGTCTATGACCCTTTCTTCACGACCAAGCTCGGTTCCGGCGGCTCGGGCCTGGGGCTGCATGTGGCGCACAACATCGTCACGGGCGTGCTGGGCGGGCATATCGACGCCACCAGCAACACGGGCGACGCCAGCGGCACCACCTTCACCCTGCAGCTGCCGGCCGTGGCGCCGCAATCGCCCGCGCCCTGAACGGCAAGCGCGCTACAATGCTCGCAAGCATTTCTTTCGGAGCAACCATGAAATACCTGATCGCCACGGCCCTGCTGGCCGCCTGCGCCTGCGCCTCGGCCGGACCTGCACCCTGGTACCAATGGCGCAGCAAGATCGACGGCACCCTGTCGTGCGCCCAGTCCACCCTGGGATTTGGCTGGGAACTGGCTTCGGGACCGTACAAAGATAGCCGTTGCGAAAAACCGGCGCTTGCTAAATAATGGGGCCATGACCACACGGGGGCACCGGCTTGATTGCAAGCGATGGCATTGCGGCGTCGAAAGAGTATGGAACGATAAGAACGTATCTATTCAAACCGAGGAGACCACATGTTTACGAATCCCGAACAATTCGCAACGGCCACCAAGGCCCTGTTTGAATTCCAGCTGATGACCTTCAACACCCTCACCTCGAAGGCCGTGCAAGGCGTGGAACAGGTGCTGGCGCTGAACATGGCCACCGCCAAGTCCGGCATCGAAGATGGCCTTGCCGCCGGCAAGGAAATCAGCCAGGCCAAGGATCCGAAGGCCGCCATGGCCGCCGCCGCTGCCCAGCTGCAACCGGGCGTGGCCGGAGCCAAAGCGTATAAACAGCAACTCGACGACATCATCAAGGAAATCCACACGGAATTCACGACGGCCGCCGAAGCCCACGTGGCCGAAGCGAAAAGCAACTTGAGCGCCCTGATCTACGACGTCACGAAGAACGTGCCGCCCGGCTCGGAAAACGCCGTCGCCATCGTCAAGGCCGCCATCGACAACGCCTTCCTCGGCTACGAGCAAGTGACCAAGGCCACGAAGCAGGCCGTGAAAACGGTGGAAGAGCAGATCGCCAAGGCCAGCGCGCAAGTGGCGCAGGCAACGGAAAAAGCGACAAACGGCGCCACCGCCGCGGCTGACAAAGCGGCGCCGGCGGCCAAGCCGAAAGCTACCAAAAAGTAATCCGACGCATTGTTGGCGTTAATGGTGATGTCGGATTACGCGCTTGCGCGCTAATCCGACCTACCGACCTACAAGAATCCACCGGCAGGGTCCGGTATTCGCCCTCCTCCCATACCCCCGAAATAGCCTGAGCCTAGCTGCAGAAATCCTCGCATGCCTTCGCCTCGACGGCGCCGTCCAGCTGGCGGCGCCAGGCCACCATGCGCCATGCGGCCCAGGCGGCGGACAAGGCGCCCGCGACGAGGATCAGCCGCGTATCGATCAGGGTCAGCACGGAGCCGCTGAGGGCGACGACGATGTTGGCGATGCAAAACGTCGTTGCCAGCAAACCCATCACGGCGCCCTGACCGTGCGCGCTGAAGCGCTCGGCGCACCAGCCCTGTATCACCGTGTTGTACAACGCGTTTGGAATGCCGAACAGCACGATGGCGGCAATGCCCACCCAGATATTGCCCAGCGCCAGAATCCCCACGGCCAGCGCCACGCCGCACGCATACCAGCTGGCACGCAGCAAGGGCGCATGGCGGCTGGGACCGCCCGCCAGCAGGGACGTGATGGTCATCGTGCCGCACAGGCCCACATTCACCCAGGCAATCTCCTGCGCATGGTAATTGGCCGTCTCGACCAGCCACAGCGGATAGAACTCGTAAAAACTGGCCACTCCGCAGGTGAGCGCCAGTTGCACGATGAACAGGGTGCGCAGCTCCTCATGGCGCAGCAAATTGAGCGAATGGCGGTCGCGCGCCACTTGCCACCACGACGTCGTCAAGAGCGAGGGCGTTTCGCGCGGCAAGCCCACGGCCACCAGCACGGCGACGAGCATCAGGGCGGCGGCGGCGATCCAGAATGGCACCGTCACGCCCCAATGCAGAGTCGCGCCCGCCAGGATCGGCCCCACCAGCCAGCCCAGGTAAAACGCGCCGTTCAGCCACGACATGGCGCGCAGGCGCAGCGCTCCCGTCAACTGGTCGGCCAGCATGGCGCGCGCCACGGCGCCGTTCCCTTCCAGCAAACCCGTGATGAAACGGGCGACGATGAACAGCGGGTAGGACTGGATCACCAGCGCCCAGGCCGTAATGGCGTGGCCGATGGCGGCGCCCACGGCCGTGCGCATCAGCAAGGGACGGCGGCCATAGCGGTCGGACAAGGGGCCCAGCAAGGCGGAGCCGATCAGCAAGCCCAGCGGGTTGATGGTCAGCGCCAGGCCGAACAGCAATTTGGACGGCAAGCCCAGGAAGTTGTTGAAGGCATTCGGCGCCTCGGCCGCGAACAGCGGCGGCAAAATCGGGTATGGCAGCGAAGCGCCTATGGTCGACAGCAGCGCCAGCAGGCAGGCGGCGGAAATCAGGATGATGTTTTTCATGCGGCTTCGGCGAATGTTGGTCTGGCAAGCATACGTGACCATGCCACACAAGCAAACTTAAATGTTTGCAATGATGCACATCGTTGCTGCCGTGAAGCGTGCCAAGTACGGCCTCGGCTATCATGCCCACACGAATCACGTTGAACGGGACAAACATGACACTGTCGGAAATTGAACAGCAGCACGGCTTCACCTATCCCGCATTGTATCGGCAACTGGAGCGCGACGGCATGCTGGCCGTGGGCGAATACGGGCCCGACTGGTACAAGCTGGTCTATCCCACCTTGACGGAGCGGCCCACCCTGCTGCTGCATGCCGACGATTTCGAACTGCTCAACATCGAGGCCGTCGCCGCAGAAGCGGAAACCTTGCTGGATACGGACGATTACCGGCAGATCGATCCCGCCTTCCAGTTCATCCCGTTCGCGCAAACGGGCGCGGGCGACCACTACTGCTTTTTCGCGTCAAGCGAGCAAGACGGCGAGATGCCCATCGTGCTGCTGTGGCACGACGAGAATGAAGCCCGCTACCTGGCGAAAAACCTGCAAGACTTCCTGCTTCACATGTTGTTGAACAGCATAGCGGACCAGGATACATACAACGGCGTCAGCGACGAGGCATTCAAGGAGCAACTGACGAAAACCCTGGGCACGCATGCACGCTACCTGACGGCGCGGCAAGCCGACGTGCTGCAGGCCTTGCTGGCCAGGGACATCGTCGATTACGACGTACTGCTGCCGAAGGGACGCAAGGAAGCGCACCGGGGCTTGCTGACCGATATGGAACTGGCCAGCCTGCGCGCGGAACTGATTCCCTACGAAAAGTTCGACAGCGGTTTTGCCTACAGCACGGCTGGCTGAACATGAAATCGCTGGGCAAGCGGCGACGGAAGGTTTAAACTGTATATAAACACAGTAAAACCGATCACCTTGCATCTTGCCCTATTGCCATCCCCATGTTGAGAGTCCTGGAAAATCCCCTGTACTATCTGGATAATTTCCAGGATGTGCTGAGCTGGATCAGCGCGCGCTACGCCGATCTGCTGAGTCTGGAAGAAACACAGTTCATCGCCGCCTTCGGCGCGCTGCCGCAGCCGTCGCGCGCCCTGTTCGTGCGCCTCGTCATGCGCAAGGGCTGCCTGTTTCGTGCCAGCAAACTCAGTTACCCGGAAATCGGCGACACGCGCGCGGCGGCCCTGGCCCTGCTGGCGACGGGCTGGGTGGTGGCCGATCCCGTCATCTCGCTCGAAGAACTGTTCGACCTGCTGCTGAAGGCGGAAGTCGCCCAGGCCTTCGACCTCGCCGCGCCCTTGAGAGCGGCGCGCAAGGCCGAGCAACTGGACGCCTTGCGCGAGCAGCATGGGGAAAATAAACCGTTTTCCGCATGGTATCCGACCTCCGGCGACGTGCTGTACCGCATCGGCCTGCAAGCGCTGTGCGACCGCCTGCGCCTGATTTATTTTGGCAACTATCACCAGGACTGGTCGGAATTCGTGCTGTCCGACCTGGGCGTGTATCAATACGAAAAAGTGGAATTCTCGCCGCAATCGCGCGGGTTTCGCACGCGCCAGGATATCGAACACTACGAAGTGCTGCACCAGTGCCGCGAACGCTACAACGACAGCGCACCGGCCGACGAGGTGCTGCGGGAACTGGCGGCGCTGCCATTGGCCGAGGACAATACCTGGCTGGCCAGCCGGCGCGACAAGCTGCGCTTCCAGATCGCCCAGCACCTGGAAAAATGCCAGGACTGGCCGGCCGCCTACCGCGCCTACGCCGATTGCCGCTATCCGGGCGCGCGGGGCCGCGCCATCCGCGTGCTGGAAAAAGATGAACAGCCGCAAGCGGCCTACGAACGCCTGACGATCGCCCTGGCCGCGCCGGAAAGCGAAGCGGAACAGCAATTGCTGCTGCGCATGGCGCCCCGTTTGCGGCGCAAGCTGGGTCATGCCAAACAGGCGGCCAGCGCGGCGGCCGCCGTGGAACGCATCGACCTGCTGCTGCCCTATCCTGAACAGGCGTGTTACGTGGAAGGCGTGGTGCAGCAGTATTTGATGCAGGATGGCGCGCCCGTGTATTACGTGGAAAACACCCTGATCAACTCGCTGTTCGGCCTGCTGTGCTGGCCCGCCATTTTCAAGGCCATGCCGGGGGCCTTCTTCCACCCGTTCCACCGTGGCCCGGCCGACTTGCACAGCGCCGATTTTTACCAGCGCCGCAGCACGGACTTTGCCGCCTGCCTGTCGCAGCTGGACGACGGCCGCTACCACGCCGCCATCCGCGCCACGCTTGCCGCCAAGCACGGCATCGTCTCGCCCTTCGTCAGCTGGGACGTGCTGGACGACGGCTTGCTGGGCCTGGCGCTGGCCTGCATCCCGGCAGTCCACCTGAAGAAGGCGTTCGAGCGCATCTTGCTCGACATCAAAAGCAACCGCAGCGGCTTTCCCGACCTGATCCAGTTCTGGCCGGCCGAACAGCGCTACCGGATGATCGAAGTCAAGGGTCCGGGCGACCGCCTGCAAGACAACCAGCTGCGCTGGATCGCGTATTGCGCCGAGCACGCCATGCCCGTCAGCGTGTGCTACCTGCAGTGGCAGGTGGCCACATGAGCGGCATGAAGTACACGATCGCCGTGCGCGCCCTGTGCGAATTCACGGCCAAGGTGGGCGACCTGGACTTGCGTTTCACGCCCTCGCCCACGGCGCAGGAAGGCATGGCCGGCCACGCCACCGTCACGGGCCGGCGCGACGACGATTACCAGCGTGAAATTAGTCTTTCCGGCGACTTCGGCCCCCTGCACGTGCGGGGACGCGCCGATGGCTATGACCCGGCGCGGCGCCAGCTGGAAGAGATCAAGACCTACCGGGGCGAACTCGACAAGATGCCCGCCAACCACCGCCAGTTGCACTGGGCACAGGCGCGCATCTACGGCCACTTGCTGTGCCAGCAACTGAACTTGCCCATGCTGCGCGTGGCGCTCGTGTATTTCGATATCGTGAGCCAGAAGGAAACCGTCATGCACGAAGAGTGCACGGCCGAGGCGCTGCGCCTGTTCTTCGAACAGCATTGCGCCCTGTTTCTCGACTGGGCCGAGCAGGAAATGACGCACCGCGCCAGCCGCGACGCGCAGCTCACCAGCATGGCCTTCCCCCATGCGGACTTTCGCCCGGGCCAGCGGCAATTGGCCGAAGCCATGTACAAGGCCAGCAGCCGCGGCTGCGGCTTGCTGGCGCAGGCGCCGACCGGCATCGGCAAGACGGTGGGCAGCCTGTTCCCCATGTTGAAAGCGACGGCCGCACATGGCCTCGATAAACTGTTTTTCCTGGCCGCCAAGGTGCCCGGCCGCCAGATGGCGCTCGACGCCTGCGCCATCCTCAAGGACAGCGCGCCGCTGCTGCCGCTACGCGTGCTGGAATTGAGCGCCAAGACCAGCGCCTGCGAACATAGGGACAAAGCCTGCCATGGCGAATCGTGTCCGCTGGCCAAGGGTTTTTACGACCGCCTGCCACTGGCGCGCGAGGTGGCGCTGGCCAGCGGTTTGATCCTCGACAAGGAAGCCGTGCGCGCCATCGCCTTGCAGCAAGGTATTTGCCCCTATTACCTGGGCATGGAGCTGGCGCGCTGGAGTGACGTCGTCATCGGCGACTACAATTACTATTTCGACCTCAGCGCCATGCTGTACGGCATGACGCTGGCCCACGACTGGAAAGTCAATGTGCTGGTCGACGAGGCGCACAATATGGTGTCGCGCGCGCGCAGCATGTATACCGCCGAACTGGCGCAGATCGACCTGAAGATGCTGCGCAAGTTCGCGCCCGACACCTTGAAAAAGCCGCTCGACCGCCTGTCGCGCCAGTGGACGGCTTTGTTGAAAGAGCAGGATGGCGATTACCACGTGCATGCGGCCTTGCCCGAGAAATTCTTTGGCGCCCTGCAAGGCGTGGCGACGGCCATCGGCGACTACATGGCCGAACATGCCACGGCCCTGGACGAAGACTTGCAGCGCTTTTATTTCGACGTGCTGCTGATCAACCGCCTGGCGGAAAGCTTCGGCGAACATTCGCTATTCGACGTCAGCAAAACCGACACTGGCTCCACCATCTGCATCCGCAACATCGTCCCGGCACCGTTTCTCAAGGAACGCTTCGCGGCCAGCCACAGCACGGCCCTGTTTTCCGCCACCCTGAGTCCGTGGAATTACTACAGCGACACCCTGGGCATGCCGGCCGACACGGCCTGGGTCGACGTGGAGTCGCCATTCCAGGCGGAACAATTGTCCGTGCGCGTGGCCGACACGATTTCCACGCGCTACCAGCACCGCGCCGCCTCCTTGCTGCCCATCGCCCAGCTGATGGCGAAGCAATACGCGGAAACGCCGGGCAACTACCTGGCCTTCTTCAGCAGCTTCGATTACATGGAAAAGACGGCCACCCTGTTTGCCCAGCACTACCCCGACGTTCCCATCTGGCAGCAGCCGCGCCGCATGGACGATACTGCCCGCGCGCAATTCCTCGGACGTTTCGGCCTGGACACGCGCGGCATCGGCTTTGCCGTGCTCGGCGGCGCCTTCGGCGAAGGCATCGACTTGCCCGGCGCGCGCCTGATCGGCGCCTTCATCGCCACCCTCGGTTTGCCGCACATCAATCCCGTCAACGAGCAAATCCGCCAGCGCATGGGCGACATCTTCGGCGCCGGCTACGACTACACGTATCTGTATCCGGGCATGCAAAAGGTGGTGCAGGCGGCCGGCAGGGTCATCCGCACCCAGTCGGACAAGGGCGTCGTCTACCTGATCGACGACCGTTTTTCGCGCCCGGAAATCCGCCAGCTGCTCCCCACGTGGTGGGATGTGCAACTGGCTGCTGGATAAAGCGGCTTCAGGCGTTGCCAGCCTGCTTGCGCGGCACGCCTGCTTTTCTCCTTGCTGGTTTGGTGACAGGCGCGGCTGAATGCGCAGGCACTGCCTTGACATTGACATCGGCTTCAACTTCCTGGCTGCGTAGAAAATTCTGCAGTTCGATACGCACGCCGTTTTGCGCAACAACCGACAGCTCCAATGTCATGCCCAGCGATTGCAGGAAACGGCGCAAGGTCGAGACATAGGTATCGGTACGCTTTTCCAGTTGGGAAACAGCATGCTGTTGAATCCCAAGTTCCCTGGCGACCTCCGCCTGGGTCTTGCCCACTGCCTTGCGGAAATCCGTCAGCGTAGCGGCATGCGCTATCATTTCCTGCATTTTTTCCTGGGACAGAGCGGCAATTTTTGCCTGCCGCTCAGCCGGCAAACTGTCGATGACGTCGTTCAAACTTCTTCCCATGGCAAACTCCTGTTCCTAAAATCATCTCCGGCCCTTGCCCTGCCTCGCTTTCGCCACATCCAGCTTGTTGAGGTGTTGCTCGTAGCGTGCATTTGCCTTGAATAACAAATCCCGGTAAAACTTGTCCTCATCGACACCTTGCTTGGCCGCTGCAACCAGAATGACCGCCTCACGCCTCGTATCAAAAGCAAAGACCGCGCGCCACACCTGTGCCCCGTTATTGGCCTTGAAACGCAGCTCTTTCATGTTCGGGTGTTTAGGATTCTTCAACGTCCCCACGTGAGGACGCCCGGCAGCCGGGCCCAGCTTCGACAACGCATCGGCACTCGCCAGCAATTCATCCTGAACATCTATCGGCAGAGCATCGAATTCCGCATCGAAGTCATCGTGAAACGTGACCGGCCATATCCTCGGCGCATTCACTATCACCTCCGGATGATATCATGTGCAGATGATTATGCATCTACGCCAGCGAAAATGCTAGCCCACCAATAATCTGAGCTTCTGGTAGCCCGCCTTGCTCACGGGTATCCTCGTATCGTCGCGCAAGATGGCCACGTGGCTGTCTTTGGTGGCCGCCTCGATGCGGCGGATGCCGTCGATATTGAGCAGATACGACCTGTGCACGCGCAGGAACTTGGCGGGATCGAGCTGGGTCTCCAGTTCCGACAGTCGCTGGCTTTTCAGGTAGGACTTGCCTTCGGAGCGGATGCTGATGTAATCGTCCTGCGCCTCGATGTAGTCGATGCGCGCGCTGGCGATCACGTGGACTTTCGCGCCGTCGCGGATCAGCACGCGGTCCAACGGTGCGGCGCGCGTGGCCGCCTCGCGCGCCAGCGTTTGTACAGTCTCGGGCATGCTGCGGTGGGCGCACGCATGGGCCAGCGCCTGGTCGAAGCGCTGTTCGCTGAACGGTTTGAGCAGATAGTCGAGGGCGTGACAGTCGAACGCTTTCAAGGCGTACTGGTCGTAGGCCGTGACGAAGATCAAACGCGTCTTCGCGCCGATCAGCTCGGCCACTTCAAAACCGTCCAGGCGCGGCATCTGGATGTCGAGGAACACCAGTTCCGGTTCCAGTTCCGCGATGGCCTTGACGGCCTCGAAGCCGTTGGCGCATTCGGCCACGATCTCGATATCGCCATGGCGCGCCAGGTATTCGCGCAGCACGCCGCGCGCCAGCGCTTCATCGTCGACGATGGCCACCCGCATTCTTGCCTGCATCATGCTTCCTCCGTGTCGCCGGTCTGCGCCGGCATCGATAACGTTACTTCAAACGTCGGCCCGCGCCGCGTCCAGTGCACGCTGGCCTCGTGGCCATACGCGCCGGCCAGGCGCTGGCGCACATTCTCCAGGCCCACGCCATTGCCGCGCGCCGGGCCCTGATCCGCATCGACGGGATTGCGCACGGCGATCTGCAGCAGGCTGCCCGCGCGCCGCACTTCGATGGCGATCCGGCCGCCCTCCGTCAAGCCGCAGATACCATGCTTGACGGCATTTTCCACCAGCGGCTGTATCAGCATGGGCGGCAGCAGGCACGCCAGCGCGGCAGTGTCGATGCTTTCCGCCACTTGCAGGCGTGCGCCGAAACGCACCTGTTCGATGGCCAGGAAATGGCGGATCAGCACCAGTTCCTCTTGCACGGTGATGTGCTTGTGCGCTTCCAGGCTCAGGCTCTGGCGAAAGAAACTGGCCAGCTGCACCGTCATCTGGCGCGCGCCCGCCGCATCGATAGACGTCAGGGCGCTGATGGAGTTCAGGCTGTTGAACAGGAAATGGGGGTCGATCTGCGTGCGCAGCATGCGCAACTGCGCTTCCTGCGCCATCAGCTGCGCTTCCAGGCCCCGCTGCTCGGCCATCCTGGCGCGCACGAATTCGAGCAGCAGATAATGCACGGCGGCGGCCAGGCAATACAGCAGCGCGCCCAGGCCGAAGAACAGGGCCAGCAGCGATGGTGTCAGGTCCACGCCCAGCCAGTGCTGCTCCGTCAACAGGCTGACGCTGTTCAAAAATTGCAGCAGGGTCGCCCACAGCAAGCCCGCGAACAGGGCCGCCACGCCCATCACGCCGGCGATGGCGAGCGGATGGCGGGCGTGCAAGGGATAGGCGCGGCACAGGTAAAACGCGGAAAACCCCGAACCGATCGCATACACGAGCGTGGCGGGCGCCACCAGCAGGACGGCATTGAGCCAGGGCGCGTGCGCCACCCTGGCCAGGATGGAAGCCAGGGCCAGGCCCAGCGCGATGCAGACCAGCAACACCACGACGGCGCCGCGCCGCTTCGACAAGGGTCCGGACATGCGCGCCTAGTTGCGGATTTCCAGGCCACCCATGATGGCGTAGCCCGTCACGTACAAACGCTTGTTCTGGTTCGGCGGCACGATGGTCTTTTCTTCGAAGCCGCCAAGGATGGGCGTGCCCTGCAGCACGACGCTCCAGTCGGGCGGAATCTTGATGGTGACGCCGCCGCACAGGGCGAACACGTTGAGCACGGCTTCGCCTTCGATCGATGCCTGGCGCAGGTCGATTTCGCAGCCGGCCATGATGACGTTGATATCGCCGCCCCTGAAGCGCTGCGACGATACGCGCCGCACATAGCCGCCGAGGATGGCCGTCACTTCGATGATGCTGTCGTCGTCCGCCTGCCCGCTGGCGCCGGGCGCTGCAGTGGCGCCGGCGGCTTCCTTGTCGAGCGATACGGCGCCATTCCTGGCCTGGCCGAATGCGTCGGGCGCGGCACTGCCATCGGGCGGCGCGGCAAAGTGCCGGCGGCGCTGCCGCTGCTGTCCGCCGGGCAGGGATTTCGACACGACGGCCACGCCGGCGGCAATGATGAGCAGCGGCCACAGCATGCTCCAGTTGATATAGAACAAGCCCATGGCTTTCAAGGTCCAGCTCAGGCCCAGCAAGACCATCACGCCGCCGAGGATGTAGCCGGAGCGGGAATGGCTTTGCGATATTTTCAGCAAGCCGAAAATGATGAGGATGGTGGGCCAGAAGCGGAAGGTATAGCGCACATTGATGAAACCGAGGTTATCGAGCAGGAACAGCAGCCCCAGGCCGATGACGATGACGCCCAGCACGATTTGCGATGGCGAGTGCAGCGGCGGTCTATTTTTCATGCTCGGACTCCCGGTAGGCAATAAAATGTTTGTTCAACAGCGGTTCGAGCACAAGGCCCACGCCCCAGGCGATCAGCAAGGCGGGCCAGCTATTGTAGAAATTCAAGTTCCACAGTTCTTCATACGACACATACCACCAGGCGGCGAAGAAGATCAGCCACAGGCCGCTCAGTACCTGCTTGGCGGACATCGGCGTGAGCAGCTTGTTGAGGCCAAAGACGGCCAGTATTACCGGCCAATAATGCCATAGTGCATAGTAATCATGGAGATAGATCACATCGAGCCGGTCCAGCAGGATGATGGCGCCGACGGCGATCAGCAGCACGCCCCACAGCAGCTGGGTACGGCGGTAATACGCTGGTTCAGGTTTCACGGTCACCCCTTGAAGTTGGTTCATCGTAAAGATACGCGGATTTTGGGCGCGCGAAAACACCGCTTCGGCGAATGGCGGACAGGTGGCGGTGAATGGCGCGGGGACAGAAATAACCGGCAAAAAAAAGACCGGCTAGGCCGGCCTTGAAGGGGTTCGCAGTACACACCGCGACCTGGAGTGGCAGTGCACGGCCGGCGAGCGCAAGGGCGCCGGCGGCCAAAATCTGGTGCCGATCCTCGAGGCGACCGGCTGACCTGCTGGAAGATCGAACATGCCGCCAACTTCACGGCAGTGCGTCTCAACCAAGCAAAGACATCATACTCCCGATCGCAAAACAGCACCGTTCGCTAGCGCACACTGCTGCGGTTTTGCTGAGCTGCATCAATTCGTGATGGCGTGCGGCGGATGGAGCATGTCGTTCTCGATCCATGCCAGCACGGACGGTCCTTGCGGCTGCCAGCCCAGCAGCTTGCGCGCCCGCTCGCCGCGCACGCGGCTGTTGGAGCCGAGGCCGTAGGAAGCCATCTCGTAGCCCCATTCGGCAATGGCTTCCGGCAGCGGCCAGTCCTGCGCGGGCCCCAGGTCCAGTGCCGTGGCGATGGCGGCCGTCATGTCGCGGAAAGCCGCTTCGCCCGATTCGACGAAGTAAAAGGTGCCGGCGGGCGACTTTTCCAGCGCCAGCAAATACAGGCTGACGACGTCGCCGATATGCACGTTGGACCAGATATTGCGGCCCGGCCCCACGTGGCGCACGATGCCGCTCTTGCGCGCCTGTTTCAATAAGCGGGGCAGTTGCACGCTGTCGCGCGGCAAGGCGCCGTGGCCGTAGATCAGGGTATTGCACAGCACGCTCGCGCGCACGCCCTTGCCTGCGCTGGCCAGTACCAGGTCATCGATGGCAACCCGGGCCGCCTTGTCGGCCGTGGGCGCCGGCAGCTTGTCTTCAAAATAAACCTGTTCCGTGCCTTCGCCGCCCGACGCGTCGCCCACGATGGACGAGCCGCTGGTATGGAGGAAAGGCTTGTTGCTGCCGGCCAGCGCTTCGATGATGGCTTCGACGGCGCCCCGGTGGTCGCTGCTGGCCGCATTGATGACGGCGTCCGCCGCCCTCGCCCGCTCGATGATGAGCTCGCGGTCGTTCAAGGTGCCGATGATACCGCGTACCCCGATAGTGGCCAGCTCGGCCACCTGTTCCGGCTTGCGCACAAGACCCGTCACCTGATGGCCGGCGCGCACGAGGCCTGCCGCGAGGGAACTGCCGATGAAACCCGCTGCGCCCGTTAAAAATACTCGCATCATTACTCCTTTGCTGGTTCAGATTGCAATCAATCACACCAACAAAGTATGCCCGCTTTCGTCTTTCGCAAAAAGCAGCCGCACAGCAAAGGATCTATGACTTCAGCGCAACAATCTTCTGCTTGAGCTGCAGGGCGGCGATGTAGCGGCTCCGGTAGGCGGGGTCTTCCGGCGTCAGCAAGGTCAGCCTGTCGCGCGCACGGGTGGCGGCCACATAGAAACGGTTTTCCTCTTCCAGCGGATCGGTCTTGCTGCGCGGGAATTCATCGACGGCCAGGTAAGGCAAGATCACGTGGTTGTATTCGAGACCCTTGATCTGGTCGATGCAGGCAATCACCAGTTTGGCCTTGCCGGTCGAGACCGTCACGGCCTCCTCCATCTCGCCCAGCCAGCCGGCAAAGCCGCCCAGCGCCACGCCCGCTTCGCGGCACACGGCGATAAAGCCGTGCAGGGAACGGGCGACGACCCGCGCCTGGGCCGGGTCGACATAGATGCGGCGCGCCGTCTGTTCCAGCTGCATCAGGCCAAAGATGTGCTGCAGCGCCTCGCCCGCCAGCGCGTCGGGGGGCAGCGCGCGCAGATAATCGACGGCGGCCAGGGTCAGCGCCGCCTTGTCCTGGTTCTGCGACTTGGCCAGCTGGTTCGTCAGGAAGCCTTCCAGTAAGTCGGGATAGTTGGCCACGTCGGCCTTGGCTTGCTGCAATTCCGCGCGCGTAAACGGGATTTCCGCGAAGGCCACCAGGGCTTCGAGGATCTCGCCTCGGCGCGGGCCGCTCTTGAT
Organism: Janthinobacterium sp. 67; assembly: GCF_002797895.1. Lineage (NCBI taxonomy): Bacteria > Pseudomonadati > Pseudomonadota > Betaproteobacteria > Burkholderiales > Oxalobacteraceae > Janthinobacterium > Janthinobacterium sp. 67. Next base: position 142,580 of record NZ_PGES01000001.1, on the reverse strand, counting down.
CGCATGCAAGTCCTTGCGGGCGATGGCGACCATGCCGCGCAGCATCAGCACTTCCAGGCTCAGCAGATAGCTGTTCATGTCCACCAGCCCATACGCGATGCCGCTCTGGAACAGCGCCGTTTCCACGCGGATGGCCTGATCGCGGTCGCGCAGCAAAATGGCCGTCGTGCCCGCATGCGCATGTTCGAGCGCGGCGATCAGCTGGGCGCTGCACGCCTGCGGCTGCGCATGGTCATACTCGAGCAGCTCGATGCGGGTGGCGCGCGACAGGGCCGACACGCTGGCCTTGTTTTTCAGCACGCCCACGGCCTGCGCCAGTTGCGGGCCGTAGCGGTAGGACGCCGTCAGCGGCAAGCGCTGCAAGGTGGGGAATTCCTGCTCGAAGCGCTGGCGCAGGAAGCGGTGGTCGGCGCCCGACCACGTGTAGATGACTTGATCCTTGTCGCCGGCGCCGCAGAAAAAGGCGTTGCCGCGGCGTATCAGCATGGTCAGCAGGCGGAACGACGCTTCATTCAAATCGTGCAATTCATCGGCCACGATGATCTGGAAGGCCGGCAATTGCTGGCGCAGCGGCTCGTCGCCATCGAGCATGCGCACGAGGTCGTAGGTGGCATCGAACGGTGCGCGGAACTGGATATCGCCCGTGTCGGCGCCGCGCAAGCCTTCGTATTCGCGCAGCCACAGATAATGCGTGCGCGACATGCCCAGCAGCTCCAGGTTGTCGTCGAGGGAATTGCTGTCGAAGTCGGGATTCTGGAAATCGAGGCGCGCCTTGGTGCGCAACTGCAATTTCAAGAATTCGGCAATCGCCCCGTTCGTCGTGTTGATTTCCAGCGGGTAACGGTGAGCATACTTTTCCGACACGACGGCCAAAGCTTCCCAGGCCACCGGGCGCAGCTCTTCATCGCTGCGCATGGAAGCGACCTGCATGTTTTCCAGTTGCAACAGCACCTTGGCGGCAAAGGCGTCGAAGGTGTCGATGGTCAGGCGCTTGACGACGCCGAGCGGCACGCCCACTTCCAGCAGGCGCTGGCGCAGGGCCACGCGCGCCGCTTCCGTGAACACGAGGGCCAGCATGCGTTCGGGCGCGCGGCCCCGGTGCAGCGCTTCGGCCAGGCGCAGGGCCAGGGTCGTCGTCTTGGCCGCGCCGGCATTGGCGTCGATCAAGACCACTTTCTTTTGCGCCGTCTGGATGGCGACCTGTTCCGGCGTGGGCGTGATGCGTTTGGGAATGAACTGCGGGGCGTTATCTGTACTCAAAAGAATTCCTGAAATGGTTGCTGCTCCCTGCTCCGTTACCAGGCGCAAGTGCGCAGGCCGGCAAAGACGTCGCCCCGTTCGGGCGCGTGGAAGGCGCGCATGCGGGGCGAATGCAGGCGTGGCGGCGTGGCGAAGGCGGCGCCGCGCAGCACCTGGTGCTGCATGAAATACGGCGCCGAATATTCGCGCCAGGCATCGACCGCAAAGCCCGCATACGGTTCGAACGGCGTCGCCGTCCACTCCCACACCTGGCCCCAGTGAAAGCGCGGGTGGCCGGACAGCGCAGCATACTCCCATTCCGCCTCGGTCGCCAGGCGGCGCCCCGCCCAGGCGCAGTAGGCCTGCGCTTCATACAGGTTGATGTGGCGCACGGCTTCGTTCGGCGGCAAGGTCGTGCGCTGGCCGAAACGCATGGCGCGCCACTGTGTTGCTTCGCGCAGCCAGTACAGGGGCGACGAGCGCTCCTGCTGCATCAGCCAGGCGCTGCCGGCCGCGCTCCAGAACTGGCGGTTCTGGTAGCCGCCATCGGCGACAAAATCGGCAAACTGGGCGTTCGATACGGCACAGGCATCGATGGAAAATGGCGGCACGTAGCTGGCATGGGGCGGCGACTCGTTGTCGAAGGCAAAACCGGCCCCGCGCGGCGAGCCCAGTTCGATGGTGCCGCCAGGAAAAGCGATCTCGCCGGCCCCCGGCGGCAAGGCCGGGCTGGCAGCCAGCGATTCCGGCGCTTCCAGGCCCAGCCATTGCAAGCCGGCCAGCATTTCCTCGCCACACAAGTCTTCATGCGCCAAGGCCAGCCGGTACGGCGCCAGGGCGCTGTCGACATTGGCTTCGCGCGACAGTTTATCGAGCACCCGGTCGAGCACTTCGCGGCAATACGTCTTGACGGCGCCCGGACTGGGCAATTCCAGCTTCCAGCGCGCGCGGTGCGCCACCATATTGGCATCGAACAAGTCGTCGCCACGCGTCAGCAGGGAGTTGTAAATGGCGTCGGCCGGATGGCTGGAAGCGGCTTCGCGCAGGATGAACCATTCGGCAAACCAGGCGATGTGCGCGAGTTGCCACAAGGGCGGATTGAGGCGCGGATGACGGGGCAGGCCAGCCACCACGTCCAGGCCGGCACTGACGTAACAGTCGAACAGGGATAAAGTATCCTGGCGCGCGGCCTGCAGCGACTGGGCCAGTTGCTGCGCGCCGGCATGGCGAAAAGAGGCGTTGATTAAAGTCATGGCCTGATTGTAACGACTTATGCCAAGCTTGCACTAGTCGCGCAGGAAACAGGGAAGAAGTCCTCCCCTTCCTCCGCTTACTTGACCAGCAATTCGCCGTGCAGCGGCGTGACGACGGACTTGGGCATGCTGACGATGAAACTGCTGCCCTTGTCGGCCACGGACTGGATGGCCAGGGTGCCGCCATGGCGCAGCAGCACGTGCTTGACGATGGCTAGGCCCAGGCCCGTGCCCTGGGTTTCGCGCGAACGGCTCTTGTCGACGCGGTAGAAACGTTCCGTCAGGCGCGAGATATGTTCCTGGCTGATGCCGATGCCCGTATCTTGCGCGATGAATTGCGGCCCGGCCGGGCCATCCTGCCAGCGCAGGGTGATGGTGCCGCCGGCCGGCGTGTAGCGCACGGCGTTCGAGGCCAGGTTGCCGAATGCGCTGTACAGCTCGTCGTAGCTGCCCAGCACGCCGGGGCCGTTGCATTCCATCGTCACTTCATGCTTGCCGGCCGACAAGCCCTTGGCGTCGCGCAAGACTTGCTGCATGAGCTTTTTGATATCCACGGGCTCGGGGCGCAGCGGATAGTCGACCGATTCCAGGCGCGACAGGGTCAGCATGTCCTCGATCAGATGCTGCATGCGGTGGCCCTGCTCCGTCATCAGCTTGAGGTGGGCGGCGCGCGTGGTGGCGTCCAGGTCCAGCTCGGCGGAAGCGATTTCCAGGAAGCCAACGATGACGGTGAGCGGCGTGCGCAATTCGTGCGAGGCATTGGCGATGAAGTCGCGGCGCATCATTTCGATGCGTTCCGTTTCCGTCACGTCATGCGTGACGAGGATCTGGCGGCGGTTCTCGAATGGAATGATTTGCACGATCAGCTTGCGGTTGCGGAAGGTGATCGTCAGCGGCTGGTCGTAGCGGCCCAGGATGATGTAATCCATGAACTCGGGGCTGCGGATCAGGTTCGTCACGCGCATGCCCTTGTCGCGCTCGTGCGTGAGGCCCAGGTGTTTCTCGGCGGCGGGATTGCACCATTCGAGGAACAGCACGTCGTCCATGATGACGACGCCGTCGGGCAGCAGGTGCATGGCCTGGCGGAAACGCGCCAGCCATTCCGTCAGCTCGGCCTGGTTTTTTTCGTCGTCGCGGCGCATGCGGTACAGGCGCGCGAAAATGCTGGTCCAGGCGCCCCAGCCATCGGGCAGCTTGGCGCTTTGCGGATTGTCCAGCCAGTTACTCAGCTGGAACAGATACGACAGCTGCACGAACACCATCATGGCCATCAGCACGAAGGCAATGCCCAGCGCATACGTGGCGCCAAACAGATACCAGACGACGGCCACGCCCAGCAGCGCCAGCACCATGCGCAGGGCGGCCGGTACCCAGAACAGCAATTTCGGATTCATAGAGTCAAACTTTACTTTTCAGACAACATGTAGCCGACGCTGCGCACGGTCTTGATCAGGCTTTCCGCCTCTTTCAAGGCTTTGCGCAAGCGCAATACGTGGACATCGACCGTGCGCTCCTCGATCACCACATGGTCGCCCCACACCTTGTCGAGCAGCTGGCTGCGCGAAAACACGCGTTCCGGATGGGCCAGCAGGAATTTCAGCAGCTTGTATTCGGCGTGGCCGATATCGATCTTCTGTTCATCCATCATCACGGTGCAGCTGACGGGGTCCAGGGCCACGTTGCCGGCGCGCATGGGCGCCTGCGCGTGTTCCGGACTCTTGCGTCGCAGCAGAGCCTTGGCGCGGGCCAGCAGCTCGCGCGGCGAGAACGGCTTGGTGACGTAATCGTCGGCCCCGCTGTTCAAGCCGGCCAGCTTGTCTTCTTCCATGCTCTTGGCGGTGAGCATGATGACGGGGATGGCGGCGAAATTGCGGTCGGCGCGGATGCGCGACAGCAGGCGCAAGCCTGTTTGATCCGGCAACATCCAGTCCAGCAGGATCAGGTGCGGCGTGCGGTGCTGGATGAATTCCCAGGCATCGGCAACGTTTTGTACGGAACAGCAATTCCAGCCGGATTCGCGCAGCGAATAGGTCACCAGTTCAACGATGGCCGGCTCATCTTCAACAATCAATACCGTGGTTTTATCAGATGCCATAAAGCTTACTCAGGGAGCTCCTCGGAAATGGCGGGAGCAGCCACCTTGGTGTGGCGGATGTCCTTGCCTTCAACCACGTAAATCACGTATTCGGCGATGTTTTTCGCATGGTCGCCGATCCGTTCGATGGCCTTGGCCACCCACAGGGTGTCGAGCGCCGCCGAAATCGTGCGCGGGTCTTCCATCATAAAGGTAATCAGGTTGCGCATGATAGACCGAAACTCGTGGTCGATGATGGCATCTTGTGCAATTAATTGTAAGGCTTGCTTGCCATCGTTGCGCGCGAACGCGTCCAGGGCGTCGTGCAGCATGTCGGTGGCCGTGTTGGCGATGCCGCGCACCATCTCGTAATGGTTGACGACGCCGTTGCCACGCTTGTGCAGGTTCTTTGCCACGCGGGCGATTTTCGTCGCCTCGTCGCCGACGCGCTCGAGGTCGGTAATCACCTTGATGGTGGCCATGATGGTGCGCAGATCGTTGGCGGCCGGCTGGCGGCGCACGATCAGGTGGCTGCACGCGTCGTCGAGCGACACTTCGAGCTGGTTGACGACGTCGTCTTCGCGCATCACGCGGTCCGCGCGCTCGGCATTGCCGATGCGGAAGCAGGTCATCGCGTCGAGGAACTGGGTTTCAACGATGCCGCCCATGAGCAGCACTTTCGAGCGGATCGCTTCGAGTTCGTTGTCGTATTGCTTGGATGAATGTTCGCCTATCATGCTGTCTCTCCGTATTCAGTTGTCTTGTAGTAGCTATGCGGGACGGATCAGCCGAAGCGGCCCGTGATGTAATCCTGCGTTTCCTTGCGGGCCGGATTCATGAAGATCTGGTCCGTTTCGCCGAATTCCACCAGCTCGCCCAAATACATATAGGCCGTGTAGTCGGAGCAGCGCGCCGCCTGCTGCATATTGTGCGTCACGATGGCGATCGTGTAATCCTGTTTCAGTTCGCTGATCAGCTCTTCCACTTTCGACGTGGAGATCGGGTCCAGCGCCGAGGTCGGCTCATCGAGCAGCAGGACGTCAGGCTTGACGGCCACGCCGCGCGCGATGCACAAACGCTGCTGCTGGCCGCCCGACAGCGACAGGCCGCTCTTGCTCAGCTTGTCCTTGACCTCACCCCACAGCGCGGCCTTTTTCAGGGCCCACTCGACGCGCTCGTCCATTTCGCCCTTCGACAGGTCTTCATACAGACGCACGCCGAAGGCGATGTTGTCGTAGACGGACATGGGGAACGGTGTCGGCTTCTGGAACACCATGCCGACCTTGGCGCGCAGCATGTTGACGTCCTGGTCCGCATCGAGCACGTTGCGGCCGCGGTACAGGATCGAGCCTTCCGCGCGCTGGCCCGGGTACAGGTCGTACATGCGGTTCAGGGTGCGCAGCAGGGTCGACTTGCCGCAACCGGACGGGCCGATGAAGGCCGTGACTTTCTTTTCGTGGATGTCGAGGTTGACGTTATGCAAGCTTTGCGTTTTGCCGTAAAAAAAGTTCAGGCCCGAAATCTCGATGGTTTTTTTCTTTGGTGCCAAGTCTTGGGCTGGATTCATTTGCGTATTCATAGGGGTTCGCTTCGCTCGGTATCTGTTTAATTAGGGACTTTTTGGCTGAACACGGTGCGCGACAGGATATTCAGGGCCAGCACGCTGAAGGTGATCAGCAGTGCGCCGCCCCAGGCCAGCGAGCGCCAGTTGTCGTACGGGCTCATCGCAAACGATGCGATGACGGACGGCAAGTTGGCCATCGGTGCATTCATGTTGAAGCTTTGGAACTGGTTATTCAGGGCCGTGAACAGCAGCGGCGCCGTTTCGCCGGCGATGCGGGCCAATGCCAGCAGGACGCCGGTGATGACGCCAGCTTTCACGGCGCGCAAGCGCACCAGGGTGGCAACCTTCCAGCGCGGCGCGCCGAGGGCGAACGCGGCTTCCAGCAGGCTGTTCGGCACCAGGCGCAGCATGTTGTCCGTCGTGCGCACGACCACGGGCACGGCGATCAGGGACAGCGCGATGGCGCCGGCGTAACCGGAGAAGTGTTTGACATGCGCCACGTACAGCGCATACACGAACAGGCCGATGACGATTGATGGCGCCGACAGCATGATGTCCGTCACAAAACGCGTCACTTGCGCCAGCTTGTTTTCTTCGCCGTATTCGGCCAGGTAGATGCCGGCCAAAATGCCGATCGGCGTGCTGACGACGGTGGCCAGGGCCACCATCAGGGCGCTGCCGACGATGGCATTGATCAAGCCGCCGCCTTCGCTGCCGGGCGCCGGCGTCGTTTGCGTGAACAGGTCGACGGACAAGGCGCCGAAACCCTTGATCACCAGGGTGAACAGTATCCACACGAGCACGGCCAGGCCCAGGGCCATGGCGGCCACCGACAGGGCGATGCCGACGCGGTGCATCAGCAGGCGCTTGCGGTAGACGGGGTTCATGGCCGGCTTGGCCGGAACGTCGAGAGTGCTTACTTGGCTCATTTCGTGCCTTCCTTGCGGGACATGCCAGCCAGCATCAGCTTGGCGGCGGATAAGACGATAAAGGTGATGACGAACAGGATCAGGGCCAGCGAGAACAGCGAGGACACGTGCAGCGCCGATTGCGCTTCGCCGAATTCGTTCGCCAGCAGCGAAGTGATGCTGTTACCGGCGGCAAACAGCGACCACGACAGTTTATTCGCGTTGCCGATGACGAAGGTCACGGCCATGGTCTCGCCCAGCGCGCGGCCCAGGCCCAGCATGACGCCGCCGACGACGCCGGTCTTGGTGTATGGCAAGACGATCTTGCGCACCACTTCCCAGCGCGTGCAGCCCAGGCCGTATGCGGATTCCTTCAGCACGGCAGGGACGATCTCGAACACGTCGCGCATCACGGAAGCGATGAAGGGGATGATCATGATGGCCAGCACCAGGCCGGCCGTCAGCAGACCGATGCCCATCATGGGGCCGCTGAACAGCTGGCCGATGACGGGCACGTTGCCGAGAGTCGCCTTCAGCAGAGGCTGGACGTGGTCGGCAAACAGGGGCGCAAACACGAACAGGCCCCAGATGCCGTAGATGATCGATGGCACGCCGGCCAGCAGCTCGACAGCCGTGCCCAGCGGGCGGCGCAGCCAGGCCGGGCAGATTTCCGTGAGGAACAGGGCGATGCCGAAGCTGACGGGGAAGGCGATCAGCAAGGCGATGACGGACGTCACCAGAGTGCCGATGATGGGGATCAGGGCGCCGTACTGGTCATTGACGGGGTCCCACTCGGCCGAAACGATGAAATGCAGGCCGAAGGTCTTGAAGGCCGGTATCGATTCCATGATCAGCGAAATGATGATGCCGACCAGGACGATCAGCACCGACAGGGCGAACAGCATCGTCACCTTGTGGAACATGAAATCCTGGATGCGCTGCTTGCGCATGGTGGAAAGCATTTGCGCGTGACTGATGGAATCGGTCATGGTGCCGCCTGGCATGGGGATCGTGGAGGAGGTAGATTGTGCGCTCATATTGTGCCAGATGTGGGTGGTACTGCCGGTACTGCTGTTGTTAACTCTTGTTTTATGGTTGCTTCTTTAGCCAGGACCGTCCGCAAGGGCTTGCGGGCGGTCCTGGCTAACTCCCTGCCCCGCCGTGCTGCTGGCGGGCCAAGGATGTCAGGTACTTACATGGTCAAGCTATCGAATTAATAGATGGCTTTGCCCGATGCGTCTTTCAGGTTGGCTTTCCACGACTCTTGCACCAGTTTCACGACCGATGCCGGCATAGGCACGTAGTCCAGTTCCACGGCAGCGGCGCCACCGTTTTTGTAGGCCCAGTCGAAGAATTTCAGCACTTCTTTTGCCTTGGCGGCGTCAGCCTGGACTTTGTGCATCAGGATGAAGGACACGCCCGTGATCGGCCAGCTGTTCTTGCCAGCCTGGTCGGTCAGGACCACGCCGAAGCCTGGGGTTTGCGTCCAAGGTGCCGAAGCGGCTGCTGCCTTGAAGTTTTCGTCGTCAGGCTGCAGGAAGTTGCCGTCCTTGTTTTGCAGCTGGGTGTGCGACATCTTGTTTTTCTTGGCGTAAGCCCACTCGACGTAGCCGATCGAACCCTTGATACGCTGTACGTTGGCGGCGACGCCTTCGTTACCCTTGCCGCCCACGCCCACGGCCCATTTCACAGCCGAGCCAGCGCCGATTTTCGATTTGAATTCCGGATTGGTTTTCGACAGGAAGTCGGTGAACAGGAAGGACGTGCCCGAACCGTCGGCGCGGTGCACCACGGTGATTTCCGTGTCCGGCAGCTTGACGCCACTGTTCAGAGCGGCGATTTCAGGCGCGCTCCACTTGGTGATCTTGCCCAGGTAGATATCGCCGACGACTTTACCCGTCATTTTCAGCTGGCCTGGGGCTACGCCGTCCAGGTTGACGATGGTGACCACGCCGCCCATGATGGCCGGGAATTGCATCAGGCCCGCTTCTTCCAGCTCTTCCGCCTTCAAAGGCATGTCCGAGGCGCCGAATTCAACAGTCTTGGCCTTGATTTGCTTGATGCCAGCGCCGGAACCGACGGACTGGTAGTTCAGGCCGTTGCCCGTGTTGGCTTTGTACGTCTCGGCCCATTTGGCGTAGATCGGGTACGGGAAGGTTGCGCCAGCACCTGTCATATCTGCCGCCATGACGGAAGCGGAAGAAAATGCCATCGCTGCCGAAGCACCCACGACGATAAATTTGAACATTTGCTTCATTTGCATATCAAGTCCTCAGGGTTGTTAGGGGCTCAAAGTCCCGGTTGAATGCTGCGCAGTCTAGCAAGCGAATATGACAGCTTTATGACATGATCAAAAAATCCTGAAATAATTGCCTACGCCCCGAGAACTGCCATTTTCGGCCCGAAAAATGACAGGGCCGGCGACGCTTTATGACAGCTTATGTCACGCTTACGTCATATTTCATGATTACACTCACAACGCGTCATACATGATGAAATACGGCTAGAATTAACTATCTGCAAAGACAAAAGAATATGAAACCTGAACTGCACACGGAAGTGACCAAATCGGGCATCCTGCTTGACCGCGAGCTGTCGCAACTGACTTTCAACCGGCGCGTGATGGCCCAGGCGGAAGACCCGAACATTCCGCTGCTCGAGCGCCTGCGCTACCTGTGCATCGTCAGCAGCAATATGGATGAGTTCTTCGAAGTGCGCGTGGCCAGCCTGCTGGCGGCGGGCAGCATCGGCGGCACCTTGGCCGGCCACCCTGCCCTGGCGGCCAACCTGGAGCGCATCGGCAAGGAATGCCATGCGCTGGTGGAACGCCAGTACGAGATATTAAATAGCGAAGTCTTGCCGGCCCTGCGCGAAGCGGGCGTGCATTTGCTGCGCGACAGCGACCGCAACGAGGCGCAGCGCGCCTGGGTCAAGCAGTATTTCGACCGCGAAGTGCGGCCCCTGCTGACGCCCATCGGCCTCGACCCGGCCCACCCGTTCCCGCAGGTGGTCAATAAAAGTCTCAATTTCATCGTCTCGCTGAGCGGCAAGGATGCGTTCGGCCGCGGCACGGCCATCGCCATCGTCAAGGCGCCCCGCGTCTTGCCGCGCGTCATCAAGCTGCCGGACGAGATCTCCGGCGATGGCGTATCCTTCTGTTTATTGTCGTCCGTCATCCATGCGCACATCTCGGACCTGTTCGCCGGGCGCGAGGTGATCGCCTATTCGCAATTCCGCGTCACGCGCGACAGCGACCTGTGGGTGGACGAGGATGAAGTCAAGAATCTGCGCCAGGCCCTGAAAGGCGAGCTGGTCGGCCGCCAATTCGGCACTTCCGTACGCCTGGAAGTGGCGCGCAATTGCCCGCCAGAACTGTCGCAGTTCTTGCTCGACCAGTTCAGCCTGGATCAAAGCAGGCTGTACCGTGTCAATGGCCCCGTCAATCTGGTGCGCCTGTCGGAAATGATCGACCACGTGAAGCAACCGGAGCTGCGCTTCCCGCCGTTCTTCCCCGGCCTCGCCCATAAAGCCATCGGCAACGATATCTTTGCCGCGCTGGGCAAGCACGACATCTTGCTGCACCACCCGTACCAGTCGTTCCAGACCGTCATCGACTTCATCCGCAGCGCCGCCTATGACCCGTCCGTCGTCGCCATCAAGCAGACGATTTACCGCACGGGCATGAACTCGGACTTGATGGAGTCGCTGATCACGGCCGCGAAGATGGGCAAGGAAGTGACCGTCATCGTGGAATTGATGGCGCGTTTCGACGAGGAAGCCAATATCAACTGGGCCGACAAGCTGGAACAGGCGGGCGCACAGGTCGTGTACGGCGTCGTGGGACTGAAGACCCATGCCAAGGTGGCGCTCGTCATCCGCCGCGAAGAAGGCGCGCTGCGCTTCTATGCCCACTTGGGCACCGGCAACTATCACCCGACGACGACCAAGCTGTACACGGACTTCGGCTTGCTGACGGCGAACCAGGACCTGGCCGTGGAAGTCAATGAAGTCTTCATCCACCTGACCAGCCTGACCAAGCCGCACAACCTGAACCATCTGTGGCTGGCGCCGTTCGGCCTGCAAAGCGAGATCATCAAGGCAATCCGCAACGAGGCGAAGATCGCCCGTGCGGGCCGGCGCGGGCGCATCATCGTGAAAGTCAACGCACTGGTCGATGAATCCGTGATCCGCGCCCTGTATGCGGCCTCGACCGATGGCGTGAAGATCGACCTGATCGTGCGCGGCGCCTGTACCCTGAAGCCTGGCGTGCCTGGCCTGTCGGAAAACATCAAGGTGCGCTCCGTGATCGGCCGTTTCCTCGAGCACAGCCGCATCTATTATTTCCGCAACGACCTGGCGCACGATGTCTACCTGGCCAGCGCCGACTGGATGAGCCGCAACCTGTTCCGCAGGGTGGAAGTGGCTTTCCCCGTACTTGACCGGGCGCTGAAACGGCGCGTGATCGCCGAAGGCCTGAATCCGTATTTGAAGGATAATACAAATGCATGGGAACTGGAGCCGACGGGCCATTACGCGCGCCGCAAGCCGCGCGGCAAGCAAACGCCGTTCAGCGCCCAGCAATACCTGATGCACACACTGGGCACGCCGGGCGCGGAGGTCGGCGAATAGGCAATTCTACACAGAGGAGTACAGCATGGATCTCATCTTGTGGCGACACGCAGAAGCCGAGCCGGGCGTTCCCGACCTCGAACGCGCCCTGACCGTCAAAGGCCAGAAACAGGCGCGCCGCATGGGGGAATGGCTGGCCTCGCAACTACCGGAAAATTGCCGTATCCTCGTCAGCCCCGCCCTGCGCACCCTGCAAACGGCGGAAGCGCTGGGGCGCAAGTTCAAGCTGATGCCGGAACTGGCGCCCGGCGCGGAGGCGGAGGACATCCTGAAGGCGGCCAACTGGCCCGGCGGCAAGGAAACCGTGCTCATCGTCGGCCACCAGCCCACCCTGGGCCAGGCGGCCTCCCTGCTGCTGACGGGCGAGGAACAGGAATGGGAAATGCGCAAGGCCAGCGCGTGGTGGTTCTCGCAGCGCGAGCCGGGCGACCCGATCAGCGTTTATCTGAAAGCCGTGATGGCGCATGATCTGGTCGTGAAATAGGCCACGGGGTCAGACCCGCCGGGGGAATGCGTCCCAATGGGACGCATTCCGATCACGCAGTGACAGACCCCGGATTGAAATACGCAAAAAGTGCGCTGGGACAAATACTGGTGGCGTTCAGAACTCAGCAGCCTTGTAAAGCGCTGCCGATCTGCTAGAGTTTAATTGCATCAACTACGTGTTGGAGCGCTGCTCTGGCACATTGAGCAACCCAGCGGACGGCCGTCCAACGGCGGCTGAAAGACCATGTTAATCACCTTCCTCGTTTTTCTCTTCATCGCCATCTTCGCCGCCATCATCGGCTTTGTCGCCTTTGAACTGGTCGAAGAAATGCGCGGCAGCCACCATAAGCTGATGGACCGCTATCACGAGTAGCGCTCACCTCGGCACTATCGCATGGCGCCAGCGACGGCCCAACAGGCCCGTCCCTCGCGCCATCCTCGTTTTTACACTCCCGTCTTACACTCCCGTTTTGAACTTCGTATAGATGCGCGTCATCAAGCGGCGGATATCGGCCGTGGTCGCTTCCGGCGCGGCCATGCGCTGCTTGTCGGCGTCCGACAGGAAGATGGCCTTGTTCTCGCCGATGTCCTTGCGGACATACTTGATGCTGGCCGGATTCGGATTCGCGTAGAACACCTTGTTGCTCAGGCTGGCATGCACTTGCGGACGCAGGATATAGTTGATGAACAGGTGCGCATTGTTCGGGTGCGGCGCGTCGGCGGGAATCGCCATGGTGTCGAACATCAGGGCGGCCGTCTTCGGCACCAGCACCTGGATCACGTTGCCGTTCTTCGCATCGATGGCGCGCTGGCGCGCGATATTGATGTCGCCCGACCAGCCCAGCGCCACGCAGACGGAGCCGTTGGCCATGTCATTGATGTAGCCTGACGAACTGAACAGGGTTACGTAGGGACGGATCGCTTGCAGCACCTTGCCCGCTTCCTGGTAGTCGGCGGCCGCTTTCGAGTACGCGGGCTTGCCCAGGTATTGCAGGGCGGCCGGCAGCACTTCCGACGGCGAGTCGAGGAAGGACACGCCGCACGATTTCAGCTTGGCCGCATATTTCGGGTCGAAGATCAGGTCCCAGGCATTGTCGGGCATGGGCATGCCGCCCAGCGCGGCCTTGACCTTGTTGACGTTGATGCCCACCGTCGTGTAGCCCCACAGCCAGTCGACCAGGTAATCGTTGTTCGGATCGATCTTCGCCAGCTTGGCCTGCAGGTTCTGGTCCAGGTTGCCCAGGTTCGTCAGCTTGCTCTTGTCGAGTTTGCGCAGCAGGCCCGCATCGATCTGCAGCCGCGCCCACTGGGCCGTCGGCACGACGATATCGTAACCGGACTTGCCCGCCACCAGTTTCGCATTGAGGATTTCGTTATTGTCGAAAACGTCGTAGCGTACCTTGATGCCCGTTTCCTTCTCAAAATTCTTGATCGTATCGTCGCCGATATAGTCCGACCAGTTATAGATGTTCAGGACTTTCTCTTCCTGGGCCTGAGCGTGCGCAGGCAAGGCCAGTACGGCCGCCGCCAAGGCCAGTCCCACTCCAATGCGCCGCCCTGCTTGCCATGTGTTTGCCATCGTACCGCCTCCGGAATTAGTCAGAAAATAGTGCCGATGATAGCAAGAAGGGCGCGATCAGGTCTAGCCCGATTGCGCCCTTGCTAAGATTCAACCCAAAAGCGAAGACCGGGGTCGGACCCTGAGGGTCCGACCCCAGCCTTTCGCCGTTGGGGGCACGAATTACACCTTATCCAGCCCCACCTGCGCACCCGTAAACACCAGGTTGCCGTTCTGGGCGTCGATGCGGATCTCGTCTTTCGGGCCGAACCTGCCTTCCAGGATCAGCTTCGACAGCGGATTTTCGATCTGCTGCTGGATCGCCCGCTTCAGAGGACGGGCGCCATACACCGGGTCATAGCCCGCTTCGGCGATTTGCTGCAGGGCCGCGTCCGTCAGGCTCAGCTGCATGTCCATGCGCGCCAGGCGTTCTTCGAGAATTTTGAGCTGGATCTTCGCGATCGCGCCGATGTTTTTCTCGTCGAGGCCGTGGAACACGACGATTTCGTCGATGCGGTTGACGAACTCGGGACGGAAGTGCGAGCGTACCTCGGCCATCACGGCCAGCTTCACGACGCCGGGATCATCGCTTTCCATGGCCTGGATTTTATGCGAACCCAGGTTCGAGGTCATGATGATGACGGTATTCTTGAAGTCCACCGTGCGGCCCTGGCCGTCCGTCATGCGTCCGTCGTCGAGCACCTGCAGCAGCACGTTGAAGACGTCGGCATGCGCCTTTTCCACTTCGTCCAGCAAAATCACGCTGTAGGGCTTGCGGCGCACGGCTTCCGTCAGGTAACCGCCCTCGTCGTAGCCCACGTAGCCCGGTGGCGCGCCGATCAGACGGGCGACCGAATGCTTCTCCATGAACTCGCTCATGTCGATGCGTATCATCGATTCTTCCGTATCGAACAGGAAGGTCGCCAGCGCCTTGCTCAATTCCGTCTTGCCGACACCCGTCGGCCCCAGGAACATGAAGGAACCGTACGGACGGTTCGGATCGCTCAAGCCGGCGCGCGAGCGGCGGATGGCGTCCGCCACGGCCGTGATCGCCTCATCCTGGCCCACGACGCGCTCATGCAGCTTCTCTTCGATGTGCAGCAGCTTGTCGCGCTCGCCCTGCATCATGCGCGACACGGGTATGCCCGTCGCGCGCGACACCACTTCGGCGATTTCCTCGGCGCCCACTTCCGTGCGCAGCAGCTTCGGCTGGTCAGGGTCGAGTTTCGGGATGCCGCTGTCAGCCTGCTTGAGCTGGGCTTCCAGCTGCGGCAGCTTGCCATACTGCAGCTCCGACACTTTCTGCCAGTTGCTCTCGCGCGTGGCCTGCTCCATCTGCAGCTTGACGTTCTCGATCTCTTCCTTGATGTGCGTGCTGCCTTGCACCACGGCTTTTTCCGCCTTCAGGATTTCCTCGAAGTCATTGTATTCGCGCTGCAGCTTGACGATCTCTTCCTCGATCAGGCCCAGACGGCGCAACGATGCTTCGTCCTTTTCCTTCTTGACGGCTTCGCGCTCGATCTTCAGCTGGATCAGGCGGCGTTCCAGCTTGTCCATCACTTCCGGCTTCGAATCGATCTCGATCTTGATCTTCGCCGCCGCTTCATCGATCAGGTCGATCGCCTTGTCGGGCAAGAAACGGTCCGTGATGTAGCGGTGCGACAGCTCGGCGGCCGCGATGATGGCCGCGTCCGTGATCTCCACCTTGTGGTGCAGCGCGTATTTATCCTGCAAGCCGCGCAGGATGGCGATCGTCGCCTCCACGGTCGGCTCGTCGACGAGCACTTTCTGGAAGCGTCGTTCCAGCGCCGCATCCTTCTCGATGTACTTGCGGTACTCGTCAAGCGTGGTGGCGCCCACGCAATGGAGTTCGCCGCGCGCCAGCGCAGGTTTGAGCATATTGCCCGCGTCCATCGCGCCTTCGGCCTTGCCCGCGCCCACCATGGTGTGCATCTCGTCGATGAAGACGATGGTCTGCCCTTCATCCATGGCCAGTTCCTTGAGCACGGATTTCAGGCGCTCCTCGAATTCGCCGCGGAATTTCGCGCCGGCCAGCAAGGCGGCCATGTCCAGCGACAGTACGCGCTTGCCTTTCAGGGACTCGGGTACTTCGCCATTGACGATGCGCTGGGCCAGGCCTTCGACGATGGCCGTCTTGCCCACGCCCGGTTCGCCGATCAGCACGGGATTGTTCTTGCTGCGGCGCTGCAGGATCTGGATGGTGCGGCGGATTTCATCGTCGCGGCCGATCACAGGGTCGAGCTTGCCCTTGCGCGCCCGCTCCGTCAGGTCCAAGGTGTATTTTTTCAGGGCTTCGCGCTGGCCTTCGGCCTCCTGCGAGTCGACCTTGTTGCCGCCACGCACGGCGTCGATGGCCGCTTCCAATGCCTTGCGGGTCAGGCCGTTTTCGCGCGCCAGCTTGCCGCAGTCGGACTTGTCGTCCGTCATGGCCAGCAAGACCATTTCGCTGGAGACGAACTGGTCGCCCGCCTTTTGCGATTCCTTGTCGGCCAGGTTCAGCAAGGCCACGAATTCGCGGCTGACCTGCACGTCGCCGCCCGTGCCAGACACCTTGGGCAAGCGTTCGATCGACGCGCCCAGGGCCTTGGACAGGCCGCCCACGTTGACGCCGGCCCGCTGCAACAGCGAGCGGGCGCCGCCGTCGTCCTGGTTCAGCAGGGCCGTCAGCAAATGGACTGGTTCGATATAGGGGTTGTCGTTGCCCAAGGCCAAGCTTTGCGCATCGGCCAGGGCTTCCTGTAACTTGGTAGTCAGTTTGTCTTGTCGCATGAAAAGCGCTCCCGGTTAATTAGTTGTTAACCAAATTGGGGTGAGGAAGTACTTTTCAAGCATACACAAAGCAGAAAACCGATGCATTTGGGCAAAAGCTACGGTGCGGGGCCCGTACGATTCAAATGGCGCTTGCTTTTGCCGCCCACTTGTCCAGTGCCGTCTCGTCGCTGTCGCGCGCATCGACCCAGCGCGCCCCTTCCGGCGTATCTTCCTTCTTCCAGAATGGCGCTTCCGTCTTCAGGTAGTCGATGATGAATTCGCAGGCCGCGAAGGCCTCGCCCCGGTGGGCGGACGAGACCGCCACCAGCACGATCTGCTCCTGCGGCAGCAGGGGCCCTACACGGTGGATCACCAGCGCGCCGGACAGGGACCAGCGGCCCCGTGCCTGCTCGACGATGGTTTCGATGGACTTTTCCGTCATGCCCGGATAGTGCTCGAGCTCCATGGCCGCCACGTCCAGTCCTTCGTTCATGTCGCGCACCGTGCCGACGAAGCCGACGACGGCGCCCACCTTGGGGTTGCCTGCACGCAATTGTGCGATTTCTTGACTCAAGTCAAAATCAGCTTGCTGGACGCGAACGGTGGTACTCATTTGGCGTTGCCTCCTATGCGGCGCAGCAAGGTTTCGATGCGGCTGGCCGTGCGCGCATCGGTGGCGGCGGCGATCGCGCACAGCTGCATCAGCTGCGACGCTTGCGTGAGCGGCTTCTGGCCCGATTTCAGCGACGATTGCAGCACTTCCACCTGCATTTTCAAGCGGTCGCGGGCAAATTCGGTGCCGCTGTCGACGCCGGCGACGATTTCCAGGCGCAAGACTTCATGGAGCAAGCGCTCCTGGTTGGCCTGCAATTGCTGGACGTAGGCGGCGCTGCCCTCGCCCAGCGCGCCTTGGGCGGCGGCAAAGCGCTGCTGCAGGCTGCGTTCGTATTGGGCGTCGAGCGGCGGCAAGGCGCTCCAGCGCTCGCTCCACGCCTGCGCGTCGGCGCCGGCACCACCATCAGCCAGTGCCGCTTCCAGCGATTGCACCAGGCGCAGCTTGTCGCGCAAGGCGTTGGCCTGGGCCGCGCCTGCCCGTTCGGCGATGGCGTCCGCCTGTGCTTGCACGCCAGCGACGGCCGCCTGGTAGCGCTGTTCGATCTTCGCTTCGCTGGCGCGCGGCACGGGACCCGTGGCGTTCCAGGCGGCGCGCGTGTCGCGCAGCAAGTGATGGATGAAGGCGGTGCGGGCCCTGTCGTCGCCCTCGGGCACGACGGCCGTTTCCAGCGCGGCGCACAGCGCTTCGCGCGCATGCAGGTGTTCGCGGCGCTCGTGGTCGGCAGCGTGGGCCGTTTCCTTGCGCCTGGCGAAGATATCGTCGCAGGCGGCGCGGAAACGCTGCCACAGCGCCTGTTCGGCGCGGCGCTCGAGCGGCAGGGCTTTCGCCAGTTCCTGCCATTTATCCTGCAAGGCTTTGAGCATGTCGACCGTGTTGCGCTCCGATGGTTTCAGCAAGCCCACTTCGACGATCAATTGTTCGCGGCGCGCCGTCTCGATCTGGCGCTGCGTTTCCAGCGGCTTCGACAGGGCGTCCAGCGCGGCGCCAAATTCCGCGTCCAGGCGTTTCTTTTCCTTGCGGTCGATGGTGCCCAGGCGCGTCCATGCCTGGCGCAAGCGCTGCGAGGCGGAAGCAACATGTTTCCAGTCGGTACTTTCTTCGGCCGCCAGGGCCGCCGTTTCCGCGATCAATTCCTGGGCCTTGGCCGCATTGCCGTGGCGCTCTTCGGCCAGTTGCTTGAAATGCAGGGCCGCCGGCGCATACGCCACGCTGCAGGCCGCGTCGAAACGTTCCCACAGCGACTTGGGCGCGGGGCCGGACAGGGTGTCGAGCGACTTCCAGCGCTCGCGCAGGCTGCCCACTTTCTTGGCCAGTTCGGCCATTGGGAGTTCCAGCGCCGGCAATTCCTCGCCCGCCTTGACCAGTTCCTCGCGCGACACGTTGCCGCCCCAGCGCGCCCAGTCGGCCAGGCGCTTGAATTCGCCGCGCACGTGGGCCAGGCGGTCCGCTTGCGCCGGCGTCAAACGGCCGTGTTTGGTATCGCGCAAAGTCTTGTCGTGCTCGGAAGCGACGTGCAGCAAGCCATCCTGCAGTGCCGCTTCCATGGCGTCGAGCACCTTGAAGAATTGCTCCGTCGCTTCCTTCGACACGGGCGCGTGTTCCTGGCGCGGCTTGCGCAATACAGGTATAGATACAGGCTCGGCATGGGCCGCCGCGGCCTCTGGCGCCGCGTGCACGGGCGCAGGGGCGCTGGCCAGCAGGGCCGCGAATTGCTGTTGCAGGCTGTCCGACAATGGCGACTCGGGCAGTCGCGGCAGGGCTTGCCAGGCGCGTTTCAGAGTATCGGCATCGAGCGTGGCGGCGTCCTGCGCCTGCCATTCGGCCAGCGCGGTCTGGCGCGCATCGAACACGGCCTGGTGCTGCTGCAGCGCTTGCAAGGCGGACTGCGCCTGCTCGCGTGCCTGCGCGAAATCGGTTTCCAGGTGTTTCGGCAAGGAAGCGCGCTCAGGCGATTGCGCATGCTGCGCATGTTCCGCATCGAGACGGGCCAGCGCCTGCGCCAGCTCGCCGGCGGACTGGCCATTGCTGGCCAGCGCGCGCGCGGCGGCGACGGCGTCGATCACGGCGCGCTGCAGCAGCACTTGCGCTTCCAGGCGGGCGGCCAGTGCGGCGCGCGCGGCGGCAAAGGCCGTCGCCAGCTCGGGCGTGGCCTTGATGACTTGCCATTGGCGGTCCAGCTCGGCTACCTGGTTCGGGCTCAGCTTTTCATCGTTCAACAGGCGCTGGGCCGTGTCGATGCTGGCCTGGGCGCGCTGCGTCTCGGCAGCCTGGTGACGGATCAGGTCGATGCGGCCCTGCATCAGCTTGGCCACGCGGCGGTCCGTGTTGCGCATGGCGTGGTGGACTTTTTCCAGCAGGGGCAAGGCATGGACGTGTTCGGCCGCGATCAGACGGGCATCGGCAAATTCACTGGAAACAATAAAATCGGCGGCGGCGGCTTCGTCGCCCGCCACGGCATGGGCACGCGCAACCTGTTCGGCGCGGCGCGATGCGCTCTGCGCCGAGGCGGCGGCCTGTTCTGCCACGACAGGATCGGGAGCGGCAGTCTTGCTGGCAGAACGCTTGAAGAGAAATTCGAACATGACGGGTTTCGCGTGGATCAAAACCACCATCATAACAAAGCCCGGGGTATTGCATCGGACAGGACTGAACAAGTTATCAAATGGATAAAGCGAATCTTTCCCTGTATCTTTTCCCTATGAAGCGGTGCCAGCCGCCATCACAGCCCAGGCACATGCCGCCAGGCGTGGTGTGCGCTCGCTACCCGTTCAAGCCTGCGCACGCAGCGGCTGTGGCGGCACGCGAGGCGCGGACTCTGCGGCATCCGCCGCCGTTGCGGCGCCGCCGGCTGCCGGCAAAACAAAGGGCAGCACCTGCGCCTTGCCACGGCGCGCTTCCTGCGCGCGCGCATCGTGGGCGAGGAACTGGTAGGCGATGGCAAACCACGCTTCGCCCACGATGACCTTGCGCGCCAGCGCGAACAGCTCGCGCTCTTCTTTTTCCAGGCGTTGCAGCAAGGCCCCGCAAAAGGCGTCGATGGCCGCGCACAGCTGCTCGGCCTGCAATTCGGAATGGTCGAGGACGGCGCCCGCGCGCTGCTGCACGACATTGATGCTTTCCAGCGCCGCGTGGTTCAAGCCGTTGAGCTCATTGAGCAAACCGTCCGCATGCGGCGTGGCCTGGCGGATGGCGGGGATCAGATACATCTCCACCTTGCGCCAGTAACCGCCCTGGTACAGCCGGTTCAGCCAGTCGCCCGCATACTGCAGTTGCGTCAGGCTCAGCCTACTTTGCTGGCGCAGCTGCACGTGCATGTACTTCTGAAAGGCCAGCAGGCTCATGCGAATGCTGGACTGTTCCACCGACAGGGACACCAATATATATGTTGCCGTAAGCATGCACTCACTCCCAAAGCGTGCCGGATATATCATCCTGGAAGTGAAAGTGTAAAGACTACCGACAGGGCCCGGTTTGATCCTGCACAAACCCGCGGCGGGCCAGCCGCGCTTTCTTTTACGGCGCGCGCAGGCCGATATGCAGGTTGACGACGCCGGGCTCTTCCGATGGCGTGACTTCGCCGCCAAAACTTTTCACGAGCCGCTGCATGCCCTTGTTGCGCGCCATGGCCTCGCCCACCAGCGCTTCCGTGCCCCGGCTGCGGAAATAGTCGACGAGCTTCTCGAACAGGATGTGGCCCAGCCCCTTGCCCTTCAGGGCCGAGCGCACGGCGATGGCGAAATCGGCGTGGATATTGTCCGGGTCGGCCACGGCGCGCACCACGCCCAGGGTTTCCGGCTTGCCGTCCGGGCCCGTGTGGGTGGCAATAAAAGCCATGGCGCGGTCGTAGTCGATCTGCGTCAGGCGCGCCAGCTGCGACACGGGCAGCTCGCGCATGGACGTGAAGAAGCGCAGGCGCACGTCGTCCGGGTCCAGCGCGTGGAACAGGTCCATGTGCTGCGGCGCATCCTCGGGACGGATGGGGCGCAGCAGAATCGATTGCTCCATCCACGTCACCTGCTCTTCCAGCTCCTGCGGATACGGGCGGATGGCCAGGCGGTCGCTCTTTTGCCCGGGCTGCAGGCGGATGCGCGCGTCGAGGGCGATCACGCCGTCGGCGTCGGCCACCAGCGGGTTGATGTCGAGTTCGGCCAGTTCGCCGATGTCGGCCACCAGTTCGGCCACCTGGATCAAGGTGTAGCAGATGGCGTCGATGTCGGCCGGCGGCTGGTTGCGGTAGCCGGCCAGCAGTTTCGACACGCGCGTGCGCGCCAGCATGTCGCGCGCCAGCACCATGTTCAGCGGCGGCAGGCCGATGGCGTGATCGGCCGTCACTTCCACGGCGATGCCGCCCTGCCCCACCAGGATCACGGGGCCGAAGGCGGCGTCCGTCGTGACGCCGACGATCAGTTCATGCGATTGCGGCCGGCGCGCCATCTGCTGCACCGTGAAGCCGTCGATCAGCGCGTCGGGGCGCATGCGGCGCACGCGCTTCTCCATGGCGGCGGCGGCCGTGCGCAGTATGTCGGGCGTGTCGAGGTCGAGCGCCACGCCGCCCACGTCGGATTTGTGGGCGATGTCGGGCGAATGGATCTTCAGCGCGACGGGATAGCCGATGTCGGCCGCCACGGCCAGCGCCTCTTCCACGTCGGCCGCCATGCGCGTGGTGGCGACGGGAATGCCGTAGGCGGCAAGAATCTCTTTCGAGCGGCATTCGCCGAGCACCGTCTGGCCGGCCGCCAGCGCGGCGGCGACGATTTCGCGCACGCGCGCGCGGCGCGGCGTCGCCGACATGGGCAGCTGCGCCGGCACCTGCATCAGGGTTTCCTGGTTGCGCCGGTACTGCACGATCTGCATGAAGCCATGCACGGCCTTTTCCGGCGTGTCGTAGGTGGGAATGCCGGCCCGGTTGAAGACCTGGCGCGCGGGCGCCACCGTGGTGCCGCCCAGCAGGCATGACAGCACCGTGCGCGAGGTGGCCTTGATCAGCGGCGTGACGGCTTCGGCGATGTCGATCGACGAGACCATGGCCGTGGGCGCGTGCAGCAGCAGCAAGGCGTCCGCCTGCGGCTCGTCGAGCAGCGGCTTGATGGCGTCGGCATAGCGCTGCACGGCCGCGTCGCCGGGCAAGCCGACGGGGTTGTCGTGCGACCAGCCGCGTGGCAGCGCCTTTTCCAGCGCGATCACGGTATCGGGCGACAGCTCGGCCAGCTTGCCGCCGCTGCCCACCAGCGCGTCGGTCGCCATCACGCCCAGGCCGCCGCCGTTGCACAGGATCGCCAGGCGCTCGCCGCGCTGCGAGCGGATATGCGTCAAGGTTTCCACGGCGTCGAACAGTTCCTCGGCCGAATACACGCGCAGCATGCCGGCGCGGCGGATGGCCGCGTCGTACACGGCGTCCGAGCCGGCCAGCGCGCCCGTATGCCAGGCCGCCATGGCCGCGCCTTCCGCCTCGCGCCCCGCTTTCAGGACGATGACGGGCTTGCTGCGCGCGGCCGCCCGCGCGGCCGACATGAATTTGCGCGCCGCCTGGATGTCTTCCATGTACAGCAGGATGGCGGCCGTGTCGACGTCGCCGGCCAGGTAGTCGAGCAGGTCGCCGAAATCGATGTCGTAGCTGGTGCCGAGCGAAATGAACTTGGAAAAGCCCACGCCGTGCGCACTGGCCCAATCGAGCACGCCCGACACGAGCGCGCCCGATTGCGACACGAAGGCGATCTTGCCGCTCGTCGCGCCGACATGGGCGAAGCTGGCGTTCAAGCCCAGCTTCGGCACCAGCAGGCCCATGCTGTTCGGCCCCAGGATACGCAGCAAATGCGGCTTGGCCGCCTTCAGCATGGCCAGGCGCAGCGACTGCTCGCGCACGGGATCGAGGCCCGACGTCATGACGATGGCCGCGCGCGTGCCCAGCGCGCCCAGTTCGCGGATCAGCGCCGTGATGGTGGCGGGCGGCGTGCAGATGATGGCCAGGTCCGGCGCCTTGGGCAAGTGCGCCAGCTTGCGGTAGCATTTCAGGCCCATCAGCTCGTCGTACTTGGGATTGACGGGCCAGATTTCCCCTTGGTAGCCGCCGCCCAGCAGGTTGTACAGGGCGATGGCGCCCAGCTTGCGCTCGCGCGCCGTGGCACCGATCAGGGCCACCGAGGCCGGCTTGAACAGCTTGTCGAGATTACGGATACTCATGTTCTGGCCTCATGGTTTGCCGGAGCGACTGTGCGCCAGTGTAAAGGATGCGCAGGCAAATAAATTTGACCTTGCGATGTGTTTCGCGAAAAAGCATGCTTACCAGCGCGAGCGGTGGCTTTCCGTCACGCCCGCCAGCTGCGCCACGATGCGCTTGGGAGAGTCCGCGCTGGTGCGCACCCAGCCGCTGAACGTGCCGATGGGCTGGATGTAGCGGCTGGCGGCGATCCACAGGTTTTTGTCTTCGCGCCGCGCGCCTTCCGGCTTGAAGTGCAGGTCCAGCAGATCGTCGTCCGTCCACACATGCCACGGCGCCAGCGGATTATCGGGATTGAAGTCGAAATGCGCGCGGCCCAGCGCATACAGCTGGCCATCGAGCCAGAGCGCGTTTTCATGCGCGCCGAAATAGCCGGCCTGCAGATTGAAACCGAGGTCCAGGCTGTGCGCCGAAGCCCAGCGCCATTCCGTCTCGCGCGCCAGCAGCCCGTTCGAATAATCGAAGCTGGCCACGCCGTCGTCCAGACTGTAGCCGACGGCGCCGCAGCGCACGGTGCCCCACAAGGGCAAGCCGCCCGACTTTTGCGTCGCATGCACGCTGCCGCCCTCGCCCACGGGGCCGATGGCCAGCAAGGTGGGCGCCACGGGCGGGCCCCATTCCGCATCGATGCCGAAATGGCCGCAATCGAGCCGCAGACGGCAGCGCTGCTGCGGCTGCGCCTCGATGCTGATCTTGTGCGACAAAAAACGGAAACGGCTGCTCGCGCCCGCATGCGGCGCCACCGACGCGCACAGGCCGGGGATGCCATCCTGCGAAAAGGTCGCCACGATCTTGCCCTTGTGGCGGTCGAAGGCATACGCGAACGCCGTGCTGGTCCAGCCCAGGTCGACGATGGCCACGCCGCAAAATACGGCCGGTGTCGACAGGGCCACGTAATGCCAGCGCTTGTGGTGGAACAGCCGCCACAAGGCGCCGCGCGCGTGCGGCGGCGCCAGCGCGGCCCAGTCGAAGGCGTCCAGCTGGCCCGTGTAGCGGCCAAAACATGGCTGGCCGTCCGCGCCGAGCAGATGGGAGGGAGCCGGCGGCAGCATCATGCGGCCCGCCTTGCGGCGGCATCGCCGTCTTGCAGCGCCTCGGCCAGCAGCGCGCCAAAAGCGGCCGGCTGCGCCTGGGCTATCTCGACCTGCGGGCAGGCATGCCACAGCGCCAGGCGCCGCACGGCGCCGGCCACGTCCTGCACCAGGCGGGGGCTGACGCGCACGCCGTCCTCCAGCGCCAGCGACTTGATCTCGAAGCGCCCCTGCGCGCGGTGCGCCTTGGCGTCCATCCGCCCCACGAGCGCGCCGCGCCGCAAGATCGGCAAGCTGAAATAGCCATAGCGGCGTTTTTCAGCGGGCGTATAGCACTCGAGCCGGTAGTCGAAGCCGAACAATTCCAGCGCGCGGCGCCGGTCCCAGACGACGGGGTCGAACGGAGATAAAATCGTCGTCAGGGTGGGCGCCAGCTTGCCGGCAGCCGCGTCGCGCAGCAACTCCCCATGCCCGGCATGCACGTACACGGCGTCCATCCAGCCGTCGACCGTACAGCGCAGCAGCGCGCCCTCATCCGCCAGCGCCTGCAAATCATGCGTCAGGCTGGCGCGTGGCTGTTTCGTGCGGAAGTAGTCACTGATCCAGCTGGCCCGCGCCAGGCCCAGCGCCTTCACGCTGGCCAGCAGCAGGCGCCGGCGCACCTGTTCTTCGGTCGGCAGCAAGCCGTCGTGCCAGCCCGGCAAAACACGTTCGGCCAGGTCGTAATAACGCTGGAACTGATGGCGCTTGGCGATCATCAGCACGCCCGACGTGAACAGTACTTCGAGCGAGCGCTTTTCCGGCTTCCAGCTCCACCAGCCGCCTGCCTTGCCATCCGTGCGCTCGAAATCGGCCGAGCGCGCAGCGCCGTTGGCGCGGATATGTTCGAGCACGGAAGCGACGGCGTCGCCCTGCTCGGACATCCATTTGACGGAATACTTCCAGCCCATGGCGGCCGGGTCCAGCATGCGGTGGCGGTACAAGCCATAGTCTTCGATGGGCACGAAGCACGCTTCATGCGCCCAGTATTCGAACAGCGCACCCTCGGCCAGCAATTGCTCGAGCCATGGCTGCGGATAGTCGCCCAGCCGGCTCCACAACACCAGATACGGGCTGCGCGCCACCACGTGGATGGTGTCGATCTGCAGCACGCCCATCTGGCGGATGGCGGCCAGCACGTCGGCCTTCACGGCTTTCTTGCGGCGCGCCTGCAGCAGGCCCTGCGCGGCCAGGTGCAAGGCGCGCGCGGCGGCCAGGGATAAGGAAGGGATGTCGGGAGGCGTGTGCTGGTGTGGGCTGTGCATAACAGAAAGATACCGCATTCCGCATCCGTCTTGTGCGTTTTATCGCTATCGGATCGCGCAGCCGTTGGCCACGCCAGGCGCGGGAAACACGAGCGTCACCGCCAGCCCCCTGCCCTGCAAGCCCGTGCCAAGCACGATGTGCGCCCCATGCCGCTCGGCGATGCGGCGCACGATGGACAGTCCCAGGCCGCTGCCCGGCAACTGCCCGCCACCCAGGCGCACGAAGCGCTCGAACGCGCGCTCGTGCCATTCCTGAGCGATGCCCGGTCCCGTATCGGCCACGCGCAGGCAGCTGCGCCCATTCTCCACGCCGCAGCTGACGGCCACAAAGCCCGGTGCCGGCGTGTAGCGCAGGGCATTGTCGACCAGGTTGCGCAGCAGCAGCTGCAGGCTGTCCGCGTGCAGCGCGCACGGCGCCGGCGCCATGTTCACGCTCAGCGACAGCCCGTACGGCGCGGCCAGCGCCTGCCATTGCGCGCCCTGCTGCGCCAGCAGGTGCGTCAGGTCGCCCGGCGCCAGCGCCGTCTCCGCTTGCGACTGCGGATCGAGCCGCGCCAGCGCCAGCAACTGGTTGACGAGGCGCGTGGCGCGCTCCACGCTGGCGCCCAGGGCGGCGATGAATTCCTCGCGTTCGTCCGCGCTGCGGGCCCGCTGCAGCACTTGCAGATTGGTCTTGATGGCGGCCAGCGGCGTGCGCAATTCGTGCGCCGCATCGGCCGTGAAGCGCTGCTCGTTGTCGCGGCTTTGCCGCACCCTGCCGAACAGGCGGTTTATTTCCAGCAGCAGCGGATGCAGCTCGGCGGGCGCGCCCGCGAGCCTGACGTCGGCCAGTTCATCGGGCGTGCGCGCCGACACTTCATCGGCGCACGCCTGCAGCACGCGAAACACGCGGTGGATGCTCCACCAGATGGCAATCGTGGCCAGCGCCACCAGCAGCAGGCCAAACAGCGCGATGCGGTAAAAGAAGCCGCGGCTGATGTCGTCGCGGTGGCTGGTCGGCTCGGCCACCAGCAGTTGCAAAGTGCGCTGCGGGTCCCACAGCGAAAACAACCGCCAGCGCTGGCCGCCGATGCTGGTCCAGGACAGGCCGTCCGGCGCGCTGCGCGACAGGGCGATGTCGGACGCCGCGTCATTGCGGTACAGGACGCGCTGCTGCGCGTCGCGCACCTTGAACAGCAAATACTGGTGGGGATTCGGCTGGCCGCGCAGGGGCAGGTCGATGGGCCCCGTCAAGCCGTGTTCGCGCGCATCCTTTTCCACCAGCGACAGCAGCAGATGGCCCGTTTCGGTCAGCGACTGGTCGAACAATTCCTGGCTTTCGCGGCGCGCTTCCACGTACACGATGGCGGCGCTGCCCACCCACAGGGACAGAGTCAGGCCCAGCAGCACGGCCAGCAAGGTACGCCGCAAGGACCAGGTTTTCACGCCGCCGCCAGCCGTTAAGAATCTCTTAAGAACTTCTGCGCAAGATCCGGAGCGACATATTTTGTGGATAGCCATGACCGCAATTGTAAATGATTCTTATTGCTTTCATGATTCCCATTACATCGGTAATACAGACCAATAACTAATTAACCCCCAGGAGTTTGCATGTCCAACAGTACCCGCCGCGCGCGCCTGCCGCGCCCCACCACCCTGGCCCTGGCCTTGGCCGCCCTGTCCTGCCTGCCCGCGCACGCCCAGACGGGCGCGCCTGCCAGCATGCCCGAAGTGGTCGTTTCCGCCGCCGGTTTCGAGCAGGACATCAAGCAGGCGCCCGCCTCGATCACGGTGCTGACGCGCGAAGAGCTGTCGAAGGAGCGCTTCGGCAACCTGACGCAGGCGCTGGAAAGCGTGGAAGGCATCGACGTGGGCGCGGCGGGCGACAAGACGGGCGGCATGAACATCAGCATCCGCGGCATGCCCAGCGACTACACGCTGGTACTGATCGACGGTCGCCGCCAGAACGCGGCCGGCAACGTCA
Source organism: Janthinobacterium sp. 67 (assembly GCF_002797895.1). Taxonomy (NCBI): domain Bacteria; kingdom Pseudomonadati; phylum Pseudomonadota; class Betaproteobacteria; order Burkholderiales; family Oxalobacteraceae; genus Janthinobacterium; species Janthinobacterium sp. 67. The sequence continues at coordinate 114,966 of NZ_PGES01000001.1, read as the reverse complement.
CGCCGAACGGCTTCGGCGGCACGCAGACGAGCTTCATGCTGCCGCTGGCCGCCATCGAGCGCATCGAAATCATCCGCGGCCCCATGTCGACCCTGTACGGCTCGGACGCCATGGGCGGCGTCATCAACATCATCACGCGCAAGGTGGGCAAGCAGTGGATGGGCTCCGTCTCGGCCGACTACACCGCGCAGCAGGAATCGGACTTCGGCGACGTCAAGGCCGGCCGTTTCTACCTGAGTGGCCCCATCGCTACCGACCTGCTGGGCCTGTCCCTGCGCGGCAGCAAGCAGCGCCGCGACGCGGCCAATATCCGCTACCCGAATGCGGCCGGCGGGAATACGACCGCCAGCATGGGCGCCAACCCCGTGCGTGCGGACATTGAAAACTTCGGCGCGCGCCTGGCCTTTACGCCAAACCGCTACCACACCGTCATCCTCGACGCCGACGCAGGCCGCCAGACCTACGATAATTCGAAGGGCCAGCTCGGCACCAAGACTGTGCAAGGCGGCTACGGCCCGGAACAGAAATACAAGCGCGACCAGTGGACCCTGTCGCACACGGGCCGCTTCGGCTTCGGCACCCTCGACAGCAGCTACATGGTGAACAAGACGGAAACCCTGGGCCGCACGATTCCGCCAGGCACGCCCGGCGCCGTGGCCGGCAGCGCGCGCACGCTGGAAGTGGAAAGCCAGGTGTTCGACACCAAGCTGGTCATGCCATTAGGCAAGCACATGGCGACCGTCGGCGCGCAATGGTGGAAGGCGGAAATGACGGATGGCGTGGCGCCAAAGACATTCGAGTTCACGCAAAAAGCCCTGTTCGTGGAAGACGAATGGCAAGTGCTGGAGAACGTCGCGCTGACCTTCGGCGCCCGCTATGACGATCACAGCATCTTCGGCGGCCAGACCAGCCCCCGCGCGTATGCCGTGTGGAACGCGACGCCGAGCTGGACCGTCAAGGGCGGCGTCAGCAAGGGCTACAAGACGCCGCGCGTGGAACAACTGTCGCCCGGCATCAACGGTTTTGGCGGCCAGGGCACGATCCCTCTCGTCGGCAGCCCGGACTTGAAGCCGGAAACGAGCACGACCACGGAAATCGGCGCCTACTTCGACAACCTGGCCGGCTGGACCGCCAGCGGCACCGTGTTCAACAACGCATTCAAGGACAAGATCACGACGGGCACGGGCCTCGTCAACTGCGACTACCGCCCGTCGCCGAACCGTCCCGGCTGCGTCAGCTTCGGCAACTGGCCCAACGTCGATGCGTTTGGCCAGTCGGTCAACGTGGATGAGGCCGTCACACGCGGCGTCGAGCTGAACACGCGCTTCCCGCTGGGCAAGACCTTGTCGGCCAGCGCCAACTACACCTACACGGAAAGCGAACAGAAGAGTGGCAGCAACGCGGGCAAGCCCCTGAGCGACACGCCCAAGCACGCCGTCAATGCACGCCTGTCGTGGGATATCTCGCGCGACTGGAATGGCTGGCTGCGCGCCGAATACCGCAGCGAGCGCTTCCGCGATCCGGGCACCTCGGCTTCCACGCGCGCCGCCAAGGCCGCGCTGGGCGACTACAAGGGCTACACCATGCTGCACCTGGGCAGCAGCTACCAGCTGAACAAGCGCGTCACCCTGAACGCGGCCGTGTACAACCTGCTCAACAAGGACTTCATCGACTACCAGCCGTACCGCGCGCCGGCATTGACCTACGCCAACCGCTATGTCAACAGCCTGGACGGACGCCGTCTGTGGCTGTCAGCCACCGTCGATTTCTGATCAAGGGGGCGGCCTGCGGGCCGCCTTTTTTTCGTCAGGCCGCTTTCGGCTTGTCGATGCAATAACCGATCGCATGCACGGTACGTATCAAGTCCCGCCCCAGCTTCTTGCGCAGGTGATGGATATGCACTTGCACGGCATTGCTTTCCACCTCGCCTCCCCAGCTGTACAGGTTTTTCTCCAGCTGTTCCCGGCTCAGCACGCGGCCGCCGTGTTCCAGCAGCAGTTGCAGGATGCGAAATTCCTTCACCGTCAGCATCACGGGCAAGCCCCCTTGCGTCACCTGCCGGTCCGCGATATCGAGCACCAGGTCGCCGTGCACGAGGTTTTCGCGCAGGCGGCCGGCGGCGCGGCGGCAGGCGCTGCGGATGCGCGCGGCCAGCTCGTCGAGGTCGAACGGTTTCACGATGAAGTCGTCGGCGCCCGCGTCGAGGCCGGCGATGCGTTCTCCTACCTTGTCGCGCGCCGTTACGACCAGCACGGCGCCGCTGTAGCCGTTATCGCGCAGCACGCCCAACGCCTGCATGCCGTCCTGCCCGGGCAAGCCCAGGTCGAGCAGGATGCAGCCATAGTCGTGCAGGCGCACGGCCGTGTGCGCGTGTTCGGCGCTCGTGACCCAGTCGACGGCGTAGCCGCCCTGCTCCAGGCCGATCTGCGTGGCGCGGCCCAGCTGCGGGTCGTCTTCGGTCAGCAAGATGCGCATGGGAAAGCGGCGCGGCCCGCTCAGTCCTTTTTCTTGATCAGGCCCGCCAGCGCGGCAAACGGATTGTGCGTGGCCGGCGCCACCTCGGCCGACAGCAGGCCGGCGCCACGGTCCGCTTCCAGGTAGCGCGAGTGCTCATTATCGTGGCAATACAGGCACAGCAGTTCCCAGTTGCTGCCATCGGGCGGATTGTTGTCGTGGTTATGGTCGCGGTGATGCACCGTCAGCTGCTGCACGTTGGCGCGCGTAAATTCGCGCATGCAGCGGCCGCACACCCACGGATACATCTTCAGCGAACGCTCGCGGTAGCCGCTCTCGCGCTGGTCGGCGGCGCGGCGCGCTTCGGCCACGATCTTGTCCAACCGTGCCGCATCGGGCTTTTTACTCTGCATGACAACTTTCGATATGGGAGGTAGAAGCATCCATTTTAATGAGGATGGGGGCGCAATTGTACTTTTTCTGCCACGCCGCCCGCCCCTGTCGCCGCCGGCGTGCTTTTTTTAGCGTGCGCGGCACCACAATTACTTGATTTAACGCAAAATAAGCCCAGCGACAGACCGCGAACAGACGATGGGCGTGGCGGCGACGGGCTTATGCGCAAGGCAGCCGATTTCGGCTATCATGCGCGCCACGCCGCCCCTCCCTTTTTCCATGAATCCAGCCTGCAAGCGCCCGTGATAGCGATAACGAGACCCCTGCAACGCCTTGCCCGCCGCCTGTACCGCATCAGTCTGGTGCCCCTGTCCGCGCTCATCCTGCTGCTGGCGCTGTGGGCAGCCGTCTACTATCAGGTGGGCCAGGAGCGCGCCAATGCCGTGCGCGACGCCGTCGCCGTCAGCCAGTCGCTGGCGCGCACCCTGGCCGACCATACCGGTTTCACCCTGCGCCAGACGGACCACGCCACGCAGCTGTTCAAGCTCAAATACGAGGAAACGGGCGGCAGCCTGCGCCTCAATGAATTCACGCGCCGCCAGGGCTTGCTCGACAGCGTGCTGCCATCGAAGCTGGAGCTGCCGATCGCCCTCGTCGACGCGCAGGGCAACGTCATCGACAGCGCCCATGCCTATCTGCCGGAAAACCTGGCCACGCAGGCATTTTTCAAGTCGCTGGCCGCCAATGCGTCCGACACGGTCCTGGTCGATACGCCGATGCTCGACGCGGAGGGCAAGCGCTGGACCATCCGCCTGGCGCGCCGCCTGAACGATGCGCGCGGCCGCTTCGCCGGCGCCATCGTCATCCACGTCGACCCCACGTATTTTGTCGACGACTACGACCGCCTGAACCTCGATGAACAGGGCGCGCTGATGCTGGTGGCGCGCGACAGCGGCCTGACGGCGGGGCGCATCGGCGAGCAACTGATCCTCAGCGACCGCATCGACTTCCGCATGCCGGGTCCGCCGCAGCACGCCGCCGAGGAACTGCTGATCGAGCCGCCCGTCGACGCGACGCCGCGCATCTACAGCTACCGCGAGCTGCCGCGCTATCCGCTGCTGGCGGTGGTGGGCGTGAGCCGCGCCGCCGCCCTGGCCCGCTTCGAACACCGCCGCCTGTTGTATGTGGGCGCGCTGCTCGCCGCCAGCGTGCTCATTGCCGGCTTTACGACCCTGCTGATGCGCCAGAGCGCGCGCCTGCGCCGCAGCATCCGCCAGGCGACGGAAACGCAGGCGCTGCTGCGCGCGGCGCACCACGGCAGCCTCGACTCGGTGCTGCTGCTGAAAGCCTGGCGCCCCGCCCCGGGCAAACCGGTGGAAGACTTCATTTTCGCCGACATCAACGAGCGGGCCGCCGACATGCTGGGCAAGCCGCGCTCCGAACTGCTGGGCCAGCGCGTGCTGCAGCACATGCCGCTGCTGCGCGGCGAGCGTTTCTTCCAGCGCTTCGTGCTGGTGATGGAAACGCGCCAGCCGCTGGAAGATGAATTCGAGCTGACCCTGGCCTCGGGCGCCACGCGCTGGCTGCGCCACCAGGTGGTGCCGATCACCGACGGCGTGGCCGTCACCTCGCGCGACATCAGCGCGCGCAAGCACGACGAACTGGCGCTGCAGGACAACCGCAGCTTCCTGCAGTCGCTGATCGACCATCTGCCCGTGCTCGTCTACGTGAAAAGCGCGCGCCCGGAAAACTTCGGCCAGATGGAAGTGTGGAACAAGGCGGCCGAGGACATCACCGGCCACCTGGCCGCCGACGTCATCGGCAAGACCGATTGCCAGGCCTTCCCGCCCGACTTCGGCCTGCACGACGCCGAGGACGACCGCGCCATCCTGGCCGAGCATGGCGTCATCGACCATACGGAAAAGCCGCTGCGCCTGGCGGACGGCAGCCTGCGCTACCTGCGCGCCGTCTCCGTGCCCGTGTTCGACGAACGCCAGCAGATCGAACATATCCTGTGCATCGCCGAGGATATCTCGCAGCGCCGCCAGCAGGAGCTGGAACTGCGCCAGAAACAGGCCGAGCTGGCCGCCGTCAACGATGCCTCGCCACTGGGACTGGTGCGCCTGGACCGCCAGCGCCGCTGCACCTACGTCAACCGCACCTTCGAATCGATCACGGGCCTGCCGCGCGCGGCCGCCCTGGGCGCCGGCTGGACCAGCGCCCTGCACCCGGACGACTATCCGCTGATGCACGTGGCGCTGGAACAGCTCACGCGCAGCCATGCGCCGTTCCAGTCCACCCTGCGCTACCTGCAGCGCGACGGCAGGCTGGTATGGGTCTCCGTCAAAATTGCCCCCATCCTCATCGACGGCAAGATCGAAGGCTACGTGGGGACCCTGGACGACATCACCACCTTGCGCGAATCGGAAGTGGCGCTGCTGGAAAGCGAAGCGCGCCTGCGCACCATCGCCGACACCTTGCCGGCCATGATCGCCTACATCGACGCCGACCAGGTCTACCGCTTCCTGAACATCGCCTATGAACGCGAATTCGGCCTGACGGGCCGCCATGCACTGGGCAAGCGCGTGCGCGAGACAGTGGGCGAGGCGCGCTACCGCACGGTGGCGCCGTATATCGAAAGAGTGCTGGCCGGCGAAACCCTCAGCTTCGAGGAAGAGGACGACAAGGAAGGCATCGAGCGCTGCATGGAAGTGATCTACATCCCGCAGATCGGCGAAGACAAGCTGCAGGTGGTGGGCTTTCACGTGATGCGCCAGGATATCACCGTGCAAAAGCGCGAGAAACAGCGCCTGCTGAAGCTGGCCCAGGTCGATGCGCTCACGGGCCTGTCGAACCGCGCCGGTTTCCAGCAAAAACTCAGCGACGCCATGCACGCGAGCCGCCAGCAGCAGCACCTGATGGCCGTCATGTACATGGATATCGACCGCTTCAAGCCCGTCAACGACACGCACGGCCACGGCACGGGCGACGCCCTGCTGCGCGCCTTCGCCCAGCGCCTGACGCACACCATGCGCGCCACCGACATCATCGCCCGCCTGGGCGGCGACGAATTCACCATCATCATGGAACAGATCACCCGGCCAGACGACGCGGCCGTGCTGGCGGAAAAAATCGTCACCGCCATGCGGCAGCCGTTCGAACTCGACGGCATCACCGTGCGCATTTCCGCCAGCATCGGCCTGGCCTTCTACCGCGACGAAGACATCTCGCCCGCCGCACTGCTGCAGCGGGCCGACGTGCTGCTGTACAAGGCCAAGCAGGATGGGCGCAATACATACAGAGCTGGCGCATTGACGGCTTGATTTAGCCCCTGGCGCATGCCGTCATTCCTGCTATATTGGCGCCTGTCCTCCCTACCGTTGCCACACCATGCGCCTGCTGCACACTTCCGACTGGCATCTGGGCCAGACCCTGCACAATTTTGAAAGGGGCTACGAGCACCAGCGCTTCCTCGACTGGCTGCTCGACACGCTCGTGGCCGAACAGGCCGACGTGCTGCTCGTCGCCGGCGACGTGTTCGACAACGCCAACCCGTCGGCCGCCTCGCAAAAGCAGTTGTACGTGTTCCTGCAGCAGGCGCGCGCGCGCCTGCCTGCGCTGCAACTGGTCGTCGTCGCCGGCAACCACGATTCGGCCGGACGCCTCGAAGCGCCCGGCCCCCTGCTGGCCGCGCACGGCACGCACGTGATCGGCCATCTGCTGCGCGACGAGGCAGGCAATATCGACCTGGAACGCCTGCTGCTGCCGCTCGCCGGCAGCGACGGGCAAGTGCAGGCATGGTGCCTGGCCGTGCCCTTTCTGCGTCCCGGCGACGTGCCGAAACTGCCGGCCGGCGACACGCAGGACGCCTACCTGGGCGGCATCGCCCTGCTGTACCGCCAGCTGGCGGACCTGGCGCTGGCGCGCCGCCAGCCCGGGCAAGCCATCCTTGCCATGGGCCACTGCCACATGGTGGGCGGCGAAATGTCGAACGATTCCGAGCGCCGCATCGTCATCGGCGGCACGGAGATGCTGCCGTCGGGGATTTTCGATGCCGCCATCGCCTATGCGGCACTGGGCCATCTGCACAAGGCGCAGGCCGTGGGTGGCCAGGAACGCATCCGCTACTGCGGCAGCCCGATTCCCCTGTCGTTCGCGGAAGTACACTACCGCCACCAGGTGCTGTGCCTCGACATCGACGGCGAGGCGCTGCAGTCCGTGCGCGCCATCGAAGTGCCGCGCGCCGTGCCCCTGCTGCGCGTGCCCGCCACGCCGGCGCCCATCCACGAAGTGCTGGCGCAGCTGGCCGCTCTCGACGTGCCCGATGCGCCAGCGGAAGCGCAACCCTTCCTGGAAGTGCGCGTGCGCCTCGACGCGCCGGAACCTGGCCTGCGCACGCGCATCGAAGCGGCGCTCGACGGCAAGCCCGTGCGTCTGGCGAAGATAGAAACGTCGAGCGCCGCGCGCGGCAGCGCGCCCGAGAACCTGACGCTCGACCAGCTAGGCCAGCTGCAGCCCGATGACATCTTCCGCCGCCTGTACCTGCAAAAATACGGCAAGGAAGCACCACCCGAACAACTGTCGGCCCTGGCCGAACTGCTGCTGCCCGGCGCGTGAACGCAACTGAAGAACCATGAAAATACTGAACATCAGCGGCAAGAACCTGGCTTCGCTGGCCGGCGAATTTGAAGTCGACTTCCAGCAGGAGCCGCTGGCGTCTTCCGGCCTGTTCGCCATCAGCGGCCCCACGGGCGCGGGCAAGAGCACCCTGCTCGACGCCCTGTGCCTGGCCCTGTACGACGCCACGCCCCGTTTGCTGAAAGTGCTGGGACGGGGTAGCGCGCTGCCCGACGTGGGCAAGGAAACCGTCAGCGCCCAGGATACGCGCACCCTGCTGCGCCGCGGCACGCCGGACGGTTACGCGCAAGTGGACTTTGTCGGCAACGACGGCGCAAGCTACCGCGCGCGCTGGAGCGTGCGCCGCTCGCGCACCAAGGCGGAAGGCGCGCTGCAGGCGACCGCCATGAGCTTGCACCAGCTGCCCGCGCTGCAGCCCATCGGCGGCACCAAGACGGAAGTCAAGGAAGAGATCGAAAAGCGCATCGGCCTGTCGTTCGACCAGTTTACGCGCGCCGTACTGCTGGCGCAAAACGAGTTTTCCACCTTCCTCAAGACGGAAGACAATGAACGGGGCGAATTGCTGGAAACCCTGACCGGCAGCAGCATCTATACGGACATTTCCATGCGCGCCTTCGAGCGGGCGAAAAAGGAAAAACAAATCCTCGAACGCCTGGGCGAAAAACTGGCCGACCAGCGTCCCCTGTCGCCGGAAGAACGGGCCGAGACGGCAGCGCTGGGTGTAGCGGCCGAAGCGGCCCTGCAACACATCGACGTGCGCAAGGCCGTGCTGGAACTGCAGCAGCGCTGGCATCAGGAGACGCACAAGCTGCAAACCCAGGTGACGGCAGCGCAGCAAGCTTTGGACAGCGCGGATGCCGAACGGGCCGCCGCCGAAGAGCGCCGCGCGGCGCTGGCGCAGTGGGAATTGCTGCAGCCGGCGCGGCCCCTCGTCGACGACGTGGCGCGTCTGGCGAACGACATCGCCAGCACGGGCGCGGCCTTGGAAGCATCGCGCGCGCAGGCGGCGCAGGCCGTGGCCAGCGAAGCGCAACTGGCGCAGGCCGCGCAGCTGGCCGCAGCGGACTTGCTGGCGAAGGAAGCGGCGCAGCACGACGCGGCGCCCCTGCTCGACCAGGCCAAGGCGCTCGACGCCGGCATCGCAGCCCACTTGCCCGCGCATGAGCAGGCAAGGCAAGCGGCGCAAGGTGCCGACCAGGCCAACGAGGCGGCGCGCGCCGCGCTGCTGGCGCTGCAGCAGCGCCAACACGCCGCGCAGGCGGAACAGGAAGCGGGCCGCCAGTGGCTGGCAGCGCACCAGCAGTGGCAGGCGCTGGCGCAATCGTGGCAATTGTGGGATCAATTGTTTGCCCAGGCCGGGCAAGCGGCCGCGCAAGCCGATGCGGCCGACGCCAGCATCGCCGCATCGGCACGGCAGGTAAGTCAGGCCCTTGACACAACGCAGGCGGCGCAAGCGGCGCTGGCCGGGGCCGCTGCCGCGCTGGCGCTGCGCGATGCCGAACGGCGCGAGGCGCTGGCGGCCATGCAAGCCATCGATGGCCAGGGGCTGCAGGAACAGCGCGGCCAGCTGGAGGCGCACGCGCGCATCTTGAGCAGCGCGGAAAAAACCTGGAGCGAACTGGCACGCCAGCAGCAGGCGCTGGCGCACTGGCAAGCGAAGGCGGCCCAGCTGGAGCAGGCCGCGCAAACGGAAAGCACGGCATTGGCGGCGGAAGCGGCGCAAACAGCGTTGCTGGAAGCGCGCCTGGCGCAGGCCGAAAAATCGTTGAAAGGTGCCGAAGCGGCATGCGCGGCCAGCGTGGAGCAGCTGCGGGCCAACTTGCAGGACGACCTCCCGTGCCCCGTCTGCGGCGCGCTGGAACACCCGTACAGCCACGCCGACCACGCCTTGCAGGCGATGCTGGCCAGCTTGCAGGATGACGTGCTGGCTTGCCGCACGCAAGCGCGCGGCAATCTGGAGCGGCTCGCCACGCACAAGGCGGCACTGGCCGCGACGGCGCGCGAACAGGCGCAAACGGATGCCGAACTGGCGGCCCTGCCATCCGTCATCGACAGCTTGAACGCACAGTGGCAGCCGCATGCGGAGACCTTGCAGCTGCCACCGGAAGACGCGCGCGCGGACTGGTTCGCGCGGCAGCTGGCGGCCAATGCGGCCGGCTTGCAGGCGCTGGCGCAACAGGAAACGGCGCTGCGCCAGGCCGGTGCGCGGCGCGAGCAGGCGCAGGCAGCGCACGAACTGGCGTCCAGCGACCACGCGCGCTGCACCGGCGCCGTCGCCGATGCGCAAGCGCGGCTGGCCCAGCTGCAGGCGCAGCAAGCGGGCAATGCCGACAAGGGCGAGTTGGCGCGCGCCGCGCTCGATACCCTGCTGGCGCAGCTCGATGGCGCATTTGCCGACGCCGATGGCGCCGAAGGGTGGAAAGACAGCTGGCGCGCCGGCCCGGCCGACTTCCGCGCCGCGCGTGAATCGGAAAGCCGGCAATGGCTGAAACAGCAGGCGGACCAGGACGACCGCGGCCACGCGCTGGCCACCCTGGCCGCGCAACTGGAAGCGGCGCTGCTGGCCGCCGGCAAGGCGCAGCAAGCGGCGCTGCAAGCCCACGCCGCCTTTGCCGCCGCCGACAAACAGTTGACGGCACTGCAGGCGCAGCGCAACGCGCTATGGCAAGGCCAGGGCGTGGCCGAAGTCGAGCGCGCGCTGGCGGGCGCCATCACGGCAACGAGGGAGCTGCTGGCGCGGCAGCAGACGGCGGCGCAGTCGGCCAGCCAGGAGCGCGCGCGCGTCGACGAAGCGTGCGCGCAGCTGGCGCAGCGCCTGGCCGCCTTGCGGGAACAGGAACACGGCGCCACGGCCGCCCTGCACGACTGGCTGCGCCAGTTCCAGCAGCTACACCCCGCCCACGCGCCCGCCACGCCGGACGAGCTGCGCGCGCGCCTGGCCATCGCGCCGGACGCCATGCGCGCCGAACGCGACGCCCTGCAAGTGATCGCCGACCGCCACACGGCGGCCGTTTCCGTGCTGGCCGAACGCAGGCGGCAGCTGGCCGCGCACGTACAGCAGCCGCCCGAGGCGCTGGAAATGGACGTGGCCGCGCTGCAGGCGGCGCTGGACGCCCTGCTGCTGGAACGCCAGGCCGCCAACGAGGAAGCGACGCGCTTGCGCCTGGCCATCGCGCAGGACGACGCCAGGCGCCACAGCGCGCAAGCGATGCTGGCGCAGATCGAGGCGCAAGCCGTCATCGAGCGGCGCTGGGCCAGCCTGAATGAATTGATCGGCTCGGCCGACGGCAAGAAATTCCGCAATTACGCGCAGCAATTCACCCTGGAAGTGCTGCTCGGCTATGCCAACGCGCATTTGCAGCACCTGGCGCGCCGCTACCAATTGGAACGCATCGACAACCCGAACAATCCCTCGCTGGGCCTGATGGTGCGCGACCAGGACATGGGCGGCGAGCTGCGCTCCGTGCACTCGCTGTCGGGCGGCGAATCGTTCCTCGTCTCGCTGGCGCTGGCGCTGGGCCTGGCCTCGCTGTCCTCGAACCGCGTGCGCGTGGAATCGCTGTTCATCGACGAAGGCTTCGGCAGCCTGGACACGGAAACCCTGCGCGTGGCCATGGATGCGCTCGACGGCTTGCAAGCGATGGGCCGCAAGGTGGGCGTCATCTCGCACGTACAGGAAATGACGGAGCGCATCGCCACCCGCATCCTCGTGCAGCCCGGCTCCGGCGGCAAGAGCGTGGTGACGGTACGTTAGGTCGCTAGCGGCTGGCCGGCTCCCGGCACAGCCTGAGCATATCCCAGCCCAGTTCGCGGCGGATCTGATCGGGGTCGGGCGGGGGCCGGCGCTGTTCCAGCTCCGCTTTCAGCCACTTCCTGACCAATTCCTTGCCAGGTTGCTGGCGCTGTTCCTTGTCTTGCTTGTCCATGGTGCTACCTCTTCAATGGATGCCAGATGGCCTCCGTAGTGTCTCAACGTGATAGACCGGATTCAGTTGACTTCAGCGTGGCGCAGTTGCAACAACGTGTAACGATGGCCGGAGTGCGTTAAAATCGCCGCCTTCGCGCAGCGACCGCCTGCGCCCCGCAACAGTTCAAGGAACCCCATGAAAGCCGCCCGCAGCCTCACCTTCAAGTGCGTCAAATGTCACAAATCCATGCAGGTCTACCTGCAAAAAGTCTCCGCCTGCTCGCATATCCAGCCGTATCAGGGCATTTGCGCATGCGGCGAACTCAAGCGTCACGCCACGGGCCAGGCCGATGCCGTCAAGTCCTACCTGGAATCGGCGGACGGTAGCTGGTCGCACCACCACTGATGGTTAAAGAATGGGGAGATACTGCCGTTAATTCGCATATCTTCCCCATTTGAACCGACCATGTCCCAGCTTCCCGCCCTCGCCAGCCGTCAACCCGCCTCGAATACGCTGGCTGGCCAGCAGCCGTCCCGCACGGGCAGCGGCGCCACGGGGCTGGCGGCTTCGCCGCTGATGCAGCGCACGGCGCAAGACGTGGTGGCCCTGTCGAAAAATGGCCTGGACCTGTCGGCAAAGGGACTGTCGCAACGCACCGATGCGCTGGGCAACGCCACCGTCGACGTGGCGCAGGATTTTTTGTCCACCATGACGCGCCAGATGTTCGGCGATGGCGCCAAGATCTCCTTCGATTCCGTCGACCTGCAGGCCGGGTCCAGCTTCAGCAGCGGCAGCACCAGCGTTGCGGGCGCCAATGGCAGCAGCCGCGCGGCCGCCTTCAGCCTCGATGAAAACGCGCATTTCATCGGCAAGGGCAAGATCACGACGGCCGACGGCCAGACCTTCGACTTCGAAGTGGAAGTGCAATATCAATCGAACATCAGCGCGGGCATGCTCGAGCAAACCCAGGGCGCAACGCCGCAGGCCCCGGCATCCGATGACGGCGCCCTGCCCTCCAAACAGTTGCCCGACACGCATTTCGGCGGCAATCTGCACGATCTGTTCAAGCTGCTGGGCCAGCAATTGCAAAGCAATCTCTATCAGGGCCTGTCCGACGGCACCAGCGCCAGCGGCAACGATGGCGACCTGGCGGGCAGCCTGAGCCTGCGCTTGCTCAAGCTGGTGCAGCCGGACGCGGTGGCCGACACCGGCAAGAAAACCGTGGCAGCCACGCCGGAAGAGCAGGCGCGCGCCCGCGCGCTGGAGCTCGCCTATGGCACGGACAGCGCCGGCAGCACAGACGGCACGGCCAGCAACGTATAATGGAAGACGGCCTGCGCAGGCGACCATGCCGCGCGCCCCCTTCTATCGATTGAAACCCATGTCCGACACCTCTTCACCTACCGTTCATCCGCAGATCCACTGGAGCGAAAACGGCGCCGAACACGCGGCCCGCTGGCGCTCGGAAAGCGGCATGCCGCCGCCCAAGCGCGTCGTCATCGCCGATGACCGCACGACGGCCGACCAGGCTTACCGCCTGGCCTGCGAAGGCACGGCCATGCTGTGGCGCGGCGACTTCCAGAACGCGCGCCAGCTGCTGCAGGCGCTGGCGCGGCGCGCCGACCACAAGAACGACAAACCGAGCAAAAAGGCCAAGGCCGCCAAGCTGGCCAAGCCGGAACCGTCCGCCACGGAAGCCTTCCATTTGCACCGCCAGGCCCAGTCGCAACGCGCCCGCACCCTGGCCATGCTGCTGCTGCCTTTCGACGCCGACTACACGATCCCGCTGCGCCGCGCGCCGGACGTGAAACTGGCGTGCAATGAAGCGTATGGCCGCGGCGAAGAACCGTTTATCGCCTCCTTGCGCGAACTGCTGGGCCTGATCGGCGCGCACGAATGGCGCCGCACGGGCGTGGAACTGCCGGCCCTGGGCCAGCGCATCCATCCGCATTACGGCGTGTTCGCGCCGATCCGCGGCGAATACGTGGGCCTGGTGGCGGAAGCGCCGCTGCCCGCGCGCGCCAGCCTGGCCTTCGACATCGGCACCGGCACGGGCGTGCTGGCCGCCGTGCTGGCGCAACGCGGCGTGCAGCGCATCGTCGCCACCGACCAGGACCCGCGTGCCCTGTCCTGCGCGCGCGAAAACCTGGCCCGCCTCGATGTGATCGACAAGGTCGAGGTGGTGCAGGCCGACCTGTTCCCCACCGGCCGCGCGCCGCTCGTCGTGTGCAATCCGCCCTGGCTGCCGGCCCGCCCCAGCTCGCCGATCGAATACGCCGTCTACGATCCGGACAGCCGCATGCTGCGCGGTTTCCTCGCCGGCCTGGCCGACCACCTGGAGCCAGCCGGCGAAGGCTGGCTGATTCTGTCGGACCTGGCCGAGCACCTGGGCCTGCGCCCGCGCGCGCAATTGCTCGAGTGGATAGCGCAAGCGGGCTTGAAGGTCGTCGACCGCCTGGACGTGAAACCGACGCACCCGCGCGCACAGGACGCCACGGACAGCCTGCATGCGGCCCGCTCGAAGGAAGTCACCTCGCTGTGGCGCCTGGCGGCGGCGTAATCGGGGGTCTGAAACCCGGCCATTGCGCATTGCAGCAAACCCCGCTATAATTCGCCTGCGGGGTGGAGCAGTCTGGCAGCTCGTCGGGCTCATAACCCGAAGGTCACAGGTTCAAATCCTGTCCCCGCAACCAATCTATAAAAGCCGCTGATTCCTGCAAAGGGATCGGCGGCTTTTTCCATTGTGCCGCAGTATGTCCACTCCCCTCGTGCAAGCGCATTGCCCTCGCCTGCAATGCGCTCTTTCGCAATGCAACAAACTCGGTTATAATTCGCCTGCGGGGTGGAGCAGTCTGGCAGCTCGTCGGGCTCATAACCCGAAGGTCACAGGTTCAAATCCTGTCCCCGCAACCAATACATAAAAACCGCTGATACCTGCAAGGGCATCAGCGGTTTTTTCATTGCGGGTCTGGCACTTTTTACACGGCGACGCTGGCCCTGATCTGCCTGGCCGCCGCGTGCAGGCTGGCCGCTACTCTTTCCAGCTTGTCGGCGCCCGCCGTTTCGGCCAGGGCGGCAAAGGCGCTGATATGAAACGTGGCCACCATGGCCGGCGACACTTCAAGCTCCAGCGCCGTCTTGCTCAGTTCCGTCGACGCCTCGAGATAGGGCTCGCTGCCCGCCTCGAATGCCTGTTTGGTTTCCAGCAGTTCCTGGCCGCCTTCGGCCTTGGCCAGGCAGGCATCGACTTTTTGCTGGAAGGCCGGCAAGGTATCGCGCACGGGGCCGGGCTCAGGCGCCGCTTCCGCTTCCGGCTCCACGGGCGCAGGCGCGGCTGCGGGCGGCTTGGCGACAGGCGCCATGTCGCGCAAGGTCAGCCAGCGCTCGACGGCGAGGAAATCGGCAAACGGCTCGGCCACCTTCGGGTTCATCAGCCAGACTTCGCCCGTGCGCCAGTCGATCCGGGCGCCGCGCTCGTTTCTCGCCAGCAAAATATCCTTGCCGCCATCGGCGTTCGACACCCGGCCGATGTCGAGCCAGTTCATCAATTCCGCCTGGCGCGACATCGCGTTGACCCGGTGAAAATAGGCCAGCCATACAAATCGGGCGACCAGGAGAACCAGGGCACCTCCAACCATCCACATCATTTTTCGCTCCGCTCCGCGCCACATCGACAGCCCGCATTTTCTCACATGAAAGCTTGCGCCAAGGAAACTTTTACATCTGCCGTGCGGCAGCGCAAATCCGGCGCCGCGCGGCCCGGGCGGGCAGTCGCATTTCAGCAACGCCACGTTTTCCTGATTGCCTGGCGTGCGCCGCTGCGCTATCATGAGAACAATTCTCATTTAGATTAAGCTGCATTCCACCTGCCATGCTGTCCGCCCCTTCCCCGCCATCCGATTTCCAGGCCCTGTATGCCCAGCACCACTCGTGGCTGCTGCACTGGCTGAAGCGCCGCCTGCACGATGCGGGGCTGGCCGGCGACCTGGCGCAGGATACCTTCATCAAGATCTTCGTTGCGCGCAGCAGTGCCGGGATCGCGCAGCCGCGCCCTTTCCTGGCCACCATCGCCAAGCGCCTGCTGGCCAACCACTGCCGGCGCGAAGAGCTGGAACGGGCCTACCTCGACGCCCTGCTGCACCAGCCGCAGGCGAGCACACCGTCGCCGGAAGCGATGTCCATCCTGCTCGAATCGCTGCAGCTGGTCGACCGCGCGCTGGACCAGCTGTCCGCCAAGGCCAGGGCCGCCTTCCTGCTGGCCCACCTGGACGGCATGACCTACGCCGAGATCGCCGCCGAACTGGGCACCACCACGCATTCCGTCAAAAAATACCTGAGCAAGGCCAATCTGCTGTGTTTTTTTGCCGTGCCCGATTTTGCCGCATCCTGACATGCGCGGCACCACCGTCTACGCACAGGGCCAGCCCATCGACCTGGCCATCGCCATGCAGGCAGCCGAATGGCTGGCCACCCTGATGAGCGGCGAAACGACGGCGGCGGAAACAACAGCCTGGCAGCAGTGGCGCCAGGCGCACCCCGACCATGAGCGGGCATGGCAACACATCGAAAGCGCCAGCGGCGGCTTGCGCGAACTCGATGCGCAGGCCAGCCGCACGGCGTTGACACAGCGCTCCCGCCCTGCCTCGACCATCTCGCGCCGCCGCAGCCTGCAGTTGCTGGCGTGGGTATCGGCCATCGGCCTCACGGGCTGGTTCGGCGCGCGCTCGGAATACGCGCCCGACATGGCCCGCGCCGCGCTGGCCGACCTGTCCACCGGCGTGGGCGAACGCCGCGAGCTGACCCTGCCCGACGGCAGCCGTCTGCACCTGAACAGCGGCAGCGCCGTCAACATCCGCTACACGGGCACGCAGCGCCTGTTGCAGCTGGTGCGGGGCGAAGTGTTCATCGCCACCGCCCGCGAAACGGGCATGCCCTACCGCCCTTTCCTCGTCGAAACGGCGCAAGGCCAGGCGCAGGCGCTGGGCACGCGCTACTCGGTGCGCCAGGCCGATGGCAGCACCCTGGTCGCCGTCGAGGAAGGCGCCGTCCGGCTGACGCCGCGCCATGGCGACGCCAACCCCGTGATACGCGCGGGCCAGGGCGGCGGCATGACGGCACAGGGCACCCTGCCCGCGCACGCCGTCTCGCCCGACGTCTGGGCCTGGCGCCAGGGCTTGCTGCTGGCCGACGCCATGCCGCTGCGCGACTTCCTGCATGAGCTGAGCCGCTACCGCCACGGCTTGCTGGGCTGCGACGATGCCGTCGCCGGCCTGCGCATCTCCGGCGTCTTCCCGCTGGCCGACCTGGACGCCGTGCTGCTGTCGCTGCCCGATTCCCTTCCCGTGGACGTGCGCCTGCGCACGCGCTACTGGGTACAGGTCGAGGCGCGCCAGCCGCGCTGAAAATATATTTTGACGCCGGCGCAAAAAAAAGTACCCACTTTCGATTCTCGCGTGACCTGTGTACGGAAAGTTCTTTTGACGACTACAACACAAGGTAACCATGTCTCCCGCCATTCATTCCAAGCCGCGCATCAAACCCATGGCGTATGCCATTCAGCTCGTCTTCCTCGGTTCGGCCCTGCTGCTGAACGTCCAGGCGCCAGCCCTGGCGCAGGAAAGCACGGCCGCCGCCGCGGCCACTCTCGACTTCCAGGTGCCGGCCGGCGACCTGTCGGCCGCGCTGCGCCAGGTCGCCAGCCAGGCGCGCGTCATCCTCAGCTTCACGCCGGAACAGACGCGCGGCAAGACGTCGGCCGGCTTGAGCGGCCGCCACGAGGTGCTGGCCGCCCTGAACGGCGTACTGCGCGGCACGGGCCTGAAGGCCGAACGCAGCGCCAACGGCAGCTATGTGCTGCGCCCGGCCGATGCGGCGGCGGTTGCTGAAGCACTGGCGATGATGCCGGAAGTGTCGGTCAAGGCGCAGCAGGATGCGACGGAAGGCTCGGGCGCGTATGTCTCCACGCTGCCGATCGCCACGGCAACGCCGCTGGGCCTGTCGGTCAGGGAAACGCCGCAGTCGGTCAGCGTCATCACGCAGCAGCGCATGCAGGACCAGGGCTTGAACACCATCGCGCAAGTGATGGCGCAAGCGCCGGGCATCACCCTGTTCTCGCTGGGCAGCGAGCGCTCCGGCTTTACGTCGCGCGGCTATGCGATCACCAATTACCAGCTCGATGGCGTCAGCACGCATTCGGAAAACCTGGGCCTCAATGCGATACCGTCGCAAAGCCTGGCCGACATGGCGCTGTACGACCGCATCGAAGTGCTACGCGGCGCCTCGGGCCTGATGACGGGTGCGGGCGACGCCTCGGGCGCCATCAACATGGTGCGCAAGAAACCGACGGCGCAGTTTCAGGCGTCCGTCGAGGGCGAGCTGGCCTCCCGTAACGAACGGCGCGGCATGGCCGACATTGCCGGCCCGCTCAACGAGGCAGGCAGCGTGCGCGGCCGCCTCGTCGCGCTGCACGGGGAAGGCGACAGCATCATCGACAACTACAGCCACGATAAAAAAGTCGTGTATGGCGTGGTCGAGGCGGACCTGTCACGCGACACGAAGCTGACGGCCGGCGTCACGCACCAGCGCAAGCGCTCGAACGGATCCTTGTCCTACCTGGGCTTCCCCCTGTTCTACAGCAATGGCGCAATGACGGACCTGCCACGCTCTTTCAGCCCGGCCGCCAAGTCGAACCGCTTCGGCAGCAATTCGACCGACCTCTTCGTCACCGTGGAACACGCGCTGACGAACGACTGGAAGCTGAAAATCTCGGCCAACCGCGTGCAGTCCTCGCAGGAAGAGCGCTCCGTGTTCATGAACGTGAGTAGCGCCTTTCCCGACCAAGCCACGGGAGATGGCCTGCGCATGAGCGCCGACTACCGCGATTACCAGTTGCAGGTCAACAGCGTGGACGTCAACGTACGCAGCCCGTTCAGCGCATTCGGCCGCCAGCACGAACTGGTGCTGGGCATGGACTACAACGAATTTCAAAGTACGACGGATGGCCGCTTCGACAAGAACATCCAGGGCCAGCCCGTCAACCTGTACCGCTGGAATCGCACGGCAACGCCCGTGTTTGGCGACACCTTCGTCACCTACGACAGTACGCGCCGCCAGGCCAGCGCCTACGCGGCCAGCCGCTTTACGCTGTCCGAACGCCTGAAACTGATCGCCGGCGCAAAGGTGCTGCGCTACAGCGAAAACTACATCTCGGACGCGCCCACCGTGCCATTTTATAGCGCGTCCCCGGCATCGGACAGCAACGTCTTCACGCCGTACGGCGGCCTCGTGTTCGACATCGATGGCACGCACAGCGCCTACGCCAGCTACTCCACCATCTACCAGCCGCAAGCCTCGCAAGACCGCTACGGCAAGCTGCTGGCGCCGCGCGAGGGCAAGACCTTTGAAGCGGGCATCAAGAGCGGCTGGTTCGACGGCCGCCTGAACACGTCCGCCGCGCTGTATCTGATCCGCCAGAAAAACCTGGCCGAATCGGATCCCGGCTATACCCTGCCCGGCTCCAACGATCCGGCGTTCCGCACCATCAAGGGCGCCGATACCAAGGGCATCGACCTGGAAGCGACGGGCGCCATCACGCCAAGCTGGAACATCTCGGCCTCGTGGTCGTACAGCCAGACGGAAAACAATACCGGCAAGGCGATCCAGACCACCTTCCCGCGCCATCTCGTCAAGCTGTGGACCACTTACCGCCTGCCCGGCGAGCTCAATCGCCTGACGGTGGGCGGCGGCATGAACTGGCAAAGCCGCGTGTATTCCGATATCGAGGCGTGGCAGATCAACAGTACCCTGCACTGGGAACAGAAGGCGTACTCGGTGGCCAGCCTGATGGCGCGCTACGACGTCAACGACAAGCTGTCGGCCACCGTCAACGTGGCCAACCTGTTCGACAAGCAGTACACGGCTTCCGTGTCGGACTGGTGGTACTCGGGCATGTATGGTCCGGCGCGCAAGGTGGCGCTGAGCGTGCGTTACCAGTTCTAGTATTTCGCACCGGCGCAGGGCCGGTGATACAATTTTCCCGCTTCACGGGCGTTGCCGGCCATTGCCGCCAACGCCCGTGCCCATAGAGACACCCAAGGAGAATGTGTGAAGGACCTCGCCCCCGCCCTGCCAGCCGATCCGGCCGACCAACCCGCCAATCCCTCGCGCCGGCGCATTTTCCAGGCTGCTTCCGCAGTCGGCCTGGCCGCCAGCCTGCCGGCGCTGGCCGACGCCGCGCCCGCCAAAAAAACCATCGCCAAGGGTTCGCTCGACGCGAAACTCAAGGCGCACGTCAAGAACGTGGTCGTGATCTACCTGGAAAACCGCAGCTTCAACAACCTGTTCGCCAACTTCCCCGGCACCAGCGCGCCCCTGTCCGCCGTCACGGCGGAACAGGCGCAGCAGCTGGACCGCGACGGCAAGCCGCTGGCCACCCTGCCGAAGATCTGGGGCGGCCTCGTGCCGAACCAGCAAAATATCGGCGGCACCGATTACCTGATCAAGGAAGACCAGATTTCCGGCCTGCCCAACGCTCCCTACAAACTGAGCGACGCGGCCGGCAAGCCCCTGCCCGAGAGCATCATCACGCGCGACCTCGTGCACCGCTTCTATAACAACCAGATGCAGATCAACGGCGGCAAGAACGACGGCTTTGCCGCGTGGGCCGACAGTGGCGGCCTGGTGATGGGCCATTACGGCGAAACGTCGAAAAACCTGAACCTGTGGCAGATCGCCGAGCAGTACACCCTGTGCGACAACTTCTTCATGGCAGCCTTCGGCGGCTCCTACATGAACCACCAGTTCCTCGTGACGGGCCGCGCCAACGAATACTTCAACGCGCCTGATACGGCGGCAAAGAAAAAGATCGCCGTGCTGTCCGACGGCCCGCAAGGCGTGCGCCTGGCGATTTCGCCCGACTGCCCCGCCTCGGCGCTCGACGGCAAGCCCAAATACGTGAACGACGGCGCCATCACGCCGGACGGCTATGCCGTCAACACCATGGCGCCGCCATATCAACCGAGCTATATCCGCCCCGCCTTCGACGGCGACCCGCTGCATGCCGATCCGGCGGACGCGAACACCCTGCCGCCGCAAACCTATGACACCATCGGCGACCTGCTGTCGCGCAAGGGCGTCAGCTGGGCGTGGTATGGCGGCGGCTGGCAAGCGGCGCTCGACCACAAGGGCGGCGGCAGCAAGCCGAACTTCCAGTTCCACCACCAGCCGCTGAACTATTTCAAGCAGTTCGCCCCTGGCACGGCCGCGCGCGCCGAACACCTGCGCGACGGCGGCACGGGCGACAGCCCGATCTCGAACAAATTCCTCGCCGCCGCCGTGGCGGGCAAGCTGCCGGCCGTGACCTTCTACAAGCCGCAGGGCAATCTGAACCTGCACGCCGGCTATTCGGACATCGAATCGGGCGACCAGCACGTGGCCAACGTCATCCAGCACTTGAAGGAATCGCCGCAGTGGAAGGACATGATCGTCGTGATCACGTTTGACGAAAACGGCGGCTGGTGGGACCACGTGGCGCCGCCGAAAGGCGACCGCTGGGGCCCGGGCACGCGCATTCCCGCCATCGTCGTCTCGCCGTACGCGAAGAAAGGCGCCGTCGACCACAGTTTTTATGACACGACGTCGATCCTGCGCCTGATCACGCGCCTGCACGACCTGCCCCTGCTCGAAGGCCTGAAAGTGCGCAACGACGCCTTTGCGTCGCGCGGCGCGCTGCCGCCGGGCGACCTGACGGGCGCCCTGAGCTTCCGCTAAGCCACCCACAATGCGGCACGCCTGTGATACACTGCGTGCCGCACTTAAATCCGCAGGACAGGTATTCCTGACGGTTGTTCCAACAATGAGCCCGACTCCAGTAGCCGGGCTTTTGTTTTGTGGACGAAGCGTACAGAGTATTCACATCGCGGACAGCTTTTTGCCCGCTCCCCGGCGCCATGTTTTCGCGGCCAGGGACCAGAGGTTCAGAAATGAGAGATAAAAAAGACAACGCCACCATCGACTTGCCCGGTTTCGGCCCGCCGCCAGCGCACGAGGCGCCAGAGCCGGCGCCGGAACCGCAACGCCGCACGCGCGCGCGCAAGGTGGCGCTGAAGCAGGTGCAGCTTGAGTTGCTGGAGCCGACCGACGCCACGGGCCTGCCCGTCTGGACGCGCGACGCCGGCCTCGATCTGACCGGCTTGCCCATCTGGGCGCCCGATAATTAACCCCGTGCCGGCGGCCGTTTGCCGCCGGCTTCCACAACCATCCGCACAAGGGCGTAAGCCTGTAGACTGTGCCCATCCACCCGCTTTTTACCGGTTCCCGCCCATGAATGCCACTACCACTTCCTTTTCCAGCCTGCCGCTGACGCCCGCCTTTTTGGCCAACCTGGACTCGCTCGGCTACCACGAGATGACCACCATCCAGGCGCAAAGCCTGCCGGCGGTGCTCGATGGCCGCGACCTGATCGCCCAGGCGAAAACGGGCAGCGGCAAGACGGCCGCCTTCGGCATCGGCATCCTGCACAAGCTCAATCCGGCCTGGTTTGCCGTGCAGGGCCTGGTGCTGTGCCCCACGCGCGAACTGGCAGACCAGGTGGCCAATGAGCTGCGCCGCCTGGCCCGCGCGGCCGGCAACATCAAGATCCTGACCCTGACGGGCGGCGCCCCGATGCGCCCGCAAATCGCCTCGCTGGAGCACGGTGCCCACATCGTCGTCGGCACGCCGGGCCGTTTGCGCGACCACCTGGGCCGCGGCACCATCAACCTGAATCACGTGCAAACCCTGGTGCTCGATGAAGCGGACCGCATGACGGACATGGGCTTTTACGAGGAAATCGCCGGCATCGTCAGCGCCTGCCCGGCGCGCCGCCAGACCTTGCTGTTCTCGGCCACGTATCCGGAAGACATCCGCCGCGCCACGGCGTCCTTCCTCGTCAATCCGCTGGAAGTAACGGTCGAGGCGCAGCACGACAACGACAAGATCGAGCAGCGCTTCTATGAGATCGGCTTTGACGAGCGCAATGGCGCCGTCGGCAAGCTGCTCAAGCACTTCAAGCCGGAATCCACGCTGGCCTTCTGCAACACCAAGGTGCATTGCCGCGAACTGGCCGACGAACTGCGCCAGCAAGGCTTTTCCGCGCTGGCCCTGTACGGCGAGCTGGAACAGCGCGAGCGCGATGAAATCCTCGTGCTGTTCGCCAACCGCAGCTGCTCCGTGCTGGTGGCCACCGACGTCGCCGCGCGCGGCCTCGATATTTCCGACCTGGGCGCCGTGATCAACGTCGATGTATCGAAGGACACGGAAGTGCACATCCACCGCATCGGCCGCACGGGCCGCGGCAGCAAGAAGGGCCTGGCCCTGTCGCTGTGCGCGCCGAACGAGAAAAAATGGGTCAAGCTGATCGAGCAATACCAGAACAGCGCCGCCGAATGGCACGACCTGAAGGAACTGGCGGAAGATGACGGCATGGAGGCGCTGCCGGCGCCGATGGTCACCCTGTGCATCATGGGCGGCAAGAAGGACAAGCTGCGCCCGGGCGACTTGCTGGGCGCGCTGACGGGCGACGCCGGCCTCACCAAGGAGCAAGTGGGCAAGATCAACGTGTTCGAGTTCATGACCTACGTGGCGCTGGACCGCAAGGTGGCCGAAGCGGCCTTCAAGCGCCTCAACGCGGGCAATACCCTGGGCCGCGACTTCGGCAACATCAAGGGCCGCAGCTTCAAGATGCGCTTTATCGAGGCGTAAGCGCCTGCAAGGCACGCAGGGCCGCCATGGTCCTGCGTCCCGGGTAATCGTCCCACACGGGATATTGCCTGCGGTAGTAGCAGCTCCAGTAGCTGATGCTGCGCCGCTCCAGCGTGTCCACATACGCGGGGTTCTCCCCCAAATAGCGCGCCAGCGTCGCCGCATTCCAGGCCGGCAGCGCCGCGCCAATTACCTCGATAATCTCCAGCACGTATTCGCCGCACAGGTGCACGACAAACGGCACCGTCCACGCCCGCTCCTGCAACAATAACTGCCTTGCACACGCTTCGCGCACATGGCCGTCGTGGTGGCGCGCGCCCAGGCACAGGGCGATCACGCCTGCGTCGCCGGGCAGCCGGGCACAGGCCAGCAGCTGCTCGCTGTCATAATATGTGCGCGAGGGGATGCGCAAGGCTTCCCCTTCCTGGCATACCGAAAATGGCCAAACGGGCGCATGCAACTGGCCATCTGCCAGCGCAGGCAACAGCTGCGCCACCGTGCTGGCCAGTGCCGCCGGAAAGGCATCCGCTTCAGCCATCGCGATCTTCCTTGCACACCTTGCGCACGCCCAGTGCAGGCTTGTCGACCTTTTCAAAGATCACATTCGAATACCATGCGGCAGGATCGTCTTCGGTGGGCTTGCCCAGCGAAATATAAAAGCCGCCATGCGTGAACAGGGCCGTGGTTTCCTTGCCCGGCCTGGCCCCCTGCAGGAAGGCGGGCCAGGCCGCCCTGTCGACCAGCGTAAAACGCGCGGCCAGCAGCGCCAGCAAACGCGCATGCGTGGCCGGCGCATACGGGAACAGATACAGGTATTCGACCAGCTCACCGCCATCTGCCAGGCGCGTGACGGCGGATGTCGCCGCCTCCACGGCTTCCTTGCCCGCGCCAAAACTGCACAGCACCCCGCCGCTGTAGGCGAAATCGATGACGGTCGCCGGCGCGCACGCCTGCCGTTCGCGGTCGATGCCGACGGGCGGCAGCGCGCGCACTTGCGCCAGCAGCGTCTCGCCGGAGGTGGCCAGCGCGGGAAAGCCCGGACATTCGCTGGCCGCCTGCGCGGCAGAAAAGGCAAGGCAACAACTCAATAGCAGCAAACGGCGCTTCACGGCATCTCCAGTGTCATCAAGCAGCCATTATGCCGGACATCTTCACAAAGGCCGCGCCTGTTGCCCCTGCGGCGTATCGTCGATGTCATAGCCGGCCGCGCGCGCCAGTGCGCGCAGGCGGTCCGCCTCGGCCCACTGGCGCTGCGCGCGGGCGATGGCCCGTTCCGCCATCCACGCCTGCACCGGCTGCGGCACTTCCACCTGCACCGGCCGCCAGGCCAGCAGATCGAGCCCCAGGGCCGCATCGAAACGGACCATGGTGGCCTTTTTGACGGCGTCCGGCAGCCCGCTTTTCAGCAGCTCCCAGGCCGCGGCCAGCGCGCGCGGAAAGTTCAGGTCATCGTTGACCTGCGCCGCAAAGCGCGCCAGCCACACGGAATCGGCCTCACCCTGCGCGTCGCCGAGGCCATGCACGGCGACGCGCAGGCGCGCCAAACCGCTGGCGGCGGCGCGCAGCGCTGCGTCCGTGAAATTGAGGCTGCTGCGGTAGTGCGCGCCCAGGCACAGGTAGCGGTAGGCCAGCGGATCGACGCCCTGCTCCACCAGGCTGTGCAAGCGTAAAAAATCGCCCGACGATTTCGACATCTTCGCATCCTGTGTTTTCAGGAAGGCGCCGTGCAGCCAGAAGTTGGCCAGGCGCGTGCCATGGCGCGCTTCCGTTTGCGCAATCTCGTTGCTGTGGTGGACGGCCACGTGGTCTTCCCCGCCGCAATGGATGTCGAAATATGTCCCCAGGTGCTTTTCCGCCATGGCCGAGCATTCGATGTGCCAGCCGGGGAAACCCAGGCCCCACGGGCTGTCCCACTCCATTTGCCGCTGTCCCGGCACGCCGCTGAACTTCCACAGCGCGAAGTCGCAGATGTCGCGCTTCTCGCCCAAGTCCACCCTTTTGCCCGCCTGCAGGCCGTCGCGGTTCAGGCGCGCCAGTTTGCCATAACTGTCCTGGCGCGTCGTGTCGAAATAGATGCCGTCATCCGTGCGGTAGGTATAGCCCTTCGCTTCCAGGTCGAGAATGAAGGCGATCTGCTCGGCGATGTGGTCCGTGGCGCGGCACCAGACGGTGGGCGGCAGGATATTGAGCTGGCGCAGATCGCCCTCGAACGCGCGGGTAAATTCAGCGGCGATATCCCAGGCCGACTTGCCGCTGCGGGCGCTGCGCGCCGCGATCTTGTCGTCGCCGCTATCGGCATCCGACGTCAGATGGCCCACGTCCGTGATGTTCATCACGTGGCGCACCTGCAAGCCGTTGAATTCGAGCGCGCGGCGCAAGCCGTCGACGAACAGATAGGTGCGCAGGTTGCCGATATGCGCGTAATCGTAGACGGTGGGACCGCAGGCGTACAGGCCCGCCTGCCCCGGGGCGATGGTTTCGAAGGGCCGCAGGCTGCGGCTATACGTGTCGTACAAATGTAGTGTCATGCGGGACTTTCATGCGCGTTGCGGAAAAAGAAAATGGCCACAGGTTTTTCAACGCTGTGGCCATCGGAATGAGGAATGAAAAGTTTAACGGCGCCGGGCCGCATCCTCGCGAAGCCAGATACACGGACACAGCGCAGCGGCGGCGCGGCGTGCAGGGACTGGATGGAGTATGGAAGAGATCATGGAGACAATATCGCATGCGCGCGGGCGGGCCGTCAAGCCCACCCGCGACACCAGCTTACTTTTTCGCCTGCTCGATATGCGGCAGCAGCACCGTCAATATGCCCAGCAGCGGCAGGTAGGAGCAGATTTTGTACACATAGGCGATGCCCGCCACGTCGGCCAGATGGCCCATGGCGGCGGCCGCGATGCCGGACACGCCGAACATCAGGCCAAAGAATATCCCCGCGATCATGCCCACCTTGCCCGGCACCAGTTCCTGCGCGAAGACGACGATGGCGGAAAACGCGGATGAAATCACGAAGCCGATGATCACCGTCAGCACGGCCGTCCAGAACAGGTCGACGTAGGGCAGCAGCAGGGTAAATGGCGCGGCGCCCAGGATGGAAATCCAGATCACGCGCTTGCGGCCGATGCGGTCGCCGATGGGGCCGCCCATGAAGGTGCCGGCCGCCACGGCGGCGAGGAACAGGAACAAATACAACTGGGCATCGCCGAGCGACAGGTGGAACTTGTCGATCAGGTAGAACGTGTAGTAGCTCGACAGGCTGGCCATGTAGATGTATTTCGAGAACACCAGCAGGGCCAGCACGCCCAGCGCGCCCATCACCTTGTTGCGCGACAGGTTCGGTCCATGACCGCCCGTCTTCGGCTTGAAGCTGGCCAGGTGGCCGCTGTACCAGTGACTGACCTTGTACAGCACGCCGATGGCCAGCACGGCCAGCAGGCCGAACCAGGCGACATTGCCGTGGCCGCGGTTCACGATGACGGCGGCCGCCAGCAACGGACCCAGGGCGGAACCGACGTTGCCGCCCACCTGGAACAGCGACTGGGCAAAGCCATAGCGCCCGCCCGAGGCCATGCGCGCCACGCGCGACGCTTCCGGGTGGAAGGTCGACGAGCCGACGCCGATCAGGCCAGCGGCGATCAGCAGGGTCGGGAAGGTCGAGACGACGGACAGCATCAGCACGCCGGCCAGGGTAAAGCACATGCCGACGGGCAGCAGGAATGGCAGCGGACGGCGGTCCGTGTACAAGCCGATCCAGGGCTGCAGCAACGAGGCCGTGCACTGGAACGTCAGGGTAATGAGGCCGACCTGGGTAAAACTGAGTGAAAACTCGGCTTTCAGCATCGGATAAATCGACGGCAATAATGCCTGGATCAAGTCATTGAGCAAATGCACGAAGGCGACGGCGCCCAGGATGTGCATGGCCAGACCGGATTGTTGTTGGGAACTATGAAGCGAGGGAGCCGCCGGCACGGACTTGGCCAATGCTGGAGCAGTTGTAGTTGTGTGCATGTGTCATCCGCAATAATCGGGCACGGCGGGCGGCCCGGCAAAGAAGCCAGTATAGTATGGTCACTGAACTGATAACTTCCAATAATCGTCGCCCAAGTGACAACCAAGTGAACCCCAGCATGTACACCCAAGCACTCGTCCAGACCCATCCCGATGGCGTGCCGTTCAGCCGCAGCACCAGCTCGCACGACTACCAGCATGTGCCGCGCCCCGTGACGGCCATGTCCCGGCAATATGCGGCGGGCGAATATACGGCCCCGCACAGCCATGTGCGGGCGCAACTGCTGTATGCGACGGAAGGCGTGATGCGCGTGTCCACCGAGCATGGCGTGTGGATGTTGCCGCCACGGCGCGCCCTGCTGATCCCCGTGGGCATCGTGCATGAAGTCCACATCTTGAGCGAACTGAGCATGCGCACCGTGTACATCGATGCGCAAGTGGCGGCCCAATATGGCGACGATTGCAAGGTGCTGGAAGTGAGCCGGCTGCTGCGCGAGCTGATCCTGGCCTTGCTGGCCGAACCGGTCGAATATGCGCTGGCGGGGCGCGGCGACTGGCTGGCGCACCTGATCCTGTCGGAACTGGCGGCGGCCGATACCGTGCCCCTCGCCATACCGTGGCCCCGCGACCGCCGCCTGGTGGCCGTGTGCTCGGCCATCATGGACGCGCCCGGCAGCAGGCGCAGCATCGAGGACTGGGCGCAGGATGCGGGCGCCAGCGCGCGTACCCTGATCCGTTTATTTCCCAAGGAAACCGGTCTGCACTACCGCCAATGGCTGCAGCAAGTGCACCTGGCCGAGGCCTTCTGCCGCCTGGACCGGGGCGAAGGCGTGGCGGCCATCGCCTATGCGCTGGGCTACGCCAGCCCCAGCGCCTTCAGCGCCATGTTCCGCCGCATCCTGGGCCGCACACCGCAGCACTACCTGAGCGAGTGGCGCGCTGCGGAGTAAACGAAAAAAGCAGCCCGCAGGCTGCTTTCGTCAAATCGTCTGCCAGCAATGTCGGCTTGCGCCCTGCGGGCCAAGCCGACCTACGCTTATTCCTTCTCGCCGGCGATCAGGCGGTAGGCCAGCGCACCCAGCAAGGCGCCGATGATCGGTGCCAGCCAGAACAGCCACAGCTGGCTCGTCGCCCAGTCGCCCACGTACAGGGCCACGCCCGTGCTGCGGGCCGGGTTGACGGAAGTGTTGGTGACGGGGATGCTGATCAAATGGATCAGGGTCAGCGCGAGGCCGATCGGCAGCGGGGCGAAGCCGGCCGGGGCGCGCTTGTCGGTGGCGCCCAGGATGACGATCAGGAAGAACATCGTCAGCACGATTTCAATGACCAGCGCCGACAGCATCGAATAGCCGCCCGGCGAATGGGCGCCGAAGCCGTTCGAGGCAAAGCCCTTGCTGACATCGAAACCGGCCTGGCCGCTGGCGATCACGTACAGCACGCCGCCGGCCACGATGGCGCCCAGCACTTGCGCGATGATATATGGCAGCAACTGGTTGGCAGGGAAACGGCCGCCGGCCCACAGGCCGATCGAGACGGCGGGATTCAGGTGGCAACCCGAGATGTGCCCGATGGCGTAAGCCATGGTCAGCACCGTCAGGCCAAACGCCAGCGCCACGCCGACAAAGCCGATGCCAAGGCCGGGAAAAGCGGCGGCCAGCACGGCGCTGCCGCAACCGCCCAGTACCAGCCAGAACGTGCCGAGAAATTCGGCGCCATATTGTTTCATGATGTATTCCTTTACATTGTCAAAAAAACGTACCCAGGGGACGACCAGTCAGACCGCTCATTGAGCTCGCCCTCGCCGTATGGCGATGGCAAGGCAAAACACCAGCAAAGTACGGCTGCGCAACTGCAGCAGAGCGCGCATAATGACATATTGTCATTATCAAGGCAATATTAATCTCATGCAACAATATTAATGGTTATCGCGGAATTAACTATTTTTTTGATAATCCTCCTGACGCGGGCGGCGCATGTACTTTTGCGGCGCCTCCAGCGGCGCAAACCCAAAGCTTGCATATAAGCCGTGCGCATCGTCGGTGCCCAGCATCCAGGCGACATCGCGCAAGCGCGCATCATCGAGCACGGCGGCCACCATCTGCTTGCCATATCCCCTGCCCTGGAAGGCAGGCAGAACGAACACGTCGCGCAGGTAGGCAAAATCCGTGTAGTCGGTAATGACCCTGGCGAATGCCACTTGCTGTCCATCCACATAGCCGCCGAAACACAGGGCGTTGGCGATCCCCTTGCGCACGGTTTCCAGCGCCACGCCACGCTTCCAGTACGACTGCTCGCTCAGGTAGCGGTGGATCATGGGCACGTCCAGTGCGTCGCGCTCGCTGGAAATGTGCAGTGGCGCGTGCATCAGTTCTTGTACAGCAGTTCGGCTTCCGCGATGCTGGGCTCGCCGAAGTAGACGGTGCGCACGCCGCCCTTGCCATCGCTGCCCATGTACACGCCCGTCATGCTGCGCGCGGCCGGGTCGTACAAAATCGAATAGCGGTGGCCGCAATTGTGCGGTTCGCAGACGCTGCTCAGCAGGCGCGCCTTGCCGTCGATCTCGACCGGCTTGAGCGGGCTGGCCACGCCATCGGGCACCCAGCGCTGCCGCTTCAGGCCCGCCTTTTTCAAGCCGACATTAAAAGCCTTGCGAAAGGCGTAGTCCGCCTTGTAGACGTCGGGAAAATACGGACAGGTAGCGCCGCCGTCGCAACTTTGCGCCTGCTCGATCAGCGACAGTTTGGGCGTACGCGCTTGCGCCGGCGTGGCGGCCAGCGCCACGGCGGCGCCCAGGAACAGGGGCAAGAGCAAACGTACGGACATGCAATCTCCTAAAAGCATCGTGTAATGCGGGCAGCATAGCAGAATGGCATGCTTGTGCGCGCGCCTCAGGGAGAACAGCGGATGCCGACCACGCCGTTGACCTTGCCTTCCGGCCAGCCCGTCTCGCGCCAGCGGTACACGCCGGGCGCGACGATGATCAATTGCCATTCCACCAGCTTGCCGGCGGCATTGAGGCGGGTTTCATTGTCATAGCGTAACGTCAGGCTGCGCTCCGTTTCCGCCACGACCGTCGCGGCAAAGCGGTTGGTTTCGCCCAGCTTGCTTTTCCACGTACGGTCGTTGAAGATCGCCAGCCGCTGGTGATCGTCGGACAGCTGCATGCGCGTGAAGTGGCGCGCTTCTTCGCACACACTATTCGTATTGACGCTGTCGGACCAGCTGCCGGACAGCTGTTCGGCATCGAAAGGAGTCGGGGTGGCGGCCACGGCCGCACTCAGCAGCAAGGTTGCAAGCATAGTTTATCGATAGAAAACAAAGGAATCGTCATGGTCGGCCCAGCGCCAGGGTGATGCTCGATGGCAGTGCGGGCGTGCGCCGGTGCAAAGTCGCCTGCTCGTAGGCATACGCCATCGCGATGAGCGGCATGTCGCCGTGGGCAGGGCCGATGAAGGACAAGCCAACCGGCAAGCCCCCGACCACGCCGGCAGGTACCGTGATATGCGGCAAGTCGGACTGCGGCTGTGCTACGCCGTGGCAGGTCGGGCCCACCAGCGCATCGAGTCCATGCAGGCGCAGCAGCGCGTCGATGCCGCCAGGCCCGGTGGCGCACGGCAGCTCGACCAGTTCGGCGCCCTGTTCGCGCAACACCAGCAGCGCCTGCCCAATCACGGCATCGGTGCCGGCACACAGGCCGAACAGGCTGCGCGCCACGCCGATGTGGCGCCCGTGCAAGCCGGCGGCGTCCAACACCACGCCATCGGCCAGGCGCTCGCCGCTCAAGGCCGCGAACAGCCAGGCCGCCTCGCGCACGCTGGGCGCCATCGGTCCGGCAATGGCTGGTTCGCCGCCCTGCCCGCCAGCGGCCCTGCCCGTGGGCTTGATGGCGACCAGGCCGCAGTTTGAAGCCGGCGCGACGATGGCGCCGTCCGCCGCGCTGTCAACGGCCAGGATGGTGAGTCCGGCCCAGCTGGCACTGGCATGCGGCACGCTGACGGCGGCCCACTGGCGCAGATTGCTTTTGCCGATGATGACGGCGCCGGCCGCGCGCAAGCGGGCCGCCACGAAGGAATCGCAGCTGGCATGCATGGCCAGGGGTGCCTGCGTGCGCGTCTTCATGCGGTCGCCCGTGGCGATATTGTCGCGCAAGACGATGGGGATGCCGTGCAAGGGGCCGCGCACCTTGCGCACTTGCCGCTCGCGGTCCATTTCCAGGGCAATTTTCAAGGCGTCGGGGTTGATTTCAATACCGGGATAGGCGCGCGCGCCAATGCTGCACAGGGAGCGGATGCGGGCCAGGTATTGCGACGTCAGCGCATGGGAACTGAGTTTGCCTGCCTGCATCATCTGCTGTTGCGGCAAGACGCCGGCGTCGAGCAGATGGGCCATGGGGCTGGCCGGCGCCGTGGCACGGGCCAGTACGGGGCGCGACACGCTCCGGGACGCGCCACTGCGTAACATCTGACTGCGCTGCATCGTATCTCCAGGAAACCTCAATGTTTCTAACGCAATAATGTGCTAGCCGTAGCATAGCAGTCCTTGCAAGCTAATAGTTGTGATAAGGAATTATTTTCCAAGCAAAAAAAAA
Source organism: Janthinobacterium sp. 67 (assembly GCF_002797895.1). Taxonomy (NCBI): domain Bacteria; kingdom Pseudomonadati; phylum Pseudomonadota; class Betaproteobacteria; order Burkholderiales; family Oxalobacteraceae; genus Janthinobacterium; species Janthinobacterium sp. 67. The sequence goes on along the minus strand of NZ_PGES01000001.1, from coordinate 83,238 downwards.
CGCTGCCCGAAGGCAGCGTTTCTTGGCGGTCCGGCACTGAAGCAAATCAGTTGCGTACGACACGCTTGTATTCGTTGGTGCGGGTGTCGATTTCGATGACGTCGTCCTGTGCCACGAACAGCGGCACTTGCACGGTGTGGCGGTGCGCGTCGATGGCGTTTTCGATCTTGGCTTCTTTCAGGACGTTGCCCGAGGTGTTGCCCTTGACCGCTGGCTCCGAGTACACCACTTGACGGGCGATGGTCGTCGGCAGTTCAACGGAGATCGCTTTGCCGTCGTAGAAAATGGCTTCGCATTCCATGCCATCTTTCAGGTAGTTCAGCGCTTCGCCCAGGTTTTCTTCTTCGATTTCGTACTGGTTGTACTCGGTGTCCATGAACACGAACAGCGGGTCGGCGAAGTACGAATACGTCACTGGCTTTTTATCCAGAACAACAACGTCGAACTTGTCGTCGCCGCGGAACACGTTTTCCATCGGGGTGTTCGTCAGAAGATTTTTCATCTTCCATTTGTAGGTGAAGCCCGTGCGGCTCGAACCGTTGACATCAGAACGCAACACGATCATTGGCTTGCTGTCGACCATGATGATATTGCCAACACGAATTTCTTTTGCGGGTTTCATAGGAATGTACGTAAAAAGTGGGTTGCATGAAGACCATCTGCCGCCTGTGCGCCATCAGCGCCGCAAGCTTGCGTTTGATCGGTTAAAAATACGTTAGAAATAACCGGGCATTTTACCTTAATTTTGGGCAAGCGCCTATCTCGTCGCGCCAGCGAACGCCAGCAGGTTACTTGCCAGATCGCCATTAGCCTGCATCTGCCGCTGCCAGTCGTGCGCGCGCGCCCGGATGCGCGGCAGATCGGCCTGCAATGCGGGCCACAGCTGCGCCCACGGCAAGGCGTCCGCGCTGGCGCCATTCCAGGCCAGCGCCGCCTGCACCAGGCTGTCGATGGGGCCGTCCGCATCCGCCGCATAGCGTTGCAGGAAGGCGCGCAATTTCACGTGATGCAAGTTTTCATCCTGCAAATAGATATGCCAGAGAAAGGGCTGGCCCGCCCATTGCGCGCGCACGAACGAGTCCTCGCCGCGCACCAGGTTCACGTCGCAAGCCCACAACAGGCGGTCGTAATCGTCCTGCGGCACGAAAGGCAGCACGCGCACGGTAAGCGCGCCGCGCGTGCGCGTCGCACCGGGCACCGCCGCATCGTCGCCGATAAACGCCTGAACGGCATCGAACGCGACGCCTTCCGGCACCAGGCACGTGATGGGCTCGCTGCCCGCCTGCCAGGCAGCAAACAGCTCGGCGACGGGAGCCGATGGATAGCAGAACAGCGACACTTTCAAGGCGCGCATGTCCGCCGCCGTCACGCCGAATTGCCCGAGGAATGCCGCCATGGCGGCGGCATCGGACTGGAACGCCAGCCGCCGCTCGTCGAGCGCCGCTTCGCGCAGCAAGCCACCCGTTTTATCCGTGAAGCCGGGGAAGAAGAAATGCTTGATCATGCCGTGGCGCGGCGACGTTAGCGCATGGCAACCCTCGACCCACTCTTCCGCCGTCAAGCCTTCCAGGTTCAGCCACACGGGCTGCGGCGAACACTGCGCCATGGCGGCGATATAGCCGGGCGGAATGTCGCAGGCAAAGAACTCGATGACGATATCGGCGATATCGGCAGGCGCAAACACGCCATCCTGGCCGCGCCAGTGGCGTATCGTGACGCCGGACACCTGCTGCGCTTCGGCTGCCACGTCGATCGCGGGGCAAATGCGCTGAAAGCTGACAAGATCGTCGACCCACAGGGCGACGGCCACGCCGTGCTCGCCGCTCAACTGCCGCGCGAGGCGCCAGCAAATGCCGATATCGCCGTAGTTGTCGACGACTTTGCAGAAAATGGCCAGGGATGGCGCGCGATCGGTAGCTAATGGCATATTCAAAGGAGAAGAGAAAAACGTGACATGGCGGCCCATAACAAAAAAGCCGCACTGTTACCAGGCGGCTTTTTTGTTGGCTGATTCAGCCGGTCTGGCGTCCCCAAGGGGATTCGAACCCCTGTACTCACCGTGAAAGGGTGATGTCCTAGGCCTCTAGACGATGGGGACAGAAAATCTGTCCTGGATGCGCTGCTTTGCATCCCGACCTGTTGCTACTTGCGAATCTGGCGTCCCCAAGGGGATTCGAACCCCTGTACTCACCGTGAAAGGGTGATGTCCTAGGCCTCTAGACGATGGGGACAGAAATCTGTCCTGAATGCACTACTTTGCATCCTGACCCGGTACTGCAGCAATATGGCAGAAACAAAAAAAGCCTGACTTGTCAGGCCCGTTCAGCACTGCACTCTTACTTTACAACTAAATCCTGGCGTCCCCAAGGGGATTCGAACCCCTGTACTCACCGTGAAAGGGTGATGTCCTAGGCCTCTAGACGATGGGGACCTGTGCTGGCTTTACTCTCAGCGGACTCTTCGTTGAAGGCTTTGCTTGGCCCCTCAAAAAAGCGTGCGCGAAGTATAGCACGGGGTGATTCACGAAATCAACTACCGGGGATTTTATTTTCCATCTTATTTACAGGGATCTCCCTATGGGGCAGAAGATGCTCGTGCGATATATATGGATGTTGATTTGAGTCGACGGTATTGTCGGATTACGCTGCGCTAATCCGACCTACGCCACATTCCCCCGAGGGTATGGCGGAAATACTTCGCCAAAATAAAAAAAGCCGCTCGAGGCGACTTTGATTACTGCGTGATTTCCGCGCTGTTGGCGAAGGTTTGCGGGAGCTAACCCTGACCTCTTGCATGCCATGCAAGCGCATTAACAGCTTAGCCATATTCCCCCGAGGGTATGGCGGAAATACTTCGCCAAAAATAAAAAAGCCGCTCGAGGCGACTTTGATTTATTCACTACCTGCTTCTGCGCTGTTGGTGGAGGTAAGCGGGATCGAACCGCTGACCTCTTGCATGCCATGCAAGCGCTCTCCCAGCTGAGCTATACCCCCCCGGGCGCAGAAACACTGCTACTTCTTTACTACAACACCAGACTGAACTGGCGTCCCCAAGGGGATTCGAACCCCTGTACTCACCGTGAAAGGGTGATGTCCTAGGCCTCTAGACGATGGGGACCTTGGCACTACATTTACTTCTTTACCTCTGCGCTGTTGGTGGAGGTAAGCGGGATCGAACCGCTGACCTCTTGCATGCCATGCAAGCGCTCTCCCAGCTGAGCTATACCCCCCGGGCGCAGAAATAATAAAAGCCGCACTTGGCGACTTTGTTCCACTACTTGCTTTCCATCCAGATTCCGTTTTTTACGGGCCTGAACTTACAACAATCAGTACAAACAACTGCCACTACTATACCACAACTAACTGGCGTCCCCAAGGGGATTCGAACCCCTGTACTCACCGTGAAAGGGTGATGTCCTAGGCCTCTAGACGATGGGGACCGCGGAACTTCCAAACAACATCTGCACCACTTCAACGACTAACAAAACCTGACTGCGATTTTGCTGCTGGTGGAGGTAAGCGGGATCGAACCGCTGACCTCTTGCATGCCATGCAAGCGCTCTCCCAGCTGAGCTATACCCCCGTTGGTGCAGAAACAAGAGTATAGCAAAGAAGTTTCACTCTGCAAATACCCTTTTTCGTCTATGAGCAACTTTTCATAGGGGCGGTTTCCGCACCGTATTTTTACGCGTATTTAAGCGCGGCGATTACAGCCACTTTGCCAGGCGCGCCAGCACGGTGTCGCGGCCGAAGATCACCACCACCTGATCGATGGCAGGGGTCTGCAACTGGCCCGTCAAAATCAGGCGCAAAGGCATGGCCAGCAGCGGCATCTTGATGGTGTTGGCGGCCAGCACTTCCTTGATCATGGCAGCCACGGCTTCCTTGCTCCACTCCACCGTGGCGATGCGCTCGGCGAACTGCGCCAGCACGGGCTTGATGGCATCCGTGATGTGCTGCGCTGCCAACGCCGCTTCCGGCTGCGGCTCGCGGAAGAACAGCATCGACGCGGCAGCCAGTTCATTGACTGTGTTGGCGCGCTCTTTCATCATGCCCAGCACTTGCGCCAGGTCCGGCGCGCCTTCGAAGACGGCGCCGGCGGCGACCATTTGCGGACGGGCCAGGTCGGCCAGGCGCGTGTTGTCGGCCTGCTTGATATAGTGGTTGTTCAGCCAGGCCAGTTTTTCATTGTTGAACTGGGCGGCGGACTTGGACAGGTGATTCAGGTTGAACCACTCGCAGAACTGCTCGGTCGAGAACACTTCATCGTCGCCATGGCTCCAGCCCAGGCGCGCCAGGTAATTCAGCATCGCTTCCGGCAGGAAGCCCTGCGCCGGGTAATCCATCACGCTGACGGCGCCGTGGCGCTTCGACAGCTTCTCGCCATCCGCACCCAGGATCATCGGCAGGTGGCCGTACAGCGGCAGCGGTGCGCCGATGGCGCGCAGGATATTGATCTGGCGCGGGGTATTGTTGACGTGATCGTCGCCGCGGATCACGTGGGTGATCTGCATGTCCCAGTCATCGACTGCCACGCAGAAGTTGTACGTCGGCGTGCCGTCCGGACGCGCGATCACCAGGTCGTCCAGCTCGCGGTTCGAAATCGTGATCGTGCCCTTGACCACGTCATCCCAGCTCACGTCGCCATCGAGCGGATTCTTGAAACGCACGACGGGCTTGCGGTCGGCAGGAATGGCCGGCAGAGTCTTGCCCGGCTCCGGGCGCCAGGTGCCGTCGTAGCGCGGCTTTTCGCCAGCGGCGCGCATGCGCTCGCGCATCGCTTCGACTTCTTCCGGCGACGAGTAGCAGTGGTATGCCGTGCCCTCAAGCAGCATCTGCGCCACGACTTCGCGGTAGCGGTCCATGCGGGCCATCTGGTAGAACGGGCCTTCGTCGTGGTCCAGGCCCAGCCACTTCATGCCTTCGATGATGGCTTGCACGGCTTCCGGCGTGGAACGCTCCACGTCCGTGTCTTCGATGCGCAGTACGAAGGTGCCGCCGAAGTGGCGGGCATACGCCCAGCTGTATAAGGCGGTGCGGGCGCCGCCCAGGTGCAGATAGCCGGTCGGGCTGGGAGCGAAACGGGTACGGACGGGAGTAGCGGTTGTGGTCATCGAAGTAATCAGGCTTGAATAAGTAAAACGCCATTTTACTACCTAAGCAAAGCCCTAAGGCAAACCCCGGGGTCAGTCACTTCGTGATCGAAATGGGGCCCACTGGGTCCCATTTCCCCTGAGGGTCTGACCCCGGTCCTTCAAGGGGCTTGTCTTATAGTGCCAGCAGCCGCCTTTTCACCTCGTCCGCCTGCGCATGCAGCGCCTGCTCGAACAGGGCCACCAGTTGCGACAAGGGCCGGTGCAAAGGCTTGACCAGATTCACGGTGAACGGCAAGGACACGGCAAAGCGGCGAATCTGCAAGCCCTGCCCCGCATAATCGAGGGCCGTGAGCGGATTGACGATGGCCAGCCCCACGCCTTCGCGCACCATGGCGCACACGGAGGCGGCGCTGTGCGTGTCGAGCGCCATGCGCCGCTCCACGCCGGCCTGCGCGAAGATGGCATCGATCTGCTGGCGGTAAGGGTCGACGGCGGCCAGACTGATGAAAGGCTGGCCTGCGAAGTCCGCCGGCGCCAAGGTCATCTTGCCTGCCAATGGATGGCCATCGGGCAGCACGCACACTTCATCGACGGACATCAGGGTGGCGAGCGTGGTGCCCGGCGGCGCATTGCCCACTTCCGTCAAGCCGATATCGTGGCGCTGCGCCGACAGCCACTCTTCCAGCAGCGGCGACTCCTGCGGCGTGATACTGATGCTCACCTTGGGAAAGTCGGCGACGAAGCGCTTGCACGCCTGCGGCAGCAAGGACTGTGAAAACACGGGCAGGCAGGCGATCGACAACTGCCCCTGGTCGAACTGGCGCAAGGCCGCCGCCGTGCTGACGATGCGCTCCAGGCCGAAATACGCGCGCTGCACTTCCTCGAACAGCTGCAGCGCCTGGGCCGTCGGGCGCAGCCGCCCCCGCTCGCGCTCGAACAGGGTCAAACCCGTCAAATGCTCGAGACGCGCCAGCTCGCGGCTGACGGTCGGCTGCGACGTGTGCAGCATGGCGGCGGCGGCTGTCACGCTGCCCGTCGTCATGACGGCGCGAAAGACCTCGATATGGCGCAAAGAGATAGTCATGCCCATATCATAAATGAATAAAGTAGCCCCAAATAGATATTTTATGTTTACAAAAAAAACCCGCATCATGGCCAACATCGTAGGTCGGATTAGCGCAAGGCGCGTAATCCGACACCACCCTAAAACATGACAAAGACAACCACCATGAAACCAGTGCCAGACGCCACCCTCGCCCAACTCGCCCAGGAACACGGCACGCCTTTGTGGGTGTACGACGCGGCCACCATCCGCGCGCGCATCGCCCAACTGGCGCAGTTCGACACCGTGCGTTTCGCGCAAAAGGCCAATTCGAACATCCACCTGCTGACGTTGATGCGCGAAGCGGGCGTGCACGTGGACGCCGTCTCGCTGGGCGAGATCGAGCGCGCGCTGCAGGCGGGCTTCACGCCGGCGCAAAGGAATGGCGCCGCCGGCGTGGTGTTCACCTGCGACCTGTTCGACCGCGCCACCCTGGCGCGCGTGGCGGCGGCAAAAATCGAAGTCAATTGCGGCTCCGTCGACATGCTGCGCCAGCTGGGCCCCGTGTCGCCCGGCCACCGCGTCTGGCTGCGCATCAATCCCGGTTATGGCCATGGCCACAGCAACAAGACCAATACGGGCGGCGAAAACAGCAAGCACGGCATCTGGCACGAAGAACTGCCGGAGGCGCTGGCCGTCATCCGCGCGCATGGCCTGCACCTGGTGGGCCTGCACATGCACATCGGCTCGGGCGTCGACTACAGCCACCTGGAAACCGTCTGCGGCACCATGGTCGACCTGGTCAAGAACATGGGACACGACATCGAAGCCATTTCCACGGGCGGCGGCCTGTCCGTGCCTTACCGCGAAGGCGAGCAGCCCGTCGACACCAACCACTACTTCCAGCTGTGGGATGCGGCGCGCAAGCAGATCGAGGCGCACCTGGGCCATCCCGTGCACCTGGAAATCGAACCGGGCCGCTTCCTCGTGGCCGATGCGGGCCTGCTGGTGGCCGAAGTGCGCGCCACCAAGCAAATGGGCGGCAACCATTTCACCCTGCTCGACACGGGCTTCAATGAACTGATGCGCCCTGCCATGTACGGCAGCTACCATGAAATGTCGGTGATCGCGCATGACGGCCGCGCACTGGACGCCAGCCCCGCATGCGCCACCGTCGTCGGCGGCCCCCTGTGCGAATCGGGCGACGTGTTTACCCAGCGCGATGGCGGCGTCGTGGAAACCCGCTTGCTGCCGGCTGCGCAGGTGGGCGACTACGTGGTCTTCGAAGGCGCGGGCGCATATGGCGCGTCGATGTCGTCGAACTACAACAGCCGCCCCCATGCGGCCGAATACCTGGTCGACGCCGATGCTTCGCGCTTAATCCGCCGCCGCCAGACGGTGGCCGAACTGATCGCGCTGGAACAACTCTAAGCGGTTTCAACGGCGCGCCGCGTGCGGGCATGCGCATCTGCTAACATCGGGGCAACTCGATGAAAGCCTGCCATGCCCGCTCCCGCACTACCCTCACGCAGCGCCAGCCCGCGGCTGCTGCCTCTGCTGCCCCTGCTGCTGTCCGCCGTCCTCGCCGGCTGCGCTTCGCTGCCTTCGCTGGAAAGCCGCATCCCCTCCAGCGTCATCGCCGACACAAAGCACACCCAATTGGCCACGGCCATTGCACCCATGGTGGCGCAGCATCCGGGCGTGTCCGGCATTTACCCGCTGGCCGACGGGCGCGACGCCTTTGCCGCGCGCGCCCTGCTGGCCGCCGCGGCCCAGCGCAGCCTGGACGTGCAGTACTACATCTGGCACAAGGATATTACGGGCACCCTGCTGTTCGACGCCTTGCGCCAGGCGGCCGAACGGGGCGTGCGCGTGCGCCTGCTGCTCGACGATAACAATACGGCGGGCCTGGACCAGACCCTGACGATGCTGGGCAAGCAAACGAATATCGAAATCCGCCTGTTCAACCCCTTCCTGCCCCGTTCCCCGCGCGCACTGGCCTTTGCCACGGATTTTTCCCGCCTCAACCGGCGCATGCACAACAAGTCGTTCACGGCCGATAACCAGGCCACCATCGTCGGCGGGCGCAATGTGGGCGATGAATATTTTGGCGCGGCCGGCGACGTGCTGTTCGCCGACCTGGACGTGCTGGCCATCGGCCCCGTCGTCGACGACGTCTCGCACGATTTCGACCGCTACTGGAACAGCGCCTCGGCCTACCCGGCCAGGCTGCTGCTGACCAGCCCTGTCGAAGGCGACGCGGCCACCATCGCCGCCGAAGCGGATCGCATCGACGACACCAAGGCGGCAGAGGAATACGTGCAGGCGCTGCGCACCTCGCCCTTCGTCAAGCAGATGATGGAACGCACCCTGCCCTTCGAATGGGCCAGGACGCGCATGGTCAGCGACGACCCGGCCAAGGTGCTGGACAAGGCCAGGCCCGGCACGGGCGTGGCGGAAAACCTGCGAAACCTGCTCGGCGTGCCGGAAAAGGAAGTGGACCTGGTGTCGCCGTATTTCGTGCCCGGCAAAGCCGGCACACAGGCTTTTGCCGACCTGGCGAAAAAAGGCGTGGGCGTGCGCATCCTGACGAATGCGCTGGAAGCGACCGACGTGGCGGCTGTGCATGCCGGCTATGCGAAGTGGAGAAAGCCGCTGCTGGAAGCTGGCGTGCTGCTGTATGAATCGCGCCGCTCGTGGGGACAGGGCGATGCGCGCGAACAGACGGGCCGCTTCGGCAGCTCCGCATCGAGCCTGCATGCGAAGACCTTTGCCGTCGACGACCAGCGCGTCTTCGTCGGCTCGTTCAATTTCGACCCGCGCTCCATCGAGCTGAATACGGAAATGGGCCTCGTCATCGACAGCCCCGCGCTGGCCAGCCAGCTGGGTCTGGCCATGCGCACCACCATCCCGCAGCGCGCCTACCAGGTCATGCTGGGCGCCGACGGCGCGCTGTACTGGATCGCGCGCGACGCCAGCGGCGCCACCACACGCTACGACACGGAACCGGGCACCAGCGTGTGGAAGCGCATGGGGGTGGCGATTCTGTCGGTGCTGCCGATCGACTGGCTGTTGTAAGCGGCTTTGCCAACGATGTCGTCGGATTACGCGGGGCTTTGCCCCGCTAATCCGACCTACGCTCTATGCCCACCACAAGGCCAATGTAGGTCGGCTTAGCGCGCAGCGCGTAAGCCGACAACACCACAGTCCAAGCGCCTTAGCGCACCGCTTCCGTCAAAATCCGCCCTTCCGACGCCGACGGCTGGCGTATGCGCAGCAGGTGGGCGAGCGTAGGCGCGATGTCGACCACTTCCGCGTACTGGCCATAGGCGCCCGGCTTGATCCAGCGGGGACCGAAGACCATCAGCGGCACGTTCGTGTCATACGTGTACGGCGTGCCGTGCGAGGTGCCGCCAACGCCCTTGCCGAAGTACCAGGCCGGTTTTGTAACGACCATCAGGTCGCCCGACAGCTGGCGGTTCCAGGCGCGGCGCATCAGGGTGTCCATGCGCGTGGCGACGGCTCCCGTTTCCATCTGCGTGCGCGTGTAGACTTGCGCCAGCCCGTCCTGCTGCAGCAGGAAGCGGGCCGCCGCGTCTTCCAGGGCGGCGCGATGGATGCCGCTTTTTTCCGCCAGCGCGTAATCGAGATAGATATTCGGCAGCGACGATGTCGTCACCAGCTTGTCGATGCCCAGGGTGGCGGCCAGGTGCTGGTTCAAGGCATCGACCAGTTTGGCGCCGTCGATGCGTTTGGCGGAGATGCCCCGCGTTTCGGAAAATTCCGGCACGTTGGCAAAGCCATGGTCGGCCGTCAGCACCACGAGCACGTTGTCCATGCCGACTTTTTTATCGAGATCAAGAAAGAAGCCGGCCAGCATGCGGTCCAGGCGCTGCAGGTGGTCGTGCGACATCTTGCTTTCCGGGCCGTAGGCATGGTTGACGTAATCGTGCGCGGACAGGCTCACGCCGAGGATGTCGGGCACGCCGGCCGGGTTGCGGCCCAGGTTTTCGCCATCGATGGCGGCGCGGGCGAATTCCAGGGTCAGCTCGTCGAGGAAGGGGCCGGACTTCAGGCGGCTGTAATACTCGCCATCGAGCTTGCCGCTGTCGCTGTAGTAGGCGAACGGGAAGGTGTTGCGCGTGCCCGGCTTGGCAGGCACGAGGTCATCGCGGGCGTCATTGACGTAGGCCGAGTCGGCCAGCAGCGGCGTCCAGTTCTTGCCGTAATAGCGGTCCTGCGGTTTCGCGGCCTGGTAGCGCTGCACCCATTGCGGGTGCTGCTGCATATAGTAGGTGCTGCTGGCGAAATTGCCCGTCTTTTCCATGTACATATACGCCGTGCCCGTTTTCCCGGCCAGCAGGATGGCGCCGCGGTCCTTGCCCGACACGGTGACGACCTTGGCCTTGTCGCCCGTCGAGTAACGCAGTTCGTCGCCCAGGGTGCTCACGCGCAGCCTGGTCGGCGCCGTGCCGTCGTCGGGCTGCGTGTCTTCGCCGATGTAATGGAAATTGCCATCCTCGGTGCAGTACACGGATTTTTTCGTGACGGGATCGATCCAGTTATTGCCGATCACGCCATGCTGGTACGGGTAGGCGCCCGACAGCACGGCCGAGTGGCCGATGGCGGTGACCGTGATGCCGTGCGCCTGGTGCGCATCGCTGAACCATGCGCCCTGCTCCAGCAGGCGGCGGAAGCCGCCCTGGCCGAACTGGTCGCGGTAGCGTGTCACCTGCTCTTGCGGCAAGCCGTCCACGACCAGCACGACGACCAGCTTGGGCTGCGCCGCAGAGGCAACAGCAGGAACCGCCTTGGCCGCATGCGCCTGGCACGCCGCCACGCCAGCGGCCAGCAGCAGCGCCTGCGCCAGCTGCCGGGAAAGGGAGAAATGTTTCGTCATATCCGCTCATCAAAAGTTAGGCCACCGGCCAGCATACGCCGACTATATGACACAATAATGACAAGAGGCAACAATATAAAAAAGGCCAGGCTCCATCGCTGGAACCCGGCCTTTGCCGCAACAGACAATCTGCCTGACTTACTTGACCGTCACCTTGATGCTTTTGCTCAACTCCGGCCCATACGACTGGTGGGCGCCATTCGCGAACTGCATGGTCAGGGTGTACTGGCCCGGCGGCAAGGTGACGTCCGTTTCCGTTTGTCCTTTGCCGAAGTGCAAATGCTTGTCATCCATGGGTATCATCTCGCCCGCCTTCATCGGCCCGGTATTGATGAGCAGATGGTGGTGGCCCGTCTTGGCCGTCATGTCGCCGGCCGGCTTGACGTCCATGCCACTGACGGCGAACTTGACCTTGAACGGACTCGTCACAGTCGCGCCATCGGCTGGCTCGACGAACGAAACGGATTGCGCGAACGCGCTGGCGGCCAGCAGGCTGCCGGCAACCAGGACTGCGGCCTGGCGCAGGAATACGGTGCTCAATTGCATGATGTCTCCTCTTGTTAAATAACAACACGGACTGCATGAAACCATATTCCTGCTGACCTTGGCGCAGGATTGTTAACCCATGAAGGGCCGGGGTCGAACCCTGAGGGTTCGACCCCAGTCTCTGCCTTGGGTTACATCAGTCGTTCTTGATGACGATGCTTGGGAACTTGCTCGTCATATCCTTCGCCTTTTCCGCCACCTTGATCGCGATGGTGCGGGCGATCTGCTTGTAGATCACGGCGACGGGGCCTTCCGGCTCGGCCACGACGGTGGGCGTGCCCGAATCCGTCTGCTGGCGGATCGCCATGGTCAGCGGCAAGGCGCCGAGGAATTCCACGCCGAAGTCCGCGCACATTTTCGCGCCGCCGCCGGCGCCGAAGATTTCTTCCGCATGGCCGCAGTTCGAGCAGATGTGCGTGCTCATGTTTTCCACCACGCCCAGAATAGGAATGCCGACTTTCTCGAACATTTTCAAGCCCTTGCGCGCGTCGAGCAGCGCGATGTCCTGCGGCGTCGTGACGATGACGGCGCCCGTGACGGGCACTTTCTGCGACAGGGTCAGCTGGATGTCGCCCGTGCCTGGCGGCATGTCGACGATCAGGTAGTCGAGGTCGCGCCAGTTCGTCTGGTCCAGCAATTGCTGCAAGGCTTGCGTGACCATGGGGCCGCGCCACACCATCGGTTCGTCCGGATCGATCATGAAGCCGATCGAGGACACTTGCAGGCCGTGGTTTTCCATCGGCTCCATGCTCTTGCCATCGAGCGTCTTCGGCTGGCCGCTGATGCCCAGCATCATCGGCTGCGACGGGCCATAGATATCGGCGTCCAGCATGCCGACGGTGGCGCCTTCGGCCGCCAGGGCCAGGGCCAGGTTGACGGCCGTGGTCGACTTGCCAACACCGCCCTTGCCGGAAGCGACGGCAATGATGTTTTTCACGTTGCTCATCGGCTTCAGACCACGCTGCACCGTGTGCGAAATGATTTTCGACGACACGCCCACGCTGACGTTGCCCACGCCCGGCAGCACGCGCAAGGCGGCCAGCACGGATTTGCGGATCAGGTCGATCTGGCTTTTGGCGGGGTAGCCGAGCTCGATGTCGAGGGAAATATCATCGCCGTCGACCTTCAGATTCTTGACGGTTTTGCTGGAAACGAAATCTTTATGTGTATTTGGATCAATAACCTGGGCCAGTGCGGCCTTGACGTCTTCTACTGTGATGCTCATGACTATCTCCGTATGCAATACGCGCAGTCTAGCGCAAAATCGCCATGCGCGATGGAGGCAAAAGCATCACTTGCCGGCGCTGCATCTGCTCATATTGCCTTTCCGCTGTTAAAATGTCCTATTATCCATCCCAAAAGTGCATCAATCATGACTCGCAAGCTGTTCGTCACCACTGCCCTGCCTTACGCAAACGCCGCTTTTCACATTGGCCACATCATGGAATACATCCAGGCCGATATCTGGGTCCGGTTCCAGCGAATGCAACGCGATGGCGAAGCCGGCCGTGAAGTGCACTTTGTGGGCGCCGACGATACGCATGGCACGCCCATCATGATCGCCGCCGAGAAGGAAGGCATCACGCCGCAGCAATTCGTCGCCAACATCGCGGCCGGCCGCGCCCAGTACCTCGATGGCTTCCATATTGCCTTCGACAACTGGTATTCGACCGATTCGCCGGAAAACGTCGACCTGTCGCAATCGATCTACCGCAAGCTGCGCGATACGGGCCTGATCGTCACGAAAACCGTCGACCGCTTCTTCGACCCGGTGAAAGGCATGTTCCTGGCCGACCGCAACATCAAGGGCGAATGCCCGAAATGCGGCGCCAAGAACCAGTACGGCGACAATTGCGAAGTGTGCGGCGCGGCCTACCAGCCGACCGACCTGGTCAACCCGTTCTCGGTGTTTACCAACGCGACGCCCGTGATGAAGCCGTCGGAACAGTATTTCTTCAAGCTGTCCGACCCGCGCTGCTTCGAATTCCTCAAGGATTGGCTCAACACGCCAGGCCGCTTGCAGCCTGAAATGGTCAACAAGGTCAGCGAATGGCTGGGTGAAGCGGGTGAAAAGCTGGCCGACTGGGATATCTCGCGCGATGCGCCCTACTTCGGCATCCCGATTCCTGATGCGCCGGGCAAGTTCTTCTATGTGTGGATGGATGCGCCCGTCGGCTACCTGGCCAGCCTGAAAAACTATTGCGACAAGAAAGGCATCGATTTCGACGCCTTCCTGAATGACCCGTCGACGGAACAGATCCACTTCATCGGCAAGGACATCGTTTCCTTCCATTTGCTGTTCTGGCCCGCCATGCTGAAGTTCGCCAATCACCCTGTGATCGACAAACTGAAAGTCAACGTACACGGCTTCCTGACGGTCAACAACGAAAAAATGTCGAAGTCGCGCGGCACGGGCATCTCCCCGCTGCGCTACCTGGACCTGGGCATGAACCCGGAATGGCTGCGCTACTACATCGCCTTCAAGCTGAACTCGAAAGTGGAAGACCTGGACTTCAACGGCGAAGATTTTGTCGCCCGCGTGAACAGCGACCTGATCGGCAAGTACGTGAATATCGCCAGCCGCTGCGCCGGCTTCATCGCCAAGAAATTCGACGGCAAGCTGGCCACCAGCCTGTCGCCGAACGCTCAGGGTTACATCTGGCGCGCGCTCACGACCAAGGTACAGTCCGGCGACGAAGTACTGAGCAAGGAACGCCAGGCCAGCATCGCGGCCCATTACGAAAACCGCGAATTCGGCAAGGCTTTGCGCGAGATCATGGAAATCGCCGACATCACCAACCAGTATGTCGATGAAAACAAGCCGTGGATCCTCGCCAAGGATGCGGAAAAGACGGCCGAACTGCACGAAGTGTGCACCACGGCCCTGATCCTGTTCCGCCAGTTGACGATCCTGCTGTCGCCGGTGTTGCCGGGCGTGGCCAAGAACGTGGCCGGCTTCCTCAACGATGCCGAGTTCAGCTGGGCCGATACGCAAGTCGATGTCGTCTCGAGCAGCATGCTGGGCCGCACCATCGGCAGCTACAGCCATTTGATGACGCGCATGGATGCCAAGATGATCGAAGCGCTGTTCGACGCGCCGCAGGCGGCAGCGGCCGTACCGGCCGCCGATGCCGCCAGCGACGTGGCCGCCACCCCGGCCAGCGCCATCGAAGAACTGGCGCCCGAGATCAAGATCGACGACTTCCTCAAGGTCGACCTGCGCATCGCCAAGATCGTCAACTGCGAACTGGTCGACGGCTCCGACAAGCTGCTGCGCCTGACCCTGGATGCGGGCGAAGGCCGCCTGCGCAACGTGTTCTCGGGCATCCGCTCGGCCTACCAGCCGGAAGAGCTGGTCGGCAAGCTGACGGTGCTGGTGGCCAACCTGGCGCCGCGCAAGATGAAGTTCGGCATTTCCGAAGGCATGGTCATGGCCGCGTCCGCCGCCGACGAGAAGGCGAATCCGGGCATCTACATCCTGAACCCGTGGCCGGGCGCCGAACCTGGCATGCGCATCCGCTAAGCCGCCACAAGGACCGATGATGAATATCGTGGTGCGCGAAGCAACAAATGCCGATGCACAGCTGATGGCCGAACTGACCCGCGCCGCGTGGGCCGGCAAGGTGGCAGCCTCGTCCAGTGGGCACCACGAGACGGCGCAACAGGTGGAAGAGCAATTGCGCCACGGCGGCGGTTTTCTGTTGCTGATCGACGACATTCCAGCCGGTTCGCTGCGCTGGATGCCGCTCGACAGCGATCCGGCCATCTGGAAGATTTCTCGCATGGGCGTGCTGCCCGCCTACCGGGGCAGCAACGTCTCGCAGCACTTGCTGGAAGCCATCATTCATCACGGCCTGTCGTGCCAGGCGGAAGAGCTGCGCCTGGCCGTGCGGCGCGACCAGCGCAAGCTGATCGATTTTTATGCGGCCTTCGAATTCGAGCTGGCCGAAGAACTGGAATATTCGCACGCCAACCCCGCCGAACCGGCACCGATGGTGATGCGGCGTTTGCTGCGCTATTGATTTTTAGCAATTTCACCCTGACTTGCCGATACAACAACCCGCCAAGCGGCACGGCGCGGTAAAATACGGCCGGCTGACCTTACCCATAAGACACTCAGAAGAGAATATGAAACTGCCTGCAAAACACACCAACTACGTATCCGACCACACCTTGTTCATCGCCGAACTGAAGGCCAAGAATCCTGGCATGGAAGCGGGCCAGCAAGCGGGCCGCGCCCTGCTGTGGGACAAGCCGGCCGTCAGCATCGATGAGCAGGAACGCCAGCTGGCGTCGGCCGTCAAGCAACAGGCTTACGTTTACCAGAACAAGAACTAAGATCTGGAACCGGCACGATGTTGCCTGAAGAGTCTGCAGTCACGCCGGAAGCCGACGCTTCCGGTGCCGGCGCAGTCATCGAGTCGCCTCCACCTGTCGCCGAAGGCGACGGCAGCGGCGCCCCTGCAGCATCTGCAACCACGGACGCGGCACCCGCCGCCGACCCGCTGGGCATCGCCCGCCTGTATGGCGAACCGATGATGCGCATGCCGACGGATTTGTACATTCCGCCGGACGCGCTGGAAATCTTCCTCGAAGCCTTCGAAGGCCCGCTCGACTTGCTGCTCTACCTGATCCGCAAGCAAAACTTCAACATTCTCGATATTCCGATGGCGCAGGTGACCCTGCAATATCTGAAATATGTCGACCAGATCCGCGTGCGCAACCTGGAGCTGGCCGCCGAGTATCTGTTGATGGCGGCCATGCTGATCGAGATCAAGTCGCGCATGCTCTTGCCTTCGCGCAAGAGCGACGT
Source organism: Janthinobacterium sp. 67 (assembly GCF_002797895.1). Taxonomy (NCBI): domain Bacteria; kingdom Pseudomonadati; phylum Pseudomonadota; class Betaproteobacteria; order Burkholderiales; family Oxalobacteraceae; genus Janthinobacterium; species Janthinobacterium sp. 67. The sequence continues at coordinate 66,842 of NZ_PGES01000001.1, read as the reverse complement.
CGAGGAAGATGGCGGCGACCCCCGTGCCGAACTGGTGCGCCGCCTGCTCGAGTACGAGCAGATCAAGCTGGCAGCCTACGACCTGAACGCCATCCCCCAGTTCGAGCGCGATTTCGTGCGCACGCAGATTTTCATCGAGCAAAGCCTGACGCCCACCTGGCCCGACGTGGAACCGGTGGACTTGCAGCAGGCGTGGCTCGACGTGCTGAAGCGGGCCAAGCTGACCCAGCATCACCGCATCAGCCGCCAGGAACTGTCCGTACGCGAACACATGTCGAGCATCCTGCGCCATCTGCAGTCGTCGCGCTTCGTCGAGTTCAGCGAGCTGTTCGACATTGCCGGCGGCGTGCCCGTGGTGGTGGTCAACTTCGTGGCCCTGCTGGAACTGGCCAAGGAAACCCTGATCGAAATCACCCAGGCAGAACCGTTTGCCCCCATCTACGTCCGGCTGGCCTATTCGCCCGCCTGACCCCTACCCTTTGTCACTGACCACCGTACAACGGGGTTTTAGCGAAAGCAATCCATGAAAATTATTTCCGACATCGAAGAATTGCGCGACCAGCTCAGCGGACAGCTGCGCACGGCGTTCGTCCCCACCATGGGCAACCTGCATGAAGGCCATCTGTCGCTGATGCGCCTGGCGCGCAAGCATGGCGACCCCGTCGTCGCCTCGATCTTCGTGAACCGCCTGCAATTCGGCCCGAACGAAGACTTCGAAAAATATCCGCGCACCATGGCGGCCGACATCGCCAAGCTGGAAAAGGAAGGCGTGTACGTGCTGTTCGCCCCGACGGAAAAGGAACTGTACCCGGAACCGCAGGAATACCGCGTGCGCCCGCCCGATGACCTGGGCAATACGCTGGAAGGCGAATTCCGCCCCGGCTTCTTCGAAGGCGTGTGCACGGTCGTCACCAAGCTGTTCTCGTGCGTGGGCCCACGAGTCGCCGTATTCGGCAAGAAGGATTACCAGCAGCTGATGATCATCCGCAACATGGCGCGCCAGTTCGCGCTGCCGACGGAAATCATCGCCGCCGAAACCTACCGCGCGGACGATGGCCTGGCTTTGTCGTCGCGCAATATGTATCTGTCGGAAAGCGAGCGCGCGGAAGCGCCGGAGCTGTACAAGGGTCTCAATTTTGTGGCTGAAGAAGTGCGCAAGGGCAACCTGGCCGTGGGCGAACTGGAACAGGCCAGCATGCAGCTGTTGAACAGCCGGGGCTGGAAATCGGACTACATCGCCGTGCGCAAGCGCGCCAACCTGCAAGCGCCGAGCGCCGCTGAACTGGCCGCCGGCGAACCGCTGGTGGTGCTGGCCGCCGCCAAGCTGGGTCAAACGAGGTTGATCGACAACCTCGAAATTTAAGCATCATCACAACGGGGCCATTCGGCCCCGTTTCTTTCTCTACTTCTCCATCCCTACCAATTTCAGTTCGGCAAACAGCGGCTTGTCGCTGCCGCGTGCCGCCTGCAGCATGTCGTAGCTGGCCGCATCGAGCACGATTTCCTCTCCCGCCCACAGCTTGCGCTGGTTCGCAGGCAGCCTCAGGCTGCGCAAGATGGCCCGCGCCTGGGCCGGATCGGCAGCCAGCAGGCGGATGGCGCGCGCATGGCGCTGCGTGCCCGTCAATATCGGCAAGCCGCCCTCGGGGCCGGTCTGGCTCAGGCTGACATAATCCTGGCTGCCCACGCGGTGCAGATAGGCATGCCGGCCATCGGCTTCGGCAGGCGCTTGCACGACCGGCTCCTGCATTTCGACAGAGGCAAGAGGCGCGACGGCGGTTTGTTCCAGGCTCACGCCACAGGCCGTCAACAGGGCCGTGCTCAGGGCGAAAAATAATACGGGTGCTCGGCGCATCATGCGCTCCTTCTTGTCGGGGTCGGGGACAAAGGGAAATACTGCAGCGATCATGGGCCAAATTATTTGACGTGTAAAGTTAACTTTGGGAAATATTTAATTCCTTTGCGCAATTTCTTGCGGGCAGCCGGAGATTGCTTCTTTTGCATCAGACGGCTGGACAAGGATTATTGATATTTTTTGCACGTTGAAACTAATAAAGCCAGCTTTATCCATGCATCGATAAAGATCACAATGACTGCACTGGCCCGGCATTCCGCGCCTCCCACCACGACAGGAGAACACCCATGGACACACCATCCACCCCGGCCAAGGTCGCCATCATCACGGGCGCTTCGCGCGGCATCGGCGCGGCCATCGCCCGCCGCCTGGCGCGCGACGGCATGCACGTCGTCGTCAATTACGCCAGCGGCAAGGTGGAGGCGGAGCTGCTGGTGGCGGCCATCGTGGCCGACGGCGGCGCCGCCATCGCGGTCAAGGCCAACGTGGCAGAGGCAAGCGACGTGCAGGCGCTGTTCGATGCGGCAGAGGCGGCCTTTGGCGGCATCGACGTACTCGTCAACAACGCCGGCATCATGCCGCCCGCGCTCCCCGCCCTGGCAGACACGGACGACACCACTTTCGACAGCCTGTTCGCCATCAACGTCAAGGGCAGCTTCAACACGATGCGCCAGGCGGCGGCGCGCTTGCGCCACGGTGGCAGCGTCGTCAATTTCTCGACCAGCGTGATTGGTCTGGCCCTGCCCGGCTACAGCGTCTACGGCGCCACCAAGGCGGCCATCGAGACGATGACGAATATCTTCGCCAAGGAGCTGCGTGGCAAGAACATCACCGTCAACGCCATCGCCCCCGGCCCTACGGCCACGGCCCTGTTCTTGAACGGCAAGACGCAAGAAACGATAGAGCGCATGGGCAAGATGGTGCCCCTGGAGCGCCTGGGCACGCCGGACGATATCGCCGCCGCCGTGGCCTTCCTGGCAGGGCCGGATGGCCGCTGGATCAACGGACAAACCCTGCGCGCGAATGGCGGGCTGGTCTGATATTCTTGCGGACAAAAAAAACGCTGCCGGTTTGCACGGGCAGCGTTTTTCTTGATAACGGTCAAACCTGAATCAGGCGCCCGCTTTTTCCAGCTTCTCGAAAATCTTGTTCAGCTTTTCATCGAGGGTCGCGGCCGTGAACGGCTTGACGACATAACCGCTGGCGCCAGCCTGGGCGGCGGCGATGATGTTTTCTTTTTTCGCTTCGGCCGTGACCATCAGCACGGGCAGCTTGGCCAGTGCGGGATCGGCGCGGATATGCTGCAGCATCGTCAGGCCATCCATGTTTGGCATGTTCCAGTCCGAGACGACGAAATCGAACGATTCCGCGCGCAGCTTGGCCAGGCCCATCACGCCGTCTTCCGCCTCATCGACGTTGGCATAACCCAGTTCCTTCAACAGATTCCGGACAATGCGGCGCATCGTCGAAAAATCGTCAACGACTAAAAATTTCATCTTTGGATCAGCCATGAATAACTCCGTTGTTTCTGTAGCGGTTTGTTAATAATATCGACATGAATGCCGACATTATGGTCGACACTACGGCAGCAAGTTGTAGGATAGCATTTTCGTTGCTTTTAGGCGAACAAACTTGCCTCAGATCATATAAAACGTGGCTTACACGCGCAAAGCACGCATGCCATGTGCCGCCAGGTGTCCCAGCACCATGCCAGGCAGCGCCGTCAGAGCGCCAACCTCATGCGTAGCACCGACGGCGATCGCCTCGCGCGGCATGCCGAACACCACGCAACTGGCCTCATCCTGTGCAAAATTATACGCCCCTGCGGCCTTCATTTCCAACATGCCTTGTGCGCCATCCTTGCCCATGCCGGTGAGGATCACGCCGACGGCATTTTTACCTGCCGATTGCGCGGCCGAACGGAACAGCACGTCGACGGACGGGCGGTGGCGGTTCACCGGCTCGCCCTGGTCGATCTTGGTCATGTAGTTGGCGCCGCTGCGCGTCAGGGTCAGGTGCGAATGGCCGGGCGCGATGTAGGCGTGGCCGGGCAGCACGCGTTCGCCGCCCGCCGCTTCCTGCACCGATATCTTGCACAGGGAATCGAGGCGGCGCGCAAACGAGCGCGTAAAGCCTTCCGGCATGTGCTGCGTGATCAGGATGCCGGGGCAATCGGACGGCATCTGCATGAGAAATTCGCGGATCGCTTCCGTGCCGCCCGTCGAGGCGCCCACGATGATCAGCTTTTCGCTCGACGTCAACGGGCTGCGCAGGGCGGGCAGCGGCGCGGCCGTCTTGTCGCCTGCCGACGGCAGGGTGCGCGCACGGATGCGCGCCTTCGAGGCGGCGCGGATCTTGTCGGCGATCATGTCCGTGTACTCGCGCATGCCGCTCTGAATCGAGATCTTCGGCTTGGTGACGAAATCGACGGCGCCCAGCTCCAGCGCGCGCATGGTGATTTCCGAACCGCGCTCGGTCAGGGACGACACCATCAATACCGGCATGGGGCGCAAGCGCATCAGCTTTTCCAGGAAGTCCAGACCATCCATCTTCGGCATCTCGACGTCGAGGGTCAGCACGTCGGGGTTGGTCTGCTTGATCATCTCGCGCGCCACCAGCGGATCGGGCGCCGCGCCCACCACTTCCATGTCGGGCTGGCTGTTCACGATTTCCGTCATGACGCTGCGGATCAGCGCCGAGTCGTCCACGATCAATACTTTGATCTTCATAGTTATCCTTCCAGGCCTTGCGGCCCTTATTCCTTATTAAATTAGTCCACCGGACAAACCGCCGCAAGCCGCATGGCGCGGCGCGGCAGGTTTGGCCTGGTGCTACTAGAACAGTTCGACCTCGCCACCCACCGGCGCGACCTTGAGGCGGCTGGCGTAATCGAGTTCGCGGCGCACCAGGGTGTCGTTATGCGTCTGCATCAGTTTTTTCACCAGCACCTTGCCGCTGCGGGGGAAAAAGTACACCTTGCGCGGGTGGATGTCGTTCAGGTCTTCGGCCACCACGCGCATCTTTTCGGCCTTCAGGTAATTGATGACGAAGGCCGCATTGCGTTCGCCCACGTTGATCGCCGTGAAGCCGCGCAGCACGGCGCCGCCGCCGAACACTTTCGCTTCCATGTTCTCGCGCCGCGCGCCCGCCTTCAGCAGATCGTTGATCAGGATTTCCATGGCGTAGGTGCCATAGCGCATCGATGCGGAAATCGGGCTGTTCGGATCGCTGCCGCCATCGGGCAGCATGAAATGGTTCATGCCGCCCAGGCCCGTGACGCGGTCGCGGATGCAGGCCGAGACGCAGGAGCCGAGCACGGTGACGATCAGCATGTCCTTGTTGGTAAAGTAATACTCACCAGGCAAGATCTTGGCGGCGTCACAATTGAACGTCCTGTCGTAATAGACGTTAGTGGCGAATTGCTCTTTGGATTCCAGGCTCATATTTCACTCTCATGTACGATGCGACGTTGCCTTGGGCGCGGCGCCCCGGGGCTGGTCGAGCTCATAGACTGTTTTACCGCGCAGCTTCAATGAATCCGACACGTACAGAAAATTCTCCGAATGGCCTGCAAACAGCAGCGCATCGGGCTTCATCAAGGGTACAAAGCGCGACAGGATCTTGCGCTGCGTCGCCTTGTCAAAATAGATCATCACGTTACGGCAAAAGATGACGTCGAACTGCCCCGTCACCGGCCAGCTGTCGGCCAGCAGGTTGAGCGGCTTGAAGGTGATCATCTGGCGCAGTTCCGGGCGTACCCGCACCTGCCCTTCGCGGTCGCCCTTGCCGCGCAAGAAAAAGCGCCGCGCGCGGTCGGCCGGCATCTTGTCGAGGCGGTCCAGGTTGTAGACGCCATTGGCGGCCGTGGCCAGCACGTTCGTGTCGATGTCCGTGGCGATGATGGTGACGGGCGGCGTGAGCGTATTGAACGCCTCGCACACCGTCATGGCGATCGAATACGGCTCTTCGCCGGTGGAACTGGCCGAACACCAGATGGTGATCGGCCCGCTCAGTTTTTTCACGTGCTCGGCCAGCAGCGGGAAGTGATGCGCCTCGCGGAAAAACGACGTCAGGTTGGTCGTCAGCGCATTCGTGAACGCCTCCCACTCGTCGCCCATGCGGCCCGCTTCCAGGTCGTCCAGGTAACGGACGAACGAGGAAATGCCGGTCGCGCGCAATCGCCTGGCCAGGCGGCTGTAGACCATTTCCTGCTTGCTGTCGGCCAGCGCGATGCCGGCCCGCTTGTAAATCATGGCGCGGACCCGTTCGAAGTCCTTGCCAGTGAAATCAAATTCTTTGACCGAATCCGTTTTAGTTTGCGGCATTTGTTTTTACCTCTCTATGACTACTCTGACCAATGCCTTTGCAAGTATAACTAGCGGGACCGGGTTGGCGTCAGAACTCTTCCCAATCGTCGCCGCCGGCTGCCGCCAGCTTTTTCGCGGGCGGTGGCGAGCCGGCTTGCGCCGTCTTTGCCAACCGCCGTGTATTTGCCGCCACACTCGGTGCCGGCCGTGCCGCCGCCTTGACTACCGGCGCGGACGCGGGCATGGCCGCCTGCGCCGCGCTCTCGCCATCGAGCTTGAAGATGCTGACGGCGTCGGCCAGTTTCTGCGCCTGTTCCTGCATGCTTTCGGCGGCCGCCGCCGCTTCCTCGACCAGCGCCGCGTTCTGCTGCGTCATCTGGTCCATCTGCGCGATGGCCTGGTTCACTTCCTCGATGCCATGGCTCTGTTCCTGCGTCGCCGCCGTGATCTCGCCCATGATGTCGGCCACCTGCCGGATCGACGTGACGATCAGGCCCATGGTCTGCCCCGCCTCGTCCACCAGGCGGCTGCCCGCATCGACCTTGTCGACCGAGTCCCCGATCAGGCCCTTGATCTCTTTCGCCGCGCCGGCCGAGCGTTGCGCCAGATTGCGCACTTCCGACGCCACCACCGCAAAACCGCGTCCCTGCTCGCCTGCGCGCGCCGCCTCGACGGCCGCATTCAACGCCAGGATATTCGTCTGGAACGCGATGCCGTCGATGACGCCGATGATGTCGACGATCTTGCGCGAACTGTCCTTGATGGAACCCATCGTATCGACCACTTGCGCCACCACGTTGCCGCCCTGCTCCGCCACCGACGACGCCGACACGGCCAGCTGGTTGGCCTGGCGCGCGTTGTCCGCGTTCTGCTTCACGGTCGACGTCAGCTCTTCCATCGACGACGCCGTCTCTTCGAGCGAACTGGCCTGCGTCTCCGTGCGCGCCGACAGGTCGGCATTGCCGCTGGCGATCTCGCGCGAGGCCACGGTGATGGTGTCCGTTCCATTGCGCACGTCGCTGACCGTCTGCACCAGGCTCTCGTTCATGTCCTTCAATGCCTGCTGCAGCGCGCTCGTTTCATCCTTGCCTTCGACCACCACGCGCGACGTCAGTTCGCCCGCCGCCACTTTCTGCGCCACGGCCAGTGCGCCGGACAGCGGCACCGTGATCGAGCGCGTGATGAAGATGGCGCACCAGGCGCCGATCGCCACCGCCGCACCGCCCAGGATGAACAGTACCGTCATCAGCCGCGCATCGGCCGCCAGCGAGTCGTCCATGAAGCTTTGCTGCGCCACGTGCTGCAAGTCGAGCAGCTTGTTGATATCGGCCAGGGTCGTCTTGTTCAAGGGATCGATGCGGGTGGCGATCACCTTGGCCGCGCCCTCGCTGTTAAACGCCAGCACCTGCCCCATCGCTTCCTTGAAGGCGGCATCGACTTCGCCGTCGACCTTGGCGATATTGGCCAGCAGCGCCTTTTCACCATCGGACAGGCCCAGGGTGGACAGCTTGCCGCGCGCGCCGTCGTACAGCTTGCGCTGCTCGCGCACCTTCCCTTCTTCCGCCTGCATCAGGGCCACATCGCCCTGCAAGCCGATATTGCGCATGGCGATACCGGTTTCCAGCATCGCGCTTTTCATCAGCGAGGCCTGCGTATTCTTTTCACTTGCCAGCTCCAGGCCCGCGAGCAGCTGGGCCTTGTTACGGTAATTCAGTGCATTCGCCGAAACGATCACCACCACCAGGATGGCGAGGATGCTGCCAAAACCTATCCCCAGCCGGGTGCCTATCTTGAAATCGCGCAAACTCATTACAGTCTCCAATATTTATGTGAACGGCGCCCGTTCAACCGGACGGCGCCGTGTTGTGGCCTGGTCTCTGTCGGACCTTGCAGCCTGCCGGCGCGCCTCTGGCCGCGCCGGTACATGCATATCTGTAGTGATTCTTTGCGTGCTAAAACGGCGGCGCACCGGGCGCCGCCTTGCCGCCGCTTACGCCGCCAGCTTGTCGATCAGGCCCATCTCGCTGCTCGACATCAGCTTGTCGATGTCGACCAGGATCAGCATGCGCTCGTCGATGGTGCCCAGGCCGATCATGTAATCGGTCGAGAAGGCGGTGCCCATTTCCGGCGCCGGTTTCACCTGTTCAGGCGTCAGGGTGGTGACGTCGGAAACGCTGTCGACCACCATGCCGACGATACGGCCGCCGATGTTCAGGATGATCACCACCGTGAACTGGTCGTACACGGGCGTGCCCAGCTTGAACTTGATGCGCATGTCGACCACGGGAATGATGATGCCGCGCAGGTTGATCACGCCCTTGATGAATTCAGGCGCGTTGGCGATGCGGGTGACCGCTTCGTAACCACGGATTTCCTGGACCTTCAGGATATCGATGCCGTACTCTTCGGAGCCCAGGGTGAAGGCCAGGAATTCACGACCGGCGATGTCCTTGCCGTCGCCCGCATTGCTTCCGGATGTTTGTTGAGTATCTGACATGGTGCGTTTTCCTATCTTTATCTATCGGTACTACGAAAAAATGGACTCGTCAGCCAGCTGGCGCGAGGAACGGATCAGGGCGGCGACATCGAGAATCAGCGACACGCCGCCATCGCCCAGGATGGTGGCGCCGGAAATGCCCACCACCTTGCGGTAATTCGATTCGAGGTTCTTCACCACGACTTGCTGCTGCCCCACCAGGTCGTCGACAAACAGGGCCGCCTTGCGCCCTTCCGTCTCGAGGATCACGCAGATGCCTTCCGACGGGCTGGTAAAGCGCGGCGCGATGTCGAACATCTGGTACAGCGGGATCAATGGCAGGTATTCGCCGCGCACCTTCACCACCTGGCCCTTGCCACTGATGTCCTTGATATCCTCAACGGCCGGCTGCAAGGATTCGATGACAAAGCCCAGCGGCAAAATATAGACTTCGTCGCCGACCCTGATCGACATGCCGTCGAGGATGGCCAGGGTCAGCGGCAGCGAGATGGAAATCGTCGTGCCGAAACCCTTGGCCGAGCGGATGTCGACGACGCCGCCCATGGCGCTGATATTGCGCTTGACGACATCCATGCCCACGCCGCGGCCCGACACGTCGGTGACGGCTTCGGCGGTGGAAAAACCGGGTGCGAAAATCAGCTGCCACACGTCGGCGTCGCTCATCGTCTCGGATACGTCCAGTCCCTGCTGCGCCGCCTTGGCCAGGATGCGCTCGCGGTTCAGGCCCGCGCCATCGTCGGATACTTCGATGATGATGTTGCCGCCCTGGTGGCTGGCCGAAAGGAACAGGCGGCCCGCCTCGGTCTTGCCGGCGGCCACGCGGGCGGCCGGCATTTCCACGCCGTGGTCGATGCTGTTGCGCACCAGGTGCGTGAGCGGATCGACGATGCGCTCGATAAGGCCCTTGTCCAGTTCCGTGGCGGCGCCATTCGTGATGAAATCTACCTTCTTGCCCAGTTTCGTGGCCAGGTCGCGCACCATGCGCGGGAAGCGCGAGAAGACGAAATCCATCGGCATCATGCGGATCGACATCACCGCTTCCTGCAAGTCGCGCGTATTGCGCGTCAGGTGGCTGACGCTGTCGAGCAGTTTTTCATGCAGCATCGGGTCGAGCGCGCTGGCGCGCTGCTCGATCATCGCCTGCGTGATCACCAGTTCACCCACCAGGTTGATCAGCTGGTCGACTTTTTCGATCGAGACGCGGATCGACGACGATTCGGCGCCGGCCTTGTCGCCCTCTTTCTTGGCCGGTTTCTTTTCCTGTTCCGCTTCGGCCGCGGCGCTGGCCACGGCAGGCGCGGCGGCAGCGCTGGCGCTGCCCGCCCTGGCCGCGTCGGCGCGTATCTGTTCGAGGGGCTGGAAGAAACCGTAGCCCTGTTCGGCGTCGCTCTGCACGCCGGCGGCGGCGCGGATGTCCTCGAGCGGCTGGAAGAAGCCATAGCCAGGATCGGCCGCGCCCTGTGCGGCAGGCGCGCCCGGCAGCGGATCGAAGAAACCGTAGCCCTGGGCTTTTTCCTGCGCCGCGCGGGCCGCTTCGGCTTCGCCTGGCGCCAAAGGCGGCGCCTGCGTGATCACCATGTCGTCGGGATTGAGCACGAACGAGCAGATGGCCAGGATATCGTCCAGGCTTTCATGCGTCGTCACTTCCAGCACCTTGCACGCGTCGGGCAAGCTGGACACGGCGACGTCGCCCATCAAGCCCAGTTCGGCCGCCAGCGCATCGACTTCGCGCTGCTCCATGGCTGGCAGTTCCAGGCGGATGCGATGGCCGCCGGCATGGCTGACGGCGGCTTTTTCCGCCGTATGGAAGGCCGGCGCGACGGGCGTGAGCGCGGCCACGGGCACGTCCTGCGAAAACGACTGCAGCATCATGCGCACATTGGCCACGGCATCCTGGTCGACGGCGCTGCCCAGGCGATGGCCATCGAGCTGCATCTTGAGGATATCCTTGGCCGCCAGGAAGGCGTCGACGTGCTCCGCCGTCAGGGCCATCTGGCCCTGGCGGATGCGGTCGAGCAGCGACTCGAGGATGTGCGTCACCTCGCTCATGTCGGAGAGACCGAACGTCGAAGCGCCGCCCTTGATCGAGTGGGCGGTGCGGAAAATGGCATTCAGGTCTTCGGCGTCGGGCGCCGCAATATCGACGGCCAGCAGCAGCCGTTCCTTTTCAGCCAGCAGTTCTTCGGCCTCATCGAAAAAGACCTGAAAAAACTGGCTAATATCGATGGTCATAGGGTGACTCCGTCAATTGCATCGTTGCACTGCGCGGCTGGCATCAGCCGATCACCTTCTTGACCACTTCGATCAGGCGTTGCGGATCGAAGGGCTTGACCAGCCAGCCGTTGGCGCCGGCGGCACGTCCCTTCGACTTCATCTCGTCCGACGACTCCGTCGTCAGCATCAGGATGGGCACTTTCTGGTAGGTCGGCAGTTCACGCAGCAGCTTGATCAGCTCCAGGCCATCCATGCGCGGCATGTTCTGGTCCGTCAACACCAGGTCCACGGTTTGCAGCTTGGCTTTTTCCAGTCCGTCCTGGCCGTCGACGGCCTCCACCACCTGGTAACCGGCGGCTTTCAGGCTGAACGCCACCATCTGGCGCAATGAGCTGGAATCGTCCACTGCAAGTATCGTTTTGGCCATCTTTGCTCCCACTTATTCCGGGCATCCTGCCCGAGTATTTGATTAATCAATCCATGCAACCACAAGCGCTCCGCACTGGCATGCTAGAACAGCTCGATGTCGCCACTTTCCAAATGCTGTTGACTGACAGCCTTGCGCAGCACGCTGCGCAACTCCAGGCTTTGAATCGCCAGCGCCATGCTGACCCGCCCCAGCAAGGCGACAATTTCTTCATTGTCGCTCTCCGGCAACATCTCCGCGCCATGCGAACCCAGGGTCCCGAGGAACTCGCGCAAGCCCGTCACGCGCTTCAAGGTACGCTCGATCAGCTGGCTGGTCATATCCTGGAACTGCATGCTGGTGATGGCGGCATTCACGTAGCCCCCCACCTCATCCTGCAGCGCCAGCAGTTTTTCCCGCTGCTCCTCGGCCGGAATGCCGCCGTCGAGCAACAGGGCGATGGTGTCCTGCTGCGCAGCGACGGCTGCGTGTATCGCCATGAAATTGAAGGACAGCTTCTCGATCGCCTCTTCCAGCAAGATGCCGGTCTGCACCAGGTCGGTTTCCACCTCCGTCAAGTGCTTGCGGCCATGGTCCGACACGCCAGACAACAGGCGCTTTACATGCGAGCCAAGTATTTTCTTTCTTGTCATAAAGGTCTCATTGTTTCAATACATCACGCGTGACAGCCTTGCGTGTTATTTTTTCGCCGCGGCCGAAGCAGGAACTGGCGCCGCCGCGGACGGCGCACCGGCCGCCAGCCCTGAAGCGACAGCGGCGGAAGCGGCATCGGTCACGGGCAATTCGATCGCCGCGCCGTCGCGCAGGACGTTTTCTTCCGTGCGCTTGTTCATGACGATGATGCTGATGCGCCGGTTGATCGGGTTGAAAGGATCGAGCTTGTCCAGGTGGGCGGCCGAACCCAGGCCCACCACGCGCAAGACTTTTTCTTCCTTCATGCCGCCGATCACCAGCTCGCGCCGCGACGCATTCGCGCGGTCGGCCGACAATTCCCAGTTGCTGTAGCCGGCATCGCTCATGTATGGCGTCGAATCCGTATGGCCGGACAGGCCGATGCGGTTCGGCACTTCGTTGAGCACGGAGCCGATCGCGTGCAGGATTTCCTTGGTGTACGGTTGCAGGTTCGCATTGGCGAGCGCAAACATCGGACGGTTCTGCTCGTCGACGATCTGGATGCGCAAGCCTTCACTGGTGATATCGAGCAGCAACTGGTTCTTGTATTTTTTCAGCAGGGGATTGGCGTCGATGGTCGCTTCGATGCGGGCCTTGAGGGCCTGCAGGCGCTTGCCTTCCTCGCGTTCGAGCGCGGCCTTGGCGGAATTGAGGTCGAACGATTTGCGCTGCTGCTCTTCCTGCGCCTTGCGCACTTGCCCATCCTGGCGCGACAGGTCCTGGCCGCCGCCCTGGATCACGGAATTGCTTTCGCCGCTGCCCGAGCCGCCCGCCATCGCCACTTTCAAGGGTGTCTTGAAAAATTCGGAAATGCCGTTCAAGTCGCCCTTCGAGGTGGAGCCCAGCAGCCACATCAGCAGGAAGAAGGCCATCATGGCCGTGACAAAGTCGGCGTAGGCGATTTTCCACGCCCCGCCATGGTGCCCGCCAGCCGTCTTCTTGATACGCTTGACGATAATCGGGCGCATGCCTTCATCGGCCATGGCGTCCCCCTTCCGTGTGCTGCAAATGACTCATGGTGTCCAGGCGTATATTCACTGCTTACTTCGTTTTCGATTTCTTGATGTGGTCTTCCAGCTCGTTGAACGTCGGACGCTCGGTCGAGAACAGCACCTTGCGGCCGAACTCCACGGCCAGCGCCGGCGCGTAGCCGTTCAGGCTGGCCAGCAGGGTCACTTTCACGCACTGGAACATCTTGCTCGACTCTTCCAGCTTCTGCTCGAGCAGGCTGGCCAGCGGGCCGACGAAACCATAGGCCAGCAAGATGCCGAGGAAGGTGCCGACCAGCGCGTGCGCGATCAGCATGCCCAGCTCGGCCGGCGGAATGCCCACCGACTCCATCGTGTGCACCACGCCCATCACGGCGGCGACGATACCGAACGCGGGCAAGCCATCGCCCACCTTGGCGATCACGTGGGCCGGCACGGCGCCTTCGTGATGGTGCGTCTCGATTTCATTGTCCATCAGGTTTTCGATCTGGAACGCATCCATATTGCCCGACACCATCAGGCGCAGGTAATCGGTCATGAATTCGACGATGTGATGGTCGGCCAGCACGGCCGGGTATTTCGAAAACAGCGGGCTTTCTTCCGGCTTGTCGATATCGCCTTCGATCGACATCAAGCCTTCCTTGCGTACCTTGCTGAGCACTTCGAACAGCAGGGACATCAATTCCATGTACAGCTCTTTGGTATAGCGCGAGCCCTTGAACAGGCTGGGCAAGGCGGCGATCGTTGCCTTGATGGCCTTGTTATTGTTACCAACAAGGAAGGCGCCCAGGGCGGCGCCGCCGATCATCAGCAACTCCAGCGGCTGGAACAGCGCCGCCAGATGGCCGCCGGCCAGCGCGAAGCCGCCAAAGACCGAGGCGCAGACGATGATGTATCCGATTATGACTAACAAGTGCCCTGACTCCCAATAATGGCCGGGACTGTATGCCCGGCATGTTCAAACCTGTTCCCGTCTTTTGACGGCTGCGCCGCCGGCAAGGACAGCGGCAAAAAAAGTAACCGGAAGTTAATTGAAATGTGCTGCTTTTCAATGCAATTCCGGGAAAATGCCCTGTGGAACTACAATAACGTGAGATTGCCCTCCGGGCAAGCAAATAACGCAGACAATTGCTTAAAAGCACCATATGTAAAGCAAAGGACCACCCTCTGTGGCGGCAATGGTCTTATCGGGCTTGCGTGCCGTAATCTGGAATTCGTAACTAAGAAGCATGCTCCCGGGCAACATCTCGTTTTCCGCCTTGCTCCACAAGGCCGCCATCGCCGCCGGCGACAGGTAGGCAAACACCACATCGTAGCGGCCGAAGTCGAGCGCGTCGTAGTCGCCGCGCAGGAAGCGCGCGCGGCTGCCCGCCAGCTTCGCCCGCAGGCGGCTTGCCAGCCACGGCAGCGGCGCCAGTTCGATGCCGGAAAACCGCCCGTCGGGCCGGCGCCGCGCCAGGTCCAGCACCAGCCCGCCAAGGCCGCTGCCGATATCGATCAGGCGCACGCCGGGACGATCCGCGATCAGCTCGGCCACCGCCTGCCACACCTTCGGTCCCGACGGATAAAACGGCACTTGCGTGCGGAAGGTGGACCAATACAGGCTCAGCAGGAAAACAAAGGCCGCGAGGAACATGGCCGGCGGCAAATCGAGCAGGCTGGCTGCCAGCAAGGCGGGCGCAAACAGCAGGCCGATGGCGCACCACCAGCGCGCCAGGCCCGCCCGCCAGGTAATGAGCGCCGCCAACACGCCCTGCGCCAGCGCCACGACCGGCAGCGACATGGCCACGCCGGCACGCGCCAGGCCATATACCAATAGCAACATCAAGGGAAAGGCCAGCACCTGGATCAGGATGGCCTTGAGCGCGGGCGCGCGCAGGATTTGTTGCAGCATGGGGTAATCAAAGGAGGAAAACGCCAGTGTAAGCGATGCAGGCATGAAAAAGCCGGAGTGCGGTCAGGCGACCGGCTCCGGCTTGCTCTCTTGTCTATTTACGGCTCAGGCAACCACGCCCGGCGCGACGGCGGCCGCTTCATCGCGCGCCTTCTTGGTCTTGCCGGCACGCGAAGGCATGTGGCACAGGCCACACACATAATCGGCGTTCAGGTCGAGGCAATTGACGACGAACTTGCCGCCGCACTTGCCGCAAGGCGCCATGTCCAGCATCTTGCTGCTGAAAAAGCGCACGAGGGTCCAGGCCCGCGTCAACGACAGCAGCGGCTCTTCGCCCGCTTCGGGCGGCATCTGCTCCAGGTACAGCTTGTACGCCTTCATCACGGCTTCGATGCCCGTGGCGCCGGCGTGGTCGACGAGGAATTTGTGGATGTTGATGAACAGCGAGGAATGGATATTCGGTTGCCAGGTGAGGAACCAGTCGGTGGAAAACGGCAGCATGCCCTTGGGCGGCGAGACGCCCTTCAATTCCTTGTACAGATTCAGCAGGCGTTCGCGCGACAGCGAGACTTCCGTCTCCAGCAGTTGCAAACGCGCGCCCAGCTGTATCAATTCGATGGCCAGCTGGATTTCCTGCGCTTCCGATACGACACTTTTCTTGGCCATGCTGCTTGCTCCGCGACTGACGAGTACTAATTTAAAAGCTTAGGCGATTTCTTCGACGCCCTGGCCTGCCATCAAGATGGCGGCGTGCGACTGGGCCAGCGAGCGGTCCTTATTGTAGTTCGTCAACATACCCAGGATGGCGCTGTCGTCGAAGCGGAAGCGGGCCAGCATCATGTTGCCGCCAGCGAGCTTGAGGATCTGCGCATTGCTCATGCCTTCGATCAGTTCGGCGATGTCGGCGGCGATGCCCAAACGGAAGATGGCCGTTACCTTGTCTGCACGAATCATTTGCTGGGCCAGCATCAGGTAGCTCAGGTTAGCGTCGCGAATCTCAGCCATCATGTCGTTAGCAGTCATTTCCATCTCCTCAATCCGTTGAATTCTGCTGGCATTGTTTGTTGCCAGTGAGATACATTCTGCAGGAGCAACATTAAATGCAACAGAGGCGTAGCGCTGTATTTTTGGTCGGGGAATGGCGGATGGGATCGTAGGTGTTTGTCTGACAAACACTGCTCGATCATGGTCGCGCGCCAGCAACGGCGCGGATGTGGGAGGTTGGCTCTGTGCCGGATTTAGCCGACTTTTGGCCTGTAAAAAATATCACTTTTTTACAACAACTTGATCGGAATCAAGCCTGTCTACCTAGATAACGGCTGCCTTGGCAGGAACTTTAGGGCTTTTTTGAAAAATATTTCAAAGACCCGCATTCTTTTTCGGCCGGTTTGACACCGTTCATGTAATCGTTGACGGCGGCATCTGGCGAAACTTTAGGGTTATTTGAAAATATTTTTAAAAATCGTGATTTTTTTCGTTGACGCCCCACAGGTACGCATTTTCCGGGACGCATCCAGCGCGGAAATTCCTCTTTCCGGCGTGAATTTGCTACACTGCCTGCTCCCGCACAATACTTTAAGCTTCAAGTAATATCGTGCCATTGAGCCAAGTATCAACATGAAAGCCACCATGATTTCTCGACAAGACTGCAGCGCGCGCGACCTCGACGATCCCCTGGCGCCCCTGCGCCAGCAATTCGATCTGCCGCAAGGCGTGATTTACCTCGACGGCAATTCCCTGGGTGCGCGGCCGACAGCGGCCCTGGCCCGCGCCCAGCACGTGATCACGGCCGAATGGGGCACGGACCTGATCCGCAGCTGGAATACGGCCGGCTGGTTTGACCTGCCCAAGCGCCTGGGCGACCGCCTGGCCCCGCTGCTGGGGGCCGGCGCGGGCGAAGTGGTGATCACCGACACCACCTCGGTCAACCTGTTCAAGGCCCTGGCCGCCGCCCTGCAGATGCAGGCCAGCGATCCCGCGCATGCCGCGCATGCCGCGCGGCGCATCATCGTCAGTGAACGCAGCAATTTCCCCACCGACCTGTACATGGCGCAAGGCCTGGCCGCCTGGCTCGACCGCGGCTACCAGCTGCGCCTGGTCGACAGTCCCGAAGAACTGAATCAAGCCATCACCGCCGATTGCGCCGTCGCCATGCTCACGCACGTCAACTACCGCACCGGCTACCAGCACGACATGGCCGCCATCAGCAGCCATTGCCATGCGCAGGGCGCCCTGGCCCTGTGGGACCTGGCCCATTCGGCCGGCGCCGTGCCGCTGGACCTGAACGGCGCCGGCGCCGACCTGGCCGTCGGCTGCACCTATAAGTACCTGAATGGCGGCCCCGGTTCGCCCGCCTTCATCTGGGTGCCGGAAAAACACCAGGCGCGCTTCCGCCAGCCCTTGTCCGGCTGGTGGGGCCACGCCACGCCGTTCGCCATGGACCCGGGCTACACGCCGGCCGACGGCATCGCCCGCGCCCTGTGCGGCACGCAGCCGATACTTTCGCTGGCCCTCGTCGAATGCGGCCTCGATATCTTTGCGCAAACGAGCATGGAAGCCATCCGCCGCAAGTCGCTGGCCCTGACGGACTTGTTCATCGCGCTGGTGGAACAGCGCTGCGCCAGCCATCCGCTGGGCCTTGTCACGCCGCGCGAGCATGCACGCCGCGGCAGCCAGGTCAGCTTCACGCACCCGCACGGCTATGCCGTGATGCAGGCGCTGATCGCGCGCGGCGTGATCGGCGACTACCGCGAACCGGCCATCATGCGCTTCGGCTTCACGCCCCTGTACACGAGCTTTGCCGACGTGTGGGATGCCGTGGAAATCCTGCGCGACACCCTCGACACACTAGCCTACGACATCGCCGCCAAGCGTGATGCCGTCACCTGAACCATGCCATGAGCGACGAAAAAAATATGAACAAGGAAAACACGAGCGGCTGCCCCATGCATGCGGGCGGCCAGGATGCGCAGTGGCATGGCGCGCAGATGGATTTCAGCGAATCGATGAGCTACGGCAATTACCTGGCGCTGGACCGCATCCTCACGGCCCAGCATCCGCTGTCGCCGAACCACAACGAGATGCTGTTCATCGTGCAGCACCAGACGAGCGAATTGTGGATGAAGCTGATGCTGCACGAAATGCACGCCGTGCGCGCCAACCTGCAAAGCGGCGACCTGGCGCCCGCTTTCAAGATGCTGGCTCGCGTGGCGCGCATCATGGACCAGCTGGTCCATGCCTGGGACGTGCTGGCCACCATGACGCCGCCCGAATACACGGCCATCCGTCCCTACCTGGGCGCCTCGTCCGGTTTCCAGTCCTTCCAGTACCGCGAGATCGAATTCATCCTGGGGAACAAGAACGCGGCCCTGCTCAACGTGCACACGACGGCCCCCGACACCTACAAGGTGCTCGACGCCGCCCTGCGCACGCCGTCCGTCTACGACGAGTCGATCAAGCTGCTGGCGCGCAGCGGCCTGCCTATCGCCCCCGAGCGCATGGACGCCGACTGGACCCTGCCGACCGCCGCCGACGCTTCGGTAAAAGCGGCATGGCTGGAAGTCTACCGCGACCCGTCGAAACACTGGGCCCTGTATGAGCTGGCCGAAAAGCTGGTCGACCTGGAAACGGCCTTCCGCTTCTGGCGCTTCCGCCACGTGACGACGGTCGAGCGCATCATCGGCTTCAAGACGGGCACGGGCGGCACGGCGGGCGTCAGCTATTTGCGCAAGATGCTCGACGTGGTATTGTTCCCGGAGCTCTTTGCCTTACGCACGGAGCTCTAATTTCAAAAGGAGATTTGATGTCGCCTCTCGTCCTGACCCTGGCCGGCCTGTGGAATTCCGGGCCGCAGCATTGGCAAACCCATTGGGAAGCGCGCCACCCGCAATGGTCGCGCGTGCCGCACCGGGAATGGCAGACGCCGGACAAGGATGAATGGGTGGCGGAACTCGATCGCGCCATCGCCGCCTGCGAGCGCCCGCCCGTGCTGGCCGCGCACAGCCTGGCCTGCACGCTGGTGGCCCATTGGGCGGCCAGCGGCTCGCCGCACAGGATCGCCGGCGCCGTCCTCGTCGCCCCCAGCGATGTGGAAGCGCCCTCCTATCCCGCAGGCACGACGGGCTTTGCGCCGGTGCCGCTGCAAGCCTTGCCGTTTCCCAGCCTGGTGGTAGCCAGCGGCGACGATCCCTACGTCAGCTTCGCGCGGGCGCGCGCGTTTGCCGCCGCCTGGGGCAGCGATTTCACCATGATCGGCGACGCCGGCCATATCAACGGCGACGCCGGCTACGGTCCCTGGCCGGAAGGCGAACAGCTGCTGCTGGACTTCTGCGCCGCGCACCAGCCCTGACCCGGGGCGCGCACGCGCACACGATAGACGCGCGCCCATTTGCCCACAAGTAAGAACGCAGGCAGAATCGTGGCCTTTCCATTGCGGCGCCCCGGCGCCAGCCACACGATGAAACGTCTGCTTCTGCCCTTGCTGCTCTGCTCCGCCTTCGCCCACGGCGCGCCCTTCTATGAAGGCAAGACCCTCGCCCATCCCGCCATCAGCGCCTCGCAGGACAGCGGCTTCGACATCGCCTTTCTCAAGGAAAAAGAGGGCGTCAACGGCTATTACTGCGAGTGCAAGGATGGCACCTCGAAACCCATTTTGCTCGACCAGTTCGGCAACGCCGTCATCCGTTCCGTCTTCTATGCCTCGCTGGACAAGGAGTCGGACGACAGCGTGCAAACCATGCTGGTGCTGTTCCGCCAGGACGGCAGGAATGGCTTGCGCGCCTACCGCTACCACCGCAGTTCCGGCAAGTACCGGCGCCTCGACGGCTTGCAGCCAGCCCTGAACCGCATCGTGGCGCAAAGCGCCGCGCCCAACGCGGGCCAGGTCAAGGCGGCGCTGGCCAAGCTGGCGCCGATGGACTACAGCGTCGCGCGCGGCAAGAGCGGCAATGCGGACTTCGACGCCATCGACCATACGCAGGGCACCATCGTCGGCTACTACAGCGATGAGGGCAAGCCCGTGGCGGCTGGCGACAAGGACGCCATCATCTACAAGAAAACCTTCGAGAAGAAAGGCGACCGTTTTCTCACCGCCAGCTATACCCTGTACAGCGATGCGGGCGCCGGCATCCTGCACAATTACCGCCTGTGGCAGCTAACGTGGGAAACGGCGCCGAAGCAGTTCACGGGCAGCCAGGAAGGCCCTTCCGTCATCTACAGCCTGGCCTGGGACGACGGCTCGGTGGTCGAGCGGGGCCAGTACGCGAAAGGCAAGCGCCAGGGCCTGTGGGTGCGCGAAGGCATGCACGAAGGCAGCGAAAAGGGCCATTTCGTCGACGGCCTGCAGGAAGGCATGTGGTACTTCAATTACCCCCGACAGAGCGAGAGCGGCATGTACCGGGCCGGCAAGCGCGAAGGCCGCTGGACAGTCGTCAACTATGCCGATGCAGAGGAAGTGACGGGCTTCGACACCTACACGGGCGGCCAGCTGAACGGCCCGCACGAACGCAGCATGGGCGGCAAGCTGCAAACGCGCGGCAACTACGTGAACGGCTCGCGCCATGGCGCGTGGATCACGGAAGACGGCGACGGCAGCTTCATCGAAGGCTTGCGCGACGGGCCGTGGAAGCTCAAGCTCAAGGACAAGGCCACGCAAAGCGTCACTTTCGTGCAAGGCAAAAAACAGGGCGAAGCGATCGACACGGATGCGCAGGGCGCGCTGCGCCAGCGCGACCATTACCAGGCCGGCGTGCTCGAAGGCAGCCGCACGCGCTATCTGGGCCCGGCCGGCAGGGAATACGTGGTCTACACGGCCACCTACCGCAACGGCCAGCTCGATGGGCGTGAACAGGCATTCGACGACAGCGGCAAGATCCTGCGCCTAGATACCTTGTGGGAGATGGGCAAGAAGCAGGGCCTGGACGCGCGCTACTACCCGAACGGCAAGCCGGAGCGCCTGGCCGTCATCGACCAGGGCCGCCTGCTCACGCACCTGCGCGAATACTATGAAGACGGCCAGCTGCTCAACGACATCCACCGCTGCACCTTCAAGGAATACGGCAGCACGCGCGACGACGTATGCGAGTACCACCACATGTACTACCCGGACGGCAAGCCGCAGTATTACTACGCCTTCCAGTACGGCCAGCGCCAGGAAGGCTATTCGAACTACCCGAACGGCAAGCGCAAGGATGAACTGCTGGTCGACCGCGCCGCCGACACCTCCGTCCTCAACGTCTATTACGAAAGCGGCCAGCTCAAATGCACGGAGCCGCGCAGCGGCCACAGCACCCGCACGGTCAACGGCGAGACCATGATCAGCTACGCTTCGACCGACCGCGATGGCGACAATATCTGCTACCACCCGAATGGCAAGGTGGCCAGCATCTACACCTTCCGCAAGCGCGTGCTCGTGGAGTGCGGCAAGCGCTACGACGACACGGGCAAGCAGACGTTTCCGGGGCCGGAAGGCTGCCCTCCCCCCAGGAAGGTGGACTACCCGATAGGACTGTGACCATGACGCAGGCAACACAGCCGCTATGCATCCAGAACCCCGGGCGCATCGACGCCCGGGCGATCCGCGCCGCCATCACGGGCGGCCAGCAGGTGCTGGTGCAGTTCGATACCCTGGGCGAGCCGGAGCCGCTGCTGGCCGACCTCGACGCCCTGGCCGCCACCTGCGGCACGGCGCTGACCATCCGCATCTACGGTTACGACCCGAGGGTGTTCGATGCCCGCATCCTGCGCGCGCTGCCGCATGTGGCCAGCCTGTCCATCGACTGCCACTGGCAAGCCATCCATCTGGAAACCCTGGGCGAGCTGCGCCACCTGAAGCGCCTGAGCCTGGGCGTGTACCAACTGGCGCAGGCCGACATCCTGCAGCTCGACAATTTGCGCGGCCTCGACTACCTGTACCTGGGCGAGTCGGCGAAGAACAATATCGACCTGGCGCCGCTGCGCCACTACGCGCAGCTGGCCAGCCTGGTCATCGAGGGCCACGACCAGCATATCGACACCCTGGCCGGCCTGCCTGCGCTGCACGAGCTGTCGCTGTACCGCATCAAGAACAAGGTGCCGCTCGATTTCATTTCGGCGATGGCCCGCCTGGACCGGCTGCTGTTGCAGCTGGGCGGGCGCGAATCGCTCGCGCGCATCGAGGCGCCGCTGTTGCGGAAACTGGAAGTGATACGCGTGCGCGGCCTGGAAACCCTGGGCGACATCGGCCGTTTCCCGCTGCTGCAGGCGCTATGGGTGGAAGACCAGATCAAGCTGCGGCAGATCGCGCTGGGGCCCAATCCCGTGCTCGAACGCCTTAGCCTGCACACCTGCAAGACGCTCGACAGCCTGCCCGGCCTCGCCGCCTTGCCCGCCCTGCGCCAGCTGTCGGCATACGAAACGATGCTCGACATCGACGCCTTGCTGGCGCATGGCTTGCCCGCGTCCCTCACGCATGCGCGCCTGCGCACGGGCACCAAAACCCGCGACGACGCCATCGCCGCGCAGCTGGCGCAACTGGGCTACGAGCAGGCGCGCCCTAACTAAGTTCAGCGGCTGGCGGCCAGCTTGCGTTGCCACAGCGCCACGTCGATCATGACGCCATCGGCGCCCGTGTTGCGGATATAGACGCGGTAGCTGCCCTGACCCATGTCGCCATCAAGGTAGGCCGTGCGCTCGTTGCGCTGCAGCCGGGCGCCCTTGGCCAGCTGGCGGTAGCGCTCGACTACCGTGTCGAAGCTGGCATAGCTGCGCAGCGCCACTTCCAGGTCGCGCGGCGGGCGGCCTTCCGCATGGTCGAGCACATTGTTCTGTTTCTTGCCCTTCAAGGTGAGAGGATAGGCAAACACGCCCGCGCCGGCCGACGTCAGCACCGTGGATTTATCGAGCAGCAGCGGCAGCAGCGCCGGCGGATACGCGGGCGGCAGCTGGGCGCGGTTCCAGCCCGGCAGGGCCGGCTGGGCCAGCACATATTCGACGCTGGCGATCTTCTGCCCGCCGGCGCCCGCTTCCTTGTCGGCCGCGATCAGCGCCAGCATGGGCGGCAATTGCCGGGCCCAGGCCAGCAAGGGCGCCGCGTCGCCGACCAGCATGCCCTTGCGGTGAAATACCGTCAGCACGGCGTTCGGATCGGGATTGCAGACTTTCGCCAGCGGCTGGCCCTCCAGGCGGCAATGACCATTGACGAGGCCAAAGGCGATGATGGTGCCGCGCTTGTCGAGCAGCATGGCACCGCGTTCGCGGCCCTGCTTACGGTCGTTCATCGACGCCAGCAGCTGGCGGCCATCGGCCAGCACGGTACGCGTGGCGTCGCGCTTTTCGCTGATCGCTTCGAGCGCCTGTGCCAGCAGCAGTTCATCGTCTTCCGTGTAGCTGCCGCGCGCGTAACCGAAGAAATCGAACAGGACGGCGCGCACTTGCGCATCGTCGCTCAGGCGCGGCAAGGGACCGCCTGCCAGCAGGGAGGACAGGCTTTTCCCGGCTGGCGCCGAGGGCGCCGCCGTGGCGCGGGCGGGCTGGGAAAGGATGCAGGCCGCCGCCAGCAAGGCGCCGCCCAGGGTGCGGTAATTCGAAAAAATGATATGCATGATTCTGTCTGTCGGGGATTTGGCCGCTCTTGCGGCCACGCATGGCGCGCCGGCGATTCTAGCATGGCGCCAGCGCCCATGCGGCGCGGCTGGCGGACGGCGGGTGCGCCGGCGCGGCTGTTATGATGGCCGCAATGACGACATCAACCCACGCCTCGCCCCTGCTTGTCCTCCTGCCCGGCATGGATGGCACGGCCAGCCTGTTCCACCGTTTCGACGCCGCCTTGCGCGCGCACGGCGCCATCGACACCCTGGCCATCGCCTATCCGGCCGCGCCACTCGACTATGCGGCGCTGGAAGCATACGTGCGCGAGCGCTTGCCGCGGGACCGTCCTTTCGTCGTGCTGGCCGAATCGTTTTCGGGACCGCTGGGGGCCGCTTTGCGCGCCGATCCGCCGCCCGGCATGCGCGCCCTGGTCCTGTGCTGTTCATTCGTGCGCAATCCGCGCCCCATGCTGGCGCCGCTGCGCCACCTGCTGGGCCTCGTGCCCTTTGGCGCCCTGCCCGGCTTCGCGCTGCGCCAGGCGCTGCTGGCGCCCTACGCCACGCCGCAACTGCAGGCGGAACTGGCCGCTGCGCTGGCGCAAGTGCCGCCGGCAACGCTGCGCCAGCGCCTGCGCGCCGTGCTGGAAATTCGCGAAAAGGACGCCTCGCGCAGCTTCGCGCGCGGCAGCCTGCCCGTGCTGTATCTGCGCGCCCTTCACGACCGCCTGGTGCCGCCAGCGAACGCCGTGCAGATACGGCGGCGGGCAGCGGGCGCGCAAGTGATCGACATCGCCGCGCCGCACATGCTGCTGCAGGCGGCGCCGGAAGCGGCCGCCGTCGCCGTCGCCGCTTTTATTTCGGGCCTGTCAGCCGCGCAGGTATCCGCTTAAACGCGCGCTGGCCAGCACGGCCAGCCAGCTCAAGCCGCCCGACAGCACGCAGAAGTAGATCGCCCGCAGCGGATGCTGGGGCAGCAGATACGCGAGCACGGCCGCGCCCAGCACGGCGCACAGCACGGGCTTCCACCTGCCGGGCGGCAGCAGCGCCAGCAGCAGATTCGTGCCCGCGTACACGTAAAACACGAGCAGCAGGGCCAGCCCGCCGGCCACGCCGCGCGAGCCCAGGCTGCCGAACAGCTGCGTATACAGGAAAAATCCCAGCCAGCTCAACCCAATAAACAGCAGGCAGCCCAGCGCATGCGCGCCCAGGCCAGCCATCAGGCGCTTCTTCATTGCCATCCTCCGTATCGTCCCGTGCAAAGCCGCATCATAGCGATTTTGCCGGCGCTGCGGCCGGTTGACTTGTCTACCTACTAGATGGTAGACTCATTTCGCACCCGGTATTTCACCCGGCAATCCTTCCGCGCCACGGCGCATCCGATCCTTTGCGAGGCATTACATGCATCAACTGTTCACTCCCTATGACCTGTCCGGCATTTCCTTGGCCAACCGCGTCGTCATGGCGCCGATGACGCGCACGCGCACGCTCGAAAACAATCCCGACGCGCTCACCGCGCTGTATTACGCCCAGCGCGCCTCGGCCGGCCTGATCGTCACCGAAGGCTTGCCCGTCTCCGATGAAGGCCGCGGCTATTTGTACACGCCGGGCATCTACAGCAGCACCCAGGGCCAGGGCTGGCGCCAGGTCACCGATGCCGTGCATGCCAAGGGCGGCAAGATCTTCGCCCAGCTGTGGCACGTGGGCCGCATGTCGCATGTGTCTATCCAGCCTGGCAACGCGGCGCCCGTCGGTCCCAGCGACGTGGCGGCGGAAAACACCACCGTCTATGCCTGGATCGAACCGGGCAAGGCGGGACCGGTGCTGCCCAGCGTGCCGCGCGCGCTGACCGTCGACGAGATCGCGCGCGTCACCGCCGACTTCGTGCATGCGGCAAAAGTCGCTATCGAAGCCGGCTTTGACGGGATCGAGATCATGGCCGCCAACGGCTTCCTGTTCGACCAGTTCCTCAGCAGCGCCGTCAATACTCGCACGGACCAGTACGGCGGCAGCATCGCCAACCGCCAGCGCTTTTTGCTCGAGACCATAGACGCCCTGTCGGCCGCCATCGGCGGCGGCAAGGTCGGCGTGCGCATCTCGCCGTTCGGCCGCCTGTACGACATGCGCGCCTATGCGGACGAAGCGCAGGTGTGGAGCAGCGTGGCGCAGGCGCTCGATACGAGGCAACTGGCCTATGTGCACCTGAACTACCAGCCCACCATCACGGCGGCGCAAGTGCCGCCCGGCTTTGGCGCGCAATTCCGCCAGGCTTATCACGGCACCCTGATCGGCGCGGGCGGCTTCACGCAGGAACTGGCGCGCAGCGAGCTGGAAAAGGGCGACCTCGATCTGATCGCCTTCGGCATGCCGTTCATCTCCAACCCGGATCTGGTGGAGCGCATGCAAAACAACTGGCCGCTGGCCGACAGCGACCGCTCGACCTATTACGGCGCCAGCGGCGCTCCGTCCCATGGCTATACCGACTATCCCGCGTATGGCGCGGCGGCCGGTGCCAACATGCTCAATGGCATCAACGTGCAAGCATTGCAGCAATTCGCGCAAGGCGTGGCAGAGCATCCCGGCAAGGGCGAGGCGCGTTTCAACGTCAAGACCCGGTGGCAACACCAGACGCGTAGCGTGGCCACCGTCAGCCACTATGTGCTCGGTGGTGAAAAGCATGCGCGCCATTTCGAGATCGCCTCGGACGAACCGCATGAATTGCTGGGCCAAAACACGGCGCCCAATCCGCAAGAGCTGCTGATGGCTGCCCTCAACGCCTGCCTGTCAGTCGGTTACGCGGCCAATGCGGCGACCATGGGCATCACCGTGCACAGCCTGGAAATCGAAACGGATGGCAAGCTGGACCTGCGCGGCTTCCTTGGCCTGGACGAGAACGTCAATCCCGGCTACGACGAAGTCAGCTACGTGGTGCGGCTGCGCACGGATGCCTCGCGCGAGCGCGTCGAGGCGCTGCACCAGGCCGTCACCAAAACGTCGGTCAACCTGGCCAATTTCTCGAAGGCCATCCGCATGCTGCCCACCCTGGAAATTATCGAGGCCTGATTCCCCTCCCTGGAATCAACCCAACCCGCGCGCAAGCGCCTACATAGCGAGGAAAACATGGAAGACTGGAAACAAGCTCGGCAAGACATCAACACGCGTGCGTTGCAATTGAACGCATTGACGCCCGACACCATGAAAGGCATCGCCGCACTGGGCGGCGCCGGCGACAAGACCAACCATCTCGATGCGAAAACGCGGGAACTGATTGCGCTGGCAGTGGCCGTCACGACGCGCTGCGACGGCTGCATCGCCTTCCACGCTGCCGCCGCCAAGAAACTTGGCGTCACCACCGAGGAAATTGCCGAGGCGCTCGGCGTGGCGATCAACCTCAATGCGGGCGCCGCCCTTGTGTACAGCACCCACGTGCTGGACGCGTTCGACAAGGCTTGATACCGCCGCATCAGCCGGCCTGGCATGCGTGCACGCCGGGCCGGCCATTCAAGGAGCAACCATGAAAAACAACACACCAACGCTGGTCGTCGACATCTGGTCCGATTTCGTCTGCCCCTGGTGCTGGATCGCCAAACGCCGCTTCGACAAAGCCCTGGCCGCTTTCGCGCACAAAGACGCCGTGCAGGTCAGGCTGCGCGCCTACCGCATCGCGCCAGGCCATCCGGCGGAACCGATCAAGGCGGCCTTGCTGAAAAAGTTTCGCGATCCGCTGGCCGCCGAGGGCATGCTGTACTCGGTGCAGTCGCATGGGGCCGCGGAAGGCCTGGACTACCGCTTCGACAGCATGCTGTTTGGCGACACCATGGACGCGCACATGCTGGTCAAGGCCGCCGGCGACGCGGCATTGCAGCAGCGCCTGGCCGAAGTGCTGTATGCACAGAGCATTTCGCACGGCCAGTCGCTGTTCGACCGCGATTCTCTCGCCCTGCTCGCGGCACAGGCGGGCGTGCCTGCCGAGGCGGTGCAGCGCGCCTGGTCGACACCGCAATTGCGCCAGCAAGTGCAGGACGATGAGCGCAGCGCCTCGCGCATCGCTTCCGGCGTGCCGCTGTTCGTTTTCGGAAATGGGGCGCACATTTCCGGCGCGCAGCCGCCAGAAGTTTTCAGGCAGGCGCTGGAGAACCTCCATGCGCAATCCCAAGAGAACCTGGCCGCATCGGACGGGGAGATGTGTGGCCTGGACGGCTGCATCCTCCCTTAAGCGCTGGCGGCGGCTTCCCTGGCAGGTGCCGCCGTGTCCAGGTAGCCGTGGACCGCGCGTCCCAGGCGCCGGGCAAGCGACGCCATATCCGTTTCTCCCCGCAGCGCCGCGGCGTCGATGATGCCGCGGCACAGCGCAATCACGTCGGCGGCGGCCATATCAGGATCGGCGACGCCATGACGCGCCAGCAACCCCGCGAGCTGGCCGGCAAGCGCCTGCCGCAAGGCCTCGTCCTCACGCTGCAAGGATGGCGACGACGGCGCCGATTCCAGCGCAAGCGCAAGCGCCGGGCGCCTGAACTGGTGCGCCAGGCCGGCCATCACACCTTGCTGTATCGCGAACGGCAGCTCTCCGTCCAGCGCCATGGCTAGCCCCACGTCGTGCAGCAGCATCGCGCGTTCGCGGCGCACCAGTTCGGCCAGCAGCGCCTCTTTGGACGGGAAGTACTGGTACAGGGAGCCGATGCTGACGCCAGAGAGCTCGGCAACATGATTCGTCGTCAACGCGGCCCAGCCCCGCACCTCAATAATGCGAGCAGCCGCCTCCACCATCGCCGCGACGGTGGCGGCCGATCTGGCCTGGGACGGCCGCTTGCGGGGCTCCGCATGCGCTGCAGTTTTTGCCATGAATGCGAGTAGCGTAAGTAGGTAGTAAAACTTATTCTAAACGTTCCTCAAACAACTGTCCTTGCCGATACGAGAACGCCATGAACACCTATACATTCCTGCTGATATTGCACATCGTCGCAGCCATCGCCTTCATCGGCCCGATGATGC
Organism: Janthinobacterium sp. 67; assembly: GCF_002797895.1. Lineage (NCBI taxonomy): Bacteria > Pseudomonadati > Pseudomonadota > Betaproteobacteria > Burkholderiales > Oxalobacteraceae > Janthinobacterium > Janthinobacterium sp. 67. The sequence goes on along the minus strand of NZ_PGES01000001.1, from coordinate 38,434 downwards.
TGACGCCGCGCCTGCTCGGCCTGATGCGCGAGCCCGCCGGCCGCGATACATTACACAAACTCCATCAGCAGATCGGCGTCGCAGGCTGGCTGCTGCTTCTCGGCGGGCTGATCCTGCTGTACCAGCAACAATGGGCCTGGCTGCAGATGGGCTGGATGCGGCTGTCCCTCGCGCTTTTTATCGGCGCGCAAGCCATCGACCATTTCTGGGCGGACAAGGTGGAAGAGAAGGTGGAACAGGGATACGCGCAGGCGGGCGCCAGACTGGGAATCTGGCTGTGCATCAAGCTGGCCGTGTTTTTGACCATCTGCGCGCTGATGATCGCCAAGCCAGCCCTGTTGGCCTGAGCGGGCTGGCCAGCGCTACGCCAGATTGTCGAGCAGGTAATGAAACGCGGCCAGCGGATCGGTCGAAGGCCCCAGGGCCCAGCCGATAAAGCTGGCGCCCTCCAAGGCGCTGAGCAGCATGAAGGCATAATCCTTCGGCGCTTTCCGCAAGGTCCAGCCGTGCAGCTGCGCCGCCTGCACGAGATTGTTTTCCATCCAGTCCAGCTGCTGCGCCATCAACTGCCGGCCCAGGGCCTGCAGCGATTCGGGCAGCGCCGCCATTTCGGCCGCGAGCGCGCCGCACAGCGGCAGCAAATGATCGTTGGCGCTGGCCTGGAACAGCCCGCCGAACTCGCGCAGGCGTGCGACCGGATCGGCATGCGCCGCATCGATCGTTTGCAGCTTTTCCGTAAACACCTCGATGTATTGCGTGATCAAGGCCACGCCAAGGTTTTCCTTGGTGGGAAAATGATGGTGGATGCTGGCCTTGCGTATGCCAATTTCTTCCGACAAATCGGCATAACTGAAAGCGGCGTAGCCTTTCGAACGCAGGTGGATCTCTGCGCTTTTCAATAGGGCGTCGCGGGTACTCACTGACATGACTGGCTCCTGCACCAACGGCCATGCCGGCCATTGACGGATTAAATTCAACAAGGGGCAATTATGCCTGAAGTCGCCGCTGCCAGGGCTTGGGGCACGCGCATGCGGGGCTGAACATCTGCCATGAAAAAAGCCGGCCCTTTCACGAGGAAAGGGCCGGCCTGGATGCATCAGCCGCCGTGTCGGATTACGCTTACGCTAATCCGACCTACGTACCACGGCAAAGGAATTACTTCGCCGAATTGAGCAGCAATTCGTTGAGGCGTTTCACGAAACTGGCAGGATCGGCCAGCGAGCCGCCTTCGGCCAGCATGGCCTGGTCGAACAGGATGTTGGCCCAGTCGCCGAACTTGCCGCCTTCCGCGTCTTCGTATTTCAGGCGCGTCACCAGCGGGTGGTTCGGATTGATTTCCAAAATCGGCTTCGATTCCGGCGCGCTCTGGCCAGCAGCCTTCAACATGCGCAGCAGGTTGCCCGACAATTCGTTTTCGTCGGCCACCAGGCAGGCTGGCGAATCGGTCAGACGGAACGTGACGCGCACGTCCTTGGCCTTGTCGGACAGCACCGTCTTCATCTTGCCCACCAGGTCGGCGTACGAGGTTTCCGTTTCTTCGTGTTCTTTCTTTTCCGCTTCGTCTTCCAGCGCGCCCAGGTCCAGGCCACCCTTGGCGACGGAGACCAGTTCCTTGCCTTCGAAGTCCTGCAGGAAGGACAGCATCCATTCGTCGACACGGTCCGTCAGCAGCAGCACTTCGACGCCCTTCTTGCGGAAGATTTCCAGGTGCGGGCTGTTCTTGGCGGCGGCGTAGTTGTCGGCCGTGACGTAATAGATCTTGTCCTGGCCTTCCTTCATGCGCGCCACGTAGTCGGCGAACGAGGTGATTTGTTCGTCGCTGTCGTTGGCCGTCGAGGCAAAGCGCAGCAGCTTGGCCAGGCGTTCCTTGTTGGCCGCATCTTCGCCGATGCCTTCTTTCAGCACCTGGCCGAATTCCTTCCAGAAGACGGCGTACTTGTCCTTCTTGTCCTGCTCGTCCGCGTTCGCCAGTTCTTCCAGCATGCCCAGCACGCGCTTGGTCGAGCCTTCGCGGATCACCTTGACGTCGCGCGATTCCTGCAGGATTTCACGCGACACGTTCAGCGGCAGGTCGGCCGAGTCGATCACCCCGCGCACGAAGCGCAGGTACGTCGGCATCAGCTGCTCGGCGTCGTCCATGATGAAGACGCGCTTGACGTACAGCTTGATGCCGCCGCGCTTGTTGCGGTCCCACATGTCGAATGGCGCCTTGGCCGGGATGTACAGCAGCTGCGTGTATTCGCTGCGGCCTTCGACGCGGTTGTGCGTGTGCGTGAGCGGCGACTGGAAGTCGTGCGACACGTGCTTGTAGAATTCGTCGTACTGTTCCGGCGTGATGTCGGCCTTGTTGCGGGCCCACAGTGCGCTGGCCTGGTTGACGGTTTCGAATTCGTCTTTCAGGACGGTTTCTTTTTTCTCGTCGTCCCACTCTTCCTTCTGCATCACGATCGGCAGCGAGATATGGTCCGAGTACTTGCGGATGATGGACTTGATCTTCCAGCTCGACAGCAATTCGTCTTCGCCTTCGCGCAGGTGCAGGATGATGTCCGTGCCGCGCGACGGTTTGTCGATGGTCTCGATGCTGTAGTCGCCTTCGCCGGCCGATTCCCAGCGCACGCCTTCGGAGGCGTCCGCGCCGGCGCGGCGCGTTTCGACGGTGATCTTGTCGGCGACGATGAAGCCCGAATAGAAGCCCACGCCGAACTGGCCGATCAGGGCCGCGTCCTGCTGCTGGTCGCCCGACAGCTTGCCGAAGAATTCCTTGGTGCCCGACTTGGCGATGGTGCCCAGGTGCGAGATCGCCTCGTCACGGGTCATGCCGATGCCGTTGTCGGAAATGGTGATGGTGCGCGCATCCTTGTCGAAGCTGACCTTGATCTTCAATTCGTGATCGTTGCCGTACAGGGCGTCGTTATCGATCGCTTCAAAGCGCAATTTGTCGGCCGCGTCGGACGCGTTCGAGATCAATTCGCGCAGGAAGATTTCCTTGTTCGAGTACAGGGAATGGATCATCAGGTGCAGCATTTGCTTCACTTCGGTCTGAAAACCCAGGGTTTGCTTTTCGGAGACAGCCATTTTTACCTCATAGTCTTGTGGATGGGACGGATTCTACGGAGTTGGGGATGGTGCCAGCGATTTCAAGAGCGGCCGCCGAAAGTCGCGCCTAGCCCAGGGCGCGGGCGAAAAACGCCCACACCCGCTCGTCCTGCACCGTGGCCAGGTTCAGGCGCATGCGGGTCGACGGCAGCTGGCGCGGGGAAAACAGGCTGCCCGGCGCCAGCACCAGCCCCTCGGCCAGCGCCTTCTCGGCCAGGACATTCGTGTCGCAGCCCGCATCGGCCCACACGAACATGCCGGCCGGCGCGGGATCGAAGCGCAAGCCCGCCCGTTCGACCTTGCGGTACGTGCCCTCGCGCACCTTGTCGAGCCGCGCGCGCAGGCGCTCCGCATGCTTGCGGTACAGCCCCTGCGAGAGGATTTTGTACACGACGCGCTCGCCGATGTCGCTGGTGGTCAGGGTGGCCAGCATCTTGCGGTCGGCCAGGCGCTGCGCCCGCTCATTTGATGTGGCGATGAAGCCCACGCGCAGGTTCGCCGCCAGGCTCTTGGAAAAGCCGCCCAGGTAAATCACGCGGCGCAGCTGGTCCAGCGCGGCCAGGCGCGTGGCCGGCTGCACCTCGCCGCCGGGATGCATGTCGCAATAGATATCGTCTTCGACGACGAGGAAATCGTGCTGCTCGGCCAGGCGCAGCACCTGGAACGCCTTGGCCGCCGACAGCGACGTCGAACTGGGATTATGCAGCACCGAGTTGATCACGTACAGCTTGGGTCGGTGCAGGGCCGCCAGCTCGGCCAGCACGGCGATATCGGGGCCGTCACCGAGGCGCGGGATACCGATGACGTTCACGCCCATGGCGGCAAAGGCGCCGAACATCAGCCAGTACGCGGGGTCGTCGACGAAAATGGTGTCGCCGGGACGGGCAAACTCGCGCGCCACCAGGTCCAGCGCCTGCATCACGCCCACCGTGGTGACGATCTGCTCGGGCGGGCAGGCGATTTCCAACCCCGCCAGCTTCAGCTGCAATTGCTGGCGCAGCGGCAGAAAACCCTGCGGCGCGCCGTAACCGAGCAGCAAACTGCCGGGCTGGCGGCTGACGTCGCGCAAGGCGCGCGCCACGAGGTCGCCATCGAGCCATTCGGCGGGCAGCATGCCGGTGCCGGGCGCGGGAATGGCCGGCGTCTGGCGGAACATGTTACGGATCAGCCACACGACGTCCATCGGCTGCGCCGCTGCTTCCTGCGCGCCGGCGGGCGGCGCCGGCGTGTTCAGGGGCGAGCGCTCGCGCACGAAAAAGCCGGCGCCGCGCCGCGATTCCAGGTAGCCGCGCGCCACCAGCTTGTCGTAGCTGGCCACCACCGTGGCGCATGACACGTCCAGGCCGGCCGCGCACTGGCGGATCGACGGCATGCGCGCGCCGCCACGCAGCAACTTGTCGTCGATGCGCGCCGCCAGCGAACGCGCGATCTGGTCGATCAGGGTTTCGCCCGAGGCGCGCGACAGCAAAGGCAGGGACGGTGATGCGGGTGTATTGCTCATATGACCATTACAGTATGTGAAATTATGCGGAGAAGTGTATTTGTACTGTATTGCTATTGCGCTCTAGGATAGCAGTACCGGGCGCATTCATCCACATCTGCCCGCCTTTATTCCACACCACCCGCACCAGGACAGCCATGCCATCGCACGCCGCCACCTCCCCCAGCCCCCTCCCGCGCCTCGGCGCCGACCGCAAAGGCCTGCTGCTGGGCTTGATCGCCGTCGCCCTTTTCAGCCTGACCCTGCCTTTCACGCGGCTGGCCGTGGCCGAACTCGATCCCACCTTTGTCGCCCTGGGCCGCGCCTTGGTGGCCGCCTGCCTGGCCAGCCTGTGGCTGTGGCGGCAGCGCGCGCCGCTGCCGCGCCGCGAACAGTGGCTGCCGCTGGCCCTGGTGTCGCTGGGCTGCGTGGTGGGTTTCCCGTGGCTGACGTCGATCGCCATGCGCAGCCTGCCCGCCTCGCATGGCGCCGTGCTCGTGGGCATTTTGCCGCTGGCCACCGCCGTGTTTGCCGTACTGCGCGGCAAGGAACGCCCCTCCCTTGGCTTCTGGCTGATGGCCCTGCTCGGCACGGCCCTGGTGGTGGCGTTCGCGCTGCGCCAGGGCGGCGGCAGCTTCCACGTGGCCGACTGGCTGATCTTTGCCGCCGTGCTGCTGGCCGCACTCGGCTATGCGGAAGGCGGACGCCTGGCGCAAGCCATGCCGGGCCAGCACGTGATTTCCTGGGCGCTGCTGCTGGCCGTGCCATTCGTGCTGCCCGTGGTGCTGTGGAGCGCGTGGCCGCAGCGCGCGCTGATGGCGCAGGCCAGCGGCGCGGCGTGGCTGGGCTTTGCGTATATCTCCGTGTTTTCCATGTTTATCGCCTTCTTTTTCTGGTACCGGGGCATGGCGCTGGGCGGCGTGGCGCGCGTGGGACAGACGCAGCTGCTGCAGCCCTTCCTCACCCTGGTGGGCGCGGCCGCGCTGCTGCACGAGCCCCTGACGGGCGAAAGTCTGCTGTTTGCCGGCGCCGTGATCGCCGTGGTGGGGATAGGACGCAAGCTGAAATAAGGCTCCCTGACGCCCATTTGCAACGCCGTTGCGCGTGCGCATGGGCACGGCGGCGTGCAAGCCGTACAATACGGCAGCATCATGGCGGCACCTATCCGGCGCCGCTTGCACACGCACCGCCACAAGCGGGCCAACAAATCCAGCCGGCGCAGCTCGGCATCTTCCGTGAGACTCGTATGAAAATTGAAAATCCGAATCCGATCCAATGGCGCTTTGCCGAACGCGCGGAACAGCTGCAAAGCTCGTTCATCCGCGAAATCCTGAAGATCACGCAGCGTCCCGAGATCATCTCGTTTGCCGGCGGCCTGCCCTCGCCCGCCACCTTCCCCGTGGAAGAAATGAAGACCGCCTTCGACAAGGTCCTGTCGAACAATGGCAAGGTGGCCCTGCAATACGGTCCGACCGACGGCTACCTGCCGCTGCGCCAGTGGATCGCCGACTCGCTCTCCGGCAATGGCAGCACCATCGTGCCGGAACAGGTGCTGATGACGTCCGGCTCGCAGCAGGCGCTGGACTTGCTGGGCAAGGTCCTGATCGACGAAGGCAGCAAGGTCCTGGTGGAAACCCCCAGTTACTTGGGCGCCCTGCAGGCGTTTTCCGTCTACCGTCCCGAATTCGTTTCCGTCGATACCGATGACGAAGGCCTGGTGCCGTCGTCGATCAACCCCGTCGCCGATGGCGCCCGCCTGCTGTACGCCCTGCCGAACTTCCAGAACCCGACGGGCCGCAGCCTGTCCGTGGCGCGCCGCGTGGAACTGGTGGAAACCTGCGCCCGCCACGGCCTGCCGCTGATCGAGGATGATCCGTACGGCGCCCTCAGCTACAGCGGCGAGCCGTATCCGAAGATGATCAACATGAATCCGGACGGCGTCATCTACATGGGCTCGTTCTCGAAAGTGCTCACGCCCGGCATCCGTCTCGGCTACGTGGTGGCGCCGATGCCGCTCGTGCGCCGCCTGGAACTGGCCAAGCAGGCGGCCGACCTGCATACGTCGCAGCTGACGCAGATGGTCGTGCATGATGTGATCAAGGATGGCTTCCTGGACCGGCACATCCCCAGCATCCGCAGCCTGTACGGCAACCAGTGCCAGGCCATGCTGTCGGCGCTGGAAGAGCACTTCCCGGCCGGCGTCACGTGGACGAAGCCGGAAGGCGGCATGTTCATCTGGGTCACCCTGCCGAAACATATCGACGCGATGAAACTGCTCGATGAAGCCATCGCCAACAAGGTCGCCTTCGTGCCGGGCGCGCCGTTCTACGCCAACACGCCGGACACGCACACCCTGCGCCTGTCGTTCGTGACGGTGCCGCCGGAACGCATCCGCGAGGGTATCGCCATCCTCGGCAAACTGATCGCCGCAAAAATGTAACTCGCCTCTCCACGCCCCGCCTGCCGCGGGGCGTGTCTCTGCTGCCCCTGCGCGAAGGGCACGCGTCTTTTCCGCCCAAAAACCGCTTTCATGACAGCAATTGCGTGTATTTATTTTTAAAGATATCACAAAAATAATACTTTCATTGCTCGCGCAACATCGATTTTTCACCCAAAAAAATGGCGAGGCGGTATGATTTGACGGCTGTATCAGATTTGAATCCGGTCAGCATCACCGAAAGTGCAGCAAACGCAGGCAGCGCAGAGTACATCGAGAAGGCCGGGAGCAATGAGTTCAGGCAGTGTAGGGTATTCCCAGCGGCACGAAGCCGCCATTTTGATTGTCGATGATGCGCCGGCCAACCTTGAGCTGCTGCGCAAGCTGATGAGCGAACAGGGTTATCAAACCTATGTCGCCACGTCCGGCGAACGGGCCCTGGCGATCGCCCAGCGCGCCCAGCCCGACCTGATCCTGCTCGACGTGCTGATGCCGGACATGGACGGCATCGAAACGTGCCGCCGCCTCAAGCAGCACCCGCTGACGCAGCGTATCCCCGTCATCTTCATGAGCGCCAAGACGGAAACGGAAGACGTGGTGGCCGGCTTCGACTGCGGCGCCGTCGATTACATCAGCAAGCCCTTGCGCATGGCGGAAGTGTGCGCGCGCGTGCGCGCCCAGCTGAAAATCCGCAGCAACAATGAAACCCAGCAGGAACAGGCCGAGCGCCTGCGCACCATCGTCAACAACATGGCCGAGGGCTTGCTGATCATCGAGGCCGATGGCCGCATCCAGTACACCAACCCCGCCTGCGACCAGTACCTGGGCTACCGCGAAAACGAACTGGCCGGGCGCTTCATCGGCGAGCTGCTCAGCCCCCTCGTGACGCAGGAATACCTCGATTATTTCGCCATGCATGCGGCCAATCCGGAAAAGGCGCACAACCACGGCACGCGCGAAGTGGCGATCCGCCACCGCAACGGCAAGGCGCTGAGCATGGACCTGACCCTGACGCCCATGTATCTGCGCCAGCCCCTGTATATCGGTCTGCTGCACGACATCACGCACCACAAGCAGTCGGAAGACGCGCTGCAGCGCGCCGCCTATCTCGACCCGCTGACGCAGATCGCCAACCGTCGGCATTTCGACAGCTTCCTGGAAAAAGAGTGGCAGCGCGCCGTGCGCGGCGGCGGCGCCCTGTCGCTGGTGGTGCTCGACGTCGACCACTTCAAGCTGTACAACGACAGCCTGGGCCACCCGGCCGGCGACAGCTGCCTGCAGCGGGTGGCGCAAGCGATCGCCGCCCACGCCAGCCGCTCCGGCGACCTGGCGGCCCGCTACGGCGGCGAGGAATTCGTGCTGCTGTTCGCCGACACGGATGCCGACAGCGCCCTGCACCTGGCCGAAGCCATCCGCGCCGGCATCGAAGCGCTGCAACTGCCGCACCCGCGCTCAAGCACCTCGCCATGGATCACCGTCAGCATCGGCGTGGCCACCATCCGCCCGCACCAGCTGGACGACCGCGAAGCCCTCTTCGTCGCCGCCGACCGCGCCCTGTACGTGGCCAAGGAAGCGGGCCGCAACCAGGTCCGCGCCACCCACTCGGGCAGCACGGCCTGGGAAACGGTCAAGGCGTTGGTGTTACGTTGACGTTTGAAGTTGGGAGTTCAACGGAAAATGCATCGGACCCGGAGTAGGCCCAAGTCACAAAAAAAGGCACCCCGGGCCAAGCGGGCCTGAAAAATGTCGAGGGCAAGGCGCAGCGACGCAGACAGTACGCCAGTACGGCAAGGAAGCTGCAACGCCGCCATCGGCATTTTCTCAGGCCCGCGTCTCCGGCCCGCCATTTTCAGAAGTCATCAGAATTTTCTGGACACGCTCAACTTCGCATTCCTCCCCACGCCGGTAACGGCTTCGCTCAGGTAGGGCATGTAATTGCGGTTGAAGACGTTGTCGACCGTCAGCCGCACTTCCACGCCACGCCACATGCCTTGCCGGCCATTCCACGACGCGAACACAGTATGCAAGGCATAGCCTTTCGATGGCGGCAGGCGGTAGACATTCCCCACCGGCAGCACGCGCTCCTGCTTCGCCACGAAGCGGCCCTGCCAGCCGATGCTGGCGCCCAGCTCGGGCATGCGCCAGCCCAGGCCCGCCATCAGTTTATCGGGCGCGATGGTCGACACGGCTTCGTCCTGGCCCCACGGGTCGCGCTGGGAACCGCTGCGCGTGCCGCGCTGCTTCGACAGCGAGGCGCTGGCGAACAGGCGCGGCGAGTTGTAATAGGACTCGACTTCCACGCCCTGCGTGCGAAAACCGGCCAGGTTGCGGTAGGACGACAGGGCCGGCGGCACCTTGCCCGATCCCGGCACATAGCCTTCGATCAGGATGCCCAGGCGCGGGCCGATATTGTCGCTGACGCGGTTCCGGTACGCCGTCAGGCGCAGCTGCACGTCGTCGCGCTCCATGAACACGTTCTGCCGGTGCAGCATGACGCCCGTGCGCACGGCCGTCACGCGCTCGACGGCCAGGTCGCGGCTGGTGGCCGGCGTCGATGAACCGAGCCTGGACGACACATAGTATTCGTTCGAATACATCTCGTCGATCGTGGGCGCGCGCCAGCTGCGGCTCAAGTCGCCGAACAAGGCCAGTGTGCTCGACGCCTTCCAGAACAGGCCCAGGCGCGGCGACCAGTCTTCGTGCGCCTTTTCGCTGAAGTCGTGGCCGGCTGCCGCCAGCGGGCTGTTGTAGCGTGGCGCCTTGTTCGGCACGCCCTCGGAAACGACTCTGTCGTGGCGCAGGGCCGCCGTCACCGTCACGTCGCCATACGTCATCGCATCCTGCAGATACAGGCCCGTGGTTTCCTGGCGCCCGGCCGGCATGTAGTAGGGCTGGAAGTAGCCATAGTTGTAGCTGGGGTCCTTCAGCGCCGTCGACGATGGGTAGTACATCAAGGTGTCGCGCACGTTCTTGTGCCATTGCAGGCCCGTCAGCAGCACGTGCGACACGGCGCCCGTCGCAAACACGCTTTCGTTGCGCACTTCGGCGATGCGGTCCACGTACGAGGCCCAGCTCTCGTTGCCCAGGGAGCCCAGGTAGGAACCGAGCGACGCCGATGGCAGGCGCTTGTCATGCTGGTCCGTGTGCGAATAGCCGGCGCTGGCCGTCAGCTTGATCCACGGATTGTTCTGCGGCGCGTACTGCCACTTCACGGAATACGTGTCGTCGTCCTGGTCGCGGTAGACGGCCTTGCGCTGCCACGCTTCTTCCAGTCCGTATTTTTTGATTTCCGCCTCGGTCGGCGTGGGCACGTCCTCGCCCATGGCGGCGAACGGACCCCAGCCCGAGCTGCCGCTCTTCATGGCCGTCAGGGTCAAGAGCTGCTCCGGCGTCAAGCGGATATTCAGCTTGGCCAGGCTCGATGGCGCGTCGATGGCGGAAAAGCGGAATGGCTTGCCATCGGGCTTGCGCAAATCGTCGGACTTGCGCTGCGTGGTAAAGGCCATCGCATCGAAGCGGCCATCTTCCGTGCGGCCATAGACGGCCACGGTGGCGTCGTTTTCTGCATTGTTCGAGTGGCGCGAATACTTGAGCATGGCGCCCACTTTCTCGCCCCCTTCCAGCAAGTCCTGCGCATCCTTGGTCTCGACCGTGATGACGCCGCCGAAGCCGCCATTGCCATACAAGCTCGTATGCGCGCCCTTGTTCACTTCGATCTGCTTGATCAGTTCCGGCTCGATGAAGATGGAACCCTGGCGGTATTTCTCGAAGCCCTTGGGCACGCCGTCGAGGATGACTTTCACGTCCTGCACTTTATTGAAGCCCCAGATATTCAAGCTTTGTCCGCTGGGGCGGGCCGTACCGGCCAGGTCCACGCCGGGCAAGGTGTCGAGCAGGGACGCGACATTGTCGGCCTGCTGGCGTTCGATGTCGGCGCTGTTGATGTAGGAACGGCCGGCCGTGCCGGCGCTGATGGCGTCGCCAAACACGCTGATGGCTGGCATCTGCATGGCGTCGGGCTTGTCGGTTTTGTCGGCTATCGCCGCCGCCCACGCGTGGCCGTGCGCGCCACCCAATGCCAGCGCCAGCGCGGCGGCCAGCGGGGTCAATCCATGTTTGCTGCTGCTCTTCATCGCTATCCTTGCCTGGGTTTGCTTGCTGCTCGATGCTTGTGGAATGAAAAAATGCAGGGGCAGAGGACAGCGGTGCACGATCAAGCGGCGGCGTTGAAGGAAGCGTTGCGGCGAAACTCTGCCCGCGCGGACACGCCGCCGGCGCATGGCCGGCGGCGCACTGCAGTCACCGGGATAAGTTGCCTTAGTGAAATGCGGAACACATCATATATCGGATGCGAATGATTCGCAATACGATTTAATAAGCAGTTATTCCGGATAGCCGGTGATGTCGGCGATCTCGCGGTACAGGGGCTGCAGCCGCGCATACATCTTCTGGTACACGCGCCGGTACAGCTGCTCGTAGATCTTGCGGTGCTCGGGATGCGGATGGAATACCTTGCCCTTGCGCGTCATCGCCTGCACGGCGGCGGGGAAATCCGCATGCCAGCCCAGACCCACGCTGGCGGCGATGGCCGCGCCCAGGCCCGAACTTTCATACACGTGGGCGCGCGCGGCCGGCAAGCCGAAGATGTCGGCCGTCAGCTGCATGGCGGCGTCGCTTTGCGAACCGCCGCCCGCGATGCGCAGCTCCGTGATGGCAATGCCGCTGCGCCGTTCGATGCGCTCCTTGCCTTCGCGCAGCGCATACGCGAGGCCTTCGAGGATGGCGCGGTAGATGTGGGCGCGCGTATGCACGTCGCCAAAACCGATCATGGCGCCCTTCGCTTCCGGGCCAGGCACCTTGATGCCGGGGCTCCAGTACGGCTGCAGCATCAGGCCCATGGAACCGGGCGGCACGGCGTCGACCAGCCGGTCGAACAGCGCTTCGGCGGACAGGCCCGTGCCATCTTCGGCCGCCGCCGCCCGTTCGCGGTCGCCGAACTGCTCCTTGAACCAGTTGACCATCCAGTAGCCGCGAAAGATCTGCACTTCCGTGCTGTAGGCCCCCGGCATGGCGGCCGGATACGGCGGAATGAAGCGCGTCACTTCCACGTACTTGCGGTTGGTGGTGTTGATGGTGGCCGTGGTGCCGTAGCTCAGGCACGCCACGTGCGGTTCGACGCAGCCGGCGCCCAGCACTTCGCAGGCCTTGTCGGCGGCCGCCGCCAGCAAGGGCGTACCCTCCGGGATGCCCGTCGCCGCGGCGGCCGACGCCGTGATGGCGCCCATGCGCGTGCCCGGCGTTACCAGCTCGGGCAGCATGGACGGCTTGATCGCCAGCGCCTGCCACTTCCAGTCGAAGCGCCCGGCCCACGCGTGGCGCTTGTAATCGAACGGGATGTACGCCACTTGCGAGCCCGTCGAATCGACGTAGCGCCCGCAGAGGCGGTGGTTCAGAAAGCCCGACAGCAGCAGGAATTTGTGCGTGCGGCGCCAGATGTCGGGCTGGTGCGCGCTGATCCAGTTGATCTCGGCCTCGCGGCGGAAGTACCTAATCGTGCCGTCGAGGCGCGTGGCGCGGAAGGCGGCGCGCCACCATGGCGCCAACTGGGGAATGTCGCGCGTGCTGCGCTGGTCCAGCCAGGTGATGGCGGGCCGCAGGGCTTGTCCCTCTTCATCCACGTTGACGACCGTGCCGCGCTGCGTCGTGACGGCCACGCCGGCGACCGACGATTTTTCAATGACGGTGCCGCGCCACAGCTGCTGGCACGCTGCGCACACGGCTTGCCAGTAGCCGTCGGCGTCGTGCTCGGCCCAGCCCGGGTGGTCGGAGTAATACGCTTCCAGGAACACTTGCGCCTTCGCCGCCAGATTGCCATCCCGGTCGAACAGCAGCGCGCGCACGCTTTGCGTGCCATTGTCGATGGCAAGGATATACGGGCCGTCGCCCGCCAAGGAGGCCATGGCTTATGCCAGGCTGGCCAGCGCGGCGCGCAGCGCGGCTAGCAGCGCCTGCGGATCTTTTTCCGGCCGGGCGCTGAAGACGGGCGCTTCCCAGTCCTGCCCCCGCACGGCCACCACGCGCAAGCGTCCCTGTTCGTTCCAGGCCGGATACCAGCCCACGTCGACGATGTCGCCATTCGCGCACGTGATTTGCAGCAGGTCTTCGCCCAGGTCATCGACGAGGACGTCCACGCTCTGGCGCAAGTCCAGCGGCGACAGGCTGTCGTAGGTGATGCGCGCGTCGCCCAGGTCCAAGGGCTGGCCAAACAGGATGGTCTCGATGTTGCTCTCCTTTTTATATTTATCGTGCTTCATTCGCCTTGCGGCACGCTGTAATGGCGGCGCCACAGGGCCAGGTAGCGCTGCTGCTCTTCTTCCCAGCGCGCGTCGTCCCAGCCCAGTTCACGCTGGCAGATGGCGCGCAAGCGCGGCATGATAGCAAGCGCGCCGCCGGCCAGCTGCAAACCGAGGCGCGTGCGCCGCAGCAGCAAGTCGTCCAGGTGCTGCACTTCCTCCATGCGCGCGCCCCAGCGCAGCTGCGCCCACAGGGTCTGCGTGCCGGGAATCGGCGCCAGTTCGCCATCGTGCGCCGCATCGCACAGCGCTTGCGCCCCCGCGCCATGGCGGCCCAGCAGCCTTTCGCGCTGTTCGGCATCGAGCACCAGGGCCTTGCCCGACAAGGGCGGCGTCGTGTCGAAAATCGGCAAGGGGCGCAAATCCGCTTGCCAGCCCGGCAGCAGCGGCGCGGCGCGGCGCAATGCGTCGAGGGCGATCACGCGAAACGTCGTCAGCTTGCCGCCCGTCACCGTCAGCAAGCCGTTTTCCAGCCATAGCGCATGTTCGCGCGCTTCCTTCGACGGGTCAAGCTGGCCGCTGCCGATCACGGGACGCACGCCGGCAAACGTGGCCAGCACGTCGCCTTCACCCAGCGCCAGCTGCGGGAACTGCCACTGCAAGGCGGCCAGCAGATACGCGAGTTCGGCGCGCGTGATGGCCGGCTCCACGTCCAGGCTGGCGCCGTGGTCGACATCGGTGGTGCCCACGAGGGTCACTCCCTCCCACGGATACGCAAACACGGGACGGCCATCATGCGGGTGCATCAGGCTGACGGCTTGCGCCAGCGGCAGCCGCCAGGCGGGCAGCAGCAGATGGCTGCCGCGCAGGGGCCGCAGTTTCGGCGTTTCTCCCACCTGACCGCGCAAACCGTCGGCCCAGGCGCCCGTGGCGCTGATCACGAGGCGCGCGCGCACGGTCAATGCCCTGCCATCGAGCGCATCGGTCAAGGTGGCGCCGGCGACCTTGCCACCGTCGCGCAGCAAGGACGCCACGCCCAGGTAATTGACGGCCACGCCGCCATGACGCCGTGCTTCCTGCAGCACGCGCAGCACCAGGCGCGCATCGTCCGTCTTGGCGTCCTGGTAGAGCATGCCGCCCTGCAGGCCGTCGCGCCGGACGTGCGGCGCCAGCATGGCAAAATCCGCCGCATCGACATAGCGGCGCGCGCGCCGCCCCGCCATCACGTCGTAGATGGCCAGGCCCAGCATGAACTGGCGCCGCCCCGGCTTCCTGCCAAGGTAATCGCCAAAGGCAAAGCCTTGCGGCTCGACCAGCCCGGCTGCATCCGTCAGCAAGGCTACCCGCTCATGCACCGATTCGCGCGTCATGCCGAACTGGCCCTGCTTCAGGTAGCGCAAGCCGCCGTGCACGAGCTTCGAGGAGCGGCTCGACGTGCCCCAGGCGAAATCGCGCTGCTCCACCAGCAGGGCCGTCAAGCCGCGCCGCGCCGCTTCGAGCAGGATGCCGGCGCCCGTGATGCCGCCGCCGACGACCAGCACGTCCCACTCGCGCGCCAGGATGCCGGGCAAATCCGCCCTGTTCACAATCCGATTCCCGCGTCAGGCAGCAGTTTGCCCGGGTTCATCATGCCCTGCGGGTCGAACTGGCGCAGCAGCGCGCGCATGGCGGCGATGCCCAGTTCTCCCTTTTCGGCCACCAGCCACGGCGCGTGGTCCGTGCCCACGCCATGCTGGTGGCTGATGGTGCCGCCGTTGGCGACGATGGCGGCGCCGGCCGCGCGTTTCAAGGTACGCCAGCGCGCCATGTTGTCCTCGTACGTGGGCGCCAGCCGGTACACATAGGTGGTGTAGACGCTGGCGCCCTGCGCATACACGTGCGACAGATGCGTGTAGGCGTGCACCTGCTCGCCGTACTGCGCCAGCGCGCCGGCCCCCGCCTGTTCCAGCGCCGCCATCATGGGCGCCACGCGGGGCCAGTCGACGGCCGTTTCCACCGTGTCGATCACGTAGCCGTGTTCCCACGCGCCATTGCGCAGGTAGACGTTGCGAAAGCGCCCCTGCTTCCATTTATCGCCCATGTGACGTCCCACGTGCACGCCGCCGTGCCGCCGCGCCAGCGCCAGGGCGCCGCGCAGGGCCGCGCGGGCCGGTTTTTCTTCTCCGCTGACGCCCAGCATCAGCATGCACTTGCCGTCGCCGCAGCCACGCAGCGACAAATAGCGCTCCAGCAGTCCCACCAGTTTTTTGTGCCCTGCCAGGGTCAGCATGGTTTGCGTTTCGACCGCGTTCGACAGGCGCAGCATGCACAGGGGCAGGCGCGACTGGGCCAGCGCCCGCACGGCCGATTGCGCCTTGCCCCAGTCCGCGAAAAACACGGCGTGGAATGCTTCATAGGGCGGCAGCGGCGAGACGCGCACCGTCGCCTGCGTCAGGATGCCCAGCCGCCCTTCGGAGCCGAGCACCATTTCACGCAGGTCGATGCCGGCCGCCGACGCGGGAAACGTGGGGATGCGCAAGGTGCCGGCCGGCGTTTCCACTTCGCCGCCCGCGAACAGCTGCTCGATGCGGCCATAGCGCAACGATTGCTGGCCCGACGAGCGCGTGGCGATCCAGCCGCCCAGAGTCGAATACTCGAACGACTGGGGATAGTGGCCCAGAGTGTAGCCGTGTGCGCGCAGCTGCGCTTCCAGGTCGGGGCCATACACGCCCGCGCCGAACGTGGCCAGTTGCGCTTCGCGGTCCAGGTGACCCAGCGCGCACAGGCGTACGAGGCTGACCGACAGCACGGGACGCGGCCCCGCCGCCACCGTCAAATGCCCGGCCACGCTGGTGCCGCCGCCGTGCGGGATGACGGCCACGCAGGCCTGGCGCGCATATGCAAGCAGCTGGCGCACCTGCAGCGCGCTGTCGGGAAAGGCCACGCCATCGGGCACCGCGCCGATGCGGCCATGGCGCAATTTGAACCAGTCGGGCAGGCTTTGGCCGAGCGCATGGCGCACGCGCGTGGCGGGCTGGGTATCGATCAGCGGATGCGGCGCCAGGCGCGAAGCGGGCACCTGCGCGCAGGCGTCGTCGAAGGTGGCATCGACGATGCCGCTGCCCGGCCCCAGGCGCTCGCGCAGGAATGCCAGCGCATCCCCGCTCAGCGCATACGTGATGCCATCATCTCCCCAGCCATTCCAGCGTTGCATCGATATCCCCTGTGTCCGGCCAGTTGCGCGCCACGGCGGCTTGCTATACTGTTCCTGCCTGATTTTCTTGCTAGATCAATAGCATATGCCGCCACAGACGAAGGGTATTGGTTTTTCATGACAATCGCATTGTTCCATCATGACAAGCACTGAAGGCCGGGTCGCCGGCGCCTATCTGCTGCCGCTGCTGGAAGCGGCCGGCGCGCACGGCATCGATGGCGTCACCCTGGCGCAAGCGGCCGGCGTGGCGCCGCACAGCCTGGAAGCGTCCACGCCCGGCCTGGCCGCGCGCGACTACGTGCGCCTGCTCGATGCAGGCGCGCTGCTGGCGGGCGACGCGCATTTCGGCCTGCACGTGGGCCAGCGGGTGCGCATGGGCACGTACAGCGCGTACGGCTTGATACTGCTCAGTTGCAGCAACGTGGGCCAGGTGCTGGAACAGACGGCCCGCTATGAACGGCTGGCGCACGACCTGGGTCAGTCGGCCCTGCAGCGCGATGGCGCCGTCGCGCATTACCGCTGGACCAGCAACTACCCGGGCGCCAGCCGGCACCTGGTCGACAGCGTCTTTGCCGGCGTCAAAGTCAGCGGCGACTGGCTGGCCGGCATGCCGCTGCCGCCGGCCCGGCTGGCATTTACCCACGATGGCGGCGGCGAGCTGCTGCGCCACGCGGCCCACCGCGACGAATACGTGCGCGTGCTGGGCAGCCTGCCCGCCTTCAACGCCTCCGCCAACACGGCCACCTTCGACGCGCAATTGCTGGACTGGCCCGTGCCGAACGCCGACGTCAGCCTGTACCCCGTGCTGTGCCAGCATGCGGAACAATTGCTGGCGCAGCGCGAGGCGGCAATGCCGACGGGCGACGCCATCGACGCGCAAGTGCACGCGGCCATCGTGGCGGGCTTGCGCCAGGGTTCGGCGCGGCTGGCCGCCGTTGCCGCCACCCTCGCCGTGACGCCGCGCACCTTGCAGCGCAAGCTGGCCGACGCGGGCACGAGCTTCCAGGCCCTGCTGGACCAGGCCCGGTACGGCCTGGCGCGCGATTATCTGCGCGAGCCGGATTTGTCGCTGGTCGACATCGCCTTCCTGCTCGGCTACCAGGAGCAAAGCGCGTTCAACCACGCGTTTCGCACTTGGGCGGGCACCAATCCCGGCGCCTGGCGGCTACAGGAAATCCTTGAGCGGCAGCAAACCACATAGAGGTGCGCGGGGCATGCGCGAGCCGTTTTCTCGCTATACTGGCATAGTCAGGTTTTCCACGATCACTCCAACCCGCAATGCAAAGGATTAATATGCAACTCAAAGACAAAGTCGCACTGATTACCGGCGCCGCCAGTGGTATCGGCAAGGAAATGGCTATTGAATACGCGAAACAGGGCGCCAAGGTCGTCATCGCCGACCTGGCCCTGGAAGCGGCCAGCAAGACGGCCGAGGAAATCAAGCAATCGGGCGGCCAGGCGTTTGCCGTCGCCATGGATGTTTCGAGCGAAGAGCAAGTCGACAAAGGCGTGGCCGATGCCGTGGCCCACTTCGGCGGCATCGACGTCCTGATCAGCAACGCGGGCATCCAGATCATCAGCCCCGTCGTCGACTACCCGTTCGAGCAATGGAAAAAGATGCTGGCCATTCACATGGACGGCGCTTTCCTCACCACGCGCGCCTGCATGCGCGAAATGATCAAGGCCGGCCGCGGCGGTGCCATCATCTACATGGGTTCCGTGCACTCGCACGAAGGCTCGCCGTTCAAGAGCGCCTACGTGGCCGCCAAGCACGGTTTGCTGGGCCTGGCCAAGGTCGTGGCCAAGGAAGGTGCGAAAGATGGCATCCGCGCCAACGTCATCTGCCCCGGCTTCGTGCGCACGCCGCTGGTCGACAAGCAAATTCCCGAACAGGCGGCCCAACTGAAGATCAGCGAAGAAGACGTGATCAAGAAAGTGATGCTGAAAGACACGATTGACGGCGAATTCACCACCACGCAGGACGTGGCGCAAACGGCCATCTTCCTGGCGGCATTCCCGTCGACGGCACTGAGCGGCCAATCCATCGTCGTCAGCCACGGCTGGCACATGCAATAAACAGGTAACGCATCCGGCAGGCGGCGCCGTCCGCCTGCATCACCGCATCTGAAAGTTCCCAATTGCAAGACAACACTTACCGCCACCCGCGCGCGGGCTGGCAGGGGCGATTGTTTGCCGCGTTCGCCAATTGCACGCGTTTTGCCAAGGTGCGCCAGGCCGTCATGTCGCGCCTGCCCTTCCTGACACTGCACAGCGACGTGCGCGACGTCGTCTACGTGAGCTGGCTGGTCGATGCCGAGGCCGCGCAGCGGCTGCTGCCTGCGGGCGTGACCCTGTGGCAGCGCGGCGGCAAGACGCCATTTACCGTGCTGACCTACCGCCACGGGCATTTCGGCCCGGCCCTGCTCGGCCCCTTACGCAAGCTGCTGCCGTCGCCCCTGCAAAGCAACTGGCGCTTGTACCTGGACCACGCGCCGCCGGGCGCACCGGCCGTACCCTGCGTGTATTTCTTGAAAAACATCATGGACAGCCTGCCCCATGCGCTGGGCACGCGGCTGTTCAGCGACATCCTGCCGACCCACCTGGCCGCCGGCATGACGCATGAGGTGACGGCCACGCAAGCCGGTTGCAGCATTGCCAGCGGCGCCGGCAGCGCCCCGCCGCTGGACGTGCAGGCGGACATCGCGGCGGAGCGTGGCCTCGATGCCGACTGGCAGCAACTGTTCGGCAACTGGAAAGACGCCGTCGCCTTCCTCGCCTGCCAGGATGCGGCCATCGCCCACGTGCCGCGAAACGGCAAGCTGGTCTTTGGCGAAATCGACTTGCCCGTTGATGTGGGTCAAGTGCAAGCGCTGACGGCCTTGCGCGCCGACTGCGGCTTGCTGGCGCAACTGCCGCCCGTCTCTACGCCGTTCGCCTTTCTCGTGCCCGAGGTTGCCTTCAAGGCGCTGTCAGAGCGCCTGCTGTAGCGCGGCGGCGCTCGGGTGGCGCGCGCAGGGGCGTGGCCGGGCCGCCGCGCCGCCGTTCCAGCTTGAACAGCGCCATCGCCTGCTCCAACTGCAGAGTCTGGTCTTGCAGCGAAGCGGACGCGGCCGCCGATTCCTCCACGAGCGCCGCGTTCTGCTGCGTCACTTCATCCATTTGCGTGACGGCCATGTTCACCTGGCCGATGCCGTGGCTTTGCTCGCGCGAAGCCGAGGCGATCTCTTCCATGATGCCGTGCACGCCCTGCACGGCGCCCAGCATCTCGGCGCTGCTGGCGCCCGCCTGCTGCGCCAGCTTCGCGCCCGCCTCCACCTGCGTCAACGACGCCGTGATCAATTGCTTGATTTCCGTGGCGGCCGCCGCGCTGCGGTGCGCCAGGCTGCGCACTTCTCCCGCCACCACGGCAAAACCGCGTCCCTGGTCGCCCGCCCGCGCCGCTTCCACGGCCGCGTTCAGGGCGAGGATATTCGTCTGGAAGGCGATGCCTTCGATAATGCCCGTAATGTCGCCGATCTTCTTCGACGAGGCGTTAATGTCCGCCATCATCGTCACCATCTGGCCGACGAGTTCGCCGCCGCGCCCGGCCAGGCCGTGGACCTTGCCCGCCATGTCGCTGGCCTGCACGGCGTTGCCGCTGTTTTGCTGCACCGTGGCCGCCAGTTGCTCCATGCTCGACGCCGTCTGCTGCAGGGCCGACGCCTGCGCTTCCGTGCGGCCCGACAAGTCCATATTGCCGGCGGCAATTTCCTGGCTGGCCATGCTGATACGCAGGAAATTGCCGCGCACATCGCCGACGATGGAGTGCAAGTTCACGCGCAACTGGCGCAGGGAGCGCAGCAGCTGGCCCATCTCGTCGCGCCGCGTCGTGTCGAGTTCGCCCGTCAGGTCGCCGCCCGCCATCACGTCGCAGGCCTGGCGCGCCCGTTGCAACGGTTGCAGCACGGCGCGGTGCAAGCTGTGCCAGAAATACAGGGTCGCGCACAAGGCCAGCACGGACAAGCCCGTCAGCCAGCCCTGGGCCGCAACCGGCAGCACGCCAGCATTCCACGCCAGTTGCAGCAGCAATACCAGGCTCAACAAGCCCAGGTTCCAGCCGATGCGCTTGCCCAGCGGCAGGTCGCGCAAGCTCGCCAGCCTGGCCAGCAAGCCCGTGCGCACGGCCGCGCCCTGGCTGATGACGATGCCGTCCGCCTGCCCCGCCTTGATGCGCGCGTACAGGGCGGACGCCTGCGCCACCTGCTGGCGCGTGGGCTTGGTGCGCACGGACATGTAGCCGACGGCCACGCCGTCTTCCACCACGGGCGTGACGTTCGCCAGCACCCAGTAATAATCGCCATTCTTGCAGCGGTTTTTCACCATGCCGCTCCACGAACGCCCCGAGCGGATGGTGGCCCAGAAATCGGCGAACGCTTCGATCGGCATGTCCGGATGACGGAGGATGTTTTGCGGCGCACCGATCAATTCTTCCGCGCTGTAACCGCTGACGGCGATGAAATACGGGTTGGCATAGGTGATATTGCCTTGCAAGTCGGTAGTCGAGACGATCGTCTCGGTATCGCTCAGGTTGATTTCGGTATCGCTGACGGGAAGATTGAGTCGCATGGTGACATCCTCAGAAGTAGCCCGTACGGTGACGGGTATGCGGACAAGGAACGGCTGCCAGTCAGAAAAGCGGGCACGGCACTGGCACCATTATTTTAATATTTTATTATTAATAAACTGCAACTTATTACGACCTGTACACCGTCAAGCCATCGCGGCTTCACCGGCCCAGTAACGGTCGACGTCCTGCAGGCGCCACTGGGCAGCGCTTTCCGTGGAAATAATGCGTTCCAGGCAAGCCGGGGCGGCCAGGTCGATGTCGGTCGGGGCGATGCAGGTTCCGGCGCGGATGGAAAAAAAGACGCGCACGGTGGGCAAGGTCAGCGGCTTGCCCGGCGTCTGCCCCACCACCACGGCCAGGCGTTCCGACCGCAGCCGCACGAGGGTGCCCTGCGGATAGATGCCCAGGCATTTGACGAAGGCGGCGAACAATTGTGCGTCCAGATGCCCGCCACGCCAGGCGGCCATGCGGCGCAGCGACTCGGCCGGGCACCAGCCCTGCTTGTACGGTCGGTTCGACGTGATCGCGTCGTACACATCGCAAATCGCGCCCATGCGCGCATACACGCTGATTTCCGCGCCGCACAAACCCTCGGGATAGCCGCTGCCATCGAGTTTTTCATGGTGGTGCCGGCACACGTCGAGCACCACCGGATCGATCTCGCCCACCTCTTGTAACATCCGGTGGCCGGCCGCCGGATGGGCGCGCACGGAGGAAAATTCCTCTTCGCTCAAGCTGCCCGGCTTGTTGAGGATGGCGGACGGCACGGCCATCTTGCCTATATCGTGCAGCAAGCCGGCCAGGCCGGCCGAGCGCACCTGCCCGGGCGCCAGGCCCGCTTCCGCGGCCAGCGCCGTCATCAGCGCACACACGGCCACCGAATGCATATACGTGTAGTTGTCGGCGGTTTTCAGGCGCGCCAGACCCAGCAGCACACTGCCGCCGCGCAGCACCGTGGCCGCGATATCGTCGACCAGTTCGTAAGCCTGCCCCACGGACAAGGCCTTGCCCATGCGCACCTCGTCAAACATGGTCCGCACGGCCTCGCGCGAACGTTCCAGCACACGCCGGGCGTGCGCCACTTCCTCGTCGCGCGAGAGAGACGGGCGAGCCTCAGCGACGGCAACGGGCGCGGGCGTGACATCGGCGGCTGGCGGCGCCACGGCAGCGGATGATGCGCATGCCGGAGCCGCTTGCGCCTGCGCCAGCCCGCGCGACGTGTCGATCCACACCTCGCAAAGACGTGCCGTACGGATACGTTCCAGGTCGGCCGGCGACTTGAGCAGGAAGGAGCGCGTCCAGAACGGGTTATCGAGCCAGGAACGGCCCAAACGCTCGACATACATTCCCAGTACCAGTTCGCTACTCGTTATTTTTTTCAGCACGACGGTTCTCCAGACAGTCAGATCGCGGCATTTACTTGCGCATTATCAATATAATACGCTCAAAAATAACGATTAAAATAAATAAATCAGTTTATATGGCAAAATCGCAACAAATGCAAAGAAACTCACCAATTCTATCAATTTAACGAAAATTGAATGCGAATTGACAAATATATCAATTCAACCATATTGACTGGCTTGGCTGGTCTGCCTACTGCGGATGAGGGTGTGCCTGCCTGCCGGCGGCCATGTGGGCCGCCGCACAGGCTTGATGCGCGGGAGGGGTGCTGTGAAGGAGTATCGGTGGATGCGCGAGCGGCCTGGCGGCCGCCGGCTTAGCGGGGCACGTAGCGCCAGCCGCCGTTCTCGAGCATGAAGGTCAGTTCCGTCTTGATGGCTTCCGGGCGGCTCGGCACGCTCAATTCCGTATCGCATACGAGGTAACCCGTCTTGCGCTTGACGTCGCACTCGTTGACGGCCTTGACCTGCATGGTGCTCTGCGCTTCCTGCATCTGCACGTCCTTGGCCGCTTCCGGATTGCGCGCCACTTCTTCCTTGGCCCACGCGCGTATCATCGCTTGCGCCTCGGCCGGCGACGGTCCAGCGAACTTGGCGTTCTTGCGTTCGACGCCGACCCAGGTATCGCCCTCGTTACGCAGGGGCAGTACATTAAAGGCATCGCGCATGCCGGCGCTCATGCCCACCAGGCACACCACTTCGCCCGGCACTTCCTGCGACTCCTGGCAACCGGCCAGGCTGGTGACCTTGATGACGAACGGCATGCTCGACTGCGTCTTCGCTTGTGTCTTGGCCACGCCCGCCTGCACGGCGGCCTGGATTTGTTCGAGTGTCGGCATGGTGGCCGCCTGGGCCGGCAGGGCGGCGAACAGGGCGGCGGCGGTCAGGGCGAAAGAGGTCAGGCGCATGGGTATCGGGAGTAGTGATCAAAGGCGGGCAGTCTAGCACTTCGCATAAAAACAGTTGTTTCTGTAGAGACATCTAGCCGGCATCGGGCGCGAGGAAGGCGCCGCCCGCGTCCGCCTGTCCGCGCAGGCGCAAGCCGATGGCGCGCAGCATCTTGACCAGTTCGCGCAAGCGCAGGCCTTCGTCCGTCAGCCGGTATTCCACCTTGACGGGCACTTCCGCGTAGATCGTACGCGTCAGCAAGCCCGCTTCTTCCAGCGCGCGCAAGTCCAGGGTCAGCATGCGCTGCGAGATATTCGGCACGGCGCGGCGAATTTCACTGAAGCGCTTCGGCCCCGCCATCAGATAGCTGAGCAACACCACTCGCCAGCGCCCGCCCAGCAAGCGCATCGCCTCTTCCACGGCGCAGCCGGAGACATTGTCTTTCATTGTTCGCTTCCAACCTGGTATAAAAAATGTACCTATACCACATTATTCTGCCTTCTTCCAAATAGTAACCATCACGATTAGACTGCCCTTCCCTCACCTCAATGGAGTTTCGACTTGGAAACCACCCTGATCTACAGCGTGCCGTTCGGCTGCTCGTTTGCCGCCATCGCCGCCCTCGAATGGAGCGGCTTGCCGTATCGTTTGGCCCGCGTGGAAGCGCGCGACCCGGCCAGCAAGCGGCATCCGGCCTTTCTCGCCATCAATCCCCTGAGCCAGACGCCGGCCCTGCTCACGCACACCGGTGCGCCGCTGCTGGAAAGCATGGCGATCCTGCTGCACCTGGCCGCCCGCGCACCAGGCAGCAGCCTGGGTTTTGCGCAAGGCACGCCGGAATATGATCGCCTCAACAGCGTGCTGTCCTTTTTGCACACGACGTTTCACGCGGCCTTCATGCCCGCCTTCCAGGCCGCGCGCGCGGTGCCGGAAGATGCGCGCGCGGGCGTCTGGCGCGAGATGGCCGTCGAGAAAGTGAACAAAAGCCTGGCCCACTTGGAGCGCCTGCTTGCTGGCCGCGCCTGGCTCGTATCGGACACGGCACCGACCATCGCCGACGCCTACCTGGCCGCCACGGCGCGCTGGGCCGAACCGCTGCAGCTGGCCAGCCTGGCCGATTATCCGAACACGGCGCGCGTGCTGGCGGCGCTGGAACTAGACCCCGGCATCCGCTTTGCCCACGCCATCGAAGACGGCGTGCCGGCCGCCAGCCGGGGCGGTTTCCTCGGCCACGTGGCGCTCGACCAACTGGCGCAAAACGCCGGCTAACCGGCGGTCAACTCCCGCAGCAGGCGCGTCTTTATTGCTATGATGTCGGGCTGCCGGCGGTACAGCCGGCCACGTCAATACCATATCGATAACGTCGCAATATAAAACGGGAGTTTGAATGAGTTTACGTCTGCTGCTCTTGGGAGCATTCAGTGCCGCCATGGCCACCACTGCCGCCGTGCCGGCCTTGGCCGCGCCACGCGGTTTCACCGTGGAAGACATGGTGGCCATGGAACGCGTGGGCAGCCCCGTGCTGTCGCCGGACGCCACGCGCGTCGTCTACACGGTGCGCACCACCAACCTGGACAAAAACCGCGGCAACACGCAGCTGTGGATGATCGACCTGCGCGCGCCGAACGCGGCACCGCGCCAGCTCACGCGCGGAGACGCCAGCGCCAGCGACCCGCAATGGTCGCCGAACGGCGACGCCATCTACTTCCTGTCCGGCCGCTCCGGTTCCTCGCAAGTGTGGCAGCTGCCCCTGAACGGCGGCGAAGCGGCCAAGGTCACCGACCTGGCGCTGGACGTCGACACCTACCGTCTGTCGCCGCAGGGCGACCGCCTGGCCTTCAGCATGGGCGTCTTCCTCGATTGCGCGGACCTCGCCTGCACGAAAAAGCGCCTCGATGAAAAAACGAAAAACAAGGCGAGCGGCATGGTCTACGACCAGATGTTCGTGCGCCACTGGGATACCTGGGCCGACGGCCGCCGCAACGCGCTGTACTCGGCGCCGATCGATGCCACCGGCAAGGTCAGCGCCGCGCCCGTCAGCCTGAGCGGCACCCTCGACGGCGACGCGCCATCGAAACCGTTCGGCGACAACGGCGAATACCACTTCAGCCCGGACGGCAAGACCGTGGCCTTCTCCGTGCGCGTGGCCGGCCGCACGGAATCGTGGTCAACCAACTTCGACGTCTACACGATTCCCGCCACCGGCGGCCAGGCGCCGCGCAACCTCACGGCCGACAATCCGGCCTGGGACGCGAAAGCCACCTACTCGCCCGATGGCCGTACCCTGGCCTATGTCGCCATGACCAAGCCGGGCTTCGAAGCGGACCGTTTTCACCTGGTGCTGATGGATGTCGCCACGGGCAAGAAACGCACCGTGGCCGACGACTGGGACCGTTCCGTGGCCGACTTCCGCTGGACGCCGGATGGCAAGGCCTTCCTCGTCACCGCCGATGACGTGGGCCAGCATCGTCTGTTCCACATCGACGCGGCCAGCGGCAAGGTCGCTGCGCTGACGGGCAAGGGCGCCGTGGGCGACTTCGACGTGCGCGGCAACACCATCGTGCTGGCGCAAGCCAACCTGGCTTCGGGCGCGCAGCTGTACACGCGCAAACTCGACGCGAAGTCGGAAAATGCACCGATGGTGCAGCTGACGAAACAGAATGCGGCAGCCCTGGCCGACGTGCGCTTCGGCGAATATGAACAGTTCTCGTTCGCCGGCGCGAATGGCGAAACCGTCTACGGCCACGTCATGAAGCCGTGGAATGCCAAGGCCGGCGAAAAATATCCAATCGCCTTTTTGGTCCACGGCGGCCCGCAAGGCAGCTTCGGCAACAGCTGGAGCTACCGCTGGAATCCGCAAGTGTATGCGGGCGCCGGCTACGCCACCGTCTTCATCGACTTCCACGGCTCGACCGGCTATGGCCAGAAGTTCACGGACTCCATCAGCGGCGACTGGGGCGGCAAGCCACTGGTCGACTTGCAGAAGGGCCTGGAAGCGGCCACCAAGAAATTCCCGTGGCTGGACCGCGAGCGCAGCTGCGCGCTGGGCGCGTCGTACGGCGGCTACATGATGAACTGGATCGCCGGTAACTGGCCGGACGGCTTCAAATGCCTGGTCAACCACGACGGCGTGTTCGACAACCGCGGCATGGCTTACGCGACGGAAGAACTGTGGTTCACGGAATGGGAAAATGGCGGCACCTACTACGACGCGCCGGCCAAGCACGAGCAGTTCAACCCCGTGAACTACGTGAAAAACTGGAAGACGCCGATGCTGGTGGTCCAGGGCGACCTCGATTTCCGCATCCCCACAGCACAAGGCCTGGGCACCTTCACGGCGCTGCAGCGCCAGGGCATCCCGAGCAAGCTGCTGGTCTTCCCGGACGAGAACCACTGGGTGCTGAAGCCGGCCAATTCGCTGCTGTGGCATCACACCGTTTTGGGTTGGTTGAATACCTACACGAAGAAGTAAACGGATACATGTCGGATTACGGCCTTCGGCCTAATCCGACCTACCGTCCACTTTCACGATAAAAAGCCGCGCGGCGCATTTCTGCACCGCGCGGCTTTTTCATGTAGGTCGGATTAGCGGCGCGCAGCGCCGCGTAATCCGACACAGCAGCACATCAATACGTATTGAGCGCCTTGGCAAACTTCACGATCCACAAGCGGCTTGGACGTTCGCGGTCGTCGCCGCGCGCCACGCGGATGGTGTTGGCGGCGTTGCAGCCGGCGGTGCTGCTCGTGACGATGGTGCCGTTGGCGTCGACCGTGCACTTGGTCACGTCGGCGCCATCGACTTCCACGCCATTCGCGTCAAAGACCTTGGTTTTCAGGCCGAAGTCATTGTCGTTGGCCAGCGCGATGGTCGAGTCGTCGATCAGGGTCAGGCCTTCCGCTTTTTCCGCCGCCCATCCGATGGCGTTCAAGTCCAGCAGCAGGGTTTTCTTCAGCGGCGTGACGGCGGCCCAGTCGGCGCCATTGACGGCCGCGCCGCCCATGCTGCTTTTTTCCAGGTCCGACGTCGTCGCGTTGAAGGCGGCGGCCGAAATATCGGTGGCGCCCTTCAGTTCGACCAGCATCAGTTTGTTGAACACCTTGCCCGACGGCGCGGCGCCCTGCTCGATGACGAGGAACTTGCCGCCGCCCAGCGCCACCATGTCGCCCAGCTTGGCGTTGCCCGTGCGGCCATCCTGGTAGTCGGCCGCATTGAGCGGGTACGCAAACATCTTGCCGCTGGTGCCCGTCGTCGGATCGAATTCGATCCAGCGCGTGAAGCGGGCGAAGCGCTCGACCTGTTCATTCTTCTTCGTCACCGAATACGGCGCCGTGCCGTCGGACAGGGGGCTTTGCAGGAAAGCGTACAGCTTGTCGTTGCTCGTGTCCAGGGTCATGCCTTCCATGCCGCGGTTCGCGCGGCGCTTGGCGAAGAGCGCCGGCAAGCCCTTGCCCGGCTCGTACTTGGCCTGGATGATGCCCGTGGCCGCATCGATCTTGACGATGAACGGACCGTATTCGTCGGACACCCACAGCGCATTGCGCTTGGCATCGACGACGATGGCTTCCGAATCGAGACCGCCCGCGTTGAAGACGGCCTTGCCGCTTGCGTCGAACTTCATCGCATCCATGACGGGAATCTCGGCCGAATTGCCGACGGCGCCCACGGGCACGGGCAAGCCCGAACTGTTGACGGTAGCCGATACCTTGATCGGCGTGCTCGATGTCAACACGGCGCCGTTCTTGCCCACCGTGAGCACGCCGAACGAAGGCGTGAAGCTCGGCGACGGGAAGATCTTGCTGCCGATCGTACCCTTGCCCGATGGATCGGGGAGCAATGGGCCGTCGCCGTTCGGGCCGCGGTCCGTCAAGCCATAGAATTCCAGGTCGCCGTTGGCATTCTTGCCCTTGTAGGCCAGGCCCGAACCGTACGATGGCAAAAAGCCGTTCGGGAATTCGCCCTTGATCTTGGCGTTGGCGCCTTCGTACGGCACGTAGAACTTGCTGTCCGCCTGGATCTGGTAGCGCGTCACGGTCACTTTCACTTCGCCGACCGGATTGGCTTGCGTCAGTGCCTCGTTGACGGGCGCGCCCGCTTTCGAGGCCAGGGTGTCTTCAAAATGCTCGCGCACGAGGGCGCGGCGCTCCGCATCGACCGTGCGGCCGGCGAATTTCGCGCCCACGGCCGCCAGATGCGCGGACAGGGCCGCGTTGAAGACGGCCGGTGCGGTGGCGAAATCGAGCGTCTTGCCGGCCAGCGCGGCCTTCACTTCCGCCGTCAGCTTGATGCCGTTCGACGGATCGCTGTCCTCGTCCAGCAATTGCAGCGCCAGCAGGCGGTTGACGACCTTGTCGTCCGCCACGTTGGTGCTGGCGGCCAGCGCCAGCGGCGTGACGACGGGGCCGCACGGGGCCGAGCCCAGGGCCAGGCCGCCCACGCTGAAGGCGACCGTGTCGCCCGGGTTGCAAATGAATTCGCCCTTGGCATTGGTGCTGGCCTTGGCCGCGCTGCCGGCCACGTAATCGAGTCCTTCCACCGCGCCGTCGAGGAACACGCCCGTCTGCGCCACGGGCTTGGCCGGCTCATTGTGGCTGTCGCTGCCGCCACAGGCGGCCAGGGCCAGGCCGGCGGCGATGGCCAGCAGGGTCAGTTTCGGGGTGGACGTTACGGCAGTCTTCATGCATTCCTCGGCTAGGGTGGGATTGAAGCCGTGGAGGATAACTGTTCAAAGTGACAAGCCCATGACAGGCATCACGGCGGTGGCGTATCCGCAACAGGCCCGCCGATGCCGCCAAAGCGTCCATCGGCCTGGCGCCGGAATTCCTTCGGCGTGACGCCCTTCACCTGCAAAAAGCGCCGGTTGAAATTGGCCACGTTCTGGAAACCCACGTCGTAGCAGACATTCGATACATATTGATCCGTATCCATCAGCAGCTGGCAAGCCTTGTTGATGCGCAGGCGGTTCATGAAATCCGTGAAGCTGTTGCCCGTCGCCTTGCGGAAGAAGCGCGAGAATTTACTCAGCGACATGCCCACCTGCTCGGCCAGCATTTCCGCCGAAATCGGCTCGCGGTAATTATCCGTGATGTAGTTGAGGACGGCATTGACCTTGGCCAGGGTGGCGTCATCGTCGTAGGAACGCAGTGAGGCGCTCGACAGCAGCCGGTAATTGGCCGTGCGCGCCAGCTTGCTCATTAATTGCACGAATTCGGCGAAGCGCTCGGCGCCGTGCGTGGCGCGGATGCGCGCCAGGTGCTGCTCGGCCTCGTAGCCCATGTCGAAAAACTCCACGCCATAGCTGGAGCGTTCGAGCAGCGGCAGCAGCTCGCGCAATTCGGGGATCACGCGCGCGGCGCCGGCCAGCGGCGCGTGGGCGAATTGCACGATCATGTCGCGCAGGGCCACGCCCCCTTCCGGCATGACGTTGGATATCCAGTTGTGCGGCAGGCGCGGCCCCGTCAGCACCAGGTGGCCCGGCGAGAACTCGCCGATATAGTCGCCCACGAACAAGCGCCCGCTGGTGGCGACGATCAGGTGCAGCTCGTACTCTTCATGGCAGTGCCAGCGCACGCGCGAGCTGGGATAGCCATGTTCCAGGTAATTGATGATGCCGTCGTAGCTTTCGCGTTCCAGTTCGGGCGCCTTGCGCTCGCCGTCCTTCTGCCATCGGTATTCCATGCTCGTCTCTCCCAGGCTGTCCCCGCCTGTGCCATCCAATGTACCTCAAAAAGCGTCACTCGCCAAAGCGGCCCAGCGCCTGCTGGCGAAATTCCTTCGGCGTCATGCCCGTCAATTCCAGGAAGCGCCGGTTGAAATTGGCCACGTTATTGAATCCCGCCTCGTAGCAGATGTTGCTGACGTAACGCTGCGTCTCCATCAGCAGCTGGCAAGCCTTGTTGATGCGCAGGCGGTTGACGAAGTCCGTGAAGCTGTTGTCCGTGGCCTGGCGAAAGAAGCGCGAAAACGTCCGCTCGGGCATGTCCACCTGCTCGGCCAGCTGCTTCAGCGAGAACTGGCTGCTGTAATTATGCACGATGAAGTTGATGGCCGAACTGATGCGCGCCAGCGCCGCGTCGTCGTCGCTCGACTGCATGGGCACCGTCGACAGCAGCTGGTAGTCGCTGGTCTGCGCCAGCAGCGGCCTGCCAGCGCACCAGCGCATTCGGAAAGCCGTGCTCGAGGTAGCGGATGAAGCCGAAACTGCCTTTCGGCTCGAAGCCGGGCATGGCGTCGCGCTGCTGTTCCAGTTCCATCTGCGGCAGGCAAGCATCGGCTTTGCGTGGCATGGTCCGCCCTCCCCCTCAAGCGACGATCTGTTCCAGCGCCGCCCGCGCGCCCAGCCCATACAGGCTGGCCAGCGCCTCGCCCACCGCCTGCGTGAATGCAGGTGCGTCGGAGAGGTCGCCAAACAGCTCGCGCAGGGACAGCAGCGTCGTGGCATCCGCCCCGCCCTGCAGCGCCAGCGCGCGCAGGCGCGCCGCGTACGGGTCGCTCAAAGGCAGTTCGCGCCCAGCTTCGTCGTGGCCTTCCAGGTAGCGGAACCAGCACGCCACGGTAAAGGCCAGCAGCTTGATGGCGCCACCTTGGGCCAGCGCTTCGCGCACGGACGGCAGCACGAATTTCGGAATGCGCGCGGAACCCTCCGTGCCGATGCGCGCCAGCTGGTCGCGCACGGCCGGATTGGAGAAGCGCTCGATCAGGGTATCTTTATAGCTGTCCAGGGCTATGCCTTCCACTTCGTCCAGCAGCGGCGTCACCTCGTCATCCATCATGCGCCGCACGAGCGCGCGGATGCCAGGATCGTTCATCGCTTCGTGCGCGAACGTGTAACCGAGCTGCATGCCGATGTAGCACAGGGCCTGGTGGCTGGCGTTCAGCAGGCGCAGCTTCATCTTTTCATACGGCAGCACGTCGTGCGTCATCTGCGCGCCCACCTTTTCCCAGGCCGGCCGGCCCTGCGGGAATGCGTCTTCGATGACCCATTGGCGGAACGGCTCGCACACGACGGGCCAGGCGTCGATGATGCCGAAGCTGTCGCGCACGAGCGCCCGGTGTTCGTCGGTGGTGGCCGGCGTGATGCGGTCGACCATGCTGTTGGGGAAGCTGCCATCGGTGGCCAGCCAGCGCGCCAGCTCAAGGTCGCGCAGGGCCACAAAGGCCAGCAGCATCTTGCGCGTCACATCGCCATTGTTTTGCAGGTTATCGCAGGACATGATGGTAAACGGCGCCAGGCCCCGCTCGCGGCGCAGGGCCAGCGCGGCGGCCAGGTAGCCGAACGAGCAGCGCGGCGCCTGCGGGTGCGCCAGTTCATGCACGATGTCGGGGTGTTGCGCGTCAAATTCGCCCGTGCCCTGGTTCACATAATAGCCGCCCTCGGTGATGGTCAGCGCGACGATGCGCGTGCCAGGATCGGCCAGCTTTTCCAGCACGGCTTGCGGGTCGTCGGGCGCATACAGGTAGTCGCCCACGCAGCCGATGATGCGCGCAGAGTCGCCCGCCGCGCTGCGCTCGACCACCGTGTACAAGCCATCCTGCGCCCGCATGGCGTCGCGCATGGCCGCATCAATCGCCAGCAAGCCCACGCCGCAGTATCCCCATTCCGCGTTACCGGGCAAGGCCAGCAAATCGTCGAGGTAGACGGCCTGGTGGGCGCGGAAAAAGCCGCCCACGCCGATATGCACGATGCTGGGCACGAGTGTCTCGCGCACGTACGCGGGCACGGTCACGGTGGCCGGCAGCTTGGCCAGGTTGGCCTGTTTCAGTTCAATGGCGCTCATTTCAAACTCCCTTGGCGGCGGCATAGGTCTTGCCGGCGCGGTCAAAATAATGGACGAAGCCCGGCTCGAACGTCAAATGCGTCTGCTGGCCCGGCTGCAGGCTGCTGCGCTCGGCGCCGCGCGAGACCACCTGCACATTGTTCGGCAAGCGCACATAGGTCAGGGTTTCCACGCCCAAGGATTCCACCAGGTCGACGGTGACGGGCACGCTGCCCGGCTGCGCCGCGCCCAGGTGCACATGTTCGGGGCGGATGCCGACAAAGCCGTCCGCCTGCGCCGCGCTGCCCGCCTGCGCCAGCAGCTGCGGCGCCGCGTCGGCCGGCACCACGTTCATGCTGGGCGTGCCGATGAATTGCGCGACAAAGCGGTTGGCGGGACGGTCATACAGTTCCAGGGGCGAGCCATGCTGCTCGATCTGCCCGTCGCGCAGCACGACGACCCTGTCGGCCAGGGTCATCGCTTCCACCTGGTCATGCGTGACGTAGATCGTGGTGGCGCCCAGTTCGCGGTGCAGCTTGGCGATCTCGATGCGCGTCTGCACGCGCAGTGCCGCGTCCAGGTTCGACAGCGGTTCGTCGAACAGGAACACCTTCGGGTCGCGCACGATGGCGCGGCCGATGGCCACCCGCTGGCGCTGGCCGCCCGACAGCTCCTTCGGCGTGCGCTCCAGGTATTTCCCCAGGTCGAGGATGGCGGCCGCCTTGTCGACCTTCTCGCGGATGATGGCGGGATCGACGCCGGCCAGTTTCAGCGCGAACGACATGTTCTGGAACACCGTCATGTGCGGGTACAGCGCATACGACTGGAACACCATCGCCAGGTCGCGCTTGGACGATGGCAGGGCCGTGATGTCGCGCCCGTCGAGCGACAGCTTGCCGCCGTCGATCGGCTCGAGGCCCGCGATCAGGCGCAGCAAGGTGGACTTGCCGCAGCCGGACGGTCCGACGAAGACGACGAACTCGCCCTGCCGGATTTCCAGGTCGATGCCCTTGATGGCGCGGTGCTCGCCAAAGAATTTTTCGATATTGCTCAGTTGAAGGTAAGCCATGATGTGTGTCTCTATTCTGTAGTTTATTTGACTGCGCCGAAAGTCATGCCCTGCACGAGTTGCTTCTGGCAGAACCAGCCCAGCGCCATGATGGGCGCAATCGCCATCAGCGACGCGGCCGATAATTTGGCCCAGAACAAGCCTTCCGGACTGGAATACGAGGCGATGAGCCAGGCCAGGGTGCCCGCGTTGGACGCGCCCAGGTTCAGCGACCAGAACGATTCATTCCACGACCACACCATGCAGACCAGCGCCGTGGAGGCGATGCCGCCCACGGACAGGGGCAGCACGACGTGGCGGAATTCGTCCCACACGGTGGCGCCATCCATGCGCGAGGCCTCGAGGATTTCGCGCGGCAGCTCCTTCATGCTCGTGTACAGCAGCCAGATCATGATGGGCAGATTCATCAGCATGAACATGATGGTCAGGCCGATGCGGGTGTCGAGCAGGCCGAAGTACTGGTAGCAGATATAGATCGGCATCAGGGCGCCCACGCCGGGCATGTAGCGCGAGCTGAGCATGAACTTCAACAGGCCGATGGTGCCGCCCGTCGGGAAAAACGCCATCGAATACGCGGCCGGAATGGCGATCAAGAGGCCAATGGCCGTCGACAGCACGCTGGTAAACAGCGAGTTCCACGCGTAGCCGAAGTAATTGTCGCGCGCCAGCACTTCGCGGAAGCTGTCCAGGGTCGGCGTGAAGAACAGCAGCGGCGGCGTGGAAATGGCTTGCCCTTCCGTCTTGAAGGCCATCAGGCCCAGCCAGAAGATGGGGAAGAACAGCAGCAGCGCGCACAGCCAGGCGGCGGCCGTGCGGCCATACAGATTGAATTTGCCATGCATGATGGTCTCCTTATTTCGACAGATTCTTGCCGATGACGCGCATCAGGAAGAAGGCGGCGATGTTGGCGATGAGCACGGCGAACAGGGCGCCGGCCGAGGCCGCTCCCACGTCGTACGACAGCAGTGCCTGCTGGTAGATCATGAAGGTGATGGTGGTCGTGTCAAAGCCGGGACCGCCGCCCGTCGTCGTAAAGATTTCCGCGAAGATCGACAGCAAAAAGATCATCTCGATCATCAGCACCACCGAGACGGCACGGCCCAGGTGGGGAATATAGAGGTAGCGCAACTGCTGCAGATAGGTCGCGCCATCCATGCGCGCCGCTTCCAGCTGCTCGCGGTCCATCGATTGCAGGGCCGTCATGAAGATCAGGCAGGCAAACGGCAGCCATTGCCACGAGACCATCATGATGATGGAAAACAAAGGGTGGGCCGACAGCCAGTCGACGGGCGTGGCGCCAAAGAAGATGCTGATCTGCGCGAACAGGCCGTAGATCGGGTTGAGCAGCATGTTCTTCCACATCAGGGCATTCACGGCCGGCATGACGAGAAACGGCGAAATCAGGAGCACGCGCACGACGGCGCGCCCCGGGAACGCTTCATTGATCAGCAAGCCCAGCGCCGTACCCAGCACCACCGTGACCAGCATCACGGAAAACAGCAGGGTAAACGTGTTCTGCAGGGCCGGCAGGAAAGAGGCATCGGTAAAGAAGAAGTGGAAATTGGCCAGGCCATGGAAAGGATGGCCGCTCGGATCGAGCATGGAATAGCGCACGAATGCGTAATACAGGGTGATCAGCAGCGGGATCACGGAAATGACGGAGACGGCGACCACGGCCGGCGTCAGCAAAGTCCGGGGGATAATGCGTTTCATAGTGTTCTCTTGGGGCAGGTGAACCGATAACCCGCAAAGCTAAAGTGCCGGGGTCGGACCCTCATGGTCCGACCCCAGATTACGCCGTTGGGGTACGCAAACAATGCAACAGGCCTACTTGTAGTACCCACCTTTGCGCATTTCTCTTTCCGCCGTCTGCTGCGACAACTCCAGCGCCTGGTCCACCGTCACCTTGCCCAGCAATGCTGCCGCCATCTGCTGGCCGGCCGCCACGCCGATCACCTGGAATTCGGGAATCGATGCGAACTGCACGCCCACGTACGGCGATGGCGGCAAGGTGCTTTGCACGGCGCGCGTGGTGGCCAGGGCCTTGCCTTCGGCGGCCGCAAATTTCGCCACTTTCTGGAACTCGGGGCTCGCATACGTCGACTTGCGCGTACCCGTCGGCACGTTGGCCCAGCTCGTTTCCTTGGCTACCAGTTTCACGTAATCGGGCGACGTGGCCCAGTTGATGAAGCGCTGCGCCTCGTTCGGGTGCCTGGAACTCGATGGTATCGCCAGCGACCAGATCCACAGCCAGTTGGCGCCCCGCTCCGTCACGCCCACGGGCGACTGGGCAAACGCCACCTTGTCGGCCACCTTGCTTTGCTTGGGGTCCGTGATGAAGGACGCGGCAATCGTCGCGTCGATCCAGATGCCGCACTTGCCCTGGTTGAACAGCGCCAGGTTTTCATTGAAGCTGTTGGCGGCCGCGCCCGGCGGACCGTATTTCTTCATCAGGTCGACGTACATGTTGACCGCGTCCTTCCACGGCTTGCTGGTAAATTGCGGCTTCCATTGCATGTCGAACAGCTGGCCGCCGTAGGAATTGGCCATGGTGGTGATCAGGGCCATGTTGTCGCCCCAGCCCGGCTTGCCGCGCAGGCAGATGCCGTACACGCCATTGGCCGGATCGTGGATCTTGGCGGCCACGTCGCGCAGCTGGTTCCAGCTTGGACGGTCGTCGATCATCATGCCCGCTTTTTTGACGAGGTCGCTGCGGTACATGATCATCGAGCTTTCGCCATAGAACGGCGACGCGTACAGCTTGCCGTCGCCGGACAGGCCTTCGCGGATGGCGGGCAGCAAGTCGTCGATATCGTACTTGGCGTCCGGCTTGATGGGGATCAGCCAGTTTTTCTTGCCCCAGATGGGCGTTTCATACAGGCCGATGGTCATCACGTCGAACTGGCCGCCCTTGGTGGCGATATCGGTGGTCATGCGCTGGCGCAAGACGCCCTCTTCCAGGGTCACCCACTTGAGCTTGATGTCGGGATTGGCTTGTTCGAAGAACTTGCCGAGCTTTTGCATTTCGATCATGTGGCCGTTGTTGACGGTGGCGATGACCAGGTCGGTGGCGGCGAAAGCGGACGTAGCGAAGCAGAAAGCGCCGGCGCACAGCGCGGCAATGGCGGAACGTTTCATTGTGTGTCTCCAGTGTTTTTTGTCGTTGGCGATGCCCGATTACTTGGCACCGCGACCACAATGTAGCACCGGCCTTTGATACTTTCTGATACTCCAAAACCGCAATTCGATACTCTTTTGCAAGCCCACCATGCGCAAGAGTATCGATATGTGGCAAAAACAACACTCTGAAAGAAAGTATCAGTACTTGCGCGTTTTGTATCAGGGTGGTTAAAAAAGCGCTGCTAGACTTGGTTTTCGGCATTAGACCGTGTGCGGTGGCCACCTTCCGGGGCGTCACCGCTGCCACCAACATTCTTCTGGAGACCGCATGAATCGCACTGCATTGAAAACTTTACCTGCCCTGCTCCTGGCCATCGCCAGCGCTTCCGCCATGGCCGACCCCATGTACCCATCCGACTCCGAAGGCTTCCACGGCTACCTGCGCGCTGGCGCCGGCAGCAATACCTCGGGCGACGGCGGTTCGCAAGGCTGCTTCGGCCTGGGCGGCAATACCATGAAATATCGTCTGGGCAATGAGTGCGATGCCTACACGGAATTCGGCTACACCAAGTCGATCGCCAATTCCGGCGGCGTGAACTACCTGGCCACGGTCTGGGTCAACGCTTACGCGCCCAACTCCGATTTCGGCGACAACAAGCTGGGCATCGTCAAAGCCTATGTCGAAGCGCAGGGACTCGACTTCCTGAACGGCGGCACGGCCTGGATCGGCAAGCGTTTCTACTACCGTCCTGACATCCACATGCTGGACTTGCAATACATCAACATGAACGGCACGGGTGCCGGTCTGGACCGCATTCCTGCGGGCCCGGGTAAATTCTCGTACGCCTTCTTCAAGGACAACGACATCAACACCGTGTCGAAGAGCGGCGTCGTCAGCACCAAGTCCGCCGTGCGCCAGAACTTCATCTACGGCGAGATTCCCGTCAATGAAAACGGTACCCTGGACCTGGCCGCGACCTACATCATCGGCGAAGGCAAGGACAACGACGCTTTCGGCCAAAAGCATAACGGCTGGCAGTTGTCGGCATTCCACCGCCAGGCGAAAGTCTTCGGCGGCGGCAATACCTTCGGCGTGCAGTATGGCGTCGGTCCCGGCACGGGCAAGGGCGCGCAGTTCGGCGCTTCGGGCGACACCAATTTCGGTTCGGACGTGAAACGCACGCGCATCTTCAATGACATGGCGATCCAGCCGATGGCCAACTTCGGCATGGAATTCGTCGCCCTGTGGCAAAAAGACGAGTCGAACGCCACCGGTTCCTCGACCTGGACCTCGGTCGGCGTGCGTCCCGTGTACGCGTTCACCAACAACTTCAAGCTGGTGGGCGAACTGGGCACGGACCGCGTGACGCAAGCGGGCGGCCTGCCGGCCAAGCGCCTGACCAAGCTGACCATCGCCCCGACGATCTCGGCCGGTCCTGGCCTGTGGTCGCGTCCTGAACTGCGCGCTTTCGTGACGTACGGCAAGTGGAACGATGCGGCGACCGCCTCGGTCAATGCGTCGAACAACGGCGGCCCGATCTACAACAACAATACCAGCGGTACTTCCTATGGTTTCCAGGTGGAAACCTGGTTTTAAGCTGAAACAACCCGGAAGCAAAGGCTGGGGTCAGACTCGTTGGGTCTGACCCCGAAAAAAGGGCGGAACCTCGGTTCCGCCCTTCTCTGTTTACACTGCCGGATTCAACTTACGGCAATGCCACCGGCAGTTCCGGATACTCCTGCGTCAGCGCGTATCTGGTGCCGCCCACGGTGACCGTGTAGTTGGCCGGTCCCGAGATCGGCAAGCGGTAGTTCAGGGTCAGCGCGACGGAGCCGCCCGGCGCCAGCGATTGCCAGGAGGGAATCGCAAAGCGGGCCCGGTTGTAGTTCTTCGTGAAGCCGCCGATATTGTTCGGCCCCGTGTAGCCGGCATTGATGACCGTCAAGCCGAAGCCGGACTGGTCGCTCATGTCCGATGGCGCCGAGACGGGATAGTCGAACTCCACCACGGTACCGCCCGGCAAGGTCGTGGCCGTGTTGTTCTTCACCGTCATCACGGGGTTGATGGGGAAGTTGCTGTCGCCCAGCTTCCAGC